>JAXLUA010000001.1:0-661831 GCA_046329805.1 Chitinophagales bacterium
GGATTTGATGATTAATGAAATTGTCGAAATAGTCTCCTAACAGAATTGAAGTATTTTTTGCCATTTCAATTTTTTTTCAAATGTACCAACTCTTGGTATAATTTCCAAATTTGAGAGTGTCGAATTGGTAGCGTACAACTCTCAAATATACGCATACTATATTACTTTTTATATCTTATGTATTACATTTAATTATCCACATATCTCCTTAATTTTTAGTTTTTTATAGCTTAAGATATCCAAAATGCGCATATTTCGTGTTTCGGATATCTTTTTGTGCCTTGGCTTTCATTCGTAAAATCATAGATGGTCTAATGGACTTATAATTTTCTGAATACTCTTGCTGCTCACTTGCGTATATATTAGAGTCGTCTTTATATTACTATGTCCCAATAATTCCTGAATATATCGAATATCTGTTCCTTGCTCCAATAAGTGTGTAGCAAAGCTATGACGTAAGCTGTGTATGCCTACCGGCTTGTTTATCTTCGCCTTCCTCATCGCATCTTTAAAAATGGATTGGACTGAGCGAACAGAATACGCACCGCCGTATTGCCCCTCAAACAAATATTGCTTCGGATGATACGTTTTGAAATATAGTCGCAATTGCACTAAAATACTCTGCGGTAAATTTACATATCGGTCTTTCTTCCCCTTCGCTCGCTCTATTAATACTTGCATGTTTTTACTATCTATGTCGCTTATTTTCAGTTGTACTATTTCCGAAACGCGCAATCCCATACCATAGCATAGCTTCAGCATGGTGTTGTGTTTTAAATTTGTAGTTACTTGTAAGAGCAATTTTATATCAGCGGAATTTATTGTTTTGGGTAAAATTGATGCTTTCTTAGGTCGTGGAATTTCAAAAAATAGTTTATCGTTCTTCAGCACTTGTTCAAAATAAAATTTAATAGCATTCACCCTGCTGTGCATGGTATTTTCTGATAAGTGTAAAATGTTTAGGCAATACAAAAAGTAACTTCTTATTTTTTCGGCGGTTAGCTCGCTTACACTATGGCTTTTTAATAAATACAGCAATTGGGCAAATTCCACTCCATACGTTCTGATTGTATTTTTGCTGTATCCTTTTAGTTCTAATGTTTCAATATATTGTCGATAGTGAGGCTGATTTACTTCATGTATTTGTGAAAACACTAATTTACCTATCTTTATTTTCTGGGGTAATTGAAACAGCGTACGGTAATGTTCCGTATCAGGTACATGCCATGCTCTTTGGGATTGGCTCCATTTTGCACCTTTCAATTTTCGTACTCTTTGTATCCATTCGTTGTCGTAAGGAAAACGTATAAAAATTACGTCTTTGCCTAAATGGTCTGCAGGTTCAAATGATATATTTATCGACATTGTACATCCGCTTTGCCATTGAGAGACAAAAACACTTCATTTTCCATAAAAAAAAATTATTTTTTTAAAAAAGAGATATCTTCTGTTCTATATTTCTATCGAATTTTAGTTATTACTTTTAAATTGTTGTTCTTTTTCGGCTTCTTTGTCAAATGCTTTAATAATATCTTTTACCAAACGGTGTCGTACTACATCATCGCCGGATAAATGTACCATACCAATGCCTCGCACTCCTTCCAAAAGTTGCATCGTTTTTTTTAATCCGGATTGTTGGTTTTTAGGTAAATCAATTTGTGTCATGTCGCCTGTAATAATGCATTGTGCAGAAGGGCCGATGCGTGTTAAAAACATTTTCAGTTGCAAGGTAGTTGCATTTTGTGCTTCATCTAAAATCATAAATGCATTATCTAACGTTCGGCCGCGCATGTATGCTAATGGCGCTACTTCAATGATTCTGTTTTGCATATAATAGGTCAATTTATCGGGAGGTATCATATCGTCCAATGCATCGTAGAGCGGTCGTAAGTACGGATCGATTTTCTCTTTCAAATCGCCGGGTAAAAAACCGAGGCTCTCTCCTGCTTCTACTGCCGGGCGTGTGAGAATAATTTTTTTGACCGATTTATTTTTCAATGCTCTTACTGCCAATGCCACTGCGGTGTACGTTTTCCCGGTTCCCGCTGGCCCAATTGCAAATAAGATGTCATTATCTTCGGATGCTTCTACTAATTTTTGTTGGTTGGCAGTGCGAGCACGAACTAATGTACCATTATTGCCATATACCAATACATTATCCTGAAACTGTGGAAAATCTGTTTCATAAGGATTGCGCCCATGCAGAATTTCTTCTAAATGTTTATCAGAAATTTTACCGTAGCGTTCCAAATACTCTACCAGCTGGTGTACCTTATTACTAAAAATTTCTAAATCCTCTTGCGAGCCGGCTACGATGATTTTATTGCCTCTTGCGCTGATATTTAAGCGGTTAAACTCCTTCTTTAGGATTTTCAGCTTGTTATTATTGAACCCGAAAAATTCAACGGGGTCAACAGTTTCTAATTTAATTGTTAGTTCGCTCAATTTTTTATTATTTTTGTTAACGGTTAAGCATTTTTAATACTACTCAACCTACAATCGGTTATCAATTTGAAAATAATATAAAAAATTAAATGGCGGTAATAACGTTATTAACAGACTTTGGAGAAAAGGACTATTATGTGGGCTTATTTAAAGGGGATTTATATACAGCTAATCCTTCTTCTAAAATTGTGGATATCTCTCATGCAATTCCACCCTATGATATTGTAACAGCTGCATTCTTCTTAAAAAATGTATATGAGCATTTTCCCAAAGGTACTATTCACATTGCACGAGTGTATGAGCAAGGCGTAAAAATGCAAAAATTATTGGCAGCAAAATATAAAAATTATTTTTTCATTGCCCCCGACAATGGCTTGCTTACTATGGTTTTTGATGAAAAACCCGATTTGATAGTAGAAGTAGATATGAAGCAAGCTAAATTAAACACATTAGAAGAATATTACTGTCGTGTAGTGAAAGAAATCAGTTTCAACCACAACATTGGGTCTATCGGAATTGCTACATCTAATTATGTACAAAAGCACGCCTTGTTGCCCGTAATTCAAGAAAACAGCATCGTGGGTAATGTTATGTATGTAGATAATTTTGGAAATGTTATTACCAATATAAAAAGGGAAGAGCTGCAACGGTTTTCTAAATACAATCAGATGCATATTCATTACCGTAGGGGCGACTCTATAGACCGGATTGTAGAGAACTACATGGATGTACCGCGCACATACAGCCTAGCCCGATTTAACTCACTCGGATATTTAGAATTATGTGTACACGGCGACAGTGCTTCTGATTTATTAGGACTTTCGGTGGGAAACAACATACAAGTTGTTTTTGAATAAATATATCTTGTAGCTTCAAAAATAATAAAAATGATAGTAAGAATTGTAAAACTAACGATACGCGAAGAAGAAGTAGAAACATTTAAAACTTATTTCAACACAGTATGCGATACCATACGTGCACAAGAAGGTTGTCATTTACTACAAGCTTGGCACGACATTCATCAGCCGAGTATTTTTTTCACCTATAGCTTATGGGACAACGAGGAATATTTAGACAAATACAGAGATTCCGCTTTCTTCTTGCAATTTTGGAAAACCGTAAAACAATGGTTCGGAGCAAAAGCAGAAGTATGGAGCTTTGACAAAATAGTAGATTTGCCTTGATAGAGAGAGATGAGAGGTGAGATATGAGATATGAGATATGAAATATGAGATATGAAATATGAGATATGAAATATGAGATATGAAATATGAGATATGAGATATGAGATATGAGATATGAGAGGTAAATTCAAATTAATCGCTAATTTCTAATTTCTAATTACTGTTTACTATTTACTATTTACAAAAAAATAAAACAACCCAATGGAAACGATAGTGCTTTCAGATTATGAGATAATTTTTGATGACTCTTTGCAGGCTGTAAGTCATTTTTTAAACGCCAACCATTTTTCTGCTGTCGGTATAATTGTAGATGAAAACACACATCAGTTTTGTTTACCGTTATTGCAAAATTGCATTTCCAATTATTTTATTATTCAAACACAAAGTGGTGAAGAGAATAAAAACTTAATGACGTGTGAGAGCATTTGGCAGCAACTCATTCAAAAGAACTTCGACAGAAAATCGTTAATCATCAACTTAGGCGGCGGCGTAATCGGCGATATGGGCGGTTTTGCAGCAAGCTGCTACAAACGAGGTATCGATTTTATCAATATCCCTACTACCCTGCTCTCTCAAGTAGATTCGTCCATCGGTGGAAAGCTGGGCATCGATTTTAAGTATGGAAAAAATTTAATCGGATTGTTCCGAAATCCAAAAAGCGTTTTTATTTCTTCTCAATTTTTTAAAACATTACCCCAACGACAATTTATAAACGGCTGGGCAGAAATATTTAAACATGCTCTCATCCAAAATAAAGCACTATGGGATTTATACCGCAATTTGGATATCTTAAACACCGACATGAATGCTATAGTCTATCAATCTTTATTGATAAAAAAAGCTGTAGTTAAAACAGATCCTTACGAAAAAGGATTGCGTAAAATTTTAAATTTCGGTCATACCATCGGCCATGCCATTGAAGCGTACTCGTTGGAACATGAGGCCAACCCACTGCTGCATGGCGAGGCAATTGCTATTGGAATGATTTGCGAGGCGTACCTGTCCACAAAAAAATGTGGGCTTACCAATAATGAATTGCAGGATATCCAAAATGTGTTGCTGCGCCATTTTCCCAAACATGATATCCGCTCATTTGACATAGAAAAAATTCTTATCTCAATGAGCATGGATAAGAAGAACGAAGGGGCAACTATTATGGCTGCACTGCTCGATAAAATTGGAAACTCGGAATATGATATTCCTTTAAACAAAACAGAAATTATTGACAGTATTAATTACTATAACCAATTAGCCTAAAACAGCTTCTTGCTGTGTTCTTTCTACGGCTTCCAACAATTTATCTTTTAATTCTTTTGAGGTAACCCCTAAAGTGGTATCAAAATTTTTCTCAAACTCAGGAAGACTGAAACTTGCTTTTATGTTACCACCCATATATTTCCATCTGTCTATTGCAGAATTTAATACGGCAATGCCTCCACGAGCGCCATTCGATGTGGCTAACAGCAATAAGGGTTTATCTTGAAATACCTTTCCGGTAATGCGCGATGCCCAATCAAAAATATTTTTAAACGCTGCCGAATAGGTGCCGTTGTGTTCCGAAAGAGATATCACCAGAACATCGGCATTCGCTATTTTTTGTAAAAATTGATGCGCATGCTCAGGTACTCCATTTTTTCCTTCTCGTTCTAAGCTAAATATCGGCATTTCAAAATCATTCAGATCTAATGTATCTATTGTTGCTTCTGTAAATAAAGAGGCAGCATACAATGCTAACTGCTGATTGATGGAGTTTTTATAATTGCTTGTGCCAAATGCCAATATCTTCATATCAAAAATCTATTAAATTAAAATGTAAAAATACAAATGTTCTATGCTATTTTTTATTAAGGTAGATTAAGAAATTGTCTTAACCTTTGTTATTCGCTCAACAAAAAAATATTTTTTATGTTTAAAGTTTAATAATCATTTTTAACCAGCTTATAAAATTTCTACATTATGGCAACTGTAACATTTAAAGGCAATCCCATACACACCAATGGCGATTTACCAAGCAAAGGTACAACCTTATCTAATTTTTCATTGGTAGCTTCCGATTTATCTGAAAAATCGTTATCCGATTATCAAGGCAAACGTTTGATATTAAATATCTTCCCAAGTATAGACACGGGGGTTTGTGCAGCATCGGTACGGCATTTTAATAAAGTAGCATCTGAATTAAAAAATACGGTGGTACTTTGCATTTCTAAGGATTTACCTTTTGCAGCTAGCCGGTTTTGTGGCGCAGAAGGAATATCAAATGTCGAAACGCTTTCGGGATTTAGAAGCACAGACTTTGATGCATTAAAAATAAATGATGGTCCATTAAAAGGGTTATACAGCAGAGGTATAATTGTGACAGATGAGCATGGAAAAATAATACATACAGAGCAAGTAAGCGAAATTGGACAAGAGCCAAATTACGCTGCTGCATTAGCTGCATTAAACTAAGAAAAGGTATTATTGTATAGTTTTATACAATTTTATATATTTCCATTATATTATTCAAAATAGAAATAAAATCTATTTTTAAATCTATAATTTTTCCGGTATGTACATCAAATACCCAACCGTGTACAATTAGCTTTCTTTCTTTATACGCTTTTTGAATTGCTGCCGTTTTTATAAGGTTAGTACATTGTTCCAACACATTCAATTCTACTAATCTTTTATAACGCAGCTCTTCATCAGCGAATGCATCTAATTCCTCTCTGTGCATTCGATACACATCTCGAATGTTACGTAGCCAAGGATTCAAAATACCTAAATCTACCGGTTGCATGGCCGCTTTTACACCGCCGCATCCATAATGCCCGCAGACAATTACGTGTTGTACTTTAAGTTGCTGAACGGCATAATTAATTACCGACATGGCGTTTAAATCGATGGAAATAACCATATTGGCAATATTGCGATGCACAAAAATTTCTCCCGGCCCCACCCCCATCAATTCTTCGGCAGCTACTCTGCTGTCGGAGCAGCCAATATATAGTATTTCCGGTGATTGTCCTTGTGCCAATTTTTTAAAATAATCGGTATCCAACGACAATTTATCGGTTACCCATTGTTCGTTATTTTTAAAAATAGTTTCGATTAAATTCATTTTTAAAATTTACCAAATATACAGATTATATATCACCTAATTGAGGTCGAATAATCAATTCCTCCACCACAGAATTTTTGCTGATTTGTGTAATGGAATAAATTAAATCGGCAATATCTTCCGGTTTACTAAAACGGTTTTCCGGCAAATCTACCCCTGCCCAAGAGTCGGTAAAAGTAGCACCGGGCAACACTGCCGTTACTTTAATATTATGCGGTTTCAGTTCCTCTCGCAGCGATTTAGAAAAACCCAATAATGCAAATTTAGAAATAGAATAACTGCCTCCATTCTCATAAGCCATAATACTTGCAACCGAGCACATATTTACAATATACCCGGCCTTTTTTTCTATAAATCGATGAACTAACTTTTTGGTCAAATAATAGGCACTAAATAAGTTAGTATTCAGTGTCTGCTCCAGCACGTTATCCGTTTCATCAATAATTTTACCCGGTAAAAAAACACCGGCATTATTTACAAGAACGTCCACAGTATCAAAGGATTGAAGTACAAAATCTCCAAATCTGAATACATCGTCTTTTTTCGACATATCGCAAACAAAAGTAGTAATCGATGGAAATTGGGCATGCAATTCATTTAATTTCTGCTCCTCTCTTGAGCAAATAATTACGGAATGCCCTTCTGAGGCAAAACGTACAGCAACGGCCTTTCCAATTCCCCTGCTGGCACCTGTAATGACAATATTCATAAAAAACTCAATTTAAGCACCTAAAAAAGGTAATTTATGCTGTAAAATTATAAATTCTTTTGGCTTTTAATTTTTTACTTTTTGTTATACTAAAAATAGCCTATTTTTACGTCTTTTTAAGAGCATATAATCAAATGGCAGAATACGTACACGCAACCGGAGGACCTTTATTTCATATTGGAAGATACGTGATGATGGTAAGAAAAAGCTTCAGCAAGCCCGAGCGTGCCGCCATGTATTGGAAAGAAACACTGCGTCAAATGTCAAATATCGGTGTCGGCTCCGTAATGATAATCATCCTTATTTCATTTTTTATTGGTGCGGTATCAACCGTGCAGTTTGCATATAATTTATCCAATTCCTTAGTACCGATGTATTATGTTGGCTATGTAGTAAAAGAATCTATGATATTGGAATTGGCGCCCACAATTTCCTGTTTAATCCTCGCCGGCAAGGTAGGCTCTAATCTCTCTTCTGAATTAGGCACCATGCGTCTTACCGAACAAATCGACGCATTAGAAATTATGGGAGTAAATACCGTATCCTACCTTATTGGCCCAAAATTAGCAGCAGCAATAACCATGGTACCGATATTGGTGGTAATTTCTGCAATTACCGGTATTGGCGGCGGAATGATTGCCGGAGATTTAACAGGCTATGTTTCGGCAGACGATTTCACGCAAGGGATATTAATGAACTTTGTTGCAAAAAACATCTACATCATGCTTACCAAAGCAGCTGTCTTTGGCTTTTTACTTACCTCTATATCTTGCTACCAAGGATTTTATGCATTCGGTAGTTCCATTGAAATTGGAAAAGCAAGCACCCGAGCAGTGGTTTTAAGCAGTGTAATGGTATTAATTGCAGACTTTGTATTAGCATGGTTATTATTAAATTAAAGGAATAAAATAAATGATAGAAGTTAGAGATGTATGTAAATCATTTGGAACACAAGATGTGTTAAAAGGCATCTCTACCGTTTTTGAAGCCGGGAAAAACAATCTAATCATCGGCAAAAG
Source organism: Chitinophagales bacterium (assembly GCA_046329805.1). Taxonomy (GTDB): domain Bacteria; phylum Bacteroidota; class Bacteroidia; order Chitinophagales; family JADIYW01; genus JADJSS01. The sequence continues at coordinate 8,458 of JAXLUA010000001.1, forward strand.
TGGTTCAGGGAAAACAGTTTTACTAAAATGTATTGTAGGCTTGTTAACGCCTACAGAAGGACAAGTGCTCTTTGACAACAGGAACTATGTTGCGATGAACATTGAGGAGAAAAACAAAATCCGACGCGAGTTGGGAATGTTATTTCAAGGAGGTGCATTATTCGATTCTTTAACAGTTGAAGAAAATGTTCGTTTTCCATTGGATATGTTTACCAATATGTCCATGTCTGATAAAAAAGACAGAGTAAATGAAGTACTTAAACGGGTAAATTTACCCAATACCAATTCCAAATACCCCTCTCAACTTTCTGGAGGAATGCAAAAACGTACAGGAATTGCACGTGCCATCGTAATGAATCCTAAATATTTATTCTGCGATGAACCCAACTCCGGGCTCGACCCTCAAACGTCTATCGTCATCGATGAGCTTATTATGGAAATAACGGAGGAGTACAAAATCACCACGATTACCAACACACACGATATGAATAGTGTAATTACCAATGGAGATAAGATTTTATTTTTGCATGAAGGGAAAAAACATTGGGAAGGAAATAAAATTTCTTTATTCGACTCTGACAACAAAGAATTAATTGATTTTATATTTGCATCGGAATTCTTAAAAGAAGCTCGCGATGCACGTCATACTAAATTATTGAACAACTTAAGTAAATAACATGAGCATACTTGTAAATAAAAATTCAAAAGTAATTGTACAAGGATTTACCGGAAAAGAAGGTACATTCCATGCCTCCCAAATGATTGAATACGGCACCAATGTAGTAGGTGGTGTAACGCCGGGTAAAGAAGGTACTACCCATTTAGACAAACCTGTTTTTAATACGGTTGAAAATGCCGTAAAAGCAACCGGTGCCGATGTATCCATTATTTTTGTGCCACCGGCATTTGCCGCAGATGCAATTATGGAAGCCGCAGATGCAGGTATCAAACTTATTGTAACAATTACAGAGGGAATTCCTGTGCAAGACATGATAAAGGCAAAAAAATACGTCACCTCAAAAGGAGTGCGCATGATAGGCCCTAACTGCCCGGGTATCATCACTGCCGATGAAGCCAAAATTGGAATTATGCCCGGTTTTGTTTTCAAAAAAGGAAAAGTGGGTATCGTATCTAAATCGGGTACACTAACGTATGAAGCCGCCGACCAAGTGGTAAAAGCCGGCTATGGCATATCTACGGCAATCGGAATTGGGGGCGACCCAATTATCGGAACATCTACGAAAGAAGCCGTAGAATTGTTTATGAACGACCCCGAAACAGATGCAATTGTTATGATTGGCGAAATTGGCGGAACAATGGAAGTAGATGCAGCACTTTGGATAAAAGATAATTTGAAAAAACCCGTTGTAGGATTTATTGCCGGACAAACTGCACCAAAAGGCAGACGCATGGGACATGCCGGAGCAATTGTGGGCGGCGCGAACGACACCGCAGCAGCTAAAATGAAAATTATGGGCGAATGCGGCATTCATGTAGTGGACTCTCCTGCATTTATTGGTAAAACCGTTGCCGATATACTTTCTAAATAAACCTACAAGTATAATTTCAAAAGCAGTTTGAATGTTCAAACTGCTTTTTTAGTTCATTTATTTGTATGCCACATTTCTTTACAGTATTTTGTGGCATTATCTTACCCTTTCGAAAGCAGTAGCAATGAATACAACATTCATCTTTACATATCCTTGGTGGTTTCTGCTTTTCTGCCTCTCCGTAGGCGCATTATTTTCCTATTTACTCTATGGAAAAAGAAAATTTATTTTTACTGAAAATGAACCTAAAGGCTGGAAATACGGCTTAGCAGCATTGCGCTTCTTTTCCACTTCTTTAATTGCATTTTTACTTTTATCTGTATTAATTAAGACCAAACACACCGAAGAAGAAAAGCCTGTAATTTTATTTTTGCAAGATAACTCAGCTTCACTAAACACCTCTTTTGGAAAAACGTCAAAAGCACAATATGCCAAAGATATTGATGCATTACAAGCAAAACTTAAAGACAAATACGAAGTAATAGCGTATAATTTTGGAGCGCAAATAAAGCCTTACCAAAACCCGAATTACACGGAACAAGAAACAGATATTTCCACTGCTTTTGATGAATTATATATGCAAAATGGCTCACGCAATATTGGTGCAGTTATCTTAGCAACTGATGGTATTTACAACAAAGGCAATTCCCCATTGTATAATAAAAATATTTTAGCAGCTCCTATTTACACTATTGCCTTAGGCGATACGCTTGTAAAAAAAGATGCTTTCATAAAAAGTGTAAAATATCCTGATATTGTATATCTCGGCGATCAATTTTCTTTGAACATACAAATTGAAGCCAATCATTTGCAAGGGCAAAATACCACATTAGAAGTAACAGCTCCCGATGGCAAAGTTTTGCTCAATAAAGTAATTACTATTAACAGCGACCATTTTAATTTACAAACAGAAGTAATTGGAGACGCCAATAAACCCGGTGTATTGCCATTCCACATACGGCTGAAAACGATTACCGGAGAAACGATTACCGAAAATAATTACGATGTAGCCTACGTCGAAGTATTAGACGGACGACAAAAAATTATATTGCTTTATGATGCACCACATCCAGATATTAAAGCATTAAAAAATGCTATTGAGCAAAATAAAAACTATCAGATTGAAGTTTCCGATATCAAAAGTGCGACCCTAAATTATAAAGATGCTGATTTAATTATTTTAGACGGACTGCCCTCTAATGGCGCTGCTTCAAAAATAAGCCTCTTGCAAGAAATAGTAAATGCCGCAACGCCTATCTTATTTATCGTTTCGAGTAATGTAAATATTGCACAGTTAAACATGTTGCAAAAAATAGTTCAATTTCCGACCACTGCCGCTAACGGAAACGACGTTGTGCCAATTTATAGTGCTGCTTTTTCGAAATTTAGTTTAACAGAAAATGCGCTAAAAACAATATCGGGGTTGCCTCCACTCTTATCGCCATTTGGGAAATACCAAACTGCCGCTACTGCTGATATTTTATTTAAACAACAGATCGGAACTATACCAACTGATCAACCCTTAATTTTATTTAATGAAGTAAACGGCAAGAAATCAGGATTTATTTGTGGGGAAGGAATTTGGCGCTGGCGAATAAATGAATATGCACAGACGAAAAAAACAGAGGCCACCGATGAAGTCATCAATAAAAGTATTCAGTATTTAACCGTAAAAGGCGATAAACGCCGCTTTAGAGTGCATACGCCTAAAACAATTTTTAATGCAAACGAACCCATCTCAATCGACGCAGAATTATACAATGAAAGCTATGAATTAGTTAATGATGTAGATGCAAATTGTATTATAAAGGAGCAAAGCGGCAAAGAATATAAATATACCTTTGACAAAACAACTAATGCTTACACGTTAAATGCAGGAATTTTACCGGTAGGCAGTTACACCATCCAAGCCAAAGCCGAATATAAGGGAAAAATAAATGCGGCAGTGAGCAACTTTACGGTTCGCAAAGTGCTGCTGGAAACGCTGCAACTTCAAGCCAACCATCATTTATTGCAACAATTATCCAATCAAAGTGGCGGAAAATTATACTACCCTCAAAACGTACAGCAGCTTATAGCAGATATAGAGAAAAATAATTCTATAAAAACTGTTCTTTATCAAACCTTTAGCACACAACCTTTAATAGACAAAAAATGGTTGTTCTTTATCATTCTTTTATTATTAAGTACAGAATGGTTTATCCGCAAATACAAAGGAAATATTTAATACCTTTACAGCTTAAATTTTAAAAAATGAATTATCTATTGAGACTATCATTAGCCGTAATTGGCATTGTATTTTTTTTAAATGCAAAGGCGGTGGAAAAAGGTGATTTCCATGCTACATTAACCACTAACTTAGGACATCACAGTTTTATTCCTACGTATGATTTAAAAGCATACAACCCTGTTAAGGGCAAATTTGAAAAATTTGGATTTATTCCGGGAGTTACTTTAAATATGGACTATGCAGCCAGCCCTTATTTCAGTATAGGAGGATGGTTTACATTTTCCGGAAGAGCATACACAAAAGACAGCAGCAGCGTTTTGTTTGATTTAAAATACAGAAGTTTTGGCATTGGCGTTCGTGGAGTATTTCATTTATATCAATTAATTTCCGAAAAAGGAAATGCAAAGCTAGAAGCTGATAAATTCGATGTATATATTCCACTATCTATCGGCGGTGGTTTTCGATTAAAAAGCAAACAAACAACCTTGCCGGAATACCAAAAAGTAAAAGGAGGTGCAATTGTCGGCTCCGGAATCGGGATGACGTATTATTTTGTAGAGCATATCGGTGCTAACTTAGAAGCCGGATACTGTGAAGGCTCTTATGCAAAAATCGGATTGGCATTTAAGTTTTAATTCGTAATTCATTTTTTTCACCGCAAAGAGCGCAAAGATTTTCACCGCAAAAGGCACAAAGGAAATGAAATCCTACTCAATTCGTAATTCTTAATTTTTAATTTTTAATTTTTAATTTTTAACTCTTAATTTCTCTTTCACGCTATCCACCACATCATACACCATGGGTACTAAATAAACGGTTAAAGCCAATGACGAAAGTAAACCACCAATAATTACCCAAGCCAATCCGTTTTTCCATTCGGCAGCTGTGCCGCTGGCTAATGCAATGGGCAACATCCCGATTGCCATCGACAAAGTAGTCATCAGGATAGGTCGCATTCTTTCTTTTCCTGCGGTAATCAATGCTTCTTTGTAATGTTTTCCTTCGGCTTTTAATTGGTTGGTAAAATCCACAATTAAAATGGAATTTTTGGTTACCAATCCCATCAACATAATCAGCCCGAGCAAAGCAAATAAACTCAAATTGCTTAATGATAAATTCAAGGCTAAAAATGCGCCGATAGCCGCTACCGGAATGGCAAATAAGGCAACAAACGGATAAATATAACTATCGTATAGCGCCACCATAATCAGATAAATCAATAAGAAGGAAATTGCCAACACAGAGCCCAAAGCCCCAAAACTATCATTTTGTCGTTTAATATCACTTCCCCAAGTCATTTGAATACCATTAGGTAAAGGATTGTTCTTTATGTACGCCACCACATCATCAGCCACCGTTCCTGAAGGTCTTCCCAAAGCGTCAGAAGTCAATGTTACAGCAGGTTGTCGGTCTTTCCGCTCTAAGAGTGATGGTGAATTATCTCTTTCAAAATAGGCAATTTGTGATACTTCAACAGGAACACCCATTGGATTAACGATATTGAGTTGTTTTACATCGTCTTCATTTTGGCGACTGAATTGATCTAACCATATCCGAACGGGATATTCTGTTCCATTTTCGGTTAAGGTTGCATCGTCATTTCCGGTAAAGGCAGTACGCAAATTCATTCCTACATAAGCCGTATTCAATCCTAATCGTTGCATTTTATCTTTGTCGGGAGTAACCTTCAATTCAGGACTTCCGGCTTCAACGGATAAACGAACATTATCTGCTCCAGGAATTTTTTCAATCACCGATTTCAAATGATTTCCGACTTGCATCACTTGGCTGGCATCATTTCCGCTCAATGTAATTTCAATCGGAGCCGAACGAGGAATTAGACCCAATGCCATCATTGAAAAATTAATCCCCGAATATTCTTTCTGCAAATCGGTTCTCAATTTCCGCATAAAGGCTTCGGTAGAAACATCTACAAATTTTTCATTTTTAGTTTTTAGTTGTTCACTTTTCACTTTTAGTTGTTCACTTTTAGTTTTTAACTGAACCGTAAATTCCGTTTTATTCGCCATTCCTACACCCAAACTTCCAATACCTGTACTCGGTCCGCCAACATTACTGAAAACGGTTGCCACTTCGGGTTGTTGTAAAATATATTTTTCAATTTTTTCAGAAATCAAATTATTTTGTTGGATAGAAGTGCTTTTGTCAAACTCTAAAGCAAATCTGAATTTCCCTTGGTCGCCTGTTGAAATAAGTTCTTTTCCGATAATCCCCTGTTTCATCATTACTACCGTTCCCACAAAAAGTAGTAAAACAAATCCGGTAAAAATGAGTTTGTGATTTAAAACCCAATTTAATGTTTTGCCATACCAAGCGATAAATTGGTCTAACTGATGTTCGAACCAAAGCAAGAAACGATTAAAGAAATTGGTAGGTTGCAAATCTTCTTTTTTTCCGATGCGAGATGCTAACCAAGGTGTTAAAGTAAAGCCTACTAACAAACTCGTCAGTGTTGAAGTGATAACCACCACCGAAAATTGTTTGAGCATATCAGCTACAAACACCTGTAAAAATAAAATCGGTAAAAACACCACCACATCCACCAAGGTAATAGACAAGGCAGAAAATCCGATTTCCATTCGGCCATCCATTGCAGCCGTTCTTTTTTCTTTGCCCATATCAAAATGGCGCTGGATGTTTTCTAAAACTACGGTTGCATCATCCACCAAAATACCGATGATTAAAGACATTGCCAGCAAAGTCATCAGGTTGAGTGTATAACCTAACAACCACATCACGGCAAACGCAGTGATTAACGAAGTAGGAATGGCAACCAAAACAATGAGTGAATTTCTAAAACTTCTCAAGAATAACAACATCACTAAAGACACTAAAATCACGGCTAAAATCAAATCAAACACCACTGAATTAACGGCTGCAATCGTATTGTCTGTACTGTCGTCTGTTACGACAAATTGTACATTCGAGTTGGCATTTTGTTTTTCAATAGATTGAAATTTGTCCCGAATTAATTTTGAAACATCTACCGCATTGGCATCGCCTTGTTTTTTAATCATCAATCCAATACCTGTTTTTCCGTTAAAACGGCTGTAGGAAGTAATTTCTTTGATGCCATCGGTTACTTCAGCTACATCTTTTACATAAACAGGACTACCGGGAAATGGCATTGCCACTTGCACATTCTGAATGTCATTAATGGTGTTGAATTTACCGACTAAACGAACCGAATTATTTTCCGTATCGGTTTGCAATTTTCCCGCAGGCAAATCAATTCCCGAGCGATTAACTGCTTCTACAATCTGGTATAAAGAAAGTTTGTATAATTTCAATTTTTCTTTATCTACTTTTATCTGAATTTCCCGTGCTTCTCCGCCTAAAATGGTGATTTCTGCCACGCCTTTTAATTGTTGAATTTGAGGTAGATAATCATCTTTCATTTTTTGATAAAACTCTGTCGGTTTTAGATTGCTCGTTGCACTTATGGACATTATCGGCAAATCGTTAGGCGAGACCTTACTCATCACCGGATTTTGAATATCTTTTGGTAAATCTTTTCGGATGTTATCAATAAAGCGTTGCGCATCTTGCATCGTTTTATCTAAATCGGTTCCGTATTTCAGATTAGCAATAATGATAGAAGCATTGGGCAAAGACTTTGTAACCAAATAATCCACACCTTCCAAATTAGAAAGTGCATCTTCTATTTTTCGGGAAACAGAAGTTTCCACTTCATTGGGTTCAGCACCGGGATAAACTGTTTTAATCACGACAACAGGTTGGTTAAAATCAGGCATTAATTCATAACTCAAATTCTTAAAGCCGATAATTCCCAAAAGGGCAAATACGCTGAAAAGAACAATAATCAGCGATGGGCGTTTGATGGATATTTCTGTAATGTTCATTTTTTTTGAAGTTAAAAGTTAAAAGTTAAAAACTAAAAGTTAAAAGTGAACAGTTAATAGTGAACAGTTAATAGTGAACAGTTAATAGTTAAAAACTAAAAGTTTATAGTGAAAAGTTAAAAGTGAACAGTTATCAGCTTCCAATAACATTTTTTACTTTTAGTTTTTAATTTTTCACTTTTAGTTTTTCATTTTTAGTTTTTCATTTTTAGTTTTTAGTTTTTCACTTTTAGTTTTTCACTTTTAGTTTTTCGTTTTCAGAGTTTTAATAGAAGAAACTAACAAAGCGATTAGTTCTTTACAATCGGCAACTAGACTTTCAGATAAAGTTTTTTCTATGTATCCTGTATCAAATAAGATGGATAACCAATATTCTGTTTCATTAGCTTCCTTTAAAGCAATATGCAGTTTATGAATAAAGTCTGCCGTACTTTGTGCGAACTCTGCTTCTCTGGCTAAAGCTCCTATTGCCGTTCCTGAACGAAGAACTTGTTTACTAAGCACAAATTCTTTTTTATCTGTTTGTAAAAATTGAGATAACTTTACTATTCGTATAGCAAACAGATAACTTTTATTTCTTAAAATTGACTTTCCCATAATGTCTTTTCTTTAATAAACAACGCTTTTAACTTCATTCTAAAAGTAACAAAAAACATCGCTAACTTTTCACTTTTAGTTTTTAGTTTTTCACTTTTAGTTTTTAATTTTTAATTACAACATTAGCCTTGTCAAAAAGATTGATAAACCCATTGGTTACGATAATGTCGCCAACATTTAAACCACCTGAAACAATCGTTTTATTGCCGATATTTTTAGCAATTGTAATCGTTTGTAAAACTGATTTTCCATTTTTTACAACATACACTTGTGCTTGGTTTTCACTGTTTATAATGGCAGAAGATGGAATAAGAATACCTTTTTTACTTTCATTTTCAGAAAAAGAAACCTTTCCGAACATTCCTGATTTTATACTGGATTGCTTGGTATTAGCAACCTGAAATTGCACCGGAAAACTATTGCCCATATTTGCCTTACTTCCAATCATAGATAATTTTCCATTCAATGTTAGTTCAGGAAAAGCATCCACTGAAATACTATAATTTTGATTGGTGTGGAATTGCTTTAAATTATTTTCGGGTACGTTTACCGTAAATTTAAGTATGCTTATATCGGTGATTTGCAACAAAGGAACTCCGGGTGCTGCAAAAGCTCCAATTTCACTTAGTTTTGCAGTTACCACACCATTAAATGGAGCTTTGATCGTTGTTTTATTGATTTGCTCTTGTACGGTTGATTTTTGTACTAAAGCAGATTTTAATCCCAATTTTGCTTTTTCTAATTGAATACCTTGCACTGCATCGGCTTGTGTTAAAATGGTATAGCGTTTTACATCATCTTGCAAACCTTCAATTTGCACGTCAACGGTTTGTAATTGTAGTTTCAACAGCGAATTATCTAATTGAATAATTGCTTGTCCTTGATGAACAAAGCTTCCTACATCAACTAAAACAGCATTGATTTTACCTTGTGTTTCCGCACTGATTTTTGTTTCCTTGTTGGGTTCAAAAGTCCCTGTAAAAGCCCCTTCTTTATGGATGTTTTTCAATTGAATAGTATCCACACTAACGGAAATCGGTTTTTCTTTATTGAATTGATACACCTTGCTTTCGGTTGTTTTTTTGTTACTTGTCAATTTGAATATTACCAAACCAACAACTGCAATACCTGCTATTATCCAGATTATTTTTTTCATCTTTTTAAATTAAAAATTAATAACTAAAAACTAAAAGTTGAAATCAATCACACTTTCAGTTTTTCACTTTTCACTTTTAGTTTTTCACTTTCAGTTTTTCACTTTCAGTTTTTCACTTTCAGTTTTTCACTTTCAGTTTTTCACTTTTAGTTTTTCACTTTCAGTTTTTCACTTTTAGTTTTTCACTTTCAGTTTTTCACTTTTAGTTTTTCACTTTCAGTTTTTCACTTTTAGTTTTTCACTTTTAGTTTTCACTTTCAATATTTCCCGTTAGTTTTTTCAGTTCCAAATCAGCTTTTAAATAATCAATTACTGCATTCAGGTAATTTTGTTGTGCTTCACGCAAAGCATTATCCGCTAATAAAACATCGGTCAGGCTTGCTGTTCCTTGTTTTTGTTGCAGTAGGGTTTGCTCGTAGATTGTTTTGGCTAAGGCAATTTGGCTTTCTGTATTCATAATGGTGCTTTGAGCAATTGTACGTTGGCGAATAGCATTTTCAATTTCCATTTCGTTTTTATCAGAAATTAACTGTGCTTGCAATTCATTATTATTTATTTCTAGTTTCTTCTGGTTAATTTTTCGTTTTGTAACGGTGCCGTTAAAGAGTGGGTAACTAAGTTGTATTCCTGCAAAACTTATTGGATAGAATTTCAGAAAATTATTGGGAGATTTATCATACCCAAAACCTGTTGTTCCATAAGAAGCCACTAAATTAAGAGTGGGAAGAAATCTTGATTTATTTAATGTTTTTTGGTCGATTGTCAATAACTTATGTTGAGTCTGAATAATTTTCAAATCCAGAATATTTTTTGAGTTATTTTCTGAAATTGCTTTTTGCTCTATTTCAGAAACGACACTGATATTTTGTGTTAGTGAGATACCCATATTTAGCTTCAATGCATTCAGAATAGAGATGTACTTGTTGTTGATATTTTCTCTTTGTGTACTCAACTGCTCTGCCTGTAAGCTCACCTTGCTTACATCTGTTCCTTTTGCCAATAATTGCTCTTTCAACAATTGTAAATTTTTCAAAAGTTTATTAGTGTTGAGCAAATTGCTATCCATAAATTCCAATTGATGTTTTAGGATTTGCGCATTATAATACAGCATTGTTACATCAAATAAAACCTGTTCTTCTGTTTTCTGATATTGCAATTGCGTTAATTCATTAGCAATTTTTGTATTCTCAATCGCTCCATAAATTTGCGGATTATACAAAGGCATAGCCAATTGGATATTTACATTGATGTTATGCGGAACTCCAAATTGCAAATCTTTGAACTGTCCTTTGGGTATAAGCGGATTCAATGCATTCATCGGCATGAGTTGCGTGGGCAATTCCATAAAATACTTATAATCTGCATTAGCGGTAATTTTTGGAATTAAATTGGCTTTTGCTTCTTTTTCTCTTTGTTCGCTAATGCTAATATTGTTCCGGTTAATCTGCAAGTTTTTGTTATGCGCTTGAGCTGTGTCAACACATTGCTTTAACGTCCAGACTTCTTGAGCCTGAACGGTGTTCCATCCTATAATAAATAGAATAATGAAAAATAGTTTGTGAGTATTCACTAACATAATAAGGTAATTTTTTTTGATTTTAATTTTCTATTATTAAAATTCTCTTTTTAATACTCAACCATCCAATTCCGGTCATTATCGTAGTAAAAACAATTCTAAATAACATTGCTTTTATTGTTTTAGCTTCGTGTATTCCGCCATTATAAATATAAAATTGAAAAGCAATAAATGCGACAATCAGTAGAGCTAAGGAAACGACTAAAGACGTAAAACTCAACTTAGGTGTTGTCCAAGTGGTATAAGCCGCCAACAAATATAAAATACCGCAAACCAGATTGGTGTAAACAATAAATAAAACATAATTCCCTTCTTTTTCGCGAATGCCAAATAAATTAAAAATAACAGAACTTGCCATAAATACAGTTACTAAGCCAAAGAAACTTAACAAAATGGTCTGTATGATTTTAAGGGCTTTCATTTATCGCTATTGTTTATTAATCACATTTTTAAATTTTAGAAAACTATATCCTGCAATAAAAACAGAAGCAGTCATTGATAGCGCACCAATCAATACAAAAATTGGAGGTAAGCCTAAATACAATTCTCCCCAAATCCCTAAAGGCATCAATAACCCGATGATTGCTAACCAAGAAATAATTTTAGAATAGCGTAAATCGTCTTTAAAATGTAAAAGCAAAAAACCGATGACAATGTTTAGAAAGGCAAATAGATTGCCATGCACATGGGCTAATCTTGCTTCAAAATGTTTGCCGTTGCCATAAGCATTTGCCCATTCTGCTGCATTGGGTGCAAAATCTCTGAGGTAAATCAGCAAAAAACCATAAAGCATAAATATACCCATAGCAATAAAACCGATTGCGATGTTGTTTTTTCCGTTCATAGCTACTTTATTTTAGGAGTGTTTACTAACTTGTTCCGTTATTTATTATTTTTCTATCATTTTTAAAATTCCATCTAATACGGCTTTACCCTCTTTTACCAAATTGGATTTATGACCTGACAATTTCCATTTTAAAACAGTCATTCTTATTCCGCCCATAAGAATAGTTGTTAATGTAGAAGCACTTATAAGCTTGTTGTATTGTTCCAATTCTTGCCCTTTTTTAATATTTGCCTTTACAACATTCTGCATCATATCCATAATTTCAACAACTTTGAGGCTCAAGTTTTCTTCATAATGAAAAATACTTTCCGCAAATATGACGCTTACTATTGCGGGTTTATTTACAAATGTTTTCAACTGAGAATTAAAAATAGCTCTCAATTTATCGGACTCAGAGTCGCTTGGTTTAAATGGAAGCGATTGAATACGATTGCTCATTTCTGATTTAAAGTATTCCAACAAACTCCACAGTATTTCATTTTTACTTTTAAAATGCCGATAGAGAGCCGGTTCTGACAGCCCGATATCTTCCGCTAATGTTTTTATCGTCAGATTTTGAATGCCGAATTTTGAAATTCGTAGGGTTGCTGCTTCCATTATCTCTACTTGTCTATCTGTAAATTCCTGCATTTTAGATTAGGTTTAAAAATAGTTAGTTAGTATTCACTTACAAATGTAGGTATTTTTTATTCATATTGCAAGTAGTTTCTGAAAAAAATTAAATGCGTGTTTTATCAAGAACCGTATAAACATATTATGCGAACATTAACTACCCTATAATTACCTGTTACGTATTTTGTTCTTATAGCGTTGTATAGCTATAAATTCATGGATTGTAATTTCGCAGCAACGCTACCCGGAGCGATACTACTTTTATCGTGTTGTTGGCTGTCACTTTACTGCCGGTTTGTTGGGTGGCTTAGCGACTTTCTATTATTTTTTGTTCATCTGGTGTTATGTCGTAAAGTTTATACACCAATTCATCAATTTTCTTTTCCTGTTCGCTGCTGTCTTTGCCTTGTTGTTTGAGTAGGAGAATTTTGTCAACTACTTTAATAATATTTAATTGTTGACTTGATGATACATTTGGCAAGGGAAATGTTTTAATATCTTCTACAAGAATCTTGGGAAAAGCTCCTTTTGTTGCTTTTGGTGATGAATTAAAATGATAAAAAGTAGCAAGTTTTGAGTTTAAAATTGCTAAAAGTACTTTTAATTCAAAAATTCCTTTTTTATTTTTAATAATATTAATAATCGCTGGGTCATTATAACCTTCATCGTCTGTATATCCTGCAAATATTTTTGGATTTGTTATTTCTCTTACTAAAATTCTTTCTCCTTTGAAATATTTAGGTTCTCTAGGATTGGCAATGCCATCACAATAATTGATATATTCTTTTTCATTCCATTTTACTGAATATGGTGTAATATCTTCTCCCCAAAGCCATTTTTTCCAACCCGCTTGTTTTGTTGTCGAATGAAAAATTCTGTTCTTAATTGTGTATTCATCTTGCCCTTGATACTTGTCATAAGCGATTAATCCTTGACTGAATTCAGGAAAATGCATTTCCAATTTCTTTTTATTTGACTTAATTTTTGAAATCAACTGTAAAACATTAGAACTAAGTTTAAATACCAATGCCCAATTTTGATTGTTTTCAAGTAATATTGCTTTTGTTGTTTCATTAAGGTTTCTTTCCTTAAGTTCATCAAAAGAAGTTACATTAGCAGTAGGTCGATAATAAACAATATCTTCAGATTTTTTATTTATAAATTGGGTAATTATACACCTAACAGTAGCCGAACCTTCAAAAACATTAAAATCTGTACAATCCAATATTTCTTGAATTTGCCAATTTTGAAAGAGATTCTCTCGGTAATTTTTCGCAAAAACATTGAACAAAATAGTATTAGGAATAATGTAACTTTTTATTCCGTTTGGTTTCAAAAGTAATTTTGAGATATTTATAAAGAAATAATATATTTCATAATCAGGAACCTTTGATAATTTATTTACAATAGCTTCACGTAGACCATCTTTTAAAGAAACACCATATGGTGGGTTTCCAATCACCACATCAAATCCCTCAAACTCTCCTTTATTGTTCAGCACTTCGGGAAATTCAAACCGCCATTCAAAAGCATTTTTGTAAACTACATTACTTCTAATCTCATCTAACACGGCTTCATACTTATTCATTTTTTCTGTTGCCATTTTTACATCTTCATTCCATTTCTTTTTTTCCTTTGGTGTTAATTCAAAGAAGCTATATTGTTGGGTCAGTTTTTCAACATCACCTTTCGCCTTATACCAATTCTGAAAATCCTTACCGGATTTGATAATTTCAGTTTTAAAATCACTTTTTATTCCATCAATAATTTTTTGTAAACCTCTTTTAACCTCCCGGTTTTTCTCGTTCTTATAATCGTTTACAAAACCTCTGTAGGCTTTGATGTCATACTTAATGCTTTTTAGAGCTTTAGACAAATCAGCATCTAAGGCAAAACGGCTTAGTAAACTGTTTCCGCATTTTATATTGATGTCAATATTCGGAAGCGTTTCCAGTTCGGTGTAATCTGCTTCTTTATAATAAGCATTTTTCAACAATTCAATCCACAAACGCAAACGGCATATAAGAACAGATTTGGGGTTAATATCAACGCCAAATAAGCAATTTTCAATAATGGTTTGCTTTTGGTGAAATAAGGCTTTTTGTAACCGCTGAACTTCTTTGTTAATAGGCTTCCCGTTTTGCAGTTTGTATTCCACAGGGTTTCCTTGTTGGTCGGTAACAACAAGTTCATCATTTACAATTTCAATATCATAACCGCCAAGGTTGTTGCCTTTATCGTCTGCTAATATTCCCAACTCCGCTTTAATGGCAATAATTTCATTGAGTGCCGAAACCAAAAAGTGTCCTGAGCCTACTGCCGGGTCGCATATATGCAAGGAGTTAATGATTTCATTTGCCTTTAAAACATCTTCTGTTTTGAAAAGTCGTGAAGTATAATTTTTAATGTCGTCAAACTTGTCAAATAACTTTTTATCTTTCTCCGATACTACTTCATTGAATTTTTCTACAACAGCCAAGCGGATAGATTGACGACACATATACATGGTGATAAATGCAGGTGTAAAAATGGAGCCATCGCGGTAGCCGTTTATTTTTTCAAATACCTTTCCAAGAACCGAAGCATTTATCAGTTGCTTGTTGTCTTTTTGCCAATCCTCCGTTCCTTCACTGGCAAAGTCGTAAGCATCTAAAAACTGAAACAGGTAATCTAATGAAGGCAACGTAGCAGTCTTCTTTTTGATTTCTCTTAAGATGGTCGTATTGATTAGTTCAAGTTGTCCGTCATTTTCAAGCGAATTGATTTTTATAGTTTGGTCTTCCAGTTCGCTGATTTCAAAAAGAGAACTGTTTAAGTATGGAACACGGCTGTATTTAGTTTTGATTGCTTCCGTTCTGTCCGGAATATTTACGGCTAAAACTTTATGAAACAGTTTAAATAGTTCATCATAGTCGTGAATTGTTGCCGAGTTTAAGAAGCGATAATCTTTATTTCCCTGATGATAGGATATGAGTTGTCCTTCTAATAACTTCAAAAATAAAATCCTGTTTATCCAAGTAATACAGAGTTCTAACGCAATGTTGAAAGTTTGTTCTTCTTTGTTTTCACCATAAACCTTTATATCAGGAATACGATGAAATATATCTTCTGTTTTTAACGCTTCTATGGTTAATTCAATAAGGGAAGCAGCATTTTTATTTTCTTTCTTTCGTCTGATTACATTTTTTGAACCTTCTTTGGCTTCTTCCAATCCAATAATATGAAGTAACTCTTTATAAAATCTTTCATTGAGCGTGTTACTATCGTTTGGCGAAGCAATTTTTAAAAGATATTGTGGCGAAAGGATTTTGTAAAGTGCCACAAGTTCTTTGTCGTCATCTGTTGCGGTGTTACGTAGAATTTTCTCATAATCTCTGATGTCAAAATAAACGCAAGGAATTTCAATGTCTAACTTTGAAACAATTTTTGCAATTTCCTCATAAAACCAAGGGTTATCTTTCTTATCGTTTACTTTAGTTTCGTAAAGTTTGCGGATTTGTGTATTTCTGTAAATGTGTTTGTCAAAGTAGTTTGCATCAATGATAAACCATTGATTAATATCTGTTACAACCAATTGCTTTAATTGCACATTTTCTTTTGCGTTTCGCTCTGTCAGATAGTAAAGAATGAGTTCGTGCAATGCTTTTTTGTTGGCATTGTCAGCCGAGACCATTTCGTTTTTGTTTGAAGGCCGCTTGGCTTCAATAATTACTGCAGCATCTGTGTCTGTTGTTTTGCCAATGTGGATTACCAAATCCTTTTTGTCTTTGGTATTTATGGCATTAGTGTCAATATAGAAAGTGTCACGCAAAAAATCACGAAGATTATTTTTTAAATGCTCTTCGCTTTCGTCTTTCGGTTGCTTCTCTATAACACTAATCTTGTCAAGCAAATCAATCAAGTTATTCTTAAACTTGTCTCGTTCGCTCTCAGAAGGACGTTGTTTCAGAAATGCTTTTAATGCTTTCTTAGGTAGTTGTGTTATTAATTTCATCAAATATGCCTAACGATTATTAAAATCGCTAAGTTAAGTTTTTATCCTTTGTTTCTGCCAAAAGTTGCTGTCAAGTTTTCATAAGTCCGCCAGCCGGCGGAACTTGTCCGACTACCGGCGGATGAGCCCAACAGCATTTTATAAATTAAAAAAGAGATACCGTTTAGATATCTCCTTTTTTAGTAGCGGGAACAGGACTCGAACCTATGACCTTCGGGTTATGAGCCCGACGAGCTACCAACTGCTCCATCCCGCGATGTGGTGCAAAGATACACTCTTTTAGGCATACTTCAACATTAACTTACAGTAAATAAAAAAACGCTCCGAAGAGCGTTTTACTATACAGACAGTGATTGCTTTAGCTTAAAACTGCTCTAATTGGGAAAAAAAGAAATTTCCTTCAATTGCAGCATTCTCGTCTGAATCAGAACCATGTACTGCATTTTCTCCGATTGATTTTGCAAAACGTTTACGGATAGTTCCTTCTTCTGCTTGTGCAGGATTAGTTGCGCCAATTAATTTACGGAAAGCTTCTACTGCATTTTCTTTTTCTAAAATAGCGGCAACAATTGGCCCTCTGCTCATAAACTCCACTAACTCTCCATAAAAAGGACGTTCACTGTGTACTTCGTAAAACTTACCCGCTTGTGCTTCAGATAGTTTTGTGTATTTCATTGCTACTACTTTAAAGCCTGCTTCTGTAATCATTGCTAAGATAGAACCGATATTGTTTGCTTCTACAGCATCGGGTTTTATCATCGTAAAAGTTCTGTTTGTTGCCATTGCTATTTTTTTTGCAAAATTAATTATAACTTATAAGTTATTGGTTATTAGTTTAAAGTTTTACTGTAAATTAATGTAAGCGGTATTACTTTTCACTTTCACTATCACATTTTGTATCTTCGAACAATGGAAAATAGCACGTCACTTATTGATTTTTTACAAACGCCGCGTAATATTGTTATCACTACTCATCAAAAACCGGATGGCGACGCAATGGGATCATCGTTGGCTTTATATAATTATTTACAACCGCTTGGCCATAATGTACGTGTTATCTCTCCTACTGAATACCCAACGTACTTTAGCTATTTGCCCGGGTGCGAAGAAATGTATAATTATTTGGAAAATCCGAGTTTAAGCCAAATTGCTATAGAAGCCGCTGAGCTTATTTTTTGTTTGGATTTTAATGATTTAAGTAGAATTGAACCGCTAAACGAATATATTTTAAAAAATAATACCGCAAAACTGGTTTTAGTAGATCATCATTTACACCCTAAAATAAATGCAGAATGGGTAATGCACAATATCAAAGCATGCTCTACCTGTGAGTTAATTTACCAACTTTTATTATTATTAAACAACAACTACACACCTACCAAAGAAGTAGCTGAATGTATTTATACCGGAATACTTACAGATACCGGTAGTTTTTCTAATGGGGCTACCAATAAAAATGCTTTGTTGATTACGGCACATTTATTGGATTGCGGCTTAAATATCATTTATGTTCAAGAACAATTAAACCAAAACGGCAGGGAAGAAAAATTGCGCTTTTTAGGAAATGCATTATACCGAAATATGATTATTCGAGAGGATATTGGAATAGGGATAATTGTAGTAGATAAAAAAGATGCCTATCGGTTTAATTTGCAAACCGGAGATACTGAAGGGTTGGTTAATTATCCGCTAACGATAAAAAACGTAAAAGTAGCCATTTTGATAAAACAAGAACCCAAGATTATAAAACTATCTTTCCGAAGCAAAGGCGAATATTCCGTAGAACGAATTTGCAGAGAAAATTTTGAAGGTGGCGGACATCGAAATGCTTCCGGGGGTCGGTCATTCCTTACATTGGAGCAGACGATTGATAAAATTATTGACCTTTTTCAAAAAGAAGAAAACAAAATTACACTATGACGCGCTTATCTGTCAATTTAAATAAAGTTGCGCTAATTCGAAATTCACGAGGAAGCAATTATCCGGATTTGCTGCAAGTAGCCAAAGATTGCGAGCGCTTCGGTGCGCAAGGAATTACAGTACATCCTCGCCCCGATGAGCGCCATTGCAAATTTTCAGATTTACCTATATTAAAAGAAAATTGCACAACAGAATTTAATATTGAAGGCTATCCCGACAAGCATTTTTTAGATGCGGTGTTAAGCGTAAAACCCCATCAATGTACTTTAGTACCTGATGCGCCCAATCAGATTACTTCTGATCATGGCTGGGATACCATTGGACAAAAAGACTTTTTAAAGGATATTATCCGGGAATTAAAAAACAATACTATTCGTGTTTCTTTGTTTATAGATGCAGATGCTAAATTGATAGAAGGTGCTGCAAATATTGGTGCAGACCGAATAGAATATTATACGGGACCGTATGCTAAAAATTTTGTCACTCATCCGGCAAATGCAATTAAAGAAATAAAAGAAACTTGTTCGCTTGCACAGCAACTTGGGTTAGGCATAAACGCCGGACATGATTTGAATTTGAAAAATTTGAAGTACTTAAAAGACGAACTCCCGCAATTAGATGAAGTTTCCATTGGGCATGCGCTGATATGTGATGCGCTGTATTTGGGGTTAGAAAACACCATACGGTTGTACTTAAACCAACTAGCATAACCTTTATTTTATACTAACCAACACAAATAAATACTCAGCGTTGCTAATAGTGGTATAGTTAATATCTGCAAGCACGAACGAAACAGCTCTTTTGTACTCGTTGTTCTCACCCTAAATTTTTTATTAGAAAAAGGAAAAGTTAAAACTACTACCACACCATTGGAAACCTTCTCGGGTTTACTTCGTACATCATTTTATTTATTACATGTACTACATCTTCGGCATTAGGTTTGCAAAAATAATCCCCATCGCTGCCATACGCTCCGCGATGATTTCGGGAAGTAATAGTTACCGGCTCACTATCCAAAAACCTAAAAATATTTTGATGTTCTAATACTTGCTGCAACATATACGAAGTAGCGCCACCCGGGTAATCTTCATCCATAAATACCACTCTATTGGTTTTGCGGATAGAATTTCCAATTATGCCATAAATATCAAATGGCAACAGTGTTTGTACGTCTATCAACTCTACCGAAATTCCCAAACTTGCTAAATCATTAATTGCATCTTGCGCAATGCGCACACAAGAGCCATAGGTTACCAAAGTTATATCTTCGCCTTCAATTAAGATTTCGGGAACGCCTAAAGGCACTGTAAATTCACCGGGGTTGTTCGGCATTTTTTCTTTCAACCGGTATCCGTTCAAGCATTCAATAATCAAAGCAGGTTCATCGCCTCGCAATAAAAGATTATAAAACCCTGCGGCTTGTGTCATGTTTCTGGGCACGCATACATGCATACCACGCAGCGCGCCGAGTACCATTTGTAATGGTGATCCGGTGTGCCAAATTCCTTCCAATCTATGCCCTCTTGTGCGCACAATCAACGGTGCTTTTTGTCCGCCTTTTGTTCTATAACTTAAACAGGCTAAATCATCTGCCAAAGGCTGTAACCCATAGAGAAAATAATCTAAATACTGAATTTCAGCAATGGGGCGCCAGCCGCGCATTGCCAAGCCGATGCCCTCTCCCATTATACTTGCCTCACGGATGCCGGTGTCATAGACTCTTTCAATTCCATACTTAGCCTGCAACCCCGAAAATGCTTGATTTACATCGCCGATATGCCCTACATCTTCTCCAAAAGCTACAATTTTAGCATCTCGGGTGAAATTTGCATCAAAGCAAGCATTTAATACTTGGTAACCGCTTACAATTTGTGGTTTATCCTCATAAATTGCAGGTGTTATCGGGAGGCGCAAAGGGGAATCTGCGGAATCTGTATGCTGATAAGAGGAATATCGTTCTTCATTAATTTGTGTTTGCGCTGCTCTCCATTTTTTTAATTCATTGATAGCGTCATTTTGCTCATCTTTTACTAAGATTAAAACGGCAGACACCGTTTCAAATACTTCTTTTCGAAGTGGGTCAACTGCAAATTTTAATATTTTATCTAATTCTTCTAATCGTTCTTTATGTACGGATGTTGCTGCTATTTTATGAATAATAGAAGATACCTCATGCAGTTCTTCCATAACGGGACCGTGCAATTTCTTCCAACTTATTTTCTTTTGTTCTGCTACATATCGTTTAGCATCTGCTTCTATTGCCGTCAACTCGTCCGCCGTCGCAATATTGCTCTGCAAAATCCATTTTTTAAATTGTACATTACAATCATGTTCGCGCTCCCATTGCAATCTTTCGGGCGTTTTATATCGTTCGTGTGAGCCTGAAGTGGAATGCCCTTGAGGTTGAGTCAATTCCTCCACATGTATAAGAGCCGGAACAAATGTTTTACGCGTTTTATCAGTAGCAAGTTTGTACGTGGCTACTAACTGTGGATAATTCCAGCCTTTTACTACATAAATATCTATACCATTGCTATTGCCGGTTTTTTGAAATCCTTTTACTATTTTGGAAATGCTTTCTTTGGTAGTTTGATATTTTTTGGGAACAGAAATTCCATATCCATCATCCCAAACGGAAATAACTAAAGGCACTTGCTGTACCCCTGCTGCATTTACAACTTCCCAAAATAATCCTTCGGATGTTGAAGCATCGCCGATGGTTGCAAAACAAACTTCATTTCCATGATTACTAAAACCGTTCTCTCCAATAATATTTTGTAAATCTCTATATTTTTTTGAGGCTAATGCCAATCCCAAAGCTCGTGGCATTTGTGCTGCGGTAGAAGATAAATCGGCGGATGTATTTTTTTGATTTTTTAATGTTTTCCAACTTCCGTCTCTATGTAGGCTGCGCGTAGCAAAGTGGTTGTTCATTTGTCTGCCTCCGGAATGCGGGTCTTCTTCGGAAGACGGATTGGCGTATAGTTGTCCAAAAAGCTGTTCCACTGTTACAATACCGGTAGCTAAAGCAAAAGTTTGATCTCTATAGTAACCCGCTCTAAAATCTCCGTTTTCAAATACTTTTGCTAATGCAATTTGAGGTAATTCTTTTCCATCTCCAAAGATGCCGAATTTTGCTTTTCCCGTCAGTACTTCTTTCCTTCCGGTCAAACTCATTTCTCTGCTAATACAAGCTAATTTATAATCATTGATTACTTCGTCTTTGAATTCGTCAAAAGAAACTTGTTGTCGCACTCCTTTCGTGATTAATGGATTAGAAGAAATTAAAGTCATATTTTGAAATTCTTTACAATTCTAAATTCTCCTGAAAATTACACTTATTAAATGAAATTAGCTTAACTTTGTTCACAATTTGGTAAAGTTGTTAATACTCGTTAAATAAATTGGTTCAACACAGAAAATTGGTATATTTTTTGAGAAATTTACTATTCCCAAACCTAACAGATACAATATTGATAATATATGAAGACAATAGCAATAATCCTACTTTCTCTCTTTGCGATAAACACAGTAACGAAAGCAGACCCACCTGCGCCAAAAATATCGTCACAAATTCATTTTACGGCTACCGAACATGATTTTGGTAATCAGCCGGTAGGCAAACCTATCAGTTGGGATTTTGAATTTATCAACAATGGAAGTGAACCGCTCTTATTGGAAGATGTAAAAGCCTCTTGCGGCTGTACCACCCCAACTTGGACAAAGGAGCCTGTGCTGCCCAGCAAAAAGGGCGTTGTGAAAGCGCAATATAATATGGTGAGAGACGGCTCTTTTAGGAAATCTATAACCGTAACCACAAAAGGTGGCGAAACGATTGTTTTATACATTTCCGGAAATGCCGTTGTACAAGAACAAGGAATCAATAAAGCAAAGGGAAACATGCTGGGCGGTAGTGAAGATTAAAAGCTATTCAATTTTTCAAAAATAATTGTTACCAATTAAAGACTCCGTGCAAATAAGCGTGGAGTTTTATATTTTTGTACTACAATTATGCCAAAGATATCTCAAAAAGGCTATTCTATGCCTGCCTCTCCCATTCGTAAATTAGCTCCATTTGCTGAGCAAGCAAAAAGAAATGGAACACATATTTACCACTTAAATATCGGACAACCTGATATCGAAACGCCACATCAATTTTGGGAGGCCATCAAAAATATCGACAGAAAGGTATTGGAATATTCACCATCAGACGGATTTGAAGATATTAGAAAAAAATATACTGCATTTTTCCAAACTCGTTATGGATTGAAACATTTGCTACCCGAAGATATGCTGGTCACTACAGGTGGTTCGGAAGCCTTACTATTTACATTATTTTCTATAATGGATGTAGGTGATGAGATTATCATACCCGAGCCATTATATGCCAACTATATTGGATTTTCAAGAAGTGGAAATATAAATGTAAAACCCATCCCTACTACTTTTGAAAATGGGTTTGCCTTGCCTTCGATAGATGAATTTGAAAAATGTATTACCGACAATACTAAGGCCATATTAATTTGTAATCCAAACAATCCGACGGGTTATGCCTACAGCCATGATGAATTGGTGCGCTTAAAAGAAATTACCCTAAAACATGATTTATTTTTACTGAGTGATGAAGTATATCGCGATTTCATTTATGAAGGAAAAGACGATTACACTTCTATTTTAAGTTTTCCGGAATTGGCGCAACATGCCATTGTTATAGATTCTGTATCCAAAAGATTTAGCGCTTGTGGTGCGCGAATTGGTATGATTGCAACCAAAAATAAAGCGGTATTGCAAACGGCATTAAAATTTGCACAGCAACGCCTAAGCCCTCCTACGGTTGAACAAATTGGTGTAGCAGCCATGTTTGATGTAGAACTCACCTATTTCACTAAAGTAAATGCTGAATACAAAAAACGACGTGATGTATTAGTAGAAGGGTTAAATCGAATAGATGGTGTAAAATGCCATACCCCGGGCGGTGCGTTTTACTGTATAGTTCAATTACCCGTAAAAGACAGCGATGATTTTTGCCAATGGATGCTCAGCGATTTTGAGTACGAAGGTGCTACGGTAATGATGGCGCCTGCCAGCGGATTTTATGCCACCAAAGGAATGGGTAAAAATGAAGTTCGCATTGCTTATGTATTAAATTGTGAAGATTTAAAAAAAGCTATAAAATGCTTGGAAGAAGGGCTTAAAAGATACAAATTGAGAATTACGAATTGAGAATTACGAATTACGAATTATTTCATTATTTCATTATTTCATTATTTCATTATTTCATTATTTCATTATTTCATTATTTCATTATTTCATTATTTCGGAACTTTATACTTAGCTTTGTGGTTTATTAATTTAGTTCTTTAGAAAACAGATTGTCAAATCACAAATCTGAAATCTTAATTTATATATATAATTGGGGTTGACAGGAATTGACGGCAGGATAGTGGATAAGTAAGCATGTCGAGCATTGTGCAATTTGGCTCGTTAAATTTAACGCACGCAAACTTTTTTACATGGCGAAAATAACTTCGCGTTGGCTGCTTAATACAGGTTATTAAGCTTGGCCTTTGTACCTCAGAATAGTTTTTCCAATACTATCTGACTGTGCATAACCGAATTGGAATAGTGTTGCAATTGTTTCGCTTGCAATGCAAAATTCAGAAACTAAGCGTAACATCGGTAAGTAAAAACGCCTGTGTTGTGCCGAAAATCAAGTTTGTACTAAGCATGTAGAAAGCTTATTGACGTTTTGTCCGGACGCGAGTTCAAATCTCGCCAGCTCCACAAAAAAAATCCCGAATCAAAAGATTCGGGATTTTTTATTTCACTCTAGCACGAGTCTTCCATAGGGATGACTAGTGCCTATTGACAGTAGCGGTCTCTGACCGCATACCGCAAATACTCAAACAAAAAACATACCTATTCAATATTTCATTTTTACGATATAGAGGATTATTTTTAAAATGACTATATCGGTTACTTTTAGGGTTGCGGTCAGAGACCGACTGAAGTTGTGCAAAAATAAATTATATATTTTATCCGTTACTCCACGAAATACGGCTCTCTTTGCAAGATTCAAGTTGCAAATGCAACTTTTTGGGTTAATAATTTTTTGTAAATATAGTTGATTGGATTTTCAAAATCTAATCGTTTTCGTTCTCTTTGGTTTAGTTTGTTTTCTACCTCTTGAACTTGTTGTTTAGTAATAATTGTAAAGTCTGATTTTTTAGGAAAATATTGTCTTACCAATCGGTTGTAGTTTTCATTACAACCTCTTTCCCAACTGTGGTATGGATTGGCAAAATAATAATCTATTTCTAAGGCTGTAGCTATTGTTTTATGATTTGCAAATTCTTTTCCATTGTCTGAGGTAATGGTTCTTATCCAGTGCTTATGCGGTCTTAGCGCATCAATAATTTGAGTGCTTACCGCTGTTGCATTTTTACTTTCTAGTTTTCTTATCCAAGCAAATCCTGTACTTCTATCTACAATAGTAAGTAGTGCGTGTTGATGATTTGCGCCTATTACTAAATCAACTTCTACATCCCCAACTCGTTCTTTTTTAGCTACTATTTCTGGTCGTTCAACAATCATCACTTTGTCTTTGACAATACCTCTATTGTCCTTGTAATTACCTCGTTTTCTGTATCTTTTAGCTCCATTGCGCAAATGGGTATAAAGACTCCCACCATTCTTTTTATCCTGCCAAATAAAGGTGTAAATACTTTCAACAGATACGGTGTCTTGTTTATTTTTTTTACGAATACCCACTACCTGCTCAGGGCTTTTATCTTCTTTTAGGGTTTTTATGATTTCCTCCTGTAATGTAAGTGTCCATTTGCTTTTACGCCTAGATTTTTCCCGGTTAAAAAGATAATAAGATTGTGCATTATCTGATTTATAAATACCATTGTACATGCTATTGCGTTTGATTTCTCTACTTACTACGCTTTTGTCTTTGCCAATAATATCGGCAATATATTGTTGTGATTTTTTAGCTTTTAGAAGTTGTTCTATTGTGTATCTTTGTTGTGAAGTTAGGTGTGCCATTATGATGCGCTTTTAGTACAGAACAAAATAATGATTATCTTTCTTCTCAAAGCAGTAGAACATTTATTTGTCTGCTGCTTTGATTTTTTTAACCTTTACTTTGTATTCTGCAAAAAGTTGCATTTGCAACTTGAATCTAAGTTTATTTATTTTTACCAGGCAGTAGTGATAAATTATGAATAAAAAATATTCCCAATTAATAATATTCATTCTTGTAATTGGAGCTTTTGTTTCAGTCAAGATAGTGTCAATTCTATATCACTATTATATTTCATTAAAATATTACCCATTCATTTTGATAAGTTATTTCATCTTGTTGTTCATGTCAGTTGGGATTCATCTTAAATACAAAAACAAACATACAGAAATATTAATGCAAATCATTGGATTACCTTTTACACTATTGTATCTCTATGCAACTATATTTTTACCAATATTATGGATTCTAACTGGAATGTATTTCTATATTCTGGTGGCTAGCGCATTACCTTTTGCTTTATATAAGCTAAATAAAATTTATGGATTTGCGAAGCTTGAAAGCCAAACTGTTGTTTATATTATACTAACTAGCACTTCGATTATTGCTATTTTAGCCGACAATATTATTAGAGAAATAATTTATAGGATTCCGCCACTTAATGTAAAAACATCCAATAAGATGAAAAAACACAAAATAAAGGAATTATGTGATTATTTATTTACTGAATCCAATATTCGATTTACAATCTATCTATCTTATTTTTTATATTATGGCATATACAATGTATTGTATTTTCAGAATAGCATTGAAATGAATGAATTTCCTTATTCAAATTCGATTTTACAATCATTTCTAACATTTCTTGCTTATGACAGTTTTATTACTATCACAAATAAATCAAAGTTTAGTTCTCAAGAATTTTTAAGGAGATTAATATTCTCTATGGGTTCAATAAACCCATTAAAAAATGAAGAAGAACCTGCTAGTTTAAAGGGTGAAAATCAAAATAATCCCTCAAGTGATTAATTTCCTCGCTCTCGTTGATCTTCTTGACCAACGAGCCATCCACTCTGGCACGAGTCTTCCATAGGGATGTCTCGTGTCTATTGATAGTAGCGGTCTCCCCTTGCCGTTGTTGGAGTTCTTCTCCAACAAACCAGCATACCGTAAATATACGTTTTAAAAGTACATTAGTTGTTGGTGACGTTTACTTCGCTTTGGCTTCGTAAACTAACACCAACAACGGCAAGGGGAACTAACAGACGCAGGTCGCCCTGCGGAAGACCTGCGCCAGAAACGATTATCTATAAAATTATTGCCCAATAATTTTTACATTATCTAAGTTGTATTGCGTAGTAGCATCTGTAGGGGAATACCCGCCCGTATATCTAAAGGCAATATGCACATTGTTTCCGGCAAGCGCGGAAATAGAAATTGCCGTTGGAGCAAATGCGGTAGGTGCTAATGGAGCATCATCGA
Source organism: Chitinophagales bacterium (assembly GCA_046329805.1). Taxonomy (GTDB): domain Bacteria; phylum Bacteroidota; class Bacteroidia; order Chitinophagales; family JADIYW01; genus JADJSS01. The sequence goes on from JAXLUA010000001.1 coordinate 35,333, forward strand.
CTAACAAATTCCAAGTTGCTGTAGTTGGGTCAGCACCATTTACATAATTGGTGGAATATAGAACTTCCATTTTTATAGTACCTGCTACAAAAGCCACGTATCTGCTAAAACTTAACGTTAAAGAAGTATAACCAGATAAATTAATTTCAGGTGTAATCAACCAACCAATATTACTTGGCTGCTGTGAAGCAACCGAAGAGCTAAATGCAGAAAAGCGCGCATTCTTGTTGGTTGTTCCCGTACTCGTCCAATTTTTAGTTCCTGCTGTAGCGTAATTTGTCCAATTGGGTAAAGAAATAATTCCCGACCCCGGAGTAGTTTCAAAATTTTCACTAAAAATAACTGTAGGACATAATGAAGTTGAATTTTGAACTTCGGAAAGGTCTCTAATCGCTAATTGCTTTGTAGAATTAAATACACTATAAACTCCTACAATACTTACTTTTTGAGAAGCAGCCGGTGTATTAGCTGTTGCAAAGTTAGAAAAATTGCTGGTTCTTACGGCTAATGTATTGCCATCGCAATCGGTTATATTTCTACTTAAAGAAACGCCGTTGGTTACATCGGCATACGGAACGCCGTCAGCACCTGCCTGAAAAGAAACAGGATCTAATTTTATTAAAATTGATTGATCGGTCGTTAAGTTTAATTCGGCAAAGCTATGAATTACTTTGGGTTCTAATGGCGTAACGACAGGTCCTTTTACGATATATTTATCTGCTAAAGCACCCGGAATATTTCCAACAGAAGGCTGCGCTCCTGTATAATCTATATATCCGCCTAATTGTACGTTTTTGCCATATTGCCCGAGTACTAAATTTTTGCATTTTACATACACTTTTCTGCCAATAGGATAGTCTGTATATAAACCCGATTTATTTACCAATACCGGAATCGCTCCAGTGGAATCTTGAATTACAAACTGCTTGTAAAAGTTTCCGCTTCGGTCATCTGCGGTTACTACCCCACCGATAATTAAATCGTCCGTAATCGTAATAGGATTTCCGCTTACAAATAAGGCTCTAACTTGCGCAATGGTAGCATTGGCAATTTTAGGATCTGTAGTATTGTGAGGCGGTTGGTCAAATTTATCTTTCTTGCAAGAGGTCATTGTTAGTGCAGCAAAGGCTGCTATCCCCATTAATAATTTATTGAATCTTGTTATCATCTTTGTTTATTTATATTTTTTATATTATATTAATATCTAAAAGTAATATTTAGGAAGAAATTTGTGCCGTATGCATACGAGAATTTAGTTGGGAATTTATCCGGATTTTTTTCTGCATAGTCAAATCTCAATTGTTCTCTTGCGTTTACAATAAATTTTTTATTATTCGTTACATTGCTAATTCCGGCATTTAAAACCAAGTAATATTTTCCTGCATTTTTACCTTTCATATTTCTAAATGTAGATTTTAATCTCCACGAATAGCCGCCCGATAAATCTAAAGTCCACTGACCTTTTTTATTATAGCGTTGTTGGTTGATAATGCTATTCCATTGGTCAGACGGATACGGAACTAAATCCACAGCACGTGCGGTGCGGTGCGTAGGCGCATACTCTGTATAGAAACGATCAAAGAAATTTACATTTGCTCCTACATACCAGAATTTTTTAGAGCGATAACTTAGCCCTAATGTATAGGCTTGTTGCGGTATATTTGGCACATAGAAATTTTTGCTATATACCGTTTCTTTTTGCATTACATCGGGTTGATTATCTATCGTTAGTACTCCTTGCTGGCGACTGGTATAGTAATATTTTCCAACAGAAGCAGCTAAAGAGATACTGATTCCTTTATATACTTGAACTTCTGTTCCAAATTCTCCGCCGAAATGCACTTTGTTGATGTTGGTTAATGTATAACTTGCCAATCCGAAATAATCGTCATCGAAATACACTAACACATCTGAGCCATTTTGGAAATTGGTATAAAAACCGGTAGCGCGCAATTTCACTCTTGGTGCATTGTAAATATAGCCGCCTTCAAAGGAGCCAATACGTTCGCTACCTGGATTTTGAGCTAAATTTCGTACACGTGGCGAGATAAATATATTGTCCCAAAACGGAGCTCGAGTTTCATACGAACCGTTTGCATATAGATAATTACGTCCATCAATTTTGTAGGTTAATCCACCTTTTACTGTATAATTATTATAGCTAAAAATTTTAGATTTTCCTTGAGAGCTGTTCGCATCTAATCCGTTTTTATAGATTCCCTCTCTCCACTGCGTAGTATTAGAATACCGAATACCTACAAACCAGTCGATATGTTTTAGATGGTGGCTTACTTGTCCCCAAAGGGCAGTTTTATGTACTAAAGAGGAGTAATTATAACCATATTTATCCCCAACAGTTACTACGTGGTTGGGTTGGTTCAAGTTGGGATAAGTAACATTTACATTAGTACTTACCGAGTCTTGTGTAAAGCTATTTTGATCCAAATAATAGTCACCGCCTAATAAATCACGAACTCTTTTATAGTTATTTACTTTTTGAAATTGATATTGCAATCCGGCGGTAATGTCAAATTCTTTTACCGTTACATTATATACTGAATTAAAATTAAACCGATGGTAAAATTTCACATCGTCGCCCAAAATATAAAGCGAATTTTTTCCGGTTTTGGAGTTACTTGTGCCGTCCACATTATTTACCGTTGTATTGGGTTGGCTTCTATTCACATCGTAAATTTTATCCCAGTTTACTTGCATTAAAGAGGGATTTGCTTTCAACATATTATATAGCTCTTGTTGAACGCCGGCTTGTGCGCTGTCGTTATAATAACTTGGGAGATGTTTATAATAATCCGGTCTTGGGTCGTCGATATTTTGGTTTCTATCAAACATAGACAAGCTTCTTTCTCCGAAGGAGTATCCGGCTGCTGTTGTCAAATTAGAGTTATTCGTTGGCTGCCATTCATGTGTTAAAATAAAAGTCGGTTGGTGTCTATATTCTACTCTGGAGTTTCTTATTTTTCCATCTTGGTATCCCCAATTTGGATTGTAGTAATGGCTTCCTGCTAAATCCATAGCTTCTTGTGTGGTAGAAGAAGCTTTGCCTTGCTTAGTTGGTACGCCGAATACTGTAAGTGCTAAAGATTGTTTCTTAAAGAATTTCTGAACGGATAAGAAGTAAGAAATACTCTGCATACTTGTACCTTTTACGTATCCGTTTTTCGCCCATCTTCCGAATAATGAAACGGCTACGCTCCATCCTTTTTTTGTCAAACCGGAGCCATAGGTTACACCTCCTCTTAAATCATACGTTCTGTTAGATGTACCGATAGTTACGCTCAATTGTTTACGCTGTTTTCCTGCACGCGTATCAATGGCATATAACCCGCCGATATCGCTAAATGCAAACGAAGAAGGGCGCAATCCTAAAACATTTTCACGACTGCGAGTTACATCATTCAGCCCGGACCATAAAGTATATGCACCATAGCCATTGTCGATATATTCTGTAGGAACACCGTTCATATACGTTTCAAAATAGCTATTGTCATACCCTCTGATGCGAAAGCGAGCGATACTAAAATTGAAAGATGCCGCAGATAAAAAAGCATCTCTTCCTGCATTTAATACCGGTGAAATTGCCTGATCGGAAGAACCTTCATCATTGGTTTCGACATCTTCCAACGTCACCGTAGGTATAGCATCATATACATCACCATTTGTAGTAGAGGTATCGCTCATGGTAATGTTTATCTGGGAGGTATCTTGTTCTACCTTTGCTTTTGCTTTTAGCATAAAGGGTACTCCAAGGCAGCATACAACAATCAAAGTGTTTTTAATCATAAAGTTGGTATTGAATTTGATACTTCTTAGTTAATTTTATTAAAATAGGACAACAAAGGTAAAGATAAATAACTAATTAATTACACAGTAGATTTTCATATTTTCCACAACAAACAATCACAAATTATACGTATTTTTGGACATGAATAAGTTTACAATACTCTTACTATCCCTATTTTCAGTGAGTTTTTCTTTTAGCCAGCAAAAACAATATAAGGTTGCAGCTTTTGGATTTTATAACTTAGAAAACTTCTACGATACGATTAACCAACCGAATGTAGATGATGATGATTTTACGCCGGAAGGTAGCTATCATTATACTGGGCGTATATTTTTAGACAAAGTAGATCATTTAGCAGAGGTAATATCACAAATTGCTACGGATAAAACACCGGATGGATTAGCTTTTTTTGGATGTGCGGAAATTGAAAATCGTACGGTGTTGGAAACATTGGTCAATCATCCAAAATTAAAATCGAGAAATTACCAGATAGTACATTACGACGGGCCGGATTTGCGCGGCGTAGATTGTGGATTTATTTATAATCCAAAATATTTTAAAGTATTAGAAAGCAGATCTATACGGGTGAATCTGAAGCAAATCGTAAAAGACTGGCGGCCTACGCGCGATGTGCTCTATGTTAAAGGAATTTTTGGCGGCACTGATACTGTCCATGTTTTTGTAAATCACTGGCCTTCCCGACGTGGCGGTGAGGAAGTAACTGCACCGCTAAGAGAGTTTGCTGCAGGAGTAAGCAAGCATATCATTGATTCATTAATGGCTATAAACCCTAACACTAAAGTAGTGGACATGGGCGACTTAAACGATAATCCAACAGATCCTTCCATGGTGAAAGTGTTAAAATGTGTGGATAAAAAAGAGAACTGCAAACCCGGCGGAATATTTAACCCTTGGGTAGATTTTTACAAAAAAGGAATTGGCACATTAGGGTATAACGACTCTTGGAGTTTGTTTGACCAAATTGTAGTTTCTTGCGGCTGGCTGCCTAAAGACCAATCGGGGTATTTTTATCAGGGGGCGCATATTTTCAGAAAAGATTTTATGCTGCAAAAAACAGGTAAATACAAAGGATATCCGAAACGTACCTGGGATTTTAATATTTATAATGCCGGCTATAGTGACCATTTCCCGACATATATTACTATTTTGAAAGAAGTGAAATAACTTGATTTTACAGAAGAGGTAAAACTTATTTCTTTCTATTTATGACAAACCCATTTTCAATTTTTATAAATCCAATTTTAGGGTAATATTCCATAGCTGTAGGAGCAGAAAGTAAAATAAGCGTCACTTGTTCGCCCAGTATTTCTTTAATTTGCTGAATCAGCATCTTCCCTACTCCTAATTTTTGATATTCTTTTCTCACGGCTAAGTCCGATAAATAACAGCAATAACAAAAATCGGAAAGAGAACGAGCAATGCCGATAAGTTTTTCGCTGTCCCAAGCCGACACAATAAGGTTGGCATTAGCATACATTTGCTGTATCCGTGCTTTGTCGTGTGTTGGGCGGTTTATGCCTGAACTGTCATATACCTCTACAATTTCTTCTACGGTGGGGATTATATCACTTTTGTATTGAATCATTTCTATCGCTTACTACACTGCAACATTTCCTTCGGTAGGCGATTTGCTGTTTTTCATAGAGAGGTAATAAATAAAGAATGCTATTGCGATAAAAGGAAAACTTAACCACTGTCCGTGCGTAAGAGTAACGCCCATCAAGGTTAGCGGGTTTTCATCTACTTTCCAATATTCTAAGAAAAAGCGTCCTACAAACATCATAAATAAGAATATAGCCATCAAGCTTCCTTCACGTGGATGATAATCTTTTTTAATATAAATCGTAATCAACACTATAAAAATCAATACATACAAAAACCCTTCAAATAATTGAATGGGTACGCGTGGCATGGTTTCGCCCAATCTCTCAAATACTACTCCCCAGCTTCCATCGGTATAGTCGCCCACAATTTCTGAATTAAAGAAATTGCCAAAACGCACAAAGGAGCCTCCAATTGCTGTAGGGATAGCCACTCTATCAATTACCCATAAGAAACTATACTCCGGGTGTTTCTTTTTGTATAAAATCAAGGCAATGGTAATTGCAATTGCTGCACCATGGCTTGCCAATCCTCCTTTCCAAATTTGAATAATTTCCAACAAATGGTCTTTATAATAATACCATTGATAGAAAAAAACATGTCCCAGACGTGCACCAATTAATACGGCAAAAAACATATACATCAATAATTGGTCAGCACCTTCTGTATTTTTATTTTCTTTTTTAAATTCCCAAAACAAAATATTATATCCTAAAAAAAATGCTGCACCATACAATAAACTATACCAACGAATGCCGAAACTATCGGTAAACATAATTATTTCAGGGTTTACATTCCAATGAATTATAAAAGACAGCAAACTGCTCATAAATTTTAATTTGCGCCAAATTTAGTAATTTATTTACCATTCAACCAAAAGTTAGCGTTGTTAGAAATCTGTTAATAAGTTATAAAATCATAAGCACCATGCATTTTCAAGGCATCTGGGGTAGGTGTTGCAAAAAAAATAACATTCAATTTACACGATAGGATTTATTTTTGTTAGATAGATTTTTGGTTTTAAACCCATATATGCAAGTTGAAAAAATCATCAGAAAAGTTTACTGTTCAAATTGCCGGTGAGGATCATATCCGCTTCGCCGACGAGTTATGTCATCTTTACGAAGAATCGGCAAAAAAACGAGGTACGGGTATTGCAAAACGCGACCCCAAGTATATTAAAGAAAAGATACTACAAGAAAAAGCCATCATTGCGCTTACATCACACCAACAGCTTGCCGGTTTTTGCTATATCGAAACGTGGGAAGGGAAAAACTATGTTGCTAATTCAGGGTTGATTGTACGAGAAGAGTTTCGCCATCATGGCTTGGCAAAGCGTATTAAAAAATTTGTATTTGAGTACACCCGTAAAAAATATCCGAATGCAAAAATCTTCGGTATTACTACAAGTTTAGCAGTAATGAAACTAAATTCCGATTTAGGGTATAAACCCGTTACATTTTCTGAACTTACACAAGATGATGCTTTTTGGAGTGGCTGCAAAAGCTGCATCAACTATGATATACTAACCCGTACCGGGCGTAAAAACTGCTTATGTACCGGTATGCTGTACGACCCAAAAGAAGAAAAGAAAAAGGAATTTGCAAAAATTAAAAAAGTAGAAAAGAAAATTCCTGCAAAGTTGAAAACGCCAAAATCGCAACGAATAAAAGTGGTAAAAACAGCCGGAAAAAGCAAAGCCAATAAAGCGAAGAAAGAAGATTAACCAAAATAATTTCATAGACCTATCTATAAATAATACCATGAATAAGAAAGTAGTTTTAGCATACAGCGGAGGATTAGACACCTCATATTGTGTCAAATATTTAACTGAAGATAAAGGCTTAGAGGTGTATGCCATTACCGTAAATACCGGTGGATTCAGTGACGCACAATTGAAAGGCATCGAGCAAAGGGCTAAAGCAATGGGGGTACATTCATTTATTGTTCGTGATGTGGTTAAAGATTATTACGACCAATGTATTAAATATTTGATTTTTGGAAACGTATTAAAAAACAACACTTACCCACTTTCTGTTTCGGCAGAGCGCGTTTTTCAGGCTATTGCCGTTGCGGAATATGCCAAAGAAATAGGTGCCGGATATATTGCACATGGTAGCACCGGCGCAGGAAACGACCAAGTTCGGTTTGATATGGTGTTTAATATCGTAATGCCGGAAGCGGAAATCATTACGCCGATACGCGACAATAAATTATCAAGAGAGGAGGAAATTGAATATCTAAAAAAGCACGGCGTAGATATAGATGCCCAAAAAGCGGCGTATTCTATCAATCAGGGGATTTGGGGAACAAGTGTGGGTGGAAAAGAAACACTAACCTCTCGACACAGTTTGCCTGAAACCGCATACCCTACTCCGCTAAAAACCGATATTGAACCTACGGACATCAGCATAGAATTTGAGCAAGGAGAGCCGGTTGCTTTAAACGGCAAAAAATATTCGCATCCTACAGAAGTAATTATCGCTTTAAATGCGTTGGCAAGCCAGTATGCCATCGGCAGAGATATACACGTTGGCGATACGATTATCGGCATAAAAGGGCGTGTAGGGTTTGAGGCGGCAGCACCGTTAATTTTAATAAAGGCACATCATTTATTGGAAAAACATACATTGACTAAGCAACAATTATTCTGGAAAGATCAATTAAGCAATGTATATGGCAGCAACTTGCATGAAGGATTATTTTACGAACCTCTAATGCGTGATTTAGAGGCATTTTTTTCCAACACACAAGCACATGTTTCCGGCAGCGTATTTATCCGATTAAAGCCGTATCACTTTGAATTAATCGGCATCGAGTCTTCTTATGATTTAATGAGCAGCAAATTCGGCAGCTATGGCGAAATGAATAATGCCTGGACGGGTGATGATGTAAAAGGGTTCGCCAAAATATTTTCTAACCAAATTATGATTTGGAAGAAAGTAAAAGAATCGAACTAAGCGCAATTATCACTTATTATTTCGCACGGATACGGCTAAGTGTTTCGGGAGTCATTCCAAGGTAATTGGCAATATCTTTTAATGGAGCACGGTTTAAAATATCGCCGTGCTGTGCTGAAAATGCTTGGTAGCGTTCTTCGGAATTAAGTGATTTAAAGAAATAAAGTCGTTCTACGTAACTGTTATGAAATGCTTCCATCATTATACGGTAAGCACGTTCTACGGTATGCGAGCGTTTGCACAAATCGTCTAAATCGCTGTATTTAATTTTTAGCATCGTAGTGTTCTCAAGCGTTTCATACACATATTTTCCGGGCATATTGGAAGATATATGGGTAAAATTACCGCCAAACAATCCACCTTCTTGTTCAAAGCGTTCTACTACCACTTTATCGTTTTTAAAAAAGTAAACTTTTACCAATCCTTTAATGATGAAATAGAAATAATCGGCGATTTGTCCTTCATTTATTACGATTTGATTTTTCTTATAATGCACCAAATCCATCAAATCAGTCACTTCTTTCAGTTGTGCGGCATCTGTATTCGTTGTTATAGCAATTCGTTCCGTAAAAAGTTCTTTCGCTTTTTTCTCTAACAATATATCGGAGTGCTTTGTCATGGTTATTATTCTTATTATTTGATAAAATTAAGCAAATACAGTTACGCACACACCTTAAAAATTTGCTTTAAATCAAATAAATCAACATTATTTTTTCTTTTTTAGTTCTTTTGCTCTAATTCTACTTAATGTTTCAGATGTAATACCTAAATAGTCGGCAATGTATTTTAGTGGAATACGCGACACAAATTTCTCATAATTCCTTAAAAATAGCCGGTACTTTTCTTCGGCTGATAATCCTTTAAGTTGGTGCGAGCGTTCAATATATTGCACGTAATACAATTCTATTGTTTTTCGTGCCACTCGTTCTATTTCATGAACATGAGAAAGCAAGTGTTCGATATCTGCATACGTGGCGCGCAGCAGTTCTACCTCTTCAATGGATTCATAAATATCAAATCCGCTTTTAGTAATATACCCATAGAGATTACCGATGAATGTACCTTCTTCGGCAAACCAATCTATAATTTGTCTTCCGTCTGTTTTATAATACACTCTTACTATGCCCTTCGCTACAAAATAACAGTAGGTTGGAATTTCGTTTTCTTTAAGAATTACAGCATCTTTATCGAAAGTTATAAACTCAAACTTGTCGATTATTTTTTTCAAATTCGATGCTGTTATTGGCGATATTTTTTGGATGACATTTGCCAGCATTTCTTTTGCTGCATGTTCGCGGTCTTTTATCTTATGCATATTTCCAAAGATTTATGGTAATTGCAGAAAATAACAATTACGATGCTCTATTGTTCATACACTAAAATAAAAAAAAGAAGATAGCTGTATTTTCAATTATTTTGCTCTAAGCCGGCTTAGTGTTTCTTGTGCTATACCTAAATAGGAAGCAATAAAACGAAGTGGTACCCTGTTAAGTAATTTTGCTTGTTCTCGAACAAAATTTGCGTAGCGTTCTTCGGCGGAAAGAAATATAACATCGTGTGTTTTTTTCATAAAATTGGAATAATACTTTTCCACCAATAACCTTCCAAGATGTTCTAAAGAATGATACTTATCGTACAATTCTTCCAGTTCGTTATATTCTATACAAAGTGTGATAGTATTTTCTAATGCTTCGTAGTTATTGAAATTTTTTTCTCCTGTAAATATAGAATAAGCTCCTGCTGCAATTTCATTTTCACACACAAACACATTGGTTATTTCTTTATTTTCTTTATTATAAAAAATACGAACCAAACCACTTATAATAAAATAAAGCTTGTCTGAAAATGTGTCCGCTTCTATAAGCAAATCTTTTTTCTTAAATTTTTTTAATGAAAATTTCTCTACTAAAATATCTAACTCCTCCGAAACGGTAGTTGGGCTAATTTTAAGTAATTGTTGTTTTAGCACCTTTCTATAAATCTGAATCTCTATGGTTTCATTATTCATTCAATATACATTAATGTTTGGAACGTAATCTGCTCAATGTCTCTTGCGTAATACCTAAATAGGAAGCGATATATTTCAACGAAATCCGATTAAATAACGCTCTGTTATTTTGGACAAATGTATTATAGCGCTCTTCGGCAGAAAGAAACAATACATCGTATGTTTTTTTCATAAAACTTGCATAATACCGTTCTACAATTTTTCGTCCTAAGCGTTCAATTGAATGGTATTTTTGGTATAACTCCTCTAACTCTTGGTTGCTAATACACAGTGCTAATGTATATTCTAACGCTTGGTAATTACTAAAATTTTTGCCTCCGGTAATGTATGAATAGGAACCGGCAATTACATCACCTTCCGTCAAAAGCACGTTTGTAATTTCTTTACCTTCTTTCTCATAATATACGCGAACCATTCCCTGTACTATAAAATATATACTATCGGAATAAGAATCTGCTTTTATAAAAATTTCATTTTTATCAATGATTTTTAGCGATGTTTTTTGAGTCAATTCCTCTAATTCGAATAAATTCAAATCGGGGCAAATTTTCAGTAAATTGAGCTTTAGCTGATTCCTATATTTTTGTGTATCCGGTGTTGTATTTGTCACGCAATTTATTTTTAAAATTTAGCACGCAATCGGCTCAACGTTTCTTGTGTAATACCTAAGTAGGAGGCAATATACCTCAATGGAACACGGTTTAGTAAATCTGCATTGTCGCGTATAAATAAGCTATATCTTTCCTCCGCCGAAAGAAATAGAACGTCAAAAGTTTTTTTCATAAATGCGCCATAATAGGCTTCAATCAGCTTGCGCCCCATGTGCTCCATCTTGTGGTATTTTGAATAAAAAGACTCTAAGACAGAATATTGAATTTGCAATACGATAGTATCTTCCAATGCTTCATAGTTACTATAATTTGCCCCACCGGTGAGTATGGAATAAGTGGGCGCAAACACCATGTTTTCTTTGATAAACCAGTTGGTGATTTCTTTACCTTCTTTTACATAGTATATACGCACTAAGCCTTCTGCCACAAAATAGGCGGTATTAGAAAATTCGCCGGCGGCTAAAATCATTTCTTTTTTAGAAAATCGGTGGGGGATAAAATGCTTTACCAGCTCATCCATTTCTTCTGGATTTACGTTCTGCCCTATTTTAGACAAATAGCGATTTAGATTTGCTCTATAATTCTCTATATCCTTAAATCCTTTTTTCATGGTTGGCTTTTGTATTAAATGTTTACGTTTTCTTACTTCTCATTCGGCTTAATGTCTCCGGGGTTATCCCTAAATAAGACGCAATATATTTTAACGGTATTTTATTTAATAATGATGCTCTCTCTCTCTGAAATACATCAAAACGTTCTTCGGCAGATAAAAATAGTTGATTGTAATTAGATATCAAAAAATTTGCATAATGTAATTCTACCAATTTTCTACCCATGTGTTCTATTTCGTGGGATCGGTCGGATAATGCTTCTAATGCGTCATAGTCTGCCGACAGTACTACTGTGGGAGACATCGTTACGTGGTAATCAAAATTCGGAAGTCCGGTATATAAGTAATATCCATTTAAAAAGAAAGAATTCTCTTCTTTTATATCCGAAGTAATTTCTTTCCCTTCCGCTTCATAATAAATACGCACTAATCCGCTAACCAAAAAATAGAGTTTGTTTTTTGTGGTTTTGGGGGTAATAATAATAGAATTTTTAGGGTAAACTTCTAATTGGAACAAATTTAAAAATTCATTCATTTGTTCATCGGGGAGCACCGCAACGCTTTGCACAATTCTTCGTATGCGCTCTCTATACTCCGAAATGTTATGTGCAGATCTCACTTTATAAAATTTAGTTAAATTTACTAAATTTCTTGATACAAATCAAATTTTTCTAGAAAATCTGACATTTTCTTAACAAATAAACCGCCTAATTGTCCGTCCACCACTCGATGGTCATAAGTATGCGACAAGTACATCATGTGTCGGATGGCAATTACGTCTTGTCCATCTACCTCTATAACTACCGGTTTTTTTGTAATTGCACCTACTGCCATAATTGCAACTTGCGGTTGGTTAATAATAGGCGTTCCTATAATATTTCCGAAAGAGCCGATATTGGTTATCGTGTAGGTGCCATCCATCACATCATCGGGTTGTAGGGTATTGGTGCGTGCGCTTTGTATCAATTCGTTCATAGCGCGTGCAATTCCCAATAGGTTTTTTTGGTCTGTATTTTTTATTACAGGTACTATTAGATTACCCGATGGTAATGCCGTTGCTATTCCTATATTTATTGCTCGCTTTTTTATTATCTTATCTCCCTCCACGCTGCTATTTATCATCGGATATTCTTTAATGGTTTTAGCGATAGCCTCTATAAAAATAGGCATAAAGGTTAAGCCAAAGCCTTCGCGTTTTTGAAAAGCAGCTTTGTTTTGCTCTCTCCATTTTACAATATTGGTCACGTCACATTCAACAATTGAAGTAACATGCGGTGCCGTTTTTTTAGAATTTACCATGTGTTGCGCAATCAACTTGCGCATTCTATCCATTTCAATAATTTCTACACCGGCATCCGGAGTTAGCGGTGTTTTTTCTTTTACCGGTTGTTGATGTTCCGGCTTAGCAGCTACTGCTGTTGGGGTGAAAGTTGAAGCCGTAGAAGTTGTATGCGCAGCGTTTTGCTTTTTCTGTGCTATATATTCTAAAATATCTTCTTTCGTCACTCTGCCATCCATTCCGCTTCCCGCCAAACTTTCCAACTCTTGCATAGAAATATTTTCTGCTTGAGCAATATTCATCACCAGCGGGGAGTAATATTTATTGGAAGCTGAGGAGGGTGGTGTGGGAGGAATGGTGGTTTGGGATTTTTCTTGCGTTATTTCTACTGTTGGAGAATTAGCTTGCTTCTCATTTTTCACTTCCGTTTCTACTTTCGGGATTGCACTCTCATTTTTCACTTCTTGTATTTTCTCCGCTTTCACTTCCTGCAATTCTTCCGATGTTTTTTTCGTTTCAGGTACAAATTGCGTGGGTGCATCTCCTTCTACTTCAATAATGGCTAAGGGTTCGCCTACGCCTACTACTTCATTTTCTTTATGTAATATTTTTTTTATCACGCCACTTACCGGGCTGGGTACTTCTGAATCTACTTTATCGGTGGCTACTTCCAATAGTACGTCGTGCTCTTGCACCGTCTCTCCTTCATTTTTTTGCCAAGATAAAATTGTTGCTTCTATTACACTTTCGCCCATTTTAGGCATCAGTAATTTATATTCTGCCATTTTTATTTATTTTAATGATAAAACCATTTAATTACATATCGTAAATGTATCTGTTTTTATTGAATTTGGTTTAATAAAAATTTTCGTATCATCACTAATGCGCTTATTGCCGATAGTTGGATATTCCGTTCTCTATTATTGGTGAAAGTTAATTTTTTAATTACTTTATTATCTTTTGTGCCCACCCCTATAAATACAGTACCTACCGGCTTTTCCGGCGTGCCACCGTCCGGGCCTGCTACTCCCGAAACGGCAATTGCGATATCTACTTTCAATTGTTGCAATGCGCCCTCTAACATTTCTCGTACTGTTTGTTCGCTTACAGCTCCATACTGCTTTAAGGTTTCATTTTTTACACGCAATATATTTTCTTTTACTTCATTAGCATACGACACTATACTTCCGTTAAAATAGCGTGAGCTACCGGCTACAGAGGTCAGCAGATGCGCAATATAGCCTCCTGTGCAACTTTCAGCAGTTCCGATTGTAAAGTTTTGCATCAATAATAGCTCTCCTATTTTCGCTTCTAATACATCATCATCATACCCATAAATATATTCTTCAATTTTGGAAACTACTTCTGCTTTAGCAGTATTCATAAGCATTTCCATGGATTGCTTTTGGTCACCTTTTATCGTCAATCTAAGCCTTACTTTTCCAACTGCGGGCAAGTAGGCTAATTTTATTCTTTCGTCTTTATGTTTTTCAAACTCAACAAGACGGTCTGCCAATTGTGTCTCGCCAACGCCTGCTGTTAAAATACTGCAATGTAAAATAAACGGCAAATCGTATTTATTTTTCAAATACGGGATTACATCCTCTTGCACCATCGCTTTCATTTCGTAAGGCACTCCGGGCATAGAAATAACGGTATTATTATTTGTAGAAAAAATCATTCCTGCTGCCGTACCGTTTTTATTTTGTATCACTTCGCATACATCCGGAAGATAGGCAACTTGTTTTGTAGCTTCGTTTATCAGTCGCTTTCTTAAAGAGAAAATACGCTCAATATTTTGATAAGCTGCTTCATTAAATATTAATTTCCCTCCAAAGTATTCACATAAAACGTCTTTAGTTATATCGTCCGATGTTGGGCCTAATCCGCCGGTAATCAATACCACTGTTGATTGCTGCAAGGCATCTGCTAAGCAAGCAAGAATATCATTTTTCTGATCACTCAATGAAATATGATGAATTACATCAATGCCTATTTCATTCATTTTCTGAGATATCCAATGCGCATTGGTATTTAGCGTTTGCCCTATCAACAATTCATCTCCGATATTTAATATAGTACATTTCATTTTCCTTTTTTATCTAATGTAAATAATATATCACAATGTAATTCAGCTATTTTACATAAAATATACTTTGGTATTAATTTTGCAATTTAATGTTTATCTTGACAAAATATTATACACTAAATTAAAAATTACACATGAGAAAATTTTGGGGAATTCTTTTTATTTCATCTTTATTAATGGGATGTACAGCTCAACAAATACAAGAAACAGTTGGCGCAGTATTAGGCACAACTTATGGAGATCCTACGGAACAAGAAGCAGGGCAAGGATTAAAAGATGCTTTAGGAATGGGTATCACTAAAGGGATGGGTTTGCTTTCGCAAACGGATGGTTTTTTGGGCAATGATTTGGTACGCATACCATGGCCGGAGCAAGCAACTCAAGTAAGAGACGTGATGCTAAAATTGGGTATGCAAAAACAAGTGGACAATGTAACCACATCATTAAACCGGGCAGCAGAAAAAGCCTCCGGTGTGGCTATAGATGTGTTTATACAAGCTATAAAACAAATGACGGTTACAGATGCTTTGCAAATTATTACGGGCGGCAATGGAGCGGGCACTGCGTATCTAAAGAAAACCACCACGCCGATTCTTACAGAAAAATTCAGACCTATTATCGATCAATCTTTAGGGCAAGTGAATGCTACCAAATATTGGTCAGATGCAACATCTATATACAATAAAGTTCCGTTTGTAAAGCCTGTAAACACTGATTTAACGGGATTTGTTACAGAAAAAGCGTTAGATGGTGTTTTTAAAATGGTGGAAAAGGAAGAAAATAATATTCGTGCAAATCCGTTAGCCCGAACGTCTGAGCTATTAAAAAAGGTATTTGGATTTGCAGATAAACATAAAAATTAAAACAAAAAACATGTCAAGAAAGCCACAACAAGGCCCGTTACAGGGTATTCGAATTTTAGATTTAAGCCGATTGCTTCCCGGTCCGTTAGCCACTCAACTCCTAGCAGATTTGGGTGCTGAAGTGATAAAAATAGAAGACCCAAAAGCACCGGATTACACTCGATTTTTTCCACCTTTGAAAGGTTCACAATCCTTAAACTATCTCAGTATTAATAGAAGCAAATTGTCTATTACTTTGGATTTAAAATCAGAAGGCGGAAAGCAAAAATTTTTCGAATTGGTAAAAACCGCTGATATCGTTGTCGATTCATTTCGGCCGGGTGTGCTGCAAAAGATGGGCATAGATTACGATAGTGCAAAACAACATAATGCAAAAATTATTTATGTTGCCGTAACGGGATACGGATATACCGGTGCATATAAAGATTTAGCCGGGCACGACATGAATTATTTAGGCTATTCGGGAATTTTAGGATTATCGGGAGATGAAGAAAAACCGATGCTTGCTGCATGTCAAATTGCAGATGTTGCCGGTGGTAGCTATCCGGCGGTAGTAGCGTGTTTATCCGCACTCTGGGCACGCGAGCGAACAGGAAAAGGACAGTTTGTAGATGTAGCAATGACGGATTGCGTGATGCCATTACTTTCAATGCAGATGGGTGAATTTTTAAATACCGGCGTAAAACAAAAACGAGGCGAACCCATGCTAAGTGGTGGAATGGCAAACTACAATCTATATCAATGTAAAGATGAAAAATGGATAGCATTAGGGGCTTTAGAACCTAAATTTTGGCAAGGGGTTTGTGCTTTATTAAACAAACCGGATTGGATTCCGAGAATGTTGCCGGTGCCGGAAATGGTAGCTTCTTTGAAGAAAGATTTACAAGAAATTTTCCGAACAAAAACAAGAGACGAATGGGTAGCTGCTGCTATGCCATTAGATGTATGCCTCACTCCTATTTTGGATTTAGATGAAGTAGAAAAAGATATTCACCTCAACCAGCGAGAGATGTTTTTTGAGGTAGAGCATGCTGACTATGGCAAACTAAAAGGTATCAACCAGCCGTTTAAATTTTCAGAAACACCTGCAAAGCCAAGTTGGGGTGCACCGCTGATGGGCGAAGATAATTCACTTTTAAATGAAATTTAATTTTAGTATATTTGAGTATGCGTGTACTAGTTATAAGTCTTCTATTATTGGCAATGGCAGCTTGCAAAAAAGAAAAAGCCAGCCAGGGATTGGCATTAAACAATACGAATTGGGAATTGCATTTTAAAAACAATCCTTCCTTTTCATTCTTTGCGAAATCGCAATTGGTTTTTGATGGAAATAAACGGGTAAGCAACTTCCGATTTTCGGATACACTAGTGGGTACTTGGAATACTGAAGGAAATGCTGTAACCCTGCAATTTACCAATGGAGATACTTACAAAGGAAAGGCAATTACTGCAGATAGTTTATCGGGAACTTTAACCGCTTCAGGAAATTCGGGAGTATGGTATGCCATTAAAAATTAAAACTAAAATATGCACGATTGAGCAAGGTTAAAAACTTCATCCATATTTTATTACTTGGGCAATCTCATGTACGCGCTGCCCATGATCCCTATCCTACTGTTGGCAAACATTGGTCTTATGTAAAAAAAATTTGGAACAATGAATCCTATTATGACTTTGGCATTGAGAGAATAATGCGATTGTCATTAGCCCTTTTGCTATTTGTGTTTCCCGGCATATATGTTCGTCATATTTTAGGGTTAGTAGGCCCTATTGGCAGAAAAATGGGTATAGAATTTTATGTCGTATTCAAACTATTATTACCTATTTTCTTGTTAAAATTTCATTTAACCAACCATCTCTTTATAGCAATATTTTCAGGGGTAATGGCTTTTGAGACTATACTTTATTTGGCTTCACTTATTTATCTTTCCGATGAATATGCAAAACCTATTATTTACCGACGTTCAATCACCACATTTTTAATAAATTACATTCAAGTATGTTTTGACTATGCCGTTATTTATTCTTATTGTAATTTAAATCTCTCCAACTTTTTCAAGCAACAACTTACTTCAAACATACAAAGTGTCTATTTTAGTTTTGTCACCTCTACTACTGTAGGATACGGAGATATCACTGTCAATCATCCGATTGGAAGATTATTAGTTGTAACTCAAGTTATTGTATTTTTAGTATTTATCGCATTATACCTAAATTTCTTTGTATCAAAAGCTCCGGGTGCTGCTATTCATAATTCAAAAAACTAAAAAATACATTTTGGAGTTAATGGACAAAAACATTATGCTTCTTGAATTTTGCTGCTATAAATCAAAAACGCATGTATCAACTACATGCGTTTTTTTGAAAACTATGAGGTAATCAACTTCAAGTGAATGAAGTTCGTATCAATTAATTGTGCTTAACAAATCGTCTGACAGCACTTCCTTCTTTCGAGTAAATTTGTACCATATAAGTACCTTCGGCTAAACCTTCTGCATTTACATTCAACTCACTTACGCCTTTGTCTAAATCATAAGAATCTTTCTTTATTAAATTTCCCTCCAAATTAAAGTACTTCACTTGGACATTTAAAGGCACCGCACATCTTACATTGATAATCGGTTTTTCCGTAACAATATCCGACATTAGTTCACTTATCGTAATCTTGTCATTGGATTTGATTAATGAAGAAAGATTAGAGGGAGCTATTACTGCATTATCTGCAATTAACTCCGATTGTGCTTGAGCACTACTGCACACTATCATTAGTATAACGAGTAGAAATAGGTTGGTTAAATGTTTCATAAAAAAGGTTTTAATGTTATCAATTGTACAAACCGAAAACACAGAAAATAATCCAAACAGCCTGATAAAAAATAAGGGGAATACGTTGATAGGGATAGGGTTTTTATCAGGTTGTTTCTATATTATTTAAGGTTAAAAAGGTTTCTACAATACAATATTACGTAATAGTTACCTATTTGTCAAGCATTTTATTCAATTCATATTAAAATATTGATTTATATCAACAGAGTGTCGTATATCACCGTTAAAAAGACATAAAACCAACGAAAAATAAAAAATGTTATACGTTTAAGAAGAGAACAAAAAGCAAATAAGTTACAATTTGCTGCTTCGGTTTCTCAGCAAGTGATCGGCAATTACTAATGCTGCCATAGCTTCCACTATAGGAACTGCGCGCGGCAGCACACAAGGATCATGTCGTCCGCGACCGGTAACGGTAGTTGAATTTCCGTCTTTATCTACTGACTCTTGTGCATGTACAATTGTGGCTACCGGCTTAAAAGCGACATTGAAATAAATATCCATTCCGTTGCTGATGCCACCTTGTATGCCACCGGAGTGGTTTGTCTTTGTTTTAATAATGCCATTATCATTATAGAAAGCATCATTGTGTTGCGAGCCTCTCAAGGTAACCCCATCGAAGCCACTTCCATACTCAAAGCCTTTTGCTGCATTAATACTCAGCATGGCTTTTCCTAAATCGGCATGTAGCCTGTCAAATACCGGCTCGCCTAAACCCACCGGCATTCCTTTTATCACACAACTTACCCAGCCGCCAATGGTATCGCCGTCTTTTTTTACTTCTTTAATAAGTTCAATCATTTTCTCTGCAGTTGCTGTATCCGGGCAACGCACGATAGTATTTTCAATTTTAGATAAATCTAATTCAGTATAGTGTTTATTTACAGCTATGTCTCCCACTCGAGAAACATAAGCATTTATTTCAATTCCATAATTTTTTAGTAATTGCTTTGCAATTGCCGCTGCAGCTACTCGAACTGCGGTTTCTCTTGCCGAGCTTCTACCGCCTCCACGATAATCGCGTACGCCATATTTTTCGTGATAGGTATAATCGGCATGAGAAGGCCGGAAATTATCTTTTATATGTTCATAATCTTTAGATTTTTGGTCTTCATTTCTGATAATAATTCCAATTGGCGTACCTTGCGTTACCCCTTCAAAAATACCCGATAAAATTTCAAACTCATCGGCTTCCTTACGCTGCGTTACAATGCTGGATTGTCCGGGTTTTCTTCGGTCTAATTCTGCTTGAATAAATGCAGTATCAATTTTTAAGCCTGCCGGGCAGCCGTCAATAATAACCCCTAATGCTACGCCGTGGCTTTCGCCAAAAGTGGTAATTTTAAAAATATCTCCAAATGAATTTCCTGCCATAGGGCAAAGATAAGCATTTATAAACTATTCGTAAATTGTTGATGTAGTTTCGTGTGTTTAAAGTGTTTTTTAATTTTCAATAGTAAAGAGTCCAGCCTATTCTTTAACTTGCAGTAAAATATTACAAATGAAAAACCTCATTTCCGCTTTCATTTTTACCTTGCTTTCAATTTCATCATTTGCACAAAAAAATAGTGCGGAAACTTCTTTAAATGCCCGACCAAAATTAGTAGTAGGTATTGTGATTGACCAAATGCGTTGGGATTTTTTATATAGATATTACGACCGTTATACTAATGGTGGTTTTAAAAGATTAATGAAGGATGGCTTTACTTGCGAAAACACATTTATCCCCTATTGCCCTACAGTAACGGCAGCCGGACATGCAAGCATTTATACCGGTAGTGTTCCGGCCGTACATGGTATTGTAGGGAATGATTGGTATGATTATGATATGCAACGAAACATGTATTGTACGGAAGATAAAAACGTGCAACCTGTAGGAAGCGATAATACGGAAAAAGGAAAAATGAGCCCAAAAAATATGTTGGTTACTACAATCGGCGATGAACTTAAATTAGCGACAAATTTCAGAGGGAAAGTAATTGGTATTTCGTTAAAAGACAGAGGGGCTATATTGCCCGCCGGGCATAGTGCTGACGCTGCTTATTGGTATGATACTAAAACCGGGAATTTTATTTCTTCGACCTATTACGTAAAAGCATTACCAAAGTGGGTGAAAGATTTTAATAGTCCGGAAGTGGTTTTAAATTATTATAAAAAAAATTGGGGCACGCTTTATCCTATTACCACTTATTTGCAAAGTGATACCGACACTAATTCCTACGAGCACACAGAGTTTGACAGCACGCAAAAAGGATTTCCATACGACTTAAATCGTTTTGCCCAACAGAAAGATTACAGTATGATTTTTAGCACGCCGTATGGTTGCTCTTTAACATTTGATTTTGCAAAAGCAGCAATTAAAAATGAACAATTAGGAAAAGACAGCATCTCCGATTTGTTGGCTATTTCTATCTCGCCGACGGATTATGTAGGACATAGTTTTGGCCCCAACTCCATTGAAACAGAAGATACTTATTTACGCTTAGATAAAGACATAGAAGCATTTTTGTTGTATTTAGATAAAGAAATCGGCAAGGGAAATTATACCGTATTTTTGAGTGCTGACCACGGAGTAGCTCAGGTACCCGGATTTTTGAAAAAACATAATTTACCGAATGGAATAGTTTCCGGTGGGGAGGTTAAGAAAAAGCTTAGTGCATTTTTAAAAGATAAATTTGGATATGACAGCATCTGTATTGCTAAATTTAAAAATCAGTTTTACCTAAATAACCGTTTGATAGAGGAAAAGAAATTAGACAAAGAAAAAATTATTGAAAGTAGCCTTGATTTTTTAAAAAATATAGATGGTATTGACCGTGTTTTAGATTATACTGCAATACAAGAAGTTACCTTACCCATTGAACTAAAAGAGCAATTTAGTAAAGGATATTATCCTCGCCGCTGTGGTGCTATTCTAACCGTTTTAAAGCCCGGATATATCGACTCAAAATACAGTGAAGGGACTGACCATAGTGCGTGGTATCCTTACGACGCGCATATTCCTTTGTTATTTTACGGCTTCGGAATTAATAAAGGAAAAATGTACGACAAAACATTTATGACCGATATTGCTCCTACAATTACTTCATTATTGCATATACAAATGCCGAGTGGCTGTATCGGAAATACGATAAATGAAGTACTGAAAAAATAATTACTTAGCGTGTTGCATAACCATCATCGTAAGGCGTGATATATTTAGCAGTTTATCATTTTCATCGTAAATTTTTATCTCCCAAACTTGTGTTTTAGAGCCTAAATGAATGGGCTTTGCAATACCAAAAACATACCCTTCCTGTACAGCCCGTATGTGATTGGAATTTATATCCAACCCTAATGCATATTCTTTAGTTACATCCAAGCATAAATTAGCCGCAATACTACCTAAAGACTCCGCTAGCGCTACATGGGCACCACCATGTAACAATCCCATCGGCTGCCGTGTTCGATGATCTACGGGCATGCGAGCTTTTATAAAATCGTTGCCAACTTCTATGCATTCTATTCCCAAATGCTCCATCATTGTACCTTTGTTTCTTGCCGTCAAGGATTCCAACGTTATGTTATCAAATTTCCAAATTGCCATTATTTATTTTTTTCAAATGCTTTTAAAAATTCTGCTCTATCCGTTATTTCTGTTTTAAAATTGGTTTCTATTTTCAACCCTTCCGACAAGGTGGTATAAAATCCGGCATTGTATAGGTGCTTTAACGCGGAAATTGTTTGTGCGGAATTTTGCAAAATATCATTTGCCAATTCTAAAACAGTTTTTTCCAATTCTTCTAAAGGCACCGCACGATTTATCAACCCTATTCGCTCGGCTTCTATTCCGGAAATAGGCTTACAAGTGAACGAAAGTTCTTTAGCCTTATTTAATCCTACCAAGCGAGCCAAGCGCTGTGTCATTCCCCACGTAGGCATTATTCCCCATTTAGCGTGAGTATCTCCAATTTTAGTATCTTCTGCGGCTACTACCATATCAAAATACATCATCAATTCCGTTGCGCCGGTATAGCAATGGCCATGAATTTGAGCAATTGCCGGTTGCGGCATAGTACGAATTATTTTTTCCAATTCATTACCGTCTTCTATTATTTGGTTTTGTGTAAACTGACCGCCTACCAAGGATTCATTCATCGCTTTTAAATCTACTCCGGCTGAAAATGCCCGACCGGAGCCTTTTAATATTACGACCTTACAACTTGTATCTGCTGAAATTGCAGTAAAGGCATGCTTTAGTTCGCTTAGCATCAATGGGGTTAATGCATTAAGCGATGCACTTCTATTGAGTGTAATAATTTGTATTGCTTCTTGTTTTTCTACAATAATATGTTGATATTCCATTTATACCTTTGTTGATTTACCAATTAACCTTCCTCATAAAAATCTTGCAATACGCCAAAATATTGGTCATTCCATCCTTCCACAATATCGTCGTAATCGTCATCGGGAATGTTAGTATGCCTTAATTCCACCGATGTTCCTTGCTTATGTTCATGTAAAATAATAGTGACAATAGATGGTAATTCTTGTTCTCCGAAATACCATTGCTGTACTATTTTTTTATTGGTGTCAAACTCCAAATTTTTACCGCAAATATTTCCTTCCCACAAAGAAAATTCACTACCGGGAATAGTGGACATTTCTGCCTCATCTCCCGACCATAGTTTGATAATTGTAGGATTGGTTAATGCCAAATACAGCATATCCGGCGTGGTATGCACGATATAATATTTTTTATAATCTCTCATAATTTCTGTAAAAATAAAAAAGAAGTATGGTAAATCAAATAAACGACAGATAAGCTATCGATAGCTTGATTTTTTTATACCCTTTAGGAGCATTTTAATTTTCAGTTGTTGATTTGCATTTTTAATAACTATGCAATTTTAAGTATTTTGCAGCATCAAAAAAATTAAATGGCAGCATTACATCATATCACAACACAAAAAACAGCTCGCATATTTACGTTTGGAACCCTAACCGAAAAAACAAAAAATATTTGGTTAGTAGCGCACGGCTATGGTTTTTCTGCAGAATATTTCATAAAAAAATTTGAAGAATTAGATCCCAACGAGAATTTTGTAATTGTTCCGGAGGCATTAAACAGGTTTTATTTAAAGGATTTAAACGGACGTGTGGGTGCTTGTTGGATGACCACCGTAGAACGTGAAAACGAAATTGAAGATTATATTTCATATCTGGATAAAGTTTACGAAACATTAATTTTACAAGAAAAGGCAAAAATTATCGCTTTGGGGTTCTCACAAGGAGCTGCTACTATAGGCAGGTGGGCGATGAAAACTCGTAACAAGCTGAATAACATAGTATTTTGGGGCGGAAGTATTCCGGAGGAATGTGTAGCCGAGCCGGCAAAGTTAAATGCATTATATCCTTATATATTGGTAGGCGATGAAGACGAATATATTACTGCCGAAAAACGCGAAACAGTTATGAAAACTTTACTTAACAATAACGTAATATTTTCACATATTTTTTACAAAGGCGGTCATGCTATTTTAACTGAACCTTTAATGCAACTCTCTCGCGAGTTAACAGAGCCGTAAAAAAGTATTTCTATCTTTGCATCAAGCTTTTAAGGCAAATATTGTTCACTAAAACCAAGAATTGCCATGAAAAAGAGGATTGTACTTTTATTTGCTGTATTTAATATTGGAGCTGTAATGGCTGCAAAAATTGAATATGGTACTGCTTCACATTATGGCGTCGGATTTAACGGCAGACCAACCGCAAGCGGTGAAATTTATTCTGAGAAAAAACTTACCGCAGCACACAAAACACTTCCTTTAGGAACTGTGCTTAAAGTAACCAACTTACATAACAACAAATCTGTTTATGTAAAAGTAAACGATAGAGGTCCTTTTGTAAAAGGCAGGATTTTAGATTTATCGACAAAGGCTGCTGATTTATTGGGCTACAGAAACAAAGGAACTACAAAGGTAAAATATGAAGTTGTTTCTGAAGAAAATGTACCGTCCGATTTAATGACAGCCAGTAATAATATCGCACGCCAAAATGGTATTGAAGAAGTAGATTCTATTCAAACAGAAGCAAACGTATCCATACCTGTTGGGAAAAAAGTAACTTCTACCGAAAAAACAGCTACCACAAAAGAGGAACAGCCGCAGCCACAGCCTTGTACTGAAATTAAAGACTCAAATTTGAATGGTATTACCAATAAAAACACGTATGCCGTAATCACCAGAATCGATAAAAGCAAAAAAGGATTTTATGGTTTGCAAATAGGCGTTTTTTCAGACATGAATTCCATCTTTGCATTAATCAATGAATTAGAAAGCAAATACGGGCAATCGCTTTTGGTAGAGCAAGCTGAGTTAAATGGCAAGTCTATATTTAAAGTTTTCATTGGTAAGTATCAAAACAGAGCGTATGCTGATGCTTTGAAATCTAGCTTATCCGATAAATATGCAGACGCATTTGTAGTGAAATATGAATAACTAAGTTGCCAATAACTATACGCAAAACGATACTCAATCCGTATCTGTTTTTTTAAAACTTAGGTTCAAGAAATAAATGCAACAAAAATTATCAAATATAAGTGGCGTACGTCACTTATATTTTTTTCAGCAGAGTCTTCAATGCGCTGATAAGTAACAAGGCAGAGACTCTGCGAAATAGTCCGCAGAGTCCTTTTCAAGAGACTCTGCTACGAAATAAAAATTACTGCGTCAATTTAACAAAAGTACCCACTGCTTTTTTTTCTCCATTTTCAATAGCTATAAAATATCCCCCGGTAGCAAGGGCGCTTATATCAATTTTGTTACCCATTTGAGCTATCTTATCATAGGTAACCGATTGGACAATTGCGCCTTGAGTATTAAAAATTTGTACGGTAGATTTTTTGGTTTTCCAGTCTATACTGTTCCAATCGACTGTAATTTCTGTACTTGCCGGATTGGGGAAAACGGCTACAGACTGCTGTGCAGTCATGTTATTTTTTACACTGGAAATTATCTCTGTCGAATCGTAATAAATATCTAAATAAGGGCCTTCAAATGCGGTAGTATCTCCATTATAAAAAGTAATTAAATTGTCATCTGAAATACTCAATCTGAATTGAGTAATGCCGGTTTTATTAATGTATTTTAATGCATCGGGATGAATATCGGCGCGTAAAGTGTATTCATTTCCACTCAATCTGCCTGCAAAGCATGCTACATCGGTGGCTGAAGGTGCTTCAGCGTAATCGCTGCCCTCTATTCCATTATTTCCAAACGTGCCGTTTTTTATATCCAATATAAAATTTTGTGGAAATGCATTACCTAAAGGATAAGGTTTTTCCAAGGTTTTTTCTTTAAAAAATACGGAGGCTTTTTTAATAATTTTAGTATCGGGAATTGCAGCCGTATTAAAACTAAATATTCCTTTGGTATCTATATTATTCCGTTTTCCTACTAATACTTTTCCTACTCCGTTGATGCCATTTGCATCTACCCAGCCGTCTTCTGTTTGTCCCTCTGAACGAAAAGTGGTATCTCTATTTTTTCGCAAGTAATTACTGATAAATTTGCGCATATAAAACTCTGCTAAATAGGTAAATCCTTGCGGGTTGAGGTGATACGTATCAATTCCCCAAAGCCCCATAGCAGGGTGTGGCGATGGGTAATTTATATTTCCACCGGGCAGCGGTACAGTGCGCGGCGGGTAAGTACCATAAGGAGCAAACCGCAGCGGTGTTGTTTGTCCATAATACCATTGCATCAGCCCCAAAGCGTTATAAAAATGCATGTAGGGCTTTTGATATGCGGTAATTACTGAATCTTGGTAATTTGTAATATATCCTAAGAAGCGGTTAATTTCAAAGGGAGTAGGATAATTATGGCTACGCCATAAATCGCAATAGGGATCCCAAGGGAAATCGATACACGGATCATTAAAATTGGGATAGTCATAGCTTTGCCAAATAATTTGACCATTTGGGTATTTTTGGTGCAGAAAATCAAAAATACTATCCATAAATAATTTTGCGGTGTAAAGAGAATTATCTAATACATTTAATGAATCGCCGTGTCGAATTTTAAACGCTACATCATTTCCGCCCAAAGAAACCATAACGACATCAATTGGTCTTACGGCATCTGTATTAATTGCCGTTTCCAAGGCTAAACGAGCCAATGGGAATTGCCACCACGTTTCTGCTGTCATGCTTATCAATACGCTTCCATCCGAAACGGTAAAATAATCGGGGAATCCATATTTTGCTAAAGCAGAATCATACACTTGATAGATTGCCGGAAAATGCGCCCAACTGTCTCCTACCAAACGGATATGTGCCGAACTACGGGCTAAGCAAGCTTCTTGTGCTGTTGCTTGAAGGCTAAAACTGCTACAAATAAAAAGAAAGAATACTGCGTGTAAACACTTTTTCATAGTATCGATTATTTAGGTATAGAATAGTACTGTTCAAGAACTTATAGTTAAATGTAAGAATTAAAAATTAAAATTAAAAATTCTTTCTCGGCAGATTTTTTTGGGAAGGACGTTAGTTCGGCACAAAAGCCACGCTCATAACCTACACCTCATTTTTGCGCTGAGCGGAACAACCCGGAGTATATAAATTTAATTTTACTCAGGATGCATCTGTTTACACTAACGACATTTACATTTTTAAATAATAGCCAACAACGAAGTTCTAATTAACCAAGAATGAAATGCAGGCGAAACACGAATGCGTTTTAAACAACGGCTATACAACAGATAGTAAATAAGAATTAGCCTACAATTCCTTACCTTTGAAAAATAATTTTAGAGCGATGAAGTATTGGTTAATGAAATCGGAACCGGATGTTTTTTCGTATGATGATTTAGTGAAAAAGCAACGAGAGCATTGGGATGGTGTACGAAATTACACCGCACGCAATAATATGCGCAGTATGAAAAAAGGCGACCTAGCTTTATTTTACCATAGCAATATCGGTAAAGCGGTGGTGGGAATAATGGAAATAGTAAAAGAAGCCTACCAAGACCCAACGACAACTGAAACGGCTTGGCTATGTGTGGATGTTGCACCAAAAGAGAAATTGAGAAACCCCGTTACCTTGGCCGCCATTAAAGCAAATCCGAAATTAGCGGAGATGAAACTCCTCAAACAAGGGCGGCTGTCTGTTACTGATTTGACAAAAGCAGAGTTTGAGGAAATAGTAAAAATGAGCAAGCAAGGAGGAAATAATCCATAAACTTGCTATTCGATATCTTCATACTTCCGCATTACCCAGTAGGCGGCAATACTTGCTGCCATGCTTACCAATGCTACCATGCGGATGCCAAACGGATTATTAGGCGTTTTGCCCAATAATAATAACGAAGGAAAGACCAAACTGGTAATGGCTACGCCTATCTTCATCATAAATGTTTTAAAAGCGTAATACGATGCATTTTTGGCAATACCTGTTGCTTTAAAATCCTTTTCAGCATTATCGCCGGCCAATGCCATAGGCAATATTCCCAAAACGGCAGATGGATACGTATTTAATAGTATATAAATTATCACAAACAATAGCGTAGGTATTTTATACAGCCCAATTGTACTTGTAAAGGCAAATCCGATAACTAAGCTAAGCAATGCGGAGCGCATTACATTTTTTTTACCAAATTTATCTACCAATTTATCAATTAAAGGGTAAAACGCCAGCGATACAATTCCTACGCTGTATAAAATAATAGAAGTATATACAATATCCAATTTAAACAGCGCTACCACAAAATAAGGCACTGCGGAAACAAATATTTTTTGCGGAAACCAATATATCAATTCTACAATCAGCAAAACCCTATAGTTTTTATCTTTCCATACCTCCAGCATATTGTCAAAAATACCACCATGCTTTTTATCATAATTTATTTCCGCTTTAGAAATATTTTTTCCGGTATTATCCGGCACAAAAATTACCGGCGATAGCATTAATAACAAAGCAATAACGGCATACAATAATATGCTCATTTGAAAAATAAATTCATTGGAATATGTACCTTTAAACATACTCAGAAAAATGGTTATCGTCTGCCCGATTCCTATACCGATTGCATACGAAATAGACAACATCATTACAATATGCAACCTATCTTTTTCATCATCAGAAATTTCATTTATCATTGCATTAAATGGAGTAGTATAAAAGCATTTTACAATAAATGCAGCAATTACGGTTACCGACAACCAGAGGATATTAAGGTGATGAACGCCTTCTCGTAACGGAAAAAATACAGCTGCCGACAAAAAAGCAAATGGAATAACCGCAAATGCCATAAACGTTTTTCGCTTTCCAAATTTAAACGTACTTCTATCACTCAAACTTCCTACTACAGGTTCCATAAATGCACTGATAACATAACCAATTGCAGAGAGAATACCTACCACCGTAAATACATTAAATATTGCACCTTGATACACATAGGCTTTAAACAAGGGCACCCCATTATCGGGCGGTAAATAAAACATAAAAATCAACTCCGTAAAACCAAAAACCGCTAAACTCCAACCGGTTTGACCAAGAACAAATGCTAATTTTCTGATAAAGGAAATTCTTGCTTGCGGTGCGGTTTTGTTCATGCTGCTAAGATAATCGAATTAATTTAAGAGATAAGGTGAATGAAAAAAAATTGAGCTCAAAAATTATAATCGCTTTTTTTTAAAAAATTTCTTGATTAATTGAGAAGACTCCTCCGCTAATATGCCCTTTTTAACTTCAAATAAATCGGGAGTTGCCTTTTTGTTAGAGGTATCAGTAGCTGCGTACACTACTTTTTCAATTTGTGCTTCACGCAATGCGCCGGTGCACATCATGCACGGTTCAAGCGTTACATACAAAGTGCATTTATCGAGGTACTTGCTGCCTAAGAAATTGCATGCTGCCGTAATTGCTAAAACTTCAGCATGTGCGGTTGGGTCATTCAATTTTTCCACCTGATTATAGCCTTTGCCAATTATTTTCCCGTCCTGAACTACTAATGCACCCACCGGAACTTCGTCTTCCTCAAAAGCCATTTTAGCTAATTTTAATGCTTCTTGCATAAAAAATAGGTCCCAATCCAACATTCTGTCTATTTAGATGCTTGAAGATAAAACTTTTAAACGTACTTTTAGGATTCTAAGAACATTGTGTAATATTTTATACTTTTTTACAACTAATTTTGAGAATTATAAATTATGCTAAAAACACGGGAAAAATTTATTCTTTTTGCATTAATACTTACAATCCTACCAATAACAGGCTATGCACAAGAGGTATGGAACTGGCAAAAATGCATAGACTATGCGCTTAAAAATAATTTACAACTCAAGCAGTCGGAGCTAAATATACAATTAGGGGAAGCCACCTTAAAGCAACAAAAACTAAATTATTCCCCTACTATTAACGGCAGCTCCAACTACGATTTGAAAATCGGAAACAACTATGACTTTTTTGCTAATACCTACACTAAAGCCGTAGTACATTACCAAGACTATGGAATTAATGCCAGCCAGCCTATTTTCGATGGACTAATTACTCCTAACAGCATTAAAAAAAGTAAATTTGATTTGCAAGCCTTACAATTAGACAAACAAGCGTTAGCCAATAATATTCAATTGCAAATTCTGACTGCATTTTTAAATATTATGAATGCGAATGAGCAATATCAACAAGCCATTGCACAAAAAGCAATTACGCAAGAACAGTTGGAGCGCATGAAAACATTAATTTCTGCGGGCGGTGCTGCAGAAAAAGCACTATTAGACATTGAATCACAATTAACGACAGAAGATTTGTCTATAGCGCAAATAAAAAACCAATTGGATGTTGCTTATTTGAGTTTAAAAATAGTATTACAATTAGATACAAAGCAAACGATTACCGTACAAATTCCGGAGCTACCCGAAAATTTTTCTATCGCTCCATTGGAAGAAGTAAACACAATATTTGTCGATGCTTTAGGAATACGGCCTGAAATAAAAAGCAGTCAGCTAAAAGTACAAAGTGCCAAAAAGCAAATAGCTATTGCCCGAGGCAGCTACTCTCCTACGTTAAATTTAATAGCCAACACCAATACTTTTTACAGTAGCCAAAGTACTACTGCCAAGCAAGTACTTACCGGAAACTCCACTGCCATCGGATTTGTTGAAGGTACTTTCCAAAGAGTATTAGTGCCCGAAATAATTTCTGAAGTGATAAAAAATCCATACAGTAAACAATTAAATAAAAACTTAAGCTATGCATTAGGGCTAACATTAAACATTCCTATTTACAACAAATTCCAAACCCAAACGGCAGTGAAGCAATCTAAGCTGAACTACCAACTTGCCGTACTTATGGAAAAGCAATCTGAAACAGATTTATTCAACAACATACAACAAGCTTACCTCAAAGCACAAGCTGCAGTTGAAAACTACAAGGCAGCGCAGCGAAATTATGAAACTGCAAAAAAATCGTATGATTATGCAGTAGAGCGCTTAGCCGTAGGTAGCATCAATCAATTAGAAGTAAATTTAGCTAAAACCAACTTAGAAACAGCACAATCTAAATTCACACAATCTAAATATGAATATTTATTCAACACAAAACTTTTAGATTTTTATCAAGGTAAAAAAATTGAACTATAATCTACACCCAATGAAAAACAATAAATTAGTTTATTCGCTTATAATCATTACCATTTGCGCCATAATAGCAGCCATAATTATTGGCAAAAACAGAAAAGACAATAGCGCTAAAGAAGTAGAGTGGCAGACCGTAGCCAAGCGCACTATTATTCAAACCGTAACGGCAAGCGGGAAAATATATCCCGAAGAAGAAATAAAAATAAGCTCTGATGTTTCGGGAGAAATAATAGAACTTAATGTAAAAGAAGGCGATATCGTAAAAAAAGGGCAATTACTTGCACGCATAAAACCGGAAAGCTACCAAGCGGCTGTAGAACAAAGTCTTGCTCAATTAGACAATACCAAAGCGCAGTTATCTACCACCAAAGCCCGTATTGCACAGTCCAAAGCAATCGTATCGCAAGCACAAGCACAAGCAGATGCAGCACAACAAGCCTACCAACGTGCACAAGAATTATTTGCAAAAAAAATTATTTCTAAAGCCGATTTAGAAACAGCAGAGTCATCGTATAAAACCACCAAAGCCAGCGTAGAGAGTGCTAAAGCCGATTTAGAAGCCGCACAACACACTTCCGATGCTGCGGGATACACCATAAAATCTACTGAAGCCACGATAAAAGAGGCGAAAGTAAATCTAAATAAAACTACCATTTATGCGCCTATGGATGGCATTGTTTCTTTACTAAATGTAAAAAAAGGGGAAAAAGTAGTAGGTACTTTACAGATGACCGGTACAGAAATGATGCGTATTGCCAACTTCGATTTTATGGAAGTGCGCGTAGATGTTAGCGAAGGCGAAATCGGCAAAGTGAAAATCGGAGATACTGCCTCCGTAGAAGTAGATGCCTATCTTGACAGAAAATTTACGGGCTTGGTCACGCAAGTAGCCAACACCTCTAAAGGGGCTTCCAGCGCCTTAGTCAGCTCCGATCAATCTACCAATTTTGTAGTTAAAATCCGTATTTTAAAGTCGTCTTATGAAGATTTAGTAAAAGAAAATCCGAAACCCTTCCTTCCGGGTATGTCAGCAACGGTGGACATAAAAACAAAAACAAAAGAAGGAGTAATTTCTGTTCCAATACAAGCAGTAATTACCAAAGACACCGTGTATGGCGGTTCTGGCCATACTCGGGAAATGGTGTTTATAAAGAAAGACAATCTCGCAAAAACGATAGAAATAAAAACAGGAATACAAGATGACACTTATATTGAAGTAACAAAAGGATTGAAGGATGCTGAAACAGTCATCACCGGCCCCTACAACGTAATATCCAAAGAATTAAAAGATGGTGATAAAATAAAAGCGTTAGACAAAGCAAAACAAAAAAATAGCACTAAAAACGAAAAAGACGACGAAAAATCAGCTAATTGATAAAAATATTATTATATTAGTGTTTATTAGATATAGAATAATAAAAACTGTTCCTTTTTGTAAATAGATAACCTAAAATTCTCATAAATCAGCACGCTAACTCACTGCGAATTAGTATATTTGCCCCGATTTTTAATTTTTTAAATCTAAAATATACAAAATGAAAGTTACCGTTGTAGGTGCAGGAGCAGTTGGCGCAACCGTTGCCGACAATATTGCACGCAAAGAATTATGCCATGAAGTGGTTTTATTAGACATCAAAGAAGGCGTTGCAGAAGGCAAAGCAATGGACATGATGCAAACGTCCTATTTATTAGGGTTTGACACTAAAATCACCGGTTCTACTAACGATTATACCAAAACTGCAGACAGCGATGTAGTAGTAATTACTTCAGGATTGCCAAGAAAACCGGGCATGACGCGCGAAGAGCTAATCGGCGTAAATGCCGGTATTGTAAAAGGCGTGGCAGAAAACATCTTAAAATACTCTCCTAATACCATCTTCATCATCATATCAAACCCAATGGATACGATGACCTACTTAGCATTAAAAGCTACAGGAATACCAAAAAATAGAATTATCGGTATGGGTGGCGCATTAGACAGCAGCCGTTTCAAATTTTACTTAGCAGAAGCATTAGGCTGCTCGCAAAACGACTTAAATGCAGTGGTTATCGGCGGTCACGGTGATACTACTATGATTCCTTTAACTCGCTATGCAACCTTAAACTCTGTGCCCGTTACTACATTAGCGGATGCTGATACATTGAAAAAAGTAGCAGCAGATACGATGGTAGGTGGTGCTACATTAACAAAATTAATCGGCACATCAGCATGGTATGCACCGGGAGCAGCAGGAATGTCTATGGTAGAAGCAATATTACGTGATGAAAAACGCGTAATCACTTGCAGCGTATTCTTAGAAGGTGAATACGGACAATCTGATATTTGTATGGGCGTGCCGGTAGTTATCGGACGTAACGGTTGGGAAAAAATCATCGACTATAAATTGAATGCTGAAGAGCAAGCAGAATTTGACAAAAGTGCTGCTGCCGTTCGTGCAATGAACGATGTTTTAAGTACACTATCTCTATAATATTTTGTACTAAAAATCTCAAGGTGGCTTACAATAGCCACCTTTTTTATTTTATATTCCTTTAAAACTCCACACCATATTTTTCGTTATCTTTAAGTATGAGAAAAAGACTTTTATTTCTTTTTATAACTTTCATTTTTATTTCTTCTTGCCAAAAAGAAGAGGTGGTAACGATTGAATTTAACTTAAAAAACATAACCGGAAAAACCGATAAAAACAGAGCTTATAGCATTAATGACTCCACTTGTAGGATTTTATTTTCAAATTTTGAATTCATCGACTACAACAACCATGCTACTTTAGTAAAAGATGTGTTCTTGTTTCGTTCTACCCATAAAGGGTTTACATTCAAAATGCCCAAAGGAAATTTCAAAACTTTTAAATTTTATTTTGGATTAGATGCAGCAACAAACAATTCTATTCCCATGAATTTTCCGGCTTCAAATCCGTTAAGTGTGGAAAGTGGGATGTATTGGGATATGCTAAAATATAGATTTTTAGTAGTAGAAGGAAACATTGACAATTCTCCTGCCAAAAACCAACCGCCGGCATCTCCGTTTTCTATGCATTTAGGCTCTGACACTTTGTACACTGAAATTCCCGTAGCTGTAATTCCAAAAAATGGGAAAACCGTACATATAAGTATCGATATGCGCAATTTATTTGTTTTGGATACGGATGTTTTTGAGATTTCAAACTTTAGCAATCATAGCACTACGGCTGAACTACCAAAAGCCATTAGCATAAAAAATAATTGGATAAACGGTATTACCACAACAATAGAATAACCCTCATGCGTAGCCATAAATACATACTAATATTATTTTTATTAATATATATATCCTTTATTTTTAACGCCTGTAAAAAGGATACTCCTACAGATAAAATTCCGCCAGCTACAACACCTTACCCCATTCCATCAATTCCTAACTTTAGAGCAATGCCAACAAATGCTAACAATCCCATGACGGTTGAAGGAGTAGCATTAGGAAAGAAATTATTTTTCGACCCTATTTTATCTAAAGACTCCAGCATATCTTGCTCGAGCTGCCATAGTCCCGCAAACAGTTTTTCTGATGCCCGGTTTAGAAGTATTGGCGTAGATGGATTACCCGGCAAACGGCACTCTATGGCATTGGTTAATTTGGCATGGCAAAAAAATACGTTCTTTTGGGATGGCAGAGCCACATCGTTAGTAGCACAAGCGGCATTCCCTATTCAGGATAGCTTGGAAATGCACAACACGCTTCCTGCGGTAGAACATCGACTGCAGCAGCAACCGGAATATGTAGATTTATTTTGGAAAGCATTTGGCACAAAAACCATAAAAATGGAATTGATAGGTAAAGCATTAGAGCAATTTGAAAACACGTTAGTCTCTTATAACTCCAAATTCGATAAATTTTTACGTGGAGAAACAGATTTGTCGGCAGCAGAATATAGAGGTATGGAAATTTTTAAAACAGAAAAAGGAGACTGCTTTCATTGCCATAGCACTACAGCATTGGAAGTATTTATTTCGCCCGACAGAACCTTTGCAAATAATGGCTTAGATTCTGTTTCATCAATATATAATTTTGCAGATTTCGGATTAGGTAAAATAACCAATAACTCATCTGACTATGGCAGGTTTAAAATTCCGACCTTACGCAATTTGGCTTATACTGCGCCTTACATGCACGATGGGCGATTTGCTACTTTGGAGGAAGTAATCGATTTTTACAATGCCGGTCCAAAAGGCTCACCTACCTTAGAGCCTATCATGCGGGAAAAAGCGAACATGCGCCTTGAAACGTTAGGGCATTGGGGATTGGATTTATCGGCTCAGGATAAAGCCGATTTAAAAGCATTCTTACTAACCCTATCTGATTCTACATTTGTACATTGAGCAATTTATGGTAGTTAGCTTTTTAGAAAACTATAATATCTTTTGTTAGTTATTCAATTGCTTTATCGTATTCAAATGATGAAGGGTATGGTAAATAGTAAACAGTGCTAATTCTCGCATAGATATTTTACCCAAAATAGGATGCTGTACTTGGTAAGTGTCTAAATCTGTTTCTGTCCAATTTTTTAATGCACTTAATAAATTACTACACGACAAATTCCAGAATTTTAAAACAACTATTCTTATCGGAAATTTGCTGCCAATCGGTTGGAATGCCAATGGAGCTTTTGCGCCATTTCCCAATGCTTTCTGATATCTCCATGCAACTTCATCATAATTCAATCCTGCATTTCGATGAATTTTGAAAAGCCGTTGCAAAAGCATTTTGGGCATTCTAAAACTAAGAGCAGTAACCGTATTGGAAAGCGTTAAATGTTCAATATTTTGTGCTACGCTCCATTTACCATTTTTCGATGCACTGAAAAGTTTAGCATCAACAGTATTCAAATATCCATTTAATTCATTAAAAATAATAGACAGTTCGTTTTGTATTTCGTCTTTTGTTTGCATTTTTAGTATCATTGTAGTGTAAAATAAATGGAAACTTTTCATACTTACAACAAATATGTTCAAGTAATTTTGCCGTTGGCTTTACCTAAACTCTATACCTATGCTGTACCCAAGCAATTAGAAGCCTATATACAAGTTGGAATACGGGCAGAAGTACAGTTCGGGCGGCAAAAATTATATACTGCTATTATTCATTCCATTACCGAACAAGCGCCTATTGATTATGCCCCCAAAGAGATTCTGTCTGTTGTAGATGAACAACCTATAGTAACGCCTGTGCAATTATCTTTTTGGGAATGGCTGGCAACCTACTACATGTGTACAATGGGCGATGTAATGCAAGCAGCCCTTCCTGCTTATTTCAAATTAGATTCTGAAACTTATTTTATAAAAAATCCGAATAACGACTTTGATAATTTAGAGCTATCAGATGATGAATATTTAATTGCAGAAGCGTTTCAACACCAAGAAGAATTAACGTTAAAAGACTTAACAGCTATTTTGCAACGAAAAACTATAAGTAAAGTTATCAAGAGCTTATTAAACAAGCGGGTAATGTTGATTAAAGAAACCTTGCAAGAAAAATACGTTCCGAAATTTGAAGTATTTATAGAAATAAACCCGGCATTTACAAAAAATAAATTACCTACAAAAGCAGCTTTTGAGGCCGTACTAAAATCACCAAAACAAGAAGCTGCACTATTAGCCTATATTGAATTAAGCAAAGAAAACAAATCGGTAAAACGCACTGAACTATTACAGAAATCAGGTAGTTCGGCAGATGTACTAAAAGCATTAGTAAAAAAGGAAATCTTCATTATTAAAGAAAAAATAGTAAATCGAATTGCGGAGGCAGAAATAGAACAGTTAACCAATTACCAACTCACCACAGAACAGAGTGCAGCATTACAGGAAATAAAAAAAATAACTGAAGTAAAAGATACTGTACTCCTGCATGGCGTTACCTCCAGCGGAAAAACATTCGTATATGCAGAACTTATAAAAGAGCAAATAGCTGCCGGAAAGCAAGTATTGTTTTTACTGCCCGAAATAGCCTTAACCGCCCAGCTAGTGCAACGGTTAGAAAAATTATTAGGCAATATTGCCGTTTATCATTCAAAATTTAACAATGCCGAGCGGGTGGAAATATGGAATAAAGTACTGCTAAATGAAGCCAAAATAGTGGTGGGTGCACGCTCTGCAATTTTTCTGCCGTTCCAACATTTAGGCTTAGTGGTAGTGGATGAAGAACATGACGCTTCTTACAAACAAAACGACCCTGCTCCGCGCTATCAATGTAGAGATGCTGCCATATTTTTAGCCAAACAACACAACGCAAAAGTTATATTAGGTACTGCTACCCCCAGCATAGAAAGCTATGCGAATGCAAAAGTCGGAAAATATGGATTAGTAAAATTAGCATCGAGATTTGGAGATGTAAAAATGCCTAAAATAGAATGTATAAGTTTAATCGACGCACATAAAAAGAAAGAGATAACATCGGGGATTACATTTTTACTTCGCGATGAAATTCAATCCGCATTGCAAAAAAAAGAACAAATTATTTTATTTCAAAACAGAAGAGGATATGCCCCCTACATTGCTTGTGCGAATTGCAATTGGATACCACAGTGTAAAAATTGTGATGTAAGCCTTACTTATCATAAATACACAAACGACTTACGCTGTCATTATTGTGGCTACGTACAATCGGTAATGCTAAGCTGTGCCGCCTGCGGCTCTACGGAAATGCAGCAGCGAGGCTTAGGCACGGAGCGTATCGAAGAAGATTTAAAATTGATGTTTCCGGATGCACGAATTGCACGCATGGATTACGATACAGTAAAAAGCAAACACGGACACAATAAAATCATAGATGCATTTGAAGATGGAGCGTTTGATATTTTGGTAGGTACACAAATGGTGACTAAAGGGCTGGACTTCAAAAATGTAAATTTAGTAGGTGTTTTAAACGCAGATGCGCTCTTATACTACCCGGATTTTCGAGCAATAGAGCGTGCATATCAGCTTTTGCAGCAAGTGAGCGGAAGAGCAGGCCGAAGAGAAAAACAAGGAAAAGTAAGCATACAAATCAGCAATGTAAATCATCAAATAGTTGATTATATTTTAGGGAAAGAATACGAAGATTTTTATCAAGCCCAACTACAAGAACGAAAACTATATCACTATCCGCCTTATTCAAGATTAATCCGGCTTACCTTAAAGCATAAAGAAATAAAGACAACCATTGAAGCTGCAAATAAACTATCCGAATACTTACATACAAAATACGGAGAGTGGGTAATTGGCCCGAATGCGCCTATTATACAGAAAATAAATAATTATTACCTACGTGAAATATTGCTAAAAATCCCCAAAGAACACAAAGAGCTAAACAACGTAAAATATACGATTCAGCAAGCAATAAATGGGTTGTATCAATTTCAATCGTTTAAACAATTGCGAGTAGTTATTGATGTAGATTGCTATTAAAAATTAATGCTACGCTCATTTTACAAAAAAATCACTTCCCTTTTCCCTTCCACAAAATCATGGTGGTATAAATGAGAATTTTTATGTCCATCAGCATAGATATATTTTCGATATACAGCAAATCGTAGCGCATGCGCTGTAGCATTTCTTGCAAGTTTGAAGCGTATCCGTACTTCACCATTCCCAAAGAGGTAATACCCGGCTTCACTCGCTGCAATAATTGGTATTGAGGTGCAGTTTGAATAATTTGGTCGATAAAATATTTACGTTCCGGCCTGGGGCCTACCAAGCTCATATCTCCAACCAGAACATTCCAAAGCTGTGGCAATTCATCTATTCTGTATTTGCGCATTATCCTGCCAAATGGCGTAATTCTTGCATCATGCTCCGAAGATAATTGCGGCAACCCATTTTCAGCATTTTCCATCATCGAGCGAAATTTAATTATAGAAAATGTTTCCCCATTTAATCCAATTCTTTCTTGTGTAAAAAAAATGCTTCCTTTAGAAGTCCGTTTCACTTTTGAAGCAATAAATACTAAAGCCGGAAATAGCAATAGTAGTCCAAAAAATGAAACTAAAATATCAACGATACGCTTGCTTACCTTTTGCCACGGCGACATAAGCTCGGTAGGAATTTCTATCAGTGGAGAACCAAATACACTTTGTGTCTTAATTTTCCCCGACAAAATATCTACTTCATCGGGTAATATCTGTACGCACTTTCCTTTATTTAAAAAATGAAAAATTAAATTCTCAAGGGTATGCTGCTGGGTTTGGTTCAAAGCAATAATAACATCTTCCTCTTTTATAGCTGCATTTAATATGGCCGCTTCCTCGGTAAAAATAATTTTGGAAGAAATAAAATAGGGTAATTTTACCTTCGACAATTGAATATCTTGTTCTATTTTCTTTATCAACTCAGTATTACCTATCAACAGCGTGGGAATACGCCATTTACCACTTTCTACTTTTTGTTTTACTATGGTTAGAATTAATACTCTAAAAAAGGCTGTAAGACTAAAATGCAAAAACAAAAATCCAAAAAAAAGAAAATAATAATCTTTGTATCCTTTTATAAAATCATCCAACATCAGTGTAAAAAACAACAATACGCTCCCAATAAAGGACTGTATAGCCGTCTTATGTATTTCTGAAAGTCTTGATTTTTTTAATAAACTATGGTAGGTATTGGAAAAATAGTAATATACCACCCAAGCGGCAGGTATAACAATGATTCCTATGTTAAAATTTTTATCGGTAAATACATCAATTACAGAATAGGCTATTTTTTCTACAGCAATTTTTCTATATATAAAAAAACAAACCCACGCGAATAGGGCCGCTAATAAATCGGAGAGCAAATAAATAAAAATACCTTTGTTTGCATTTTTACGCATACATCAAAAATACAAATTAAGATTTAGATAACGTACTGCTTAGAATAAGATTAATGCATTTCAATGGCATACCAAATTCCGAAAAAGTGCAACACACTTCCGGTAAGTACAAATAGATGCCACACCGCATGATGGTAAGTATAGCGTTTCCAAGCATAAAAAATAACGCCTAACAAATAAGCGATGCCGCCTAACAAAATAAATAGCAATACTTTCCCCGGGGTAAATTGAATGATAGTATTAATATCGAACAACCCGATGCAACCCATTACCACATAAATTATAGTTGATATTGTATCATATTTTCCGGTGAGAAAAATCTTTTTCAGGGTTCCGACAGCAACTATACTCCAAATAATCACAATCAGCCATTTTACTCTTTCAAATGGAATCGTTTGCATGAGCAAAGCGGTATATGTTCCGGCAATTAAATAATAAATGCTAATATGATCTGCTATTCTCAAAATTCGTTTTGTTTTCTCATGCATGATAGCATGATACACCGTTGAGCTGATATACACTGCAGACAAACCGATAGCGAAAAAAATTAAGCCCACTAATCTGTAATCGACATCATGATGTGAAGCTTTAACAAACATTAACGGTATTAACGTAGCAAAGGTTATAAATCCTGCTCCGTGCGTTATTGCATTTGCAATTTCTTTTTTAACTTCAATTCTCATAGTGTGTATTTCAAATACTATATTTGTAAGTAATGCTATTGAACTAATAAATAACCCGAGATAGATTTCTATGCTAGCTAAAGTTATGTAAAAATACAGATTAATGACAAATAAAAATACAAAAAGGTTTATCCAAGCTATTACCGTTTCTTTAATAGTAAGTATCTTTTTTGTGTCGTGCTATCCCCTTTCAACCGGGGCCATAAAATGGCGAATTAAATGGGATAAGCATTTAATAGCTTCTAAAAAGGCATTCCTAAAAGACACTGTTTTTGTATCCGAAAAACAACCCAACATTATTTTAATTGTAGCTGACGACCTCGGGCTTAATGACGTAAGTAGTTATAACCATGCCACCGTACAAACCCCCAATATTGATGCATTAGCACAAGAAGGAGTACGCTGCACGCAAGGCTATTCCTCTTCTCCGGTCTGCGCTCCATCCCGATGCGGAATATTAACGGGAAGATACCAACAACGTTGCGGCTTTGAAACGCAACAAATGGAATTTTATCCTACCAATTTAATTGAGTTTCTAACGGGAAAATACCTATCGCAGAAAGACAGCTCTTGGGTGGTTGTAAGCAAACCTCATTACCCAAGAGAATGGGAAATTGTAAAACAAGGAATACCACCAAGCGAAATTACCATTGCCGAGTTTTTAAAAAAATACAATTACCAAACAGGAATAATCGGTAAATGGCATTTAGGAAAAGACCCGAAAGTAAACATTCCCAACAAACGAGGATTTGATTACCAATACGGGTGCTATGGCGCTTTTACATTATATGCCGAACAAGAAGTGCAAGAAGACATTGTAAACTTTAAAAGACAATCTTTTGAGTCTAAATACCAATGGCAGATGGCAAGAAAAGATGACGCCATGATTTATGAAAACAACAAGAAAATCCGACACGAAAAACAATACCTCACCGATGCCATCCGCGACCGCTCTATTCGTTTTATCGAGCAACATAAAGACAAACCTTTTTTCTTATATATTCCTTTTACAGCACCGCACGAACCCTACCAAGCGCAATTAGATTTATATAGCAAAGAATACGCCCTCGTAGGCAAGAAAGGAAAAGCAGTGTACAATGCCATCATCCGCTCTATGGACAATGCCATTGGCGCAATACTGGAAAAAATAAAATCATTGGGGATGGACGAAAACACCATGGTCGTATTTCTAAGTGACAACGGCCCTGCTACCTATACTAAAGTGGCCTCTGCCGATCCGCTGAAAGGTGGCAAACTCACCGAATTTGAAGGTGGTA
Organism: Chitinophagales bacterium; assembly: GCA_046329805.1. Taxonomy (GTDB): domain Bacteria; phylum Bacteroidota; class Bacteroidia; order Chitinophagales; family JADIYW01; genus JADJSS01. Next base: position 77,401 of record JAXLUA010000001.1, read on the forward strand.
TTCGGGTACCTATTATTTTTAAATGGAAAAATCATTTCCCCGAAAATACCACCTACGACAAGCCCATTATAGCACTTGACATTTTCCCGACTATTGCTGCTGCAGTAAATGCCGAAATGCCCAACGATAGAATTTATGACGGGGTTAATTTAATTCCGTTTTTTACTAAAAAAGATACTGCTGCTCCGCACGAGAAATTGTTTTGGCGAGCAGATCACATTCATGCAATCCAAAAAGATGAATATAAATTAATTTATAGTTCCAGAGATGGTTGGAGCGAATTATATAATCTAAGCATTGACCCTAATGAGAAAAATAATTTATATTTATTATTACCCAATAAAGTAAAAGAACTGCAACTCGATTTGGAGCAGTGGGAGAATACATTACCTAAAAAACCCCTTTGGCCTCGAATCATGGATCATCGATTTGTAATTGACGGAAAAACCTACTTATTCCCATCTTAAGTTTATGTTGGAATATGCTAAAAAATACAAACGCTTGGCTGCAATAATTTCATTGTTATATTTACTTGTTTTAATAGGCTTATTTTCTTCTTGCAATAAAACAATAAAAGAAAAAAACGGAATGGTGTTTATTAAAGGCGGCACTTTTGCAATGGGCGGCGACAATGCGCAAGCACGAGCCGATGAGTTTCCCAAACACAAAGTACAAGTACATTCTTTTTGGATGGATAAAACAGAAGTAACCAATGGGCAATTTAAAGCATTTGTTATTGCAACGCATTACATGACCACTGCGGAAAAAGACTTTGACTATAAAGATGAAAACGGAAAAAATAGACATCAAAAAGCCGGAGCATTAGTTTTTCAAAAATTAAAAAGTGGAATGCCTGCTAATCCCAATACGTGGTGGAAATTTGTGGAAGGGGCAAACTGGATGCATCCACAAGGCCCCAATTCCTCTATTGACGGAAAGGATAACTATCCGGTAGTGCAAGTCTCTTGGGCTGATGCGATAGCATATTGTAAATGGGCTGGAAAACGTCTGCCAACAGAAGCCGAATGGGAATATGCTGCACGAGGGGGATTGAATAACAAAATATACTGCTGGGGCAATGAACCCGTTTTTCAAGGAAAGCAGAAATGCAATTCTTGGAATGGCAATTTTCCGATTGAAAATACGTTAACAGATGGATATGAACGTTTAGCTCCGGTGATGACGTATGCACCTAACTCCTACGGATTATACGATATGGCAGGAAACGTTTGGGAATGGTGTACAGATTGGTATGATGAAAATTATTATGCTTATTGCAAAGAAAATAATAACTTTAATAACCCCGAAAATAATCTACCGGATGCAGATAGTGAAAAAGTAGTACGCGGTGGGTCATTTTTATGTAGTGATTTATATTGTTCGGGATTTAGAGTATCTGCCCGTATGAAATCCAGTCCCGAAACAGGATTAGAACATACCGGCTTTAGATGCGTAAAAGATGATAAATAACATGCGGAAACTAACGCTTCTATATCTGCTTCTTTTACCTATGCTCGGCATAGCAAGACCGGATATTTTCACGTCGGGCGGCAGACCTCATTTTCAATTTGGAGCGCAAATAGGGGGCAATATCAATTATTTTAAATACAATAACGGGCAAAAGCGCGATGAAGCTGCCGGCTATCAGGGTGGACTTTTTTTTCGCATGACGCGGCAAATAGTATTTGTACAATTTGAACTGAACTTTCTGCGCTCTGCCGTTAATTTTAAAAATGGAATCTTTACAACACATCACCGAAATAATATTCCGTTCGATATCTTGAAAATGAAATACCACATGGTCGGAGTTCCATTTTTATTTGGAGTGTATGCCGTAAAAAAACCGATTTATAAACTTCGGTTTTACAATGGTATAGAAATGGAATTTTTAACAAAAGCAAGAGTAACCATCGACCAAAATTCAGGTGAAGTATTTAAACTCACCAGAAAAGAAAAACAGCAAATATTTCGTCCAACGCAATTCAGTTATCAGTTAGGCATGGGCATGGACATTGCCATGTTTATCTTTGATTTTAAATACAGTGTAGGGATGAGAAGTTTCTTTAAAGAAGAATATCGAACACAAACACATTTATTTCAATTCACGGTAGGCGCTATTTTTTGATAATTCTCCGTTAAAACTATACTTAAAACAAGGAATACTCCTTATTTTCGCATCATGTCAGAATATTTATTCACCTACGGTACTTTACGTCTAAACCAAGACCACCCAATGGCGAGTTTGCTTGCCGAAAATGCTACTTTGGCAGGATTAGCCGTACTCCCTAATGCAAAATTATTCCGCATCGATTGGTTTCCGGCAATGGTACCCTCTGAAGACAAAAAAGAGTGTGTGATTGGCGATTTATATCAATTAAAAAATAATTCCGTGTTAGAAAAACTCGACGAATACGAAGGGATTGGTGTTGGCGAGCCTCCTTTTGAATACAAAAGAATAAAAATAAAAGTAAATACCCACCAAAAGGAAATAGATTGCTGGGCATATTTTTATAATTACCCTATCCCCCCTAATGCAGAAATTATAGAATCAGGCGATTTTCTTAATCCGTAAAATTACATTTATTAATATTCTAATAAATACAAAATAAATAACACTACGCAATCCTAACACATTTACTATCAACATATAATACAATAATATTGTGCTATTTTTAGGTTTTTTTTAACGAATCTAATGACAAGTATTTTGTAATTTGGCAACGGCAAAATATAAAGCAGTTCAAATCTGCCTATAAATAGTAAAAGAACAACATGAAAAATCGTCCGACACTAGACATGAACGTGTCTATGGAAGATTTCCTAACGGTGCGAGCGCCTAAAATTATCCAATCGGTAAAGGGTACTGAACAAGCACAATGGGGAATTATGAATGCACATGAGATGTTAGAGCATCTTATTTTTCCATTAAACTTTGTTTCTATGCATCCGGACATGGTAATCATCACCCCTTTAGATAGATTAGAAGGGCAACGATTATTTCTGAAAAGTGAATTTAGTATGCCTAAGAATTTTAAATTTCCTTTACTCCCCGAAGACAGAACATTACCCATAATTTATTCGGATATCAATGAAGCCAAACAAAAGCTAAATGAAGCAATTGATGCGTTTTTAAACACCATCAACTCCCCGGAATTTACTAAAAAAACACACCCTATTTTTGGTAAATTAAACCGAGAAGAATGGCTTATTTTTCAGTACAAGCACTTCATGCACCACTTCACTCAATTTGGATTGATTTAAAGCAATGCATCGTTAAAGCATATTAATAAATTGTTGAAGGAGAATATTTATACCGTTTAAGCTAAAGTACTCATATCTTATTTATATTTTTGTAGTATGACAGCCACCACCCCTACTACTCAAGGTATCTTAAAAGCAGCTAAAGTTTTAGAAAATGTAATCGAAACAACCCCTCTAAAATTAAACGAGCATTTATCTGAAGAATTTGGAGCAAAGATTTATTTAAAGCGCGAAGATTTGCAAGTAGTTCGCTCCTATAAAATTCGTGGCGCCTATAACTTTATGTCGCAATTAAATTCTGCTCAAAAAAAGCTGGGAGTTGTATGTGCCAGTGCCGGAAATCATGCGCAAGGATTTGCAATGTCTTGCAGCTTACTAAAAATTAAAGGCGTTGTATTTATGCCGGTTACTACACCCAAACAAAAAATTACAGCCGTAGAACGATTGGGGAAAAAATATGTAGAAATTATTTTATTTGGGGATACCTATGATGATGCAAAAAGTGCAGCATTAAAATATGTGCAAAAAGAAAACAAAATTTTTGTACCCCCATTTGACCATAAATTAATTATAGAAGGACAAGGTACAGTTGCCGCAGAGATACTAGAACAAATCAGCAAAAAAAAGATTGACTACGTATTTGTTCCCATCGGCGGCGGCGGATTAGCTGCCGGCATTATTACATATTTCAAAGAAATCGCTCCTTCTACAAAAATCATAGGCGTAGAGCCTGCCGGCGCACCTTCGATGTCGGAAGCCATAAAAAAAAACAAAGCAATTATATTAGATAAAATAGACAGCTTTGTAGATGGAGCTGCCGTAAAACAAGTAGGACAGCAAACGCTACCAATTTGCAAAAAAGGAGTAGAGGACATTGTTTTAGTACCCGAAGGAAGAGTGTGCACAAAAATTTTACAATTGTATAACAGCGATGCTATCGTAGTAGAGCCGGCAGGGGTATTATCGGTTGCAGCATTAGATTTTTACAAAGAACATATCAAGGGGAAAACCGTAGTTTGTATTATTAGCGGTGGAAATAATGACATCGAACGTATGCCTGATATTAAAGAACGTTCTTTAATTTATGAAGGATTGAAGCATTATTTCATTATAAAATTCCCACAACGCAGTGGCGCATTAAAGCAATTTGTAAATAAAGTACTTGGCCCTAATGATGACATTACCTTATTTGAATATACCAAGAAAAACAGTAAGGAAAGTGGCCCTGCTTTAGTAGGAATTGAGCAAAAACACCGCTCCGATTATGAAGAACTACTAACCAGAATGAAAAAATACAAAGTAGATTATATTCCCATCCAAGAGAACCCCATGTTATTTAACTTTTTGATTTAAATCAGTAAAATCTGTCTTTAATTCTTACTCGTAAATAAAAAAGGAAGAGAAAATTTAATTTATCATTAAACCTTTTGCAGAGCACCATTCTCTATATACATAGCCGCAAATTGTAGGTATATTAGCCTACTTAATTATTAATCCCATTACATGAAAGATTATTCTTCAGAGTCTTTAGAACTCCATGAGCGCCTAAAAGGTAAAATTGGTATCTCTTTAAAAACAGATTTAAAAGATATCAATGATCTAACGCTATGTTACTCTCCGGGAGTGGCGGAGCCGGTGCGTCAAATTGCTAATGATGAAGAGAAAGTGTGGGATTTAACCATTAAAGGCAATACCGTAGCGGTGGTTTCTGATGGTTCGGCCATCTTAGGCTTAGGCAACTTAGGCCCCGAAGCGGCAATTCCCGTAATGGAAGGCAAAGCGATGCTCTTCAAAAAATTTGCAAATATTGACGCATTCCCAATTTGTTTGGCAACACAAAGTACCGAAGATATTATCCAAACCATTCGCAATATTGCCCCCGTTTTTGGTGGAATTAACTTAGAAGACATCTCCTCTCCCCGTTGTTTTGAAATTGAAGAACGATTGCAAACATTAGGTATTCCGGTTTTTCATGATGACCAACACGGTACTGCCATCGTTGTATTGGCAGGTATAATTAATGCCTGTAAATTATTGAACAAAAAAATGGATGAGCTAACCGTGGTAATAAATGGTGCAGGTGCGGCAGGTTTGGCTATTTCTAAATTATTAATGTGTTTCGAAATTGACCCGTCTGTATGTACGCCCGTAAAGGAAATTATCATGTGCGATACCAAAGGGATAATACATAAAGACCGGTCTGACTTAAATGATTTTAAACGAGAAATACTACGGCACACCAATCCCAACAACATTAAAGGTACGTTGAAAACAGCACTTAAAAACGCTGATGTATTTATTGGAGTAAGCCAAGCCAATCAATTAACTACTGAAGATGTGATGACGATGAACAAACAGCCTATCATCTTCCCATTAGCCAACCCAATTCCTGAAATTTCGCCTGATAAAGCATACGAAGGTGGCGCCGGCGTGGTAGGAACCGGCCGAAGCGATGTTCCCAACCAAATCAATAATGTACTGGCATTTCCGGGAATTTTCAGAGGCGCATTGGATATCCGCGCCCGCCGTATCACACCACGAATGAAAGTGGCCGCTGCTTACGCTATTGCCAATTGTGTTACTGATTTACACCGCGACAACATCATTCCATCTACATTAGATTTGAACGTTTCGAAATGCGTAGCTCAAGCCGTAAAAGATGCCTATTTAGAAGATTTAAAACATATAGAAACCCCTAAACACGCTTTATAAATCAGCGTATATTTTAGGTACTTTCAGGTAGGAGGCAGAATAAACAATGTGTGCGGCAACGACACAACTATTACAATTTATCTACCTATTTATACCTCACCGAAGATTAACTTTAGTTAAGTAATCCAATACAGTTTTCTGTTTTTCCCTTTTAAAAAAAATAGTACGTATCTTTGTGTTGAAGCCGTTTTTTAACTAAATATAAAAATCAACCTAATGAAAAAAAGTTTTTTTTCTCTAAGTGGAATTGTGTTAGGAGCCACATTCCTTATTGGCGGATATGGATGTATTCCACCCACCAATTCTCCTCAACCCACCCCCACACAACCACAACCCATGACGGGGTACACGCTGGTATTTAGTGATGAATTCAATTACACCGGTGCTCCCGACTCTACCAAATGGGATTACGAAATCGGATTTATTCGAAACAATGAACCCCAATGGTATCAAAAACAAAATGCACAAGTGGCAAACGGAGTGCTTACCATTACCACAAAAAAAGAAACTAAACAAAACGATTTCTACGACCCTACAAGCAGCGATTGGAGATATAATACCAAAACAGCGCAATATACTTCTGCATCTGTAATAAGTAAAGGTAAGTTTGAATTTAAGTATGGAAAAATTCAAGCACGTTTAAAAATAAATACCGCACAAGGACAATGGCCTGCATTTTGGATGTTAGGCGCAAACAGAGGCCCTGTGGCTTGGCCGGCTTGCGGAGAAGTTGATATTATGGAGTATTACAGAGGGTTAATGCATGCTAATTTAGCGTGGGAAGGCAGCAACGGAAACAGCAGTTGGAACGCAAAAAATTACCCTATCAGTAAATACGGAAATGCAGCCTTTTGGAACGATTTTCATATTTGGACGGTTGACTGGGACAAAGATTATATCCGAATATTTATGGACAATAACTTAATGAATGAAACTCAAATTACCAATATCAAAAATGCAGTAAGAGGCAATAATCCATTCCAAGAAAAATTCTTTATGGTAATGAATGCGGCATTAGGGCAAGCAAACGAAGCAATACCGGACAATACCCTTCCATCGCAATATCAAATCGATTATGTAAGGGTATATCAGAAATAAATACCATTATATTATAGCACAAAACAGAAGCCCGATAAATAAATTTATCGGGCTTCTGTTTTATTATTTTATCTTTTATTACATCTCTACACAAAAAAATCAGGCGTCAGCGCTACGCCCGGTTTTACGGCATATTGCTCCAAATCCGTAATCCCTTCGCTTTGCAGCAATTCATCATCCATAAAAAAGTTTCCGGTGGTCGTTTTAGCCTCTCTTCTTAAAATATAATAGGCTGCATCTGCCAATATACTTGGCTTTCTGGAGGTATTCGCCACCGTTTCGCCTCCCAACAAATTCAATACCGCTGCTGTGGCAATTGTGGTGCGTGGCCATAACGCATTTACGCCTATTTTCCCTCTGTATTCGCCGCCTAACCCTAACACGACCAAGCTCATTCCAAACTTAGCAATGGAATATCCCGTATGGCCGGAAAACCAACGCTCGGTAATAGAAGTAAGCGGTGGTGATAACATTAAAATATGCGGATTTTCAGCTTTTAATAAATGTGGAATACACAACTTAGAACATAAAAACGTACCCCGAGTATTTACATCTTGCATCAAATCATAGCGTTTCATCTCCAACTGCTCTATCGGCGATAAATTAATTGCAGAAGCATTATTTATTAAAATATCAATACCGCCAAAAGTACCCACCGCCTGCTGTACGGCAGCAGCTACTTCCTCCTCATTTCTTATATCGCATTTTATAGCCAATCCATTTCCGCCGGCTCTTTTCATATCTTCTGCCGCCGTATAAATTGTTCCGCCGAGCTTAGGGTTTTCTTCTGTACTTTTTGCGGCTATCACTATATTAGCACCTTCTGCAGCTAAGCGCATTCCTATTGCATGCCCGATGCCTCTTGTAGCACCGGAAATAAATACTGTTTTGTTTTTAAATGACATACTTTATTTTTTTTATTTTAACACAAAAAAATCTTGCGGAATATAAAGCTAACGATATTTAAATAATCTACTATCTATCTATCTGTTTTTTTTTATCCTATTTTTCAACTACAAGGAAAACACACTCCACCCTGCCATACTATACCTTTGTAAACTTCCAATAAACAAGAATAACTTAACCTTGAATTTACAATGCATGCATTGTAAATTAGTATTTTTACTTCAAAATAAAAGTAAATAAAATGAGAAAAGTAGTTTTTATTGACGGTGTTCGCACCCCATTTCTAAAATCAGGTACAAATTATATGGATTTAATGTCTTACCAATTAGGACAATTTGCCATTAAAGGCTTATTAGACCGAACCGGTATTGACCCCAATGAAATCGACAGAGTAATTCTTGGCAATGTAATTTCTAATGTTCGAACAGAAAATGTAGCCCGCGAAGCTGCTGTAACTGCCGGAGTTCCGGTAAAAGCGACTTGCAATACCGTAAAGCAAGCTTGTATTTCAGCAAACCAAGCAATAGCAAATGCTATGGATTCTATCCAATTAGGAAGAGCAGACGTTATCGTATCCGGCGGTACAGAAAATACCTCAGACACCCCAATAGGATATACTAAAGAAATGCGAAAAAAATTATTTGCTGCTCAAAAATTAAGCACCCCAATGGAGTATGCAAAATTTGCTACTACCCTACGCCCATCTGATTTCTTACCGGACAGACCATCTATCACAGAATTCATCACCGGCAGAACCATGGGGCAAGACTGTGAAATATTAGCACAAAAATTTGGTGTAACGCGCGAAGAACAAGATGAATTGGCTGCAGCATCTCATCAAAATGCAGGTAAAGCTCAAGAAGCCGGTTTACTTTCTGATGTTATTTCTGTCCAATTACCTCCAGATTTTAATCCGGTAGTAAAAGACAATGGCGTACGTGGCGACACTACCGTAGAGAAAATATCAAAATTAAAACCTGCATTCGACAAATATGTTGGAACAATAACGGCTGCCAATGCTTCCTTCTTAACGGATGGCGCTACTGCTGTTTTATTAACTTCAGAAGACAAAGCAAAAGAATTAGGACTAACCCCAAAAGCAGAATTAGTTGACTATGCATTTACCGGTGGTGATTTATATGAAGAATTATTATTAGGCCCTGCTTACTCTATTGCAGAAGTATTGACAAAAAACAACCTTACCATTGACGATATCGATGTATTTGAAATACACGAAGCTTTTGCCGGACAAGTATTAGCCAACTTAAATGCTTTAGCTTCTGCGGAATGGTGCAAAAAACAATTAGGATTAGACAAACCAATCGGTCGTATTCCGATGAATAAACTTAACCAATGGGGAGGCTCATTATCTATCGGACATCCATTTGGGGCAACAGGCGGTCGTTTGTTGACCATGGCTGCTAATCGCTTACAACATGGCGGAGGAAAATATGCCATTTTAGCGGCTTGCGCAGCCGGAGCACACGGGCATGCCATGTTAATTAAAAGATACGAAACTACTGAACAAAAAGTAAAATCTGCTGCTAAAAATGTAATTGAAAAAGCAGAAGGAAAATTAGAAGATTTAAAAGAAAAAATAAAATAATCATCATTTATAAAAATAAAAAATGGCAACATTAAAACGTGAAGATTATATATCCATCGAAAAAAATGCGAATGGCGTTTGCACCATTTGGATGGATCAGAAAAATGAAAAAATAAATAAAATCGGCCCGGATTTAATCGGCTTATTTGAAGAAGTTTTTGCTGAACTAAATTCTGATAATTCTATCAAAGCATTTGTATTAAGCAGCAAGAAAAAAGATTTTATTGCAGGTGCAGACATCGATGCTTTTAAAAAAGTAAAAAATCCCGGAGATTGGAAACCTATTTCAAGAAAAGGGCATGCAATTTTAAATCAAATTGAAACTTCAAAAAAACCTATCGTTGCAGCCATTCATGGCAATGCTTTAGGAGCAGGATTGGAAATTGCGCTGGCTTGTCAAGCACGTATTGCCTCTAACGATAAATCTACCAAATTGGCATTACCGGAAGTGAAATTAGGCTTACTTCCGGGCGGCGGCGGTACACAACGTTTGCCACGCTTAGTTGGGTTGCAAGCTGCTTTGGATATGATGCTGACCGGTAAAAACGTATTTGCAAATCCTGCATTAAAACTTGGATTAGTAGATAAAGTAGTACACGTTACGGCACTACAAAAAGCAGCTCAAAAATTAGCATTGGAATTAGTAGAAAAACCAATTGTCCGCGAACGCAATACCCTTAATTTAGATACGGTAAAAGCAGGTATTCCTACCCTACAAAAAACGCTGACTAACCTTGTGATGGAAGCTCCTTTAGTAAATAAAATTGTGTTTGACCAAGCCAGAAAAATGGTGGACAAACAAGCACATGGCAACTACCCTGCTCCGTACAAAATATTAGAATGTGTGGAAATTGGTTGGAATCAAGGACTTGAAAAAGGCTACGAAGCAGAAGTAGAAAAATTTGAAGAGCTTATCCTATCGCCTGTTTCGCATCAATTGATTAATATTTTCTTTGCGATGACGGAGAAAAAGAAAAACCCGTACGGCGACGATAAGGTAAAACATGTACACCGCATGGGTATGATTGGTGCCGGATTTATGGGTGCAGGAATTGCTGAAGTATCTATGAATGATGATATTCATGTTTTATTGAAAGACATCAATCAGGAAATGATAAACACTGCGTACAAAACCATTTATAATGATTACGCTAAGCGTGTGTCTAAAAAAGCAATGACAAAGATTGAGCTGGAAGAGAAAATGACATTACTGTCCGGTAGTTTAAATTATGAAGACCTCGACAATCAAGAATTGATTATCGAAGCAGTGTTTGAAGATTTAAAATTAAAACAACGTATCCTTGCCGATGTAGAAGCCAATGCAAAACCAAATACTATTTTTGCTTCTAACACTTCTGCATTACCACTAAAACATATTGCAGCAAATGCAAAACATCCTGAGTTAGTAATCGGTATGCATTATTTTTCACCGGTACCTAAAATGCCATTATTGGAAATAATAAAAACCGATAAAACCGCTGATTGGGTAATTGCTACTTGTTATGATATTGGCGTTCGACAAGGCAAAACGGTGATAGTGGTGAGCGACGGTCCCGGATTTTATACCACACGTATCTTGGCGCCACTCATGAATGAATCGCAATTACTTTTAGATGAAGGCGGCGATATTCTGCAAATCGATAAGGAGATGAATTTATTCGGATTTCCGGTAGGACCAATTACTTTGGCTGACGAAGTGGGTATCGACGTTGGTGCACATATCATGAGCGGCGAGCTGATGCAGGAAATGTTGGCTTTACGTCCGAAATTCAAAGTGAGTAAAACGTTATTAGAGATTTCTAAAGCCGGATACAAAGGCAGAAAAAACAAAAAAGGATTTTACAAATACGACGAAAAGGGCAAAAAAATTTCCGGACAAGTAGATGCTGATATTTATTCATTTTATGGTGGTAACACACGCAAAAAATTCGATGCAAATGAAATACGCATGCGATGTGCTATGGCAATGGTAAATGAAGCTGCTCTTTGTTTACAAGAAAATATTATTTCTTCTCCATTAGATGGCGATATCGGTGCTGTATTTGGTTTAGGATTTCCTCCATTCCGCGGCGGTCCGTTCCGATACATCGACACAGTAGGCGCACAATTTGTTGTAGATACCTTAAACGATTTAACCGCCAAACATGGCGAACGTTTTGAACCTGCACAAATTTTGGTGGATTATGCAAAAAACAACAAGAAATTTTACACAGAATAAATTGTAAAATCACTCCACAAGAAAGCCGGATACAACTGTATTCGGCTTTCTTTGTTTTAAATTAATGCATAAACGAATTATAGTAAACCTATACAAGTCCGATTAAAAACAAATGAAGATTAATTCTTATGCATTTCAATGCACACAAAAAAGTTTGGCAAACAATTTGAATATCCTTATAAAAATTATTTTATGAAGAAAACACTATTTTATCTGATTATGGCAATATCGCCAATTATCGGATTTTCAAAAACTATCCCTACAGATGTAAAATTAACCCTGAAAAAACTAAACGGAAAAACAATAAAAAGCACAACCGTTTATTTTACTATTGACGCAAAGAAGAAAAGTTTATACGGAAAAAGTGGCTGCAACAACTTTAACCTAAGCTATACGGCAAATAAAGAACAAACACAAATAACTACCGGCAAAGGAATGAGCACTATGATGGCTTGTGATGAAGTAAGCATGAATTTGGAAAATGATTTTTTAAAAGCAATTCAAGACAAAAAATTTACGATAGCCACAAAAGGAAATATCGTACAATTTAAAAATGTAAAGGGGAAAATTGTGCTGGAGCTGGAACAACAAACAACACAAAGCGTTTGGAACTACATTGGCAAAAATAATTGGAAATTAATTTCGCTAAACAATGTAAGTCAAGAATATGGTGATGCTGCCTTAAAATTTGACGTAAAAACTAAAACAGTAAACGGCAATACGGGTTGCAATCGCTTTTTTGGTAATTACAAAGTAAATGGCGAATATATTACTTTTGCGCAAATGGGAGCAACAAAAATGGCGTGCGCAAATACGGAGGTAAATAAAACGGAAACTGAGCTTTTGAAAATATTTTCAGACAGAAAACTCCGTTTTGATGTAGCTGACCAAACGCTTAATTTCTATGACGGCGACCGCTTAGTAGCAATGTATGGCATAGTGCGATAGCAAATTAGAAAATCAACCTAAAATCAGTCGGATTTTTTCTTTGTATGCTTCCATTTCATGTATATTGAAATGATCGGCATATTCTATAGCAAAGAAATGCGCTGGAGATTTTAGAAATGGAATCAATTTTTCTGCAATAGAAATCGGAATTAGTTTATCCTTTGTGCCGTGTAAAATATAACTTTTGCACGGCACTTTTGGTAAGTAAAGGAAATTTTCCAACTTGAAATGCAATCTATTAAAAGTAAATAATTTCACTTTATGCTGAAACAAATCGGGCATGCTGTAATACGGAGAAATCAATATCAATGCCATAGCCGAAATTTTAGTAGCTAAGTTGCTTGCCAGCGCAGTACCCAATGATCTTCCTGCAATAATCCATGCTGTAGTGGGCGGCAATAAATCGCGTACTTTTATAAACGTAGATTCTACTACTTTATACAACAAAGGTGCTGTAAGTACTCCTTTGCTTTTACCGTATTTCGGATAATCCATCATCACTACATCATAGCCGTTTTCTATAAATAAATCTGTTTTGGGTAAATGATATTGAATATGATTTAACGTTCCGTGTAAAAAGAATACGATTCCTTTTGGCTGTACCGTTTGGACATGAACGACATTGATTTGGAAAGAATTTCCTTCTATGTTAAAATCGAAAAAATATTCTGTTAATGGGAAACGGCCTTTAAACACATATTGCTGAGGTAATTTTTTGGGTCGGAAGATAATTTGCTGTTCCAATAACATTTTCTAAAATAAAAAAAGACTTGGAAAACTCCAAGCCTTGGTTCTTATTCTAGACTTTGTTTTATTTTAACAAGTCATCTATATTTTGCAGAAACTCCTGATCTTTCACTGTTGTTCTCGGAGCAATGGCACATACCACTTTGCCGTCTTTATTAATAATGAATTTTTGGTAATTCCATTTCACCGGAGCATCTACCACGCCGTTTTCGTCTTTAGTGGTCAAGTATTTATACAGAGGGTCGATATCGTCGCCTTTTACAGATATTTTGGAGAACATAGGAAAAGTAACACCGTAATTTTTTGTACAAAATGCTTTTATTTCTGTATTGCTCAACGGCTCTTGCCCTAAGAAATTATTCGCCGGAAATCCTAATACTACAACGCCTTTGTCTTGGTATTTTTTATAAAACTCTTCTAGTTCACTCAACTGACCTACTAAGCCGCATTGGCTGGCCGTATTTACAATTACCACAATTTTGCCTTTATATTTTGACAAAGACACCGAATTTCCATCTATATCTTTCATAGTGAAATCATAGATTGTTTTCCCTGAATTGGCAGCATTAGCAGTTGTAGCACTCTTTGCATTACAACCCACTGCAAAAATAAGCATTGCAATAAAAACACTCCAAACTTTCATTTTCTTATTCATTGTATAAAACATAACAATATTAGCATTAAATAAGTTCAAAATCAAACTTTTAACCTAAGATATCAAAATCTGTTCCAACTATAATTTTTATTTTATTTCGTACACCTCCACTACCGGGCAAGCAGCACAACCTTCCATTAATTTTCATTTTATTGTATTTTATGTGAATTTTAGAAGTAATTTATCTATAAACGTTGAATCTTTTGAATTTTATGAAATACCTTCGCAGTATAATAATTTTATGGAATCTAAATCCAACAACCACCGTAAATTTCACATTTTTATCGTAGATAAAGATAAAGCCGGAATCGACAAAACACTTTCTGCCTTAAAATCAGAACAATATAAATTCACAGAAGTTACAAAAATAAAAGACCTGCCCGCTGCACTAAAAAAAGAAAAAGCCGACTTGGTTGTTTTAGATGTGGACTTAAATGATGCGGATGGAGTAGAGCTCTGCTGGGATATCCGTGCAGAAGCTTCATTAGCCAAGTTACCAATTGTATTTTATTCGGAGCGTGCTGACGATTTTACGCAAATTGCAGCCTTTGAAGCCGGAGCCGACGAGTTTGTTCCCAAAACCGCTCGAAACAGATTATATGCAAGCCGGATAAAAGCAGTATTGCGCCGGAGCTACGACAAAGAAGAAACGCCTAAAGAAATAAAGAGATTTGGCAACATAGATATTGATGAAGAGCAAGTAATCATCTTCAAAAAAGGGGAACCTTTAAAACTCTCTAAAAAAGAATTTCAGTTAGTATTACTGCTCACCTCGCAGCCCGGAAAAGTGTTTAAACGAAACTATATACTCTTAAAAGTTTGGGGCGACGATATCATTGTCGGCGATAGAAATATCGATACGCACATAAAAAAAATACGAAAAAAATTAGGCAAGCAACACATCGAAACGGTACGCGGAATCGGGTATAAATTTATTCCATAAAAAAATAGGAAAAATAGGCTGTAGTTGCCTTTTTTGTACATATTATTATAGTATAACTATGATTTACTCCAACGGTTATAAAACGAAGTCATCCAATCTATTTCAGTAAGTGGTTTCGCCTGTTGTATTTCTTCTTGAACACTTAAAAAATCTTCTTTTTTAGAATTAATTATTTTATTTAGCAACCGATAAAAATTCCTATAATTAGATGTGTATTCTTCATTTATCTCTTTATTAGTATAAATATATTTCTTAAATGCATTAAGGTTGCTTTCCAACACATCAATATAATCTTCATTTACTATAGCCAACTCGGCAAAAGTTTTTATTTGCAAAACCCGGCTGCTTAGCTTAAAAAAAACATCTGTAAACTTAGATTGGGAAAGCAACTTCAATACATCGTCAAATTTCTTTTTGTAAAAATATATATGAGCAATATTATATGCATATACATCCTCTTGTTCTTCTTGTGGCAAGAAACTTTTATACTGCTCGGCAAATTGTTCTGCGTAATCCAATTTATTTAAACGCAAACTTATTGTTACAACATTTTTATAAAATGCCGGCAGTAAATACCCACTTTCTTCGAATGCTAAATTATTATCTAATAGAAAAATATATGCATTCAATAAATGCGTATAAAACTCCGGATTATTGGTATTTATTTTACGAATACAAATGTTCACAAAAATTACGGTAATGGTTTTTAAATCATCCAAAGCAATATTTGAAGAAACTGAAATAAATTTTTCCCACAGCAGCAAATAATCAGTCGTTTCATTTTGTACAATTAGTAAGCATAATTCTTTATAAATAAAATGCAAATCGCTGTTCAATGGGGTTTCTAATAAAGTATTATGTAGATTTATTTCTGATAAACATTTAATTTTTTGAGATTCTATTTCATAATGCGCTTGTAAATATTCATGTAATTTTGAATAATCACTATATCGTTGATTATAGCTCAAATCATGCTGAATTCTTAAATGCTCCATTCGATGCAGCATATAATATTTACTACTGCTCTCCTTAGTGCTACTTAATTCCTCGAGCAATAAAAACATCTGTTGTTTAAAATATTTATCTAATGCATTTTTCTGATAATGATCAGCAAGTATATAATATTGTTTCGCATTATCTTGACGTATTGCTGTTTGAATAATAATCCACTCACATATCTTAACCCCTTCATTTAATAGTTTTTGTAATTTTTTTTCGTCGATATTATTTTTAAAAACTTTTTTAATTACATTTTCTCTGCTCAACTTTTCTTCATTATTTTTTTTATTTAACCATTTTGACAAATAATGAAATAATTCCACAGATAATTTATCTGATTGTTCTATAAAATACTGTTCAACCTCATCAAGTTGTTTTTTTGTTAACGTCTTGAGTATTTCAAAATATTTTGATTTATGCATATCGTTATAAAATCAGGTACAAATTGAGTTAAAATTAAGCAATTGTAATTGTAAGAAAGTATCTATTTTTTAGACTAAATGGCTTTTTCATAACTAAGTACAAATAATTGATATTCTATAACTTAAACCTTAAAACTACGCAAATACAGTATAAAAATGCGCTAAAAATTCAGACTAAAAATAGAAAATTGTAATTTATTATACAGGTACTTTCATTCAAATTTACAATATCATTTAAATAGGAGTTTTATGAAAACACGTACAACAACAATGAAATTTTTGCTTTGTACATTTTTGCTAGTATCTGTATCTTTTCAATTAGTTGCACAAACAACATTAAACGCTATGTCAAAAAACAAGCAAGTTATTTCAGTTTTATCCATTGATGCAGGAGCTTCTCTTTTAGGCGGAGCTATGCCAAATAATAGTATGCTTGGCAATGGCGTCTCTGCGTCTATCAATGCTTATTTCCCAGTATGGAAAATAAAAACTACGCCTACTTTTAAAGCTACATTTGGTTTGAATGTCGGAATAGGTGTACAATCTCTATCTAACCGCCCTCCTAAACAAAATATTTTGCCATCTGCTTTTAATATTCAAAATCAATCAGGAGCTCCTATTCTTACAAACAAGATAGGTAGCTCCAATTGGAAAACCTCCGCTTTACCAGAAGCCGGCATTCAGGCAGAATTGACTGTGCATAATTTCAACATCACTCCTATTTTAAACTTGGGATTTGCCAAATTTAAAGGGAATACAGACACACTAACACAAAAAGGTTCTTTTAATGGGAAAGAACAACAAAAAGATATTTATACTCAAGAGGTGAAAGACATAAAAGGCTTGGTTGTAAGTCCAAAATTACGCTTAGGATATTCATTTAAAAACGTAGGAATTTATATGGAAGGAAGTTATACATTCGTTAACAGCGGTACATCAAGCACCTCTACTTTTAAACCGAATGGAGAACCTTCAAAAGAAGGCACCTATTCTATCGACCAAATTATAAGTGGAAGTTACATTAAAAAAGAAACAACAAAAAAATTCAATTCTTATGGTATAAAATTCGGAATAAGCATTCCGCTCGGAAGGTCGATTGATGAACCTGGAATTTCTGTAAAAAGTGATCCGAAACCTAAAAAGAAAAAAGCAAATGCTTTAGTAAGAACTGGTAATAATGGGGGGAAGGGCATTGTAACTGGAACAGGTGGAAACGCAAAAGGTATCAATGAAGCTGGTATAAAAGTAGTAGAAGAACAAAACGAAGCAAGAAAAGGCTGGGATGGTACGGTAAAAGGAAAACCTGCCGTAGTTGAAGAACAAAATGAAGCAAGAAAAGGCTGGGATGGTACTGTGAAGAATGGTTCAACAAAAGTAGTAGAGGACAACGATGCATCAATTCGGAAAGGTTGGGATGGTACGGTAAAAGGAAAACCTGCTGTAGTTGAAGAACAAAATGAAGCAAGAAAAGGCTGGGACGGCACTGTGAAGAATGGTTCAACTAAAGTAGTAGAGGACAACGATGCATCAATTCGGAAAGGTTGGGATGGTACGGTAAAAGGAAAACCTGCTGTAGTTGAAGAACAAAACGAAGCAAGAAAAGGCTGGGACGGTACGGTGAAGAATGGTTCAACTAAAGCAGTTGAAGAACAAAGCGAAGCTAGAAAAGGTTGGGATGGTACGGTGAAGAATGGTTCAACTAAGGCAGTTGAAGAACAAAACGAAGCAAGAAAAGGTTGGGATGGTACGGTGAAGAATGGTTCAACTAAAGCAGTAGAAGAACAAGACGAAGCTAGAAAAGGTTGGGACGGTACTGTAAAGAATGGTTCAACTAAAGCAGTAGAGGACAACGATGCATCAATTCGGAAAGGTTGGGACGGTACGGTGAAGAATGGTTCAACTAAAGTAGTTGAAGAACAAAACGAAGCCAAAAAAGGATGGGATGGCACGGTGAAGAATGGTTCAACTAAAGCAGTTGAAGAACAAAACGAAGCAAGAAAAGGCTGGGACGGGTCTGTAAAAGGTAATAGCAAAGGAATACAAGAAGCCGGTATAAAAAGACAAGAAGATATGCCTAAAAACAATGTGAAAGATTTAAGCACAGAACCAACTGCACCACAACCGCAAAACCAACCCACCACAAACACAACAAAAAGTAACACTAAGGATAAAGCAATTCAGAATTCTGAGGATACAACAAGCACGTCTGGTAGAAGTTCTGGCGAAAATCCAATGTTTGAAGGAACTGGAAGTGCAAGGCCGGGAAATCCAATTCCGGGAATTATTGTAAAAGGCGGGAAAAATCCGGGAGCACAAAAAATAACGTTAACCAGTAACAACAACGGTGAGGTTTCTCTAAATAATTTAGAAATCGGAAGTTATGCTTTTGAAGTATCAAAGCCGGGGCAATCACCTAATGGAGTTATTGTAAAAGGCGAAAAAATTTCAGGGGGGCAAATGCAAATCATCAACAATAATAATGGAAAATTTGAGTTTACTATTTCAGAAAAAGGAAATTATAAAATTCAATTTTCAACACCAAACACAAATTCAAAAGGAATACAAGAAGCCGGTATAAAATAATCGTATAATTGTAAATATTAAACAACATTATTATGAAAACAAAAATTGTATTAATCACTCTCACCTTAACACTATTTATTTTTGGATGCAAAAAGGAAAACTTACAATCAATAAACCAATTTAAATTCACATCTATTACCGGAAATAAAACTGGCACTACAGGAACTATATTAATGGGATGGAAAGATGCAAAAAATACCAGTTGGAAAATTAAAGTAATAAACCCTGATGGTACCGTGCGTTTGAATACCAATTGGGATAGCCCACAAATGCAAATCACCAATTTAGGATTAGATTCCACTTATGCATTTTCTGTAACCGGAGTTAAGGATACTACGCAAGGTGGTAGCTTTAATGCCCGCATCGGTACAATGGGAGATGTAATGATTGGAGAGCAAAAACCTTAAATTCTCTTTTTTTCATAAAGCTTCTTAGTTGTAGCAACCTCATTTTGGGGTTGCTATTACATTTACACATTAAACAACATTAACTTAAATTGTAGGTTTAACAGAAACTCCTTATTTTTGTGTGACTTATGAGTATTAAAATTACCTTTCCGGATGGTGCAGTAAAAGAATTCAACAGTGGAATTTCTGCGCTTGACATTGCCGGCCAACTCAGCAATAGCTTGGCAAAAAAAGTATTAGGTGCTGAAATTAACGGTGAAGTGTGGGATGCCACTCGCCCAATAACGACAGACGCTACGATAAAATTACTCACGTGGAATGACGAAAACGGAAAATCTACCTTTTGGCACTCTTCTGCACACCTCATGGCTGAGGCTATCGAATCTTTATATTCCGGTGTAAAATTCGGCATCGGCCCTCCAATAGAGCATGGCTTCTATTACGACATTGACACGGGCGATAACAATTTCACCTTAGCCGATTTAGAAAAAATAGAAAAGAAAATGAAAGAATTGGCGGCGCAAAAAAATGAATACAAACGCCAAGCCATCTCTAAAGCTGATGCCATAAAATATTTTGAAGAAAAAGGCGACGAATATAAGTTAGAATTGTTAGAAGGACTAAATGATGGCGACATCACTTTCTATACACAAGGAAACTTCACCGACCTATGCCGTGGCCCACACATTCCTAATACCGGACATGTGAAAGCAGTAAAACTCATGAAACTTGCGGGGGCTTATTGGCGTGGCGATGAAAAGCGCAAACAGCTTACCCGTATTTATGGTATCACATTTCCCAATCAGCAAGAGCTGGAGGACTATTTGAAAATGCTGGAGGAAGCCGAAAAACGCGACCACCGAAAATTAGGGCAGCAATTAGAAATATATACCTTTGACGAGGAAGTAGGCCCGGGACTACCGTTATGGTTGCCCAATGGTGGCTTCTTAATCGAGAAAATTGAAGAATTGGCAAAAAAAACAGAAGAAGAAGCCGGCTATTACAGAGTTCGCACTCCACACATTGCTAAAGAAGCCTTGTATTTACGCAGTGGACATTTGCCATACTATTCCGAAAGTATGTTTCCGCCAATGGAATTAGATAATGTAAAATATTATCTGAAAGCGATGAACTGCCCGCACCACCATAAAATATTCGGTGCCATTCCAAAATCGTATAAAGACTTACCTATCCGATTAGCAGAATACGGCACTTGCTATCGCTACGAAGATTCAGGAAGTTTATTTGGTCTAATGCGTGTACGCTCTTTACAGATGAATGACGCCCATATTTACTGTACCAAAGAGCAATTTGAAGAAGAATTTAGAGCAGTAAATGCCATGTATTTAAAATATTTCAAAATTTTTGGAATAGAAAAATACAAAATGCGTTTAAGTAAGCACGAACCCTCAAAATTGGGACAAAAATATATTAACGAACCGGAACTTTGGATAGAAACCGAAAAAATGGTACGCGATGTATTAATAAGTTCAGGCATTCCGTTTGATGAAGTTCCGGATGAAGCAGCATTTTACGGACCAAAAATCGACATTCAAATATATTCCGTTATCGGGCGAGAATTTACGTTAGCCACCAACCAAGTGGACTTTGCACAAGGGAAGCGTTTCAATTTAAAATACATTAACAAAGACAACCAAGAAGAATTTCCAATTATAATACATCGTGCGCCATTAAGTACGCATGAGCGGTTTATCGGATTTTTATTAGAACATTATGCCGGAAATTTCCCATTGTGGTTAGCACCGAAACAAATTGCCATTTTACCGATTAGCGATAAATTTTTAGAGTATGCAAAAACAATAGTAGCAGATTTAAAAACTAAAGGATTTAGAATAAAATTAGATGAACGAGCAGAGAAAATAGGCAAAAAAATTAGAGATGCAGAGCTGATGAAAATACCTTACATGTGCGTAATTGGCGAAAAAGAGGTCGAAAACCAACAAATTTCGATAAGAAAACATGGAAAAGGTGATATTGGTGCTTTTACTATTGAAGACTTTGCCGTACTTTTGCAGAACGAATTGAATAATTAAATAATAAAACAATGAAATAATGAATTCATTCTCTTGAAAAAGATTAATTCATAATTCATAATTCATAATTCATAATTCATAATTCATAATTCATAATTCATAATTTAAAAGATTGATACCTAAAAGACGACCATTTATTCCGAAGAAAAAAGAAACGGAACATCGATTAAACAAAGATATACGCGTACCGGAAGTACGATTAGTAGGCGAAGAAATAGAGCCCGGCATTTATCCGATTGAAGAAGCTTTACGCTTAGCAAAAGAACAGGAAGTAGATTTGGTGGAAATTTCGCCTAAAGCCGTGCCACCGGTTTGCCGATTAGTGGACTACAACAAATTTTTGTACGACAAGAAGAAGAAAGATAAAGAAATAAAAGCCAAACAAAAGAAAACGGAAGTAAAAGAAATCCGTTTTACGCCGAATACCGACGACCATGATTTGGATTTTAAGAAAAAACATGCTCAAAAGTTCTTGCAAGAAGGTTCAAAAGTAAAAATTTACGTACAATTTAAAGGTCGTGCTATCCAATTTAAAGATAGAGGCGAGTTGGTATTGTTACAATTTGCAGATTCTTTAAAAGAATATGGCGCTTTAGAGGCTATGCCAAATTTGGAAGGTAAAAAGATGATTGCCTACATAGCACCTAAGAAGAAAGGATAAATTCAAGACACAATTATTTAACAAAAAAAGCGTACTTTCGCAAAATTGAATTAGCTAATTAGCTAATAATTTTGTACATTTGCACCCTATTTTCAAGTATTATAATCTATAAATTGCATCTTTATGCCTAAAATGAAAACAAACTCCAGTGCTAAAAAACGTTTTAAAGTAACTGGAAGCGGCAAAATCCAAAGTGGACAAGCTTACAAACGACATATTTTAACTAAAAAATCAACCAAACAAAAACGCAACTTGACAGGTTCTACTATCGTTCGTAAATGCGACGAAGGAAATATCAAGTCGTTATTGTGCATGAATTAATCTATAATAAGTTTACCGCTTATCTAAATAAACAGACATAAGGCAAGGCATCGCCGATGGTCGTATTTATCACATTAAAAACAAAAAGTCATGCCACGTTCAGTCAATTCAGTAGCAGCAAAAGCTCGTAAAAAAAAGGTGTACAAACTTGCGAAAGGTTATTTTGGCCGTCGTAAAAATGTTTGGACCGTAACTAAAAATGCCGTAGAGAAAGGGTTAACATACGCTTTCGTAGGCAGAAAATTAAAGAAAAGAGATTACAGAAGCATGTGGATAGTGCGTATCAATGCAGCTGTTCGTCCTTATGGATTATCTTATTCTGTATTCATCAACAAATTGGCAAATGCCGGTATCGAAATCAACCGTAAGGCATTGGCAGATTTAGCATTAAACGATCCAAAAGCATTTGAGGCTATCGTAAACCAAGTGAAGTAATTTTTACTTTATCATACCATACAAATCCCGACCATTAAGTCGGGATTTTTTTTCGCTATCGGATGTGTTCGTACCAACCGAAATAAAGTTAGTCGGTGAGGATACAATTGTGCACAAAAAAGGCCGCCTTTTTAAGACAGCCTCATTTTTGTTTACATACATTATCGTTTCATACTTTTAAAACAAGCAATTATTACATGGGTTTACTTCTATTTTTTCTTTAGTTTTAGAGTTGATAATTTCTCCTGCATTCAACACTTTAAATTCCGTTCTTCTGTTTCTTTGATGTTCTTCTTCTGTACATTTTACATTATTGGTACATTTATTTACCGGCTGTGATTCACCGTAGCCGATGGGTTTAATCTTGTTTATATTTACCCCATTCATCACCAACCAATCAACTGCGGATTGTGCTCGTTTTTGTGATAATTTCTGATTGTAAACATCATCGCCTCGGGCATCCGTATGAGAACTTAATTCCACAATTGCCTCGGGGTTGTTATTCATAAAAGTTAGTAGCATTTTTAAATCCGGAACAGCTTCGGGGCGAATATCCCATTTATTAAAATCGTAATAGATATTATTTAAAGCAATAGCTTTTTCCGTAATCTGCATTAATTCAATCACCAAAAGTGTAGTATCCTTTACAGTAACGGCAATCTCTTTGGGAGCTGCCGGAAGGTAACTTTTTGCGGATGCGGAAACATTGTAAGTGCATTTATCCATTACGCCATAATTAATCACTCCATTTTCATTTGTAAAATTAGCGCGTGGAGATTTTTGACAAGGGCTATTACAAGTTACAGCGGCATTGCCAATTGGTGCTTTCGTTATAGCATTTATTACTGCTACTTGCATTACCATAGGCTGTAGTTCTATTGTAATTTTTTGTAAAGGTTGCTTTTCATTATTTATAATTGTTTTCTTTACAGTTGCGGGCATGAAGCCTTGCATATCAACATCTATTTGATATGCAGTTCCTGCTTCTACATCACTAATAGACACTCCATTATCATCTGTTTTCAGGTGTACATTTTCTTTATCTTGCGCTTTCATGCGCACTGCAGCATTTGCAATTGGTTCTTTAGAAAATTTATGAACTACTTTAATTTCTAATTTATATGGAATGTTGGAAAATCTATAAATATCATCTTCGCCTTTACCTCCTTGTCTATTACTGGAAAAAAAACCTACGGTTCCTTCATTATTAATAAGATACGCAAAATCATCGTAGCTGGAATTTATAGGTGTTTGAAGATTTTTTATATCTTGAATACCGTTGTTAGTTAATTGTGTAGAAAAAATATCCAATCCACCTAATCCACCTAATCCGTTAGAAGCAAAATAAAATGTACCGTCGGAGCCGAAAGAAGGAAACATTTCTTCTCCTTCTGTATTTATTTCAGCACCTAAGTTTACAGGCTTTTCCCATTTATCTCCATTAAATTTTACTTTCCAAAGGTCGGATGCACCAAAGCCACCGGGCATGGTTGACGAAAAATAAAGCACTGAATTTGCTTCGTCTAATGCCGGGTGTCCGCAACTGAATTGTTTGCTATTAAAGGGGAGTTCCTTTATTTTTGTCCAATTTCCGTTTTCTATAGTTGCTTCATAAATACTTAGGTTAGCTTCTTTTTCTTTACTGTATGCCATTTTTGCTTTTTCTTCCGGATTATATTGATTTCTGGTGAAAAATACTTTTGTACCATCTTTTGTAAAGCACATCGGTCCTTCATTGTATTTTGTATTTGCTCCATTGGACAATACTGATGCTGCGGAAAACACATCGGTGGCAGTGTCGCTTTGGACAATATTTACAGCATATAAATTCATAAACCGTTCACCTGTCCATGCATTTTTCTCACGAGTATTTAAATTTTTTTCCTTACCACCGGTCGAAGTATAATACAACGTATTATCTACAATTGCTGACCCAAAATCATAGCCATCGGTATTAAAAGGGAGATTATAAATACTAAGTTTTTTATTAGTAATATATTGACTTATATTTTCTGATGCCTTTAATTGGTTTTGTGCTAAACGATCATTTGGATAAGCATCTAGGTAATTTTTATACCATTGTGCTGCCAAATCATATTTTTGATTGGTTTGCAATATTTGTGCATAGTACAATTTTTGCCGGTTATCCTTTAACCGTTTATCTTGGCAAACGATTGCATATTCGCCTTCAGCCAACTTAAACTGTCCTGTTTTTTTGTAACAATCAGCCAACATAATATCTGCTTCGAGAAATTTATTATTTTTTCCGGTGCATTCTTTTAGCAGCAATGGAATAGCTTCGCTATATGCTAATCTGTTGTATAAATCTCTGGCCTGTTGGTAAGCGGCAGGTACTATTTGTCCGAGCGAAATCGAGTAAATGCACATCAGAATGGGAAGAATTAACTTTTTCATTTGGCTTTATTTAGGATTATGGTATTTTATTACATTTAATTATTAAAAATAACGAGGAGTACGAATTCCTTTTTTTCTCAAACTAACGTCGTACCCTATCATTATTTCATGTGTTCCTTTATTATATGCCTTAATTTTCGATACCGTTTGATCATAAGCGTATCCTATTGTTAGGCCTTTAGGCAAATACCCTATCATCATTACATCTACACTTTCTCTATTTTGATATGGGTCTGCAATTCCTGTTCTATAGGTCAAACCGACACCTATTATTTTATAGAATGTAAACGTCATGTTTGCATCAACTTCTAACGGAATTTTATATTTTGAATTCGGCATGTATTTGAGTAATATTTGTGGTTGTATCCAAAAATTTTTCTTTTTACCAATTTCAAAAGAATAGCCTCCCATAAACAACAAACTCGTCATTTGCTGCAAGCGTACATTTCCTGAGATATAATCTTTTATTTTTTTATCAAATAAACCTACCGGTACTGCATTTGGAATAGCAATTCCTACATAAAATTTTGTACCATAATAATAAATACCCATGCCAATATTTGGCCGCACCCCTTTCAAGTTTTGTATCAATAGTGGGTCGCCGGCATCAACGGCCTCTAATTGTGTGAGCTTGGAATTAAATATCATCATCCCTGCGCTTAATCCAAAACTTAATTTAGTATCGTTTTTAAATGGTAATCTGTACGCAAATGAAACATTTAAATGCGTCATGTTAGTTGCACCCAAACGGTCATTTATTATTGAACCACCTAATGCTAATCTGTCTATTTTCAAAGGACTATGAATATTTATATTAATGGTTTGTGGATTACCCGGCAAATTCACCCATTGATGGCGATAAAGTGCACGTACACTTAGCACATCTTTTCCTCCTGTGTATCCGGGATTTACAGGTAATTTATTAAAGGCAAACATCGTACTGTAGGGTTCTTGTTGAGCTTTTGATCTGCTATATATTGCTGTAATGAACAACAATGCTATGATATATCCTTTCATGTTATTTAGTTTGATGGGATTTAGAATTAATTAATAATCATAAAGTAATTGACTTCATGGATTTGTTTTCCTGTTTCCGGTTCTTCATAATCAATACTATACCAATATGTTCCGGATGGCAATATTCCACCTTTAAATGTACCTTGCCAATCATTTTTATAATTGTCATCTTCGTAAACAATCAATCCCCAGCGATGCCATACCAATAACTTCACTCCTGCAGTTCTGCTTAAACATGGAAAAAGTAAATTATCATTAAAGCCATCATTGTTTGGGGTAATAACTTGTGGAAATACACATTCACAGTTTACATGTAAACATACCATTGCTGTATCACAGCCGTCTTCGCCATCACATACTTCATAATACAAAGTATCTCTGCCACAGAAATTTTTGTTTGGTGTATATAAAATTAAATTCTGCCCTTCACCTCCAACTATCGAAGCAATACCATATTTTGGTTGGGTGGTAATAGCAGAAATATACAATCTATCATGATCCGGATCTACATCATTTTCCAACACATTAATAGTAGTTTCTGAATTATGTTGGATTTCTTGTACACAATCATCGCTTGCTATCGGAGGAACGCCTGTTATTATAATCACTATTGTAGTAGTATTACATTGTCTCGTTGAAGGATCACATGCACTTATGCAAATTGTATCATTTCCCGTGTATGTTCCCGCAGTATATTCCAAGCAATGTGTTTGAGCATTTAACGTCCATGTACCATGAGGTAATGTCCCATGTGTTGAATCGCCATAACACGATGCTACAATAACCCCATCACCTGGAGGCAATGAAATAGTGCATATTGTATCAGATGTCAAAACAGGTATAGTATCATAAATAAGTGTATCAATTCCTATAGGTATCGTGTCGCAAATTATTACTCTCAAATTTAATGTAACTATACTATCACAAACATCCGAAGCAGGAAGAACAATTTCTTCATTTGAAACACTTGTTGTAAATACATGCTCTCCGATTACAATTCTTTCACCATCGCATATTACAGTATCCATTGTAGTTCGTTTTGCTAAGTGTTTAGTTAAATACAAAGTAACAATACTATCGCACCCGTTTTGTGCTTCTAAAGTAATTACATAAACCCCTGTTTCACTATAACTACCCTCTCCAATTTTGATAGAATTACCCTCGCAAACATCTGCCATAATAGAACTTGTTTTCGTAGGGCTTTTTAGAATTGTTTGTTGATGCTTAGTAATGTTTTGGCAAGCATCTGAAGCGACCCAAACACGTGTATATGTAATATATGGTGCATTGAGCACACTATCTATAACTTCTACAAATGACACTTCCGCAGTACCACAATTATCTATTGCTGTAAGTATAGCAGGGGCAGAAATATTTCCGCATACAATACTATCTTGTGGCAGGTCGCCGACAAACGTCGGTTTTATCGTATCGTTTACGGTGATGATTTGACGGCTCGTGCTTTCATTACCGCAGGCATCTTTGGCTTTCCACGTTCTGATTATTTTATAGTTGTTCGGACATTGCTGTGCTTCAATGGCATCCGTTACACTCAATTGAACTTCGCCATTACAGTTGTCTGTGGCATGCACATTGGCTGTACCCAATTCCGGTACTTCGCTTGCACAACTTACTATTATATCTTGAGGAGTGCCGATGATCTCCGGCTTGGTCGTGTCTTGTACCGTTATCGTTTGACGGTGTATCGTTTCATTTCCACAGGTATCTCTGGCGATCCATGTTCTGATGATGCCGCCATTGCCGCTGCATCCGCCCTCCGTGCTGCGCTCGAAGTACGTTACCGTTGCCATGCCGCAATTATCCGTCGCCGTTAAAGTCGGTATCGGTGGTATTGCTGCACAGTTAACCGTTACGTCTTGCGGTAGGTCGCCGACAAACGTCGGTTTTATCGTATCGTTTACAGTAATGATCTGACGGCTCGTGCTTTCATTACCACAGGCATCTTTGGCTTTCCACGTTCTGATTATTTTATAGTTGTTCGGACATTGCTGTGCTTCAATGGCATCCGTTACACTCAATTGAACTTCGCCATTACAGTTGTCTGTGGCATGCACATTGGCTGTACCCAATTCCGGTACTTCGCTTGCACAACTTACTATTATATCTTGAGGAGTGCCGATGATCTCCGGCTTGGTCGTGTCTTGTACCGTTATCGTTTGACGGTGTATCGTTTCATTTCCACAGGTATCTCTGGCGATCCATGTTCTGATGATGCCGCCATTGCCGCTGCATCCGCCCTCCGTGCTGCGCTCGAAGTACGTTACCGTTGCCATGCCGCAATTATCCGTCGCCGTTAAAGTCGGTATCGGTGGTATTGCTGCACAGTTAACCGTTACGTCTTGCGGTAGGTCGCCGACAAACGTCGGTTTTATCGTATCGTTTACAGTAATGATCTGACGGCTCGTGCTTTCATTACCACAGGCATCTTTGGCTTTCCACGTTCTGATTATTTTATAGTTGTTCGGACATTGCTGTGCTTCAATGGCATCCGTTACACTCAATTGAACTTCGCCATTACAGTTGTCTGTGGCATGCACATTGGCTGTACCCAATTCCGGTACTTCGCTTGCACAACTTACTATTATATCTTGAGGAGTGCCGATGATCTCCGGCTTGGTCGTGTCTTGTACCGTTATCGTTTGACGGTGTATCGTTTCATTTCCACAGGTATCTCTGGCGATCCATGTTCTGATGATGCCGCCATTGCCGCTGCATCCGCCCTCCGTGCTGCGCTCGAAGTACGTTACCGTTGCCATGCCGCAATTATCCGTCGCCGTTAAAGTCGGTATCGGTGGTATTGCTGCACAGTTAACCGTTACGTCTTGCGGTAGGTCGCCGACAAACGTCGGTTTTATCGTATCGTTTACAGTAATGATCTGACGGCTCGTGCTTTCATTACCACAGGCATCTTTGGCTTTCCACGTTCTGATTATTTTATAGTTGTTCGGACATTGCTGTGCTTCAATGGCATCCGTTACACTCAATTGAACTTCGCCATTACAGTTGTCTGTGGCATGCACATTGGCTGTACCCAATTCCGGTACTTCGCTTGCACAACTTACTATTATATCTTGAGGAGTGCCGATGATCTCCGGCTTGGTCGTGTCTTGTACCGTTATCGTTTGACGGTGTATCGTTTCATTTCCACAGGTATCTCTGGCGATCCATGTTCTGATGATGCCGCCATTGCCGCTGCATCCGCCCTCCGTGCTGCGCTCGAAGTACGTTACCGTTGCCATGCCGCAATTATCCGTCGCCGTTAAAGTCGGTATCGGTGGTATTGCTGCACAGTTAACCGTTACGTCTTGCGGTAGGTCGCCGACAAACGTCGGTTTTATCGTATCGTTTACAGTAATGATCTGACGGCTCGTGCTTTCATTACCACAGGCATCTTTGGCTTTCCACGTTCTGATTATTTTATAGTTGTTCGGACATTGCTGTGCTTCAATGGCATCCGTTACACTCAATTGAACTTCGCCATTACAGTTGTCTGTGGCATGCACATTGGCTGTACCCAATTCCGGTACTTCGCTTGCACAACTTACTATTATATCTTGAGGAGTGCCGATGATCTCCGGCTTGGTCGTGTCTTGTACCGTTATCGTTTGACGGTGTATCGTTTCATTTCCACAGGTATCTCTGGCGATCCATGTTCTGATGATGCCGCCATTGCCGCTGCATCCGCCCTCCGTGCTGCGCTCGAAGTACGTTACCGTTGCCATGCCGCAATTATCCGTCGCCGTTAAAGTCGGTATCGGTGGTATTGCTGCACAGTTAACCGTTACGTCTTGTGGTAGGTCGCCGACAAACGTCGGTTTTATCGTATCGTTTACAGTAATGATCTGACGGCTCGTGCTTTCATTACCGCAGGCATCTTTGGCTTTCCACGTTCTGATTATTTTATAGTTGTTCGGACATTGCTGTGCTTCAATGGCATCCGTTACACTCAATTGAACTTCGCCATTACAGTTGTCTGTGGCATGCACATTGGCTGTACCCAATTCCGGTACTTCGCTTGCACAACTTACTATTATATCTTGAGGAGTGCCGATGATCTCCGGCTTGGTCGTGTCTTGTACCGTTATCGTTTGACGGTGTATCGTTTCATTTCCACAGGTATCTCTGGCGATCCATGTTCTGATGATGCCGCCATTGCCGCTGCATCCGCCCTCCGTGCTGCGCTCGAAGTACGTTACCGTTGCCATGCCGCAATTATCCGTCGCCGTTAAAGTCGGTATCGGTGGTATTGCTGCACAGTTAACCGTTACGTCTTGTGGTAGGTCGCCGACAAACGTCGGTTTTATCGTATCGTTTACAGTAATGATCTGACGGCTCGTGCTTTCATTACCGCAGGCATCTTTGGCTTTCCACGTTCTGATTATTTTATAGTTGTTCGGACATTGCTGTGCTTCAATGGCATCCGTTACACTCAATTGAACTTCGCCATTACAGTTGTCTGTGGCATGCACATTGGCTGTACCCAATTCCGGTACTTCGCTTGCACAACTTACTATTATATCTTGAGGAGTGCCGATGATCTCCGGCTTGGTCGTGTCTTGTACCGTTATCGTTTGACGGTGTATCGTTTCATTTCCACAGGTATCTCTGGCGATCCATGTTCTGATGATGCCGCCATTGCCGCTGCATCCGCCCTCCGTGCTGCGCTCGAAGTACGTTACCGTTGCCATGCCGCAATTATCCGTCGCCGTTAAAGTCGGTATCGGTGGTATTGCTGCACAGTTAACCGTTACGTCTTGCGGTAGGTCGCCGACAAACGTCGGTTTTATCGTATCGTTTACAGTAATGATCTGACGGCTCGTGCTTTCATTACCACAGGCATCTTTGGCTTTCCACGTTCTGATTATTTTATAGTTGTTCGGACATTGCTGTGCTTCAATGGCATCCGTTACACTCAATTGAACTTCGCCATTACAGTTGTCTGTGGCATGCACATTGGCTGTACCCAATTCCGGTACTTCGCTTGCACAACTTACTATTATATCTTGAGGAGTGCCGATGATCTCCGGCTTGGTCGTGTCTTGTACCGTTATCGTTTGACGGTAAATAGGGCTTGTTCTACCACATTTATCTGAAAATGTCCAAGTGTTTGTATAAGTCCCTTTTATGGGACAAGCTGCTGAAGTAGCAACAAAAGCACCTGAAATTTTTACTACAGCAAGAGCGCACTTATTAATAGCCGGCACTAATGCTTGAGCTGCAGCTAATGATTGTGCATCGTTACAATTAATTATTCTATCTAAAGCTCCAACTTCGGTAGCCCATGCTACAGGTGGCGGAGTATTTATTTGTACTGTATTGGGTTTTCCATCTCCTAAGCCGCAACTTGTTAATGCTTTTGAACTATAGGTAGTTTGAATGTTTTTATTTTTTAAGCCTGAATAAGTTGCTATTAATTGAGCATCGGTACTATTTACACATGCTGATTCTAAAAAATAGCATTGTGGTTTCACTACCACTTTATAAGAAATATTAATTGCAGTAGCTGCAACATCTACTAATCCATCTGCAATTGTAAATTTCAGTTCGCGAGTTATAGTATTATATGAATAAGTTACTCCAGAAGGCAAAGGAGAAATAGGTTGAACTAAATCTACTTCGGGCGGCAACGTTCTTGAAATAGTAACATTTCGGGCATCGTCATTTCCGACATCTTTGACTGTAAATGTGTAAGAAATTGTATCTCCAGGGTTTACTATACTTGGAGAAGCAACTTGTACCAATGGATCTAAATTAGGCGCCCATATATCTGTAGAAAAACCAACCGCATACAATCCATATAATTCTTGGTCAGAAGTTAATCTAAAAACCGCTGAAGTTTGGTTGTTGGTAATAATACTATTGGAAGTATTATTCAAAGTAAAATAACCGGCATCGAATCCGAGCGTATTTGTACTTGCAGGGTTTCTGTCAATAAAATCACTTCCTTCAACGGTAATTCTACTATTAAAAAAATTATTAGCCGGACGATTGGCAGTTGATAAATCGACAAAACTATTAGCTACATTTTTTATTTGAAATCTGTCCCCTGTTAAATCTCTATCTCCTTCCAATGCACCAAACAAAATTCTTGTGCTTATATTTCCTGTTGGTGGCGTTTGAAACCCGGACATAGTAATATCATAATTATTTTGAGAAGAAGATACGTTAGCATATCCATCAAAAATAGTTATATATTTAGACGGCAAAGTGGTGCTGCCTGCTGCTGTACTTTCATATACAAAAACTATTTGCCATCCGCCTGAAGTACCTACATTACCAGAAGGATGGGCAGGGTTTAAACTCCCTTTTTTAGCTCTTACATTTGCCACTTGATATTTACCATAAGGGCTTGTTAATGCTTGAACTTGTGCAGTAATATCTTTAACACAAATATAAGGGTCGTTTTGAAAATGATTAGTTTGGCATCTACCACAGAAAATCACATTGTCGGCTGTGATAGTAGTATATGTTGAACTTCCCGGCAACATTAACTTAGCTGTATTATAACTCCAACTGGGTTCGTTACTAATAGTTGATTCTTCAAAATCAGCGGCAGCCCAATACAAGTATGCTTTTTTTATAGATACACAAGTAGTATTTGGCACTGGTTTCGTAAAATTCGCACTACTAGAATTAAATGTTGTTGCATCATTATCAATATCAACAAACACAGTAACACGATTATGATTTCCTTCATTACCTGTATAATTACCGGTAGCAGTTGTTGATAAAACATTATTCCCAATTGATACAAAATCACCATTAAGGCGTGCAGAAAATCGAGGAGTGAAAGGTGTCATTAACTGTGTGAAACCTGCGTTATGTATTAATAACAATATAGCTGTGCATATTATTATTTTTATTACTCTACTATATCTCATAAAATTAGTTTATGGTTTAAAAATTAAATACGCTATCTAAAATCAGCCGGATTGGGAATAAAAGACTCAATTATTATAGTATTAGAATAATACTTTTTACTGCCATTATCCATAGCCTTCACTTCTGTACAATTATTTCGATTCAAGACATTAGGAGGATTTTGCAGCTTAAGATAAAACTCATGGTGATTATTTGGTGGTAGCATAAAGTCCAACAGGGTAGTTGCATCAAGTTCTTTGTCCGAACTCGTGTATAATTTCTGTACTACATCAACATTTTCTAAACGATTCTGCGTATTTGGATTTATATCGCATTGTACATTAGAAGCTCGTACAACTACATGCAATTGTTCTGATGTTAGGTTTAATGCCTTCAACAAATAAATGTGTTCATTACTTGTTAATGACTGTTCGCTCGTTTTTAAAACAGACAATTCTATAGCCGTATGTTCGACCAATGGTTTTAAGGTAAATGATTGTGCAAAGACATTTGCAGAAAATTGCAAAAAACAAAAGCACATAGCAGTTAAAAAAGAATTTCTCATAGTATTGGTTTTAAATAATAATAATAATCTATAAACGCTTTGCATACTCTACGTGATGTAGTATTACATTTACATTCTTATACAACTAAAACAGGGTAATATATTTTAGAAAATCAGAGTTATATTATATACCATAACTCTGCCTACTAAAAAACAAGCAAGAGTTTGGAAGTCGCTATTTGTATAGCGCATTTACATTTACGACATGAACAAATTAAAATAGCTGCAAGCGAAAACCATCTGCAACGCTATTCAATTTTTAACTGTAGTAATTAAAAAATGGGATTGATAATTTGTTTTTCATAGTTAATATTTAGTTTATGGTTTATGGTTTTTACATAAAAAATGAATTAACATCTTTTATGAATAGTAATTAATAAAATTTGGGGTAAATGCTTCTAAATGGAGGGTATCTATTCTCTTTTCAACAGATAAAGTAAATTTATAATACATTTTTGAAAAGCGCAACTATTTTTTTTTAAAATGTAAAAAAATATTAAAATTGGTACCGTTTTTAAATTGCAGAAAAGAAAAAATACAGTTGTAATTTTTAACTTTGAATAGTACATTTACCAATATCACCTTTTCGGAATTTACACATGAAGAAGTTAATTTTAGTATTGTTTATCGGCATTTGTTCTATCCATTTTTCTATAGCTAAAGACAAAAACATTACATTCCCTATTTTTAGTTTATTGAAAATGGATAGCACTTCATATTTAACCAACATTGATTTATCAAACGGGAAAAACACCGTATTTATTAACTTTAGCCCAACTTGCGACCATTGCGAACGCACTATAAAAAGTATTTTGAGTAATATTTCTAAATTTACTTCTACGCAATTTATACTTACCTCTTTCGAGGATTTTACGTCTATACGGAAATTTTACTTTGAGAATGGTATCGGTTCCTTTACTAATGTTTTTGTAGTACAAGAAACAGACTACAGCCTTACAAGGCAATTAAAATATTCCAGTTTTCCATGCTTAGTTTTATTTGATAAGGAAAAAAATTACCTCAAAACAATTGATGAAGAAACCAATGCAAGAGCATTACTAAAAGCCTTGAAAATAAAAAGCAAATAAATTAATGCACCAATTTATTGCTTAATTTTTTCAATTCTATTTCTGCAATTTTTGCATTATAGCGCGCTAAAATCACATTATAAAGGGCATCTTCCAGGCTACTTTGCGCAGTACGAATATCTAATGAATTGGATTCATTTAACCGAAAGCGTTCTAAGGTTATTTCTACATTTTCTCGGGCTGCTTGTACAGTTTCTTCATTCAGTTGAAGTACTTTTTTAGCATAATCAAAATTTTGGTATGCCGACAACACTTGTGCATCTAAATTATTTTTCACTTGGGCTAACTGCACTTCTTGACTGGCAATATTTACTGCTGATGCTTCTAATTGCTTTTTCACCATACCACCATTAAAAATCGGAATGATTGCATTTAAACCAAAGGTAGGACCATACGAGCGGTTAAACAATTGCAACCCTGCTTTGCTATTATTTTGTGTAAAAGTATATCCGGAAGTAACGTTAATGGAAGGCATTCGTTGTGCATTTATTTCTTTGTGTTGAAACTTTGCAATATCAATATTTTTTAAGGCAGATTGTACTAAGTAATTATTCGCAACAGACGAATCTTTTATGTTCTCCCATTCAGGAAGTACATCAACAGTTATTGTATCGACGACGGAAAAATCTGTATTTGCAGCTCTTCCCATTAAGTTATTTAATAGAATTTTCTTTTGCTGCAAAATTGTTTGTTGCTGAAGAATATTTATTTTCTGTGTTGAAAAATCTACTTTGGCTTGTAATAGCGGTGTTTTATCACTGTAGCCGACGTCTAATTTTTTTTGAGACAGCGCCACTCGTTCTTCTGAAATTTTTGCTGTTTCTTGCAATGCTTTTATTTGTTGTATTTGTCTGGATATATCATAATATGCTTCTAATACTTGAGCTACTGTGTTTTGTATTTGATTTTTTAATTGTATATCGCCTAATGATTGTAATGCGGCTAATCTATCTTTTGTAGCAAACATTCTCATTCCATCAAAAATAGTCCAATTCATATTTAAACCGGCATTGAAACTATTTATAGGTACCCAATTTTTATTTACGGTTTGTCCTGTGGTAAATTTCTGATTTACGTTACTTAAATTAAATACGTCGCCGGTGGAAATATTAATTTTCGGGAACATTCCGGCGGTAGCTTTATTATTATTTATTTTAGCAATATCTGCATCATTTTTTGCAAGCACAATATCGAAGTTTTTATTTAATGCATAAGACACTGCATCTTCCGGTGTTAATAATTCTTGTGCATTTAACATTACAGCCACGAAAATCATAGCTATAAAAATTCCTATTTTATATTTTTTCATTTTATTGTGCTGTTTGAGGTTTGGTAGTGGACATTAA
The DNA here is from genome assembly GCA_046329805.1 of Chitinophagales bacterium. Classification (GTDB taxonomy): domain Bacteria; phylum Bacteroidota; class Bacteroidia; order Chitinophagales; family JADIYW01; genus JADJSS01. The sequence continues at coordinate 113,690 of JAXLUA010000001.1, forward strand.
AGAATACATTGCCGGAATTACAAATAACGTAAGAACTAAGGAAAACAGTATTCCTCCGATAATAACAATACCTAACGATACGCGGCTGGTTGCGCCGGCTCCGAATGCGGCGGCTATTGGCACTGCGCCTAACGCCATTGCCAAGCTGGTCATTAAAATAGGACGCAAGCGCATTGATGATGCATAGATAGCGGCTTCTATTTTGCTCATTCCCTCTCGCCGTTTATGGTTGGCAAATTCTACAATTAAAATACCATTTTTTGTCACCAAACCGATTAGCATAATCATCCCAATTTGGCTGAAGATATTTAAAGTTTGATCAAAAATCCATAGAGATAATAATGCGCCGGCTAATGCCAAAGGTACAGTAATCATTATAATAAATGGGTCAATAAAACTTTCAAATTGAGCTGCCAATACTAAATAAATTAATACTAAAGCAAGTATCAAAGCAAACATGGTATTAGAGGAACTCTCTGCAAAATCTCGTGAAGAGCCTGCTAAAGATGTCGTAAATGAATCGTCTAAAATCTCTTTAGCAATTCGTTGCATTTCTTTTATACCATCACCAATTGTTTTTCCGGGAGCCAATCCCGAAGAAATAGTTGCCGATTTATATCTATCGTAGTGGTATAATTGAGGCGGTTTTGCCATTTCCTCTAAAGAAATTACATTATCTAAAGAAACTAATTTCCCTTGATTGTTTCGAACATAAACATCTCGTAAATCACTTGGTTTATTCCGTTCTTGATATAAACTTTGTCCTATAATTTGATATTGTTTTCCATCTCGTAAAAAATAACCGAAGCGCCTTCCACTCAAAGTAAATTGCAGCGTTTGAGCAATATCTTGTACGGAAACACCTAATGTATTGGCTTTATCTTTATCAATTCTAATATCTACTTCAGGTTTATTGAATTTCAAATTTACATCATACCCAACAAATACAGGGCTTTTGGATACTTCTTCCATAAATTTGGGTATTGTATGTTGTAATTTATCAAAATCAAAATTTTGTATTACGAATTGGATAGGCATACCAAATTTACTTGCCCCCACGGAGATAGTTTGTTCTTGTATTACAAAAGCTTTCCCTAAATTAAATTTTGAAAAATTCTTTCCTAAATACTGTGCAATGTCATCTTGTGAGCGTGTTCGTTCTGTTTTATCTTTCAAAGCAATACGCATAAATGCGGTGTTAGCTGCACCGGATCCAATAAATCCGGGTGACGTAACGCTTAGCGAAATTCGCTGCTCGGGTACTGAGTCCATAATAAATTGCGTCACTCTATCGGTATAGTCTTGCATGGCAGGATATGCGGTACCTTCGGGTGCCGTAAGGGAAACTCTAAGTAATCCGCGGTCTTCCATTGGAGCCAACTCTGATTGTAAACTTTTACCAATAATAAAAATTAATAAAAAACAAATGCCGATTATTGCTAATGACACCCATCTTATTTTCATAAAAGAGGCAACCATTTCTTTATAGCCTTCTTCCATGCCGTTAAAGAATGGTTCTGTTTTTTCGTAAAACCACGAGTTGGAATGTACTTTTTTTCCTAACCATACATTTAACACCGGAGTTAGCGTTAAGGATACAAATGCAGAAATAAGAACTGCGCCGGCGACTACAATTCCAAATTCTTTAAATAAACTTCCTACAAATCCCTGCATAAAAATGATAGGTAAAAACACAATAGCAAGTGTAATGGAAGTAGCTACAACGGCAAAGAAAATTTCTTCAGAACCCTCGCGAGCTGCTTGCATTTTAGGCATCCCTAATTCTAATTTTTTAAAGATGTTTTCGGTCACAACAATACCATCGTCCACTACTAATCCGGTAGCTAATACAATGGCTAAAAGTGTAAGTACGTTAATGGTAAACCCGAAAATATACATAATAAAAAATGCGCCGATTAAAGAAACAGGAATATCAAACAATGGGCGTAATGCGAAAATCCAATCTCTAAAAAACAAATAGATAATCAAAACTACAAGTGCAATAGCGATGAGTAGTGTCTCTTTTACTTCCGACACAGAATTTTTAATAAAAACGGTGTTATCCATTGCTATATCCAATTGGATATCTTTGGGTACTTCTTTTTTAATTTTATCTAATCGTTTATAAAATTCATTGGCAATTTCAATATAGTTTGCGCCGGGTTGTGGCACCAATGCCAATGCAATCATATTTACTCCTTTTTCTTTTAAACTTGTTTCATAATTATCCGGCCCAAGCACCGCATAACCTACATCTTTCAGGCGCACTATCTGCCCTCCGTCATCTTTAATAATTAAGTTATTGTACTCTTCTTCCGTATTTATACGTCCTTGCGTATTTACGGTAAGTTCGGTATTTCTACCTGCCAATTTTCCCGAAGGCAATTCTACATTTGTTGTATTTAGTGCGTTTTGTACATCAATAGCGGTTAAATTATAAGCTGCTAATTTCTGTGGGTCGAACCACATCCGCATTGCATAATTTTTTTGTCCCCAAATCTGAATGCTACTTACGCCCGGAATAGTTTGCATTCGTTGCTGCAATACATTCACGGCATAATCATTCAGTTGTAAAATCCCCTTGGTATCGCTTTTTACCGTCATAGAAATAATAGCATCTGAATTTGCATCTGCTTTTGAAACAACCGGAGGTGCGTCAATATCTTGTGGCAATAAGCGTACAGCTTGCGCTACTTTATCTCGCACATCATTGGCTGCTGTTTCTAAGTCTGCGGATAAATCAAACTCTACGGTAATATTAGAAGACCCCTGATTACTTGCTGACGAGATAGTGCGAATACCTTGCACGCCATTAATGGCATTTTCCAATGGCTCCGTAACCTGAGATTCTATGATATCTGCATTAGCTCCGGTATATACTGTTCTTACGTTAATTACAGGTGGATCGATGGATGGATACTCGCGAACGCCCAAAAATGTATAGCCAATTACACCGAATAAAATAATTATGATGTTCAAGACGACAGCAAAAATCGGGCGGCGCAAACTGAGTGATGGTAATCCCATTATAGTATTGTATTAAGCGTTTAAAAAATTAATGTGCAATTACTCTGGTGCTTGTTTTGGTAATTTTTACCGGCATTCCGGGCTTCACTTGCAACAATCCTGAAACTAACACAGTATCTCCGGCATGTAACCCCGATAAAACTTGCACTTCTTTATCCGTTCGAACACCAATTTCTACCGGAATAAATTTTGCTTTACTGCTGTCTGTTACTACAATACGGGTAGTTCTATCGTCCGGAATTACGGCATTAGAAGGTATCATTATGGCGTTCGGAATTTCTTTTAATTGGATATCTACTTTCACGTAAGCACCCGGAATTAAAGACGTTGTAGGATTTTGGATAAGTGCCCTGATTTTTAAATTTCTTGTCGTTTCATCAATATTCGGTTCAATTGCTATAACACGGGCATTAAATGGTTTATCTACTCCTGCTACTTTGCAATTCATATTATCTCCGATACGGATAGAAGATGCATATTTCTCCGGAACTGTAACATCCATTTTTAATTGACTAAGATTTTGTAGAGAAGTGATAATTGTATTGGGGGAAATATATGCGCCCAAACTCACATTTCTAAGTCCTAACCTTCCGCTAAATGGTGCACGTAATTCTGTCTTCGCAATTTGTGCTTCCAATAACGCCATGTCAGCTTTTATATCACTTACGGCATTTTCTGCGGCATCATATTCTGCTTGTGATACGCCTTTTATTTTTAGTAATTCTGCTACTCTGGTAAAATTACTTTGCGCTACTTTTAATTGTGGTTTTAGTTTCGAAAGTTGTGCTTGTAAATCGGCATCATTTATTTTTAGCAACAAGGTGCCCTTTGCTACCGTACTTCCTTCTTTAATATTAATGGCTGTTATGCGCCCTGACGCTTCGGGTTGCAGTTGCACTTCATCTTGTGCCAATACCGTACCGTTGGCGCTTAGATCATTACTCAACGGAGTGTATTCAGCAATATAGCCACTTGCAAATAGTGTTTGAAAACCGCCTTTCCCCATTCCCATTGGCGATTGCTTAGCGGCTTTTATAGCGTTTTTATGGTGTTTTACATAAGCTAATACTGCAATTAGCAGTACTATACTTGAAAAGAAAATTACTTTACCTTTCGTCATGATTGTTGTTTTATTTCAGTAATAGAATCAATAAATCGCAAGAGTGCATTTTTAAATACTGTCAAAATTTTTTCGGGTGGTGACTTTACTTTATTTGCCATTTGCATAGAAATAAATCCGTGAATTATGGCAATCATATTATCTGTAAGCTCCAACCTAAATGCTTCAGATCGTTTTGCTTTTTTATTTAATTGTGAAAATTCCGGGTGATAGTACGACATAACAGTATTATTCACTTTTGTTGTAGCGGAATTATTGTGCAAACAAATTGCCCCTTGTAAATTAAACATCACTTGATAAATCTCACTATTTTTTAGTGCAAAATTCCACCACGTCAAGCCGTATTCAAGCAATCGTTTTTCAGGCTTTTTAAATTTAATATTTACTGTTTCAAAATCCTCAAATATTTGCACAAATCCTTCTCTGCGGAGTTCCTGCAATATCATTTCTTTGCTTTCAAAATAATGATATACAATTGGTGCGGTGTAGCCTATTTCATCGCAAATTTTTCTGATGGTAACATTTTGCCAGCCATTATCCGACGCAATATTTTGTGCTGCGGTAAGTATATGCTTGCGTAGTTCTTCCTTTTTTTGCTTTTTCAGCTCTACTTTTGACATTTTTATTAACTAAGTTAAATTCAAATAACAAAGTTAACTAAAAAAAGTTCTGAGCAGTAACTTATGGATTATCTAAATGTAAAAAAGCATTAATGGTATAAATTCTTGCGGTAAATCAAAAATACTTTTTGGACGAATTGTGATAAATTACAACTAAGATTCCTTAGAATGATAACGTATGAATATAAAAAAACGGATAAGCCTCCATTCATCTATTGAATAATATTTATTTCTGTTTCCAAGCAAAAACCAAATCTATCATCTTATCGTAATTTTTTACGCCTTCTTTTATACCCATAGTTTTCAGGTAGTAATTATTTATCTTATCCCCAAAGTAGGCGGATTTAAAAGTATGTTCAAGATAATACTTTCTTATTGCTTCTAAATCATTTTGGAGTGCTGCAGGCATCTGTTGTTTTAGCTGTTCCCACTGATCAGGTGCTTTTATTTTCAACGCCTCTATTAGATATAACAGATAATTTAGTTCTCCGCTATATTCCAACGAGAGATTACCGGATTCCACACAACTTACATAGGCTAAGAAGTTGCATTCCGCTTCATTGGTAAATCCGTTACCGTGTGCCATTTCATGAATCAGGTAAAATGGTTTTTTAGAATAATAAACGGCATCATCTACATTTCCTTCGCCGGTATAGGGCAAATACTGCCCTCCTATTCCTACAAACAAGAACATGTCTTCCAATAAAAATCGTCCTCTTATTTTTGTACTAAAAGGATATTTAAACATATGTAAAGTTGAATCCAACGCATCGCGGCTATTTTGCTCTATATTATTGATAAAAACAATTTCGGGAATGGGATTAGTATCTTTTTTTATGGACGTTCTTATTTTATTTAAAATCAAAATGGTAGTTTGTGTTTCTGCCAGCAACTGCTCATTGGTCAACGGTTTTACGGTTAATTGGATTTGATTTTCCAATGGTATTCTACCGTAATTAAATCCCCACATAATAAAAAATAGGGTTATCATTATACCTGCAAACGAGGCTATTTTAATCAATCGCTGTACTACGGGTTGTGGTTTTTCTTTAAAAAAATGTAGAAACCATTTTAATACAATTAGGAATAAGACCAACAAAAAAAGGTAATACGATGGGAAAGGCATTTTTCCGAATGTATTATCCAACAATTTCCTGATCCACAAGAAAAAACCTCTTGAGTAATGCTCTTCAATAAATGATGACGGTAAAAGATATAACAACAAGAAGCATAATCCTGCCGTAAGTATCCATTTCCATTTACGTAATTGCTGCATCATCTTTGCAAGATAATAAATTACGCTGAAATGCAATAACTATCATTCTATTAAAAAATTACCTGAAGCGTATTGCTTTCATTGGAGAAATGCGACTTATTAAGCGGGTGGGCAAAAGCAATATAAGCGTACAAATTAGTAGCGTGCCTGTATTTATCATAGCAATTCCGAGCCAATTAAAATAAACGGGTGCTACGCTTAAATAATAATTCTCTTCATTGAGTTTTATAAATCCGGTAAAATGCTGTAAAGCGCAAATGCCTATTCCTAAAATATTTCCCCATAACAATCCATGCAAAATAATGTAAGCCGCATTAAATAAAAATATTTTCGTAATGCTTCTATCTGTTGCCCCTAATGATTTTAGAATACCTATCATATTGGTGCGGTCGAGAATTAAAATTATTAATGCAGTAATCATGTTTAGCATTGCTACCAAAACCATAAAACCTAAAATCAAAAATTCATTTACTTTTTGCAAATCTAACCACTCAAAAATATTGCGGTTGATGTCTTTCATCGTTTCGGCATTTAGTTTTTGATCAATGTATTTATAGTAAATAGAATCTTTAAACGCATTCATTTTATCCATATCTTTGAGGCGTACTTCATATCCTGCTACTTCATCATTTTCCCAATTATTCAATTCTCTAAGCAAGCGAATATCCACCAAGGCATATTGCTTGTCGTACTCTTCCAATCCCGTATGGAATATACCACAAACCTTCAGTCGCCTGCCTATCGGTGATGCCAAATCACTTCTAATAAAATAGGCAATAATATTATCTCCGATATTCAAATTTAGGCGCTTGGCGGTAGATTGAGAAACCATTATTTCTTTGCTTGCCATCGTGTCATTAAACGATAAAATACGCCCTTGTTTAAGATAATTACGAATGGTATTCCAATCATATTCCGCATTTACTCCTTTTAGAACAATGCCTTCAATATCTGTTTTTGTTTTTAGTATGCCTGCTTTAATGATAAATGGAGCTACATTGCTTACATCAGTTGCTTTACGCAGCTTATCCACTAATACTTGTCCTTGTTTTATTGGTGTTGATTCATACGAGTCATTATTTTCAAAACTTGTGATATGAATTTGCCCCCAGAATCCAAAAATACGTTCTTTTATTTCTTTGGAAAATCCTGAAACCATACAAGTAGAAACGATCATTACAGCAACACTCAACGCTATAGCTACTACAGCTATACGGATAATAAATCGGGAAAATGATTTATTATCGCCAAGTGCCAAGCGTTTTGCTGTAAATAATTCAAAATTCATATTAAGTTATGCACATCAAAAGTATTTCTTTCCTTTTGTATTACCAACACATTCCTCATCTTTAGCATACTATTTGTTAGAAGTAAGTATATGAAAAGGATTATTCTCATTTTATTTTGCGGCTTTTGTATTATTTCTTATACTACTGCCAAAAATATTGTCACCGGTGCGGAGCGTATCGAACAGTATCTTCCACTATTAAAAGGAAAAAATGTTGGATTAGTCGTTAATCCAACTTCGATTGTTAATTCCACACATTTATTAGACACTTTACTGAGTTTGGGAATAACTATAAAAACTATTTTTGCACCCGAACATGGCTTTAGAGGCATGGCAGATGCGGGAGAACACGTAAACAACAGTATAGATACCAAAACCCAAACGCCTATTGTTTCTTTGTATGGAGATAATAAAAAGCCTAAACCCGAACAGTTAAAAGACATTGACATTTTAGTGTTTGACATTCAAGATGTAGGCGTTCGGTTTTATACTTATATTTCTACTTTGCAGTATGTAATGGAGGCTTGTGCTGAAAACAATAAACCGCTGCTTATTTTAGACAGACCCAATCCAAACGGGCATTATGTAGATGGTCCTGTTTTAGAAAATGAAAATAAAAGTTTTGTGGGCATGCAAGCTGTTCCCGTAGTGTATGGAATGACGATTGGAGAATATGCAAAAATGCTGAATGGCGAAAAGTTATTAGCTAACAATGTTCAATGCGCTTTAACTATAATTCCATGTTTAAATTATGACCATAAAACATTTTACGATTTACCGGTAAAACCTTCGCCCAACTTACCGAACATGGCTGCTATATATTTATATCCGAGCCTCTGTTTTTTTGAAGGTACTGATTATGTGAGCTTAGGGCGAGGAACCACAAAACCATTTCAGATTTATGGCAGCAATCAATTTACGGGTAAGCTTCCATTTAGTTTTATTCCCAAAAGTATAGATGGCGCAAAAACACCTCCGTTGTTAGGCAAGCAATGTATCGGCTACGACTTGAGTAATATCTCTTTAGATAGTCTTCGCAAGCAAAAATTTACGTTAAAATATTTACTCAATGCGTATAAACTATCTACTGAAAAAACTAAATTTTTTAATAGCTTTTTTGTAAAACTGAGTGGCACTAATCAATTAGCCGCACAAATACAAAAAGGCGAAAGCGAAAAATCAATAAGAGCCACTTGGACACCCGCTTTGGTTAAATTTAAAGCTATACGTAAAAAATACTTATTATATAAAGATTTTGAGTAAAATCTACTTATAGCGCAAACTATAAATGCAATCTACTTTTCTTTTCTAAGAGTTGCTCTTCTGTCTCGATATGGTCTTCATCGATAATACAGCAATCCACCGGACAAACGGCAGCACATTGTGGTTCTTCATGAAACCCTTTACATTCAGTGCATTTGTCCGTTACAATAAAATATACTTCGTTAGATACCGGCTTTTGCTTTGCCTCGGCATCTATTACATTTCCATTCCATAGCGCATAAGAGCCTTTCAAGCTTGTTCCATCGCTCAACGCCCATTCGATACCGCCTTCATAAATTGCATTATTCGGACATTCCGGCTCGCATGCTCCACAATTAATGCATTCATCTGTGATTCTGATAGCCATTTTAAGTAAGTTTGATACAAAAATAAACATAGATAGCTTTTTAAGCGGCTTATTATTAATAACTTTGTGTTAATGAATATTGAACAGCGCATCACGGCATTTTCCCGCTTAGGCGACTATATCTTAAGAAATCCTATTGCTTTACAAGAGGTTACGCACCAATCTTATCGACACCACTCCTGGTTTACGCCGGAGAGCATTGCGCAATCGCTTAAAAATATTGCCGCTGAATTTTTATCAAAAGAAAAATTAGAAAATTGGCTGGTTAATTATACTATCAAACAAAATAATGCGCCCAAAACCATTGCAATCGTTGCTGCCGGAAATATACCGATGGTTGCTTTTCATGATATTTTATGCGTTTTGATTTCAGGCAATAAATTGCAATTAAAACTTTCAGATAAAGATAAATTTTTGCTTCCATTTTTATTAGAGCGATTAATCGAGTTGGAATCGAGTTTTAAAACGCATATCTCTATACAAAATCGATTAGAGAATTTCGATGCCATCATCGCTACCGGAAGCAACTCCTCTGCACAACATTTTGAATTTTATTTTGGAAAATATAAAAATATAATTCGCAGAAACAGGAACTCCGTAGCTATCTTAAATGGTACGGAAACGGCTGAAGAATTACAACAACTCGGGCATGATATTTTTGATTATTTTGGATTAGGTTGTAGAAATGTTTCAAAAATTTTAATCCCTAATGATTTTGATTTATTAAAACTTAAAGAAGCGTTTAATGTATTTTCAAACATCATGCAACATACGCAATATATGAACAATCTCGACTATCAACGTACTATTTATCTAATGAATCAGATATCGATGGTGGATATTGATTTTATAAATATTGTAGAAAATAAAAGCTTGCATTCGCCTATTTCTTGCTTGCATTACGAGCGGTATGCCTCCGAAAAGGACGTTCAATCCTATTTAGAAACAGAAAAAGAAAACATACAATGTATCATCGGAAAAGGGTTTTTGCCGTTTGGTAGCAGTCAACAACCAACACTTACCGATTATGCCGACAATGTAGATACTTTAAAATTTATCACTTCATTAAACTAATTTATCCAATGAGTTCAGCATTTATTTGCAACAAATGTGGCAGCAATAATTACGAACAATTTTCACAAACGCAAGTACGCTGTATGAATTGCGGCACCGTTTCCGAATACGACTCCGGCTATCGTGTAATTCCTGAATTTGATTTAAGCAAAGACGAAACCCTCTTAAATATCGAACCTACGGTTTTATTTCCTGCAGCTCCAATCAGCAAACGAATTGCCAACTATATAATCGATATTCTTTCCGCAAGTTTTATAATCTTTTTTATTGGCACGCTTTTAAAAATAGAAATTAGCACCCCTAAAGGGGAAATTACAGATAGCGGTTTATTGATAATGATGATTACAATTCCGGTTTACTACTTTGTTTTAGAATCTTTGTTTGGTAAAACCATCGGAAAATATTTTACAAAAACAAAAGTAATTTCAGCAGATGGTAAAAGGCCAACGATTTTACAATGTATATTTCGTTCTATATTCCGACTTTTGCCGTTTGAACAATTTAGCGGGTTATTTATGAAAGGTGTATTTTGGCACGATTTACTGCCGAAAACATTGGTAATAGAAGATTAGCATTTAAAAATTATATCTATATGCACATTCGATTATTTATCACAGGAGGCACATTCGACAAAGAATACAACGAACTCAATGGTAAGTTATTTTTTGAAGATACACACGTACCCGAAATGCTGGAATTGGGTAGATGTAAATTAGACATCAACGTCAGAACACTAATGATGCTGGATAGTTTGGAGATGACCCATGAGGATAGAGAAATAATTGCACACAACTGCCAGCAATGCGATGAAGACAAAATTGTAATTACGCACGGCACCGATACAATGGTAGAAACGGCTAAATTGCTGGCGCATAAAATAAAAAATAAAACAATTGTACTAACCGGCGCGATGATACCCTATAAATTTGGCAGCTCTGATGGGTTGTTTAATTTTGGAGCTGCTTTAGCATACGTTCAAACACTGCCTTTTGGAGTATATATTGCGATGAATGGGAAATATTTTAATTGGGATAATGTGCGTAAAAACAAAGAATTAGGTTTATTTGAGACACTACATTAATTTCAATTAAAAAAATACTTATGGATACATTTTTTGTTATCAAGGACTCCGGCGAGAAAGAAGTTTTTTCTAAAGAAAAATTAAAAAATTCTTTGCGTAAAACCCATGCTACCGAAGAAGAAATTTCGGCAATCTTACTTGCACTACAACCACAATTATGCGAAGGCGTTTCCTCTAAACATATTTATCAAGAAGCATTCAAATTATTGCGACGTCGCTCTCGCGCAAAGGCATCACGATATTATCTAAAAAGAGGTTTAATGGAATTTGGCCCTACCGGATTCCCTTTTGAACGTTTCATTGGAGAACTATTTAAGCACAAAGGATATTTGGTAAAAATTGACACCATCGTTCAGGGGAAATGCGTAACACACGAAGTAGATGTAATCGCCCAAAAAGAGAATGAAATTATTTTTATAGAATGTAAATACCGCAACCAACCCGGCTACTCTGTTGACGTAAAAAATCCGTTATATATTTATGCTCGCTTCCAAGATATTTTAGAAAATGGATTGCTAAAAAATGAAGAGGAAAAATTTAGTGGATTTATCGCTACAAACACCAAATTTACGGATGATGCCACAGCTTATGCGAACTGCAAAGGACTGCAACTTATCAGTTGGAATTACCCCATAAATAATTCACTGAAAGACATCATAGACGAAACCGGTTTATATCCGTTAACCTGTTTAACGTCATTGACAAAAAATGAAAAGCAAGCACTATTAAACAACGGGTATATATTGGTCAGAGAGATTTACAACCAAGTATCTATTCTGCGCGCAGTAGGCGTAAAAGAAAGTCGGTTAAATGCCATTTTTAAAGAAGGGGAGCAACTTTGTACTTTATAAATCGCTGTTATTTTATTTCGTATATCTTCTTCAACTTTTCGATTACAAAATCTACTTCTTCTTTTGTATTTCGTTTAGAAAAAGAAAAACGAATAGACACTCTATTCTCATCCTTTTTCAATGCTCGAATAACATGAGAACCCGTGGATGCTCCGCTACCACAAGCACTTCCACCGCTACAGCAAACGCCTTCCATATCTAACATAAACAATAACAATGCAGATTTATCACTCGGTGGAAATGATACATTTAATACCGTGTACAAACTACGTTCATCCGTATTCCCATTAAAATCAATATCTGAAAAAGTAGCTTTCAACTGTTGAATGAAATAGTTTTTTATAGCTAAAATTGTGGCTTTATCTTGCGCTAAATTAGCATAAGCACTTTTTGCAGCTGCCCCCATACCTACAATGCCATATACATTTTCAGTACCTGAGCGCATACCTCTCTCCTGCCCTCCGCCGTGTATAAGTGGTTGTAATTTGTTTTGTTTGCGCATATACAAAAATCCCGCACCTTTGGGACCGTGAAATTTATGGGCGGCTCCCGACATAAAATCTAAATGCATGCGTTGAACATCTATCGGGAAATGTGCAAATGTTTGCACGGTATCCGAATGAAATAAAGCATGATATTGTTGGCACAAATCGCCTACTTTTTCAATATCTAATAGTGTGCCAATTTCATTATTAGCGTGCATCAAGGAGACTAACGTTTTTTTATCAGAAGCTTTCAATTTATTTTCTAAATCTTCCAAATCTACATTTCCATTCTTATCAATAGATACAAATTCCGTGTCAATGTTTAATTTATCTCTGCAATATTCTACAGCGTTTTCTACACAATGATGTTCAATGGGAGAAGTAATAATACGCTGTACTCCTAAATCATTTACTGCACTTTTTATTATCGTATTGTTTGCTTCGGTAGCTCCCGAAGTGAAAACGATTTTTCCGGGTTGTGCATTAATCAGCTGAGCGATTGTTTTTCGAGCTTCTTCTATTGCTGCACGCGTATCTCTACCAAAAGAATAGGTAGTGGAAGGGTTGCCAAAATGTTCTGTAAGGTAAGGCAACATAGCGTCTAACACTTCCGGTGCTATAGGCGTAGTAGCAGCATTATCAAAGTAAACTCTCATGCTTAAAAATTAATAGGCAAAGTTAGAAATAAAATCAAGAATAACACAAAGATTGTATTAGAGGTAAGTTAAAAAATACGAGAATAAGCATCCGTACAATAAATAAAAGTTGAACTTAAATAAGGATGATTAAAGGAAGAAAAGAATAAAATCAACAATTCAACCACTACTAATCCGATGCTCTCAGTTGTATTCTAAACGTTGTTCCTTTGGGTGAAGATTCTTTTACAAATATTTTTCCATGATGATATTCTTCTATAATACGCCGAGCTAACGTCAACCCTAATCCCCAGCCTCGTTTTTTGGTGCTAAACCCGGGTTCAAAAATTTGTTCTAAATTATTTTTAGAAATACCTTTACCCGTATCCGAAATATCTATATAGATAAAGCCTTCTTTTTGAAAAGCATATACATGAATTTCACCTCTATCGTCCATTGCATCTAACGCATTTTTCATAATATTTTCCAACACCCACTCAAACAATGGCGGATTTAGTTGAGCAAACAAGTTTATATCTGTATCTTTCAACAAGAAAATATGAATCTTCTTTGATGCTCGCTTAGAGATATAATCTACTCCATTTTGGAGCACATCCACCACACGATGTTTAGTTAATTCGGGAACCGACCCTATTTTGGAAAAACGCTCTGCTATTAATACTAACCTGTCTATATCTTTCTGCATTTCATCAAACATTGAAGCATCCTCTTCAGAATTTAGTTTCTCGCGCAAAATATCAATCCATGCGGTAAGGGAAGATAGTGGAGTGCCCAACTGATGTGCTGTTTCCTTAGCCAACCCCACCCATACTTGGTTTTGCTCTGCCCTGCGTGCCGATGTGAAGGCTGTATAGCTGATTAAAAAAAACAAAGCCACCAATGCTAATACATAAAATGGATACTTGCGGATACTCACCAATAAATACGAATCTTTATAATATAGATATTGCACTTCATTGCCCGGCAACTCTATCGGAATAAATTGTTGGTCTGCTTTTAATGCTTTTAGTTGTGCCGATAAATATTGTTTATCCTTTTTAATACGAATGGAATCGAAATTTTTTTCAGCTAAAATTTCATCTTGTGCATTTGCCCAAATAACGGGGATAGTAGAATTGAGTTTAATTTTATCCAATGCTTTAGACAGTTCTAATTCATCGGAGCTATTGCTATTTAATACCTTATACGCATCTGCAATTTCTGTAGCTTTTTTAATTTCTTCTTGTGCAATTGATTTTGCCAATTGGTGCGTGTACCACAAGGTGAAAAAGACAATACTTACTGCAAAAATGGACAGCAGTATTTTCCATCTATTACGTTTTTGGAGGATATTCACTGATAATTCTAAAATTGCTTAATGTAAATATTACACATTTTTTTCAAAGTATGCTTGTTTAATAAAAAGTATTTTATATCTTTGCACTCGCTTTACAGAAATATTTCGGGCGCATAGCTCAGCTGGTTCAGAGCATCCCGATTTACAATCGGGAGGGGTCACGGTTGAATTGTTCTTTTTTTACTTTCCGAAATTATTTCAATATTTCGGGCGCATAGCTCAGCTGGTTCAGAGCATCTGCCTTACAAGCAGGGGGTCCGCGGTTCGAACCCGTGTGCGCCCACCACATAATCAAGCACTTAGGTTAAAAACTAAGTGCTTTTTTATTTTATTGCAAGTATTTCGCAAGTAAAAGACTGGTAGCCCATAGAGTCACTTATTAGATTTTACAATTATTTCGTATCTTTCTTCTACCATGATAACTAATGAAATAATCTGCTTAGACAACCCTGCTTTTGAGAAATTAATAGACCGGGTGGTGTTGTACATTAAAGAAACACACGACTTAAAAGGGAAAGAGGAACTTTGGATTACACCAGAGGAAGCAAAAAAGAAATTAAACATTTCAAGTGACACCACATTGATGCATTTGAGAAATCAAGGAAAGATTCGTTATACGCAACCAATGCGTAAACTTATCCTCTATGATCGACTTTCTATTGAAGAATATTTACAAGAAAACGCAAAAGATACCTTTTAATTATGGAACAGGAAATAAATGAAGACAGAGTAGCCAAAGGCTTTAATGATGGCTTTTTAATCAGTCAACACGATGCGGATTTGGCAAATGACCTCAAAGGAAAAATACAACAATCTACCGATGAATATATAATCGGTTTTCAGAAAGGATTGGTTGAATTGGATAAAGAGAAGAAACTTACGGATGAGTTTAATAAAATTCGTGAGCAAGGAAATGAATTGGAAAAGGATATAGAGCGATAAATATATTTATAGATATTCATTATTAACTAAAATTACAATCTGTAAATATCTTTTTAATATCTCATGCAACATTTAGACATTTTTGAATTTAATGAACATAAACCTTTTTTAAATAGGAGTTTTGATAAATTGTTAGATTCTTTGCAGTATGACATAGATTTTATATCAGAAACAAAAGATATTAATGACGAGTCAGGGTATTGTGCTTTAATAAAAAAATTATATTATAGAAATAGAATTTCTGATTCAATTATTGTTTGTAAAAGGTGCTTAAGAGATTACAAGGATTCATATACAGCACATTTATATTTAGCAATGTGTTTCTGGGAATTTGAAGATCGTGAGAATGCTGCTTTGTTACTTGCATTCGCATTACAGGCTAATACAAATACCGAAAATAAGATAATCTCTGATTTTATTAGGACAATCAAGATAGAACTTCCTGTATTTGATGCACTTGTGCCTGTTAAATCAGATATACAATTTACTTCTGTTGAAATTTCAGAAACATTTTTAATACATGGTTTCAAAAAGGAAAATAATGATGAAAGAGTGCGTCTATTTTATCTTCTAATGGGTTGTGAACTAAATCCAAAGAATGCAGAAGCACTTATACAGTTGAGTTCTAGTTATATTAATAATTCTCAGTTTGTAGAAGCAATTCATCCAATATTCAAGGCACTAGAAAATACAAATAATACTACAGCACATTCTAATTTATTTACATTACTTGGTATAATATACAAACTGTTTGATTTTACATTCTTTTCAAAGATATGTTTTAATCATTCGATAAAGTTAATACCGAATAATAAAATTGCACTACATCTTCTTAAAGATGAGGCTGATGATTTGTCTTCTATTGTAATGAAGACCAAAGATATTGTTTATTATAAATTTCTAAACCCTTATTTTTATTCAGGGCTATTGTTTTCTCAAAATTCAAGACTGGCAATTCAAACTGTCGCATACATTTTCAATTCTAATATTGAGCGGTATAATTTGAACATTATTACAACACTATCTGCCATATTAGAAAATGAATTTAAAGAGACAATCTTTAAACATATGATTGGTTGTACAACTGAATTTAATGAGAGAAAGTATAATAATTTACCTTTGCAAATTATAAGAGATTGCCTAACTAGAAATCCAAAGAATCTTCTTACGGGCAAAACAAAGATTAGATATAACAAAGAAATTGGATTACAAACTCATATTGCTAATTATTTTAATTGTCAAAGTAGTATGCTTGAAGAAATTGGAAATATTGTGCATACTATTATTCCTATAAGAAATAATGTTACTCATGGGACAGTTATAAAAACCAGAGATGTTTATATTTTTCTTGAATTTTCAAAGTTACTACTACTTAGATTCAAGTTGCAAATGCAACTTTTTGCAGAATACAAAGTAAAGGTTAAAAAAATCAAAGCAGCAGACAAATAAATGTTCTACTGCTTTGAGAAGAAAGATAATCATTATTTTGTTCTGTACTAAAAGCGCATCATAATGGCACACCTAACTTCACAACAAAGATACACAATAGAACAACTTCTAAAAGCTAAAAAATCACAACAATATATTGCCGATATTATTGGCAAAGACAAAAGCGTAGTAAGTAGAGAAATCAAACGCAATAGCATGTACAATGGTATTTATAAATCAGATAATGCACAATCTTATTATCTTTTTAACCGGGAAAAATCTAGGCGTAAAAGCAAATGGACACTTACATTACAGGAGGAAATCATAAAAACCCTAAAAGAAGATAAAAGCCCTGAGCAGGTAGTGGGTATTCGTAAAAAAAATAAACAAGACACCGTATCTGTTGAAAGTATTTACACCTTTATTTGGCAGGATAAAAAGAATGGTGGGAGTCTTTATACCCATTTGCGCAATGGAGCTAAAAGATACAGAAAACGAGGTAATTACAAGGACAATAGAGGTATTGTCAAAGACAAAGTGATGATTGTTGAACGACCAGAAATAGTAGCTAAAAAAGAACGAGTTGGGGATGTAGAAGTTGATTTAGTAATAGGCGCAAATCATCAACACGCACTACTTACTATTGTAGATAGAAGTACAGGATTTGCTTGGATAAGAAAACTAGAAAGTAAAAATGCAACAGCGGTAAGCACTCAAATTATTGATGCGCTAAGACCGCATAAGCACTGGATAAGAACCATTACCTCAGACAATGGAAAAGAATTTGCAAATCATAAAACAATAGCTACAGCCTTAGAAATAGATTATTATTTTGCCAATCCATACCACAGTTGGGAAAGAGGTTGTAATGAAAACTACAACCGATTGGTAAGACAATATTTTCCTAAAAAATCAGACTTTACAATTATTACTAAACAACAAGTTCAAGAGGTAGAAAACAAACTAAACCAAAGAGAACGAAAACGATTAGATTTTGAAAATCCAATCAACTATATTTACAAAAAATTATTAACCCAAAAAGTTGCATTTGCAACTTGAATCTTGCCTATATAAACTTACAAATTTGAGATTAACAAGAATTATAAATGAACCATCAGTATTAAAGTACTCATTTGATGTTAGGGAGTATTATTTTAAAATAAGAATTGAATAATTATTCGAAATCATAAGGATCACCTAAAGATTCGAATTCACTTTCTCGCCATCTGTCTATATTTTCACGTTCTTTTTCGGACATTTCTTCGTACGATGGTCTTTTTTCACCAGTTGACTTCCAGACAGAACTATCACCGGTTGCAGTCTTCCAAGGGCTCTTAAAAACAATACCCTCATACTTTGTTAAAAGTAGTCTGTCTAATTTATATTTTGAATCAGCAATCACTTTATGACTTGCATCCATAGGTAAAATAGTGGTAGCAATTTCAAATCCTTCTTCATGTATTGATTCAGGATAATTAAAATTAGTACACGGAAAGCGCAGAGACGACCAATTTTGATAGCCATGATAAGCAATTTGAATGGGATCATCATACACAACAAAAACCTTACCTGCAAGTTCCTTGTCTTCACTTATTCTGTCTAATAGTTTGACATAATTATTAAATGAAATCTCATGAGTCTCAAGCTTTGGGAGAAATTTGTCGGAAGTTATTTTGCTGTCTTGAAAACAATCTGCATATTGTTTTAACAGCCGATTGACCACAAAGTCATATTCTTCTTTATGTTGCTCTAAATATTTTTCCCTTAATACTCTTCTTTTGTTTTCTGCATTTAGGATACTTTCTTTAGGATTTGAAGAATCGTATGTTGGGAGTTTATTGAATGGGTTTTGTTCCATATTTTTACATTGCCCCTTTACAAACTTATGGGTATTGCAATATTGACAGTGTAACACAGATATTATTGCAAGTAAACTATTGTAGTGTGTATAGATATTTTAAACCAAATCATTATATTTACATTAAATAAATTATAATGTCAGGTAAGCAACATTGGATTTCGGAACAATATTTGGAGTTGTCATTAACCCTTGAAAAGGATCATGAATTTAATAACATAATTATTCTACCCAATACGGAAGCAAAACTTATTCAATTAGCATTAAAATTAATTAACTGGAAACGAAAAGATGAAGCTTTAATTGTATGTAGAAAATGCATCCAAGACTTTCCAGAATGTGGCGAAGGTTACATTGTCACAGCTCAGATATTTTGGGAATATAGAGATGAGAAAAGGGTTGTTTTTCTGCTTAAGTGTGCACTTGTTTGTATAGTATCAAATTCAAAAGAACCATCTATTTCGACAGAAGATCTATCAGATGTTTTATCCTTATGGCCAGTTTCGTCAGAAATTGACAATACAGATATTGAACTTTCAGATACGTTTTCTTTATTAGGCGAACGTTATAATAATTTGAAATATTATAGTGCCTCAACTATTTTTTTACGAGCAAGTTGTTTATTAGATAAATCAAACAGTTATTCGCATTCACGATTGGCTTATGCCTTACTTGAAGATGATAAATTGATTGAAGCCATTCCTGTTATAAATGCTGGATTACTTTTAAATCCAAAAGACGATAAGTTATTGTCTTACTTAGGAATTGTATTTAAGACTTTCCATTATGAGCATTTTTCTTTTTTAGTTTTTATAAAGGCAGCATCCATTCAATTAAAAGATGAATCTATTCTGTTAAAAAAGAGAGAGCCTTCTGAAATAGATACAATGTATGAACTCTTAAAAGATGACGTGCTCGAAAAATATTCAAACCCTTATTTTTATTTTCCAATCTTATCTTTAGAATCTTCACGTAAGTCCTTTGAGTCAGTAGCATATCTTTTAAACGCAAATAATTTAACGTATGCAATAAATATAGTTACTACACTATCTTCTATATTTGAAACAGAACTTAAAGATGTTTTATTTCAGTATTTTAAAAATGAAATCAACGCAACTGAAGGATTTAATTATGATAACCTTACAATGGGTACTATGCTAAGATTACTTCATCCACATCCTGAAAATTACATAACTTTAAAAGTGAAAACAAATAATCACAACAATGCTATATTACTAACACCGTTAATGAATTTTTATAAATGTAATAAAAATCAGATTACTGAAATTGCAAATATAATCCAGACAATAATAGATATCAGAAACAACATTACACATGGTCAGATGATAAATGAAATAGAATTACAACAGTTTACTTCATTTGTCAAATTAGCATTTATTTTACTTACAAATTTACGTGTGATGAAAACTACAGGAATTTTTTCAGAAATAAAGTTTGCAGTTAATAATAACTCATATCCATTTAAAATAAAAATAGAGATTATATAAATAGTCTATCAGGGGGTTACTATTTTATGTTGTAATTTTTCAATTTACTCTTCAATGTATTTGCAGTAATACCTAAAACAATTCTGGTTCTTTCTAAATTCTTATTACACATTTCATATACATACCTACAATGCCGAAGTTCAATATCTTTTAGTAATAACGAATGTTCTTTGCTTGGGTTAAGTATTCTATCAGGTAAATTTTCTAACAATACAGTATCGTGTGCTTCGGCAAAGATTCTATCTACCAAGTTTTCCATCTCTCTGATATTACCCGGAAATAGATACTCTAATATACGTTTTTTTATATCAAGTCTTATTTTAGGCTCTTTTTTATTAAATTTTACCTTACTCTTTTGCCATAAGAAATTAAAGACTTCTTCTTTTTCTTTTAATGTATATTCTTTCAAAGAGGGAAGATATAAATCAGTAACAGCAAGACGATAATATAGATCAGGTCGGAACTCTTTTTTGTTGCACATATCATATAGGTTTCTGTTAGTTGCAGAAATAACACGTACATCAACAATCTCAGGCTTACGGCTACCAACACGTAAAATTTCCTTTTTCTGAGGTTGTAATGCTCTTAATAAGCATTGTTGCATATATGGAGTAATATCACCTATTTCATCTAAAAAGATCGTACCTCCATCTGCTTCGTGAAATAAGCCTGTAGTTCTTTCATTAGCACCTGTAAAAGCACCTTTCTCATAACCAAACAACCTACTTTCTAAGAGTTCATTGCTTAATGCAGAACAATTTATTGCAACAAATGTACCTTTTGCACGAGGCGAATTATCATGAATATACTTAGCCAACAATTCTTTCCCTGATCCTGTTTCACCACCAATCAATACAGATACGCAATCGGCTTCTGCTATCTTCTTTGCCTTGTCGTAAGTCTTTTTGAGGGTTTGAGTAATGACTATATTCTGTTGTTTCTCATTTAAAGATTGTGGGGATTCTTGCCTGATGATTAATGATGATGTATAGTCAGATTTTTCAAGTTCAATCCATACTTGCTCTGATTCTTTATTTTTACTATGCTCTGGTCTTCGCATTTGAAACAAGCGGGTTTTAAGACCAAGTGTTTGATGTGCGAGATACCACGCAACCTGCATCGTGGGAGTGCCAGGCGATACAAAAATATCAATGCTATGTTCTTTATTACTTAGTAATAAAGTATTCACTTTGGCACTAATTTCTTTAATATCTATGACATCATTTATTGACATTGCTCTCTCAATTATTTTATGTCCTTTATATTCCTTACGCAAATAGGTTACCAAAAATTGATACTTAGTATCATCTGATGTGTTTTTCTTACTGCTTAACAGTAGATGATAGTCATAGTCTGTATAGAAGTGTTTATGTAATAAACTATTGGGTCCGTTAGGATTTTCAGCAGATTTATCTTTGATAAAATCATTTTCTGTCGCTACCCAAGAGATAAGAATTTTGCCCATAACAAGAGAGTTTATTTCATATTAAATATAATCATTTTTTGATGTGCAGAATAAAAATTTGATTATTTCCTTTACACCAATTAGCATTTCATATACTGTTCTTCATTTGGCATTTTGGTTGCACAAGAGGTATAAAAGTTCTTTATAGTATTGACAATAAAAAATACCGAATACATCGTATTCGGCAAAATAAGTTTAACAATTATATGCGACAAGGGCGACACCATAGTCAGGGAAATTATTGAATCACTCATACAGTCTTCTGAACTATATGCGACCAATGCAATGAAGCAGTCTGGGTATTCAACGATATACTCATATTATTTAACAGAAGAAATATGCGACAAGGGCGACACCATAGTCAGGGATATACATGGATTATTAAGTCCACAATTTTCTCATATAGTAAAAGAACCTATTTGAGTAATAGTATACACGAATTAAAATATTTGTCAAGTGTTTTTAGATGTGTTTAAAGTAGCCTAAAAAGCCTTATAAATTATGAACGAAAATCTACAACAACAATTTACAAGAGGTAATACCGAAGAATTATCGAACAGAATTTACTTACAAGATGATTCGTGATATACTCGAATCATTAGTGTTTCTATTGGTAAATAGTCGCACAAAATCTCTTTTCATAGTTCTTTTTAAAAATTAAAAATTTTAGCAATGAAAAATAATCAATTAACAACGACTACATTCCAGTCAAACGATATTGATCTGGACGAAAAAATGTCTAAACTCAAAGATGAGTTAGATACACTCCATCATCAGTTTTTAGAGAAAGTTCCTTTTGATGCTTCGAGCCTTGCATATAGTAATCTGCCAACACAGGATGCAGATAAAATAGAGCCATACATCACTAAGATAAAAGGGTTTTATTCTCGCTTACGCAACGACATACCACAAAAAGTACAAGGTTCTTTACAACTTGTGTATGGTGCTTTTGATATGACACCTTTGGATGAACAGTTAAAGAAACTGGAACAACAGAAAATAATTACTGAAAGGGAAAAGAATCATCTCAAAGATGAATTGAAACAACGACCCAAGCCACGAGATATTAGTCAGTACAAATGGACCAAGGTGTTGTTAGGATTTCTTGCATTCTTTGATGTAATGTCTATGATTGCATCATTCATGGGTACGTTTCAAGAAAACTACCTCTTCGCCATTGTTCTCGGAATTACTATAGGTCTTTCACTTATCTACTTCACTAAATCATTGGTATTGCACATTAGAGATACACCTCAAACAAAAACCTCACTTGCCGTTAAATGGGCATCGGTTATTTTACTCTTACTCATTTCGATATTCATAGGAGGACTACGATATGTTCAATCCACCGATGATGGCACAGTCCATCAGGCAACACTGTATTCCAACCCTTTTGTATTCATTGTCTTTAACCTGCTCATAGTAGCGACAACAGCGTTCATCGTGTACACGAAAGTACCAAGCGAGAAAGATATACAGGAATATTTGGCGTATAAAAAATGTGAAGATGAAATTATTCAGAAAGAGCAAGAGATAAAACAGATTGATAAGGATATGGAGGATATAAAACTAAAGAAGTCCATTACTGCCAAATATCGTTTACAACTTCGCCACTATCAGAAAATCTTTTATGAACGCATACAGGCGATGTATGAACAGGCAGTAGGCGAGTTTATTATCGCCAATTTAAAAGGGCGCACCGATGGCAAGAACCCTCTTTGCTTTACGCTCCCACTTGCTCCGCTTAGCATTTCAAATGAAGATGAAATAATTGATAACGTATTAAAACACCACAACGATGAAAACTAAAATCATACTCGGCATAGGCTTCTTAGCCCTACTCATTAGCATGGGTATATATTTCCTGATACCAATTTTTAAAACCCAAATACATGGTAGCGAAATAACCGTCTTCATTGACAAGACCGATGTACAGAAAGAACAATTGAAAGTGAATGATATTGTTTCGCTACTCGATATAGATAAACATATATGGCAACGAAATAAAGTGGAACTGCAAACGCTGTCTAATTTTCAATATAATAATGTTCAGGAAAAAGAATTGCCCTTTGCTTTTTTCTTGGTATCTAATCCGAAGAAACGAAAGAAAGACATACAACAATTCAAGACAGAGTTAGATTCAGCTTTACAATCCATATACGACATAGATAGCGGACGTACACGATCCTCAATATATGAGCCAATAGTAAGAACGCTTAATGCCGTATCACAATCAAAGGCGCACAAAAAGATACTAATTGTTCAATCTGATTTACAAGAAAACACGCAAATATTTAGTGTGTACAGAGAAAGTGATTATCTCCTATTACAGAGAAACCGGGAACAAATTATTGAGCGATTTACCAAAGTACTTGCACTTCAAAACATACAGGATATTGAGGTATATCTGATTTATCAACCCAAATCAGATGCCGACAATGACAGGTTTATTCTTATGGCAAACCTGTTTAAGGAAATACTGGAACAGAAAGGGGCAATCGTTCATATTGGTTCAAATATAGTCATTTAAAATAGGTTGCCATGAAGTCAGATAGTGTATTTATAGACTTGCTTTTTGCTGTACTAAAAACAATAGGCAGAACGTTCTTATTAACGCTTTACCTCGCAGGTCGCATCATTCAATTCATCATCATACATCTAAATCTATGGATCGAAACATTACTCAAATAATGGAAGAAATAGGCGAACAGGTATCGCATTTCATCCGCAACTATGTAATTCCAATCATACAGGAATTCTTTTACACCGTATCAAGAGGAATAGACGGTATAGTAGAAGTATTGTCGTCAAAGAATCATTCATATAAAGCCGAGTTTATAACCTATGACGAAATACTAATGAAGTCTAATAGAGGTTTCTGTTTAGATGGCAGAAACTGCCTTGCTCGTTCAGAACCAAATGTATTGGTATGCGCTCCGTCAGGTGCAGGAAAGTCAACAGTCATTAGTATTCCATCACTTTTGAAAATTGATGGTTCTGTGATTTGCAATGATCCATCTATGGAACAATACCATAAGACGGCAGGGT
Source organism: Chitinophagales bacterium (assembly GCA_046329805.1). Taxonomy (GTDB): domain Bacteria; phylum Bacteroidota; class Bacteroidia; order Chitinophagales; family JADIYW01; genus JADJSS01. Next base: position 138,383 of record JAXLUA010000001.1, read on the forward strand.
ATTTAATTTCAAAAGGATATAATGTTGAAGTGCTTAATTTCGCACAAATAACCAACACCTTTTACAACCCCATTTCGCAAATACATAATACAGCCGATGCACAAAAGATAGCAGGGATGTTAGTGAGAAATGTGTTACAGAACCCGGGCGATCCGTTTTGGAATTTAAGTGCGACAAACTTAATCGCACTATCCATACGCATACTGTTACGACATGAGAAACAGTATAGAAACTTCGCTAATGTTCGCCATCTCATACAACTCCTTACCTTTGAGCCAAAATCAGTAGATGCGTTAGTCGCACAAACCAATGCCCAGGATATTATTGCAGACTACAAAAGTTTCATCGCACAAGACACCAAACTTCGCACTTCTATCATAGCAACGGCCATGAGTGCTTTACAAATCTTTGCCGATCCTATTGTCGCCAAAGTAACAAGCAAAGATACCTTAGATTTAGAATCTATACGAAAGCGAAAAACAGTCATATTCATTCACTCATCAACAAGTGACATGAAATATTACTCCACACTTATAAGCATCTTCTTTGAGCAGACTACTAAAGTGATTATGTCTAAACTGCCTGAAAAAGAAGATAACTATGTATTCTTTATTTTAGATGAGTTGAGCAGTATGTATCTGCCATCGCTTGAAATAGTCATAGCCAATATTCGTAAGTATAAAGGTTCACTACTTTGTATTCTGCAATCGTTCCAACAGTTAATCAATATATACGGCAGAGAACAAGCAAATGCTATTAGAATGAACTGTTTTGCTAAGGTGTATATGGCAGGGTTAGATCATACCACCGCCTCTGAATTAAGCCAACAGTTGGGTAAATATGAGTGGATTGATGAAGAAACAGGCAAAAAGCACATCAGGGAATTAGCAACACCGGATGAAGTAAGAATGTTGCCTCGTGATAAAGCAATACTTATTTGTGGTAATTACAATCCTATGAAACTTACACTTACACCCTATTACAACAATCCATTTCTTAAACTGCGAACAGAAATACCGATACCATATACCAATACTGCCATAGATGAAACGCCTGTTGAACTCATAACCAATGATGAATAACATATGCGGAAAATAAGACGAAATACGAAGTTGTGGCTTTATTTGTATCAATCAGGCGTTCTTGCATCTAATAATGAAACCTTGATTAAACAAAAGGTACATGAGTACTGGAAACTCTATGATAAGGAACGGAAGAAGCGTAAACGTGCGATTAAAACAGAATTTACGATATCCTTTACCAAAGAAGAAGTAAAAGCGTTAAAATACGTTGCGTTGAATGTAGGATTAACAATACCTGACTACATCAAACAGTTGGTATATACCAATATAAAAACACATCCATTCACACCATACGCACAAACGATTAAGCATATTGAACAACTACTTATCCATTACAAGAACAAGATAAACGACATTGCCAAGAAAGAGGTAAAGAACTTCTTAGGTATGAGTAAAAATTATGATCTACTTACTGCTGCTATTACAGAGATACAGACAACTATTGCTCAAACGCTTACACAAACACCAACGTTGCAAGAAACCATAAAAACAGCCTTAATGAATAACCCACTGTTTATACAAACACTCCGCCAACTTATGCAATCGTATAATGATACTCAAAAGCCTAACTCGTAAGACAGCATCATTTAAACAGCTACTCGAATATATGGTGCATGATAAAGACCGCTACAAAGATGAACGTGGCGAATCTTTTGTAGTGCAACATAATGTAAAAGGCAAGACGATACCATCATGGGTAAAACAGTTTGAACAGAATGAAACCAACAGATTATATCAACGCTCAAATTCTGTAAAGGTATGTCACGATATTTTGAGTTGGAGTAATAAAGACACAAGTAATATGAGTTTGGAAAAGATGCAGGATATGGCAGAGAAGTATATTGAACTTCGCAATGAAAATGCCTTGTGGATTGCTGTACCACATATAGATAAAGACCACTTTCATGTTCATTTTGCTATGAGTGGAGTTGAAATTGAAACAGGGAAGTCATCACGAGTATCACGAGAACAGTTCAAAGAGATTAAGAAAGAATTACAGCAGTATCAAATTGAAAAATATCCTGAACTTACTCACTCCATTGTTGACCATGAAAAGAGCAAGAAGAAAGAACCTATATCAGAAAAAGAATACCAATTAACGAAACGTACTAAACAACCGAGCGAAAGGGAACGGACTAAAGAAGTACTTACTAAACTATATAGACAATCCAATTCTAAAGAAGATTTTTATAAACGCATACAAGATAATGGATTAAAGATGTACGAACGTGGTGGTAAGAACTATGGCATTGAGGGTGACAGGAAAATGCGATTTTCTACATTAGGTTTTGATGATAAAAAGATAGATACATTAGATGCTACTTTGGAATTTGAGAAATTACGGAATGATACGGAAGAAAAAGAGAAAGATAAATACGATGATGATGGAAATGATACTGATAATAAAGATCACAGTAATGACACTGAATTAGATATGGATAAGAATTAAGTCATATCGTGACAGGTTTGTAGTATTAATAAATGGGAGAAATATAACGTAATTTATTTTTAAAATAAAATACTGCAAAACAAATGAGTATATATTTATAAATATCACTATGTGATATTGAGTAACAAATTTATGATAGCAGTATGTAAATAAGCATATAAATACTTGTGTATCTTAAATTCTTTCATTTATTTTGTATTGAACTAAGTTGTCTGCAATCCCTATTAGCGGTTTGTGGGCATTTTTTTTAGGTAGTAATTGATTATACTCATTTTAAATTATTTATATGCGGAAACAAACTTTAATAAAACTAATACTCACACTCGTGATCTTGTTGAATAAAATACATAGTTATGCACAAAGTACAAGTTATCAGATGTTATATAATGATGGCACTTTTACAAAGAGTATAAATACCGGTTTGCAGGTCGGTGTTGTTGATGGACAGCAAGGTACTACACAGACGGGAGCTGCAACATATACCATTCCAATAAAAGTAACTCCGGGAATAAATGGAATGGAACCTAAATTAGCAATTACATACAGTTCACAAAATGGAAATGGTTTATTAGGTGTAGGGTGGAACTTAAGTGGTCTAAGTTCAATAACATTAGATAATAGGAATATATATTATGATGGAAAGACTGCACCAATAAATATTGCACCAACTGTGTCGAGTGATGGGACAGCTTTTTCATTGGATGGCATGAGATTAATTGGGAGAAGTGGTACATATGGTTGGGCTGGATCAACTTATTCCACAGAATTAGAGAATTATTCTTTAATTACTGCTCAAGGTGTTGCTAATGCAAGTTGTGGTTGTCCTTTAAATTTTAATATTAAAACAAAAGATGGATTAAGTATGGATTATGGTGATAATGGAAGCAATCCAGATGCTCTCATACTTTCATATGGTAATTCATACCCAATAATGTGGCGTTTAAAAAGAACAACAGATAACAATGGAAATTACATAGATTATAAGTATTCTATTACGACTGACGGTGAATCTAAAATTGATGAGATTAATTATACAGGAAACTCTACAAATAATGTGGCAACTCCATTTGCCAAAGTAAAATTTATCTATTCTGAACGTTCAGATCCAAATATAATGTATGTAGTTGGTTCCAATTCAACGAATGCAACGACATTAAAGAGTAAATGGCTGTTAGATAAAATAATAATAACTTCCGATGCACAAACGGTAAAAACATACAAGTTTAATTATGCCTTTGATGGTATTTATTCTGTATTACAAGAAGTTAAAGAAATTGGGTCTGATAATACAGAATTAAACTCTACCATTCTTAGGTACGGAAATCCAAAAGAATTGGATGCAGCAAACTCTAATGTTGTTTCAACAACAACTAATAATATTAGTACTACTAATTCGGATAATTTCACAGGTGATTTTGACGGAGATGGGTACACTGATATTTTAACTGCTTATTACACATCTCCTACATTGCGACAATATACAAGTATCAAAATATTTAGAAAGATTCCCAATACAAACAATTTTCAAGATATATATACTTATAATTTACCATCAACGATTAATATTTCTGGTACTAATTACCCGGCTTTTAGATATATAAACGTAGCTGATTATGATGGGGATGGGAAAAGTGATATTATGTTTGATAACTATTATTCTGCAAGTATTCCCAATTCATCTGCTTACGTTTTTATTTCTGGGAAGTATTCAAATACGGCTTTAATGAGCACGTGTACAAATAGTAGTTATGGTTTTAGTGTTAATGAATACAATAACTTAACAAACCTTGGTGTTTTTGGAAGCTGTTCAGCTAGTATTTATGGGGCTACTGAATCTGCATCAACGACAGTGCGAAGCCAGTTTATTAATGGAGATTTTGACGGAGATGGAGCAACCGATATTATTACAACATTATTCAATGTTGGTGTTAATGCCCCTTCTCAAGGAAACAGAACATTTATTACAAGAATTAATACTAATGAATTTTATTCTCCAATTAAATTAAATTCGACAGGTAGCTATTCCGATCTTGGTGACCTTTGCGCTACTTATAAGCCTGTTGCAGTGGCTGATTTTGATGGGGACGGTAAAGACGAAATATTATTAGAAAATGGAATGATTCTCTTTTTTAGAAAAAATAGTAGTAATCAATGGGAATGCGGTACCATTATGTCGCCTATTAGTTCTACAGACAAGGTTTATTGTGGTGATTTTAATGGAGATGGAAAGACTGATATTTTAAGAGGTAGCAAATACGCTTGGGGTTTTAATGATTGGAAAGTATTTTATAGTAAAGGATATGGTTTTGATTCCTTATCAATGTCTATGCAAAGTATGGCTTTTGACCAGACGTTAGATTATAAGAATATGAAGATTATTATTGGCGATTTTAATGGAGATGGAAAAGCTGATATAATACAACAGGTAATTCCAATGATACAGGTTTCACAAACCTATTCCGCACCAGCAAATTATTCCAATTTACATATTTGCTATAGTAATGGAGTTAATTTTACTTACAGAGATATTACTATAAATAACAGTAATACCAATCTATACATACCCAAGATATTTGGTGATTTTGATGGTGATGGAGCTACGGATATTATATGTAGATCGGATATATCGCATACTATAAATAGTAAACCATATATGTTCGAGAGTTTTGGAAATCAACAAAAAGAGAGATATTTACGGAAAATTATTGATGGATTTAATCGAAAAACAGAATTTACATATAGCCCACTTACAATAGGGTTGCCATTTTACAACAATGGAAATGGACCAACATCTTATTATCTTACTACAAACTCATTGAAAATACCAATATATGCAGTTTCAAATGTCATAACTCCTGATGGTATCGGCGGGAATATTACCACTTCATATACATATACAGATGTAGTTATGGGTAAATATCGGAAAGGATTTTTTGGATTCTCTAAGATTAATTCTCTAAACTCATTGACTAACATCAATACAGAAATTCTTTATGAAAATAATGTAAATGTTACTAATAATACAATTACTTCTCTAATCCCAGTTAGTATTAAAGCAACGCTAAATGGCAATGTCATCTCACAAAATACATATTCATATGCATATACATTTTTAGGCAATAAAAGATTTAAGACTGAACTTTCAAATAGCACAAGTATTGATAACGTGAATGGAAAGACTTTGAATTCTAACTATGTTTACGACGGAAATGGAAATGTTATAAATCAAACAATTAATAACACAGGTATTGAAGTATTTACAATAAATAGACCAGTGGCTGATTTCGTAATAAGCGGGACAGGAACTGTGCCCTCATTGCCAAAAACAATAATTGAGTCAACAACAAGAGGTAGTACAACTTTTAGTAAGACGACCAAATTAAACTATGATTCAAAAGGAAGGATAATTAGCAAAATTGATTTCGATGGTACAACAAACAAATTAACCACTACTTTTGGATATGATAATTTTGGAAATATTATAACCACTTCATCATCGGGATTTACTACTGGTGTTGGTATTGCAACAATTACTAAAAATACTCCATTTAGTTTTGATGGCAGATACTTGCAATCTTCTGAGATACAAAATGTAAAAGGTGTTGAAAATATAGATGCATATGATAATAAATGGCAGACGCCCACCTCTATAACCAATGCTTCAACTTATAGGCATACTCAAATAACCTATGATGCTTTTGGAAGAACTGTTAATTTAAAGCCAACTATGCCTGGTGGACCGACAACTTATGATATTAATACCAAATATGATTGGAGTACATTGCCGAATAGTATCTATATGGTAACCCAAACCCCTTATGGTATGTCTGAAACAAGGCAATACTATGATATGTTTAATCGTTTAGTTAGAGAAGAAAAAACAGTAAATGGTAAGACAAAGTTTACCCAAAATACTTATGACGCAAAAGGGGATATTATAAATATTAAAACTAATGATGCAGATGGGGGTACAATAGAAACAATAAATACCTATGATTTATATCATAGGCTACTCACTAGTTCACCTACTATTGGGGCTGCATCTGCTAATACTTATACTGTTTCCTCTAATGGATATACTGTTTCTAGTTCTACTACAGGATATCCATTAAAAATTAGTAAAATAGATGCAACAGGAAAAACAACAGAAGTTACCGAAACTGCTGGAACCAATTCGGTTACAAATATATATTCTTATCATGCTAATGGCAGATTATTAAAAGTAACTCAGTCAGGAAAAGATTTAGTTGTTTGTGAATACGATGCTAATGGTAATCAAACTAAATTAACCGATATTGATGCCGGTTCAACTTTGTATGAGTATGATGCTTTTAGGAATATTACAAAGCAGACCGATGGTAAAAATAATATAACTGAATCCACCTATGACCTTTCTGCAAGACCATCAACAAAGTCTGTTACGGATGGTGCTAACCCAGGAAATTATCAGACGGTCGATTTGTATAGTTATTATCCTGCAAATTCTAGTGGAGAAGGGTTAGTAAAACAAATTCAACATTTTAATTATGCAGAATCAGGTGCTAATATTATTCAGAATTATGAGTATGATGAATATGATAGATTAAAAAAAGAGACTAAAAATTTTGAAGGAACTAATTTTGTCACTCAATATGAATACGGCGATTATGGTAGGTTAAAAAGCGTAACATATCCAAGTGCTACAGGTATTAACCCTGTTAAAATTTCATATACAACAACTGCTGATGGTTATGTAACTAATGTGAGTGCTTTAAATGCTGGAGTTTCAAAAACAATTTTAAATACTTCAACAGCTAATAACTATAATGCATTCGACCAGTTAAAATCCTATTCATTAGGCAATGGATTAAGTAGTCAAACAGATTACAATAAATTGGGTATGCCTACAAGGTATCTGACAAACTCTGTATTTCTTTTTATACCATACAGATTACAAGATTTGCAGATGCCAATTTGGGATTTAAATAATGGTAATTTGATGAAAAGAATTGATGCATCAAACAATAACAGACCAACTACAACTGAAGTTTTTACGTATGATGGTTTTAATAGATTAACTAGTTCTACAGTCGGGACAACAACACTTGGAGTTGGATATGATGCTATTGGCAATATAACAAATAAGTTTGACGCAGGGACAGAGTATCTTTACAATTCGCCTAAGATACATGCAGTAGAAAACATAAAAAGCAAAATTTATGATTATCCGTTGCCAATTTATCCTCAATATCCAAGCAATAACGCCCCTAATGAACGCAGTGATATAAGTGGTGATAAACAGCAAATCATTTATAACGGAATTAACCAGCCATCTTTAATAATAGAAGGTGGAGGAGTTGGAAGTAATCTTATAAAAAAATTAAAGTATATCTATGATATTGATGGAAATAGAATTAAGAGTATATACACAGAAGAGAATAGTTTAGGTGTTATTGATGCAAGTAAAACTATAAATCGTTATTATTTGGGTAACTATGAATTTGAAAAGGATGCTAATAACAACATTACTCGCCAACTTAATTATATCAGTACGCCTGTTGGCTTAACATCAATTTTAGATAAAGAATCTGGACAGGCTGATGCTTATTTCTTTACATATACAGACCACTTAGGTAGCGTTGTTACAGTTACGGATCAAAATGCCGTACCAGTAGTTTATCAGAGTTTTGATGCATGGGGAAGACCTAGAAGTACATACGACTGGAGTTACAATAATATATCTGCACCACCAGCTGCTTTAAACGTAGGCTTCACCGGGCACGAAATGTTATCTAAGTTTGACTTGATAAATATGAACGGTAGATTATATGATCCAAAAGTCGGACGTATGTTAGCATCTGATAATTATGTACATGATGCCTTTAATACACAGCATTTTAATCGATATAGTTATGTTTGGAATAATCCTTTAAAATATATAGATATCAATGGAGAAGATGGAGATGGTTTTTCTTTTTATATTCCATCTAGTCCAATAAATTGGGACTTCTCAAATATTAACCTTACAATTCCAAGCCCTCAACTCCCAACAATATATAATCTTGATTATTACAACACGCCACTATTTCCTATTTCTACATTTGGAGGATATAGCTCAAATGCTTGGGGTAATACCGATAATTTTGTTTGGACTACAAATCAAGCCATAGCTACAGCCAATTCAGTAGTTGGAGATGCTAATGCTGTCAATGCAAGTTTAATGACATACATGAATGGATATACAACAAATGGAGCTGCTGCAACAACTGAATTAGCGACAACAATAAGTTGGGGAGAAATAGGAACAAGTATAGGTGAAGGATTAGCAGCATTGGGTACATTTGCAACTTCTGTAACATGGGGGGCTATAGGTATATTAACTAGTGGTGGTAGTTCTGAGCGAAGAGTAGATGATTATGCACCAGCACAGCCAATTACCATTGCGCCACCAATTAGTACGACAGGTAATCCTCAATTATATGAACAATATGCATTAGTTGCTACAAGAACAGGTTTATATCCTACAGCATCCTGGGGTGTTCCATTTAGGGCAGATTTGGCACCTAAAAAGCTAATGTTTGCCGGGGAAGTGTGGAAATATGGAACTACAAAAAATGGAGTTGGCAGATATACAAATTCATTTTATACTACCACGGGAATGGGTTTAGATTATGTGACACAATTTTCAGGCACCTTATTACAAGTAAGAGCAGAAGAAGCAACTAAGATTATAAATTATTATTTTTGGTATGGCGATTTGCCACCGGGAAATAAATGCTTACATTAAAAGAAATATTATGCTAATAAAAGGTTCATCAGAGACGGGGTATCCATTTGAAGAGTTACGTGAATATTATTTATATCATTTAGTTTATGACAAAAATGCAATTGATAAGATTACACGAGACTTTATTCCAGATGATTATGAAGAGTTTACAAAAGGTGCTATGAGTAAGTCTATTCAAGGGAAAGATTATGGGAAAGATATTGATGAAATATCTGTATTGTTAATATGTAGGCAGGGAGCAAGTGAATTTAAGGTGCGTAAACGCCTTTGTATAACAAATAGTAGAATCAATACTCTTGGCATAGATTGCATTTTAAATGTTGCTAAAGCAAATTTGCTCAAAGAAGATGATCTTAAAATATATCTCTTGCAAGAGCTAAAAAAGACATTTACATCTATACAGACGTACAAGAAAAAATTAAAGAATTTTAATTTTGATGCTTTTGAAACAGATATTCAATCGTTCTTAGATAATGAAATTGAGAGGATTGAAAAGAATAAAAAATAGCAGATACAGTTTGAAAATTAGTTCCAAAATATTGCCTTTTAAGATTTATACAGTATTTGCATTGCTGTTTATTTATAAAAGTAATACAGCTCAAGATTTAGCCGTAAAATTTTATGCAGATTCTCCAAATTCATTTTATATCTATAGCTCCACTTTTGATACAATTAGCAATTGTTATTACATGTCTGTTTCAGGTAAAACCTCAAACGACTTTAAAACAGGATTAATAAAACTAGATAAATGTGGAAATATTATTTGGTTTAAAAAGTATAAAAATTTGAAAGGTGTAGGTTCTTATTCCTGTTTAGTTATTAAACCCAACATTATTGCAGTAACTACTGTTTATGAAAGTCTCCAGCCCAATGATAAAGGATCAATACTTTTCATTGATTCAAGTGGTAACATCATTACACAATTAACTACAAAAAGTGCCCACAAACAATTACCCAACCCACTAAAGGGGGCTACGATTAATTACATATATTCTGATAATTCAATATATGGGGTGGATAATTCGGGTAATGTAATTTGGTCTAAATTATTGCAAGGCTTAAATTTAAATGCCTTAAATGCTTTTATATATAGTACCTCAATCAAGAGTAACGGAAATTTATTAATATTGCTGGTTAATGATTCATTACATTATGTTTTAGAAATAGATAATAGTGGTAGTTTAATAAAGCAATGTAAAGCCAAAACTGCATATAGTCCATATTATTGCTTTTCAGCATATAGTGATGGTATTTATTTGCAATATAATGGAAATGGTCTTATTGAAAATTATGGAAAAAGTGTATTGAAATTGGATGATAACTTAAACCTTGTATGGGCGAAAGAATTTTATGCTACAAATGGTGTTGATACAATCCCCCCCATATATACCAATAGCTTTAATATACCATTTAGTTTAGATTTTAATGATGGGGTATTTTATGCTGAATTTATGAGCAAAATAAATGGACGCTTTGAATATAGTATTGTGGGAATGGATAATAATGACGGGCATGTTTTATCTCATAATTACTTTGAAAGAGGGATTGTCTATTATGTATATAATAATCTTATGAGAGGCTTTATATTGGAAGATTCAGTAACAAGACTATATAATCCATCCTTATTAACTGGAAAAGAAAGGATTTTTAATAATTGTTATATGAGATCGGCTAATAATGTTTCCGTAAAAAACGCACAGGCAAATGTTATACTAGAAAATAACTTTGTATTATTGAATGATACATCTGGACTTGAGAAATATTCTTCTTACACTATCGAAGATGGCACAGCAGGGGTGTCTTTTTTATGTTCTCATTTAAATTTAGGGAATGATTCAACTGTATGTAGTTTCAAGAACTATTTCTTATATATAACAGATTCAGCACAATTTAAAAGAGTACTCTGGAATACTGGAGATACATTGTTTCATTTGCAGATAACCAAACCCGGGAAATACATTGCAACTGTATTCAATGATTGTGGATTAAAAGTTTCTGATACTGTGAATATATATCAAACATTTCTAACCAAACATGATACAATATTCAGGTTCTGCAAAGGTGACACTTTGACTTATAATAATAGTAAATATTATACACAGGGTTCTTTTTTTGATACAATCCATTCAATATCTAATTGCGATACTTTGCAAAAAGTAATAGTACAGTTATACCCCAATTATTTATCTGCTTCTTTTGATACTTTATGCGAGGGCGATTTATTTAATAATATTCCGATTTATACTGATACCATATTGTCCCTACATTTAAATACCATTTATGGGTGTGATAGTATTATTAATCGTAAAATAAAGGTTAATAAAAAATCTAATAGCATTCAGAATATTGAGATATGTAGATTTTCTTCGTTTAATGGTGTTACAATTAATAAAGATACTCTTATAAAGAAGGTATTTCTTAATAGGGGTAATTGTGATAGTGTTGTAAGTTATATCATAAATGTAAAAGATACAGTTCATGTCTTGTTAGATACTAGTATTTGTACAGGTGATATTTTTTTAGGTAAATATTTAAAGAATGATACCACAATACAATTGATAAATAAAAATGCAAATAATTGTGATAGTATTACTATTTATCATGTTTTGGTAAAAAGATTAAAAGAAGCAATAGTTAATGCATCAGTATGTAGAGGTGTCCAATATGTTTTACCCAATGGGAAACATGTAAATCAGACAGGAATATATAAAGATACTACTACAAATAATATTGGTTGTGATAGTGTAATAATTACAAATCTTAGTGTTCAAGATCCAATTCCAGTTATTCAAAGTATTTCAATTTGTGATGGACAAAGTTACATATTGCCCAATGGAGGTAAGGTAAAAACAGCAGGTATTTATATAGATACTTTAAGAAATACAAACATCTGTGACAGTGTAGTAATCACCAACTTATCAATATTCCCCAATACACTTATAGTGCAATTAAAACCAAATGATACGCTTGATATTGGAAACTCACTGGAGTTAAAACCAATTAGCAATGCGGATAGTATTATTAATTGGACTTGGACACCGATAGAGAATCTAAGTTGTTCAAATTGTAAAAACCCACTTGCTAATCCTATACAAAACACGGTCTATATTTTGACTGCAAAGGCAGAGAATGGTTGTGAAGATACAGCTATGACAAATATTGTTATTCATAATTCTGATATTTATATACCATCCGCCTTCTCGCCAAACAATGATGGTATTAATGATGAATTAACAATATTTGTGACCAATCCTGTTTCATTTGACTTAAAAATATTTAATCGTTGGGGGCAAGTCATATTTGAGAGTACTTCAGTTCACGATAAATGGGATGGAATATATTTGGGTGAATCAGTACCTGTAGATAGTTATGTTTATATATTAGATGTAATTTTACCCAACGGTAAAGAATATAAAAAACAAGGAACAATTACTTTATTGAAATAAATACAATATTAAACAGTTTAAAAATATTAATATGAAAAAAACAATCTTCTTAATGATTATGGCTATTAGCTGCTTTACAACATTTGAAGCAAAAGGTCAAACAATAACAGGGAAACGTCAATTTAAATATGGATATGATGCGGTAGGAAATAGAATAACAAGAGACTATAGTATAGTTTGTCCTAGTTGTCGAACGGGAAAAAGGGATAGTACAAAAGTTTTAGATTCCTTGTTTGAGGTGGCACAAAATATTGAAATAAAGTTGCCCGTAGTTTCCACAGAAAAGTTATTGTTTGATGGATCTGTTGAATTAAAGAATATTTACCCAAACCCTACAAAAGGTAACTTCTTATTACAATTTACAAATTTATTATTACATGGTGATTTACAGATTTTAAATGCACAAGGTAATAAATTAGATGAGATAACATTGGATGGTACTGAATTTCAAATAGATATATCTTTATTACCAGCAGGTGAATATATTTTACTTATCAAAACTAAGGAAGGTAAGGTGTATAATAAAAAAATTGTAAAAATTTGACCCTTTAAGAATATTATTTATCCTGTATCCTGTAAATACTATATTTTAGAATGTGTACTTTTAATTCGAAATTGCTAATTATTTAGAATTACGTTTTAAGACTTCATTTTCTTTCTTTAGAGATTTAATTATTCCGTCTTTTTCTTTTAGTAGCTTCTCATAAAGTTCAACAATTTTATCAACGGGATTTATGTTTATTATATTCCCATTATTGCCTGAATGCTGATGAACTGTTTGTATAATTGCTTCTGCACTAAACTCCTTAATAGAATCAGTAGTAGTGCCAAGTTTTTCTGCTATTTTATTTAGAGTGTCTTCGTCAATTTCTTTTTTACTTTCTAACTTACTTACCGCTTGTTGTGTAATTTTCAACATTTTGGCAAAGTCTTCTTGCTTGATGCCTTTCAATTCTCGCAATTTTGATATGTTTCTTCCTAAGTGCATAGCTCTATATTTTGGTTGTAATTTACAACCGCTAAATTGTAATTTACAACCAGCGGTTTCTTTCTGTCCTTAAATATACTCAATAATTTTATCTCTAACAAAAATAGAAATAAAAATATGAGAACAAATCTAATTAAAATAATGGTCGGTATTTGTACCATTGTAGTATTATCAAGTTGCAACCAAACCAAGTTAAGCAACATAGAAGCAGGGAACTTAGTTATACAAAGTTTAGGTCTGCCACAACAATTTAGTAAAACAATATCAGATCGAGAAGCTGATATATTGAACCAAGAGGGATACGTAATAAAAGAAACTGGTAAGTATGTTTCAAGTTCAACACATTTTGGTATTGATTATATACCAGGCACATTAGAAGTAACTGAAAAAGGGAAACCATATTTACTTAAAACAGGAAAAAATAGTAGTGGTGACCCAATACTTACTTTTAAAACCTATGATATAGATTATGGAAATATTACAGGCATAGCAATCGACAAGGAACAAAAAATCGCAACCGTTAGATTTACTGTTGTAGCAACTAATGTTACGCCAATAGGTAATCTCATTGAAAGAAAATTTGAATACCCACTTACTGGCGAATTGGTATTTAAAAAATTTGATTCGGGTTGGCAGTTACAATCAGAGCAAAATAAAACACCACGAGAGTTGATAAACGATATTCTAAAATCTAATAAAGATTAAACAGTATATGAAAACAATTCTATATCTCTTACTTATTTTGAGTGTTCATTTCATGTACGCACAAGACACACTCTATTACGATAGCAATAATAAGATTGTTAAGAAAACGGACAATTGGAAAGATTACGATGTTGGTATAAAAACCGATTCAGGATTTTTTGTAACAGGGTATTATAAGAATGGAAACATCAAAGCAACTGCAACATGTCCGGACAGAGGTTGCTCAAAACCAAACGGACATCTCATTTGGTATCTCGAAGATGGCTCGGTAGATGCAGATTTTTTATACGTCAATGGTGTTTATACCTTTCCTGTAAAAACAAAAAAGGTACAAGACCCAACCAAATGCGAAGACTGTTATTTACCTAAAAATGAAGATAGCCTTGTTGAATTTTCAGGTGTGGTCAATCAACAAGGAAGTGCAGATCGGTTATTTCAGAAAGCGGTTTATGCCTTATCACTCATCAATACCGATTTTATACCATATTCCAGTGTTACTACCAATCAAGAACAAATGAGCGTATCTCGCAAATATGGTTTTGAGGTTCAGTATGGCGCATTCGATCCGTACAATGTAATCAATCCTGAATTACGTTACCGACCACGAGGCATCATTTACTATACGGTAACCATCTTTTGCAAAGACAACAGGTACAAATACAAATTTCACGATTTCTATTTTGTACCCGATGAAAAGCGAGATGTCATTTACAAACTTGAAAAGCTGATTGATTATGTGGCTGAAACTACCAATGATGGACAGCATATCATTGGCAAAGGACAGAATAAAGGACAGATCATTACACGGGTGAATTGTGTTATGAATGGCTCTCTTGAAGTACAGAACAAGAAACTAAAAGGAAAAGAATATACAGGTTTTATCGAGTTCTTAAACCTCAAAATGAACTCAAGATACACCACACTCAAAAGCCTGGCAGAGGGCGCAGATTTGAAAGAAAAGAAATCAGAATGGTAAAGATGTTCCAGTCTGATTTCTTTAGTTTTGCCCTATATGCTCTATTCGAAAATAGATGCTCACGACCATTTCTTACGAAATATATAGGACAAAACTTTGTCTTATACAGGACTGTATAATCCATCTTCAAATCCGAATTGAAGAACTTTAGCAATATGCAAGTCTTGATAGCCTTCCATAGCAAGATTGCATTCGGACAGTCCGACTGTAAGTCTTTGGACTTTGTCCGAATGCAATCTTGCCAAAGGGAAACCCTTTGGAATCCCTGAAAACAAAAAATAAGGTTAATGCATTTTTGCAAAATGCAAGTACAAATAACTTTACTATTCAACACAATTAACGAAATCCACAGTTTTACAAATAACAACTTGCACGTTATCCTTGTTGGATGTATATTATTAGTAGTAACTTAATCAAGACAGATTCGTTGCCTCAATAGAGGTCTGCTCGAAAGAGCATAAAGGAACAACGAGTTGTTGTCAGTTCTACTTTTAGAGTTGCAAGTGGACTGTATCAATGACTCGCCAGATTCCTTTTGGCGAGTCTTTAATGTTACATATGCAAATTAACAATGCAATAGAAAATTACTTACAATGGAAATCTGTTTATTCACCATCAGCCGCTAAAACATACGCAATAAGGCTAAAATATTTTGTACATACGTTGGCGGAAAATATTACCATAGATCAGATTACTTTAGCATCAATTATCAGTTTTCATAAAAAGATGGAGACAGAAAATTATAGCAGGGTAACTATCTCATATTCATTAGTGGTGTTAAAAAATTTCTTTTCATTTTGGAAAGACAGGGGATATACAGTCGTAAATCCGAAAGATATAAAGCCAGTAAAATATTTGCATAGAATTAAACCTGTTGCAACAAAAGATGACTTTGAGAAATTATCCGCAAGTTTAGATGAATATAATTATACAGAGTTACAAATTAAGTTAGCAATACATTTACTTTGGGACACAGGAATGAGATTATCGGAGTTGACAGACTTAAATATATCTGATATTAACGATCCTAATGAAGATGGTATTCGTACCGCACAAATTATGAGTAAAAAATCTTACAAGCATAATTTAGTGGCATGGAGTAAAGAAACCGATAAATTACTATGTATGTATCTTGGCGTTCGTTTATCAAGCAATCAGCATTCAGAAGCATTATTTATAAATAATCATGCAAAAAAGAAAAAGCGATTAAACGCCCGATCTGTACAACGTTGGGTAAAAATTGCGTGTTGTAAAGCAGGGATAACAAAACTCTTAACACCGCATTCATTCCGACATGGAAAAGCACATCAGATGCTGAATAACGGAGCAAACATTAGAGACGTACAAGCTGTATTAAGACATGTAAACCCGGTTACAACATTTCATTACTTGTCTATGAATGAAAAGCAATTTTTGGAAGTAGCAGGTAAGCATTTAAAGTTCGTTATGTGAATATCCACAACCTAAGTATTGCATTTAAGAACCTTATAAGCGATAATAGTGTGACATACTTTTTTGGAAAGTATTGAAGAATCAAGAATTGGAGATTTTAAAACTGTTGATTAGTATTTAAACTTGATTAAGTTACTAAGGTTATTGAAAAAATTATCCGCTGTAAAAAGCGGATAAAGTGGTGTATGATATGTCGCGAAAGATATATTCAATAAAATTCAACACTTTTTCATTAACTCATATACTTGTATAGCGTCACCAAGTAGTACACAGTTTTAAACCTCTCCATAGCTCAATCATATATCCCAAGCACTTTTCTATGATAGTACGAAAAGAGCAGGGGATATAACTCAATACATTCTTACCTAGTATGCCTTATCACTAATATCACAATACCTATGTTTTACGACACAGGTAAAATCTTATGAGGTTTTTAAATGTATTTACGAAGAAAGAATTTACTAATGATGGACAAACAACTACCCTTTGGCATAAAGTAGGTATCATCAAACAAACCAAAAACGGAGGAACATTTTTACAACTCTTTCAGCAACCTGATACAGATTTTTATGTATTTGAGGACAAAGAGAAAGATGCGATACCTGATATACAAGTAGAAGAATAATCTATGAGAAATCATAGATTTACCCAAGTACCGAATATCATCTTTGATGAGTATGTTCCCATACTAAAACCAACAGAGGTTGCACTCCTTTTAATCATCATTCGTCAAACAAATGGTTGGACTAACATACGAACCAAACAACGTAAATACAAAGATTGGATATCAGGATCACAACTTAGAGCCAAGACAGGGTATTCACGCAAAGCCATTTCTTGCGCCCTACAAGCCCTCACAACGCATCATTTGATTAAAATCTATGATGTAACAGGCAGGGAAGTAAATACACCTACTTTACGACAAGGAAAGACAAAATTATATTATGCGTTCCACATGGAAATTGCGTTAAAATCACCTGTGGAAAACCTTACAACTTATGTAAAATCTACACAGCACTTGCGTACTTTTTACGCACAACAAAAGAAACTATTACAAAAGAAATTAATACTTACCCATTAACTATGAATATACAAGATGAAAACGCCTATCACCTACTATGGTGGCAAACAAAGACTACTAAAGTACATACTGCCCTTGATACCTAAGCATACACTCTATGCAGAACCCTTTACAGGAGGCGGTGCAGTATTCTTTGAGAAAGAACCATCAGACATTGAAGTTATCAATGATACTAATAAAGCACTTGTAACATTTTATAAAGTTGCACAATCAAATTTTAGAAAACTAAGAAAACGAGTACAGGAAACATTACACAGCAGAATAAGCCATAAGAAAGCACAGTTAGTATATGCCAATCCTGAATTTTTTAGTGAAGTTGATGTGGCATGGTCGGTATGGATGTTGGCATCTACCTCATTTGCTTCTATGCTCGGCGCACCATTTGGCTATGATAAATCCAAACAAACGACAACAAGAAAATTCAACAACAAGAAGAAGGACTTTACAAAAGAATTACAACAACGTTTAGAACACGCACAAATTGAATCGAGAGATGCGTGTGAGATAATAAGCTCACGAGATACCAAGCAATCATTTTTCTATTGTGATCCACCATACTTTAATGCTGATATGGGACACTACAAAGGGTACACCCAACAAGACTTTGAACGACTACTACAAACGCTTTCAAAAGTGAAAGGTAAATTTTTGTTGAGTTCATATCCATCAGATATTTTAAACAAATACAGTAAGCAAAATGGATGGCATACCAAATCAATAAAGCAATTACATAAAATTGGTAGCAATAATTCCAAGACAAAGACTGAAGTATTGACGGCTAATTATCAGATTTAGTAGAAATAATATTTATGCTATACTCAAACTTATGGAAGATATAGACCTCGAAAAAATTAAACAAGATAGCAAGGTTTATTACAAAGCATTAAATACAATTGTTTGTCCTGCACTCAATGAAAAAGTAGTATTTGACTATACAGGATTAAAACATATTGTTTTTAAATCGAGCAGACATTTGCGAGATAAGAACTCACAATACATGCGGTTTAAATTATTACCACTTGCAGTAAAATTGATTGGTGTAACTACTACCTATCAGGAATATGAAAGAACAGTAAGAAAGATAACAGTAAAACATAATGGTGTTGATATGGCACGAAATAAAGAGTTTAAATATTGGGGTTTGATTGCGATTATTGATGACAGAAAGATTAAAGTCATTTTACGAAAGATTGGTAATGGTCATCTTCATTTTTGGAGTATTATACCAAGTTGGACAACCAATAAAACAAGAGATGGTAAACTGTTTTCTACCATGAAAGGAAACCCACATATAGACTAACAAAAAATCCGCCAATAAAGGCGGGTTCTTTGTAGTGCTTGTATCAGCTTATGTTTTAGCCAAACAGGACTAGCGTCCCACAAGCACCTAATAAGAATAGCAAACCAAATTATTACTGTCAAGCAGAAATCCACAGGTATACAAATTATCCTTTTCTGATATACTACAAATATATAGTTCATATAGAACCTATCTCATTTCACACTTTTAAAACCAAATATCATGAGCAAAAGAAAAGGAATCTACTCACACCAAACTCAACCACGACTTGTTAGAGAAACAAGCATTGTACAAAAGTATGTCAACTTTAGAATGCAGTTTAGTTGTACGTGTTCTAATTTATTACATCTTACACAAGTTATCCATCCACAAGATGCATACTTATGTTTTTTAGATACATTTGAAGAGGGACAAATACCTATAAAAGAATTTTTCTATGTTATGGCGTTGAATAGAGCCAATAGATTGATTGGCATTTATAAAGTGTCAGAGGGTGGCATTTCCGGCACCGTAGTTGATATTCGTATTGTTGCTAAGTTTTTAATAGACGTACAAGCAAGTTCTGCTATTATTTGTCACAACCACCCAAGCGGGGCATTACGAGTTAGTTACCCTGATATAGCAATTACTAAGCGAGTAAAATCCGCTTTAAAATTGTTTGGAATAGACTTACAGGATCATATTATTATCACGATGGATGGCTTTTATTCGATGCAAGAAAATGATGATTTTTAAAATAAAACCTGCCAGAGATGGCAGGTTTTATTAATGCCAAAAATTGTTTATATATTTACCTTAAACTATCTTTAAAATAAGTGCAAAAGAGTGAAAGCAAAACAACAACTTAGAAAACCAGAGAATTGGCAAGATTTTGAAAGCCTCTGTAAAAAATTGTGGGGTGAAATTTGGAAATGTCCTGAGATAAAAAAGAATGGAAGACAAGGGCAAACTCAACATGGTGTTGATGTGTATGGTATTCCTTTAGGGGAGCAACAATATTTTGGAATACAATGCAAAGGAAAAGATGAATATACTCATGCGCAGTTAACAGAATCGGAAGTTGATAAAGAAATAGAAAAAGCACTTTTATTTGAACCTTTATTGAAGAAATTTTATTTTGCTACAACAGCAAATAAAGATGCAACAATTGAAACCTATATCAGAAAGAAGAACATAGAAAGTCTACAAAAAAATGCCTTTGAGGTTCATTTATTTTCATGGGAAGATATAGTCGATCTAATTGATGAAAATAGAGAAACACATGACTATTATGTGAAAAGCCTTAATTATAAAACAGAACACGATATACAATTCTTGTTCGAGAACGATGGTGTAGTGTTATCTGTAGAAGTACCTTTCAGAAAAAAAATAACAAGATATAGAAAGAGGTTAGATGTGAAAGTTAATAACATACCGTATGAAGATCGTATTATACCAGGTATGGAACATTTAAGTATTTGGAATAGTATTAAGCCAATGTCTTTATATACATATAATCATAGTTATTGTACTTTTCGCCTAAAACTAAAAAACATCGGTACAGAACCACTTAAAGAATTTAAAATATTCCTTGAGTTTGAGGGAAACCTTGAATACATTGATACCACTAAATCAAATAGTGGTGCTTCTTTACTTGGTATCTCAATGCCAAAAACATATAACACTTACATTAGCAAGGATGGTAAAACAGGAAAAATAGCACCATTGAGAAATATATTAGTTCAAGATGATTCAATGACGTTTGATACTATTTATATAAAACCATTTCACAAACATATCGAAACAGAAATAACTATCAATTGGAAATTGGTATCTCTTGATTATAAGTCAGAGGGAAGTTTAAAATTAAACATTATTCCAACGTACAAACTTGATACTAAAGTAATCTTTGTAGATGATCCGAGTGATGCAAGAGTCGTAGAAGAAATAGAAGATTATATAACAGACAAAAGCGATCAAGATGATGACTAAATAATAAATGTACAAGTTCCTTATACTATTTTAAAAAAACCACCAGTTATTCCTGATGGTTGTTTTCGTTAAAAATATATCGCATTGCTTTATCCGCATACGACACCGCTTTTAAAATATACTTTCTGTCATTTTCTAAAGCCGATAGCCACGATTTGATATACGCAGACGATGAAGAAAGGGAAGCGTGAATCTGTAACCTCGCACAAATAAACGCACTACCTAATTCCGCAATCAATTCTTCAAAAGCATATTCCGGTGTGCCAAACATACCAGACGGTCGTTGTAAACGGTTCTCATGTTTAGTCCAATGTGTTACTTCGTGAAAGAGCGTTGCATAGTATCGTTCAGTAGTTGAAAACTGTTTTAAGAATGGCATTTGTATAATGTCATTTTGTGGCTCATAATGTGCCGAGTTAGCAGAAACATGTTTAATCACAACTCCATTATTATGTACTAATCTATCAGCAGCCTCAAACCGATCTTTGTCCTCTAATTTTGTCAGTTCTGGCGCAACCAATACTTCAGGCAAATTACTTGTTTGAGCAACATTGAATACCTGATAATACTTTAAAAATCGTTTGGTTGTAATCTGTAAATCTTTAAGGGTAACATTTGAGTTAGAGGCTCTTGCTTGTTTAAGCATTTCCTTAACTTCTTTTTCCGGCAGTTTCTTTTCGTTTTTGTCGAAATAAATAACATCGGTAAAAGTAACCATTGATGACTTTTCGCCTTTAACAACCGATCCACCTGCTTCGTTAATCTGCTTAAAAGTAAGCCAGTTATTATGACTGTAATGCATAGTCTGTAACTGAAACGAGAGTAAGAGTTGGCTAATGCTGTTGTAGTAATTTTTTGATACTGGATTGTATGCCAATCCTGATAATGGCAACCAATACTCTATGTCGCCATTGTTCACTTTGTCTAAAAGTGCGATTAATTTGTCTGTTACTGCATCGGTAACATTAAATGTTGTTGTTTCCATTTTTACTATATTTTATGAGTGAATGAATTGAGAGAGTTTATCTTCCAGTACAGAGCGTAATTGGTGGTTATTAATTTCAGTTAGGCTATCAAGTACCCGAAGAATATTATGTGAAGTCCAGTTAGTAATGGCTTCAACGCCTTGCCACTCGGCAAATTCGGCAATTGCTACTACATCATTGTGGTTAAAATCTCGTTCATCGTCATAGGCTTCATGATATATCACAACAGGATCAAGCGAGAATGCTTTACACAATTGAAAGCACAAATGAAACACAGGCGAATCAATAGAGCCATCACAGGGTTGCCCTGCTTTATATGGTCGTTTGCTTTGTACGCCATAGGTAAGCATATCACCTAACATTTGGGCAATAGTTGGTTGAGTACTATACACATTTACCATGTGCCGAATACTATCTGAATGTTTAACATACACATTGCAGACAAAGTCATTATTTGCACGATGTTCTAAGTACACCGAATACTCATCGGTTCGGATGTCATAAATAACGATTGGTTCTTTCATGGGTAAAAGATTTAAGTGATGAAATATGTTGTTGGAAAAGAATTACTATTGAGAAAAATGAGAATCTATATCAGGTAGAGTATAGCAGATGTACATCAAACAAACAAGTGTCTAACCATAGTCTATATATATCGTTCCTTGTTTGACATTGTAATGGATTTTTTTAGGTTTGATCTGTAAATGCATTGAATTACAGTATTAGGTATGTGTAAGGTTAGTTCATCGCTAATATACTTTACTGTGTTTTGTTTGTCTAAATGACCATCTTGGACAAACTCGGTAATATCTTTAGTTGATATAAAATCAGAGATGATAAAAGAATTGTATTTATATATACTTACTCTTATAGAATTGAGCCAATCTGTTAAATAATCTTTTGTAATTTCCGTGAAAGATTCACAATACAAAATCTTGTAAGGGTGAGATGAAATCTGATTAAGCCTTAGTAATAAAGCCATTTTATCAAATGTGATGTTGTTCTGAGCTTCCATAGAGACAAAGTATTTGTTGCTCGAAGCCCATCGGGATATACCAATGCAGATAGGGGTTTATAATTATATTGCATATTTACATATAATTACATAAGGCTTCATTAGTATATCTCAGACAAAGCCGAACACAGTGTATAAAACTGCAACAGGCAAAATTTTGGTTAGGGTGCCATTGATGTGGCACCCTGCCTTTATATTTGCATGTAGCATGAAACTAACACCGAAAGAAAATTAAACTTTATAAGCCTAATGAAATGTTAAATTCTATCTTTACCAATGATAAGAATTTTTAAATATAGCAACATATCATATAAATTAATAAATTTATTTTGTGCTACACTAATTTTGTAAGGTATACATTAATTAATAATTTTTACTTTTACTTTATAAAATATCGTAGAAGATTTTTCTCCTTCAAATTTTATCATCCCATAGTAAGTACCATCCGTGTCTTGAAGCAGTGTTCCTTCTACATTTCCCGTTTTGCCGATAAATTTTTTAGTATCGTTATAATATTTATCAGAGGTGGACACATCTGTAATGACTACTTTAGCAGGTTCATTCACTACATCACCATTTGTTGATAAAATATTTTGCGCAATTTTTTTCCTTAACTCTGCTTTCTCAACCGTTTTATCTTCTGCCATTTCATTTGTGAGCAACTTGGCGGAAGTATAAGCATCATTAAGTTGCTTGTCAATACCTTCGATTTCTTCTTTTGAATAAGAGGATGCAGGATATTTGCCGGCAGTATTGCTGTTTGGCGGTATACGATAATTATATCTTTGTGTAATGCTAAACCGGTGTGTGCGTGTTAGATTAAATACATATTCCTCCGCTTTCGATTCGTCCATACCTTCTTTATATTCTCTTTTAATCTTCGATTTGCCCTCCACTCCTGCCAGCTTGTCCATAGCATTGTAGTCTGCATTTGACAGTTTTTGTCCGGGTGCACCCGAAACGCTTACGAATGCATAATTGTAATCCAAATCATTTTTTTGATAATTCCAAAACGAGAATTGATAGATAGCAATTCCCAGATATTGATTTTTTTCGTGTTGATTAAAATATTCGGATAAGGCTGCATCATTTTTTTCCTCCGCTTTTTTCCAAAATTCAGCACCTTCTTTTTGCTTCTTGTAGTCTATGTATCTAACATAGTCTATGGATCTAATTTCAGAATACGGTGCGATAAAAAATAATGAATTATCTTCTGTAAAGTGCATGGCTTCCGGTAACCATCTATTTTCGTCTTCCGGCATCCTAATGATCATGTAATATTTGCCGTCTACAGCTTTTAGTGTACCCAATGAATAGATGGTATAAGGATATTTTTCCTGATTATCATTTACAAGTGTTTTAACTTTTTCGGGAGTGTTCAAGTTTTGGGGTTTGTATTGGAAGTCACAAAGTTTTATTAATTTGTCAAATTCTGTGTCCGTTAAGCCATTGTTCTTTTTAAATTCAGTTACGGATGAATCGCTAAACGTAACTTGATTGGCATTTTTCAGGAAGCCAAGTTCTTGTTCGTACAGGTAGTACCTTGTTGCATTAAACGTCTTAATTTTCTCCAGGTCGAATCCTTTTGCAATTTCATCATAATATTTGCCTTCGCGCCAATATCCTTTAAGTATTTCCCCGTTAGCTTTAGTATATATACCATTGCCATCTCTTTTACCATTTTGAAATTGGCCTTCGTATTTATCACCGTTTGTATATTTTTCAATACCATAGCCTTTATATCTATAATTATTTTCTATTCCAGGGTATTTATATATTTCGCCTTCATAAAAGACTACACCTTCTTTTGTTATAAATTTTACTTTGCCCTGTAATATTCCATTCATACATTTGCCTTGAATCGTATACCCATTAATATTTTCAAACGAACAATCGCCATTATCGCAATTGCCAGTTATGCAAACGGTTTGTAAAACGTTTGTATTTACTTTATCAATATTGAGGATAACTTCTTTGTCCTTACGAATTATCTTAAATTTATTATTCGTAAATCCACAATTTTTAAATAATTCCAGGGCTTTTAGCCTGTCGTAATATCTTAAATTGACGTCATTTACAGATACGATGATATCCCCGGCCTGAAGCCCTGCCGTTTTGGCTTGGCTGGTATTGATGACCTTTTCTACAACTATAGAGTCTATTGTATTAGATTTAAAAACGAAACCAAATGAATAATTATCATTTTTGCTGTTTGTTTGCGGTTTATACGTTTCATTTTTGTAAGGAGTAGTGGATACACGCTGGGGAAATTCTAATTGGAAAAATCCTTTTCCGTTAGCGGCAAGTTTATCCGGCGGCAGGTGCGAGTTGATGTCATTGGGAAAGTACATTAAGTACATCACTTCTCCATAAAAGTGATCGCTCTCCAATGGTATTTTAACTTCACAAATCTTATACATGATATATCCATAATCATTACCTCTCTTCATTTTGGGTTGATAGTTGGCACTACATTGTTCTATTATTTTTTTAGCATCCTCTTTTGAGACTCCTAATGATTTAGCTACTGTTTCGTAGCCTTTCTTATCTAAGATCAGGTTGTATTGGGTAGCGGCTCCAAAGTTATCAGACGCAACATAATATTTTGTCTTATCTTTAATTTGGTAAACCTGTGCAAGCAAGAGGTGTTGTGATGATATTAAATATATAAAAAATACAATAACATAAAAGCGGTTATATTCGATATGAGTCTTCATAATTAATATAATTAAATGTATCTAAAATTTATCCCAAAATTATACCCAAATTGCGATATTTAGTATGCAAAAGATTATTTTTTTATGTTTCTGATATTAATTGCCTATTATAATTGATAGAAAACATTTCCTTAGTTTATTTAATACTTATTAAATATAAAATGATTCTAATAAATAAGGGGGTTAGTAAAAACTTAATTGTATTTGAATTACAATGCTTTTTTATTGTTTAAATAAACTACTACGCTTATTATCATTAGTCAATCTGAAATCTGATAATTATTTTTAAATTTGAGATGTAATTAATTAAACTATGAAAAAATTATTATTCTTTGCGACAATAACTATGCTTTTAATTTCCGGCTGTACTAAAGAGAAAAACCAGAATACTGTTCTGCTTCCGGGTCGTTGCAGAATATCTTGTTCTATTGGTGGTGCATTATCTGGAAATTATAAATCAGATGATGGGTACAGCTTTAGTGCTTATAATTCTACTTCGATGGTGCTGGATGCAGTTTATATAAATAATTCTACTTCTACCCGCGAAGATGCATCACTTTTGATTCCGGTTACTATCACAGCAGGTACATACCACTTAAATGACCTAGGTGCACCCAATATAAGTTTTAAATATTTAAAAAAGAATATTTATTCATATGACGACAGAATATGGAATGCTGGGACTGGAAGTAATTTTACCGTAAATATTACTAAAGTTAGTTATGCTGAAATTGAAGGTACTTTTAGCGGAACAGCCATCAATTCTTCTGACAGTTCAAAAATCTCGATAACTAATGGTAATTTCTATGCAATCTTTTCTCATTAATTTTTTTAAACAAGATGTATATACCACCAATCCGGTATTTATTTATTTAATTTAGTGCATTATTTTTGATGTCATTAAAAACAAATAAATATCTATTTATGAAAAGATCTTCAATTATTTTAATGTTGGCTACTGTAGTTTTCTTTTTAAATTCTTGTAAAAAGGATTCTACTTCTTCCTCACCTTTGGCTGCGGGTAAAAGCCGTGTGTCCTTAACGTGCTCTGGTGCTACATCAGGAAATTTTAATTCGAATGACTTAGTCAGTACCATTGCGAAATCTAGCGCTGAGATTAACTTGGCTGCCAGTTACGTGAATACCTCAACTTTCACGTCTGAAATTGTAATGATGTTACTGCCTGCTGATATTACCCCTGGTACATATAATTTTAAAACTATGCCATCATCTACTGTATTGCCTACATTTACCTATACTAAGGGAGCAACGGGATGGGCAGCTACTCCGTCTGAAAGTGAATTTACTATTGTAGTTACCAAAGTTACAACGAGCGAAATTGAAGGTACATTCAGCGGTACATTACATAATGATACCGATGGAACTGATGTAAATATTACTAACGGTAAATTTGCAGGAAAATACTAATCAACCCTTACACATGTAAATAAAAGGAGCCACAAGGCTCCTTTTTAAGTATGTATTGGTGCAAAATAAAGTTGATGGAACTGTCAAAAGTGCTTACTATTCTGCTGTCAACGAAAAGAGGAAACAAGTACTGCTGGACAGAACCTATAAGCAATATGGTTAATACAAATACCTTTTAATAAAGTTGCTTCTGTGTTCTTTAGTAACTACTAATTAGTCCCTTTTTGTATTTTATATTTAGAATTAACAATTTTAAGCTTCAAGTTTATTACCTTCTTATGGTATTCATCTAAAATATCACTTGGTAAACTATCTAAATATACTTCAGTAGTTTTAATACTCTCATGACCTAACATATCAGATATATCAGCTATTGGAATTTGTAAATTTTTTGCTCGAGTAGCAAAGCTGTGACGAGACACATAACTAGTTAAATTTTCTTGAATACCACACAACTCTGCAATGTATTTTAGTTTCTTATTATACCTTTTTCTTGCCCACTCAACGTCTTTATATTGATCTGTAATTGATTCTCTTTTAATGATATTAAAAATGTATTCATCCTTTTCTTTATCTTTTACATAAAAATCCAAAATCCTTTTGATCTCAGCAGTAATTTTAATGTTATAGGGCTTATCTGTCTTTTTACGTTGATAAAATATTCTTCCATCTATAAGATTTGAAAGTTTTAATTCTGCCATATCTGCAAAAGGCATACCTCGTGTGTAGAAGCTAAATAAAAAATAATTTCGTGCGTGAAATGCGAGTTCCGTTGATTTAAATTTCAAAGCCTCTATTTTGCTTATAGCATCCAATCCAATTGCTCGTTTACGGGTTTTGGTGCTCTTAATAG
Source organism: Chitinophagales bacterium (assembly GCA_046329805.1). GTDB lineage: Bacteria > Bacteroidota > Bacteroidia > Chitinophagales > JADIYW01 > JADJSS01. The sequence goes on from JAXLUA010000001.1 coordinate 166,599, forward strand.
TAAATTTGTCAAAAGGGTATAGCTCTCTTTCAATAATACCATCTTTGATAGCCTTATTATATATTGCTCTAGTCGCACGTAAATAAGCAGAAATGCTATTATAACTATTTCCTTTGGCTAAGTGGGAACTTTCAAACTTTTCTAAAAACCGTAGATTTATTTCCTGAAACGATACATCTTTATCTTTATTAAAGGATTTCAAAGCATCTAAGGCAGATTTGTAAGCCCGTGCATTTCCAATTCTATTTACTTCTTTAAGCTGTTCTATCAATTTTTCCGTATATTTAATAAAAGAAACCTTGTCAGATTTCTTTTTAATAAGGTCTTTGAGGTCATAAACAGAAAATGAATCTAACGTTTTATTATCGGCAAGTTTAGTAATAATATCAAGTGCTTCGGCTTTTTGTTTTTGTAAGTAATTATTTAGGCGGGTTATTGATTCAGTTCCTTTATAGGATGACTTAATAAGACGCTTTTTGTCATCCCAATCCTTCTCATGTAAATAAATCCCTGTCGTAATTTGTGCAGGTTTTCCATGATGAATAATTCTAAGTAATAAAGCACAGGTGCCATCTTTCTTGGGAGTACGATAGTCTAATGAAAAAACAACAGTAGTATTCATAGTATGTAGTTTTTAAGGTTCAAATTTTTTTCGCAAGTATTTCGCAAGTAAATGCTAACAACATATTCAAATATATACCTGCATATTACATCAAATCCTATTGATTATCAACTACTTTAAAGATATGTAGATTATACGAAAGGTGCAAATCTGTCGCCTTACAAGCAGAGGGTCCGCGGTTCGAATCCGTGTGCGCCCACACTTTTATAATCCCAACTTTTGTTGGGATTTTTTATTTTATGGAATTTTATTGCTACATACTTTACTCCAACTCAATCCGTAAATATTATGTCGGCTATACAGCTGATGATTTACAAAATAGATTGCAAAAACACAATTCAAACCACAAAGGGTTTACAGGAAAAATCGGGGATTGGAGATTAGTGTATCACGAAGTGTTCGTAAATAAAACCGATGCTTTGAAAAGAGAAAAATTTATTAAAAAACAGAAATCTAGAAGTTTTATCGAAAAACTGATAGCTGGTTCAGAGCATCCCGATTTATAATCGGGAGGGTCCGCGGTTCGAATCCGTTCCGAAGAAATCGGAATAAATTGATGCGCCCACACTTTTATAATCCCAACTTTTGTTGGGATTTTTTATTTTATGGAATTTTATTGCTACATACTTTACTCCAACTCAATCCGTAAATATTATGTCGGCTATACAGCTGATGATTTACAAAATAGATTGCAAAAACACAATTCAAACCACAAAGGGTTTACAGGAAAAATCGGAGATTGGAGATTAGTGTATCACGAAGTGTTCGTAAATAAAACCGATGCTTTGAAAAGAGAAAAATTTATTAAAAAACAGAAATCTAGAAGTTTTATCGAAAAACTGATAGCTGGTTCAGAGCATCCCGATTTATAATCGGGAGGGTCCGCGGTTCGAATCCGTTCCGAAGAAATCGGAATAAATTGATGCGCCCACACTTTTATAATCCCAACTTTTGTTGGGATTTTTTATTTTATGGAATTTTATTGCTACATACTTTACTCCAACTCAATCCGTAAATATTATGTCGGCTATACAGCTGATGATTTACAAAATAGATTGCAAAAACACAATTCAAACCACAAAGGGTTTACAGGAAAAATCGGAGATTGGAGATTAGTGTATCACGAAGTGTTCGTAAATAAAACCGATGCTTTGAAAAGAGAAAAATTTATTAAAAAACAGAAATCTAGAAGTTTTATCGAAAAACTGATAGCTGGTTCAGAGCATCCCGATTTATAATCGGGAGGGTCCGCGGTTCGAATCCGTTCCGAAGAAATCGGAATAAATTGATGCGCCCACACTTTTATAATCCCAACTTTTGTTGGGATTTTTTATTTTATGGAATTTTATTGCTACATACTTTACTCCAACTCAATCCGTAAATATTATGTCGGCTATACAGCTGATGATTTACAAAATAGATTGCAAAAACACAATTCAAACCACAAAGGGTTTACAGGAAAAATCGGAGATTGGAGATTAGTGTATCACGAAGTGTTCGTAAATAAAACCGATGCTTTGAAAAGAGAAAAATTTATTAAAAAACAGAAATCTAGAAGTTTTATCGAAAAACTGATAGCTGGTTCAGAGCATCCCGATTTATAATCGGGAGGGTCCGCGGTTCGAATCCGTTCCGAAGAAATCGGAATAAATTGATGCGCCCACACTTTTATAATCCCAACTTTTGTTGGGATTTTTTATTTTATGGAATTTTATTGCTACATACTTTACTCCAACTCAATCCGTAAATATTATGTCGGCTATACAGCTGATGATTTACAAAATAGATTGCAAAAACACAATTCAAACCACAAAGGGTTTACAGGAAAAATCGGAGATTGGAGATTAGTGTATCACGAAGTGTTCGTAAATAAAACCGATGCTTTGAAAAGAGAAAAATTTATTAAAAAACAGAAATCTAGAAGTTTTATCGAAAAACTGATAGCTGGTTCAGAGCATCCCGATTTATAATCGGGAGGGTCCGCGGTTCGAATCCGTTCCGAAGAAATCGGAATAAATTGATGCGCCCACACTTTTATAATCCCAACTTTTGTTGGGATTTTTTATTTTATGGAATTTTATTGCTACATACTTTACTCCAACTCAATCCGTAAATATTATGTCGGCTATACAGCTGATGATTTACAAAATAGATTGCAAAAACACAATTCAAACCACAAAGGGTTTACAGGAAAAATCGGAGATTGGAGATTAGTGTATCACGAAGTGTTCGTAAATAAAACCGATGCTTTGAAAAGAGAAAAATTTATTAAAAAACAGAAATCTAGAAGTTTTATCGAAAAACTGATAGCTGGTTCAGAGCATCCCGATTTATAATCGGGAGGGTCCGCGGTTCGAATCCGTTCCGAAGAAATCGGAATAAATTGATGCGCCCACACTTTTATAATCCCAACTTTTGTTGGGATTTTTTATTTTATGGAATTTTATTGCTACATACTTTACTCCAACTCAATCCGTAAATATTATGTCGGCTATACAGCTGATGATTTACAAAATAGATTGCAAAAACACAATTCAAACCACAAAGGGTTTACAGGAAAAATCGGAGATTGGAGATTAGTGTATCACGAAGTGTTCGTAAATAAAACCGATGCTTTGAAAAGAGAAAAATTTATTAAAAAACAGAAATCTAGAAGTTTTATCGAAAAACTGATAGCTGGTTCAGAGCATCCCGATTTATAATCGGGAGGGTCCGCGGTTCGAATCCGTTCCGAAGAAATCGGAATAAATTGATGCGCCCACACTTTTATAATCCCAACTTTTGTTGGGATTTTTTATTTTATGGAATTTTATTGCTACATACTTTACTCCAACTCAATCCGTAAATATTATGTCGGCTATACAGCTGATGATTTACAAAATAGATTGCAAAAACACAATTCAAACCACAAAGGGTTTACAGGAAAAATCGGAGATTGGAGATTAGTGTATCACGAAGTGTTCGTAAATAAAACCGATGCTTTGAAAAGAGAAAAATTTATTAAAAAACAGAAATCTAGAAGTTTTATCGAAAAACTGATAGCTGGTTCAGAGCATCCCGATTTATAATCGGGAGGGTCCGCGGTTCGAAGAAATCGGAATAAATTGATGCGCCCACCAACAAACACTAAGGTTTCAGTTTTCTACTAAAAACTTTTTTTGTTAATGTAACCGTTTAGTATAACTAACACTCTCGGTTTCCTTTCAATAGAATTCAGATACTTCCAATTGTTTCTCAGCAGCACCTTGCACAGCGAACACTGCGTAGTTAAAACTTAGAGAATAAATAGGTAACTATTTCCTTTACGCAGCATTCTTTTCAAGAGGCACTGCGGAGAAAGAACACCTATTTTACAAGAAAAATAGTTCGCCTATTGTTTTTTAATTTTATTTACTTACCTTTATACCCTATTAAGTCGATAGAGTATATAATATTAATATGCAAAAGGATAAAAATATAATCAGTATCCTAAAAGGAGTAACCTGGAGAATTGTTGGTACAATAGACACAATAACTCTATCTTATATATTTACAGGGAGTATTGGTAATTCTTTAAAAATTGGTATTTCTGAAGTATTTACAAAAATATTTTTATTCTACCTGCATGAAAGAGCTTGGTTTAAAATTGACTGGGGCATTATACCTAATGAAAATATACCTAATAACAGCAATGAAGAAGAAAGAAAAGAAACACATGTTCGAAGTTTAATTAAAGGAATTAGCTGGAGAATAGTAGGGACAATGGACACCATAATTTTAGCCGCACTTTGGACAGGAGATTATTCAAAAGCGTTAAAAATTGGCTTTACAGAAGTAATTACCAAAGTCATTTTATTTTACTTCCATGAACGTATTTGGATGCATTATACGCAAAAAACTAAGATAGCAATAGAGCAATAATCACAAATTTTAACTACTTTCTATACTATAAAGCACAACTATTCTACTAATTTTGCAATATAAAAAGTTAGTATGAATATTAAGCAATTCGTTATCCCGGCGGCATTTGTAGCTTTGGCTTTCAATGCTTCTGCACAATCAGAAAAGACTACGGCAACAAAAACATCCACCGTAAATACACCAATAAAGAAAAAAAATGCTCCTATTGCTGTGCCAAAATTAAGTAAAGCACAATTAGACACGTTGGCAAAATCTATGGCTGTTCCATTAAAGGGAATGAAAGACCCTGCAATAAAAACAAATGAACTTAGTCCAACTATAAAACCAACCGAAGATTTTTATGAGTATGTAAATCAAAGATGGATAAAAGGGCATCCCATACCGGCGGATAAAGCAAGTTATGGTATGTTTGATAAATTAAATGAGCAAAGCCGATTAGTAGTAAAAAGGATTTTAGAAAATGCAGCTAATCAGAAAACAAAACCTGCAAAAGGCTCGAATTTGCAATTACTAGGCGACTTTTACAAAAGTGCAATGGATACGGCTACAATTAATAAGGTAGGCGTTACTCCTTTGCAAGGCTGGTTTTCCGACATTGAAAAAGCAAATACGCCTTCCGCCTTAACTAAAGTATTTTCTCGTTTAGGTATGCGAGACATCAACAATCCTATCGGATATACGGTAGATGTGGATGCAAAAAATACAACGAGATATATTGTGTATATCGGGCAAGGCGGCTTAGGCTTACCGGATAAAGATTTTTATTTTAGAAAAGATGAAAAATCACAAAAACATTTAGAAGAATATAAAGCATATATCCAAACTATTTTCGAACTATCCGGCGTCAATAAAGCCGTATCTGCGGAGAAGAATATGCAAAACGTGATGGAAATCGAAAACTTACTTGCAGCTGCTTCAATGTCGAGAGTAGAGTTGCGAAATCCGGAAAAAAATTACAATTTATATACTATTGAAAAATTAAAATCAGAATATAAAAATATAGATTGGAATGTATTTTTTACTGAGATGAAAATTATGCCGAAAGAAATTGTGGTAGGTCAACCCGCCTTTTTCAAAGCAGTTGACAGCATGTTAGCAAAAATTCCACATGACAAATGGGTTTCATATACCGACTTTCAACTCTTAAACTCTACGGCAAAATATCTTAGCCAGCCACTTGCTGATGCACGATTTAATTTTTACGGAAAGATATTAAGTGGCATAAAGGAAATGGAACCAAGATGGAAACGCGTAACTAATGTTGCGGAGCAGTACTTACGAGATTTAATTGGTCAAGAATATGTAAAAACAAACTTCTCACCTCGTGCCAAAAAACGAGCTTTAGAATTGGTAGAAAATATCCGCACTGTATTAAAAGAACGTATTAAAAACCTAACCTGGATGAGTGCGGAAACAAAAACGAAAGCATTGGAAAAACTAAATAAAATAGATGTAAAAGTTGGCTATCCTGATAAATGGTGGACATACGAACATACCGATGTAAGTGATCAACCCTATATTTCCAATGTGCTAAATTGCGCGTATGCTGAAAATCTACGGGTATTAGAAAAATTAAAACAGGATAAAATAGATCGTACGGAATGGGGTATGGGGCCACAAACGGTGAATGCTTATTACAATCCGCTTATCAATGAAATTGTATTCCCTGCTGCAATTTTACAACCGCCATTCTTTTACGAAAATGCAGATGATGCCGTAAATTATGGTGGTATCGGTATGGTTATCGGACACGAAATTACACATGGATTTGACGACCAAGGCAGCCAGTTCGATGCGGAAGGAAACCTGAAAAATTGGTGGACACCGGAAGACAGAAAAAACTATGATGCATTAACCGGAAAATTTGTAAAAATGTACTCCACTTTCCGCCCTTTTGAAAATGATAGCTTACACGTAAATGGCGAACTTACTTTGGGTGAAAATATAGCCGACTTAGGTGGAATGATTATCAGTTATAATGCGCTGCAAAAAGCATTAGCAGGCAAAAAAGACACACTCATCAGTGGCTTTACTCCGTCGCAACGTTTCTTCCTAAACTATGCCATTATTTGGAGAACAAACACGAGACCGGAAGCTATGCGCATGCAAATTTTATCTAACGAGCACTCACCGGCAAAATTTAGAGTAAATGGGGTACTAAGCAACTTACCGGAGTTCTACAAAGCGTTTAATGTAAAACCTACCGACAAAATGTATATCAAAGAAGAAGACCGAGAAAAAATGTGGTAACATTTTTGCTGATAAAAAAAACGCTACTATTTTTAGTAGCGTTTTTTTATTCCTAAAAAACACTGCGCAAGGTGTACAATAGCTTGCGAAGTATTGAAATTTTATAAAGAAAAAAATTATCCTTTTGGTTTATTGTACCACTTTTTCTTTGGTTTACTTGCTCTGTTGTTTTTGGGTTTTGGCCCTGCAAATTTAGGCTGATGTGTTTCTTTTAATTCTACCGATGCATTAGCAATTGGATAGGGATGATCGACCCGAACAGGAACTTGTTTGCCTATTAACTTTTGAATATCGCGCAGTAGTAATTTTTCTTCTGTATCGCAAAAAGAAAATGCTATTCCCGCATTTCCTGCTCTGCCGGTTCTACCAATTCTGTGTACATAGGTTTCAGGCACTTCAGGTAGTTCGTAATTAAATACATGCGTTAAATCATCGACATCTATACCACGTGCTGCAATATCAGTAGCTACCAATACCCGTATCGTTTTATTTTTAAAACTTTGCAATGCCGTTTGTCTTGCATTTTGTGATTTATTTCCATGAATTGCCGCTGATTTTATTTTTGCAGCGGTCAGCATTTTCACTACTTTATCTGCGCCATGTTTGGTGCGCGTAAATACTAATGCGCTATGGATTGCTTTATCTTTTAACAAATGGACTAAAAGTGCATTTTTATCTTTTTTTTCTACAAAAAAAATAGATTGGTCAATGGTATTTGCCGTAGAAGAAACGGGCGTTACTTCAACTTTTTCAGGGGTATTTAAAATTGCATTGGCTAAGCTTTGAATCTCGGTTGGCATCGTTGCCGAGAAAAATAACGTTTGGCGATGAACGGGTAATTTAGCAATAATTTTTTTTACCTCATTTACAAAACCCATGTCTAACATCCGATCTGCTTCATCTAATACAAATATTTTTATAGCACGTAAATCTACATACCCTTGGTTCATTAAATCGAGTAATCTGCCGGGTGTTGCCACAATAATATCGACTCCTTGGTTTAGTGCCATTACTTGTGCATGTTGTGATACGCCACCAAAAATAACGGTACGTTTCAATGGAATATGCCTACCATAAGCGGCGAAACTTTCCATAATTTGGATGGCCAACTCTCGGGTTGGGGTCAAAATCAATGCTTTTGGAGCTTTTGTTTTTTTGCCTAAAATAAAGTCTTCAGCAAGAAGTTGTAACACAGGAATTGCAAATGCTGCCGTTTTGCCCGTACCCGTTTGCGCACAGCCTAATAAGTCTTTTCTTTGTAATACAATAGGAATAGCTTGCTCTTGTATTGGGGTAGGTTGAGTATAACCTTCGGTTTTGAGCGCTTTTAAGATGGGCTCAATCAAATTTAAGTCTTGAAATAACATTTATTATTTTAATAAGAATGTATTGAATATGTGGAATACAAGCGATTATAAATAGCCACTATTGCATGGATAAAAAAACGGAGAAGTGTAATTCTAAACTGACATATTCTTGGTGGCAAATTAAAAACATATTAAAAGTAGTATTTACGAGTAATACATTTTGTAATTAAGGCAAAGGTACAACTATTTATTTACAAATTCCATGATTGTATATTATACTGTTGAAGCTGCCTTTCATTCTTGAATCTAAGTATTCTAAAAAAAGTGGGGGCAAAATAATATATTTTGCCCCCACTTTTTTATACTGCTATGTATTAAAAAAATAATTTATTCCTTTGTAAATTGTATATAAACATTTACTGCAGCACTGCAACCATTTTCTGAATGTTTGATAGTTGCTACGTACACTAAATTATTATCATTTAACCAAGTAATGGTGTAAACATTATCAAAATCAGGATCCGGTTCTTCATCATCAATTACAACCTTAACAGCATTTTGATTAGCATCTGTCCATTTCCATGTTCCTTTTTTAATAGGGGCTGCGCTAGCTCCTTCTCTTATCCAAATTTCTCCATTTGGATAAAAAGCATGATAATGTGTTGTGTCTGCTTCCAAATCATCTCTTCTAATACTTCCCCCACAAGAGTTTTTAAACATTATCGCTTCCCCTTTTACTGTTCTCCACCATTTTTGAGCATCTGCTCTTACTCTTAATGTAGCTGAAGTGTCGAAGCCTGTTAGTGTTTTTTGTCTTTGAGCAACAGGAACGATTTCGCCCTTAGGCACCAAATCACTAATTTCAGGTCCGGAGTTACCTTTTTTGTTCTCTTTAGAACAACTAAATGCTAAAACAGAAATTACTGCCAGCATAAATACAAATTTTAGTTTCTACATAGGTTTAAATTTATTGTTAACGAATGTATGTAATTATTTTATTAATTACAATTTTTCACTAAAAATTATTAGCTGGATTTAAGTCCTAAGTTCAAGTAATTAATACAACGTTATACTTATGAATTTACAAACAATGTAGTGTCTAAAACAACCTTTATAGTAGATGACCGTACCAATAGTTATACTATCGGTTTTATGCTTGAATATTATTAATCTCGACTTGTAATATGTAAATTTAGCGCAGCTATAAACTATTATTTATCAATGTAACAATATTTCCTATTAGTACTTTTAGCGCACTAAATGTTACAAGTCGGGAAATATTCTTTCGTACTAAAATATGGGATAAATAAAATAGAGAGGCAATTAATATATACCTCTCTATCGTGTTTCAACTACAAAAAATTATTCGTTTCTAAATACAATTTGATTGTCAAAACTATCGGCTATCACTTTTTTATTTTTATCGATTTTATCTGCTAGTATCATCTTAGATAATTGGTTGATTAACTCCCTGTTAATTAGTCGTTTCAATGGTCTTGCGCCATATTGCGGCTCATAGCCTTCTTTGGAAAAATAATCTACCAACTCTTCGGTATATTCTAATTGAATATCCATATCTGTTAATTGCTTTTTCAAATTATTTAATTGAATTTTTACAATTTCACGAATGTCATTTTGCAGTAATGGTTTAAACATTATCACCTCATCAATACGGTTGAAAAATTCAGGTTTTACGACTCTTTTTAACGCATCAAAAATTTGTGCTTTGGAGGTTTCTGTAGCCGTAAAAATGTCATTTTCCGTTTTTACGTTTTCAAAATTTTGTTGTATTAAATGAGAGCCGATATTGGAGGTCATGATGATTATTGTATTTTTAAAATCTACCACTCTGCCTTTATTATCGGTCAATCTGCCGTCTTCCAACACTTGTAAAAGTACATTAAATACATCGGGATGTGCTTTTTCGATTTCGTCTAACAATACTACAGAATATGGATGATTGCGCACGGCTTCGGTCAGTTGTCCGCCTTCATCATAGCCCACATATCCCGGAGGGGAGCCTATTAATCGGGATACGGCATGCTTTTCCATGTACTCACTCATATCGATACGCACCATTGCTTTTTCGTCATCGAATAACAATTCTGCTAATGCTTTTGCCAATTCTGTTTTTCCTACTCCGGTAGTACCGATAAACAAAAATGAGCCCAATGGTTTTTTGGGGTCTTGCAGACCCGCACGGCTTCTTCTTATGGAGTCGGCTACTGCAATAATTGCTTCATCTTGACCAATCACACGGGCATGTAAATAATCTTCCAAGTACAATAATTTATCACGCTCTGCTTGTAGCATTTTATTTACCGGAATTCCCGTCCATTTAGAAACTACTTCTGCTATATCTTCTCCGGTTACTTCTTCTTTCATCAGTCGGCTTCCTTGTTTTATTTCGTCTAATTCTTTTTCAAAAGCCACTAATTTTTGTTCGGCATCTTTAATTTTACCATAGCGTATTTCTGCAACTTTTGCGTAATCGCCGTTGCGTTCTGCACGTTCTGCATCTGATTTTAAGGTTTCTATATTTTCTTTTTCTGCAGATATCCTATCGACAATAGTTTTTTCGCTTTGCCATTTTGCACGAATTGCATTTCGTTTTTCTGATAATTCCGCGATTGTTTCAGATAAGTCTTTTACTTTCACTTCATCATTTTCTCGTTTTATGGCTTCACGCTCAATTTCTAATTGGCGGATTTTTCTGTCCAACTCATCTAATTCTTCCGGAACAGAATCCATTTCCAAACGTAATTTTGCAGCAGCTTCATCAATTAAGTCGATAGCTTTATCCGGCAAGAAACGGTTGGTAATATATCTACTCGATAGTTCAGCAGCAGCAATGATAGCTTCGTCTTTTATAGTTACTTTATGATGGCTTTCATAGCGTTCTTTTAAGCCTCGCAATATTGAAACGGTATCTTCAATGCTTGGTTCCTGCACCATTACTTTTTGAAAACGTCGTTCGAGTGCTTTGTCTTTTTCAAAATATTTTTGATATTCGTTTAATGTTGTTGCGCCAATAGCTCTTAGTTCTCCTCTTGCTAGTGCAGGTTTCAAAATATTTGCAGCATCCATTGCACCTTCACCTCCACCACCGGCGCCTACCAGCGTATGTATTTCATCTATAAATAAAATGATTTGTCCATCAGATGATATTACTTCTTTTATTACAGCTTTCAAACGCTCTTCAAACTCTCCTTTGTATTTTGCACCGGCAACCAATGCCCCCATATCTAAAGAATAGATTATTTTGGATTTTAAATTTTCAGGTACATCTCCCGAAATAATACGATGCGCAATGCCTTCTGCAATAGCTGTTTTACCCACTCCGGGTTCTCCTACCAATATGGGGTTGTTCTTTGTTCGGCGAGAAAGTATATGTAATACTCTACGTATTTCTTCATCACGTCCAATTACCGGATCGAGTTTATTCGACTGGGCTAATTCGTTTAAATTCTTTGCATATTTGTCTAAAGAATTATAGGTAGTATCTGCACTTGGATTATTCACGGTTTGTCCTTTTCTAAGTTCTTTAATAGCTTGTTTTAATGCACTTTCTGTGAGTTTGTTGTTCTTTAATAAAGCAGCCGTAGCGTCGTTAGCAGATAGTAATGCCAACAGTAAATGTTCAATAGAAACGTACTCATCGTTAAATTCCTTTACGTATGAATTTGCTTTGAGTAATACCTGCCCTAATGCCTGTGACGGGTATTTCATGCTATCTCCCGAAACGGTAGGTTGCTTCTCTAATGTGGCATTTACTTCTGTTTGAATTTTATGAATATCCGCTCCGCATTTTTTTAATAAGAAAGGGGTAACATCGGTATCTGTTTCCAAAATAGCTCCCAATAAATGAAAGGTATCCATGGAGGGATGTTTTAAATCGAAGGCTAATTGTTGCGCAGCAGCAATAGCTTCTTGTGATTTGATGGTATAATTATTTGGATTCATAGTACGTTGAAAATTTTACTGATAAACAACAAAAACTATGCAAAATGACAAAATGATATATTTTGTCTTATCAAACAGAAATTATGTCAGAAATAATTAATAAAAACTGTAATTATTACTGATTATTCCTCATCGACTATAAATTTTTCTACGGTTGCACTTATAAACGAGAAAGACAAACTGAACAGTAAAGCTGCAAGCCAACCTCCGACAATAAAACCACTTACTATAGATTGCGTCATCAATACGATTGCAGCACTGATGACTAAAGAAAACAAACCTAATGTAAGGCAAGTAATGGGTAATGCAAAAAACTGTAAAACAGGTTTTACAAATGTGTTTAACAAGGTTAATACTAATGCTACTTTTACGGCTACCAAAGGTGCTGTTACAATTGGCTGGTGAAAGCCGGACCAAAGCTTAGGCAATATGTAGGAAAGTGCAATAACGGTAGCTACTTTTATTAAAAATCGGATAATGAATTTCATATTTTTTTTTGTTTTTGTAGTGTTCAACTTCTTTAAAACGATCTTAAACGCTCTATAGCTTTTGAAATTTAATTATAGTAAAACAAATTTACTATTAAGCAGCAAACACAAAAGTATCTTTAGTTTTTTTAACTATTTTACAATTAGTTATTTTTCAGGTATTCTCGCAATACATACTGCAATATTCCTTGATTTTTATAATATTCAATTTCTATGGCAGAATCTAATCTTGCTTCTACTTTAAAATTGATTTCTTTACCAGTCGGATGCACTGCTTTTACGTCCAAAAGCTTGTGAGGAGTTAGGTTTTCTTCTAAACCCAAAATCGTATAGCTTTCTGTTCCGTCTAAGCCTAAAGTTATTGCGTTTTGTCCGTTGATAAATACTAAAGGAGCAATACCCATTCCTACCAAATTGCTTCTATGGATACGCTCATAGCTTTCTGCAATAACTGCTTTAATACCTAAAAGGAAAGTGCCTTTTGCTGCCCAATCTCGTGAAGAACCCGAGCCGTATTCTTTTCCTGCTAAAACTATTAAAGGCGTTTTATCTTTTTGATATTTCATTGCAACATCATACACTGTGTTTACTTCATTTGTTGGGAAATATTTGCTGTACCCGCCTTCTTTATCTGCAATTTTATTTTTGATACGCACGTTGGCAAATGTTCCACGCATCATTACTTCATGGTTTCCTCTTCGGGAGCCATACGAGTTGAAATCATCTTTAGCAATTCCGTTTTCAATAAGGTAAACACCCGCAGCGGAAGTATCTTTAAAAGAGCCTGCCGGGGAGATATGGTCGGTTGTAACGGAATCACCTAAATACAGTAACACTCTCGCATTTTTTATATCGGAAATAGGCTCCGGCGTTGCATTTAAGTTTTCAAAAAATGGAGCTTCGCGGATGTAAGTAGATTTTGGATTCCATTCAAAGTTTTGAGCCAAATTTACATCTAAATCTTGCCAATCTGTTGAGCCATCAAAAATAACGTTATATACCTCTTCAAAGTCATCTTGCTTCATGCAATTATTGATTGTCTGTTGTATTTCCTCTCGAGTGGGCCAAATATCTTTTAAATATACCGGTTCACCGTTTGGATCGTAATCTATCGGATTATGAATTAAATCTATATCTACTCTTCCTGCCAAAGCATACGCCACTACTAACATTGGCGACATTAAGAAATTCATTTTCACTTGTGGATGTACTCGTGCCTCAAAGTTTCTGTTTCCGGAAAGTACGGAAGCCACCACCAATTCTCCTTTATCTACAGCGGTAGCAATAGCCGGAGGCAATGGCCCTGAATTTCCAATACAAGACGTGCATCCATAGCCAACGGTATGAAACCGCAAGGCTTCCAAATCTACGTTTAAGCCGGATCGTTCCAAGTATTTTGTAACCACTTTTGACCCCGGTGCTAATGAGGTTTTTACCCATGATTTAGTGCGCAATCCTTTTTCAACGGCATTTCTGGCTAACAGCCCCGCTCCTACCATCACCGCAGGGTTAGAAGTGTTAGTACAGCTGGTAATTGCTGCAATTACAATGTGTCCGTCACTCAATACATATTCTTTATTGGTTTGTTTTATTCTTACGGAATGATGCGAATCATCCACTACAATTTCCGATTTTACTTCGCCATGAATTGGGACTTTACCAAAAACAAATTCGGTGCCCGATCCGCCTTCTTTTAGCCATGCAGATTCCGTGCGTTCATCTTTGGGTTGGTACTCTCGGCTAAATTCATTCTTTAGTACTTCTTTAAACTTGCTTTCTAAATCTTTTACTAAAATTTTATCTTGTGGGCGTTTAGGACCTGAAACGGTTGGCTCTAACGTGGACAAATCTAACTCTACTACTGTAGAATAATTGATTTTTTCATTACCCGTTCTCCATAATAAATTTTCTTTACAGTAAGCCTCTACTATTTTTATTTGTTCTTCTGTTCTATTGGTAGAGCGCATATATTCTAACGTGCGATTGTCTATTGGGAAATAAGTAACGGTGCAGCCAAATTCCGGCGACATATTGCCAATAGTTGCTCTATCTGTAACGCTTAAATTTTCTAAACCCTCTCCAAATACTTCAACAAACTTGCCTACTACGCCTGTTTTTCTTAATAAGTTTGCTATGGACAATACTAAATCGGTAGCGGTACATTGATCGGGAATTTTTCCGGTGAGCTTTAAGCCAACAACTTCGGGGCAGGTAAAGAAAATAGGCTGTCCTAACATAGCAGCTTCTGCTTCTATACCTCCTACACCCCAAGCTATCACTCCTATTCCGTTTACCATAGGGGTATGTGAATCAGTGCCAACTAAAGTATCGGGAAACAACCAACCCTCTCTTGCAATAACTGCCTTAGATAAATATTCCAGATTTACTTGATGGCAAATACCCATACCGGGAGGAACAACGGTAAAGTTGCTCAGCCCTTTTTGAGCCCATTTTAAAAGTTCATATCGCTCTTTATTGCGTTCAAATTCTAATTCTACATTTTTATTATAGGAATAATCTGTTCCGTAGTAATCTACCTGCACAGAGTGGTCTATCACTAAATCGACAGGAATAGCAGGATTTATTTTTTGTCCGTCTTTTCCGTGTCTTACAAACTCGGCACGTAAAGATGCCATGTCCACCACCGCCGGAACGCCGGTAAAATCTTGCATTAAAATACGTGCGGGTTTAAATGGAATATCCTTATCTACTGCCTGCGGTGTCCAATGCAATAAAGTATCAACGTGTTCCTCTGTAATACTAAAACCATCGTAATTCCTCAGTACATTTTCCAATAGAATCCGGATACTAAACGGCAGATGTTCCACGCTTGTGCCTTTTATATCTTTTAAAGAACTATATTGAAACTTTTTTCCTTCTATTGAAATTTCTTTTACAGATTGTGCTTTGGGATAACTCATAAAAATTATTTATTGGTTAATATTAATTGTTTTTGGTTCTACCTTCTTATGCTTAAAGTTATTAAAAAGAACAATGCTTATTGTATTTTGTTTTAAAGAAATGGAATTTTTAACTTTACTATTTAAATATGCCATTTTCACACCTTTAATTTTATATAGCAGATGAACAATGTACTTTACCAATTTTTCACCAATGACCATCGGCGCTTAGAAAAAATATTTGATGTTGCTACAGAAATCGAAAGCGATATAAAAGAAGAGCTATATCATCAATTTAGAGTTGGTATTTTGAAGCATATAAAAATGGAAGAAAAGATTTTGTTTCCGGCAGCACAAAAAGCAAACGGTGGCGTTCCTATACCCTTGGCAGCAAAATTAAAATTAGATCACGGTGCAATAACCTCTTTAATGGTAGTGCCGCCAAGCCCTGATGTGATAAAGGTAATACGCTATATTTTGGAACTTCACGATGAGCTGGAAGAAAAAGAAGGAGGCATGTATGCAATTTGCGAACAACTTACTGAAAATGATACACAGGCTATTTTAGCACAATTAGAAAATGCCACCGATGTACCGGTACATCCATACAACACGGCCGGCTATGCTTTAGATGTGGCAAAGCGCACGCTACTACGCGCAGGCTTTGATTTTGATGAAATAGTAAAAAATGGATAGGTTTTATTATTTAGACTTTCTACAAAAAAAGAGATTAACTCCATCAATCCACTTTTTTATTTAGTATTAAAATTTCAATTTATAATTTAAATTGATGTTGCGTTAAATACCAACAATAGTAAAGTGCTTTTAAAGTTATAATTAACTTATTGTGAATACCTAAGTATTCTATCTCGTATTAACTATTTTGTGAAGTACTGAGAAATAGAGTATTCCATTTTCTATTACTGTATTAAGAAGTACAGACATTCCTAATTCTTTAAAGCTACAATTATGGATATTATCCAATCAATCGAAACAAAAAACCAAGGAGAGCCGGAATTTTTGCAAGCCGTGCAGGAGGTTGCCGAACACATTTTGCCCTACATTGAAAAAAATCCTAAGTACAAAAAATATAAGATTTTCGAACGCATTGCAGAGCCGGAGCGAGTAATTATATTTCGCGTATCATGGGTGGATGACAACGGAGAGATACAAATAAACCGAGGGTTTAGAGTTCAAATGAATTCAGCCATCGGCCCGTACAAAGGAGGGTTGCGCTTCCATCCGTCGGTAAATCTAAGTGTATTGAAATTCTTAGCATTTGAGCAAACATTTAAAAACAGTTTAACGGGGCTACCCATGGGTGGTGGAAAAGGAGGCTCAGACTTCGATCCTAAAGGAAAATCTGATAATGAAGTAATGCGCTTCTGCCAAAGTTTTATGACAGAACTCTATCGACACATAGGCTCCAACTTAGATGTTCCGGCAGGAGACATTGGGGTAGGCAAGCGAGAGATAGGATTTTTATTTGGACAGTACAAGCGTATTCAAAATGAATTTACAGGGGTATTAACCGGCAAGGGCTTTGAATGGGGCGGCAGCAGAATAAGACCCGAAGCTACAGGCTATGGTTTAATTTATTTTATTCAAGAAATATTTAAAACACAAGGCGATACATTGGAAGGTAAAATAATTACTGTATCCGGTTCTGGCAATGTGGCACAATTCGCCGTTGAAAAAAGCATACAATGTGGTGCTAAAGTGGTTACAATGTCTGACTCCAATGGATTTATTTACGATGCAGCAGGTATCACTACCGAAAAATTAGCCTTTATTACAGAATTAAAAGAAGTAAAGCGCGGAAGGCTTAAAGAATACATTGACCAATACCCGACGGCACACTATTTTGAAGGAGAAAAACCATGGGGCATAAAATGCGATATCGCCTTGCCTTGCGCCACTCAAAATGAGTTAGACGGAGAAGATGCTAAAAAATTAATTGCCAATGGCTGTAAATATATTGCTGAAGGGGCTAATATGCCGAGTACTTCCGAGGCGGTTGCAATTTTCAATAAAGCCAAAGTATTTTATGTGCCCGGAAAAGCTGCAAATGCGGGTGGTGTAGCCGTTTCCGGATTAGAGATGACGCAAAACTCCTTACGATATGCTTGGTTTAAAGAAAAAGTAGATGACCGATTGCATACCATTATAAAAGGCATACACGAAACCTGCGTGCGCTATGGCAGAGAAGAAGACGGACACATCAATTACGAAAAAGGCGCCAATATTGGAGGGTTTGTAAAAGTAGCTGATGCCATGATAGAACAAGGCGTAGTATAGAAATTAAATTCAAAAAGAATAATAGGGGCAAAGAATTATTCGCCCATTACGTTATCGAATGCAGCACAGAGTACCTGTACTGTTTTTTCTATATCGGCATCGGTATGTGCAGCAGACACAAAGCCTACTTCATATCCGGATGGACCAAAATATACGCCGTGCTCCAACAGATAATGATATACTTTTGCAAACAAGCTCATTTTACCCGATTCTATTTGGTCAGCACGAGTTAGATGCGCCATATCCGAAAAGGTAAACCAGAAAATAGAGCCAATATTATAAATCGTAATTTCATATCCTTTAGTAAGAATATGCTGGCGAATTCCATTCACTAACGCATCGGTTTTATGTTGTAAATTTTGATAAAAATGCGGTTGTAAACACTGGCTCAATTGTGCTGCGCCTGCTGCCATTGCTACCGGATTACCACTTAGTGTTCCTGCCTGATATACCGAGCCCAACGGAGATACATGTTGCATAATTGCATGGCTGGAAGCATAAGCACCCACCGGCATTCCGCCTCCAATAATTTTCCCGAAGGTGATAATATCAGGTTGGATTTTATACAAACCGGCAGCGCCTTCAAAACCTACACGGAAGCCGGAAATAACTTCATCAAAAATCAGCAGCACATTATACTTTGTACACAATTCTCGTAGGTGGGCTAAAAATTTATGCGATTGTAATAACAATCCATTATTTGCCGGAATGGGTTCGATAATAATTGCGGCAATATCTTCATATAATTGCTCTAATGTATTATGTACCGCTTGCTCATCGTTTAATGGCAATACAATTGTTTCGTTGGCAAATGCTTCCGGCACTCCGGCTGAAGCGGACTCCCCAAAGGTCACTAATCCGGAACCGGCTTTTACCAATAATGAATCGACATGTCCGTGATAACACCCATCAAACTTTATTATTTTAGATTTCCCGGTTACACCACGTGCTAATCGTAATGCTGACATTACAGCTTCCGTTCCGCTGCTCACAAAGCGGATTTTTTCTATGTACGTATGATTGGAAATAATTAATGCGGCCAATTGGTTTTCTAATGCCGTAGGTGCACCGAACGAAGTGCCGTTTTTTACGGTTGTTATAATAGCCTCTTCGATATATCCATCGGCATGCCCTAAAATAAGAGGTCCCCACGAGCAGCAATAATCAATATATTCATTACCATCTTCGTCCCAAATATGCGCTCCTTTTCCTTTTTTCATAAACACCGGAGTACCACCTACAGAACGGAATGCACGCACCGGTGAGTTTACACCGCCGGGCATTAAGTTTTTTGCAGTTTCGAAAAGTTGTTGCGAATTACTATTTTTCATGTTAATGATGTTTTTTTCTTACTGTATCTTCCCTGTTTATGTAGCTATTTCTCACTAATTGTTCAGCATACAAAGTTAAGAAAGAATACTTAATATTTAATTTTGTTTAGGCAATTCTATATAGAAAATGCTATACTCATTGACTTTCGAATCAAACCCAATAGCACCATTCATACGTTCAATAATATTTTTACAAATGGCTAACCCTAAGCCGGTACCGCTAGTTTTGGTTGTAAAGTTAGGTTCAAAAATATGCGTACGCTTATCTTCTTCAATACCGGTACCGTTATCTTTCACTGAAATTAAATAATTTTGCTGCTGTACACTTATTTGGATTTCTATTAGTCCTTTTCGCGTTTCGGGGATGGCCTGTGTTGCATTTTTTATAATGTTGGTAAACACACGCATTATTTGTTCTTTATCGCCATTTACTTTACAAGCATCTGTTGGATAGTTTAAAATGATTTCTATATTTTCGCTTTCTCTAAAAAGCTCTACGGCTGAAAGTAAAATAGGCACAATATCTATGGATGAAAACTCTCCTTGTGGCATTTTTGCAAAATCGGAAAAAGCAGTAGCAATACCCGATAAGGTATCAATCTGGTCAATTAAGCGTTGGGAAACTTTCTCTGTAAGTTCTTTAATATCGCCGGAGTTATCTTTCAATGCTCTTTGTAAATGCTGTATGCTCAATTTCATCGGCGTAAGCGGATTTTTTATTTCGTGGGCTACTTGTTTTGCCATTTCTCGCCATGCTCCTTCACGTTCCGATTTTGCTAACAAATCCGCACTTTTTTCTAACTCGTCCAACATCTGATTGTATTGTTTCACCAACAAACCAATTTCGTCTTCATTTTTCCACTTAATTTTTTTATTAGCTTTACCCAATTGTACATCCTTAATATTTTCTGAAATTAGCGTAAGGGAATTGGTAATAGAGCGCGATAAAAGCACCGCCAATAAGGCTGCAGCAACCAAAAACACGACATACACATTTACCAATGCGACTAAAAAATAAGAAAGATCTTCTTGGAAGCTTTTTTGTTTTCCATAATAAGGAAAATTAAAATAGCCCAATACTTTCCCATTGCTTCGAAAAGGCTGATAGGCACTTAAATAAACCAATCCACCAATTTTTTCATCGTGCACATACTTTGATTTTCCTTTTATTATCAAATTGGCATACGCATCTGCATCCATACGGGTGGATACTAATTTTCGTTTAAAAATTTCAGGTTGGGAGGTTTGCATCAACACTCCTTTAGAGTTATACACGTTAATATCTAAAGCATGTATATTGGATAAAACACGTAGTTTTTGTTGAATTACTTTATCGAAAGTATTAGGGCCGTCAGTCGGGTAATCTTCCACATAATATTGTGAGACGCTACGCATTACAATATTTACTTTTTTCAGCAATTTACTATTATGATAGATATTGTATTGATACTGAAAATAAATCATGGTAACGATAGCAATTACTATTAGTGAAAACAGTACCAATACTATCATAGCATTTTGAATTTGCTTTTGTAATGTATTGCCTTTAAAGAAATCACGGATAGTTTCCTCCCCCCAAAATCGTTCTAAAAAGCCCGTTAAATCAATAAAAATGAAGAAAAACAAGAAGTAAATAAGCAAGTAAGAAAATACTGCAATAGTGCTTAGTGTTGGTCTGTTTTTTTCTGACAATACAACTTGCTTGTCTTTACTAAAATAAATGGTGTGATTAAAATCATTGCTCTTATAGTAATTAAAAGATTTGTTTTTGCTTATTGGGAAATTGAAATGCAATGGATATTCATAATCTCCTTTTTGCTTTACTAAATAGCCACTATCATAAATGGCATAAGAGAAATTTTCAAATTCTTCATCGTAGTAATTCCGTTGTTTCATTAGCAGCTCGGGATAAGCACTGTATGAACTGAAAATTTTAGGAATAAATTCTACGAACAAATAACCGATGCGTGTAGAGTCATCATTAATAGGAAAATAGCCTAAATACTTTTCTCCATTTTCTTTTATTGATATGTAATAGAACTGAGAAGAAATAGGTTTTGATCTTCGGGAAAATCGGAGAAGATTCAGCTTATAAAACTCTTTTTGTGCAATACCGATTAATGAGTTACCCTCTTTATCGAAAGCATAAGTAGTAATGTCGTATCGACGGAGTAATGGTTTATAATATTTAGAGGATAGATATTTCTCTAAATCTGCAGAGTACAGATATGGATTTTTGAAATACGATTTTATCAAGTTGTCTTCTTGTATCGTTTGTTCTGATTCTGTAAGTGTATATTCTTCCCCAACATCACGCTCCGAAACTAATTCTTGCATGCGGTATTTTCGCTTTTCAATATCTTTCTTATTGGTATTATAAACGATAATTACAGAGGTTAAAAATGCTATACAGGACAATAAAATCAGGTTGGATAAAAATTTGTATTTTTTATTCGGTTGGAAGAATGATTTTTCGTAAAAAAAGAAAAAAAACAGCGTTAAAAACCATAGCAATATAAACAAAGCGTACGTTATATCTGAAAATGCTTTAATCAGAAAACCGACAGCAACACCAACAATGCTATACGTTAATACTAATATGCCAAAGTTTTTTGGCAGAGGTAATTCAACTATCCATTTCATTAAAAATAATAAACTGGAAAATCCCAATCCGAAAATGGTTAGACTTATAAGCGTGTAAATACTTAATGTATTGACCAAATAAAAGTTAAAACTAATTACAGAGTTTTGGATTACACTTTGAATTATAAATACTACTAAAAAATAAATTATTACGGGCAATAGTAGCAGCCAGCCGGTGTGCACTTTCCTTATATTTTCTTTGGGAGCAAATCGGATAAACGATATAGACCATGTTAGTAAAAATGCTCGAATTAGCAGTGCGCCTAAGGTATTTCCCAAATAAACGGAAGCATATAAATTTGGAGAAAACAGCAAAGAAGATTTAGCGAGGGAGAATAAATTCCATTGATTAAAAAGAACTTCGATAACCACATTCAGCAGTAGAATTATCCCTATCGAAAGCCATATTTTACGCTGTTGGAGTGCACGTTTTACTACCTGAAAAACTACCCAAAATAACATTAATAACCCTATCAATTCGGCAATAATAATATATGGGTTATACACAGATTGCAGGTTATCGGAGATACGAATGGAAAACAAATAATTTCCTTTACTATCTGCTACAATTGTTGAATGCTTCGCTTCTTTATTAGAGATAACAAAGCGTTTTAAAAATGGATGTTGCCAAACAAATCCGTTGGTTAGGAATTTATTATTTGTCGGGTACTGATAATACACCGGAATTAAAGCATAAAAATCAATATGGTTCTCCACAGATTCACTATGCAAAACTTCATAGTAGCCATTCCCCTCTTTTAAAAAATGAATATCATGCTGGGAAAGTTTATCTATATTTTCAGGAATAAAACTATTATTCGACCAATATGCTAAGGCACCATCTTTATATACATAAAAAAAAATGTCTTTATTTTTGTACTGTTTTTTAATAACAGAATCTGTAGCCGTATATCTGCCTGCTGCTTTAGATAATTCCGGTTGATTCAGTACCGCATTCGCAATTCTCTCATCGTTGTGCAATCTGCTTTCTATTAATTGCTTTGCTCTGTTTACGCTCGGTGAAATAGACTGTATGGTATCTATCAATAAACTTACCGACAGTAATATAGCACCTACTATTGCATTGATTAAAATTTTATGTTGACGTAAAAAAATCAATATTGTAAATTTATTGTTGTTGTTTTAATTGTTTTTTTGCCATTTCCCAAAGTTCATCTAATTGTGCTAAATTCATCGCATGCATATCTAAATGTTGCTGTTTCACGTACGCTTCCATCCATTGAAAACGAGCAATAAACTTACGATTCGTTTGCTCTAAGGCTTTTTCCGGATCTACATCTATAAATCGAGAATAATTTATCAAAGCAAAAAGCACATCTCCAAATTCTAATTCTATCTCCGTCGCCGATTGTTCCGCTACGGCATCTTTCAACTCTCCGATTTCTTCCATCACTTTTTCCATCACTTGTTCTTTATTATCCCAATCAAATCCTACGGCGCGTACTTTATCTTGTATGCGTTGGGCTTTATTAATTGCCGGCAGCGATGAAGGTACTCCTTCTAATACTGATTTTTTCCCTTCTTTTAACTTCAACTGCTCCCAATTCTTTTTCACTTCCTCTTCATTCTCTACTTTTACATCCCCGTAAATATGCGGATGGCGGTATATTAATTTTTCGCAAACTGTATTTAGAACATCTGCCACATCAAACTGTTCTTGCTCGCTGCCAATTTTTGAATAAAATACCAAATGTAAAAATATATCTCCCAACTCTTCCTTTATCCCTTTCCAATCATTGCTCACTATTGCATCCGACAATTCATACGTTTCTTCTATCGTTAGCTTGCGCAAGGTCTGAATGGTTTGCTTCTTATCCCATGGGCATTGTTCGCGCAATTCATCCATAATTTTCAGCAATCTGGCAAATGCCTCTAAGCGTGTATCCATAAAAATGTTTAAACAAAAATACTACTTTAAAACAAATAGTTATTTTTGTTGTAGCATATATCCGTCAAATGGCAAAAAATAGTTTCTCTTTTATAAAAAATCTATCTCCTTTAAAGCAAGGAGGCGTAACGCTGATACTACTTGCGCTTATCGCTGTTAGTTGCATGGCCTTAGGGCAAAAAAGCGTTTTGGCTTGGAGTTTCTTATTATTACCTATATCCTTTTTTTGTGTATATAATCCTGTTTTAAGCATTTTCCAACAAAAAATTGTAGCCTATGAAATAATCTCTTTCCTATTGTTTTTTGTACTATTGGCAAGTTTATATTTTATTGGAAACGCAATATCCTCTATATCATTTTCGCAATCTACGGAAGTGCGTGCCATGACCGGTGTAGCATTTATATTTTTCTTTATATTCCATGCCGTATGCCAAATTTTCAGAGCTGTTTTACACCTTCTAAATGAAATAGACCAATAACTATTTTAGTTCGCCCAACATTTATGCTAAATATATGTTAATGAAACGGTTATATCTATGATTCCGATTATCTTTACACTATGTCGAGAGCTGCAATACGAAATATCATTTTATTAGCATTTATTTCGTTAGCAGGAATAGTTGCCACTCAAATTTTTTGGGTAAAAAAAGCTATCGACCTGAAAGAACAGCAATTCAATCATCGGGCGTATGTAGCTCTCAAAAGCGTTTCAGACCGGCTAATACAAGACTCTAAATATAGAGTGCAATTAGATGGTATTAACAAAAAAGCATCCAACTATTACACGCTAGACTTTAGTTCTCCGGTGAATGTTACCCTATTGGAAAACTATTTATTGATAGAATCCAAAAATCAAAATTTGAATGCTGACTTTGAATATGGTATTTTTGAATGTACCACCGATTCATTTTACTTTGGGCGATATGTAAATATAAAAAAACCGGGAGAAGTAGAACGGGTGCACATCAAAGCAAAGCCTAATGAAAACTATTATATTGGCATACTTTTTCCAAAAAAGAAAACCTATTTACAAGATGATTTAAAGCTATTGACTTTTTTTTCCTGCGTATTATTAGTCGTAATCGGATTTTTCACCTACACCATTCTTGTAATTTTAAAACAAAAAAAACTTAGCGAGATAAAAACTGACTTTGTAAATAACATGACGCATGAATTTAAAACGCCAATATCTACCATTGCACTATCGAGTGATGTATTGATGCGTGATGACATTATCAAAAACCCCGAACGCCTAAAACACTATGCCACCATTATCAGCGAAGAAAACCAACGACTGAAACGCCAAGTAGAATCCGTTTTACAAGTATCACAAATTGATTCGCATAAAATAGTGCTCAATACTACCGAGGTGGATATGCATGAGTTGATTGAAAATCTATCTAAAAACATGGAGCCCCGCTTAAGTGAATTAGGCGGGAAAATAAAGCTATACTTAAATGCTCGAAAGCATACCGTAATTGGCGACGAAGTACACTTAACTAATATTTTATACAATTTGGTAGATAATGCTATAAAATATTGCGATAAAATACCCGAAATCATTATTACCACCCATTACAAACACAAAGGCATAGAAATTGCGGTGAAAGACAATGGGAAGGGTATAGAAAAAAGTTCGCACAACATGATTTTTGAGAAATTTTTCCGCGTACCCAACGGTGATATACACGATGTAAAAGGCTTTGGCTTGGGCTTGTTTTATGTCAAAAATATGATCAAATTGCATAAAGGAAAAATAGCGTTGCACAGCATTCCTAAAGAAGGAACTACATTTACAATATGGTTACACACCAAAGAAAAATAAAAAATTATGGAAAAGGTGAAAATATTATTGGCAGAAGATGATCCAAATTTAGGATTTGTCATCAAAGATAACCTTAGCGACAAAGGCTACGACATCACCCATTGCATTAACGGATTAGAGGCGGAGCGAGCCATATACAAAGAGAAATTTGATTTATATCTTTTTGATGTGATGATGCCGAAAAAGGATGGATTTACCTTAGCGGAAGAATTAAGAGCAAAAAAAGATGAAACGCCTATCATTTTTTTGACGGCAAGAGAAATGCAGGAAGATAAACTAAAAGGATTTGCCTTAGGCGGCGACGACTACATTACCAAACCTTTTAACTTTGATGAATTGGTGATGCGGATGGAAGCGATTCTTAAACGCACCAAATCTGCTGCTCCGGAACAAAAAGAATTTAAAATTGGTCAGTATCTCTTAAAAGTAGATGAACTGCAACTCATTTTGGGAAACGAAATAACTTCGCTTACAAAAAAGGAAGCAGCATTATTAGAATATTTGGCCAAACATGCCAACACGCCTGTAAAACGTGAAGATATGCTGGTAAAAATCTGGAAAGACGACAGTTACTTTGCGGGTAGAAGTATGGATGTGTATATCACCAAATTGCGTAAATACCTGAAAGACGACGCAAATATTGAAATACAAAACGTACACGGCGTAGGTTTTAAACTCAACATTCGATAAATTGTAGAAGTTTAGATTTAATATGACAATTAATAATAACTTAGGTAATTAAACCAGATTAACAATGACAACACAAAGTAAATTAATTCAACCGAAATTAGGGGTATTAAAGTTAGCGGAGAAATTAGGAAATGTATCAGAAGCCTGTAAAGTATTGGGTTACAGCCGAGCGCCAACTAGTGTAAGTATGCCGTAAAGCCTTGTGCGGTTGCGTACTTGTGCAGTTTGGGGTATGCGGCCAGAGACCGCTACTATCAATAGACACGAGTCACCCGATGGGAGACTTGCGCCAGAGTGGATTGCTCAAGTCTGGAAAAATATCGACAACATAAAACAACCCTTTATTATTATCGATTCTTAATCCTATAGAATTTTTTGGGTTAAAATTATACAACAAGGAACTCGTGAACAAACCGAGAATCATTGGAATTTCCAAAAGTGATTTATTAGACGATGAGTTGTAAAAATGCTCGAAAAAGAATTGCCGAAAAAGATACAGCACGTTTTCTTTTCTTCCTTGATTAACAAGAACATCATGAAACTGAAAGGTGTGCTGTGGAAGGCGATGAATGAGTAATTTCTATACCTTTTCTATTGACAAGTTAGTGACTCTGGTATTACTTCAAATTGGTTACCCAAAGGTACTTCAAATCCTGGATTTAAATTAGTTGTTGCAGCAATAAATGTAACATCAGAATTATTGGGTACAATTGCTGATGTACCGTAACTTGTTCCCGGTGAATTAATAGTTGTAGCTCCGTAAATTTGAGGATTATTGGGAAAAGTGCAAATATCTAACGTTGCAGGACGATTTCCTACCCATACCTTTTTAGTAATCGAAGTATTACCATACTTACCAAAGCTCGTTGTGAATGTAAGAATAGCACCACCTGAAGTAGTTGTTGTAGCGGGTTTAAATAGAATACCAGGTCCACCACAAATATCTGCATTTTGAAATAAGGCGGTTGGAGTTGCAGTAGCATTTACAGTAACACCTAATTGTAGATTATCAATATTATAAGTTGAACCATTTGGGTTGCAAATACTTACCGGTCCGCTTACTATAGGTGTAGTGATATTAATGCCACTAATTACACAATCGGAAATATCATCATTTCCACAACCAAATAACATATTATTATAATCACTTCCACCTAATAAAAAATAATGTATCCTATTAGTTTGACAACGTGTTAAAGCATCCTTAAATAGACCGTAATCCATAACATTATTAGTGTTTGGGGTAGGTGATGTATTACAATCATTACCACAATTATCAGGGGTGTCATTACAATCATCGGAATACCAAGAATGCTTTAATCCAAGTGCATGTCCAATTTCATGACGTAATATTGGACCAGCGTTCCACCCTGTATTATTCAAATATGCCTGATAAATAGAATTAAACATTATCCAACGTTTATCAGCCAAACATCTTGCCTGACCAGAACCCGCTCCATCTGGTTTTCCTCCATTACCAGACATGAAAACATGTAGAGTGGTTGTTTTATTGGCGACATTTGATTTATTTGTGACATAAGTGTTATACAATGTTTCTCCCTTAGTGTATCCAGCACCTTTATTATCAATATTACCTTCCCACCCATAATCATCTTTCCAAAAATAAATACTGTCCAATTGAAAATAGATTTTAGCATCTTGTATATATGGCGAAGCTGTAGGCAAAGCCATTTGACTCAAATTATTAAAAACTTGATTTACGTAAAACCAATTATACGTTTGCAGCCATTGTCTGTCAGCTGTTGTGTTTTGCAGGTTTCCAGTACCATTGCTTTTTTGAAAAACATGAAATGCAATTCGAATAATCTTTGTTTGGGTATTATTGTTAAGAGTGTTATAAAGATTAATATCATTACATGATGCATTTAGTAAAAAGGAACTGGGTGAATTACCTCCATCATTTGGATTCCAATTTGTATAGCATTGTTGTGAATAACTTCTATTTATTGCTAATAATAATATTATTAGCAATAAAAATGTATATTTTTTCATTTATGCTTAAATTTAATGATTTATAATAATCTGTTTTGTTACAAATTCTTCATTGCACAAAATTTTCAAATAATATAATCCAGTACTTACATCATAAACATCCATCTCTAAATTATTTTCAATTGATTTAATGATTTTCCCGTTTAAATCAACCAAAAATAATTTTAAGTCTTTATATTTATTTATATTGGAAAATTCTACCTGAATCTTATCTAAAACTGGATTCGGAAATACTTTTATAGATAAATTTGCATTAAACGTCTCTTTCACTTTATCAATAGTGGAATCACAAGCAACACTAGTTAGATTAATGATAAATTCATTATCTTGATAACATCTTAAATGGGGTATAGGAGGTTCTGTTATTAAGAAATTATACGAATTTTCAAATCCAAAAAATATAGTCTTTTCTATTATTACTTTAGGATAAGGAAAAGAGATATTTGTATTATGAAATGGTGTGAATCGACCAAATTGTACTCTTAGAGCAGGCATTTGTTGTAAGGTTCTTATACTGTCTATTATATATAAAAATGAATCTAATTTACCAAGATCGTTTGGTAAAACAATAAAACTGGTATCCTTTTCCAACTTAGAAAAATCACAAATGGGCAGTATTTTATTATTAAACCATCTATATATCTTTTGATTATTTTCTTTTATGATTATCCTTTTGTTTTCATTCAAATGTCTGACAAATTGATTCAATACATTAAATGTGTCGACACCAATTACAGTATCTTTTTCAAGATTCCATTTGTCAGTATAGTAATCACCTGTGCAGCACAATCTATAATCCCACGTCCACTTTGCACCAATGGGAAACCAATCCGTTGCTTTTACTTGCGTAAAAACGATAATAGAAAAGAATAGTAGAATTAAATTCTTTTTCATATTTAGTTTATTTACTAGTGTATCTAACTGTATCCATAAGCAGCAACCCTCGTGTATGCACCTGCCTTTCAGGATTTTGGTTAAAATTACCCGGGGCTAACTTTAATCCGACATTTCCATTTGAGGTTACTTTAATTTGTGCCTTTGTTGCTGTACCGCTAAATATCATTAACAGTATCAATACAACTACATATTTAATGTGTGTGTGTGTGTGTGTTAGGAAAAAAGTTTTCATATTTAACTATTTCAGGTAAAATAAACACTAATTTATGAAAATGTCAAGTGATTTTTATATTATATGTAGAAACTTAGATTTAATCTGACAATTAATAATAACTTAGATAATTAAACCATTTTTTTCGTTCAATCTTGCTTATTAGCCAGTAAATACATGACCGCCATCCGAACGGCAACACCATTTTCTACTTGCTCTAAAATAATAGAATGTTTGCTGTCTGCAACATCTGAGGTAAGTTCTACTCCGCGGTTTATTGGGCCGGGATGCATAATGATAATTTCTTTATTTAAACGCTCTAATCGCTGGCGGTTCACGCCGTAGTACAATGCATACTCGCGCAGGGATGGAAAATATTTTGTATTCTGACGTTCTAATTGGATGCGCAACACATTGGCTACCTCACACCATTGTAAGGTTTCTTCTAAATTAGAAGAAACATTTACCCCTAACCGCTGAATATATTTCGGCACTAACGTTGGCGGCCCGCACAGCGTAACTTCTGCACCCATTTTTTTCAAGCAAAAGATATTGGACAATGCTACCCTCGAATGTGTAATATCTCCAATAATAGCAATCTTTTTCCCATTCAAATCTCCCAATTTTTCTTGTATAGAATAAGCATCCAACAAGGCTTGAGTAGGATGCTCGTGCGTACCATCGCCTGCATTTACAATTTGTGCTTCTATACGCTCCGACAGATAGTGTGCTGCTCCCGGGCTTGCATGGCGCATTACTATCATATCTACTTTCATGGATAAGATATTGTTTACGGTATCCAATAATGTTTCTCCTTTTTTTACAGAAGAAGAAGAAGAAGAAAAGTTAATCACATCAGCCGAAAGCCGTTTTTGTGCCAACTCAAACGAAATACGTGTTCGTGTCGAATTTTCAAAAAATAAATTGGCAATCGTAATATCTCGGAGGGTTGGTACTTTCTTTATCGGTCGATTGATAATATCTTTGAACTGAGTAGCTGTTTTCAAAATCAACTGAATATCCTCTACGGTTAAATGCTCAATACCTATCACATGTTTTGAACTTAACTGACTCATCGTTTTTTATTTTTATTTCTAATCTTATCGAACAAATACTACTTCATTTTGCGCCGTTTCCGTTGCTGCCCAACGGACTTCTACATCTACTTGCTCAATAGTATCTACTACTCTACCCGTAAAATCAGGTTGAATAGGTAATTCTCTATTAAATCTTCTATCTATCAACACTAACAATTCTACTTTTTTGGGTCTTCCGAATGACAGCAACGCATCCATTGCCGCACGGATAGTCCGTCCTGTAAAAAGAACATCGTCTATTAAAATTACATCCATACCTTCTATAAAAAAGTCTATTTCTGTAACTTTTGCATTTAATGATTTCCCGCGTCTGAAATCATCTCGATGAAAGGTGGTATCAATTTTTCCAAATGGCAATTGCTGTCCGGTTAATGCGGTAATACGTTGATGGATTTTTTCTGCCAATAATACGCCTCTGGGCTGCACTCCGATGATAACGGTATTTTGAAATTGAATAGATTCAACAACTTCTCTGCTTAACCGCTCTATGGTTAGTTGAAGTTGGTTGCCGTTTAGAAGTACTGTATCCGACATTAGCCACAAATTTAAGAAAAAAAGTGATAAACTTTATTGCAATTAAATTTAATTCTACCGTGCGTTGTAAATATGCTTACAATTTATATTTACTTGTCTGGCGAGGCATGGCTTATTAAAAAAATTACTTTGCAATTTTTAGAATACTCCTCTACACAACAAAAATGCTATTGTTTACTCACTAAATATACAAGGCTTTTAAAACAAGCTACATCAAAAATACACAATACATATATTATTCTGTATTTTATAGAGCTTGTATAGCGTTTGAACGTAAAGGAAGTGTACGTTAGTTAAAGTCTTCTCTAATAATCACTTCCATTGCGCGCTCTGCTAAGCCGGCAATGGTCAAAGCCGGATTAGCGCAGCTAGAGAATCCCGGCATCATTGACCCATCCAAACAATATAGATTTTTGTAGCCTTTTAATCTGCCGTATTGGTCGCTGGCTTTTTCCAATACTGCGCCTCCTAATGGATGATACGTGAAATCATCGCCAAAGCCTTTACCTCCGAAATACCAAGTTCTGTCTAATGTGCCGCCGTTAGCTGCATTTAGCTGATCTATGAAATGCTGCATTGCTTGTCGGGATAATTCCATTTGCGATTTATCAAAAAACAATTCCGCTTTGTCTGTAGTAGGGTTAAATTTGAAATAACCGCGTTCGGGATTTTTGGTTATTGCTAAGGTTAGTAATTGTTTTAATTCCATACCGATAGGGAACGGCGTTTGCTCTGCCAATAATGGGGCAATAGGGTTATCTAAATTTCCATAAGCAGATACGGGAACTATACATTGCTTAGCCCCGGTGTCTTCCGTAATATTGGTGCGCATAGCCATAATATTTCCATTGTTTCCCCAATGTTTTCCTACCTCATCGTTTAGGTTTGCCAATCCGCCCATGTATTTTGATTTGAGCAATATTTGCATTGTGCCTACCACACCGGCATTTACGAATAAATGTTTACACGTAAATTTCTTTATGGCAATCGTATCGCCTTGCTCGTTAATTTCATGCACGGTCAACTCATATCCATCATTTGGTAAATGTCTTACGTAATCAACTTTGTGTAATGTTTTGATAGTTAGGTTTCCGGTTGCACTTGCTGCGGGAATATAATTTCTATCTAAACTGTTTTTATATCCATTATTTGCGCCGTACAGCAACTCTGTATTTAATGCTGATTTTTTCTTGGTGCCGTTTATTTCTCCTTCTATCGTATCAAAATTTACGCCTACATTCAGCATTACTTTTTGCATGCCGGCTTTTTCACATTGTTTTAATCCTACTCTCGCAAAACGATATACTTCATTGTCTAATATATCTTGCGGTACGGTGCTAAAATTCAACACACTTTTCACCTTCGGATACCATTTATTCGTCATTTCGCTATAAGGGACAAACGGAAAATATTCGTCCCAAAACTCCGGGCGTGCATACGGCAACATTGCACCATATACTACAGAGCCTCCCCCCAAGCAAGTACCTCGGTAAATTCTCATATAAGTAGATGGGAAATCTACTCTATCCAACACCCCTACGTATTTAGGAATATCAAATTGGAAGCTGACAACTGGTGCTATTGTTTTGGTTTTTAGCCAACAAGCACGACCATCGGGGCTTAGCATATTTGCAAAAACATTAGAATTAGGCGAAACGGTATATTGCTTACCCATTTCTAACATAATGGTTTTTACGCCACCTTCGCACAAGCGCAATGCGGCAACAGCACCACCAAATCCCGAGCCAACAACGATAGCTTGTGCATCATAATCCGACGAGGTTACTTCAGTTTTTTTACATCCTGATAAGGGTAGTGTTGCGGCTACACCTGCTGCTGCTGAAATTCCAATGAATTTCCTTCTGGAGATATTTTTTTTCATGAAATTAAATTAGTTGCTTACGGTAACCAAAAATAAGTAATTATTTTCCGAAAACCCCTCCTCCTATACATTTCTTAAAATAGAAATAATATTATTTGACTTTTATCAAATAACCGTAAGAATTTCTTGTATGTTCATTAGTTCGGCGGTGGTATCTTTCCACCAATTAAACGCCCATAAATGGTATGTTTGTATGCCGTATTTTGCAATTATTTGCTGCCGGTGAAGTTTTATCCGATAAGCTACTTCAGCATGATACAGCGAGGCAGGTTCGAAATCAACGGACAAAATTGGTTGGTTATTTTTTAATATTACAATATCTAATATAAACCCACCTAACGTATAATTTTGAACTATAGTATAATCCGGCAATGATATTTTTAGCTGTGTGTAAACTTGTTGTTTTAAACTATTTTGTTCGTTCGCAATAGGTGTTAAAACATACTGTTTATTGTTTTTTTGCAAGGCATGAAGGATAAACTCCAGTTGAGCTGAATTATTTTCCATACATGCTTTTGCATAGGAAAGATAAGCATAAAAAATACTTTTTCCGGTATTTCCTTTTTGCAAAAGTTCTATTTCGAATTGGGTAAATACACTTTCAGGAATAGAGGTAAATACATACAATGAATGTTTCGCTCTTGTGATAATTACATTTAGCAATTGATATCCTTTCTCTTGGGTCAATGGGCCAAAAGTTTGTCTAAATTTTCCTTCTTTATCTCTACCGAAAGTAGTGGACAAAATCATTATATCACGCTCATCGCCTTGAATATTTTCTAAATTTTTTACAAATAATCCTTGGTTTAATAATTGCTGAAGCCGTTCGCTTTTATTGGTATCTGCATAAGCGACTTCATACAGTTTATCTAAAATAAGATTGCGCTGAAAGCTATTAAAAGTAGCCACCCCAACTGATGGGACAGCTTGTTCGCTAAATTGTAAATTAAAAATAAAATCGACTACTGCCGTTGCCTCTTGAGGGTTAGTGCCTTCTGTATATGTACCCTCTACATTGTAATAATGTACCGGTCGGTATGGTTGTCTTTCCGGCATAGGCACCAATCGAGATTGGTAAAATGCATGATTGGAAAATTGAATTAATTGAGGATGTAATGAGCGGTAATGGTAATCGAGATACGTACTTTTAAAATTTGCATCTTGAGCATACTCTAACAACGATTTGCTCCCTGCTAAAAAATCTATTGTATTTAAGTCGTTATCTTGTTCTTCATCACTCCAAAACAATACTTCATTTCCAAAAAAATTGCTTGGCGGCATTTGGTGTTTATCGCCTGAAATTATTTTGATTTTGCCGCGTAATAACGACGTATAGGTATCTTCTAAACGCAACTGGCTGGCTTCATCTAAAATAATAAAATCAAATAAATCCGGCTGCAAAGGAAGTACGGAAGTACACACAGTGGGGTTTACCATTACCACCGGAAAAATGGTTGTAAAAAAATCAAAATCTTGATGTATAATTTTGCGTAATGAGTTTTTAGAATTAAAATGTTTATTCTTTCTTTGGTTGTATAAATATTTCAAAGTAGCTACATCGCGTTGCTTTATTAACTGTTGGAACTGCTGCTCCCACTGTTGTTTTATTTTATCCGAAATTTTGGATTTGAGCAATTCATCTGTTTGCTGTAAGTCAGAAAGTATTGCACTTGAATTTTCTGTTACCCCAGCAGTTAATGCTAATTTCAATACCGTTTGGTTGAGGTAATAATTGGTAAAAACGGTCTGCCAATCCGCTAAATCAGCTGTTGAAAAAACGTCCATAATTTTTCGCACAGACGGACTTTGTTGGTGTATATATTTTTGGTATAAAAAATACTCGGGCAGTGTATGTAATTGTTGAGTATAGTTGCTAAATGTTTGATTGAGTGTTGTCAGTTTGGGCAATACTGTACTATTTTTAATTGCAATATCATCGGGAGATAAATCAGAAATGACAAATTTATTTTCATTGAGGGTTGTTACTAATTTTTGCAAAGCATCAAATGTATCTTTTTTCTTTTGTACAATATTTTTATACGTTGAAAATACGATAGCCAATACCGAAACTATCCACGCTCTAAACCCTTTTTGGGTATCATAATTATCGCCATACTGACGCATACTTTCAGAAATTAGTTGATGCTGCAAATGCGTGCTTAATGCAGTCGTAGATTCAATTTTACGGCGAAGTTGTTGCTCATCTTCATGCTGAAGAAATGGCAATATAGAAATAGATTCAAAAACAGTTGCTTCTTTTTTTATTTGTTTAAATAACTTTTCAGCTGTTTTAATTTTATCTAACAATACTAAGAACTCATTATAGGTAAATTCAAAATCACTACTTCTGATTTGTTTATTTATTACATTCGATTTTTTGTAAACTTCTGTATTGGTATTGAGCAAGCTAACTTTACTTATTAACTCCGACCAATTATCATCTCCGAATGTTGCAGTATTTCCAAACGTTATGCGATGGTTTATTTCTTCTTGTAAACTTAAAAATTTAGTCCGCAGTAGCTCATATTCGTTAGCCCTAAACCGCATAGGGGGTTGTTCTATATTTTCAATTTTATATCGAACGGATTCTACAATATTTTTTCTATCTCTATACACATCTTCTATCATCACACACAACGATTGCAGTTGTTCTTTTTGAAGATTGTTGTACAACACCTCCATTGCTGTTTTCTTTTCACAAACCACCAGCACTTTTTTATGGTTCAGCAATGCTTGAGTGATAATGGCAGTTAGCGATTGGCTTTTCCCCGTACCGGGCGGTCCTTGTATTACGATAGTATTACTTGAAGTAAGTTGCTGCATTACATGCTCCTGACTTGGATCTAAAATTACAGGCGTCAATACTTCTCCTTCAAAAAATGAAGAGTTCTCGTTTTCAAAATCTTGCTTTTGATTTAGCAATACTTCCAGATCTTTAATAATCGATTGTTTTTGCATTTTGTACAATCCCAACACGCCGCTCCACCTTATCCATGCTGTTTCTTTAGTGATATTATCAATCGTTTCTTTATTAGTACAAGGGAGTAAGGTTGCTATATTATTTTCCGCATCAAATGGAATATTTAATTTACCGAGTAGTTGCTTACAAAAATTATTCAATTGGATTTCAGAAACAAACTCCTCTTCTAATAAGTCTTCAATTTCATCTGTTTTTAGTTTCTCTGCACTTTCAAAATGCGCTTGTAATAATTCGTTAAACACCAACGGATGCTCTTCTGTTCTGCTTATCGTCCACGTATTGTTTCGATGTGTATCTTTTTCAATATTCAGATACCAAATCAACAACGGAGCTTTTATTATTTTTTCAGGATGTTGTGAATCTCTTTTTATCAATAATGGATAACCGAAGCCCAAAGAATGATACCCATGTTCGGCAAATTCTTCTTTTTCTTGATAATCTAAATGATTCAATCTTTTGATGATACGTTGGACAATTTTCTTTTCATCTGCAGACTTGTTGTTTAGTATAGAAGGTTCGATAGAAATAGAAAATTTGAACACTCTTTTTGTCAATATATTTTCGAGTAACCTTAAGTGCAGACTTGGTTCAATGTTCATCAAATCATACACATCTAAACGGGCAAAATTCCCCGGCAATGCATTTAAGTGAATACTTCTTGCGTCGCCATTTTTTAATCGTGCTAATAACTTATCTATAAATGCAGTAGAAGGCATAATCCAAATATAAAAATACCAAGTGTAAAAATAAGAAAGCCTCCGATTTCTCGAAGGCTTTAATTATGGATAGTATAGATATTAATATCTTTTTTTATAACCACCATCTCCGCCGCCGTAGCCGCCTTTGTTGTAGCCGCCGCCACCACCTCTGTTGTAGCCGCCGCCACCGCCGTGACCGCCTTTATAGCCACCACCTGATGGTTTTTTGTATTCTTCTTTCGGGCGAGCTTCGTTTACTGCTAATGCTCTTCCTTCTAATTCTGTTTTATTTAATGCATCAATAGCCTTTTGAGCTTCGTCTGCATTTGGCATTTCAACAAAAGCATACCCTTTGCTTACGCCGGTATCTCTGTCTTTAATTAATTTTAAAGAGGATACTTCTCCAAACTCTTGGAAAAGTTCTAAAAGTTTCTCGTCAGAAACTTTTCTTTCAATGTTAGCTACAAAAATGTTCATTTCTTTGTTTTATAAAAATTAAAAATAGGCTACAAACTTTTAAACATCAAATCGAATGAACATTTACACATTAGAAAAGAAAGCTTAAAAAGAACTATAGTTTAACAAATGTACGTCTAATAATCGAAAAACTGCATTATTTTATCAAATTATTACACCATTTTAATATATTCCCGAGGACTTCTGCCTTTTCAGGTTCATTATGGCACTCATGATACAATCCTTTATATTCGATAAAAGTAACATTATTGCCCGCATTAGCCGCAAATTGCTTACTATCGTCAAACGACGTAAGTTGGTCGGCAGTTCCATGAAACAGCAAGACAGGTAATTTTAATTGTGCCGCATTTTTCACTGCTTCTTGGCCAAATTCTATCAATTCAATTCCCATTTTTGAGGAAATGCTATCAAAAACCAATGGGTCATTGCTATATTTTTTCACCACATCTTTATCTCTCGAAATTGCATTTACGTCTAAGCCGGACGGTAGCGAAAGCGTAGGAATCCAATTGCGCATTAATTTGCCTACAGCGAGTTTAATTGCCGGTGGTTGGAAGGCCGTATTAAAAAAGGGAGACGATAAAATAACGCCTGCGATTTTAGGTTGTCGTTTTATGGCATAATTTGCAACTACATTTCCGCCCATACTGTGCCCGTATAAAATTTGAGGTAAATTAGGGAAATTAGCCGAAGCCTGTTGTAGTAAATTTCCTACGTCGTTTAAAAATTCGTCATAACTTACAAAATGCCCTTTTCTGCCTTCGGAATGGCCGTGTCCGCGGTGGTCATAAGCAATAACGGCATATCCATTATCTGTAAAAAATTGGGCGACGTGTTCATACCGAGAACTGTGTTCGCCAAATCCGTGCACTAAACAAATAACCGCTTTGGCCGGCAGTGTTTCACTTTCCCATTTCTGCCCAAATATCTTCAACCCATCATTTGATTTCCATTGCAATATTGTATTTTTCATCGTAGATTTATTAATGTTAGAAAATAAGTCTAAATTTAACCTACTTGAAACCATTTTCAAAGCAATAGTAAAAAATATT
Organism: Chitinophagales bacterium; assembly: GCA_046329805.1. Lineage (GTDB taxonomy): Bacteria > Bacteroidota > Bacteroidia > Chitinophagales > JADIYW01 > JADJSS01. The sequence goes on from JAXLUA010000001.1 coordinate 204,566, forward strand.
TATGCTTAAATGATAGCAGCGATGAAATGGGAATTAGCCATTTCACATCAAAAAAGTAACAAAATAAAAAGATGAAAAAGACAATGATACTATTATTAAAATTTGTATTGGGTGCAGCATTGCTGTTTGGAGTATATGTTTTGGGTGCAATACTCTATGCACAACTAACCGATTACAAACCCAAACCGGAAGAAGCGGCAGAAGTGCTTACGCCCAAAACACAATTACCTTTAATAGACAAAGACACTTTAGTATTTTACGATTGGAATATTGGTTACTGCGGGTTAGGGAAAGAATCTGATTTTTTTTACGATGGCGGTAAAACGGTTCGCCCTTCCAAAGCCTTATCCGAAAAAAATTTAAACGGAGTATTGTCCACTTTAGATAAATGGAAATTGGATGCTGATTTTATTTTGATACAAGAAATAGACAAAGATTCTAAACGTAGTTACTATATTAATCAATTTCAAAAAGCATTTGATACGCTTGGAAATTACAAAGCAGTATTCGGAAAAAACTATGATGTAAAATTTGTAGTAATGCCATTATTAGAGCCTATGGGCAAGGTAGTTGGCGGCATTGGAACTTTTTATAAATATCAAGATGTTGGAACGCCGATAAAATTTGCGTTTCCCTCTAATTTTTCTTGGCCTAAGAGTTTATTTTTTTTAGATCGATGTTTTGTAAAACATCGATTCAATTTAAAAAATGGGAAGCAGTTAATTGTCATCAACACGCATAATTCAGCGTATGATGGAGGAGAATTAAAGAAAAAAGAAATGGCCTATTTTAAGCAATACATTGTGGAAGAATATGCAAAAGGAAATTATGTGGTAGTTGGAGGCGATTGGAATCAAATTCCGCCCGGCTATACTCCTTTAGATGCCCATAGTGACTATGAAGAAATGCCGGTACCGGAGGGGTTTGCAGATGCCGGTTGGACGTATGCCTTTGATGCAAAAACCCCCTCTAACCGGAAAGTAGATTTTCCTTATGAGCCGGGAAAAACATATACTACCGTTATAGATTTCTTTTTACTATCTCCCAACATAGAGCTATTGGAAGTAAAAGGACAACCCAATGGGTTTGAATATTCAGACCACCAACCGGTAAAAATGATATGTAAACTGAAAGAATAAACATTACTTCTCCTTATTTATATTTATGCAAATACAATCTGAGATACAAACCCTTCAAAAGGTAATCGTGCACGAACCCGATAATGGCATCGACTTCGTTTCGCCTGAAATAGCGGAAGAATTGCTGTATGACGACATTGTTTTTTTACCAAGAATGATAGAAGAACATTTTACCTTTACGCAAACACTGCGACAACTTTTAGGGGAAGGTAATGTACTCGATGTACATCAATTATTAGATGATATTTTAATACAAGAAACGGTACGTTTGGAACTATTGGAATATATCTATAAAATGGAAGATTTGAGCTTGGGGAAATTTGAATTATTAAAACAAACAGCAGTCTCCAATTTGGCAGAAATTTTAATTTCCGGTGTGCATACCGATTCAGGGCAAAGTGTATTAAAACCTATACCTAATTTGATTTTTACTCGAGATGTAGGGTGTGTGATAAATGAGCATTTAGTAGTGTGCAAAGCAAATAAAAACGCACGTTTGCGCGAGAATTTCTTACTAAAATTTATCGTTAAATACCATCCGATATTTTCCTCTTTCAAAGATAAAACTATTGATTTTTGTACAGAAGAAAATATAAAACTCAACACCGGAATTTCTATTGAAGGTGGCGATATCATGTTAATACATCCACGGCACTTATTAATTGGAGAAAGTGAACGTACCACATTAGAAGCAATTTTTGAATTAAAGAATTATCTGTTTGAAAATGATGTGGTAGATTTTGTTTCAATTATTGAGATACCCAACGAGCGCTACTGCATGCACTTAGACACCATTTTTACGATTATTGATGAATATACTTGCGTAGGATATGCGCCGTTAATGTTTGATAAAAACGACAAAGTAGATATTATTACTTATGCTAAAAACAATCAGCGGGCAGTGCTTCACCCTACCGTAAAAGAGTTAATAAAATCAATATATCCATCCATGAATTTTATTGCATGTGGCGATGGAATTTCGCCATTTGCACAGCGAGAACAATGGACAGACGGGTGTAATTTTGTAGCTATAAAACCGGGGGTGGCTTATTGTTATGAAAGGAATTTAAAAACACTAAATGCCTTTAAACGAGCCGGATTTTCTATTATCTCCGCAAAAAGAATTGTATCGGAAGAATATACGTTGAATGAATTGCAAAAGACGATAATAACTATTCCCTCTTCAGAATTATCAAGAGCCAGAGGTGGTCCGCACTGTATGACGTTCCCGATTAGCAGATTGTAACTCGCGATAGGTAATATCCTTTTTTAGTCTGCTTAATGTTTCCGCTTTTATTCCCAAATAATTAGAAATATCTTGCATACTAAAATTCAGAAAAACATCAGGATGCTGCTTCAACATCAGCTCGTATCTGCCTCGTGCATCTTGTTTTTGGAAAGAAGTCAATCGATCTACAATATTTAAAATTGCTTTTTCGGTAAATAAATTAAACAGTTTTTCGAATGCCGGTTTTTCGTCTTTCAACTGTATCCATTTTTCATGTGCTATTTGCAATCCTACGGTTTGCTTGGTACAAATATATCTATGCTGTGCGGGCGTCTGCCGTATAAAGCTTTTTAAACCTGCTACAAAATTACAATCTGAGATAAACTCTATGATGGTAATTTCATTTTTGTTTTCAGCACAATGCTTTACCGCTCCACTGCAAATGAAAGATATATGGCTGCATATTTTTCCGGGTTCAACTACAATCCTATTTTTGGGGTACGAAAAATAAGTCCAATAGTTTTCCAACTCTGATAATTCTTCGGGAGAAAAAAAATTAAAATTGCTTAGAAATTGTTTAAAATACGCCATACATTCCGCGTAAGTAGGCTTGTGGGCCTGCGCAAATTTTAGATTAGGAGTATAATCTCGGTAATAAAGGTTAGCCATTTTTGGGTATGTTTCTGTTATACGTGTTTAGTTTCTGCCTCAATATAAGGAGAAAGTAATGACGTAAATCAAAAAAAACACAAATTAAATAAAAATTTAATACGGCTTGATTTCTATCAAGTGGAGTTTAAAACATTCACATTATCTTTACACCTGTTACCAGTTAACATAGAAACATAAAAGCTCTAAAAACACCCCCTGAGGCTGCCTAACAACGAAGGCAGCCTTGTTTTTTTAATAAAATTGAATTTTGCTCCTCATTAAAAATATCGCATTTCAATCCTTTATCTTCAAGTACAATTGCAACGTTTATTAAAACAAAGATATCATCCGAAAAATAGTTTTTAAGATTTCATTGGAGGAAGAGTATGCGAGTTTTTTCTCAAAAAATTATTTCTGCAAGATTGGCTTAACTATATGGCGTTCCTATACAGGAGAGGCAAATAAATTTCTACAGCAATTCTCCTATAATTTTTTCGATGCTTACGCTTTCCGCTTCTGCTTTAAAATTTCGGATAATTCTGTGTCGTAAAATAGGAAGTGCTACTGCTTGCACATCCTCAATATCCGGAGAGTATTTTCCTTGTATAGCAGCGTGTCCTTTGGCTGCAAGCACCAATGCTTGCGAGGCTCTAGGGCCGGCGCCCCAAGACACAAACTCGTTTACTATCTTTGCGGCTTTAGCTGTATTTGGGCGGGTAGAAGACACTAATTTTACGGCGTATTCTACTACATTATCAGCTACCGGCATTCTGCGAATCAAATGCTGGTAAGCAATTATTTCTTTTGCACCGATAATTTTACGCACGTTGATGGCGTTGTCTGTTGTAGTACTTTTTACCACTTGCAGCTCTTCTTCGTATTGAGGATAATCCAACACCACATTAAACATAAAGCGGTCTAATTGAGCCTCGGGCAATGGGTATGTTCCTTCTTGTTCAATTGGGTTTTGCGTAGCTAATACGAAAAACGGCAACTCCAAGGCGTGTGCTTGTCCGGCGGCGGTTACTTGCCGTTCTTGCATGGCTTCTAACAATGCCGACTGTGTTTTTGGCGGTGTTCTATTTATTTCATCTGCCAGTACTATATTGGCGAATATCGGGCCTCTATTGAAGTGAAAATGGCGATCTTCGTTCAGTACTTCAGCGCCTATAATATCAGAAGGCATTAAATCGGGGGTAAATTGAATGCGTTTAAAATTCAATTCCAAGGCGTCTGCAACTGTACGTACTAATAATGTTTTTGCCAGTCCGGGAACGCCTACTAGTAAGCTGTGGCTATCACAAAAAATAGACAATAAAACATACTTTACTACATTATCTTGCCCAATAATTACTTTTCCTATTTCTTTTCTTAATTCTTGATAGGAAGCAGATAAATTTTGTATGCCTTCTACATCATTTGCAAATGCACTCATAGCGATTTATTTAGCAATTTCTAAAGGAGTTATTTCCGTACAATTTTTATAATCATCTGTAACCATTAAATAGGTTTTTTTCATATTTTTAGCAAACCAACGTTGTAATACTTGTTCTTCTTTGTCTGATTTTGCTGCATTTTGTATTTTATCGTAATCTACTTTTATATCGGCTACGTGTGGTTCTGATTTCGAAACTAATTTTACTATACGGAAAGAAGGGGTACCATCATCGCCTTGATACATTATTGGGGGAGTAATTGCGCCGATTGCTAAAGTATCTACCATAAGATATAAATTGGGATCTATTTTATCTACGTCTAACATTGTGCCGCCATTTTCATTATTTAAAATATATCCGCCTACGTCTTTGCTGTGGGTATCTTGGGAATATAATTTTACGGCATCAAAAAAAGATATTTTTCCGTCAACGATATCTGTTCGGATAGAGTCTAATTTTTTCTGAGAGTATTCCGCATCTTTAGAGGTAGTTTGTGGTCGGATAAGTATATGACGAACTTGTATCATATCTCCTCTCCGCTCTATCATTTCTATTATATGGTATCCAAATTGGGTGGTTACCACATTGCTGATTTCTCCGGGTTTTAGCTTAAATGCGGCGCCTTCAAATTCTTTCACATACGTTCCGCGTGGTGCCCAATCCAACAATCCGCCTTGCTGTGCCGATCCGATGTCTTCGGAATATAAACTTGCCAACAGTTCGAAATTTTCTCCATTTCGCAATCGAGTTAAAATGGATTCTGCTTTATCGTGTGCGGCTTTTTGTTGGATATCTGAAACACGTGGTTTCATTACGATTTGTTGTAATTCTACTGTTGCGTTAAAATATGGCAAACTATCTTTGGGTATTCTATAGTAATATGCTTTTACTTCTGATGGAGTAACTTTCACATCTCCTACTATTTTATTGCGCATCCGACTTGCCAGCATTTGTTCTTTTATATCGTCACGATAGTCTTCTTTTATTTGTTGAACTGTTTTGTGATAATATTCTTCAAATGCTTCTTGTGAGCCGGCTACGCTGATGAAATAATTTATTTTACGTGTTAGTTCATCTTCTACTTCATCATTTGACAATGGTAAACTATCTCGGAGGGCTTGTGTTGTCAATATTTTATTATATATCAATTGTTTTAGCAGTTTACATCTGTTTGCAGCTTCTTCTTTTCCTCGTAAGCTCAATAAATCCAATTGGTTTTCTATGTCGGAGCGCAGGATAATTTTATCATTTACAATAGCATCTACTTTATCCAATAAATTGCCTTTATTGGTACTTGTACTATCTGTAGCATAGGTGGTAGATTGCAATAAACAAAAAAGAATTATAATAAATAGATTTCGCATTGTAATATTTAAGTTGCAAATGTACAAAAATCAAGCTATAAATACGCTAAAGCATATTCTAATTAGCGGTAATGTGAGTAAGTTAAGGTTTTTTAAGAAGTTTTGGTATTAACTATTTCTTTACAAGAGATTCAAAAACTGTTTCATTTATGGTTATAGGGTATTTTAATCTCAATTGTTGTAACCATTGTTTTTCCAAATATCCTTGGTAGGCGGCAACTACGTATCCTCTGCATTCTTCAAAGGATCGTATTTTAGCGGGTTGTATATTGTATATTTGGGTGATTTGGTATTTTCCGTCTTCTAATTTAGGGGTGCTTATGCTTGCTGCAAGTGCTGTTGGCTTTAGCTTGTTTTCATCTATAACTTGTATGTTTAGAGCAGCGGAAGTCAACTCGTTGTTGCGGATTTCTGTCAACAAACTATCGTCAGACACATTCGGATTGGTTTTTATGAATTTATAAATTTGCTGTGCTTGCTTTAAGGTGTTTGTTGTAATTTTTCTTACGGTGGCTCTTTTCTTTAAATTAAAATCATCTTTATGGGTATTATAATACGTTATTAACCCAATAGAATCTTCCGATGCTTTATTCCAGATATTTTGTTCGGAGAGGTTAAATATCATCATTCCATTTTTGTACTCATCCATTAAGCCTTTAAACTCAGCGTTGTTGTTTTTTAGCTCATTTTTATAATATGCTATAATAAAATTTTGGGTAGCATTTTTTATCAAAGTAGCATATTTATCTGTTCCTTGTTGTGGATATACCGTATAGAATAGTTCTTGGATATTTTTGCCATAATCGTTTTCTGTATATTTTATATTATCTACTTGGAGCAATGTTTTTGCGGAGGTAGTATCTCTGTAACGAAATAAACCGTTTTCGGCAATTTCTTCTAAGCGTTTTTTCAGTATAGGATAGTTTTCTTTATATTCTATAAATTTATACTTATCAGTCAGGTATTGTACAAATTTATCCATTTCATACTGATATTGTGGCGCATTTGCCAATTTAGCTTTCAGTAGTGGTATAGATTCATCGTAGGTCAGGGGTTTTGCTGTTTGCAATCGTTTTACAATATACCATGCCGTTTTAGTTTCGAATGGTGCAGAAAATTCGCCATCTTTTAAGGCATACGCTTTTTCCTCAAACACTTTTGCATACGTATTTATTCCAAACCAATCTACTTCTCCTTTATTGTTTTTCGAAGCATCGTCTTCGCTGTATTGCTGTACTACAGTTTCAAAGGGTATATTTTTCTTTAGCATAGAATAGGCAGATTGAATGGAATCCGCAACTGCTTTCTTAGCATTTTCAGTAGTATCTGTCAGCGAAAAGAATCGTTTAATAATGGCTACTTTTATTTTTGGAAATGCCGGTCGAATTTCATTTAATTTTAAAATATGATACCCGGAGCGTGTTTTTATGGGTTCTGTAACCTCGCCTACTTTTATTTTATAAGCAGCCTCTTCCAATTCCGGATAAGAGATTTGAAAGCTATTTACCCACCCCACACGACCGCCTTTTGCTCCTGTTTGTTTATCTTCTGACATTTCTTTAGCGATTGCTTCAAAATTGACACCTGTTTTTATTTTTTTATAAACGGCTAATGCTTTTTCTGCTGCTTTATCTTCACTGCTATCTTTATTAATGGCAAAAAAGATATGACTGACATTGACATCAATTTTAGAGCGTTCGTATTCCTTTTTTATCAGTTTATCCCAAACTTCTTTATCTACATAAGAATTTAGCAACTGTGTTTCATACGAGTTCAACTCTTCTCTAAATCGAGCGTTTGTATCTAACCCTTGGGCAATGGCTTCTTTTACTTTTAATCGAAAATTGGTATATAAATCCAAATAATCTTGTAATGATTTTTGGCTGTAATTGGATTTATTGAGGAAGTTATTTTTTTTATAAATATACTCAAACTCAGATTTATTTACTTTTGTGTCTCCAACAGTAAAAAGCACTTCATCCGCTGCGAGTGCATGATTTATAAAAATACTAAGTATAAAAATAGTGTGTAGTAAAACTTTGCGCATTTCCGATAGGTTTTAAACAAATTTATTCAATTTTATCATACTTTAATATAGAACTTTCAAAGACTGCACATAAATCCGTAATTTTAACAAGTTTTTAGAAATATGCGAAAAAAGAAAAAAATGGTGTATCCCACCTTAGAAAATGTAGCAATAGCAGCTATTGCTGCTGAAGGTAAAGGACTTGCTCGAATTGATAATTTTGTGGTATTTATAGATAAAGGCGTACCGGGAGATGTTGTAGATGCAAAAATCATACAAAAGAAAAAAGATTATGCGCAGGCAGAAATCGTCCAACTCATTAAACCATCCGATAAGCGCTGCACGCCTTTTTGCAAACATTTCGGTACTTGTGGCGGATGCAAATGGCAGCAGGTAAAGTATGTGCATCAATTAGAATTTAAGCAACAAATAGTGGAAGAAGCGTTTTTGAGAATTGGAAAAATGGAGCTTCCGAATATCGAACCAATTTTAGGGTGTGAAGAAACTACTTTTTATCGCAATAAATTAGAGTTTACATTTTCAGATAGAGCGTGGCTGACACGCGAGCAAATTGACAGCGGAGCTTCCTTTAATAAAAATGCTTTAGGATTTCATGTGGCAGGAAATTTTGCGTCTGTTTTACAAATTGAGGAATGCTTTTTACAAGATGAACGGGTAAATACTATTCGTAATGCCATTTATCAATTTGTCATCGAGCATCAATATTCGTTTTATAATTTAAAATTCCACGAAGGGTTAATGCGTAATTTGATTTTCAGAACTACAACTTTAGAAGAGTGGATGGTGACGGTATGTTTTGCAGCACCGGAAATGGATAAAATTGAAGCATTGATGACTTTTATTAAAGCTAATTTTCCGTTTATTACCTCTTTAAACTATATTATTAACACCAAAAAGAATGATACGATTTATGACCAAGAAGTAATTACATATCATGGAAAAGATCACATCATTGAGCAACTAAATTCCGTACGATACAAGATTAGCCCTAAGTCTTTTTTCCAAACCAATAGCAGGCAAGCTAAGCGCCTATATGATATTGTAAAAACATTTGGCAATTTTAGCAAAGACGATACTGTATATGATTTATATTGCGGCACCGGAAGTATAGGATTATATATAGCCTCGGAATGTAAAAAAGTGGTAGGTATTGAGCAAATCCCAGAAGCTATTGAAGATGCAACATTTAATGCTACTTTGAATACGATTGAGAATGCTGCATTTCATGCCGGAACATGCGAAGATATTTTAAAAGATTCTTTTATAGAACAACACGGAATACCAGATATTGTAGTGGTAGATCCACCGCGCGCCGGCTTGCATGAAAAGGTAGTGCAAGTGCTGCTACAAGTTGCTCCAAAACGCATTGTATATGTGAGTTGCAACCCTGCCACACAAGCAAGAGATGTACTTATGTTTTCCGATCGATATACCGTCGTTCGATGCCGACCGGTAGATATGTTTCCACACACTTATCATATCGAAAATGTAATTCTATTAGAGCTTAAAAATTAATGCAAAAGCGTTTTTAAACGTTGCAACATTTCTTTGTTATTCTCTTGATGAAATGCGCTTTTCACCTCTGCTTTTTCGTTGTTGGTTAAATGCCAACTCATTGAAATTTTCTTGTTTTTATCCGCTTGGTCGTAATTAAAATCCAATTCATTAATGTCCATTATTCCTGAATTTACCAAGTATGCCAAACTCATATCGTCATTATAATTTTGCAATAATCTAAAATTAGTAAATATGCTTCGGATAGGTGAAAACAACTCACTTAAATAGGTGGATTTATTCGTTGCTCCTAAATCGCTGAATTTATTATCTACTCTTAATGAAACAAAAACCACGCCGCTGGTATTGGCATCTATCCAATCTTTAAATACGCTATAGAAACGAACGGCAACCGCAATCCCTGTATTATCTCTCAATCCTGCATCTAATGCTTTTATTTGTGGTTGTGTAGGCAAATATACTGCCGGCATAATGTACGGATAAGTGGCATTTGTTCGCAATACATCTACAAAATTTACATCCGAAGCGCCTCTATCTTTAAAAAAACGTAGATATTCTACGGCATCTGTAGAAAGTTTATCGATATAAACGTTGGTATTGCTGACATAAGGTTTTACTAAATATGAAATACCTTGTGGCGAGAAAAATAAAAATCGCTGGTCATTGATAATAGTTGAAGAAACTATCATCATTGGAATGATTGCACTATCTTCCGGGGAAGTATAAGCAGTCATTAATTTCGACAATCTGTAGTGTGTATTTTCATTAAAGTTCAAATCGAACATGTACCCTCTGTCTTTTTTGTAGTAGTGATTTTTGTACTTTATTTTTTGCCAAGGGTAAAAAATATCATTGGTAACAATGGAAGTTGACACACTGTTCAGCAAATCTTTTCCCATATCCTTCAAGTACGAAGTGTCTAAATAATCTATAGAAGAGTTATAATAATGTTGCAGATATAATTCTCTGAAGTAAGCAGCACCCAACATTCCACCAGATGCTCCGGTCATCAGTACGGTATGATCGAGGAGTTTTCTGCCGGTTTGCTTTTCCAACTCTTGCAGTAAATGAAACGACCAATAGGATGCCTTTAAACCACCGCCTGCTGTATTAATAAAAATCATTTTAGGCTTTTGTTCGCCATATTTTTGTAGTATTTTATCATGCCATTTATTAAGAATTGCGGTAGTATTTTTCACATCAGCATCTATAACTGTTTTATTTACATTATTACTTACAGTGCTATTGGAATAGTTTAATTTAGGTGCATCATAATTTAGTCCGTACAGCTGATGTTTATAAACGACCATATCGAAACGGGTAAGTACATTTAACAGCAGTACAATTACTATTATCACTACAGTTCCCCAAGCTCGAGACCAATAATATAAGAACGAAAAAAAAACTATCCCGATAGAAAATAAAAGAAAAATTGCAGCCATTGCAGGCAGTCTAAATGCCGGAAATATCATCAATTTACCAAATGCAATAATAACTCCGATTGTTAATATTTGAAACAGTAGGGCGTTTCTATGGTGTTGATATAAACTTTTGTCCATTAATGCTCTTTCATAAAAATCTACTTTTCGTACTTTAGAAATTGTAAATGGGAAATTCAAAAACGTCTGAACCGGCCATTGCGAGCAATCACTTATATGGGGTAAAAACTTATCTATATGTAATTTCTTACCTAAATACGATGCTTTTACCTTATCGCTGATACGCTCAATTATGCGCTCGATATCTTTATTAAATATAGAAAACACTAAGCCTGTAAAAAGTATGTCTAAGAAATTACCGAACAACACTGCACCTACGGAAAGTGCTATTTTTCCGCTTGGGAGCAACATCTCGGCGTGTTGAAAATGTACCAACTTTACGATGTAGGTAACAATAAAAGCCAACGGTATTAGGCTATTATTAAAACAAAACTGGATAAAGGGATTGGATAATGATGCTAAAAACTCAAAGCGGTAGCTGTTTAGAACAAATAGCGACATATTCCAAGCCATAAAAAAACCGCCCATCGCAAATCCAAGAATTAGATAACTCAAAAAATTTACGCGACCTAAATATTCGGGTTCTAATAATAACAGCGGCACTCCGTAGCTCTCGCCCAAAGATTGAAGGGCTATAGCAAAGAGGACTACCCAAAAAATCAGCAAATAAATATGCTTCTTTGCTTGCAACAGAAGCAACTGAATAGGAAAGCTGTAAAAGGCATACCCAAAATATTTTTTGAAAACTTTCTCTTCCACTCGATAGATTTACAAACTATTTTAGAAACAATAGAACAGAAAAAAGGTTGACCTACCTTTTATCTGTATATATAAGCACCGCAATCGGTAACGGCACCTGTTCGGAAAAATCCTTCAATATCTTTAGTAGGAAAAAATGCGGTACTATAATCTCTGCATGGTGATGTTGATTTCAAACCGAAATTATTTTTATATAGGTCTATAAATTGAGGGTCGTCTAATTTGTAATTTACAAAAACTGAAGGGCTAAAAGGCGGCTTTGCTTTTAACACACAATGATCAAATTTTGTATCTATTACTAAAGGGTTGCTTGTATTATCGTCGATTACAATTTCATTTTCTAACGTTCCGTAAACTATACAATTTTCAAAAAGTGCAGCGGCAGCATCCGCAAAAAGATACGTATTATCGTTGATTTTAAAGTAATCGTTAAAGTAGCACATCGGGTCTTTAGCATGTGAAATATATGTACTTGAGCGCGCATAAAAAGTACAACTCTGAAACTCATATTGCCCTCCATCGTATAGCCCTATTACATTTTTCCCGCAATTATATACCAACGTATTTTCAGCATAAATTTTTCCTAAAAAACCAAATAAACCATAAAATGCATGATTATAGATTTTAGAATTTTTTATCGACACATTAGGTGCATTGGTAATGCTCATAGCTTGTAGTGCATGCATATTTTGGTTGGGGTCATCGGACGTTTTTATATTTCCTACATTAATACCATACAATGAATTTCGCATAGATAAATATTCAATATTTCCTATGCTTCCTCTTAGGAAAAACACACCGGAATATTGCCCGGGAAAATCGTCATACGAACGTCCTGCAATATCTTTATCCAAACGCACTCCTCTGAAAGTAACCATATTAGCCGTATCAGTACCAACTATATTCAAGCTACCTTCTACCAAAAGTGCTGCACCACTGCCAAAATAAACCTTACAGCCTTTATTAATGGTTAACGTTGCGCTGCTTTTTATTTGTAAATAATTTAAAATGATATATGGCAAATCATCATTCCATATCGTGTTGGTTTCTATAGAATCTCCGTTGAAGAAATGTGCATTTTGTCCATACGCATTAAGTTGCACTTGCTGTAAATGACCATTAGTAACAAACTGAATAGAGTCTTCCACTAAAAATGGCAAGTTTGCAGCCGTTGGATTTACGGTTACTTCAACAAAAACATACAAGCTATCTTTTGCAGGAATTTCAATATTTTTAAATAGTACTCCCGAATCGCCATCTACATTTATTCGGTAGCGCGAAGAACTCCCTCCTGCCAATCGTATGTTTGAAATTTTTATTGGTTGCTTTGTTGTATTTCTAAGTGTAAAAAAACGGGTAGTAGAGCCTATTGTAGAAAAAAGTGTATCAAATGTAAGCGTATCGGTAGAAAAAGAAATACCCGACGTAGTGTTAAGCTGTTCTTTTTTACAAGAGGAGATAAAAATAAATACTACAAACACAATACCCAAAAGCATTCGGCATTTTGAATTAGGAAGTAAATGTTTATTACACATAATCACCCACAAAGATAATAATTCTACTCGCATACTTCATGTATAGTTTTACTCCTTTCGATGTTAATTATAGATTTGTATTTTTTGATTTTTTCAAACCGCTAATTCTTTGCAAAAGCAATTGTAGCAATGCTTACTTTACAGTTGCCCGCAGCTAAAAGCGTATGTGCACACGCCTCCAATGTAGCACCGGTAGTTAGCACATCATCTACTAATAAAATATGTTGGTGCTGCAATAAATCAGGGCGTTGTATTTTAAACGCTTGTTCTACATTTTCCCATCTTTCTACTCTGCCTTTTTTAGTTTGTGTTGCTGTAAACACATCTCGTTTAATAACATTCTTCAATAGTTTACATTTCAACACCTCTGTTATTCCCTCGGCAAATAATGTACTCTGATTATATCCGCGAATATGCTCTTTTTGTGGGTGTAAAGGAACAGGGACAACGCATGTTATATCGGATAAATATGGGTTTTGTTGTAGTCGTTCTCCCAACAATTTCCCCATATACACCGCTAACTCTCGTTTGCCGTTATATTTTATATTATGCAAAATCTGCTGAGTCTTTCCATCTTTAGAGAAAAAAAGCAATGAGGTGGCAAATTGTAAGGGTGCTCTGCCGTAAAATACTTTTTCTACCGGATTGTCTTTTATTTTTTCAAATTTTGTGAACGGCAAATCTAATCTGCAATGTATGCACAAATGCATTTCACCTTTCACCAAAGGCTCATCACAACCTCCACAGAGATTGGGGTAAAACAATCGATATAAATCAACAAAGTATTCTTTTGCACTCGCTAACATTTCCCATTATTTATCCGAATATCTTTTTATAAAACTCCGCTACTGTTTTTACTAAATTAATTTCTGCGCTCGTATTATCTTCTTTTATTTTTTGGTTGTATTTAGAGATAAAAACCTTCTCATACCCTAGCTTGCTTGCTTCGGCAAGCCGTTGTTCCACTTTATTTACGGCACGTATTTCACCACTCAATCCCACTTCTCCGCTAAATGCATATTTATTGTTGATAGCCATATCCTCATACGAAGACAGCAATGCCGCGACCACCGCTAAATCTACTGCGGGGTCCTCCACCCGCAAGCCTCCTGCTATATTTAGAAAAACATCGTACGTACCAAATCGGAAGCCACAACGTTTGTCCAATACGGCCAACAACATTCCCAATCTGCGTAAATCATATCCGGTGGCACTGCGTTGAGGCGTACCATATACCGCCGGACTCACCAACGCTTGCACTTCTACCAATAGCGCACGCATTCCTTCCATCGTTACTGCAATTGCTACGCCGCTAACTTGCTCATCGCGTTGGGTGATTAATAACTCAGATGGATTGGTAACGGCACGCATTCCATCGCTGCGCATTTCATAAATTCCTATTTCTGCTGTTGAGCCAAATCTATTTTTTTGTGTGCGCAAAATGCGATAATTATAATTTCTATCTCCCTCAAATTGCAATACGGTATCTACAATATGTTCTAATAATTTGGGACCGGCAATAGTGCCCTCTTTAGTGATATGTCCAACAATAAAAATCGGCAAATGATGCCGTTTTGCGTATTGCTGCAGTACATGAGTAGCTTCCCGAATTTGAGATACACTTCCTGCTGCCGATTCTATTAAAGAAGTTTCTAAAGTTTGTATAGAATCGATTACCAGTAAATGTGGTTTTACTTGGTCTATCTGCTGCACTATTGCCTCTACAGAAGTTTCCGCATACACCAATACTTCACTATTCGCTTGTTGGATTCGGTCGGCACGCATTTTCAGTTGCTGCTCACTTTCTTCTCCCGAAACATATAATGTTCTCAAGCCTTTTGTTTGCAGCACTACTTGCAACAGCAAGGTCGATTTTCCAATTCCGGGTTCGCCGCCAATCAACATCAACCCCCCGGAGACAATACCACCGCCCAGTACTCTGTTTAACTCTGTATCTGAGGTAAGCAGGCGCGGTCGGGTTTCAGAAGAAATTTCATGAAGCAATTGCGGCATGGCTTTAGGTGCGTTTACAACTGCTGCCGCTTTAGACTTAGGTGCTACTAATTCTTCTACAAAACTATTCCATGCACCGCAGTTGCTACACTTCCCCATCCATTTTGGCGAGTTCGTACCACAATTTTGACAAATATATACGGACTTATTTTTAGACATTTGTGTAAATATAAGCATGTAATTTGGAATACAAATCATGATATTTGCATTGAAATCTTTTTTGTTAAAAAGATTTAATTATTATTCGTCTTTATAATTTTTACTGACTTTTGAATACCTATTGATTTTGTATGTCTAAAATTTATCCCATGAAACAGTATATCATTTCCATATTTGCAATTGTTTTATTTACCAATTGCGTAACACAAAAAGAATATGACAAAGCACTGAATGATTATCTCAACGAAGCGATAAAAAACAAATCGCTGGCACAACGATTAGATTCTACCCAAACGGATTGTGCCTCCAAAACCACAAAGCTATCTGAAGAATTACAAAAACTCAGAAGCGATTCTACCCAATTAGCCGATTTGATAGAATCGATGAAAAAGGAAATGGATGAGCAGGTAGTACAGTTTACAAAATCACAGAAAGAATATTTACAAAAACTAAAAGATGCCGGCGATAAAAACCAGAAAACCAATGCCGATTTATTGCAAATGCAACTAGACTTAGAAAAGCAAAAAATTGCATTGCAACAAAAAGAAGCAGATCTAAAAAAGGCAAATGCAGACTTGCAAGCTCGCGAAGCACGTATTACGGAATTAGAAAAACTTTTGAGCCAACAGAAAACAAAAATGGAAGCATTAAAAGAAGCGATAATGAATGCACTTACGGATTTCTCTTCCGGCGAGTTAAGTGTATATATAAAAGATGGAAAAGTATATGTTTCCATGTCTGACAAATTATTGTTTAAATCAGGCTCTACCGTTGTGGAAAGTAAAGGCGTAGAGGCATTAGGTAAATTAGCCGAAGTTATCAAAAAGAATACAGATATTTTGGTAAATGTTGAAGGACATACGGATAATGTTCCCTATTTATCTTCTAATGGCTGTATTAAAGACAATTGGGATTTGAGCTTGATGCGTGCCAGCAGTGTTTTACATATTTTAATAGATAAATATAAAGTAATGCCGCTACAAGTGTTTGCCTCCGGGCGTGGCGAGTTTTCCCCAAAAGAATCCAATAGTACCGCTGAAGGCAGAGCTGCGAACCGAAGAACTGAAATTATCTTAGCGCCAAAAGTAGATAAGCTATTAGATTTGGTGAATGGACATTGATTTCTTCACTAAAATTAATATTTCGTTGACGTTCAATCTTGTATTTTTGTAGCCGACTTATGGGTAACATTAACGAGAGTCACGAAAAGAGAGAAATGGGGTTCTTCGATCATATCGAAGCACTGCGTTGGCATATTATGCGCTCGGCAATTGTAGTAGTGATATGTGCAGTTGTTGCATTTACGCAAAAGAAATTTATTTTCGACGATTTATTATTTGGACCTACCCGTCCGGATTTCCCCACCAATCACTTTTTCTGTTGGTTAGATGCCCATTCTGCAATATTTGGAGGCTTGTGTATTCAAGGTGCAAAATTCACATTTATAAATACCGACATTACCGGGCAATTTATGTTACACCTTCAAATGGCAATGTACGTAGGCATTATCGCAGCCTTTCCTTATATTTTTTGGGAACTATGGCGATTTGTAAAACCGGCACTTAAAGAACGTGAAATCAGAAATACGAGAGGCATTGTACTCGTTACATCGTTTTTATTTACCGTAGGCTGCTTGTTCGGCTATTTTATTATTACACCATTTTCCGTAAGTTTTTTAATTCAATATCAAGCTACTGAATTGGTGCAAAATTTAATAAACATCGATAGTTATATAGGCTTATTAATTTCAATGACCGTTCCTACCGGCATATTATTCGAATTACCGATGCTGGTGTTTTTACTGACTAAACTGGGTATCCTCACCCCCAATTTTATGCGCAATGGCAGACGTATTGCATACGTTGCTATTCTTATCATTGTAGCTATCATTACCCCACAAGGAGATGTCACAAGCTTATTATTAATCTCTACTCCTATTTTTGTGCTGTATGAACTCAGTATTGTCGTTTCTACTCGGGTGTATAAACAACGAGTTCGAGAGGACGAATTTGCTTAAAAGCTAAGCCGCTTCTTACTTACGCGTATTCCGTTTACTATGCAAAATTGAGCTGCAATATAGGTGGTCATAATCACTACCCTTGCTCCTTCAAATGATTGATAAAAGCGATTTATGGCAATACATGAATCTGAAAAAACAAACAATATTGCTCCGATAAAAACCAACCAAAATGAAGTATTGCTAACTGCATTTCTCCTGTTTAGTGCCATTATTGCCATAGCAACAATCACTAACGCATAGATAGTAACCGGAAGTTTCATTACTCCTAATTGGGGATATAATAATTTTAATAGAAGAAATACAAACAACAAAAAGGGAGCTAATAAATAAGACTTCTTGCCTATCAACGTGTCTTTAAATGCCCGTGATATTTCTTTTAAAAAATGTAGTATATAATTTACTTGACCTATTAAAAAGGAAATTACTCCAAAAATAAAAAATTGCATATTATGTGGAGTTGCCTCTCCCGTTCGGATGAACATAAGAAAAATATCTCCCCACCAAGAAAAGAATAACGCTAAGTATAAATACAAATATTGCTTAATTTCTCTTGTTTGGGTATAAAAATACATCCCCAATAAAGGCATTAACATCACTTTTGACAGATACATCAACAGCAGATGATTGGTATTTTCTGCAATAATGGTAACACAACCATTTACAAAATAAAGCAATAGAAATAACATATTGGAAAATACAAAAAAAATCGATTTGGTATTGCTATTCTCCTTATTTTTTTTTAATATTGAATATCATTAACAATTAAATAAATTACTATGAAAAACGTACAAAAAACAGGCTTTGTCCTATTTGTTCTTTCTGCTTTATTTTTAAGCAGCTGCAAAAAAGACAAATTCAATCTTTCTGCTGACATCAAAAACATTATTCCTACTTCCATGCTGACGGAACTAAAAAGTAAGGGAATAGCTATTAACGAAGGAACAACACCGCCAAGTATTGAAGGTATTTATTTGGCAAGCCCTTACACGCTTAAATCTCCATACGGCCCTGGCGACGGTTGGTCAGCCGGTAAAGTAATTAACGATTACAAATATAAATTTTATGACCAAACAGGAGGAAATTTAAAAGTAGATTACAAACAACCTTCAGGTTCAGATCAGGGTTCCGGATTAGGTTCGTTCATTTCAGGAAGTGGAAATAAATTTTCTGTTTTTTCAGCTTCCAATGGAAGTACGAGCAGTATTCAATACACAACGGTAAGTGTTATTTCCGGCGAGCTTACTTCTACCGGGATAAAAGATTTCCAATATGGGTTTATTTTCACCAAAAAAACCGGAGACGATGGTGATGTTAAGTATATTCCAGTTGGAAAAAGTAGAGTATGGGTAGATGGGGATGCATTTGCAGAAAAAATAAGTACCTTTAGAATGGGCAACAACAACATTAATAGTTCAGACATTTCTGCTATGAGCGCTAAATAATTGAAAATTTAAAAAATCTATTTACAAGCACAAGAAGTTAAAAAAGTCTTGTGCTTTTTTATTTATAGTAATCCGTTAACAGTGTATAAAGTTTTTTTAATCCATATTACCATAACTCAATACTAACGCTTATTTTTACGATATGAACGTACTTATCATCGGAGGAGGAAACATGGGCAGAAGCTTTGCCGAAAGCTTCTTAAATGCCAAAATACTATCGCATAAGCAATTAACAGTAATAGAAAAAGACCATGCACAAATACAAGAACTTAACCGTCTTAAATTAGGGCAAATCTACAACGATTACGGCGATTTTATTTTGGATAAAGAGCTTATCATTTTAGCAGTAAAACCTCAAGATGCCTATTCGGTATATCCCAAATTAAAACCATTCCTTACAGAAAAGCACATTGTATTATCCATTATGGCAGGCGTGCCGATTAAGCAAATCGAAGAGCAATTGGGTATTAATAAAGCAGTGCGCTGCATGCCTAATTTACCTTGCCAAATAGGGTTAGGCGTTACGGGGTTTATGGTTTCCGAAACCATCCCTCAGCACGACATTGATTTCATCCGCAAATTATTAGAAACCACCGGCGTTTCCATACAATTATACGACGAAGACAAGCTGAATGCCGTTACGGCAATTTCGGGTTCGGGTCCTGCCTATATTTTTTATTTTATGGATGCCATGATACAAAAAACGATGGAGTATGGTTTTTCAGCTACCGAAGCCTCTAAGATGGTAGAACAGACATTCTTAGGTGCGGTAGAGTTGTATAAAGTCAATAACTTATCGTGCAGAGAATGGATAAGCAAAGTAGCTTCTAAAGGCGGAACTACGGAAGCTGCATTAAAACAATTCCAACTTACAGCGGTAGAAGCCGGCATACAAAAAGGCATGGATGATGCCTTGCAACGCAGCCGTGCACTCAGCAAGGGGTAAACTCCTGAACTGTTGATATTTAATATCCACAACCTTATCATATCATCAAGGTATAAGTTATATTTGCTTTACAGACAATATTTATGGAAAGATTTCAAGGGCTTATCGGCATCGTAGCAATATTGGGGATTGCATTTTTATTCTCCAATAATAAAAAAAGAATCAACTACCGATTAGTCGGCAGCGGATTATTGTTGCAAACGATTATTGCCGTATTAATATTAAAAGTAGAACCCGTAAAAAACTTCTTCCAATCGTTAGGAAAGGTAATGACACACATTGAAGCTTTTGCTCATCAAGGAGCCGCTTTTGTATATGGTGGCTTACAAGCGGACAATCATGCAGGCGGCAGCATTCCATATAGTGCAGATGGTGTTTTTATATTTGGATTTAGCGTACTGGCAACGATTATTTTAGTATGTGTGTTAGTGGCAATATTTTACCATTTTGGAATTATGCAGCGCATAGTAGCCGTAATTGCAAAAGCGATGAATTTTGTAATGCGCGTATCAGGTGCCGAAGCCTTGAGCAATGTAGCAAGTGCTTTTGTAGGGCAAGTAGAAGCACAAGTGATGATTCGTCCTTATTTATCTACGATGACGATGAGTGAATTGCTGGCGAGTATGTCGGGGAGTTTAGCCTGTATTGCCGGCGGAATTTTGGTGGTATATGTAGGCTTTGGCGCAAAAGTGGAATATTTGTTGGCGGCAAGTATTATGGCGGCACCGGGCGCATTGGTAATCTCAAAAATTGTATTTCCGGAAACGGAAGAAAGTAAAACTATGGGGGATGTAAAATTGGAAGTAAAAACACCTTATACCAATATTATTGATGCCATCAGCCACGGTGCCAGCGACGGGATGAAAATTTCTGTAAATGTGATTGCGATGATTATCGGATTTGTAGCATTGATAGCTATGGTAAATTATATTTTAGGAAAGATAGGCTTTTGGACACATTTACCCTTTACGCTTACGTTGGATTGGATTTTCGGTAAGTTGTTTTTTCCATTAGCATGGTGCATGGGCGTACCGATGCAAGATGTAAATACTGTTGCTACTTTGATGGGACAAAAACTAACCATAAATGAGTTTATAGCATTTTTAAATATGACTAAAAATGGATTAGCCCCGGTAACAGAAAAAGGGGTAATGATTGCGAGTATTGCCATTTGTGGTTTTGCCAATTTCAGCTCTGTAGGGATGCAAATTGGAGGAATTGGCGAATTAGCCCCCAGCCGCCGCGCCGACTTAGCAAAACTCGGATTGAGGGCATTACTGTGCGGTACGCTTGCCTCTTACTTATCGGCAACTATTGCGGGTATTTTAATGTAATTAATTTACGTTCGGCTTCTACCCCTTTAGTTAGGCGTTTTTTTGTTGGTAAGCCTTAGCGAAATAAACGTTATTAGTCAGCAATAGCATACCACGCCTCAGCTGGTAGGAAACCCTGATTTACTTTTTATAACTATGTTTTAGGTAAAACACTGAATATAGGTGAGGTATGAACTTGCTGCTTTTTTCGTATGATTGTCCAGTAAAATAGTAAAACAATAATACAATTAATGGTATAAATAATTTGACGAATAGACAAGCACCCAAACATATAGGCTTTTACTCTGATAAAGTCCAAAATAAAGAAAAACAATTGGGTAGAAATCATAACTAATACATAAAGATTCCCAACTTTAATTCTTTTTGCAAAAATTGAAATAAGAAAACATAAGGCAAACCAAAAGGCATAGTATAATTTTATAGGATGTAATGGAACATTACTTGGATTTTTAGTAAAGCGGTAAAGACAACCCCAAGGTAGCGTTGTAGGAGTACCTCTGCAAACCCAGTGACCATCAAAAAAGCAACCCAAATTGCCAAAAATATAAATAAAACATGCCAGCAGAATAAACTTATCTATTGCGGGTAAAAATTTATTAGCTGGTAGAAATTCCTTTGATACAACAAACAAGCTGACGATAGAAAAAGTATAACCTAATGGATTACCAAAGCCACTTTGCACAAAGAAGATTTTTATAAGTTGCTTTATATTGTAAATATGTTCGATTAAAATAGTATGATGTATAACAACATCTAACCTGCCACCTATATAAGAAAATACAAAAACAGGGAGAATTACACACAATGTTTCTGTAAAAGAGAATGATATAAATTTTGCGGTTTTAAAGCGCATGTATAATAAAAATGCTACTGCTGTTGACAGTAGCACCAATAGCCAATATAAATTCATATTATTTTTAATCTTTTAGGTGAAAATCTGGTATTGCAAACATAGTTGCCCCTACAAATAATTTTTGTCCTGCCCCAACAATAGCTGTTGTTCCACCTATTCTTATCAGGCTTATTGAAAAAATGGCATTTTTAGGGAAATCTTTAAAATTTTCTGCTTTTATGGTATATGTACCATTATCATCTACAATATCTAAATTGACAATATAATTTAGCGTTGACGATGGATTATGTGGTGCGGTTTCTACAAATGAAGCCCCATGCCATGAAACAAGAATAGCAACACCATTTGTATTTTTAGGGTCTGCATTCCAGTTGATGGTATAATTACCATTGCGAGATACACCATTTTCACCACCATTAAAGAGAGTTGTTACACCAAATGTATTTTTTATGCTATTGTCATCAATATTTATTTCTTGTGGTATATAGCAAGAGTCTATAACCTCTAAACTAGTTGTTCTATTGGCAGAACCATCATAAGTCATTTTAAAGGCTACCTTTTTTCCAAACCAATTATGTATCACAGTGTTAATTTCTGGGCGTTCCAAACTATAAGAATAATTGCCGTCAACTATTTTTTCTTTTAATAAAACACCATCAATGCTACAAGTGCTTACTTTACTAAGAGTTTTGTTATTATCAAAGGTTACGTTTGCATAAGCAGTACTAAAATTCCCTTGGCAATTAAATCCTATGCGATAGTTGCCTTTTTCGTTATAATAGTTTTCAAATAGTTTAGTATCTCTGCTTAATGGATTAAATAAAAAGTTTACTTTGTTTACTTCTTTAGCAGGAGTATTTTTAATAGTGGTAGTAATATTATCTTTTTTGCATTTTACAAAAATAAATGTAGAAAGCAATAAAAATAAGACAGATGTAATTTTAATGTGTTTCATTTTATATAATTTTAACTTTTAATAATCTATTGTGCAGTCAATATAGCCTTTGATGTATGTGTTCGTAATTTTATCCAAATCTAAATTAATGTTTGTTATTGAAGGATTTGTAATAGTAATTCCATTGCTGTTTTTTCCATTCTGAAAAACGTAAACATTATTAGGATTTTGAAAATCACACCCTCCAGCCATACCACATGGGCTTTTAATAGTAGCAGTAAAGTTATAACCTATACTACTTGGTACAACAATATCTATTTCGCCATTGGCTTGAAAACGCAAATGATTACCAGAAATACTTGTACCCGACGTTTGGCCATAAGTAATAACACTATTTGCTGGGTTGCCATAATCTAATTTTATAGTATGATTAGAGCTATAACCCGATGCAGTTATAGTAAACTGTAAATAACCATAACGAGCTTGTGGTGGGTTGCAAGTAGTACATAGTGGATTATTATACGGTAGTATTCTAGTGAAATTTTTCCAAGTGTCGTTAGATAAAGCATTTAAAATACATGAATTTATTCCTTGTTGGTAAGCCGGCAAAACGTAAGCAGCTGCATTGTAATCAATTTTCACCCATTTAACAGCGGGTATAATAGCAGGCGTTGTACCACCGGTAGTCGTACATTCAGTAGTCGCATTGATATTTAATTTCATTACTAACATTGCACTTACTAAAACGTAATAAATGTAATAATTTTTCTTTTCATAAAAATAAGTCTAATTCAATTTTATACAACTTTTTTTAAACTTGCAACTATTTGTATTTTTTTTTAAAAATTTGAAATTAAAATAGATCATCATGTACCATTGCGTTTGATTGGCGTTTGTTTGCGAGCCTTAGCGAAACAACCATTATTAGTCAGCAATAGCATACCACGCACTCTATAGTTGTATGGTAATACTTGCTTACTTATAGTGCCACACTTTTACTAAACACTATATAGTTCGAGGAATTTTAAGTAAGTAGTATTCAGCTTAATGTTGCTTCCGTTTCTTTTACTCTTTCTTTTTTATATAACAAAAAATAGAGCAACAGAATTAAAATAAAGTATAAACCAGCTATCGGTCTCGGCTTGAAAATAAATCCATTCATATACGTATCGTTATGTAAGTTCAGGTACCAACAGATGCGTTCCATGTTTAAAAAATAGGCTAAAGACCCTAATATTAGAGGCAAAAAACGTTTACTTAGAAATGCATACGCCGCTAAACAAATTAATGCAGGGTGAGAATACCGTTCATGCATTTCTGTATTGAAAAAATAAAAAGACAAGGAAGTTAGTGCAGCAATTAGAAATACATTTTTTATTGGAAATATTACCGTTTTATGCTGTATATGTTTTTTTATTATATAATGTAATAATGGCAATAAAGCCAGCAATACAGCGCTGATAAATAATAATTGTCCAATTTGTTTGTAGGATAAAAATCCAACTTTAGTATCATCACTTAAATTATACATTCCCTCTATCGAAACATTGGGTAAAAAAATTGACCAAATATTAAATGCTCCCACAGTAGGGAAAGGATAATGCCCAACGGAATCACTAATTACATGTGCTACCTGCTCTACTCTTCCTGTAAGAATAAACGGCAGCAATAAAAGTATTTGAAAAAATAAAGATACTAATAGTCCTACTACTATTTTTTTCACTCCTTTTAGGGTTAGTAAAGTAGGGAGCAATAACATTCCTATAATAGGAATAAAAACTAAGGCTTGCAATTTAAAATTCAATGCAATGGTAAGGCATAAAATGCTCCAAACTACTCGTTGTTCAATGGCTAACAGCAATGCGGCAAATCCCCAAAATGTAAAAATAGCATCTACCTGCCCCCAAAATACTGTATTGTAAATAAAGGCAACATTGAACATTAATACTAAAAAATAAAACGTTTTGTCCTTTACTTCTTTTACATACCTTACGGCAAGTACAGCTGCGGCAACATCAAAAAGAAAAGTATAAAATTTTAGAGTGTACAAATTATCGCCTATGTCAACGGCGTTACCCTGCAACTTCACGTGTGCCCATAGTACGTACAGATACGCCGGTAGGTAATTGCACGCTTTGTTGTCATAAACATGGGTAAATCCATGCTCAAAAATATACTTAGACCAATTCATCCAAAATTGCATATCTCCTTGATGGCCCCATTTATGCATCGTAAATACAAAGGCTATATAAAGTGTTACAATAAGTATATACCATCTTTTTCTTTCTTCATTTAATTGCATATTATCCTATTTGATTTTAAAGATACTATACTAATTTTACTTAATACAACTCCATATCAACTATCTTTGTAGGCATGCCGTTTCAAGAGTCACTTCAAAATATTATCAAAAACCTGCCCAAAAATCCGGGGGTGTATCGCTATTATGATAAAGATGGCAAACTATTATATATAGGCAAAGCCAAGAACCTGAAAAACAGAGTTTCTTCGTATTTTGTAAATAAAGATCACACCTATCGCATACAACTCATGGTGCGGAAAATTCACAACATAGAATACTCTATTGTAGCTTCCGAAAAAGACGCACTTTTGTTAGAAAATGCACTAATAAAAGAGCTACAACCTAGGTATAATATTCTACTAAAAGACGATAAATCGTACCCGTATATTAAAATCCTAAATGAGCCATTTCCACGTGTAATTTTTACCCGAAAATATGAAAATGATGGTGCCGAATATTTTGGTCCATATACCTCCCTAAATCGAGTGCGCAGTATTTTAGAATTTATAAAAAAACTCTATCCCATCCGTAGCTGCTCTTTAGCATTAACCGATAAAAATATAAAAGCCGGAAAATTTAAAGTATGCTTGGAATATCACATCGGCAACTGCTTGGCGCCGTGCGTGGGTTTTCAAACCAAAATAGATTACGACAATAATATAGAACAAATACGCAAGATATTAAAAGGAAGGCTATCAGAAGTAAAAACGATACTAAAACAACAAATGACAGTTTATGCAGCACAATTAGCATTTGAAAAGGCGGAAAGTTGCAAACAAAAATTAGAATTCTTAAAAGAGTACACCACCAATTCTATGGTGGTGCATCCCGGATTGGGCAATATCCATGTCTTCGGATTTACTGAAGATGAAAAAAAAGCATATATCAATTATCTGTACATATATGAAGGCACTATTGTAAAAACTAAAGCAATTACCTTACAAAAAAACTTAGAAGAAACACCGGAAGAATTATTGCAGTTTGCCGTAATAGATACCTTGGGTAATACCACTGAACTCAACGAAGTGTTACTGCCGTTTACCATATCCATAGAAAGTGATTTTATAAAAATAACTGTGCCAAAAATCGGTGAAAAAAAACAATTGGTAGAATTAGCACAGCGAAACGCATTATTTCAAAAACAAAAAGGAAAAGAAACTACTGAAAAAACTAAAGACGATAACACAACACGCCTCTTAGAGCTTATGAAAAAGGAATTAAAATTAAACCGGCTTCCACGACATATAGAATGTTTTGACAACTCCAATTTTCAAGGCACTAATGCCGTGTCGGCTTGTGTAGTTTTTAAAAATGCCAAGCCCAGCAAAAAAGAGTATCGACATTTTAACGTAAAAACTGTGACGGGTGCTAATGATTTTGACACTATGAAAGAAGTGGTATATCGCCGCTATCATCGAATGATTTTAGAAAATGAAGTTCTACCCGATTTAGTGGTAATTGACGGCGGCAAAGGACAGTTAAATGCCGCCATGGAAAGTATATACAACTTAAAATTGCAAGAGAAGATGCAAGTGATTTCTATTGCCAAACGTTTGGAAGAAATTTACTATCCTAATGATCCGATTCCATTACATATTAGCAGAAAATCTGAAACACTAAAAGTAATCCAACATATCCGAAATGAAGCGCATAGATTTGGCATAACGTTTCATCGAAAAAAAAGAGCTATAAACACATTAAAAACAGAGTTGCATGAAATAAAAGGAATTGGCGAAAAGATAGCCAATAAATTATTGCAGGAATTTGGCTCTGTAAAAAACATTAAAGAGCTTACATTGGTTGATTTAGAAAATAAAATTGGGAAAGCTAAAGCTGCAATTATATATGCTTATTACCATCCTGCTGCAAATAATAAAACCAGTCTGTAATAAACACACAGCTCTTTGTATCGTCCTGAAAAAAGTTGACTAATTTTTATTAAAAATCATGGGATAAGTTTACATGATTAATAAATTTCTTTTATAAAGAGACTTCGCTGTTTTAGAGAAGCCTCCTTTCTCTATAGTTTGTTGGGCGTTCGTTCCTTTTTAACCAAAGTCAAGAATACCAAATGTTTCATTATATGGTGTATTCAAGTCAATAAATAGAAATTTTGGGTTTGTATTTTCTTTTAAGAGGTTATAGATTTTCAAACTTTCTGTGTCTGATGACAGATAAAATTCAACCGACTTTTCACAGTCTGCTTGTGCAAATAGCTTTGTATCGTTTGGAATAATATTTCTTTCATTCAGTTTGAGTTTTCCTTTATTCTGAAATACAATTTTAGCAAATTCCCCTGTTCGTTTTGAATGATCAAGATTGAAAGGAACTATCTGTAAATTTTTTAGAGGCAGTTCGTGAATATCCCCACCAACACAATATTCAGCAATGGAAATTGTTGAAACCATCATAGTGATTTCGTGTTGAATAAAATAGCGAAAATAATTGTCAGCATTTTTGTAAAGAGGACTTTCATCATTCAAAAAACGTAAGAAAAAGCTGGTGTCAAGTAATACAGATTTATGCATCATAGCCTCCTCTGATTTCGGTTAACCAATTATCTGCATTAATATTCCGAAGCCAAGCTTTTTTCGCTTTATCTCTTAAACCTTTTAGATAAAATTCATCGTATTTTGGTTGGTAGTCTACAAGCTCTATGAACTTTAAAGTAGCTGTGTCAATTTCGCCTGTTTCAGAGTGTTGTTTTCCAACTGCTCTAATTCCAAGAGTTTTATATAGTAAATTATCTTCGTACTCCTCTAAAAAACTAATTGGTGTCTGCACTCTAACAGTTCCTAAATCTTCTGTGAGTATATGAATATTAGCCTTATCTTTTCCTCCTGCATTGGTAACTTTTCCATAAAAGTAAAATTCGGCTTCTGCCCAGATTGCTTCTGTACGCTTAAATTTTGTTGTTCTATCAACATTTACTTCGTTTGTGTTGTCAAGTGAAGTTTTGATACTAAAAACATAGTTTCTTTTTGAAGCAATGTCTTGTATGTTTTCAAATGCTTTCGCGGTAGAAAGGTCTAAAAAATCAATATTCTGAACTTGGTTAATTTGTCCAATAATTGCATTAAAACCAATTATGTATTGTATTGATGTTTTAAAAATATGCTTTACAGACCCTTTTTCAATGCTATAACTAATTGTGGGTCTATCTTTTTTTTCGTTAGGGTAGATCAAGTTTTCAGCGTTTTCAAGTATAGAAATTATCTCCCGAATATCGTAATTATCAGGTGAGAGTTCAAGATTTCCCTTTGAACCGTTTATTCTAATTTCTATATAACCTATTTTGTCCACAATGCAAATTAACAAATAATTTTTTAGATTGTCATTACCGTTTTTTCAAAAGTTGATGTCTATAGGTTGCTCGGTGGAATGACGCCTAACTCTTATATATCATCAGGGTAAAAAATAAAAAGTAAAGCTAAGCTAAAAAAGTAAATGCCTCCAAATCGGAGGCATTTACTTTATGAGTAGGAAAGAATTTATTCGCCGCTTAAGTAGATATCTACACGACGATTTTGAGCTCTATCCGCTTCTTTTACTTGTTTAGCAGTAACAGAAGAGTTGCTTCCGTAAGGTAATAACAATACTCTTTGAGAGATACCGATACCTTCTAAGTAACGTTTAACTGCATCACAACGTTTTGCTGATAATGCTTGATTGTAGCTTGAACCTCCTTCTACTGAAGCATTTCCGGCTAAGTAGATAAAGTAGTTACCTTTCATTTCAGACAATTTAGATTTGAATGCATCCAAACTTGCTTTTGCTTCATCTGTTAATTCGTGTTTATCAACTTCGAAATACACGGAGCCGAATTTTTTGTACACGATATTATCTAAGCGTTGTGCAACTTTTTCAACATCTGCTGTATTTTTGTCTGCAGCAGCTTTAGCATCGTTAGCCGTTTTCTCTACTTGGTCAACTCTGCCGTTTAATGCTTGACCTAATGAGTCTGCTTTCTTATCTACATCGTCTGCTTTTTTAGCAGCATCGTCTGCCTTTTGATTTACTTTAGCAATATCATCATCTGTACGTTTTTTGTTTTTCTCAAACTCAGACTGATCTGTTTTGCGTTTCAAGTGGAACGTCAATAGCACTTCATGCGTAGAACCTAAATTTTGGAAAGTAAGATTTCCTTTATTTCCCACAGGAGCTTTGTAAGTATAGCTAATATCGCAAATTTCTTTAATACTTACACCGGCAGTTCCGTGTACACCGGCAGCATTAGGGTAAATCCATGCACTAGCACCGTTTCCACTTCCATCCGGTTTAATACCGCCTCCATTATTGTAACCAAAGGCAAACCATACTAATTTTTTATATTTAGCCATTAAAGTAATATCTAAATACGCAGGTAATGATTTTTTGATGAAGTTGATTTGAGCAAAAGGACCAAAAATCCAATCTTTTTTCTTGCCTAAAACCGCCTCGTAGCTTAAAATAAACATGTACTGACGAGCAATTCTAGTGCTTGTGCTATTTGAAGGATCTGTTGTTTTGAATCTAACTTTATTTCCTAATACTTGAGGTACGGAGAAACCTACATTCAAACCTTTCCAGTGGTAATTAATACCTACAGACATATCAAAATTTACACTTCTTGAATTATAAGTAGCCACATCTCCGGGCATGTAAGGGTTAAAATTTCCTACATGGATAGAGTTTACTCCTGCTTGTAATCCGAAAGATAAGAAATGTGTCTTATCTTTTTTGAATGGCAAGTGATAAGCATACGCAATGCTACCGCCTGTATTTTGCCATTGAGGTGAAGTTCTATCATGGTATAAGGTTACTCCTAATGCCATATTAGATGCTTTTATTCTACCATCCCAAGAACCATACGCAGTTACAGGACCATCCGGGTTTCTGTCGTGTTGTTTTTGGAAACCCAGATTTAGACGTCCACCGTCTAAATCTGTACCTGCTCTTGCCGGGTTATAAAAGAATGGATTCAAAAAATAGTTGTTAAATACTGGTAGTTGTTGTGCTTCGGATAATTGGATTCCTGCGACTAACAAGGCTACTAAGCTGATGATTTTATGAATTTTCATTGTTCTGATTTTACTTAGATTATTAATTCGCTTCATTCCTGATTATCTTTTAATGTGTAATGCACCTTTATATGATTTACTTGGTGTTGTAATGACAAACCAGTATGCACCATCCGGAAGCGTCGTCCCTTTGTACGTACCGTCAAATCCGTGTGAATTGTCATAAGCAGTTGTACTGAACACCAATGCACCACCTCTTGCGTAGATTTGGACAGTGTAAGGAATACCGGCATTATTTAAGTTATCAATATGCTCGATAAACCAAGTATCGTTCAATCCATCGCCATTAGGAGTAATAATATCAGGGATATTAAGATCTAATGAAGGAATCACCGTTATGATAACAGTATCTTTAGAAGAACAGCCATTTTTATCCCAAACTGTAAATACCAATGGATACGGATTTGGGTTTGGCAAGCTATCGGTATAGAACAACGGATTCGGAATGTTATTATGATCTAATAGGTCGTAAGGTGTCCAATTAAATGTAATGCCAGGTAATATTACATAAGGTGATGTTTGTGTATGTGATGTACCGAGCAATTGTAGCAAGGTGCCTTGTTTCACACTTGTATCACGTCCTGCATCTGCAATTGGATTTGCCCATACTACTACGTCTGTTGTAGCAGAATCTTTACATCCACCAGGTAATGTAACCGTTACCGTATAAGTTCCGGTTTGCTTAGGACTTGCCGGGCTTAGTACAGGATTTTTACCGGTTGCAGTATATCCATTCGGTCCTGTCCAAGAGTATGTTGCACCAAATACTTTGGTTACATCTAACTTAATGCTGCCTCCTTCGCACACCGGTCCGTCATTAGTAGCAATTAACTTATCCGGGAATGCATTGATTTGTGCATACGTAGCTAAAACTTTTGATTTACATCCTGTAACAGAGTCTGTAATTACTAAGAAGTAGAATCCTTGGTTATCTGCTTGAGTTACATTTTGGATACTTGGATTTTTGATACTGTCTGTCCAAGGCCCCTCACTGAATGTCCATGCATAGCCCCAATGCGCAGGAGATGTTGTTAAAGTATCTAACAAGTGTAGTGTAGAATGCTCACAAACCGCAGGGCTATAGATGCTATCTACCGGAGCTTGATTAACGATTACAGTGGTTGTAGATGAATGTGATGTACAACCATCAATAGTAACAGTTACCGTATAATTTCCGCTTTGTGCTGCAGTTGCTTTGGTGATTGTAACGCAATTGCCGTTAAAGTGAGAACCATCCGGGAATGTCCAATTATAAACAGCACCCGGCAATACGTTAGTTGCACAGAATGTTGTAGAAGCTCCTTCGCAAACAGTAACTGTTTCAGGCACTGTTGGTGCTTTAGGTAATGCTCTTACTACCACTGTTGTAGAAGATGCATCTGAAACACAATTTCCGATAGAAGCTGTTACACTGTATAAGCCACTCATTGCTGGTGTTGCATTATGTATAGTAAATGTAGTATCTGTGGTAGAACCTAATAATGAGCCATCAATTCCGTACCAGTTGTATTGAACGCCTGTACCGGCAACCTTTGTACAAGTTAATATAATATCACCTTCTTCACATACCGGTGTATTACTATTGATAACCGGTGCTGCTGGTTTGTCTGTTACCGTCAAAGTAACCGGAGTAGCTTTGCTTTCACAGTTATCTTTTGTGCAAGTAGCATAATAAGTTGCATTCGTAGTTGGAGATAAAACTGGAAGTGTAGCACCTACATGGATCATGTTAGTCAATGCCGCATCAGAATACCATCTAATTTCTCCGTCGCAAGATGCAGTTAATGTCGCATTATCACCACGACAAACGGTTACATTTTGAGCAGTTGGTGCACTTGGTGTTGGATTTATTTTCAGGCTGGCTGTTCCAATATCAGAGTGGCAGAAAAATAAGTCCATCGTAGTTGCATTAATCCATGCACTATTTACAATAGCTCCGATATCATACGTTCCAGGAGTAGCATAGCTGTACGCTTCACCCAAAGGCCCAACCCCTGTTCTTGGTATGGTAACTGTAGCAACTGCATCGTACACAAATCCCCAAGGATCAAGTGCAACGGTAACAGTATCTAATGTTGACAATGGACCATCTACAGTTCCTGTATTATCCGTAAATTGTACAGTTGCTTGGTAGAATGTAAGTACATCAAAGAAGTCTGTAGCAA
The DNA here is from genome assembly GCA_046329805.1 of Chitinophagales bacterium. Lineage (GTDB taxonomy): Bacteria > Bacteroidota > Bacteroidia > Chitinophagales > JADIYW01 > JADJSS01. Next base: position 236,928 of record JAXLUA010000001.1, read on the forward strand.
AATCAATAGGAATAGACACATGCGCAGTTAAAGTTATCGAATCAGCAGAGTTACAAATAGTAACATCATCTAATCGTGGAGCTTGAATTTGTGGGGTAGAGTAAACATCTACATAGTTCATCTTACTATGACAACCAGTTACTGGATTTACAGCATCGAAATAGAATCTTGTCCAAGAAGAAATTTCAGGTGTTGTAAATTCTCCGTTATTATCAAAGCCAAATGCTCCTGTTACATCGTCTAACCCAGCTGGGTCTGTGTACCAGTGAATATCGTCTCCAGCATCATTAGAAGCATACAATACGGTATAGTCATCCCAACAAGTTACGTAAAAGTCCTCTGAAGGAACAGGCATCTGCGGTAAAGCATTAACCGTAACGGTTACTCGTGTAGCTGTGCTTGCGCATGTACCCTGTGTACTTTGAGTTACATAATATGTTGCTGTAGTATTCAGTGCAGGTGTAATATATTCTGCACCTACTTGTATGGCGTGTGTTAAATTGGCATTGTCATACCAAGTGAAAGTAGCGCCCGGCAATCCTTGTGCTACTAAACGTGTAGAGTGACCTGCACATACGGCAGTACCACGAACGGTTGGAGCAGGAGCTAAATCCTTAACAGTTACTGTAAACGTTGACCATAGAGTAGGACAACCATCTAAGCCGTCATCACCAATTTCTTTTACCGCATAAGAATAATTACCAGGTGTAGCTATTCCCGGTATTTGGAAGTGTGTAGTACCGGAATCGTCACCGGAATGATCGTAATACGCAGAATAAACTACGTTTCCTTGGTAATCCATAATACCAAACATCCCTGAATAATTCCAATGTGCTATCGTTACATCTATCGGGCTATTTACGCAAGCAGGAGCTGCGGTTGCGTTTACAACAACCGGCATAGTTGGTTCTACAACGGCAACGCCCCAATTTTGCTCTCTTGCCACGCAACCATATTCATTTATTTCAATGAAATAGTAAGTTTGTGTGCTTGTAACCGGCATGGTATAGAATGGATTGGAAGTAACCCAATTTCCAGGCGCAATTACAGAAGGATCTATTGTCCATATAAAATCACTATTATCTCTACCGGTTAGGTCTAAATTTATCTCTCCGGTTCCTCCATAACATACCGTTTGAATAAATGGATCAGCAGATAATGCTGAAGGCTGAGGATATACAGTTAATGTTACTTTTGTTTTAGGAGATTGACAGCCATTAATGCTTTGACCTACATAGAAAGTGTAAACTCCTGGAAGTACATTAGTAGAACGAACATATTGAGCACCTACTTGTAAAGCAGTAGTTCCGGCAGCGTCATTATACCATGTAATTACTGCACCCGGTGCACCTGAAGCAGACAATACTACTACATCACTTGGAGCTCCTGCGAATACGCTGGTTGCATCTCTACCTCCTTGGCAAATTGCAATACTTCTTGCCGTTGGCGCTGCAGGAACTGCATTTACAGTTACAGACACTAAAGCAGGGGTGCTTAAGCAACTTGATGCATTTCTTTGAACTACTTGGAATGTAAACGTTCCTGAAGACGTTAACAAGGTAGCAGGTACGGTAAGTGCTACGGTTGTTGGAGCAGTTGTTACATTTACACTATCTATTCCAACCCCATTCGTACTTTGCAATACGACCATACCAGTACTAGCTGTTGATATTCTAATAGTAGCGGAATTTCCTAAACACGTAGAAGTAGAAATTGGCGTCGGGTTTCCTGTTGGAGTAATTACGCCAACAGTTACAGGCGTTACATCACTTGCACAATTTACACCATCATTAACTCTAACATAGAATGTTGTTGCTTGGGTAAGTGCCTGTGTGGTAAAAGTATTACCGGTACCTACTACATTTACAAATGTTTCATCCGTTGACCATTGACCGTTTGCACCTGCACCGCTAAGTGTTGCTGTAGCACCGGTGCAAACATTAGTGCCATTCACCATCGGAGCTGCCGGTTTAGTACCTACATTTACGGTTAATGGTACTAATCCGCTCACGCAAGAACCGTTTCTTGAATGCACATAATATGTAGTTGTATTTGTTGCTACTTGTGTAATTGGAGAGCCAACACCTACTAAATTTGTTCCCGCTGCATCATCAAACCACTCCAATACAGAAGCCCCCGTAGCAGTTAATGTAACTACTTGACCAGGGCAAGCATTGATTGGGCTTGTAACCGTTGGGTTGATTGGCAATGGTGTTACTGTAACAGTTACAGAATCAAAGTCAACATTGCAAAATCCATGTTGTACTAAGTAGTATGTGGTGGTGGTATTTAAAGCACTTGTTTGATAAGTCGCTCCTACGTTAATTATAGTTGTAGTGTCTCTATCAGAGAACCAAATAGTGGTAGAAGTACCTCCTGTTAATAAAGCGGAGTCACCTGCACAAATACTCTTATCTAATATATTAGAAGTTGTACCTGCCGGCATAACTGTAACCGCTACTGAACCCAATGGGCTAGGACAGTTTGCACTTGCTGTGTCTTTAGCGTAAAAAGTAGTATTAAAGAACAAGTTAGGAGTAGTATAACTTGCTCCAACGCCTACTCTGGTAATCCCTGCATCGCTATACCAAACGGTAGTAGATACATTAGAGGTTAGCGTAGTAGATGTATTAGAACAAATTGAAGCCGGAGTAGCTACTAAGGTAGGTGCTACTGGTGCTGGCAATACCAATATATCTACTTTGCTAGCTGGGCTTTGGCAACCGCTTTGATCTTGTATTACCCAAAAACTTGTATCGGAAAGAATAGTTGGTGTATAAGAAGTTCCTGTATTAACCAATTGAGTTAATGCAGCATCAGAAAACCACTCTACTGTAGAGCCAACTGGCGCTAAAGCATTTATTGTGGTTGTTCCACCATAACATACGCTAGCACTTGTAGGGTTTAATGTTGGTGCTTGATTGGAAGAAATTACATTCCAAGCATAAGTTGTCCAAGGGCTTGGATCGCAACCATTAGCACAACCTTGTACTCTCATTCTAATTCTATTATCAGAACCCGTTGCAATTATTGTAGGTATGGTCGTTTGGATTGCTGACCAACTCGAACCGCCATCAGTACTTGTTTGGTATTCAAATCCACAACTTTTTCCAGGATTAGAGCCGTATTGTGGAGTAGAGATAGTAATTGGATCACCAATACAAACCGCCGCTTTATTTGGAGTTTTAGTAGCTGATGGTGCATTTGGATCGGCCACCACCGTAATTTCTAAAACATTAGAAAAAATATCTTTATTAATATCTAAACCGATAAAATCTCCGGTACAAAATTGTACTTTTCTTCTAAACCGGTAAGTACCCGGTGTGTTTAATGCACCTTGGTCATACGTTAAATTAGTAGCTCCACCGATAGGTGCCCAAATAAACAGTGGACTTACGGCCATTTCCCATTGAACATTATCAATAACTGCAGTACTTGGAATCGGGTCTCTTGGACTTACCGTATTACCAAACGCAGCAGGGTCGCCGCCTGCACACATTATATTGTCAGACGCTGTACCAAAGTCAATTGTACCGCCACTATTCGCATCCGTAATAGTAGAAGCATTCCATGCCCATTTCCATTGCCATCTGGAAGCATAATTTTGGGTAGAATTATCGGATGAGCAACCATTAATTTCTGATTGCTGAATACCCGATGTTTGACAAGGCGCAATAGAAGTAATGTTTACATTATTCGCCCCACCGTTTACATCAATCATTCCGCATACTCCATCATCAGCACCGCTTAAAAAATCATCTCTTTCACGACCAGACATTTGAATTTGGATTTGATCGGTGATTGGGATATTAGACCATGTGAAAGGTCCGCCGTTTGCAACTTGGATTGGTGGCGCAAACCACGTACCACATGGTTGACCGTCTGCTAACGCATCTACAGTGGTAGCTGTTCCTCCCCAGCCTGAGTTTGTGCTTTTTGCCCTAAATTCAATTCTGGCATCTGGTTCATTTCCCAAACCACCACAATCATTCCCACCGCAGTTACTCCCATACCCTCCACCGGTCATCGCCATGGAATTCAGCGTCACCGACAGGTTAATGGTTTGTGCGTAGGATAAGTGTTGTAGAAAGAAAAATGCAAATAATAAACTCGTTAATCGGAGCAATTTGATTTTTGTGTGACTTATCATAAGTAAAGTATTTATGAGTTTTATTGGTATCTACTATTTTGCGTTTGCTAAAATTATATAAAATTTGTAAAAGTAGTTATTAAATTCCTAATTAGTGTTAATAAGATATTAACATCAAACAGTCACTTATCCACATAATTTTACGCTTTAAGTACTTAAAACACAAATGCATCACTAATAATAGTGATGCATTTACATACTTTAGTTTTCTAACGCTGATTACTTAACGGTAATCTTTACCTAATATAGACGTTAACTCTTTTCGGGCGAAGAAAATTCGGCTTTTTACGGTGCCTAAGGGTAAATTTAATTGCTCTGCAATTTCATAATATTTATATCCCTTATAATGCATCATAAAAGGAACTCGCAATTCATTAGAAATTTTCAATAATGCATTTCTAATATCATTCATAACAAAAGTACGCTCGCCGGCATTGCTAATTGTTGAAGCAGTATTTAGATAGTATAAATTCTCCGTAGTATCAATTACGGTATTGCGTTTCGATTTTTTGCGATAATCATTTATGAAAATATTTTTCATAATCGTAAATAACCAAGCTCTTATATTTGTTCCGTCTTGGAACTTATCTTCATTGATTAATGCCCTTACTATAGTTTCTTGGATTAAATCTTCTGCATCGTTTATATCTCGTGTCAACTTCATGGCATGAGGTTTCAATACAATTGTAGCGGTCTTTACTTCGTTTTTAAAATTTAGCACACTCATGATATTCTTATTTAGATTGATAATAAATAATTACTTTGTGAAATTACATATTTTCTTACCGAGTGTTGTGTTAACAATCATTAAATATTTTCTATAGGCTTATAGAGAAACTCTATAAGTGCTAAACCAAACATTAAATGTAATTAATTCTAATTAATTACATTTATAAACTAAAATTTTGCATTTGCAACTTGAATCTTGCGCAATAAATAACATTAGATAATTAATTTATGGGAAATTAATTGTGTGTTCAATTTTTTCTACATTAGATTAAATAAATATTACTTTCTTATGAAATCACTCTATTTTACAGAAGAACATGAATTATTCAGACAAAGCGTGCGACAATTTGTACAAAAAGAAATATTGCCTTTTGCCGACCAATGGGAAAAGGAAGAAAAAATTGACCGTGCATTATTTAAAAAACTGGGCGAACACGGTTTTTTAGGAATTAATCATGAAGAAGCGTATGGAGGATCAAAGTCGGATATTTTTTACACTTGTGCCTATTTGGAAGAATTAGCAAAATGCGGCTATGCGGGAGTTTGTGCAGCAGTCAGCGTACATCAATACATGGCTACCAATCATTTAGCGGAAGCAGGCAGTCCTGAGCTAAAAGAACGTTTTCTACGTCCTGCCATTGAGGGCAAAAAAGTAGGAGCTATCGCCATCACAGAGCCTTTTGGCGGCTCGGATGTACAAGGCATGAAAACGACTGCTGTAAAAGATGGAGACCACTACATTATCAATGGTTCTAAGACGTTTATTACCAATGGACATTTCTGCGATTTTGTAGTAGTAGCTTGTAAAACAGATGCCAATGCGGGTATTAATGGAATTAGCTTAATCGTAATAGAACGCAATACTCCGGGATTTAGTTCGTCGCAATTAAAAAAAATCGGATGGCATTCTTCCGATACCGGTGAATTAGCATTTGATAATGTAAAGGTGCCCTTATCTAATTTGGTAGGGAAAGAAGGGATGGGATTTTTCTATATCATGGAAAGTTTTCAAATAGAACGATTAGTTGCAGGAATCTTAGGTATCGGCGGTGGTGAGCAATGCTTAGAGGAAACCTTAAAATACATGAATGAGCGGGAAGCATTTGGGCGGCAAATAAAAAAATTTCAGGTGCTGCGTCATGAGTTAGTACAACTATATACAGAGCTCGAAGCGGGTAAGCAAATGACTTATCATACCTGTTGGCAGATGCAAAATGGCGAAGTGCCCGTGAAAGAAGCATCTATGGTAAAGTTATACATGACTGAATTAGGAAACAAAATTGTAGATAAATGTTTGCAAATGTTTGGCGGTTATGGATACATGGAAGATTTCCCGATTGCACGTGCCTATCGAGACGCACGTGTCGGCACTATTGTAGGCGGCACTACACAAATTATGCGAGAAATATTATCGAAGATTATTATTGATGACGTGCGGTATAAAAAAGTGTATAGCGAAACCGAACAAATCAAATCTTCTTCCTCTACCGGAAATGAAAAAACATGGGGAAACCCACAGACCGCCAAAGAAATTATTTTATCCATTCCTTTGCGTATTAAAAAAGAAAAAGCCGCAGATTACTCCACTACTTTTCAGTTTGATCTCAGCGGGGAAACAGGTGGACAATATACATTAACTATCGACAAAGGAAATGCAAAAATTGAAGAAGGATTATCAGGAACTCCTGAATGTGTCATTACTGCAAGTGCTAAAGTATATGAAGATATTGAATTAGGCAAAATGGATCCTACTATGGCTTTTATGGGAGGACAAATTCAAGTAAGCAACATTGCTGCAATGATGCAATTCTCAAAATATTTTCATCGAATTTAACCCAACTTCCCCTTACATTATCTACTAAATCTATACACTAAAAATCCCCGATTGCTCGGGGATTTTTAGTGTGGTTTATACTATTATCTGTTCCGTTATTGTTTCACTATTTTGTGGTAATATACTTCATCATCCACATTTAATCTCAAAATATACACCCCTTTCGCTACGTCTTGCAGGTTCAACTCCTCATTCAACACTCGTATGTTCGTATAACTTTGTCCGTACAACTCTCTGCCATCCGGGCTGTACATTCGCAATTGTACGGCCGCATTCTTCGTTAAACTGATATTCAACTTCAACTTCCCTTCCGTTGGATTCGGATATACTTCAAATACACTCACCGAGTTGCTTGCATTTTTAACCCCTGTGTATATTGCCGCATAAGGTGCTGACTCGCTACTGCAATTGCCATTCTTCACTTTCACCGTATAGATACCTGCAGCTGTCAGGATATAGTATGGAGTGCTGGTCGTTGTCTGCAATATGCCTCCTTTGTACCACTCATACGATGCACCTACCAAGATACTGCTACTGTGTAAAGTGTCGCCACTTTGGGTAATACTTGGCATTACCGGTGTCGTGGTTACTGTTACATTCGCTATTGCCGTATTGCTGCAATTGTTTGTCGTACCCGTTACCGTATAGCTCGTACTTGACGTTAATACCGGAGTGGTCGGGTTCGATACCGACGCCAAGCCGCCTGTCCACGTATAGCTGTCGGCGCCATGCGCTTGCAGGGTTGCTGTCTCGCCGGAGCAAATCGGGCTTACCGCATCTACCGTTACCGTAGGCTTAGGCGTTACCGATACATTTACGATTGCACTATTACTGCATCCGTTGGTTGTTCCTGTTACCGTATAACTTGCATTAGCGTTTAATACCGGCGTAGTTGGATTTGATACCGATGCCAAGCCACCTGTCCACGTGTAGCTGTCGGCGCCATGCGCTTGTAGGGTTGCTGTTTGTCCACCACATATTGGGCTTACCGCATCTACCGTTACCGTAGGTTTAGGGGTTACTGTTATATTGATGGAGCTTGTTCCTGCTGTACTGCATCCGGTTACCGTACCGCTCACGTTCACCGTTATCGTGCTTGTTGGGGTAAATGTCAACGTACTTCCTGTGGTAGTACCCGTTTGGCTGGAACTCCAACTATAGTTATTCGCTCCATTTCCCGTTAATTGAATAGATTCGCCTTGGCACACACTTGCGCTGCTTGGCGTAGTACTTATCGTTACTGTTGGTGCTGTTGTATTTACTATTACATTAGATACTGCCGTATTGCTGCAGTTGCCCACTGTGCCCGTTACCGTGTAGCTTGCATTAGCCGTTAGTACCGGGGTGGTAACTGTTGCTCCGCTGCCAATGTTCGGACTCCAGCTATAGCTGTCGGCGCCACTCGCTTGTATCGTAGCAGTTGAGCCTGCGCAAATACTCGGAGAGGTAACGGTTACATTTGGCAATGCAGTTACCGTTACATTGGATACTGCCGTATTGCTACAACTACCTACTGTACCCGTTACCGTGTAGCTTGTGTTTGCCGTTAGTACCGGAGTAGTCGGATTCGATACGGATGCTAAGCCGCCTGTCCACGTATAGCTGTCGGCGCCACTCGCTTGTAATGTTGCCGTTTTGCCCGAGCAAATGGTTGGAGAGGTCACCGTTACATTTGGCAATGCAGTTACCGTTACATTAGATACTGCTGTATTGCTGCAACTTCCTACTGTACCCGTTACCGTGTAGCTTGTGTTTGCCGTTAGTACCGGAGTAGTCGGGTTCGATACGGATGCTAAGCCGCCTGTCCATGTATAGCTGTCGGCGCCACTCGCTTGTAATGTTGCCGTTTTACCCGAACAGATGGTTGGAGAGGTCACCGTTACATTGGGCAATGCTGTTACCGTTACGTTAGCAGTGGCGGTACCTACACAACCGTCTTTGGTGCCCGTTACGGTATAGCTTGCATTTGCCGTTAATACCGGAGTGGTAACGGTTGCTCCGCTGCCAATGTTCGGATTCCAAGTATAGCTTGTTGCGCCGCTGGCTGTTAGTGTCGCCGTTTTACCCGAACAAATAGTCGGAGAGTTAACGCCTACCGTTGGGTTTGATTTTACGCGTATCGTTTGGGTTGCCGCAGGGCTGGCATTGCCTGACTTGTACGCTACTAAGCTGATCGTATATGTACCTGCGGTATTGAAGGTCGCATTAACCGTCGTCGTAGCACTTGATGTGCCCGGCGTGCCGCCTGCTATCGTCCATCTTACAGAATCCGGGCTGCCTGCACTTGCCGTAGAAGTGTTCGTAAACGTCAGGCTGCCTCCTTGGCACACCACTGTGTCGCTCGAGGTAAAGCTCGCTGTTGCCGTTGGGCCTACGCTCACCGCTGTAACATTTACATTATCTACATAAATGGTATGTCCATAATCACCATAATTTCTAAAAACAATTTGCAAATCAGATTTATTCATAAAACTTGCCGGTATTGTCACTGTCTCAGTTCTCCATTGGTTAGGTTGTGGGTAAAACTCATCTCCTTGCCCCGGCATTACTGTGGCTAATACGCTATCTCCCTTTCTGTAAATACTTTGTGTGGTAATATCACAATCGCTTGTTATTAAAACCTCTAAAGTATCCCATAGATTTTGATTAGGGCCATTAGCTGTCAGTTGTCCATAAAATGGTGTATAAGCAACGTCAAATTTCAATGTAGCGGAACTAGAACCCGTAAGGCTAAACTTAGGGGTTAAGATGTCATCTTTTTTCATTTTGCCATCAAGGGATGTATTATCAAATCTCATGCATTGGTTTCCAATTCCATAGGCACTATAGCCAACAATATTATCCCAATTAATTGTAGGATTTCCGTTTCTATTTACCAAGTCCCAACCTATTGGAGGGAAAATGCCTTCGAAACCTTCAGACAAAGGCAACGAGGTAGTACCGGCAATCGGAACTACAATTTGTTGTGTTATAGAATCTGAGCCTATATCGTTTGATACAACAAGTTTTACACTGTGAGCCCCTGCTGTATTAAATACAATTCCCGTAGGTGTTTTTTGAGTTGAAGTTGCAGGTGTGCCACCTTGAAAATACCATTTCCAAGAAGTTGGAGCAAACATACTATTATCTGTAAACGAATAACGTTGGCTGGTAGCGCAAGGAGCAGAAATTGTTTTTTGAGAAGTAAAAGCAGCCTTTGGTTTTAGCGGTGTGCTGTTACATACCGGAGAATTAGCCAAGTTAACTCTAAAGTCACCGTTTTGCATAGTAACTTGAAATCTTGCCGATTGGTCGTTTGTAAACATAGCCATACAATTGTCATCTGTATAATCCATAAAATTTACATACATATCTCCATTAGTTGTATTTCCACATGTTTTATGAGGGAATGCAGGGCAACCGTAATTAGGACCAAAAGCGGTAGGCGTATCATTTACATAATCTGTACCACAATCCGCATCGCCCCAAATATGTCTTAACCCTAACCAATGCCCAATTTCGTGGGTTGCCGTTCGACCTTTTTGAGCACTAGCAGACCCTGTATTTCCAAAATAATTAGACCGACAAACAAAGCCGTCATTTTTAGGGTCGCCGCTACCGGATGGCATACCGGGCAAGCCTGTTAATCCGGGGAAAGTAGCATAGCCCAATATCGTTCCACCTCCGCTTCCAGAAGAGACAATACCGGGTACCACCCAGATATTTAGATAAAAATTAGGGTCCCAAATGGTAGAAGGTTTTATGGTACCATCAATCAAACTTCTGTCCCAGCCTTTCGTGCCGGGATTTCCCCAGCCTCTTGTTTGAGCGTTTATTCTCTCAATTCCCGGTTCTGCCAAGATATTGTTATTAGGATCTATTTTTGCCAAGCAAAAAGAAATTCCGGTGTTTGCTTTTACTGCAGCAAAAGGCGCAGGAATAGAAGAAATATTGTATCCGTTGCCGGCAAAGTCATTATTTAAAATAGTAATTTGAGATTGAACTTGTGCTGCTGAAATATTCTGCGAACTATTCCAATAGCAAATATGTACAATTACCGGAATGGTATAATTGGTTTGCGTTTGTTCCTGTCGTCCATTTAGTAAAGCTTTCTGTTTTTGATTGGCAATAATCCGTTGCAGTTGATTTTCCCATTCAATGCTTGGTGCAATTGAACCACACCAGCCTTCACTTGTTTTAGAACTACTACCTTTCGAAAAGGAATTTAGTCCATTAAAAATAAAAACACACCATAAGAGTGCTTGTACATATTTTATCATAATCTTTTAATTATCAAACAAATATCGGAAATAAAAAACAAAAAATAAGCGCTTTAACACTTTTAACATTATTTTCAACTAAAAATAAAACACAATGAACGCCTTACAATATGCTACTTCTCCCTATTTATTACAACACAGAAACAATCCTGTTAATTGGTATCCGTGGACAGACGATGCACTGAAATTAGCCGTATTACAAAATAAACTTTTAATTATTTCTATTGGATATTCTGCTTGTCATTGGTGTCATGTAATGGAGCATGAAAGTTTTGAAGATGAAGCCGTAGCTGAGGTAATGAATTTGCATTTTGTTTCAATAAAAATTGATAGAGAAGAGCGCCCCGACATAGACCAAATTTACATGAATGCGGCGATGCTCTTAAATGGACAAGGCGGTTGGCCTTTAAATGTAATTGCATTGCCGGATGGGAAGCCGATTTATGCGGGCACTTATTTCCCCAAGCAGCAATGGATGCAACTGTTAGATTATTTTGCATTATTGTACAAAAAAGAACCCCAAAAACTAATAGAACAAGCCGCACAAATTACAAATGGTGTGCATAAATTTGACACGATACCCCTAAACACAAAAGAACAAAATATTAATTCGCAATTACAAGAAATTGCTTGGCAACATTGGCGGATAAAAATTGATTATGAATGGGGTGGAGCAAAAGGTGCTCCTAAATTTATGATGCCTAATAATTATGAATATCTGTTGCGCTATGTAAAGCAAAGTGAAAACAAGGATGTAGCCAATGCGTTGAAAATAACTTTGAAAAAAATGGCATTTGGTGGGCTATATGATGTTGTAGGCGGAGGGTTTGCTCGGTATAGTGTAGATGCTTTTTGGAAGATACCTCATTTTGAAAAAATGCTGTACGACAATGGACAATTGCTGAGTGTATATGCACAAGCTTATCAGCTTACTAAAAGACCGCTATATAAAAGTGTAATTGAAAAAACAGTAGATTGGATGATTGCTGAAATGACGGATTCAAGTGGTGGGTTATACGCTTCTTTGGATGCAGACAGTGAGCGAATGGAAGGGAAATATTATTGTTGGACTTATGCGGAATTACAACACATTCTGCGAGAAGATTTTTCATTTTTTTGTGATGTGTACCACATCGAAGAAAAGGGAAATTTTGAACATGGGTTAAATGTACTATTCCGAACAGAAGACCATGAATATTTTATGGATAAATACAACATTGATAATGCTACTTTCCAACAAAAGTTAACGGGTATTCATCAAGTATTATTAGAAGAGAGAAAAAAGAAAATTAGACCTGCAACCGACGATAAAATACTAACTGAATGGAACGCCATTGCTATAAAAGGATTATGCGATGCCTATAAGGCATTAGGAGATATTCGTTATTTACAAAAAGCAGAAACAGTAGGAAATTTTATTTTACAATATTGCAAGAAGGATGATTATCGGTTAGATAGGAATTTTAAAAATGGGCAATCCTCTATAAATGGTTTTTTAGCAGATTACGCATTTTTTATTGAAGCACTTCTTCATTTACATCAAGTGACATTGCAAGAAAAATATCTTACGGAAGCGTTGCATTTTACTGAATATGTACTGGAACATTTTTATAATAAAACCAACGGCATGTTCTATATCACTTCTGATTTAGACCCACCACTTATCACCCGAAGTAGTGACAATAGTGATAATGTAATTCCATCTGCAAACTCAACTATGACAAAAAATTTATTGTTGCTAAGTAAGTATTTTGACAAGAGTGAGTATGAGCAAATGAGTTGGACGCAATTAAATAATGTATTAGAAAGTGCCGTCAAAACACCGATGTATTATTCTAATTGGCTTAATGTATTAGATATGCATTTACACTTAAATTCGGAATTAGTAATTATAGGAAAAGATGCAGTAGCATTTGCAAAAAAAATAAATGCTAATTTTTTACCTAATGTATTAATTACGGGTAGTTGCAAGGAAAGTCGGCTTCCATTGTGTATGGATAGGTACAATTCTGACAAAACATTATTTTATCTTTGTCGCAACAAAGCTTGTGATTTACCGGAAGAAGATATTCAGGCAATTTTAAACAAGTTGCGTTGATTTTTTGTACATTTATTCTAAAGTATTTTTATGTCTAAGCACACCATTTATTATCCATTTGTACAAGCACCCCCACAATTAAAAAATGAATTTAAGGAGGATATTTTTTTACAAGATTATCTGCATACTTATTTTCCGGCTGCACAATTGCAAGAAATAATTCCTGATTTAGAAAACATTGGAGAACGTGCTGTTGGCGAATTTTTAGAGTGGGCCAGAGATGCAGAAAAAAATAACCCGGAGTTGATACAGTTTACATCTTGGGGAAAAAGAATTGATGAAATTAAAGTAGCACAAGGTTGGAAAAACTTAGAAAAAGCTGCTGCTGAAGAGGGATTAGTAGCTATTGGATATGAGCGAAAATACCAAGAATATTCTAGATTGTACCAATTTGTAAAATTATATTTATACACTCCATCTTCTGCAATATATACCTGTCCGTTAGCCATGTCTGACGGGGCTGCGCGATTAATAGAAGTTTATGGTGATGAGTATTTAAAAGAACATGCGTACAAACATTTAATAGCACGCGACCCAACGAAATTTAAAACCAGTGGGCAGTGGATGACCGAGCGTACCGGCGGATCTGATGTATCAAAATCGATGACGTTAGCCACACCTGATGGAGACGGATATTTACTTTACGGACACAAATGGTTTACCTCTGCCATTACTGCAAACATGGCTTTTACACTCGCTTCCACAGAGCAAGTAACCGCAGGGCAACGCGCTGCACTCTCCTTATTTTATTTACCTATCCGCCACGAGGATGGTAGCCTGAACGGTATAGAAGTGGAAGCATTAAAGGACAAATTAGGCACACGAGCATTACCAACGGCGCAGTTAATATTAAAAGGAACAAAGGCGAAATTAGTGGGGCAAAAAGGAAAAGGCGTAAGAGAAATCTCCACTTTATTTAATGTTACACGCATATACAACACCATTAGTGCGGTATCTTACATGCGCAGAGCCTTTGCCTTGTGCAAGGCATACAGTACACAACGAGAAGCGTTCGGAAAAAAATTAGAACAGCATGTTTTATACAAGAAAAGCCTACGCGAATTAGAAATAGCCTATCAATCCAATACACTTTTAGGCTTATTTTTAGCCCGATTATTAGGCAAAGAAGATTGCAACAAAGCAACAGAAACAGAGAAAGAATTATTGCGAATATTAACGCCGGTTGCAAAATTATATACCGCAAAGCAATCCATAAAATCGGCATCGGAACATATAGAAATGTTTGGCGGATTGGGGTATATGGAAGATAGCGGAATACCTGTGATGCTACGCGATGTACAAACATTAAGTATATGGGAAGGAACAACAAATGTGCTATCGTTGGATATGCTGCGTGCCATAGAAAAAGAAAATGGACTTCAAGCATTTAAAGCGTTTATAGAAATGTATATACCTTCAGTTACAGCCCCCGAATTAGCTGCTCAAAAAAATAGTATCTACAAAAAAACAGAACTATTATTTTCATTTTTACAACAGATAAAAAATAAAGAGCTATTAGAATCAGTTTCAAGAGATATTGCATTTTATATTGCTGAAATTACTATAGCAATACTCTGGTTAGATTTTTTAAAAACAAACCTAAATAAAGCAAACTACCTGAATACATTGAACTTTTGGGTGCGGTATAAAATGAATGAAAATAGTTTGTACACCGCTGAAACATTAGAGCTTACTTAAGTATGAAAATATTAATTACCGGAATTACGGGTTTAATCGGAAACTATACGCTACAAGAATTTTTACGAAACGGCTACCCTGCTATACGAGGTACGTACTTCTCCAATCGTGATATATCTACCTATACAGAGATGGGCGTAGAAATGCTGCAAGCAGACATTACGCAGGAAAATAATTTGCGTGGTATATGCAAAGATTGTAATACTGTAATTCATACTGCTGCTCGTGTAATAGATTTTGGTACAAAAAAACAGTTTTATGAAACGCACTACAACGCTACATTATACCTTTTAAAAGAAGCAAAAAGTAGTGGCGTGCAGCATTTCATTTACATAAGTTCTATTGGTGTTGCAAGCGGAATTGACAGAAATAAGATAATACCGGATGAAACGACACCGTTAGTGAAAACAGGGATATTTTATGATGATGCAAAAATTGATACAGAAGAGTTGGTGAAAAAATTTTGTACTGAAAATAATATTGATTATACCATTATCCGGCCTTCTGCCGTAATAGGAAAAAACAGCGTATGGGTGACAGAGCCACTAAAGCGAATGGACAGCAAAATGGGGTTAAAACTTATAGACAACGGTCGGCAGCCTGCCTGTTTGATTGATGCTGAAAATTTGAGCAACGGTATTTTTTTATGCGCTACAAAAAAAATTGCACGTAATCAGATTTATTATTTTATGGACGATTGGGATATTTCATGGAAACAATATTTCACTGATTTAGCCATCCTAAAAAATAAAAAAATTGGAGGTTCAATACCATTTGGTTTAGCATTCTTATTGGCTTCTATTGCGGAGATACTATTTCCGATATTTGGAAAAAACCCGCCGATAGCAAAAAAATCCATACTAGCAACCGGCACCAACAGAACTGTATCTACCCAAAAAGCAAGAGAGCAATTAGGTTGGCAGTCAACAATTACATACGCAATAGCTATGCAGCGCATAAAGGAAAGTTTATCCTCTTCAACGGTTTAGAGCATTTATTTCTGCTTGTACCTCCGGCGTATTCCAACGTATTCCTTCTACTTTTGCATCTATTATTTTCCCATTTTTATCCAATAAATAAGTAGTAGGAAAACGACGTATTCCTATATTTTTCATACTTATTTCAGTATGAAGTATAGGGAATTTTGCATGTGTAGCAGCTCTAAAAACAGATAACCTTTCCTCTTGCTCATCCGTAATTAAATATACTTTCAGTTTTTCGCTGCCTCCTACTGCTTCTTGTAAATTGGCTAATTCTTTTACTTCTGCTCTACAATCGCCGCACCATGTTTGAAAAAAACTAATAACCACCACCTGATTTTTCAATGCTGTTATTAAAAATTCTGTACTGTCTTCGTTATATAATTTTGTATTTGCAAGTGGTAATTTAGGCACATTTTTGCCATAAAAATTTACAGCATACAGCACGCTAAAAAATACTATTATTAAAATTACTATAACCCAATTTGTTTTCATACTAAATTTAATTTTGTGAATTATTAGAAACAAGCTGCAACAATTGAAGTGCATTTTTTTTGTTGTTGTATTTCTCTTCCAATACAGATTTTCTTCGCTGAATTTGTGCAGCATCAAAAGATGTTTGCATCAATTCGTCAATAATATATTGGTAGTCTTTTTCTTTGGTTGGGAGAATGCATAACTCTTCCAAACCGCTACCGGTTACGGCACATTCGTTGCTAATTACAAATCGAGTGGCAAACAGAGCGTTTATCAATTTTAATTTAACACCGGATGGATTTTTGGCAACAGCCAGACAGATATGCGCCTCTTGCAAAAGTGTGTGCATTTCAGTAGCCGATGGATTTGGAATCAAACGTATATTTTGTCGTTGCCTTACCAATTCAATCAAAGTAGCCGGCGGATCTTTTCCGGCTAAAACAATAGGATAATGGCAATCTTTTAGTTCGTTATTTAATAGCTCGAAAATAAGTTGGTGATTATCCAACAGAGATAAATTTCCATGGTATAAAATATATCCACCGCTGCCCTCTTTGCAGGTCAGTTCTTCATTTTCATGAAACACATATTCCAAGCTGATTTTTGTGTTCGGAAACTTCTCCGTATAGTATTCAAAATCTGTTTCAGACAAGCAGGACAGTGCATTTGCAGCTGTAAGCATATTGTCGTATTGTATTAATTTTTTATACTCCGAAAAATAGAATATTTTTTCTTTCAATGAAAAAGCAGAATCAAATAATATTCTGTAATAAATCCATTCTATATTATGCAGTCGGACTATTTTTTTTCTATCGTTTAACTTTGGGTGGTGTAAAAAACCGGTTGTATGTGTGGCATCAAATAATATCGGAAAATTGTTTACTTGCAAATTCTCTAAAAGTTCTGTATTCATTCGTGATTTGACGACAAATGGCAGCGATGAAAACAGATATTTTATACTTCTTTCTCTTGGGTAGTAATATATTTTTTCGCAATATTGTTCTAATGAAGCTTGCGGTGTTCTTCCACCATACACAAAGCAATGCAAATGGATTTTCACCCCTAATTGGTGCAGTGCTTTTATTTTATAAAACTCTTCTATGGCTCCTCCATAATTTGCAGGAAAAGGAACGTCAAAACAAATGATATTTAGTGCTACTTCTTGCATTTATTTTAAGCGATTATAGATTTCCAACAAATATTTTTCTTCTTTCTCCCAACACAGTTCATTGCGTACTTTTTGGCAATTATTTTGCAATCTTTTGTACAATTCTTTATTTTGTAATAACTGCTGAATTGCTTGTATTACTTGTTCAATCGTTAGTTCCTTAACTACTACACCGATTTCGTATTGTTGGTTTAATGCAATATATTCAGGAAAGCCGATTAGTACTTGTGGAATACCGGCCTGTATATAATCGAACGTTTTATTGCCTAACGAATAATAATAACTCAGTCCACGATTTTCTAATAAATTTATACCGATGTATGCTTGTTTCGTTATTAACTTTAATGCTTCGGGTGTTTTTTTACCTAATAATTTTACTTTATTTTCTAACTGTAATTGTTGGATATTAGATTGAATCGCATTATACTCATCACCATCGCCGGCAATATAAAAAACGGCATTATCGATTTTCAACATTGCCAACAACATTTCATTGATTCCCCGCCCAACATTTACTGCTCCTTGGTATAATAAAATCGGAGTGCTTGCTTCAATATTCTTTGCTGCTTTTTGTTCGTACGATTTGGGATTATTTTTAAATGGAAAATTCCGAACCAATTTAGCATTTACGTTATATTTCTTATTAAAAAGTTGAGCAATAGAATTTGTAACCGTATAAACAGCATCAACGTTAGGTACAATCCATTTTTCTATAAGCAGCCAAACGGATTGTTTAAAGGGCTTTCCAATCAATTCGGGGCTTTCCGGAAAATATTCATGCGCATCGTACACTACTTTTTTTCGTTTTAATTTAGCAGCAATAAAAGCAGCAGGCAAAGTATCTAAATCACAACCGCATACAATATCAAAAGAAGTAAATAGCAAAAACAACAACAATCTTAGATTAAATTCAGCATAAAACAGAATCCCTTTATTGAAAAAACAATTTAGTCTATATTGCGAAAATACCATATTTGACAATGGTTTTGAAGTGCTTACTGCTCTTCCTATCAATTGTACATCGAATTTATTTTTTTGTAGGGATGTGCATATTCGCTGCATGCGCTGGTCATACGTTAAATCATTTGTTACGGTGCAAATAATTTTCTTAGGCACTTTTTAGTTCATTTTTTTCATTTATCAATATTAGTTTTTCATCTAACAGAAAGCGGATAACGTCTTTATATAATTGCAATTTAAAGTGTGCATTTTCAGGCAATATTTCTTCCATTTTTATCCAGTCGTTTTTTACAAGTCCGAGAATCTGATTTTTCGTTTGAATAAATTCTTCCGAAAATTCACTCCGCTTTTTTTCTTCCATACAAACATCGCACTTACCGCATTTTACGGGTTCTGCTTCACCAAAATATGTACATATAACCTGCTGCCGACAAATTTGTTTTTGTTCCACAAAATTAATCATCGCATTCAATTGATTTTGTAAAATCTGTTTACGCTGATGTAAGAAATGAGTATTAATATACAAATTATTATCGTGCAGTCTTTCATTTAAAAACAAAATCGTTGGCTCATTGGAGGAGCGTACATAATTTATAATTTTATGTTTGTGCAGCAGCTCTAACTTACGGGCTACCTCTGCCTCAGACACCTTTAAAACACGGGCTATTTGGGCTTCATTTATCTTTGTATAATGATCTAAAACTCCACCATAAATCCTCAGTATTGTTTTTATTATTTGCGATGATTCGGAATTGGCCACTTCGTATCTGTACAGCTCTAATTTATCTACTCTAAACACCAACCGAGAGGGCATAAAAACACCTTCGCTCAATTGCAGATAATTTTCTTGTTCTAAAATTTTCAAACAATTATAAACGGTATTTATCTCCATTTTAAATTGAGTACAGAACAATTGAATGTCGAAATTATACGAATGCATATACCCGCTTCCCACTGCTATGGATAAATGGTTGCAGATAGCATTGTACACACTTTTTATCTGTGCTACCGATGGGAATTTAGCTTCTAATTTTTCTTGCAGGGTATCAATATCTGCTTGGGTATATAATATTGCGGCATACGACAGTTTCCCATCTCTTCCCGCTCTTCCAGCTTCTTGATAATATGCCTCCAAGCTATCCGGCACATCTATATGAATTACATAGCGCACATCGGGTTTGTCTATTCCCATACCAAAAGCATTTGTACAAACCATTACTTGCGATTTATTTTTTATCCAATTTTCCTGCTTCGAATGTCGATCTGTATTCTTTAATCCGGCATGGTAAAAATCAGCATTTATTTGGTGCTTAAACAAAAACTCAGCCACTTCTTTAGTTCGGTTTCTGCTCCGCACATATACAATTCCGCTTCCGTTTAATTTTTGGATAATTTCTACCAATTTAGAAAATTTTGCCTCTTCTTTTCGGACTACAAAACTCAAATTTTCGCGTTGGAAAGATTTCTTAAAAACAGAAACCTTTTTTAGTTGTAATTTATCTATAATATCATCTTGAACATTAGGTGTTGCAGAGGCGGTAAGTGCAACCACCGGAACTAAAGGATGGAATTTTCTTATGGCAGCAATTTCTAAATACGGTGGCCGAAAATCATATCCCCACTGCGACACACAATGTGCTTCATCTACAGCAATGAGGTTTACATTCATTTGTTTAAAACGTTCTATAAAAATCTCTGTTTTCAGTCGCTCCGGTGATAAATAGAGAAATTTATACTGCCCAAACTGGCAGTTATCTAAAATTATATCAATTTCAGGATAAGATAAACCGGAGAAAATTGCTGCTGCCTTAATATTACGCAATTTTAGTTGTGCTACTTGGTCTTTCATTAGTGCAATCAGTGGTGATATTACAATACAAATACCCTCTTGCAGTAATGCCGGCACCTGAAAGCAAACTGATTTTCCACCACCGGTAGGCAACAGCGCCAAGGTATCGTTTTTTTCCAATACAGACTGAATTACTTCAGCTTGTGGGTATCGAAAAGTTGCATATCCAAAGTACTGTTTTAATATTTCAATTGAAGTTTGCACGATATTCAAAAATACAATATGTTAGCAGTAAAATATAGCCTACTGATATTTATCAGCAAATATTTGCGATAGTATTGCTATTTTGTAGTATTAAATGAAAATAATGCAAATAGAAGCCAGTGAATTAATCTTAAATCCGGATGGAAGTATTTACCATTTGAATCTATTGCCGGAAGATATTGCCGATACCATTTTCTTAGTGGGAGATCCCGACCGTGTGGAAGAAGTATCTCGGTATTTTGATAGCATTGAAATAAAAAAGCAAAAGCGCGAATTTGTTTCGCATACCGGGTATATCGGTAAAAAACGGCTCACCTGTTTATCTACCGGAATTGGAACGGACAATATTGATATTGTCCTCAATGAATTAGATGCATTGGTAAATATAGATTTGAAAACGCGACTGGTAAAAACGGATTTAAAATCGTTAAACCTCATACGCATTGGTACTTGCGGCTCATTACAACACGATATTCCTGTCGATAGTTTTTTAGCGAGCGAATATGGTATTGGATTAGATGGATTATTGGGTTTTTACGAGTTTGAAGTATCAGAGGAAGACAAGCAATTCATCCAACCAATTATTCCGATTGTAAAAAATTTAGGTGTGCATCCAATTATTGCCAAAGGCTCTGAATTGCTTTTAAATACTATTGCTAAAGATATGCGCAAAGGGGTGACGCTTACCAATTGTGGGTTTTACGGCCCTCAAGGCAGAACGGTTCGCATTGCTCCGAAAGACAAAAATTACATAGACGCCTTATCTGCAATAAATTTACCGGGCGGAAGAAAATTCACCAATATGGAAATGGAAACTTCAGCAATTTATGGCTTGAGTAAATTATTAGGGCATCATGCATTATCGTGCAATGCCATTTTAGCTAACCGTGTAGATGGTACTTTTAGCGCCGATCCACATGGCGCTACGGATAAATTAATCCGGTATGTTTTAGAAAAAATAGTACAGTAAAACAGCGTAACCAAAAAATATTCAGAAACACTTTCCTGCTTACTAAATACATCCAGCAATTTTAAAGTCAAATTTGAATTCTGTAAGATTAGGTTCAAAAATAAACGGCTGTCTTCCGACAGCCGTTCTGAATTTTTGAACTATTCAGTTTGTATATCAATGGAATTGTTCTGCTTCTGTAGAACCTGCCAATGCAGTGGTTGAAGATTGTCCTTGCTGACAAACTTGCTGAATAGCATCGAAGTAACCAGTACCCACAAATGATTGGTGTTTGATAGCTTGGAAACCTGCAGATTCTAAAGCAAATTCTCTTTGTTGTAACTCAGAGTAACCCGCCATTCCGCGTTCCATATAAGCTTTGCTTAATTCGAACATCACCGTATTATTAGCGTGGAAACCTGCTAATGTAATAAATTGGAATTTATACCCTAAAGCAGCAATATCTTCACGGAAAGTCAACATTTGTTTTTCATCCATGTATTTTGCCCAATTGAAAGATGGGGAGCAGTTGTATGCCAACATTTTACCCGGGTATTTTGCATGGATACCTTGTGCAAATTCTCTTGCCATGCCTAAGTCTGGATTTCCTGTTTCCATCCAAATTAAGTCCGCATAAGGAGCATAAGATAAACCTCTGTCAATACCTTGTTCTACTCCGTTTTTCACATAGTAAAAACCTTCAGGAGCACGTTTTCCTTCGATGATGAATTTTTGGTCACGTTCGTCAATATCAGATGTAATTAAGTTAGCCGCTTCAGCATCTGTACGAGCGATAACTAAAGTTGAAGTTCCGCAAACGTCAGCCGCTAAACGAGCAGCAGATAATTTATTGATAGCCTCTTGTGTAGGCACTAATACTTTACCGCCTAAGTGACCGCATTTTTTTGCAGAAGCTAATTGGTCTTCCCAGTGAACACCAGCAGCACCCGCTTCAATCATTTGTTTCATTAATTCAAAAGCATTCAAGTTACCACCGAAACCTGCTTCCGCATCTGCCACGATAGGCACCATCCAGTCGCGAGTTGGTTCGCCGGACATATATTCGATTTGGTCACGACGCATCAAAGAGTTGTTGATACGTTTTACCACCATAGGAACAGAGTTTGCCGGGTATAAAGATTGATCCGGATACATTTCTGCTGAAAGGTTTGCATCAGCAGCTACTTGCCAACCGGAAAGGTAAATCGCTTTCATACCTGCTGTAACTTCTTGAATTGCTTGATTACCGTTAAAAGCACCTAAGCCAGCCACCCAAGAATCAGAGTGTAGTTTTTTCCATAATTTTTCAGCACCATTTTTAGCTAATGTGTATTCCACCGGAACAGAACCGCTGATATTGATTACTTCTTCAGCTGTATAGTTACGTTTAACATCTTTCCAACGGGGGTTGGTTGCCCATTCTTTTTTTAGAGCTTCTGCTCTTTCTTGTTTTGTTGCCATTTTAATTAAGTTATTGAATTTATAAATTAATGATTTTAATTAGTCAATATAATTGTAAGCTTCTAGCGTTAAGAATTCTTCCAAAGTATCTTCTAAAGACATTTCTGTAAATAATTCTATCGCCAAATCAAATTTTGATGTTGCATATTTATCGCCTAAAGTGGTTTGGTACGCCGCTTTTTGTTCGTCAATTAATTGTTGAACCAATTCAGCAGTTACTTTTGTACCATCCTCTAATTTTGCGTCCGGATGATGCACCCACTGCCAAACTTGTGTACGAGAAATTTCAGCTGTTGCTGCATCTTCCATTAAATTATGGATAGGAACGCAACCATTACCGCGTAACCATGCTTCTAAATATTGAATACCTACATCGATATTATTTTTCAACCCGCCTAATGTGATGGTGCCTTTAGGAACTTCTAATAAATCAGCAGCAGTAACGTGTACATCTTCTCGTTTTATGTGAATTTGGTTAGGCGTTGGCATATATTTATTAAACTCATCCATAGCAATTTGCACTAAACCCGGATGTGCTACCCAAGTACCATCGTGTCCGGCTTTTGCTTCACGTTCTTTATCGGCACGTACTTTTGCTAATGCAATATTATTTGCTTCTTCATCATTTTTAATTGGAATTTGTGCTGCCATGCCGCCCATTGCAAATGCATTGCGTTTATGACAAGTTTGAATCACCAATTCAGAATATGATTTTAAGAAATGCGTAGTCATCGTTACTTGCATTCTATCCGGCACTAAAAATTGTTTATTTTTTACCGTACGTTTGATGAAAGAGAAAATATAATCCCATCGACCGCAATTTAAGCCGGCACTGTGTTCTTTTAATTCATATAGAATTTCATTCAATTCAAAAGTTGCAACAATTGTTTCTATCAAAACGGTGGCTTTAATAGAACCTTGTGGAATGCCTAATTCATTTTGAGCATCTACAAAAATATCATTCCATAATCGTGCTTCTAAATGGCTTTCCATTTTTGGTAAATACAAATAAACGCCACTTCCTTTTGCTACACGTTGTTTCGCATTATGGAAAAAATATAAAGCAAAATCCCAAATAGCACCACTCGCCTGTTCGCCATCTACCAACACATGTTTTTCCAACAAATGCCAACCGCGTGGGCGAACAAATAATGCAGCTATCTCATTGTTTAATTTATATTCTTTTCCATTTTGTGATAAGGAAATTGTTTTATTATTTGCATCTTTCAGATTTACCTGACCAGAGATATTGTTTTCCCAAGTTGGTGCATTGGAATCTTCAAAATCTGCCATAAAAACCTTAGCACCGGAGTTTAATGCATTGATAATCATTTTACGGTCAACAGGTCCGGTAATTTCCACTCTTCTGTCTTGGATATCCGCAGGGCATGCAGCAACCGTCCATTCGCTTTCACGGATAGATTTTGTTTCCGGTAAAAAATCCGGTAATTCTCCTGCATCTAAACGTACTTGGCGCTCTACTCGTTTTTGTAATAATTCTTTACGACGTGCATTGTGTTTGCGTTGTAATTTAGCGAAAAATGCTAATGCTTCAGGTGTTAAAATTTCAGCATATTCAGGCGTGAATTTGCCGCTAATTTCTACCCCTTGTGGTGTTTGATATGTTGACATGATAAATAGATTGATTTTTCGCCCGAAAGATACAAAATAGAGTAATAATACCCGAAATTATAGTGTTACCTAAAGTTTACTATAAGGTTTATATTCCAATGCATGCATTGAAACATGTTTTTAATACGATTTTACTAAAGAAAAAATATTTTTAGGCGGTTATATGTCGAAAGGCTCCATAAAGCAGCACAGCAAATCCTCCAATTTCTCCTAAGATCAGTAAATACATTCCCCAAGTAGTAATGATAGTCCGTTCTTTAAATTGATTGTCGGTATGTTGCGTAATTCCTAATAAAATATATGTAAAAATTGCAGTTCCAAAAAAGAAAATCGGGAGTGCCGCAGCAAAAAACTCAACACTATCCGGCAGTGTGCTGTATTTCACAAACTCCAAAATTACCAAACAAGCAAATGAATACATCAAAGCAGCCCGATGGGCAATACCTACATAAATGGGTGCTTGGTGTGTTTCGCTCTTCATTATACTGAAATATTTCCATACTCCGGTTACTAATCCTATCATAAAATAAATGCCGCATGCAGCTATTGCAGTGATTTCTGCGAGTGTAAAAGATGGTTGCATATTTTCGTTTAAAGGTAGCATTATTTACTTTTAAAATCATTTACCATTTCCATTTCCCTACTTTATCCGGGGATTGAAGTCCATTGTTTAACAATTGTATAAATTTTTTTCGAGGTATTTCCATAGCGCCCATTGTTGCTACGTGTGCAGTAAATACTTGTGCATCTAAAAAGTGGAAATCATTTTGTTTTAGAAACTCTACCAATTTTATTAATGCAAATTTAGATGCATTAGTGGCAGTATGAAACATGGATTCTGCAAAAAAACATTTTCCTAAACTAACGCCATACACCCCGCCCACAATTTTTCCATCCTGCCATACCTCCACCGAGTGTGCATATCCTAAATGATGTAAATTTATGTATGCCTCTATCATTTCATTTATAATCCAGGTTCCATCTTGCCCTTTTCTATTTACAGATGCGCATTGGTTGATTACAAAAGAAAAATTACAATCAAGTGTTATTGAGAATTTAGTAGAATTTAAAACGCGTTTCATACTTTTCGAAACATGTAGTTTATCTAAAAACAAAATAAAACGCTGCTCGGGGCTATGCCACACAATAGGTTCTTCTTTGCTGTACCATGGGAAAATTCCGGATTTATATGCTGCTAATAAACGTTCGGGTGACAAATCACCTCCAATGGCTACAATCCCATCTTCAGCACCCTCCACAGGTGGAAATTCGATTTTATCATTGAGCAAATATATCGGCAAAATGGTTAATTACAAGATTCTACAGCAGCAGTAATTCCTCTATCTAATAATGCATCTTTCATTGGGATTAGCACATGTTCATCTCCATGCTGAACGGCATATTTCCCTTTAAAATGGATAAACATAGCACATTGTGTAGCTTGTTCCATGGTATGTTTGCATATTTTCATCAGCGATTCAATCACCCAATCAAAAGTATTTACGTCATCATTATATACAATCAACTGATGGCTGTATTCCACTTCTACTTCATCAAGCACTTCTACCTCTTCATGAAGTTTTTTATTGGTTTCAAAAGCGTAAATGCCCATTAGAGAAAAAATTATACTGCAAGATTACTAAAAAATGAGATTTTTTGAAAGATGTTCTGAATTTAATTTAAAAATAGTACATTTGCACCTCAATTTTATCCGGCGAGGTAGCTCAGGTGGTTAGAGCGCAGGATTCATAACCCTGAGGTCACGGGTTCAATTCCCGTCTTCGCTACTAAGGCAATCTTTATTCGGATTGCCTTTATTTTTTAATTATGTTTGTAGTTTATGTTTTACACTCCCCTCGTTTCGATAAAATTTATATCGGGTTTACCTCCGATTTACAAAATAGAGTAAAAGCTCATAACGAATTGGCAACTAAGGGCTGGACTATAAAATTCAGACCTTGGACGGTTATTTATACCGAAACTTTTGACAATAAAAAAGATGCTATCGAAAGAGAAAAACAATTAAAATCGGCTAAAGGAAGGATTTTTGTTCGGTCTATCCTAAAGACTTAGCAGGATTCTTATCCGCCGGCTGGCGGACACGGGTTCAATTCCCGTCTTCGCTACTAAGGCAATCTTTTTTCGGATTGCCTTTATTTTTTAATTATGTTCGTCGTTTATGTATTACCCTCCCCTCGTTTCGATAAAATTTATATCGGGTTTACCTCCAATTTATTCTGAATTAAAGACTCTTCTGTTTTCAATTTTAGACAATAAAAAACCTCGGATTAAATCCGAGGTTTTTTTGTTATTCTGCCTTAAGATTATTTCTTAACAGCACCTTTAGCAGCATCAGCAGCTTTGTCCACTGCGCCTTTAGCAGCGTCAGCAACTTTGTCCACTGCACCAGCAGCAGCACCTTTAGCAGCATCAGCAGCACCAGCTACTGCATCTTTAGCAGCAGTTGTAGCTGGAGCAGCAGCAGCAGTTGAATCTGTAGCTGGAGCAGCAGCAGCGTCTGTTACTGTTTCAGTTGCTTCTGTAGCAGTTTCAGTTGCAGCGTCTGTTGCTTCTTCTGTTTTTTGTTTGCAAGCCTGCATACCTACGAAAAGTGTAGCAGCTGCGAATAATACAAATACTTTTTTCATTTTAAAATTGGTTTAATTGGGTCAAAATTAAATAGATTTCAAAAATATCCAACCAACTAAGTGTTAAAATTTGTAAAGAGCAAATAAAAAAAACCTCGACTACGTCGAGGTTTTATAATTCTGTATAAAACTGAATTATTTTTTTGCAGGCTCAGCAGCCGGAGCAGCAGCAGCTGGAGCAGCAGCAGCAGCAGTTGAATCTGTAGCTGGAGCAGCAGCAGCAGTTGAATCTGCAGCAGGAGCTTCTGTTGTTGTTACTTCTGTTTGTTCTTCAGTAGCAGCTTCTTCTTTTTGTTTGCAAGCTTGCATACCTACGAAAAGTGTTGCAGCTGCGAATAATACGAATAATTTTTTCATTTTTAAGTTGGTTTAATTAGGTGCAAAAGTACGGACAATTTGTATTTTTAACATTAAACCAATTTTAACAAATCAACACGTAAATATAGATTTTTAGCAATCTTCCCAATTTTTAGTTCTTTCTACGGCTTTTTTCCATCCTTTAATTAACTTCTCTCGCTTATCCGGTTTCATTTTAGGTTCAAAGGCAGCACTGATATGTCCATTTTTAGATAAATCCTCTTTTTTATAAAATCCGACATGAATACCGGCTAAATAAGCAGCTCCGAGAGCGGTAGTTTCAATTACTTTTGGACGTTCTACTCTTACGGCTAATATATCGGATTGAAATTGCATTAATAAATTATTGGAACATGCTCCTCCATCTACCTTTAGTGCTTTTAGGTGTATGCCCGAATCTTTCTCCATTACTTCTAATATATCATACGTTTGGAATGCCAAAGACTCTAAGGTTGCACGGATTAAATGGTTTTTTTCCGTTCCGCGGGTAAGCCCAAAAATACCTCCTCGTGCATACATATCCCAATAAGGAGCGCCTAAGCCTGCGAATGCAGGTACCACATACACCCCACCGGTATCTTCTACTTTCATGGCATAATATTCTGAATCAGGTGCTGTATCTATTAATTTCAAACCATCACGTAGCCATTGTATGGCTGCACCTGCAATAAACACACTGCCTTCTAATGCATATTCTACTTTTCCGTCTATCGACCATGCAATTGTTGTCAATAATCCATGTTTAGAGCGCACCGGAGTTGTTCCTGTATTCATCAACATAAAGCATCCGGTACCGTAGGTATTTTTTGCCATTCCGGCTTCAAAGCAACATTGCCCGAATAATGCACTTTGCTGGTCGCCGGCTACGCCTGAAATTGGTATTTCAACATCAAAAAATACATCGGGGTGTGTAGTGCCGAAACTACCGGACGAAGGCTGCACTTCTGGTAGTATGGAAAATGGTACATCTAATTCATGTAATAGCCTTTCATCCCACTTTAGTCCTTTGATATTATATAATAAGGTGCGCGAGGCATTACTATAATCTGTAGCGTGTACTTTTCCTTTCGTAAGATTCCATATCAGCCATGTATCCACTGTCCCAAAACAAAGTCGTCCTTCGTGTGCCTTTTTTCGTGCGCCTTCTACATTATTCAATATCCAGTTTACTTTTGTTCCTGAGAAATAAGCATCTATAACTAATCCTGTATTTTCGCTTACATAAGGCTCTAAATTTCGAGCTTTTAATTCATCACAAAAACCAGCGGTTCTGCGATCTTGCCAAACGATTGCATTATAGATAGGCTTTCCGGTTTCTTTATCCCAAATAATTGTTGTTTCCCGCTGATTGGTAATTCCAATAGCGGCAATTTCAGCCGGATGTATATTGGCTTTTGCTACCACTTCTCGTGCTACTTCAATTTGTGTTAACCATATTTCATTGGGGTCGTGCTCTACCCAACCGGGTTGTGGGAAATATTGGGTAAATTCTCGTTGAGCAACTGCTACAATATTAGCAGCAGCATCAAACAATATGGCACGAGAGCTGGTAGTGCCTTGATCTAAAGATAGAATATACTTTTTTTGCATATCAAGAAATATGTGTTAAATATAGCAAGAAAATTAGTGTGCGCGATTTTTGAGGGCGTAATTTCTGTAGAGTAGTTGTTCCGATTTTTTAGTATGCTCATGCTTCATTTCCTTTTTTGGTGGCAATTACGCTAACTATAAAAATCTGTAAGGCATGAAATATCATTAATGGCAACAGTAATATTCCAATCGGCATAGTAGAAGAAAATAAGATTTTTGAAAATACGGTACCGTGTATCAAAGATTTTTTAGTGCCACAATATTGCGCTGTAATACAATCTTCTCTAGAGAAATGCAATTTTTGGGCTATTACTCCGGTAAGAAAATACATTATGTAAAATAAAATTATCACGGCTATAAATATGAACACTAAATTATTCAGACTAACTACAGTAAAATAATTTGCTTCAAATGCTTCCGAAAAACTTTTAAAAATAATCAACAATACAATAGATTTATCAAATACTGTTAATGGCTTGCTGAACCGGTGCGCATATTTACCAAAATACGGCTGTAATAATATCCCTAAAAAAACCGGCAACAGAATTTCGACTAACAGATTGAAATAAATAGAACTTAAATCCAATCCGGTAGTGGAATATTCTGAAAATAAACCTATCCAAAGTGGTGTAACCAATACGCCTATTAAGCCGGAAATGCTGGCATTAAAAATTGCTGCCGGTATATTCCCTTTGGCGATGGATACCATTACCACAGAGGTAGAAACTGTTGATGGCAAGGCTGCCAAAAACAAAAAAGATAACCAAATTATTTGTGTTTGTTCCGAATGTATTAAGAATTGAAATGGTAATACGATAAGTGGGAATAATACAAAAGTGGATATTTGAATTAGTACATGCAATTTCCAATTCATCAATCCATTTTTCAATTTATAAAAACTTAATTTTAAGCCATAGAAGAAGAAAATAAGTACAATTCCAATCTTACTTATCCACTCCATTGCAGCATGTATTTGTTCAGTTCTTAATTGTGGAAATAAGTATGCTATCAAAATTACAGCGATTGTGGCGACAACGAATGTGTCAATTTTAAGTATGGCTTTATTCAATTGCATTAGCACAAAAGTACAAAATAGGTGCTTTAGCTGCGTGTTATATTAAAGTGTCACCATACGTGGTTTATAATTTCATAATTTATAAAATGCGATGTATGTTGTACATTTGGAAGTATGAAGAAACACAATTTCGGTGCAGGGCCATCCATATTACCACAAGAAGTATTTGAACAAAGCGCACAAGCATGCTTAGATTACAATGGAATCGGATTATCGCTTTTAGAAATTTCCCATCGAAGCAAAGAGTTTATGGCTATTTTAGAAGAAAGCATTTCTTTAATTCGAGAATTATTAGATGTGCCGGAAGATTACTCCATTTTATTTATACAAGGTGGTGCGAATATGCAATTTAATATGATCCCTTACAACATATTAAACGATGATGAAACAGCTAATTTTGTAGAAACAGACATTTGGTCAACACGTGCGGAAGAAGAAACACGCTTGTACGGAAAGACACGAATTGTTGCCTCTTCCAAAGCGGATAATTTCACCTTTATTCCAAAAGATTTTACTGTTGATGCAAATGCTGCGTACTTGCATCTTACCTCTAACAATACGATTTACGGCACAGAGTTTTTAGAAGATAAATCGTATCCCATTCCGGTGGTTTGTGATATGAGTTCCGATATTTTTTCTCGCCCTATAGATGTTTCAAAATATCATTTAATTTATGCAGGTGCACAAAAAAACTTAGGTGCTTCAGGCATTACTTTAGTTATTATAAAAAATGAATGGCTGGGCAGAAGCAAACGACCAAAATCCAAAATGTGGGATTATAGCATTTACGCAAAAAACAATTCATTATACAATACTCCTCCTGTATTTACTATTTACACTTGCTTGCTTACTTTACGTTGGCTGAAAAAACTAGGTGGCGTAGCCCAAATGGAAAAAAGAAATCAAGCTAAAGCAGATTTATTATATGCTGAAATTGATAGAAATTCTTTATTTAAAGGGCATGCAGCCGTTGAAGATCGAAGCCGCATGAACATCAATTTCACAGCAGTACATACGGAAGATGAAGAGTTGTTTTTGGAATTTGTAAAACCATACAATATACACGGCATAAAAGGATATCGGACGGTAGGCGGTTTCCGTGCTTCTTGTTATAATGCACTACCAATAGAAAGCGTGCGCGTATTGGTACAAGCCATGCAAGACTTCGAAAAAAGTAAATCCTAATTTATCTATACTTAACTCCTTGTGGTGACAGTTGGTCAATGTAATTTTCAATTGTAACAAAAGTTGCGGTGCTATTCACTTTTTGTCTCTACTTTTGTAGTGTAAAAAGAAGTAGTGATGAAAATAGAACAAATTTATACCGGCTGTTTAGCGCAAGGCGCATACTATATAGAGAGTAATGGCGAAGCCGTAGTTATAGACCCACTACGTGAAGTGCAACCTTATATAGATTTAGCCGAAAAAAGAGGCGCCAAAATAAAATATATTTTTGAAACACACTTTCATGCTGATTTTGTTTCCGGGCATATTGACTTAGCCAAAAAAACGGGCGCAACAATAGTATATGGTCCTACAGCAATGGAATTAGGTTTTGCAGCGCACATTGGTACGGATGGCGAAATTTTTAAAATTGGAAACGTAGAGTTTAAACTCCTCCACACCCCTGGACACACCTTGGAAAGTAGTTGTTTTTTACTAACCGATGAGCAAGGAAAAGAAATAGCATTATTTACCGGAGACACCTTATTTATCGGAGATGTTGGAAGACCGGATTTAGCACAGCATGTAATTTCGGATTTGACAGAAGAAAAATTAGCAGGACATTTATACGACTCCTTAAGAAATAAAATTATACCATTATCCGATGATATAATTGTGTATCCTGCGCATGGTGCAGGTAGTGCTTGCGGAAAAAATATGAGCAAAGAAACATCTGACACATTAGGCAATCAAAAGAAAACTAATTATGCCTTAAATCTTGCATTAACCAAAGAAGCATTTATTAAAGAAGTACTAACAGGGCTGGTAGCACCACCAACATATTTTCCTAAAAATGTAATGCTGAACATTAAAGGATACGATAGTATTGACAAGGTGCTTACCCGAGGTACTCAAGCTTTATCGCCGGAAGCATTTGAAGCGGCTGCAAATGAAACGGGAGCTATTATAATTGACACGCGTGCGCCTAAAGATTTTGCTGCCGGACATATTCCGAACTCCATAAACATTGGCATTGACGGAAGTTTTGCAGTTTGGGTGGGTACTTTAATTACCGATATAAACCAACAAATATTAATAGTAACAACGCCGGGAAGAGAACAAGAAGTTGTAACAAGGCTTGCACGTGTAGGCTACGATAATACTATCGGGTATTTAGATGGCGGGATGGATATATGGAAAAACGCAGGAAAAGAAATTGACACTATTCCTACCGTTTCTGTAGAGGAGTTTGCAGTCCTTGAAACACAGCATCCGGAACTAAATATTTTAGATGTACGCAAAAAAAGTGAATATTTCTCCGAGCATATCCTTAATGCAGAAAACTTACCGCTTGATTTTATTAATGACAACATGCATCAAATCGATAAAAATAAAACGTACTATGTGCATTGTGCCGGCGGCTATCGTTCTATGATTTTTTCTTCCATTTTACGCGCCCGTGGATATCATAATTTAATAGATGTGGACGGCGGATTTACAGCAATCAAAAAATCGGGAAAATTCAAAATCACTGATTATGTTTGTCCGACAACTATGTTGTGAAAAATAAATATATCGTAAATGGAGAAAAATTTTAACAGAAAAGCACATTGGGAAAATATTTATCAAACCAAAACCCCACAGGAAGTAAGTTGGTATCAACCCACGCCAAATACCTCTTTAGAGTTGCTGGAAGCTGCAAACATCACTCCCGAGCAACATATTATAGATATTGGAGGAGGAGATAGTTTGTTGGTAGATAATTTATTAAAAAAGGGATTTTATTTTATCTCTGTTTTAGATATTTCTAAAGCTGCATTACAAAAAGCGAAAGAGCGCTTAGGCGAGCAAGCAAAACACGTGCATTGGATAGAGGCAGATGCTGCAAATCTCGAATTAAAAGAACAATACGATTGCTGGCACGACAGAGCTGCATTCCATTTTCTGACCGACAAATTGGAAATAGAAAGCTACGTAAACGCTGCTCAGCAACATCTAAAAAAGGGCGGAACTTTGATTATCGGAACATTCTCTACGGAAGGCCCTAAAAAATGCAGCGGCATTGAAATTAAACAATATAATGAAGCTGAATTGGTCGCCACGTTTGAACCGTTTTTTGAAAAAATAAATTGCTTTACCATCAATCATCAAACCCCATTTAATACCACTCAAAATTTTATCTTTTGTGTTTTTAAAAGAAAATAAAATGGAATTTTTAGCTAAATATAAATTAACGCTCATCGGTATTTTACTGGGAGCAATTGCCGGATATGCCTATTATTACTATGTAGGCTGTGCGAGTGGCACCTGTGCTATTACCTCCAACCCCTTAAACAGTACTGTCTATGGCGCATTATTGGGTGGATTATTGTTTAATATTTTTCAAAAAGAAGATAAACCTAAATCAAATTAACATGGCAAACAAAACTATTATTGACGTAAGAACTCCCGCTGAATTTATGGGCGGGCACGTAGCCGGAAGTATCAATATTCCGTTGCAAGAATTGCAAGCAAGAATTGAAGAAGTGAAAGCCTTGCCACAGCCAATTACCTTATGTTGTGCATCGGGGAACCGAAGTGGGCAGGCTACTGCTTTTTTGCGCAGCTTGGGTATGAACTGCGAAAACGGCGGCAGTTGGTTAGAAGTAAACTTTGCTGCACAACACGGGTAATTCCGTATCCGGCATTTTCAATTTTTCTCAAAACAATAGGCTGTCCAAAATTGGGCAGCCTATTTGATTTTAAAACTGAGGATGCTGTTTTGTCCTACAAAATATATTCTCCTGCTTGCACAAGCATAGGGAAAAAAGTCAAAAAAAGTCAACGTTATTCCAGTTCAGTGCGCTCCATCTCCCCTCTATTTCGCTACGGCTACGCTTCGCGTTTCACGGATTACGGTTACTTTTATCTGTCCCGGATAGGTCATTTCATCTTGGATTTGTTGTGCTATTTTAAATGAAATTTCCTCCACCTGCTTGTCATCTACTTTTTCAGCCTCCACCAGCACTCGCAGCTCACGACCGGCTTGAATAGCATACGCTTTTTGAACACCATTATACGATACCGCTAATTTCTCCAACTCGTCTATACGCTTCATGTAGCTTTCCATAATTTCGCGGCGTGCGCCCGGACGCGCGCCCGACATAGCATCACAAGCTTGAATAATAGGTGAGATAACGAACATCATTTCCATTTCGTCGTGGTGTGCGCCTACTGCGTTCACAATTACCGGCGGCTCTCCGTATTTCTCACAAAGTTTGGCGCCTAATAGCGCATGTGATAATTCCGGGTCTTCGTCAGATACTTTCCCTATGTCGTGCAGTAACCCTGCGCGTTTTGCTTGTTTGGCATTTAAGCCTAATTCGCTTGCCATGATAGCACAAAGGTTGGCTACTTCTCTGGAGTGTTGTAATAAATTTTGTCCGTAAGAAGAACGGAAGCGCATTTTACCTACTAATC
Source organism: Chitinophagales bacterium (assembly GCA_046329805.1). Classification (GTDB taxonomy): domain Bacteria; phylum Bacteroidota; class Bacteroidia; order Chitinophagales; family JADIYW01; genus JADJSS01. The sequence continues at coordinate 271,669 of JAXLUA010000001.1, forward strand.
TAATTAATTCCGGGTGCAGGCCATGTATGCCTAAGTCAATTACGGTGCGCTCCCCTATTTCCATTATTTGCTGCTCCAGTTGTTTTTCAGTTTTTGCTACCACCTCTTCTATCCGAGCCGGGTGGATACGACCATCGGTCACTAATCGCTGCAACGACAAGCGTGCAATTTCTCGCTTATAGGCATCGTAGCCCGAAATGATAATGGCTTCCGGAGTATCATCTACGATAATCTCTACGCCTGTCGCTGCTTCTAATGCTCTAATATTTCGTCCTTCTCGTCCAATAATTTGCCCTTTTTGCTCATCACTGGTAAGGTTGAATACAGATACGGTATTCTCTATGGCGGTTTCTGCTGCAGTACGTTGTATCGTTTGGATAATGATTTTTTTAGCCTCTTTATTTGCTTTTAATTTAGCTTCGTCCACCGTGCTTTTTACAAATGCCATTGCATCAGATTGTGCTTTTGCTTTTAATTGTTCTACCAATTGGCTGCGAGCTTCTTCGGCAGTGAGCTTTGCCACTTGTTCTAATTTTGCAATATGTTCGGATTGTGCTTTATCTAATTCTGCTCTTTTTATATTGGCTAATTCTATTTGCTCGTTGAGTTTGTTTTTCAACAATTCATTTTCTTTTTCTTGCTTTCCTGTATTTACCAATTTATCGCGTAGCGATTGCTCGGTTTGGCGGGCTTTGGCTTCTGCTTCTTGAATCTTTTTATTGCGTTGTTCAATTTCTTTATTGTGCTCTTCTTTTAGCTTAATAAAATGCTCTTTGGCTTCTACTATTTTATCTTTTTTAAAAGACTCTGCTGTAGCATAAGCATCTTTGCGGATAAGTTCGGCTTCTGTTTTAGTCTTTTCTAATAACGCATTTGCTTTTTCCTCTGCTATTTTTGCTTCTGCTATTTGTTTTTCTACGTTTGCCTTAGATAATACTTTACCCAAAACAAATCCTATAATAAGTGCTGCTACACCTGCTATAATTGCTATAATTGTTGGATCCACGATAATTTAATTTTATTTGTTAAAAATTTATTTCTGTTGCTTTTTTTTAATGGGAAGCAATCAAAACCACTTTACAAGTAAATATAACTCCATACCATGCAAGTAGGGTTATATTGGTGAAAGTACACAGATATTATTTTGTGTACTATTTATGTTTTACACAGCTGAAGAATAACTTCCGATTAAAAGAGGGTAAGTCCAAGTTGTTTATCGAGTAGTGCCTCCAATTCGTCTAATTTTGCGTCGATATTCGCATTGGTGGCTTTATTTTTATTTTGCAATACTTCTGCGGTGGCTTGTAAGGCTATCATAGATAAAAAATCTTGTCTATCTCGCGTAAGTAGTGTTTTCTGATATTCTGCAATTTTATCATTGATATCTTTGGCTGCTTGTCTTACATATCCTTCTTCCTCCGGAGATACCTTTAATTTATAGGGTCTTCCGGCAATCAATAAATTTATATTTAACGGTTCCGCCATTACTGTATCAATTTTGCCAAACAATCATCAATTTCTTGCATAAACTCTTTTAACTGTTGCTTCGTTACTGCTCTTTCTTTTTCAGATAGATGTACTTCTTTTGCTGCTTTTATATATTGTATTTGTTCTATTAAACTTTCTTTTTCTTTATTTAGTTCACTAATTTGTTTTTTAAAACCTGAAATTTCCATCAAAAGAGCATTGCTCTGCTCTTCTAATTTTTGATTTTTTTCTAAAATTAGTTGAATTTTTTTAAAAACTCGCTGCCACTTGTCATCAATCTTTGCCATTTTAACGTATTATAGCGTTTAATTGTGATTTATATTCTTCCATTAATTTCTTCATAACACCATCAATATCAGTATCTTGAAGTGTTTTTGTATCCTCTCTGAAGGTAAAACTTACGGCATAAGATTTATTTTCTTTCCCTATTTTGTCATCTTCATAGATATCAAACAACTCAATATTACGCAAAATTTTCTTTCCATATTTCTCTGCGATAGATTTTACTTCTGAAAATTTTACTTTTTTATTTAACAACAACGCTAAATCTCGTTTTACGGACGGATACTTTGGTATTTCTTTATATCGGATAGTAAGGGTTTTAGCTGTGGAAATGATGGCATCCCAATTAAAATCAGCAAAATACACCTCTTGTTTAATATCAAACAATTTAGCGAATTTATTATTTACTTTTCCAAACTCTACCAATTTTACGTCATTCTTCGCCGCTGCATTTTTTAGTTTATAAACTAAGGAATAATCGAAAATTTCTGAAATTTCATTGTCAAATACCTCAATGTTGGTTATTCCTATTTTTGTCAATAAATTATCTACTATCGATTTTATAAAATAGAAATCCGTTTTGCGTATCGGCGTTATCCAGTTGGTATTCGATTTATTTCCTGAACAAAAAACGGCTAAGTGATTTTGCTCTGAATAATCTGCTGCTTTGGTGTAAGTTTTCCCAAACTCAAACAATTTTACATTTGCATTTTTATGGTTGATATTGTGCGCCACAGATTCTAATCCGGTAAATAACATATTATTTCTCAACACATCTAATTCCACATTTATAGAACTCAGCAAGCGCACCCAATTTTCGGTATTTTCGTTTTTGAGCTGTGCTTGGTATTTAGATTTGGTGATGCTGTTATTCATCATTTCAAAAAAACCCAAATTCACCAAGGTATCTGCTGTTTTATTGTATAAATTTTCTGCATCGAATGGGTTAGAATGGCGGATACTTGCATTTATCTTTGTCGGGATAGCCACGTTATTAAACCCATAAATACGGAGGATATCTTCAATTACATCGGCCTCTCGGGTTACATCAGCACGATAGGGCGGTACCAACAATTGCAATGTGGTTTCTGTTTGTTCTTCAATTTTTATTTCTAATAATTGGAGAATTTTTTTGATGGCATCGGTGGAGATATCTGCGCCGGTTAAGCGTTTTACGTTAGACAACGTCAAAGTCACCGGAAAATGTTCGAAAGTTTTAGACTGCACGGCAAATACTTTTGATGCTACTTTACCGTCTGCTATTTCGGCGATGAGCTGCACGGCACGCAGCAAAGCTTTTTCCGTTACTGCGGGGTCTATCCCTTTCTCGAAATGTATAGCCGCTTCGGTGCGCAGGCTGTGTCGGGTGGATGTTCTTCTAATTGTTTTGGGGTCAAAATAGGCGCTTTCCAAAAAAATGGAGGTAGTGCTGTTTTTTACTCCGGAGGTTGCTCCACCATATACACCGGCAATACACATTCCGTTGTTTTCTCCATCACATATCATCAAATCTTCTTCGTGCAGTTCTATGGTGGAGTTATCCAATGCAACGAATTTTGTTTTGGATGGTAAATTTTTGACAATAATTTTTTTACCTTTTATTTCATCCAAATCAAAGGCATGCAGCGGTTGCCCGAATTCATGCAGTACAAAATTGGTAATATCTACTACATTATTTATCGGTTTTTGTCCGATGGCTTTCAGTCTGTTTTTCAGCCATTCGGGTGATTCTTTCACTTGAATATCGCGAATGATAATTCCTAAATATTTTGGACAAGCTTTTGTATTTTCTACTTCTACTGAAAATTCAGGTTGAAGCGTAGGTATTTCAGATTGAAAGGTTGGAAGATTTAGTTTATATTCCTTGTTTGCTCTAAAAGACAATGCAGCAGCTAAATCTCTGGCAACCCCAATGTGTGAAAATGCGTCGGTTCGGTTGGGAGTCAGTCCGATTTCAATTACGAAATCTTCTTCTATGCCAAATAAAGTAGCTGCGGAAGTTCCAATTGGTATGGCATCTTCCAACACCAGGATACCGGCATGGGATTCACCCAAGCCTATTTCATCTTCGGCGCATATCATTCCAAAAGACTCAACGCCTCTGATTTTTGCTTTTTTTATTTCGAAGGCCTCTCCTGTTGTTGGATATATTTTTGTTCCTACTAATGCTACGATTACTTTTTGTCCGGCGGCTACATTGGGTGCGCCGCAAACAATTTGCAGGACTTCGTTACCCACATCTACTTTGCATATCGAAAGTTTATCCGCATCGGGGTGTTTTTCTCTTTCTAAAACATGACCGACTACCAGCCCCTTCAAGCCTCCTTTTACAGATTCAAACAACTCCATGTTTTCTACTTCTAAGCCAATATCGGTAAGCAAATGCTGTAATCTATCGTTTGATAAATCTAAATTAATATAGCTTTTGAGCCAGTTGAGTGAAATTTTCATCTAAAAGTATAAGTAGTTAAAAACGTTAAAAATAAAGATAATCTTGTGAATCCAACTCAAAAAGTATAATTTTAAGAAAAACATAATTTATGAGACAGTTGCTTTTTTTTGCTTCTATCCTATTTTTAAGCGCTTTCGTTTTATCGTGTGGGAAAAAAAATAATTGTGCCACAGCGCATACAGGTTCTATTATGATACATAATGATGGAAGTTATATGCCTGACGGAACGGCAAATTTTTACAACGGAAGTAAATTACTTGCATCTGTTGCGAAAGGAAATACAGTTACCGTTGATGATATACCTATAGGGCAACTTATTATGACCGTAAAATTAGGTGCTGATACACTTTATAACGACGCATTTCAACCGGATACAATTGTTCAGTGCAAAACTATACACTATTACACTTCTACTCATTATTTGCCTGTATCCGATAAAAGATTAAAGAAAAACATTTTGCCTATAAATGCATTAAACGACATTGGTAAATTAAATATTTATTCCTATGAATACCAAACTATAAAAAATTTTTCCGGATTTTTGCCTAAAGGGATACATTATGGTTTTATGGCACAAGAATTAAAGAATGTATATCCAACATTTGTACAATTAAACAGCAATGGATATTATACTGTCAATTATCAAGAAATGATTCCGATTTTAGCAAAAGGAATACAAGAACAACAAGCTCAAATTGATGATTTAAAGAAAGAAGTATCTGATTTAAAAAGTATGCTAAAACAACAACAAACTTTCGCAAGTAAATAAGATTATGTCTTTAAATTATCACGCATATTTAGATATTGCCATCCGTAGTAGCAGTGTTTATGTTTTTATGATTGTAGCTTTCCGTTTATTTGGAAAAAGAGAATTATCCCAACTGTCTATCGGCGATTTAGTGCTTATAGTCCTCATTAGTAATGCCGTACAAAATGCTATGGTAGGCGACAACACAACGCTTTCCGGAGGACTAACGGCTGCTACTGTTTTATTTTTGCTGAATATGATTTTGAGTTATTTAATGTATCGGTTTAAAAGGGTAAGAAAATGGGTACAATCAGAGCCGGTAACACTGATTTATGAAGGGAAAATATTATATGGGCATTTAAAAAGTGTGCTGCTTACTGAAGAGGAATTGATGGCAGCAGTACGTGAGCATGGTGTAAAATCTGCAACGGAAGTAAATTTGGCAATATTAGAAGTTGACGGAAATATCAGTATTATTTCTGAATCGGACAACAAACTAAAACGCAGCCAATACAAGCGAAAACGACAACATAAAACACTGCAAGATATGTAACGTAATGCTGCGTATCACAAATTAAGCTTCTTGATACTCTCGTTTTGGGGAAAGAATTTTTGGAGTTTCCAATTCTGTTTCAGAAATATGGTCTATACGGTCTATCATCGGAGTAGATTTAAACACCCAATATTTTTGGAGCATAAAATTGAAGCCTATAGAAACAATCAAATCTACAATTACTCTTGTAATTTTATAATCGATATGCAGGATAGAAGTAAGCAATACGGTACCGTTTGATTTTAATAAAATACTTCCGGCAACTACAATATAAAACTTAACCAACTGGCTGGACAGGGACGGCTTTTGAGATTGGTAAGTCCAATATTTATTAATAGAAAAATTAATTATAGCGCCGATAAGTCCGCCTACAACTATGGCATTTTTCACAGAAAACGTCAGTAACTCCACACAAAATACCATAATTCCATAATCGCATAAGCCGCCCACAAATGCAGATACTTGTGCCTTACCGAATATGAATATGTTTTTCTTACTAAACATTTTGTGCAGCAGCTTTTAAGCGTTTTTCCTCGATATCTTTTTCATCACCAATTTTCACTGTTTTGAATGTGTCGATTATATTGGTAATCATTATCATTATTGTCACTACAATTGAAAATACCTTAATAGAGCCGCCAAGAAATATTTCAGATAATATTACTAAGCAAATAATAATTCGTGTTTCTGTTGGCCCGAATAATCCGGTATCGATAGTATATTTATCTGTCATTTTGTATTTTAAATGTATCATCAGCATTGCCCAAGCATACCCTGTACTAAACAAGAAAACAAGGATTTTATAGTTATCTTCGATATAGATGAAATATCCCACACTCATCATCACCAAAGAAATCCAATCCATGATACAATCTAACGTAAATCCGAACCATTTTCTCGGAATGTTTCGGTAATACGCAATTCGTCCATCTAATGAATCCCCCAACCAGTTTATTGCAAATCCCAAAATTGCTATAAATAGGTACATCTTATTATTTAAAGCATGGGCTAACCAAAATCCGGCTGTTACCATTGCGGTTCCAAACATACCAATAGCGGTCAACATATTAGGAGTGACAAACTCGGGGGTTATTTTACATAAGAACAAAAGGGTAGGTTGTTCTATAAATCTAAGAATATTGGTACGTCCTCTTTCTATAGAACCTTTCTGTTTTTTATCTTCTCCTAATAAACTCATAAACTATTTTAAGATATGCAAAATTAATTTTCCAATGTTAGAAGTGGATTAAACTGAAGTAAATAAAATTCGCAAACTACTCAAAATAGGCATTTTAGCAAAAAATACCGACTTTCAGTTACCTATTTACAGAGAAGAAAACTAAAAAAATTGGGTTATAGTTAATGGGTTAATTTAATTTTTCGGGAGCAACCATATAAAACTCCGGAATTATTACCTGAAATAGATTTCTATTAGCACACTTTTCCATTAAAAAAGTACCAAACATTTTACCTATATCTGTTTTAAAATCACAACCCGATACATATACATATTTCTCGCCACTTCTAATAATAGGCTGTTCTCCCACTACGCCCTCACCTTCTACTTCGCGACGCTGCCCAAACCCATCAATTATATTCCAATGCCGCCTTAGCAGTTGGACGGTATCAGTACCATAATTTTCTATGGTAATCCGATAAGCAAACATAAAATGCTGATTCATCGGATACGAGTAATCCGGTTGATAGAACGTTTCTACACTAATTTTAATGCTATTGGTTGTAGCTGTAACCATGGTGTTTATATAGTAAAAATAACAAAAAACCAATATTAATAGTTTCAAAGGTTAATAAAATTAACCCATCAGCCGGAAAAGCAGTGGCAACCTGCAATATAAAATTTGAACCCAATAAAATAAATAAAGTTTGCTTTATATGCCATTATTTATATTTGCAGTTCAATTTTAAAATCATGGCAAGAGAAACAGAATTAAAATTTAAAATAAAATTAGACGACCAAAATATGCCCGAGCAAATAAAATGGACGGCAACTGATGGTCCGCAAGGCGATGGCGATGAATGTAAAAGTGTTATGGTCAGCATGTGGGATGGGCACGAGAAAAATACACTTCGGTTTGACCTATGGACAAAAGACATGCAAATAGATGAAATGCACACGCACTTTTTTCAAATTTTATTAAGCTTAGGCGATAGCTACAATAGAGCCACACAAAATCCATTTGTGCAAGAAGATATCCGAAAATTCTGTATGGACTTGGCGGACAAAACTCGCGCTTGGGAAGAAAAGAAAGAAAATTAATTACTAAATAATAAAACAATTAAATAATGTGTTTGACAATAGCATTATTTAATTATTGAATTACAACATTACATAATGTTACAAGCAACCAACTTATCTATCATATTCGGTAGTCGTATTTTATTCGACAATGTTACTTTTACTATTCAGCCAAGAGATAGAATTGGATTAGTGGGTAGAAACGGCGCCGGAAAATCTACTTTATTAAAAACTTTAAATGGTGAAATATCACCACAAGAAGGTAGTTTAGCCAAACCCAATGGCTATACTATCGGTTTTCTAAAACAAGAAATCAGAGGGCAACACGAACCTACTGTATGGTTAGAAGCACAAACGGCATTTAAAGAAATCAATACACTACAAGAAAAATTAGACCATATTCAACATCAATTAGAAACACGCACGGATTACGATTCCGATGACTACATGAATCTTTCTCAAGAGTTCTGCGATTTGAATGATAGGTTAGTGCATTTGGATATTGATGATAAAGATAAAAAAACCGAATTAGTTTTATTGGGATTAGGCTACAAAAGAGAAGATTTCGAAAAAGCACCTTCTACATTTTCCGGCGGTTGGGCAATGCGTTTAGAACTTGCCAAACTCTTATTGCAAAATCCGGATTTATTAATGCTCGATGAGCCAACGAACCATTTAGATATTGAATCTATTATTTGGTTAGAAGAGTTTTTTCAGAAATACGAAGGCGCTATTGTATTGGTGTCGCACGATAAAACATTCTTGGATAATGTGTGCAACAAAACTATAGAATTGGAATTGGGCAAAATGTATGAATACAAGGCGAATTACTCCAAATACCTTATTTTAAAGGAAGAACGACGCGAAAAACAACTGCAGACATTCAAGAACCAGCAAGACCAAATTAAGCAAATTGAGCGAAACATTGAGCGCTTTAAAGCTAAAGCCAGCAAAGCAACAATGGCTCAAAGTTTAGTGAAAAAATTGGATAAGATGGAAATTGTAGAAGTAGAACAAGACGATGTTCGTTCTATGCGTTTTACATTTCCAATGGGCCAACAGAGTGGCAAAGTAGTAGTAAAAGCAACTAATTTGGCAAAAAGCTATGGTAACAAACCCGTTTTTCACGATGTAAATTTAGAAATTGAACGCGGAGATAAAGTAGCATTTATCGGAAAAAATGGAATGGGAAAAACTACGATGGCTAAAATAATTGCAAAAGAAATTGATGCCACTTCCGGCGTGTATGATTTAGGACACAACGTAAATATTGCATTTTTTGCACAGCACCATGCGGAACATTTGCCAAAAGAATTGACTATTCTGCAATATATGGAAGACACTGCACCCAATGAAATGCGTGCACAAGTGCGAAATATCTTAGGCGCATTTATGTTCAGTGGTGATGATGCTACAAAAAAGATTTCTGTATTGAGTGGTGGAGAGCGTGCTCGTGTATGTTTGGCACATTTATTATTACACCCCAGCAATACCTTAATTCTGGATGAGCCGACCAACCACTTAGATATTAAAGCCAAAGAAGTATTGAAAGATGCCATTGCAAAATATCCCGGAACGGTGATTGTCGTTTCGCATGATAGAGATTTTTTAAATGGAATGACCAGTAAGGTTTTTGAATTTAATGAAGGGGTTGTAAAAGAATACATGGGCGACGTAAATGCTTTTTTTGAAGAAAGAAGATTAAATGATTTTAGAGAAGTGGAAATGGGGAATCAGCAACCTGACCCAAAAACACAGAAAACAGTAGAAAATAAATCTGCTAACCAAAATCAAGATAAACAGCTAAGAAATAAAATTTCCAAATTAGAAGAAGAAATTTCAATTAAAGAATTTGACATTAAAAAGTTAGAAGAAAAAATAGAAAAATTATCAGAAGAAGGAAAATACGAAGCTGCAATTGTAGAACAATTAGGTGCAGAAAAAAAGACGCTTGAACGACTCCTGCAAGAATGGGAAAAACTGCAAGCTTAGTCTTTTCCATTTCAATAATTAACCAACGATAATAGGTTCATGCTTTTTTATTTTTAATTTTATTAAAACAAAAAATAAATTCTTTAATGAAGCCACAGGAAACAATAGCACAAGCATTCACACTCCCCAATAAAACCACAATAAAAAATCGCTTATTAAAATCAGCTATGAGCGAAGGATTAGGATATAAAAATGGCGCGCCCAAACCTGAGTTATCTACCTTATACGGAATTTGGGCCGACGGAGGAATTGGTATTTCTGTAACGGGAAACGTAATGGTTGATAAGCGTGCATTAGGAGAACCCGGAAATGTATATATAGAAAACGAGGGAAACTTAGAAGCCTTAAAAAAATGGGCAAAAGCGGCTACCAAAAACGATACCCATTGTTGGGTGCAATTAAATCATCCGGGTAAGCAATCTCCCAAAGGACTAAATAAAGAAAACGTTGCACCGTCTGCAATTCCATTTCGGAAAGACTTACAGCCCTTTTTTGCTACTCCTCGCGAATTAACGCACGAAGAAATTTTAGATATCATTCAACGGTTCGGCACAGCAGCAGGCATAATAAAAAAAGCAGGATTTACCGGTGTGCAAATACACGGTGCGCATGGCTATTTGGTTAGTCAGTTCTTATCTCCACATCATAATATCAGAACAGACCAATGGGGTGGAAGTACTGAAAACAGAAGACGCTTTGTACTGGAAGTATATTCATCCATTCGTAAAAATGTAGGAGCAAATTTTCCGGTAAGTATAAAACTCAACTCTGCCGATTTTCAACGCGGTGGATTTACTGAAGAGGAATCGTTGGGCTTAATAACGGCGTTATCCGATGCCGGCATGGATTTGATTGAAATCTCCGGTGGCACCTACGAAGCTCCGGTAATGACCGGCATAATGAAAAAAAGCACCCAACAACGAGAAGCCTACTTCTTGGAATTTGCCGAGAAAGCTAGAAAAGTATGCAAATGTCCGCTGGCAGTTACCGGTGGTTTTCGTACTGTCGAAGGTATGGCAAACGCCATCACTTCGGGAGCTGTAGATGTTGTGGGAATTGCCCGCAGCCTCGCCATTGAACCCGATGTACCCAATAAGCTTTTGCGCGGAGAAAAAGCGAAATACCCTGTAAAACCTCTAAAAACAGGTATTCCTATAATTGATAAAATGGGATTAATGGAAGTATCTTGGTATTCGTTACAACTAAGACGAATAGGTAGAGGAGAGCAACCCAAACCCAATGAAAATGCACTTTGGGCATTCTTAAAAATTGCCATCCATCAATTAGGAATAACCAAACGACTACCCGGAAAACTAAGAGCGAGCTAAGCATATAAATACGCCGACTATTCTTGTATTTTTATTGAGTTAGCAACACAAGCCATATAAAAGCCGTCGCCATTATAATTTGTTGGTGATAATTTGCATTCATCTGCTAATACAAATCGCTTATATTGCTCTAAAAATTCTTGAATTTGCTGCTCGTTTTCTTGTGGAAAAATGCTGCATGTAGCATATATTATTTTACCGAATGGTGTTATATTCCCTACGTAAGTACGCAATAAATCTACTTGAATTTTCCGATACGCTTGTACTTTCTCTTCCGTAATTTTATATTTTAAATCTGCTTGACGTTTAAATGTTCCACTGCCACTGCATGGTGCATCTATCAAAAGTATATCTATATTTCTCAATGATTTTGCAGTAGCAAATGGAATTACTTCTACATTCTTGCAACCGGCTTGTGCTGCCCGTACTTTCAAATATTCTACTCTTGCTGCAGCATAATCTGTAGCATATATTTTTCCATTATTTCCCAATAAGGCAGATAGATGTAAAGTCTTTCCGCCGGCGCCGGCACATAAATCCAGAATTTGTATGGGTTGTTTATTTTTCTCCCCTAAATTCTTAAAAACAAAACTACCAATAGCTTGCGAACCAATATCTTGAAATTCAAACCATCCTTGTTTATAAAGCGTACTATTTTTTAAGTTATTTTTAGAGTGAATTTGAATAGCATCTTGCAAAAAAAGTGTATTTACTTCCGTACATTCAATATGTTCTGCTTGTAAAGCAGCGTGCAATTTATCTCGTGTAGTTTTTAACGTATTTGCCCGAATAAATACCGCCGGTTTTTGATTTAACGCAACTGCCATTTTTTGCCATTCCGTACCAATGCTCTTTAAGGCAAAATCATAAAATGCTCGAGGATAAGATTGTGCAATAAATTCCTCCTCGATTGGCTGTTGAATAACCGACAGCAATTCGTTCATCTCAATAGCACTTACGTCGAATACCTCCGAATTTACAGGCATATAAGCGCGGTTCAGCAAACTTGCCAACAGCAAATGTTTATAATACTTCCATTGTGGATTATATCCATTTAATTGGTATTCATACTTTATTCTCCAGCGCACTATATCATACACACTTTCTGCAATAAAACTTCTATCGCGAGCTCCATAATTTTTATGTTGTTTAAGAAAAAATGCTACTACTTTATCGGCAACTTTATCTTCTTCTATAATGGGCTTTAAACACGCTATCACTGCATGCACTAATGGAAGGTGTATTCTTATTTCTGTCATTCTATTTTCTGGTAAGCGCATTTATTAATTGCTGATGTTGTGGAAATAAATCCGCTAATTTTTTTCTGTCTGCCAATTCAAAATCTTCAAAACGAAAAGCCGGAATCACTGTGCATCCGCACAACGCAAATCCGTTATTTCCGATGCATTCGCTTGCAAACCAATGCCCGACTTTTACTACATATTGCAATTGTAATGCAGCTGTATTTCCCGACAACATCGTTTGCTGATAATTTCCATCCTTATCTATTTCATGTATAAGAATATCATCGCCCCAATACCAATTCCATTGTTCTTCGGAGCTGATTCGATGAAATGCGGCGAAATTGTTTTTTAACAATAAAAATAAGATAGACGAAAACCGTTGCTGAGCATCTGTATAAGTACGTTTATAAAATCCGCCTTCGGGATGTGGTTTTAAATCCAATTGTGCGATGATGTTTTCCGCAGTCATTACAGTTTTATAATTATTTAAAGCAATAAAGAGAATAAACGTCAAATTTAGTATTACTTTGGATAAACTTTTAAAAAAATGCAAAAACCGATATTGGTTTTCAAAATAGGTACTTCATCCATAACAGATAACAAAGGGAATTTAGATGAAGCAATAGTGCAGAGTGTAGCGGCACAGTTAGCCACATTGCACAAAAAATATCATATCGTCTTAGTGTCATCAGGTGCTGTGGGAACAGGCAAAAAATATATTAAAAATTACGCCGGGAAAATTGAAGAACGAAAAGCTGCCGCTGCCATTGGAAATCCGATTTTGATATACAAATATTCCGAAGCATTTTTAAAGTACAAAATCCCTATTGCGCAAAGTTTGTGCGAGCGCGGCCATTTCTCGGATAGAGAAAAATTTTTGCAATTACGTGCCACTTACGAGGAACTTTGGAAAAATGGAATAATTCCTATCGCCAATGAAAATGATGTAGTGAGTTCTCGGGAGCTAAAATTTTCGGACAATGATGAATTGGCTACACTATTAGCCGTTGGCTTTGGTGCACAATTATTACTCATCGGAACGTCAGTGCCCGGCGTATTAGATGAAAATGGAAATATAGTACGAAGAATAGAAAAATTTGACACTAAAATACTATCCCTTGCTACCAAAGAAAAATCGGCAGCCGGCTTAGGAGGTATGATAAGCAAACTCACATTTGCCCACATGGCTACAAGCCTCGGCATAAAAGTATTAATATTTTCGGCGCGAGAGAAAAGCGGGTTACTGCAAGCAGTAGAAGAGAAAATAGGTACAATCTGTGTACCTAAAACGGCTGCAAAAAATGCCAGACAAAAATGGCTCGCGAGTGGTAGCTTAGTAATTGGTAGCATAGCTATTGATGAGGGTGCTTCCAAAGCCTTATTAAAAAGAAAGAGTTTACTGGCGGTGGGCGTAAAAGAAGTTCAAACAGCATTTAGAGAAGGAGAAGCAATTCAAATTGTTGACCATACAGGTATTGCCATAGCTATTGCACGAGCAAAAATATCCTCTAAGGAATTAAACAAATCCAGTCCATTGCAGAATGTTATCTTGGCGCACGCCGATGATATTGTACTTATGTAATTATAAATCTACCGTAGTAAATGGGAGCATAATGGAAGTTTTTAAATCCTGCTGATTGTATTTTTTCAATACTTCCGGCAGGTGCGAATCTCTAAGATATTGCAGCGGTTTATCAAAAGAAACAAAAAAATTATTCCAATGCTGTAAAATAATTTGCCTTGGATGCACAATAGCATATACCATCATCATATTTTCTATCACCAAAGATTCTTTCCAAAATATTTGTAGTTGTATGTCCGATACTCTTTGTTTGCTTAATTCTTTTAATGCTGCAATACCCGAAGGTGCTATATTTCCATTCACCAATATCATTCTATATACCACAGAATCTTTGTTGAGTACATCAATTAAATACGAGTAATCTTCTCCTTTTTTCCATTGCCATATTTTTTGAGGTATTTCTAGTTGTGGAGTTGTAAAACGGCCTTTAAAAAATTCTAATTTTCCGATGTGCGGACTATGCGTACTTTGCAGCGGAAAGATACGAAAGGTACTATCGGTATTATACTGCCAAGTTTGTGGTTTATCAAATTGCAATGCTATAGCTTGTAATGAATTAGTATTAAAGATAGGATGCAATTCATTTATCACACTTTGATCTGCTATAATTTTACTGTTGCTTTGAATAAAAGGAATAAGATTTTTCGTATCATAACAATGATCGTAATGTCCGTGCGAGATTGCCACCAAATCAATTGTTTTCAGTTTTTTTTCTTGCACTACAGATGGCCATTCTGTATATTTTTTATTAAAATTAAATACGTTAGGATTGCTAATAAATGGATCGAATAAAATACTTTTATTTTTATACTCAACGATAAATCCGGCACAACCCAAATAGGTCAGCTGAATTTGATGTTGGTGAGAAGATGCAGTAATATATGGCTTAATTTCGTTTACATTCAGCTTTTTACCTAAGAACATAAATTTCGAAAAACTTAACCCTATAACGACCAATACAATTAGCACCAATGCCTTTAGTGTGCGCTTTACCATTAGATTAATTTCTTTTAAAAATACTACAAAATTCCAAAATACCCATAACTTGTAAACAAACATTGAGTGCATGGAATCCATTCTACCATTATTAGAAAAAGTACAGAAAGCAGCCGTTGCTGTGAAACGATTGACCTTAGAAGACAAGAAAAAAATCTTGACAGATTTATCGGAAGCATTGACAACTCAAACAGCAAGCATCATTGAACATAATCAAAAAGACTTAGCCCGAATGGAGGATACTAATCCTAAAAAAGATAGGCTGTTACTGAATGAAGATAGAATAAAAGCACTTGCCGATAGCTTGCAGGATATTTTAAAATTAAAAGACCCAACCGGAAATATTTTGGCAGACAACACCATGCCAAACGGATTGCATATTCAAAAAATTACAGTACCCATAGGAGTAGTAGGCGTTATTTATGAAGCACGTCCGAATGTGACCATTGATGTGGCTGCATTGTGTTTGTATGCAGGAAATGCCGTTGTTTTGCGCGGGGGCAGCGATGCGGAATTTACCAATGAAATTTTAGTAAACATCATTCACGAAGTATTGCAAAAAAACGGCGTTGACACCGGTGCCATACAGCTTTTACCGGTAGATAGAAAATATGTAAAAGAACTTTTAGAAGCCGTACAATACGTAGATATTATTATTCCGCGTGGCTCGCAACAACTGATAGATTTTGTACGGGAAAATGCAAAAGTGCCTACGATAGAAACCGGTGCCGGTGTGTGTCATACGTATGTAGAAAGCACAGCAGATATAGCAATGGCAACAAAAATAGTAGTAAATGCCAAAACCCATCGTCCGTCGGTATGCAACGCATTAGATACTGTTATCGTGGACAGAAAAATTGCTGCAACTTTCCTACCGAAGCTTATTTCCGGGTTTTTACAATTCCAAGTTGAAGTATTTGCAGATGAAAACGCTTACGATATTTTTAAGCAAGCCGGCTATTCCAACCTAAGGCGCGCCACACCGGAGCATTTCGGCATGGAATATTTAAGTCAAAAATGTTCTGTAAAAATAGTGGATACATTTGAAGAAGCGCTGGAGCACATCCGGCAATATTCATCCAAACATAGCGAAGCCATTGTATCTTCCTCTGCCGAATTGTGTGAGCGTTTTTTAAATGAGGTAGATGCCGCTGCAGTATATGTAAATGCAAGCACTCGGTTTACCGATGGCGGTTGTTTTGGATTAGGTGCAGAGATTGGTATATCAACGCAGAAGCTACATGCACGCGGACCATTTGCATTAGAAAAATTGACTACAGAAAAATGGATTGTACGTGGAGACGGGCAAGTAAGATAATTACTTACTCCCATACACAAAAAACATCATAATGCGTATCCGTATCCTCGATAGTAGTGATTTTTATTTTATTCATTCCGTCAATTCTATATAACGTATATCCAAATTCTGAAGCAAGCAAAGTAAGTATTATCTTTTCAGAGGTATTTTTTGTTTTCAGATAGCGATTATCTATCTCGATAAAAAGTAAAGGCTTATGTTGCAGCAAGGTGTTTCTTGCTCCGTTGATAACATAATGCTCAAACCCCTCTACGTCTATTTTTATAAAATCAATTTTGGAAATATTGTTTTGGAAAATAAACGCATCTATTGTGGTCGAATGCACTACATTCGCTGTAGTAGTATATTCTTTATGCATAGAAATACCGGCACTGTTGCTATTCTTCGGATTTTCAAAGTACAACTCCTCTTCTCTGTCTGACAGTGCGAGATTATGCAGTTCGATATTATTAAACGTGTTTAAATTGATGTTTGTTTTTAATCGATTATATAGAAACGGAACAGGCTCAAAGCTATAAATTTTACCTTCCGTAGCGAGCTTAGCAAAGTTCAAGGTGGTTTCTCCTATGTTGGCTCCTACATCAAAACATATAAAATCCGGCTGGATAATTGAGTATAAAAAACGCCTGTCAAAATCAACGGTATCGTTAATATTGAAGTAAATGGCATGTTCCATATAGTCGCTAATATCCAGCCTATATTTTATACCATCGCGGATACAAGTTCTAATGGTGTTTTTAGGGTACAAATTAGGCCCTGCTATAATTTTTTTTGAAAGTGTATTGCCATTTTTTATTTTTTCCAACAATATCCTTTCAGCTACAGGCCACTGGACAATACGTCTAAAAACATTAAGGATATCGGTTTTTAAACTCATATACAAATGTATAAAAAAAACACTAATTCTTTTGCATAGTGTACGCCGTCGAATAGAGAATATGTTACATCCTTAAATCTTCGATACGAACACCGGGATGTTTAGAAGCATCGAATTTAAAAAAGCTATCTTCTAAACTCATCTTAGGCTTAAAAGTGGTAACTTTATAAGTATATATATTTCCATTTTTATCAAACACTTTCATACGGTTGATGTAATTTGCATTTTTATCAATCCAAATACGTACTTTAAAAAATGGCTTGCTTTTATCTTTTGGCATTAAATCTACAATAGAACAACTGGCTTTATCTAATTCTTCATCACTATTCAGCATATAGTTAAAATCATTTTGATAAATTGTAAACATATTAGATGGCGTTATTTCCTCTTTATTTGCTTCATAATCGTTGATTTGAACTTCATTGATATCTTTTATATACGTCCAAACACTTTGCTTATCACACCAAATAATTTGTTTTCCTAATTCAATTTTATACTTTTCACCTTTTAAATATACGGTACCGGTCTGTGTCGTAGATTTATTTTGGGCGGGGCTGGCAGTAGTTAACGAAAAGTCAGCTTTTAACGCCGAGAAGCCTTTATAGGTTTTACTTACGGCATCTAACAATATTTTAGCTTTGGGGTCATTCAGCTGCTTATCCGGCTGATATCCGAACATGGATAGAAAAAAAGTGAGTAGAGAAAAAAGTGATATCATGTATTTTTAAACTTTTTAATTAAAACAGTATTTGTAATTCCTTATATGAACTGCGCAAAGCATCTTATGCTCCAATTTCCTGCAAAATTCGTTCCAATTCTTCTTCGGACTTCACATATACTTCTCGCGCTTTGCTGCCAAGGTTGGGCCCTACTATGCCCACATGCTCTAATTGATCCATTAAACGCCCTGAGCGTGCGTAGCCTAAGGCTAATTTCCGTTGGATGAGCGAGGTGGAGCCTATCTGATTCCGGACTATTAAACGGGCGGCTTCCGTAAATAGCTCATCTCTATCGCCCATATCTAAAGAGCGATCCCCATTTCCGGCTTCTTTGGGATCTATGTACTCCGGTAATTCATAAGGCGTTGGAAATCCTTTTTGGTCACCGATAAATTTAGCAATATGTTCTACTTCGGGGGTATCTACAAACGGGCATTGCAAGCGGGTAATTTCGCCACTTTGCGACAACAACATATCTCCTCGACCTATCAATTGGTCGGCACCTCCGGCATCTAAAATAGTACGTGAATCCACTTTTGCAGTTACTTTAAAGGCAATACGTCCCGGAAAATTTGCTTTAATAATACCGGTAATAATATTTACCGACGGGCGTTGCGTAGCAATGACCAAATGGATGCCGATAGCGCGGGCTAATTGTGCTAACCGCGCAATTGGCGCTTCTACTTCTTTTCCCGCAGTCATCATCAAGTCGGCAAATTCATCTACCACCAATACAATGTACGGTAAAAAGCGATGTCCGTTATTGGGGTTCAGTTGTCGTTTTAAAAATTTCTGGTTATACTCTTTAAGATGCCTTACTTGTGCTGCTTTTAATAATTCATACCGAGCGTCCATCTCTATACACAACGCATTGAGCGTATAAATTACTTTCTTATTGTCGGTGATAATGGCGTCTTCTTCATCCGGCAATTTGGCGAGGTAATGATTTTCGATAAGTTTGTACAAGTTCAACTCTACTTTCTTCGGATCCACTAATACAAACTTCAATTCGGCAGGATGTTTTTTATATAAAAGTGAAACCAAGATAGCATTTAACCCTACCGATTTCCCCTGGCCTGTAGCACCTGCCATCAATAGATGCGGCATTTTTGCCAAATCCACCACAAAATCTTCATTAGAAATCGTTTTCCCTAAGGCAATCGGCAAATCCATATCCGATTTCTGAAACTTCTCTCCTGCCAATAACGACTTCATGGAAACGATGCTTTTTTTCACATTTGGCACTTCTATGCCTATTGTTCCACGCCCCGGAATAGGCGCAATGATACGGATACCCAAAGCAGACAAACTCAATGCAATATCGTCTTCTAAATTTTTTATTTTGGAAATCCGAATACCTTTTTCCGGCACAATTTCATAAAGCGTCACCGTTGGTCCTACGGTAGCTTTTATTTTTTCAATGCCGATGTTATAATGGGAAAGTGTTTGTACAATTTGATTTTTGTGTTGCTCTAATTCTTCTTTATTTATTTCAATTTGCCCACTACCATGTTCTTCTAATAAATCTAAGGTCGGAAATTTATATTTGGATAATTCTAATTTTGGGTCAAATTCTGTATCTAATCCAAAATGTTCATTTTCTTCGGGTAAAATATTGGTGGCAGGTTGGTTTTCATCTACCGTACCGAAGGCTTGTATTTCTTCTATTTCAAAATCAGGCTCTAAGCTGAATTTTTCTTTTTTAGGCGTCGTATTTACAACAATCGGTTTTTCTTCTATTTCTATTTCCGGTTCTTTTTCTATAAGCTCCATTGTATAAGTAGGCTCTGCTATAGGTATAATTTCCAATGCGGCCGGTGCTGTATTTAATACTTCAAAAGTTTGATCCTCAAAATGTGGTGTCGGCATGGTGTTTTCTTCCGGAATAATGCTTTCCATTTCATAGCCGTCTTCCTCGTTTAGTTCTTCTTCTTTATAAAATTCTTCTGTAGTGGTATTTTGTAAATTCTCTAATTCCAATTGTCTCCTACGCTCCGCCCATGCCTGCTTCCAAGCTGCAAATTTGGTATAAATGTCTTTCAGATTAAATCCAAGAAATGACAATCCTATTATTGCTAATAAAAAACCCAACCCTACACTCCCAATTAAAGTAGAAAGCCATTCATAGTTGTTATTTCCCAAACCGCCGCCATACGGAAACGAGTAATTAGAAAACATAAATGCAGCCGTTGTGGACACAAAAACGATTAAAAACAAAATGGTAAAAAAAACTTTTTTCAACTTAAACACTCGCTCATTGAAAGCCATATTTATACTTGTAGTAAAAAATAGATATGGAATAAAAAACGAAGAAATACCAAAAAAATCATAAAAGAAAACATGCGAAACAAAAGCACCTATTCTACCGCCCATATTTTCAACTAAAGCAGCTTTACTGAAAATTATTTTCCACGAAAAATTCATTATTTTATCTTGGTCTTCTTTCCAAGTAAACAAGTAAGAGGTAAAGGAAACAAACATCCATATCGACAGGAAAAAGCAAAACAAACCCCATCCTTTCTTTAAGGTGGCAGCCGTAATTAATGGCGCAGGAACGCCCTCATCAATCGGCTCCTCTATCAGTGCTTTTTTTGTTCGTTTTACTTTTTCTTTTACTACTTCTTCTGCCATAACTTCCAAAGATACCAAATGTCATTATTGCACAAGTAGCCAAATAATAACATCTGGTGATAACTATATTAAAAAAAACCGCATTACTACGACCGATTTATTACTCTTTTTATCCCAATTATTTATGTATTAAAACTCTTTAATTTAAATTCGACACTAACGATGCCGACTATAATAGCCTAAGGCTTAATTTTAATTTCACCAACCTTTTTTCTTTATTCCCCCATTATTATCTACTTTTGATATAAAAATAATTTTATTATGCAAGAAGTATTTATTGTATCCATGGCACGAACACCAATAGGAAGTTTGGGAGGAGTGCTATCCGGAGTAAATGTCATTGAATTAGGAAAGACAGCTGTAAAAGCTGCAATGGAACGTGCCGGAATAAATGGCGATCAAATTGATGAAGTTTATTTAGGTAACGTATTGCAAGCAAATGTTGGCCAAGCACCCGCACAGCAAGTTTCTATTGCTGCCGGTATAAACACTAAAACCCCATGCACTACAATCAATAAAGTATGCGCTTCGGGTATGAAAGCCATTATGTTGGGCGCACAATCTATACAATTAGGCGACAATCAGGTAGTAGTGGTCGGTGGCATGGAAAGTATGTCTAATGCGCCGCATTATTTACCATCAGGCAGAACCGGAATACGATATGGAAATGGCGAAATACTCGATGCAATTGTTCGCGATGGATTGCAAGATCCCTATAAAAAATACATGATGGGAAATGCCGGAGAAGTATGTGCCCAACACTACTCCTTCTCGCGCGAGGACCAAGATGCGTATGCCATTGCATCTTACAAAAGAGCACAAGAGGCTTACGCAAATGGCTATTTCAAAGACGAAATCGTACCCGTAGTAATTGCCTCTAAAAAAGGAGAAATTACGATTTCAGAAGACGAAGAATATAAGAAATTTGACGAAGCAAAAGTAAGTGCGCTAAAACCGGCATTTGATAAAGCAGGAACAATTACAGCCATCAATGCATCTAAAATAAATGATGGTGCGAGTGCTATGGTGCTGATGAGTGGAGAAAAAGTAAAAGAATTAGGCATCACACCGTTAGCAAAAATTGTCTCCTTCGCCGATGCTTCGCAAGAACCGGAATGGTTTACCACTACGCCGTCTAAAGCAATTCCAAAAGCATTACATAAAGTCAATTTAAAAGTAGAAGATGTTGATTTTTTCGAAATCAACGAAGCGTTTTCTGTAGTGGCATTAGCCAATATGAAGGAAATGAATATCGCACATGAAAAAATAAATGTATTTGGCGGCGCAGTAGCTTTAGGCCACCCCATAGGTAATTCGGGTTGTCGTATTGTTGCCACACTTATCACTATATTAAACACAAAAGGCGGAAAACTCGGAGCAGCGGGAATTTGCAACGGTGGCGGTGGTGCAAGTGCTATTGTTGTTGAAAAAGTGTGAATAAATGAGTATTCGGTCATTTATACTTAGAATTCGGTATAAATTGTATCCCATTATAGTATATATTTACAATACAAAAAATATCAATTATGAAAAAGTCATTAAAATTATTTGCATTATTGGCAATCGTATTGTTTGCAACAAACACGTATGCGGAAGAGTTAGGACTAAAAGTTGCTAACTTAAATTTGTATGCTCCGGCAGCTAAAGGAAAAAGCTCGTCTAAGGGCGGCGGCGGAAAAGCTTTTGAAGGAAAAGGCTCTAAGCAAATCTCTATCGGAGTAGGCTTATCGTCGTACATCGGCGCCTTTGGAAAAGGCGGTTTTGCTAGATACGGTGGCGGCGGATATTACGGCGGATACTACGGCGGATACTACGGATGGGGTGCTTTCTGGTATTCCGGAACCTTATCGGTACAAGCAGAATTTGGCGTTCACGACTATGTTGGCGTAGGTTTAGTAACCGGTCTCGGCGGTAGAGCGTACGGCGGCGGCGGCGTACTTTATGTACCCGTAGGGATTTTAGCAAATTTCCACTTCTTCCAATTAATAGCGGACAAAAAGGGACTTTCTGTTGGTGATAAATTAGACGTGTATGCAGGCTTAAACTTTGGTACAGGCTTAGGCGCTAACTTATACAGAGGTGGTGGCAACGACGTAAGCGGTATCATCTTTGCCGGCCCACAAATTGGGGTGAAATACTTCTTCAATCCTAAAATCGGTGTATATGGCGAATTTGGATACGGCAAGAGTGTATTTGAAGCAGGCGTTTCTATCAAATTGTAGTAAATAATTTCTTAAAAAACACACAAAAGTCCGCAGTTGCTGCGGACTTTTTTTATTCTTCAAAATAATAGTATTTTTAGCGTTTAATCAATTACAATGGCACGCATTCTACTTTCCTTTTTTTTCATTTCAATCCTTACTGCTTCTTTCTCCGAAGAAACGTTTAAAATGATTTCACAACAAGAGAAAAAGAAAAAAGAAAAACGTACCAAAATAACAGAAGACCTAGAAGGCGCCTCTGCCAAGCGAAATATTGTCCTCCAACCCGCAATAAATTTTGGACATCATTCCGGATTTACTAAACGCTCCAGCGGCTTTGGATATGGATATGCCTATTCGGGACTGATACCCGGAATTACGCTAAACATAGATGGAAATGTTCACAAATACGTTTCCGTCGGCGTCTATTATGGCATTGCTTTTCAAAAATATACCGTTTCTAATGTTTTATACTTAAACCATGTTTTTGGTGCACGAACCAACTTTCATTGGTGGCAACTTTTAGCCGATAAAACGGGTAAAGATTTATTTGCCAATAAAATTGACTTTGACATACATACCCACATTGGCGGATATATGGCAGTAGAGAAAAACAACAACACCAATACTAAATTAAAACACTTAGGCATTAACGCCGGTGGCGGTATTGGTTTTAAATATTATTTTGTAAAATACTTTGGCGTAGCCTTAGATGCGGGCTTTGAGGAAGCCTCCTGGTTAAAACTGGGCTTAGCATTGAAGTTTTAGGGATGTGAGAGGTGAGATGTGAGATTTTTAATTCGTAATTTTCATTACTTCCTTTGTGTCCTTTGTGATAAAACTTTGTGTCCTTTGCGGTAAAAAGTGAGAAGTTAGTGGTTAGATGTTAATTTTTAATTCGTAATTTTTAGTTTTTAGTTTTTAGCGAAATAAAGATACTCAGCACCCACTGCGGAAGATGCTGCCGAAAAAGCCTCTCACTACTCACTACTACACTCTACTTTCCGGTAATATATGCATTTTCAAATCCGGGGGTGGCTCTTACTTGGGACAATACGCTTTCGGCAGCAGTTCTATTACTAAAACCTACTAACCATACAACATTCGCACCGTTTTCATTTTTGTAGGTAATTAACTTCCCATATTTCGATAAGGCGCGCAATTGCTCCCATTTAGGATTACTGAAAGCCCCCAACTGTATGGCGGTTTTAAACTTAGCCAGCATTGCATCGCGCGTTTGTACTCCATAAGCCTGTATATCTGCGGAAGTCGTTGCAGATGCAGCAGACACTGCAACGGCCGTAGTTATCGGAGCAGTGGTGGCAGGAAGTATTTCTGTTTTTTTCGGAGCATCTGCTAGCTGCTTAGCGGGTTCTTGTTTTACGGGTTGTGGCACTATCGGCATTTCTTCCACCATAGGTTTTGGAGCAGTTTTATCGACTACCACCGTTGTTGTACTTTCTGTTTTTTTACTTTCTATAGCTGGAGTTTCTACCAAGTCCACCACCTTTAAAGTAGTTAAGTCTAATTTTTTTATAACTCCCGCAGAGGAATACGTCAAGGTATTTTCATTCAACAACCCCGGGTTGGCTTCATTTCCTGCGGTATTTATTCCTTTTCCTAAATTTTTAGGTTTGCTCCATTTACCGTTAGTATATTCGGCGGTATATAAGTCTAAGCCGCCAATGCTTCCTGGAAATCCTGCTACAAAAAAGATTTTCTTTACGTCGTCTTTGTCTAATAATGCGGGTTGTCCTACTTTATAGGCGCCCAATAAATCTTTATTTAACGTATATGCCACCCAATGATTATCTTTCCATGTGGCATGCAACACATCATACATCAGAGTTTCTTCAATAGATTTTAAGGAAGATGGAACTTTATAAGCAGGCACCTCATCCGTATATAATTCGAAAGTAATATCTTGCAAATATGAATAATCATTGTGCAATAAAGCAGCAGATGCAAAATTGGAAAAAGCTACTAAAACAGCAGCAACTATACTATATTTTTTCATACATTTTTATTGAAACAAATGTGGTCTTTTTATAAGCGTTTAAGTACGCAAAGTTTTCCACAGCATTGAATTACCACAATACTACCTACTTATACCGCTCAAAATATTGATTAACGCATTAATAAATTGCATAAGATTTTAGAATCCGTTGAATATCTGTATTTTTGCAGCATGGAAAACATCCGCAATTTTTGTATTATAGCACATATTGACCACGGCAAAAGCACTTTGGCAGACCGTTTATTGCAAATCACCAATACCGTTTCGGATCGCGACTTGCAAGCGCAAACATTAGACGACATGGACTTAGAGCGCGAGCGAGGTATTACCATTAAAAGCCATGCCATACAAATGGACTATTTTTTGGATGGTAAGAAGTATATTTTCAACTTAATCGATACGCCCGGACACGTTGATTTTTCTTATGAAGTTTCCCGTTCGTTGGCTGCTTGTGAAGGTGCTTTGTTATTGGTAGATGCCACCCAAGGCATACAAGCCCAAACAATCTCCAATTTGTATCTTGCCATAGATAACGGATTAGAAATTATCCCCATCATCAATAAAATTGATATGGATGGTGCCATGATAGAGGAAGTAAAAGATCAAATTGTAGATTTAATTGGATGTGAGCATGATGACATTTTGGAAGCCAGCGGAAAAACCGGATTGGGCGTTGACAAGATATTACCCGAAGTAATAAAGCGTATTCCGGCTCCCAAAGGAGATGCTGCTGCACCGCTGCAAGCCTTAATTTTTGATTCTGTATTTAATTCTTTCCGTGGAGTAATCGCCTATTTCCGAGTATTAAACGGCACCATTAAAAAAGGCGACAAAGTGAAATTTGTAAATACCGGTAAAGAGTATTACGCCGATGAAATCGGGATAATGCGGATGAACCCGGAGATACGCAGCGAAGTAAGTGCAGGCGATATCGGATATATTATCACTGGAATTAAAGTATCGAGAGAGATAAAAGTAGGCGATACCATTACGCACGTAAACAGACCATGTGCGGAAAGTATAAAAGGATTTGAGGATGTAAAACCGATGGTCTTTGCCGGCATTTATCCGATAGACAACGATGATTTCGAAGAATTGCGAGATTCCTTAGAGAAGTTACAACTCAACGATGCTTCTTTGGTATGGGAACCTGAAACATCATTGGCATTGGGATTTGGCTTCCGTTGTGGATTTTTGGGGCTTTTGCACTTAGAAATAATTCAAGAGCGTTTGGAGCGAGAGTATGACATGACTATTATCACCACTGTACCGAACGTAACGTATTATTGCTATACGAAACAAGGAGAAAAAATTACGGTAAACAATCCGACAGATTTACCGGATCCAACGTATATCGATTATGTGGAAGAGCCTTATATAAAAGCGCAAGTCATTACCAAGCCGGAGTATGTAGGTTCAATTATGAAATTATGTATGGACAAACGGGGTATTTTAAAAAACCAAATTTACCTCTCTCCTTCTAAAATAGAATTGCAATTTGAAATGCCATTAGCAGAAATTGTATTCGATTTCTACGATCAATTAAAATCGATTTCCAAAGGTTACGCAAGTTTTGATTACCACATGGCCGACTTCCGGGAGAGTGATTTAGTGAAATTAGACATAAAACTAAATGGCGACAACGTAGATGCTTTTTCGGCGTTAATCCATCGAAGCAAGGCCTATCATTTCGGCAGCAGATTGTGTGAGAAATTAAAGGAATTAATCCCTCGTCAGCAATTCGTGATTGCGATACAAGCTGCTATAGGTGCAAAAATTATTGCGCGCGAAACAATTTCTGCTATGCGCAAAGACGTAACTGCAAAATGCTATGGTGGAGATATTTCTCGTAAACGCAAGTTGTTGGAAAAACAGAAGAAAGGGAAAAAACGCATGCGGCAAGTTGGCAATGTAGAAGTACCACAACAGGCTTTTATGGCTGTATTGAAACTGAATGATTAGTATTTATTTTTTGTTTAACCACTAAGGCTCTAAGAACACTTTAATTATTGATTTATTTTTTAACCACTAAGGCACTAAGAGGAACAATAAAAAAATAAGTCATCCAAATGGATGACTTATTTACAATATACTATTCACTACTAGTGTTGACTAGCCTTTAATGCTTTTACGGCTGCCGTTAGTTTTGGTACGATTTCGAATAAATCGCCTACGATGCCATAGTCTGCAGCCTTAAAGAAAGGAGCTTCCGGATCTTTATTAATCACTACGATACATTTGGATTGATTAACTCCTGCCAAATGTTGGATAGCACCGGATATACCGATAGCGATATATAAATTAGGTCGGATAGCCACCCCAGTTTGACCAACGTGTTCGTAGTGTGGTCTCCAGTGGGTATCGGCAACGGGACGAGAGCAAGCAGTAGTTGCTCCTAAAGCAGTTGCTAAATCTTCCACAATACCCCAATTTTCAGGCCCTTTCATACCTCTACCTGCAGAAACTACTAATTCTGCTTCCGGAAGTGGTGCAATATCTCCTGTTTGACGGGAAACTTCTTTTACTGTAATACGGCTTGCCGCAACATCTATTTGTATATCTTCTACCGCAGCTGTACCGGTACCTTTAACGGCACCGAAAGAGTTAGGCACAATAGCCACTACTTTTTGAGCTGTATTTACTTTTACATAAGCAAAAGCCTTACCGGAAAATGCTGTTTTTTTCACTACAAAATCAGCGTCAGGTAATCCTACTGCGCCCGAAACGATACCGGCTTTTAAGCGAGCAGAAACAATTGGAGCTACCGCTTTGCCTGTTAATGTTTGAGCGATAACGATAGTGTCTGCGCTTACTTTAGCCGCTGTATCAGCTATTGCTTTTGCATATACCGTAGCATCGAAGTTATCGAATGCTTTGTTTTCTACATGTACTACTTTTGTTGCACCATAAACGCCCAATGCAGCCAATTCTGCATGGTCAACGGTGCCTAATGCTAAACCTACGGCATCTTTACCGATTTGTTTTGCATACGCAGCGGCATAAGAAGCTGTTTCAAAACTTGCTTTCTTTACTTTGCCATCTGCTACTTCTACTAAAAATAAAATTGCCATATTATATAACTTTTGCTTCTTCGTGTAACAATCGGATTAATTCTTCAGGATGCTCTGCTGATATCATCTTGCAAGCAGATTTAGCCGGAGGCAATTCATACTTCACTATGGAGGTTAATGACGCCGCTCCTTGTGGGGCTACTACGGCTAAAGGTTTTGTTTTAGCACTCATAATTCCTTTCATATTCGGAATACGAGCTTCTGCCATTCCTTTTGCTGCTGATAATACAAACGGCACATCTACTGTTAATACTTCTTTGCCGCCTTCAATTTCACGCTCTATAGTAGCCGTATTTCCTGCCATATCTAATTTAGAAGCGTAAGAAACAAAAGGAAGGTCTAACAAATCCGCTAACATACCGCCCAGTGCAGAGCCGTTGTAGTTGATGGTTTCTTTTCCTAAAAGCACCATGTCGTAGCCACCGGATTTTGCAACTGCAGCGATTTCAGAAGCAATAGCATAAGAATCTGCATCGCCGCTTAAATCAATACGAATCGCATCATCAGCACCTATTGCTAATGCCCTGCGGATTACTTGTTCGTTTTCGGCCGGGCCTACGTTTACAACTGTAACGCTTCCGCCGTTGGCTTCTTTTAATTCCAAAGCGCGTACTAGCGCATACCACTCATCATAAGGGTTCAGAATCCACTGAACTTTATCGTTGTTGAACTTCGTGTCGTTGTCAACAAACGAAATTTTAGTAGTAGTATCGGGAACCAAACTTATACATACTAGAAATTTCATAACTTTGTATTTAATTTTATCTGCTAATTTACTTCATTTTCATTAATTCAATGCATGCATACAAATAGAATAGAAAGATTATCCTCGTTAATTGTTGAAAATCCTGCGGATACCTTCGCATTATTTGCGCTTGCAAAAGAATTTGAAAAAACGGGCGCAATTCGGGAAGCCGCACAACTTATTGAAAAACTGCTACTTATTGACAAAAATTACCTTGGAGCATATTATCATTTAGGAAAAATTTATGAACAATTAGAAGAAGTTAATAAAGCATTAAATATTTATGAAACGGGGATTCAGCTTGCCTTACAGCAAGGCGAGTTGCATACCTTGAGTGAATTGAAGAATGCAAAAATGAATCTGGAAATTGAACTATAAAAAATAACGAATGAAGAATATGCTATTCGTTTTGTTGGTACTTTCAAATATGGCTTGCTTTTCGCAAGCAATTTTACTTTCGGACTACATAGGCACTTACAATATTCTTTATATTAAAAAGAATAATGTTTTATCGCAGACGGTTTTTTGGGTCGATAACCCTTCTGATAAAAAGAACAGAATCGACAAAATATACACAAAGTATTTTAATGAAGATTTCTATGAGCAAAAAATTATAAATTTTACAAAAAAAGGAGAAATTGCTGACGTGGATAGTTTTAGTTATACCAATAACTATGCATACGCTGACGTTTATACTATTAAAAGATCAAAAGCTAAGCTGACTAGTAAGATTTTTCCTTATTCAGAAAGAGACCAAATCATTCAAAATAAAGCGCTTAGGAAATCGTATAAATTCAATAAGATAAATACGGTATATTTTATCGCTGAAGATAAATTTTATAAATACACGTCAAAGTCTATGACATTTATGGCGGGATATAATTATGACTCTCTGAAAAATTTAACTTTACGTATATTGTACGATGACGAATACAACCTGAAAAGGGACACCATGAACTATATTTATGATTATGCGAACCTATATGGGAAGTCCTTTTACATGGAAGACAATCAGAAGATTTTACATTCTATCCTAATATTGAATGACAAACTTTTGCCGATACGTGAAGATTTTTATAACATACCCTATAGTAGTTTCAGCCTGAACCCGGGAAACGAATCCAAACCCCAAGCCTCTATTATTTGTAATTACCTTGAAAACGGTTTAGTTTCATCAATAGAGCAAATTGAAAATAAAAACGTTTCGTACAAATATATATTCCAATACGAATACCGCAAATAAAATACCTAATCGATAGTAAAAATCAACCCTATTTTTATCCATTATATCTGAATTTTCTTTACAATGCAATACTGTTGAAATGTATATTACGATATTATTATTGTAATTTTGAGCGGTGAAAGCATACGTACAAGATTATATCATTTCCCATAACCTTGCCAATTCCGGTACTCCTATTCTAGTGGCTTGCAGCGGTGGTATCGACTCTATGGTGCTATGTGATGTACTGCTAAAATTACAGTATAAGATTGCCATTGCACATTGTAATTTTCAATTGCGAAATGAAGAAAGCAACGACGATGAAAAATTTATTGCGCAATTTGCAAGCAAAAATAAGCTTCCGTTTCATACTATAAAATTTGACACAAAGGCAATAAAACAAGAGAAAAATATTTCTACGCAAATGGTAGCGCGCGAACTGCGGTATGAATGGTTTGAAAAAATAAGAAAAGAAAATCATTATCATAAAATTGCGGTAGCGCATCACCTCGATGACCAAATAGAAACGATACTCTTAAATTTATCCAAAGGTACGGGCATACAAGGGCTGGCGGGCATGAACCCCAGAAATGAATTTATTATACGGCCATTGTTAGAAATTTCGAGGCAACAAATTATAAATTATGCTTCGGAGAATAAGATTGAATATCGAGAGGATTCGAGCAATGCCTCCGACGATTATCAGCGCAATAAATTGCGACATCATGTGTTGCCCGTATTAAAAGAAATAAACCCTGACTTGGGCAATACAATGCGCGCATTTATTGAACGAATGAACGACTACCAAGTGATAAACGCTGAATATATAGAGCGTATAAAGAAAAAATGTTATACGGAAAAAAATGGAATCGTTGAACTAAAATTAGGGTATATCAAATCACATCCTGCCGGAAAAACGATTCTGCATCATCTGACAAAAGACATAGGGCTACACGCCGATATGCTGCAAAAAATAATAACCGTAAAAGAATCGGGAAAGCAATTTATAACCAATACACACCGATTAATTGTTGACCGAAAAAGCTTGTTTATTACGAGCAAAGAAAGCAACTGTGAGCAGCACATCTTGTTTACAGAAATTCCTAAACAATTTTGTTATAACCAGTACAAAATACAATGTAGTCTTGTACCGATACAGGAATTAACGATTAAAACGTCTCCTCGCTATGCGTATTTCGATGCCGACAAAATTGAATTTCCATTGCTGGTGCGTCCGGCAAAAGAAGGCGATTATTTTTATCCGTTCGGTATGAGCAAACCTAAAACACCGGGGAAAGTTGGAAAGAAAAAATTATCCAAATATTTTAAAGACATGAAATTTTCTTTGTTGGATAAAGAGCAAGCGGTAGTACTATTTTCCGGTGATAAATTAATTTGGTTAATTCATCAACGCACAGACGATCGATTTAAAGTAACCTCCACTACCAAACGGGTTCTGAAAATGGTAGTGGTAGATGGGTTTAACAATCAGTAACCCACTGCAATCAGGGGGTTTTAAATAGTCACAAATACCATCATTTGGGTATAATAATTTAAAGGTGCAATAGGTAGTTTTAAATATTCAGAAAAAAGAGTAAACCACTATGAAAAAAATTATTCCTATCCTTTTACTGCAACTCTCCGTTAATTTGTCAAAAGCACAAGACTACCAGCAAATATTATTAAACATAAACAACTATCTTAAAACATTTGACAATGGCTATTACGGTTATTTAGAAATAAAAGACGGCTATTTATACGATAGATTTAAAGATGGTTCAAATTATTGCAAAAGCAAAATGGAGGATTTGGATTATGCATTTGAAAAGGAAAAAAATCACAAAATAGATATTGCTTGCAAAGGAAATAATACGTGCTTATACTCCACATTTACGAATCAAAGATATAACAGTTTCTCTTTCTCGCAAGCTACTGAATTTAATACGGCGCCACTCATCTCCCTATTCAATGATTTGATTTCTGCGTACAATAAAAAAGATAACACCAACAATAAAGACAACAGCTCTGATGGTTTGGACAATCACCCATCAAACATTGACCTTACACGTGGTGGTACAGCAACCTCTTCCGTAAAAAAGATACCTACCGGCAGCTATCTATCCGAATTAAAAAAATTAAACGACTATCTTCAAACTTTCGACAATGGGTATTATGGCTTTATTGAAATAAAAGACGGCTATTTTTACGATAGATTTAAGTCGGGGGAATACTCAAAAACCTTAATTGCTGATTTATCTAAAGCAGAAGTTGAAACAGCCAACCAGAAGGTAAGAATAATGTGTAAATCCAATTCCTCGTGTGTTTATTCTACCTATACCAACTCCTATCATACACAAATTAGTTTTTCTCAATCTACCAATTTCAATACCACCATTCTTATTGATCTCCTCAATAATTTACTTACCGCTTATAAATCCACTTCGGAGAGCCGTTTTAAACAATAAGCCGAAAAATTCTATCTATAAAAACCTCAAACAATTGATGGGCAACTGATAAAGGAATAAATAGCACCGCTTGCACATTTCGACAAGCGGTGTGAGTATTTGCTCGTTGGTTCGGTGCTCAATTATCCGCATCTGGATGTGCCACAGTCTTTACAAGTTAGGCAGCCTTCTAAGTATTGCTGATTAGTAGAACCGCAGTTTGGGCATTTCGATTTGGAAGCCAAAGTACCATCCGGAACATAGCGTTTTAACGCACGTGCTACTCCATTTTTCCATGTATTAATGGCCTCATCTAAATCCAAACTGCTTATCAAATCTACCACATTTTCTATCGGCATACCATGACGCAAGGTTCCTGAAATTAATTTTGCATAATTCCAATATTCAGGGTTAAATTTATACGATAATCCTTCTATCGTAGTTTTGTATCCTCTTTGATTTTGATATTGAAAATCATACCGCGATGCGCCATCTGATTCTTTATTTTTAATAATGAACCCTTCATTTACCCAACGTGGCAATAAGATACCGTCTTCATCGTCACTCAATCCCGTAAAAATCTCATACGGACGATTGTCCAACAAGCCGATAAAAGCAATCCATTTTTCTTTGTTGTTTTGAAAGCGAACAACATCTGCTTTTAGCGTAATCGGGCGTTGTAAAGGGAATATAGATTCTCCTGTATTTGCATCTTCGGTTTTCTTTTCATCATTGCTAATTAAAACGCCGGAACGTGAGCCATCACGATATACCGTAACTCCTTTACAGCCAGCCTTCCACGCCTCCATGTAGCACTGCCCTACCAACTCTTCAGTCACCTCATTCGGCATATTTATCGTCACGCTAATGGAATGGTCTATCCATTTTTGGATAGCGCCCTGCATTTGTACCTTTTTCAGGTAGTCCACATCATTGGAGGTCGCTTTGTAGTACGGTGATTTTTTTACCAACTCCTCTAATTCCTCTTGTGTAAAATTCCGGTTGGTGTTGTATCCGTTTATTTCCATCCACTGTTTAAAGCGATGATGAAATACTACATATTCTTCCCAAGAATCTCCCACTTCATCTACGAAATCTACTCGCACATTTTTATCGTTAGGATTTACCTTTCTTCTTCTTTTATATACCGGCAAAAACACCGGTTCAATTCCTGAAGAGGTTTGCGACATCAAGCTGGTTGTTCCTGTTGGTGCAATAGTTAACAACGCAATATTTCTACGACCAAATTCTAACATTTCATAATACAATTGAGCATCTGCTTCCTTTAATCGCAACATAAAAGGATTGTCTTTTTCTCTGTCGGCATTAAATAGTTCAAAAGCACCTCGTTCTTTTGCGGCTTGCACAGAAGCACGATAAGCTTCTATGGCTACCATTTTGTGCAAGTCCACTGAAAATTTGATCCCTTCATCGCTGCCATAGCGCAATCCTAATGCTGCCAACATATCTCCTTCAGCAGTAATGCCAATTCCTGTACGTCGGCCTAATTGTGCTTTTTCTTTTATCTTTTGCCACAATGCAATTTCTCTATGCTTTATATCTTCACTTTCCGGGTCTTGGTGTAATTTTTCTAAGATGGTATCAATTTTTTCCAACTCCAAATCAATGATATCATCCATCATACGTTGTGCATAAGCGATATGCTCTTTAAACAATGCCCAGTTAAAAGAGGCCTGTTTCGTAAATGGCTGTTCAACGTAAGAAAATAAATTAATAGCTAATAATCTGCAAGAATCGTAAGGGCACAAGGGTATTTCGCCGCATGGATTTGTTGATACTGTTTGAAAGCCTAAATCGGCATAGCAGTCCGGCAAAGATTCTCTGATGATAGTATCCCAAAACAAAATACCCGGTTCTGCGGATTTCCATGCATTATGAACAATTTTTTTCCAAATTGCCGAAGCATCTACGGCTTTAGTCACTTTTGGCGACAAGCTTTTTACGGGAAATTGTTGGGTGTATTTCGCATTATTTTCTACGGCTTGCATAAATGCATCATCGATGCGCACCGAAATATTAGCGCCGGTTACTTTTCCTTGTTCTAATTTTGCATTGATAAAATCTTCGGCATCCGGGTGGGCTATGGAAACAGACAACATGAGTGCTCCTCTTCTTCCATCTTGTGCCACTTCGCGGGTGGTGTTGGAATAGCGCTCCATAAATGGCACCAAGCCGGTAGAAGTTAGTGCCGAGTTTTTTACCGGAGAGCCTTTAGGGCGAATGTGGGATAAATCGTGCCCTACACCGCCACGGCGTTTCATCAATTGCACTTGCTCTTCATCTACTTTCATTATTGCGCCGTAAGAATCTGATGCACCTTCATTTCCTATTACAAAACAATTGGATAAAGAGGCTATTTGGAAGGGGTTTCCTATGCCTGTCATCGGGCTGCCCTGCGGAATAATGTATTTAAAATTTTTTATCAAATCATAAATAAAGTCTTCGGATAAAGGATTAGGGTATTTCACTTCAATTCGGGCAATTTCACGTGCAATTCTGCGATGCATATCGTCCGGTGATTTTTCATATATCGTACCTGCAGAATCTTTTAAGGCATATTTATTTAACCATACTCTTGCCGCTAAATCATCACCTTTGAAATATTTTAGAGAGGCGTCAAAGGCTTCCTCTTGTGTGTACGTTGTTTTTTGTGAAGTAAGTTGTGAAATGCTCATTTTATGGTATTTTTTTGGTTAGGTATGCATCAAAGTTACAAACTACAATCAATCTAACAATACCTAATTTTAGTAAAATTTGCAAGATTATTTTACAACTAACTAAATATCAAGTACTTAATTTTTTTGAAAACAAAAAAAGTTTTCAAAAAATTATCAACGCATGTGCAGAATAGAGGTGGAAATTTTATTTTTGAAATGCGTATAATTTTACAAATAGGAGTTGTTATGTGAACTGCCAATTTAAAATCACTTGGCATCACCATTATTTTTACTGTAAAAAATACACGATTTGTAATTAAGTAAATAAAAAAATAAGTGCTTACAATTGCTGCAGCAATGTATTAAAATATGCCACCTTCGGGTGTCCGTATTTATTAAGAAGTTGTGCGAAATATTTATGATGTTCCGATAAGAAAAGTTTATACACCAATGGATCTTTAAAGAAAAACTGAAACGTATAAGTTACTCCTTCGTTATCGTTCAATACTTTGAACATTTTATAATCCAGCGTGAGTTGTGTTTCTTGTACAAAATGAATCACTTCATTGCGCATAAATTGCAGCCATTCCTCTGCGAGGTCTTCATCTATATTGGCGGTAAGGGTATATACTATCATACGTTAGAAACCTATTGTTTGAATTTACAAAGATACGTTTCTTTTTTCAAACCTACTTTTTTGTAGTTGAGCACATACTCTATTTTTGCTTCCACACCTCCGCATATTCGGGTGTTTTTTGGAAAACGGCTAAGGCGTAGGGGCATTCCGGAACGATTTTATAATGATTTGCACGAGCGAATAAAACACCTGCTTGCACTAATTTTTTGCCTATTCCTTGTCCGGCCAACTTATCCGTAACCACCGTATGTTCTATACGCATAGTGAGTGCATCAT
The DNA here is from genome assembly GCA_046329805.1 of Chitinophagales bacterium. GTDB lineage: Bacteria > Bacteroidota > Bacteroidia > Chitinophagales > JADIYW01 > JADJSS01. The sequence continues at coordinate 307,427 of JAXLUA010000001.1, forward strand.
CCATAATATATGTCATATAGGCCAATTTCTCTTGTTGCTCATCCAAAATAAAAAATTCACCATTTTCGTTTGTTTGCTGCTGTTGAATCTCCATACGTTTTATTAATTTAGTTGACAACAAATCTATCGTAATTTTGTTGTGTAGTATATCGTCTAATAAAAAATTATTACACTAAAAATACCTTTTAAATAATGAGTAACATTAAGAAATTACACGTAGAAGTTTGGAGCGACATCGTTTGTCCATTTTGCTATATCGGAAAGAGAAACTACGAAAAGGCGTTATCTACTTTCAAACAATCTAATGACGTAGAATTGGAATTTAGAAGTTTTCAATTAGAGCCGGATTTTATACAAGATACAACAAATAAATACAACCTAACGGAAGCTTTGGCAAAAAAATACCGACGTTCTATTGCTGAAATTAAAGAAATGCAACAACAAATTACAGAAACGGCAAAGTCCGTAGGGTTAGATTTTAATTTCGATACTTCTGTTCGGTTTAACACCTATAATGCCCATCGTATAATTCAGATTGCCAAAGAAAAAGGGATTGGAAACCAACTTATAGAGGCGTTTTTTTTAGCCTATTTTACGCAAGGTAAAAACTTGGGAGATAGTGCTACGCTTAATGCTGTAGCGACAAGCAATGGATTAACGGCAGAAGACGTACAACTTGCACTCACCGATGACAGCTATGCGTATAAAGTAAAACAAGACCTACAAGAGGCGGCAAGTATTGGAATATCGGGTGTACCCTTTTTTGTCTTTAACCGAAAATACGGAATATCAGGCGCACAGCCGCCGCAAGTATTTTCAGAAACACTACAGAAAGCATATCAGGAATGGCGGCAAGCGGAAGATGTGCATATAGTAAAACATGGATCGACTTGCGATGTTTCTGGAAATTGTGATTAGAAATATATTTATTAGCTTTGCTCATTCCATTATACGTATTTTCAAAACAACCTATGAGCACAAATTCTTACAATAAAATAGCAGGAAAAGATACCGGGAGAATTATTGCCATAAGCGATGGTGTATTTGCGGTCGCACTGACATTATTGGTATTGGAGATTCGTGTTCCGGTTCTTGAAACAATAAAATCCGATACGGAATTGATAGCGGCATTTATTCTTCTTAAATCAAAATTCTTAGTTTATTTTTTAGCTTTTATGACTACGGGTATATTTTGGATGGGGCATTCTGCACAATACAAACATATAGAAAAAAGTGACCGTAACCTCAGTTGGATAAATTTGATTTTTTTGCTTACCGTAACGTTACTCCCTTTCACTACTTCATTTTTGGGAGATTATACCGATTTCAGATTCCCAATTTTTATCTACTGGGTTAATATCTTATCAATGGGTGTATTATTGTACATTCATTGGAAATATGCCTGCAAAAAAGAATTTATATCAAAAGAGGCAATAGCGGAATTAGACAAACCGATGCGAAAAAGAATTATCGTTGCACAATCACTCTATTTTTTGGGGGCTTTACTTTGTTTTATCAATCCCTATCTAAGTATAGCTTTTATTATTTTTGTTCAATTAAATTACGCATTTGCATTTCTGGGCGATAAATTAGGGTAATCCTCCCTTTCTTGAAAAATAAACGTCACCGCTTTTATTTACATACATTTAATAAAAAACCGTAGAAATATTTACGATAAATTTGTCGTAAATACAGAAAATGTATCTAACTTTGACGTTGAAAAATAGTGAATGTTTTCGAAAGCTTGCGAACATGGCATAAAAGCGATTACTTATATCGCTACCCAGTCCTTAGAGGGCAGAAGGGTAAAAATAGATGCTATCGTAAAACATTCAGGTTCTCCGCAAGCATTTACGGCTAAAGTTTTAGGCGAACTCACCAAACATAATATTGTAAACTCACACACCGGGCCACACGGTGGTTTTGATATCGACATAAAAAGAATCGAAAAAATAAAAATGAGCGATATTGTAAAAGCCATCGATGGAGATTCCATTTATAATGGATGTGGATTGGGGCTTGCTGAATGCAACAGCAAACAACCTTGCCCGATGCATGAAAAATTTGTAAAAGTGCGCAAGGATATAAAGCAAATGCTTACCCATACAACAATTTATGATTTAGCAATTGGGGTTAAATCCGGAAAAACCGTTTTAACCCGATAAGCGATGGGAAACAACAAATAACTACTATGGAGCAAAAGAGAGATATTGAAACATTAGACGATGTAAAATTATTAGTAGATACATTTTACGGAAAAATCCGTGAAGATGATTTATTAAAAGATGTATTCAACAATGTGATTCAAAATCGATGGCCGGAGCACTTGGAGAAAATGTATCGCTTTTGGCAAACCGTTTTATTTGATGAGCATACTTATTTTGGTTCTCCATTTGTACCACACGCTAAACTCCCTGTAGAAGCTGAGCATTTCGAAAGATGGATACAATTATTTTTTGGTACTGTAGATAATTTATTTGTTGGAAAAAAAGCAGACAGAGCAAAATGGCAGGGGGAGCGCATGGCAGAAATGTTTTTAATGAAAATACGATTTTATCAAAACAATACCTCTACGCCGCTATTATGAAAAAAGTATATTCTCCTACCATTACAATAAGCACATTTCTATGGATTGGCTTTGTGGGAGCGATTAGCTTTATGGAATCATGGTTGAAATTTTTGGCTCCGGGCATCACCATTCCTTTAGCATTAGGCATTGGAAGGTTAGTATTCGGTGCATTAAACAAAGTAGAATGGGTTTTCGCAATTATCATCGGTGTACGATTATATCAAAATAAGAAAATAATATTCCAACGTACAAATATCTGCTATATTATTCCTTTTATACTTCTGATACTACAAACACTTTGGCTGTTGCCAGCCTTAGATGCACGAGCAGAATTACAGATAAAAGGATTGAATGCTCCGGCATCTTACGCTCATTATATTTATGCAGGAATGGAAGGCGTAAAAATAATTTGCTTGTTTGTTTTTGGAATTAGCCAATTTGAAAATATTAACCCTACCAATAAATTAACAATATAAACTAAATACCAAATAAATAGACAAAAACGATACAATAACATAATAAATAGAAAACAAAAAACAGAAAACATTATTAACAATAGAGGGTTTACAGTATAGAAATGTTCATCACAAATATTGTCCATAAACAATAAGAGTTCGTATAAGCAATACAGTAGCCTTTGGATTAAAATAGAAAACAATATGAATATTACAAAAGAAACCGTAGTGGGAGACTTGGTAGCAAAAGATTACAGAGCGGCCTCCGTATTTAAGCAGTACGGAATAGATTTTTGCTGTAATGGCAACCGAACAATAGAACAAGCGTGTGTAAAAGACAATAAAGATACGAACACGTTAATTCAACAGTTAGTGCAAGCAACTGCTCAGCAAGGAACATCTTCGATAGATTACAATAGTTGGCCTTTGGACTTACTGGCAGACTATGTAGAAAAAAAGCACCACCGATTTGTAGAAACGAAGATACAAGAAATTCTACCTTACTTAGACAAGATTACACGTGTGCACGGCGGGCATCATCCGGAGTTGGAAGAAGTAAATCAACTGTTCAAAGAATCTGCCGGTGAGCTAACCAAGCACATGAAAAAGGAAGAATTAATTTTATTTCCTTTTATCCGAAAAATGGTAAAAGCACAACAATCCGGCGAAGCAGCACAAGCACCTTTTGGCACAGTGCAAAATCCTATAAGCGCCATGATGCAGGAGCACGATACCGAAGGCGAGCGTTTCCGACAAATTGCGGAATTGACCCATAATTATACCACACCCGAAGATGGCTGTAATACCTACAACGTTACGCTTTCATTATTGAAAGAATTTGAAGAAGACTTGCACTTGCACATTCATTTAGAAAATAATATCTTGTTTCCGAAAGCTATAGCATTAGAAAAAACACTTTTAAAAAATTAAACTCATTTCATAACACTAAATCAATTTAAAATGAAAAAAACAATTTTAGTATTTGCATCCGCTGCATTATTATTTGCGGCATGTAACAATTCTTCTACATCAGAACAAACCAACACAGAAAGCACTACACCTGCTGCTGACACTGCTGCTGCACCGCAAGCAAGCGCAACTGCTGAGGTAACTTTAAACGCTGGTGATGACATGAAGTATGACAAAACAGAAATTACAGTAAAAGAAGGACAAACTGTAAAATTAACGCTAAACCACACCGGAAAATCTCCTGTTACTGCAATGGGTCATAACTTTGTTTTATTAGCACAAGGGGTTGATGTAAACAAATTCGCACAAGCAGCAATTGGTGCTAAAGACAATGATTACATTCCAAAAGACATGACTAAAGATGTAATTGCACACACTAAAACAATTGGTGGTGGTGAATCTGCTACTGTTGAATTTACAGCACCGGCAAAAGGTACTTATGATTACATCTGCTCTTTCCCTGGTCACGTTGCAGTAATGCACGGACAATTTATAGTAGAATAATTATAAGCAAACTCATCCGTTTATCCCAAATTTTGCTGGTGAATACCTTGCAAAATTTGGGGTTTATTTTTTAAAAAAAAGAGAAATTTCATAAATGAGTAAACCATCTATACATTTTACTGTTTTAGTATATGGAAGCACCTATTCATTACAAACCTATGAAGGAGAGTATCGGAATTTAATGGTACTCCTAAAAGACAAATTATTTGTAGATTATTTCGGAGAATGTGGCGGATTAGGAAGATGTGGAACATGCGTGATAAAAATAAAAGGCTTAAGTGGTGCAGCGTTAATTAAAGACAGAAATGAGCCTGTTACTTTATCAAAAATGGGATATAATGAGACAGAACATATCCGATTATCCTGCCAATTGATGATTACAGAAAGCTTGAACAACACAGAAATTGAAATATTAGAACAAGAGTATCTTTAATAACTACAATTATCGAACTTTATGAAAATCAAACGAATTTATGCGGCAGCAGAAGCTACAGACGGCTATAGAATATTGGTAGATCGGGTTTGGCCCAGAGGTATTAGCAAGGAGCAAGCGCACTTGGATGAATGGGCGAAAGACCTTGCCCCCTCTACCGAGTTGCGCAAATGGTTTGCACATATCCCCGAACGTTATACTGAATTTAAAAAAAGATATATCGCCGAATTAAAAACACAACACGAAGAATTAAAGCGCATAAAAAATATTGCAGCAAAACAACCATTAACCCTATTATACGCTGCAAAAGACGAACATTTTAATCAAGCCGTGGTATTATTAGAAGTGATTTCCAAATTAAAATAAACTTTTAAGCCCGGTAGATGCTATTTCTATCCCTACACAAAATATTAAAAATGCAATGATACGGTTTGCAATATTCTGACCTTTTACCCCGAGTTTTTTTGTTATCCTTCCACTGTTTTTATACAACAAATAAACAGCTGCGCACATGATTACAATTGCCAAAATTATTGCAATAGAATTGACAAGATAGGATTTCCAATTGGCATCAGCACTATGGGCACTTAACGTAAAAAGTACCGACATCGTACCGGCACCGGTAGTAATTGGGAAAGTGAGCGGATAAAACAAATTATTTTTTATGCTCCTCACTTCATTTTCTGCATCATGTTCCCCATTCATATCCGCAGTACCTGATTGATTATTTGCACCTGACGATAAAGTATCCCAACCCATTTTACAAATTACTGTTCCTCCGGCAACTTGTATCACCGGAATTGTGATGCCAAATAATTCCAAAATTAAATGTCCGGCAAACAGCGTCACTATGCAAATACAAAATGCATAGATAGTTATTTTGCGCACCGCATTTTCATGTACCTCATCTGGAAGTTGAGACAAATATGGATTTACGATTAATGCCGAACCTATCGGGTTTATTACCGGAAACAGTGCCACTAAACTAATAAATAGTTCGTGCAAGAATGGTTTGAGTTGAAATATCATAATCTATTCCATTTATTTAAAAATCAATAACAACAAGGATATAAAGTTATTGATATTTTACAAGAAACATCCGTACAATATACGCTAAATTTGTACAGGTAATTTAACTAAGAAATCACTTTACACCAAGATTGTATATCAAAAAACTCAGCATAAATGCAAGAAATTATCGGCAATATAGAACAGATACAAAAGCGCATAAATAACGCTTGTGAAAAGTGCAATCGAAATCCTAAAGACATCAAATTACTATTGGCTACAAAAACCGTTTCGCCCGAGCGAATAAAAACAGCGATACAAAACGGCGCAATATTGATTGCAGAAAATAAAATTCAAGAGTTGAAAGAAAAACATGAATACCTAAAAGATATTCCACATATCAATCATTTTATCGGGCATTTACAAAGCAATAAAATAAAAGATATTTTAAAATATGATGTTGTATGTTTGCAATCTTTAGACAGAATTGAGTTGGCAGAAAAACTACATCAACGTTTAACGGCTGCACAGAAAACCATAGATGTTTTAGTACAAGTAAACACCTCTTCGGAAGAAAGTAAATTCGGCGTAACACCTGAAAATACTATTCGTTTGGTACAACAAGTTGCACAATTCGATACTATAAAAATAAAAGGATTGATGACCATTGGAGTATTTAGCTCCGAATTAGACAAAGTGAGAAAATGCTTTCGAATATTAAAAAATCTGCAACAAGAAATTAGCAAAATACAAATACCCAATGTGGAGATGAACGAACTTTCTATGGGCATGAGTGGCGACTTAGAAATTGCTATCGAAGAAGGCGCAACCATCATCCGAGTTGGCACTGCAGTATTTGGTAAACGAATTTATCCTGACAGTTATTATTGGGATGAAACAAGTGCTTAATCGTGTTTTAAATTTCGTTTTAAATAGATAACTTATAAATCTTATACCAAACTAAATAGTATCTTTATGCAATAATCATTTTCCAAATTAATGATATCTACTACTTATTTTATTGGTGGAATTGCTTCAGACGAACGATTGTTCAAGCATCAAATAGTGGCTGTAGAAAATGGTATTTACTTACCATTTCCCAAGCACGAAAAAACAGACACGATGGAGACTTATGTTCAAAAATTTATTCCACTCATTGACACCACTAAACCTTTTAATTTAGTAGCAAATTCTATGGGCGGCATTATGACTATGGAATTAATAAAGCATATACATCCAGAAAAAGTAGTTTTAATTTCTACCATTAAATGTAGAAACGAAATGCCATTTAAACTAAAGCAATTAAACTATACCTATCTTCACAAATTGCTGCCGGGTTCAGGTTTTATTGGGGCAATTCAGTTGGGTAGTTTATTTAAGCGAGATGTTCTGAAAGAACCGGGATTGAGGAAAATGGCAATTAGTATGGCAAAAAACAACTCCTCTTCTTTTTTATATTGGTGTGTAAATGCCATAGTACAATGGAAAGGAAGCGATGATTACCGACAAGATATTGTACATATTCACGGCACTAATGATGAGGTATTTCCGTTTAAAAAAATCAAGAATGCAATTCCTGTTTTAGGCGGAACGCATCAAATGATGCTCAATAAACATCAAGAAGTAACAAAGCTACTATTGGAGCATTTACAATAAGAACGCTGAAAATAGACTGTCGTTTAATTAAATTACATCCATATTATTTTACATCCATTAATACACCAATACTTTCTTTGCGGATATGGTGTTTTCTCCAACTCCTTGCAAAATATATACTCCTGCAGCTAATTTTGTATTTATAAGAAGCTCAAAAAATGTCATTCCTTGTGGTATAAATTTAATTTCTTTATACAACAATTTACCTGAAACATCGTAAAGCAACCACGTTAAATTTTCTTCTTTGTCAGATTGTATCTGCACTTTAATTCCATTTTCAGTGCTAGTAAATACCTGCCATTGGTTTTTAGCCTCTTGCGCACAAGAAGTTTGTACTATATTAGAATAGCTGGCCGTTTTATTGTCGTTATCTTGTTGTTTTAACCGATAATAATTCTGCCCGCTTTCAGGATATAAATCATTGTAAGTATAAGTTTTAACACTATTGGAATTGCCCACAGCGACAATCCTTGTTAATGGAGAAAAATGCACCGCATCCGTAGAGCGCTCTACTTCAAAATATGCGGAGTTATTTTCAGAAGCAGTAGTCCAATTTAAGGTTACTTTATCCTCTGTGCATTTTGCATGGAAAGAGGTTAGCTCTACCGGCAACCCAATATCCGGTGTTACTACATCACCTAAAGCATACCCCGAAAATCCGGTAAATCCATCGTATTCAAAAGTGTAGTATATATTACCATAATAACTGGTGTATGTACCTATTACCGGATTTTTTATTTCTACTTGTGCATCTGAAGTTACCGTCCATGCCCGGTCGGTGGTTGCCGTTTTATAAATTTTCAAATGCGAAACAACCTCTGCCGGAGTATGATTATGTGCTGTATAATACCCTGGCAAGGCATTCAAAATGGGATTGATGTAATCGCAATACTCTTGTAATTCTTGGGTACTGACAAAGAATTTTATTTTATAATTTGGCGTGGTATAATTGGTTGGTGTTGCAGCAAATGTTTTCTGCATAAACAACGGTGTTCCTGTTAAATTTGAATTTTGAAATCCTTTACCCGTTGTTGCTGTATTGTGTATAATAGTTTGGGCTGTAAATGCACCATGATTAATATTGGCATTGTTTTTTATGTAAAAAATAATATCATCTACTGCATCTAAATAATACCGACTTTCGTATTGTCGCAATTGGCAAGTATAACTCTCATTGTCTGTTACAATATCAAAATTTCCTCTTAACGAGTTTATCCATGCTTGATTAGCAGCATTATTTGCCAATCCGGGTGTTTCTAATGTATTAGGAGATGTTGCTGTTGTTTTTTTCCAATTGGTAACATTTCTGTAATCATTTGAATTTGTATTTTGAAAGGAATACGTAACATTGCTTGTTCCGGGAAAATATAATGCATTACTTCCGTAAGTAGCGTAATCCGGATGATTAGCGGCATTAATCTGACAAGTGCCGCAAGAGCTTGCCGGGCTTGTTCCTTTACTTCCATACGAAAGTCCCATATAGTAGGTACCCGTGGCATCACGGATTTGTACGGCATCTCCTGCATTCCTAAATTGCACAGTCGCCATATCCGGGTTTTGGTATGTAGCCGGTGTGTAAGTATCATAAGAAGTATTATTCGGCAAAGTACAATCGCTCGAAAAATAATTATTAGCCGCAGCTGTACTACATTTATTAGTATTATATAAATTAACTCCTACAACATACACATAATCCAAGTTAGCATCTGTTGGGTCATCTGCTAAGCCAAGATTGGTAATGGTAGTGTTTTTGACTGGTAATTGTCCCGTTTGGTCAATGGCATAAATTACAATAATAGAACCTACAGGAACTTTTTCCCAAGTGCAGGAATTACTAAATTTTATATGTCCATCGGCAATACCCAATTGCGTGCCATATCCGCCACTAAAAATTCCGCTGTTGTCGTCAATTATCCAGCCTCGCAAATCAACAGTAGTAGCGGGCGCACCTATTACTACTAACTCTAAATAACTGGCATTATTTACTCCTTGCGAAAACTCATTTATAATTAATCCTTTGGGCGCATCATCATCAATTATCGTCATCCGATGTGATACGGTAGCCATTGTAACCGCCGGTCCGCTTACTTTGGACAATGCAAAATCTCTATATTTATTTGCCTCGGGAATAATATCGTCTAAAATTGTTACGGTTGCATATTGAGTATTAGGATAAGTGTCTGTCGGTTTGAACGTCAAATCCGTTGTAGTAAAATTGTAATCTGTTACAGGGGATGCCGTGCCCGTACCCGCATCAGAAACACGTAATACTAAATTTGAAGCAGGAGCAGTATTTACGGTAACACCAATTTTATACGTACCGGCATTCTCCAACACTGAGCCGGAGGAAGTGCTAAAGGAAGCTGTTAATGCAGTAGATGGGGTTCCTTGAACTTTAATATCATCAATTCTGTAATTGCCACTATTGTTTGCCGCAGCGGACCATCTTAATTGCAAATTGGCTGCTCCTTCTGCTCCTGCCGGTAGGGAAATTGCCACACCTCCATTTACCAACGCCCAACTATTTGCATTTTTAGCGTAGCTATAAGAAACGCTATTCCAAAGTATGCCATCTGTGCTCCATTCAAAAACTATATTGCTATTAAACGACGTAGTGCCTCTACCTCCCCATAGTATCGTAATACCTGTATAGCCTACCGTAGATAAACTGTTATTGTACGTTAGCGTATGAGTAACGCCATTTGTCCCTGTTCCATTAAATACCGCATTGCTACCTCCGGAAGCCCCCGTATAGCCACTGGAAACTGAGGAAGTAGATGCCGCCCAGCCATTAGTCGTATTTGAGCTTGTCCAGCCTGTAGGCAGTGAAGCAGAAGTGCCAAAACTTTCATAAAACAAGGTCGTTTGCGCAACTATATTTGTTTCTAAGGAGAGAAAAAATAAAAGTAAGATGTATAAACCCTTCATAGGCAATGTAAGTTGTTGTTATTAACTTTTTCAAAAGCAACAAGTAAATTTACACTAAATCAAACAATTCCGCTATGCCATTTTAGTTAAGAAAATTTAGATTTTTGGTGTTTTTATACACACAAAAACAAGGAATTAAACACATTTCTTGTATAAATGTAAGTAGCTGAAAATTTATAAATTATAAAACTATTAGGCGAGTTTAATCATTGTAGCGTTATAATATCGGTTGGCGCGTTTAAAGGATTCTAAATCATTAAACCGAACGCCTTGTGCGCGCATCACGCGGTGGGCTTTTGCAGCAGTAAATTGTCGGATATAAAAAGTTTCATTCACCACAAAATGATGTATAGCGTGTGTACTTCCAAAGTTGAAACAAAAAAATTGAAACGGAATAAAATACCATTTATCCAACACTTGCGTTTGTTGCATCACATTACCACTTTCTACATCGCCGTAATAATGCATATTAGACGTAATAAAGTGCAAGCAAAACATACGCAATAAATTGGGAAATATCAGAATTACTACTAATGGGTTTATCCATTTAAATTGGGCTTGGATAAATGCAGGGCTTTCATAACCTAAATGCAAAAAATGAACTACAAACTGAATAGCATAATGTAAAAGAAAAAAATACCAAACAAAATAAAGAAACAGTGTAAACGGCAGCATGCCATACATTTTTATTTTCTTAAAATTTAGAGCTTGTTCTTTAGAGAGTTCGCCGCGCTTAACGGCATCTATCACATCTCTACGGATTATTTTGCCGCGCAACACGCCACCAAAAAACAAATCGGTAATGGTCATTAACCTCCGAAAACCCCATTTTTCTCCATTGGTAAGTCCGCGTTCTTCTAAGTCGGTTTTAGTACCCGACACCCGATGGTGATGAAAATGCAAATCTCTGCGAAACCAAGGGTTTATCGTCATGGGGCGGAATACCCATACGCCCAAAAGCATCAGATTTTGAATAAATTTATTTTTCTTAAAATACATAAAATGGATTAAATCGTGCTCTAATTCGTGCAAAAAAGATGTCCAGAATGCAACAGATACGATTACTACAACTGCTGAAATTTTACCTTGCAAGTACAATACTGCCGATAAAATTATCATGCATATAGAAACTAAAAATATTGAAAATCCTATTAAATTTTGATGTTGTAAAATGGGATATTTTGCACGTATTTCTTTATACGCCATTTGTATTTCTTTGCGAATTATTTTAGTGCGCTGCTCATCAGTGACGGGCTGTGCATTTATTGAATCGACGGCTGTTTCCATGAACTAATTTACAAATAAAAAGTGAAATAATACCGCTGCTGAACACAAGCTATGCTTGGAGTATTTCATCGGCTTTAGCACAAATAAAATTAATTTGTTGCTCCAAGGTAAGACCAGTAGTATCTATTTCTATTGCATCAGGTACTTTTGTAAGTGGCGAATCATCTCGTGTCGAGTCAATTTTATCCCGATGTAAAAGGTTGGCTTTAAGTTCGTCTAATGGAAATAATTTTCCTGTTTTTTGTAACAATTCCTCTTGTCGTCTTTTTGTACGTACATCGACGTCTGCGGTCATAAAAAATTTCAATTCAGCATCTGGCATTACTACGCTTCCAATATCTCTGCCTTCCATCACTACGCCTTTTTGTGCCGCCATTTTCTGTTGTTGTTCCACTAATTTTTTTCGTACATTGCTCATCGCTGCCACTTCCGAAACTACGGCTGCTACACGAGGGTTGCGTATTTCCTCTTCCACATCTACCTCATTTAAAAATGTATGATATCTATCTCCCACTTTTTTAAAAACGATAGTTATTTTAGGTAGTGCATTTTCTATTCCTTCTGCATTATCCAAATCGATTAGATGCTGCTGCAAGAACAGTGTAACGGCACGATACATTGCACCGGAGTCAATGTAAATGTAGCCCAACTTTTCTGCTACAAATTTTGCTGTAGAAGATTTTCCGCATGCAGAATATCCGTCAATAGCAATATTTATTTTTTTCATACTTGTATCGATATTGAATTTTCTTAGAAAAAAGACAATTGTTCTTAGTTATTTATATTTTTTCTACTCTTTTTTGGTGGCGGCCTCCTTCAAAATCGGTGGTTAGAAAAGTATGTACCATTTCTTCTGCCTCGTCTATAGTTATAAAGCGAGCCGGCAAGCAAATAATATTTGCATCATTATGTTGGCGTGCCAATTTTGCAATTTCATTTTGCCAACATAATGCGGCTCTAATTTTTTGATGTTTATTGGCGGTAATCGCTACGCCATTTGCAGAACCACAAATCAAAATTCCGAGTACCGCATTTCCGGTTTCTATTTCATTAGCTGCGGCGTGTGCGTAGTCGGGATAATCACAACTATCCGTGCTATGCGTACCAACATCAATTGTTTGGATATTATTATTACTCAAATAACTTTTAATGGCTTCTTTATATTCAAATCCTGCATGGTCGGAACCGATGACTATTTTTGCTGGCAAATTCATACGGTAAAGGTATAGGATATTTATTATAAGTTATAAGATGTGGACAATTTCCTTTGTATTAATTTCTCAAAAGAGTACCACTATTTGGCGGCAACTATTAACTTTCACTTGTGAATCAAAATACATTACGCACCCAATTAGAAGCACGTGTTTTATTTATAGACATGAATAGCTTTTTTGCAAGTTGCGAACAACAAACAAATTATTGGTTGCGCGGACGGCCTATAGCCGTTTGTGTTTACACCGGAAAATATGGCTGTGTAATTGCTCCATCCATTGAGGCAAAACAACGGGGTATAAAATTAGGTGTACGCCTTAATGAAGCGATGAAAATATGCCCTGACTTAGTGCCCTTAGAGACCAATCCGGATAAATACCGTACATTTCATGCGCGCATAATGAAAGTACTAAAACGCTACTCCGAAGAAGTAATACCAAGAAGTATTGATGAAGCCGTGATGGATTTATCTTCTTATAAAAATATTTACCCCGATGTGGTAGAAGTGGCAAAAAAGATAAAACAAGATATCCGAGAGGAAGTGGGCGATTATTTAAAATGTTCGATTGGAATTGCCCCTAATGCATTTTTGGCAAAGTTAGCTTCAGATATACAAAAGCCCGATGGATTAACGATAATTACTCCGGAAAATATTGATAGTATTTTAAAAAAATTAGAATTAACCGATTTGCCGGGTATCGCAAAGGGCATGAAGGAGCGCTTAAACAAAGCGGGTATTTACACCCCGTATGATTTGAGACATTCAACCCCTGAAAAATTAAAAGCAGCTTGCAAAAGTATTGTTGGGCAACATTGGTATCATCGATTGCATTTTCAGGAAGTAGATATGCGCTCTACGGAAGAGTACAAAAATATGTCGGCGATGCGGATGGTATCGAAAGAACAACGACGCGATATACAAAATTTATCAGATACCTTAATGATGCTGTGCCTTACTTTAGAAAAACGGTTGATGAAAAAACAGCTTTTTTGCAAGCGTGTGCATTGCATTATCCGTTATGAAAATATGCCTCCTTTTGAAGATAGTTTTTATACCGAACAGCCGATACAAGACGGCATGGAATTATTTCATATTTTACAAAATAGACAACTTGCATTTCAGCAAAAACATAAGACCATGCAACACATCATCAACACAAACACCATTAGCATCGGTGTCGTTATACAAGATTTTATAAATGAAGATTTGGTACAGCTCAATATTTTTGACAACTCGCATATAAAGAGTAATAAGGCACGAAAGACGGTCTATTCTATCAAAAATAAATATGGCACGCAAACTATAAAGCGTGCTTCAGAAATGAATGATGATGATGATCTTGCAGATGATGTAATTGGCTTTGGAAGCGTAAAAGACGTGAATAACGGAGAGTATGGATAATTTTGGCATTGTTTTTGGGATTTAAGAAACAACTATTATTTTCTAATCAAACATAATATTATGGGAAAATTCGTAATCAAACAACAAAAAGACGGACAACACTACTTTAATTTAGTAGCTGTAAATGGACAAAACATCTTAAAAAGTGAGGCTTATACCACTAAAGCAGCATGCCTGAATGGAATAGAGTCTGTAAAGAAAAATGCTGCTAACGATGGGCGTTACGAGCGCAAAGTATCCACTAATGGGAAGCCTTTTTTTAATTTAAAAGCTGCCAACGGACAAGTAATTGGCACCAGCGAATTATACGAAAGTGAAGCAAATAGGGAAAATGGAATTGAGTCCGTAAAGAAAAATGCGCCGCAAGCAAGTACCGAAGATACTACGGCATAACCGTACATTTATTTTATAAGCTATCAAGAGGGGCAATGTCCTCTCTTTTTATTTTTGTTTTGCTTCTTTAAATCGAGATATTGCAATAAGTAAAATACCGAAAAACAAGATCAAGGCGACCCCCAACAGTACTACATTGATATAAGGAATAGAAGTATAACTAAACGATGCAACTCCTTGTATCATCAATACTACCTCATTCAATATTATTCCAGCTACAAAAACTATAATTCCGTAGAATGTAATTTTTTGAATTTTATAGGTAGGAGATGAAAAGATATACCCTAATAAGAACAACGTAATTACCCCCAAAAGCACTAAATGTAAATAAGCGATAACAATAGGGCGAAAGCCAAATGCCAACTTACTTAATGCCGGAATGTTTGACCCTAATTGTAAGCAAAGTTTTACCGTCAGTGCTAAGCCGCTTAATGCCATCAACCATTTCCCCGTTAAACTTACATTCTGTGCTATTTGCTCATTTTTGGTATAAAAAACGTTCAGCATCATCAACCAGGCTACCACCTGTGCTATACTTGAAATAATAATAATAATAAAAAGCCATCCCGGCAATGGCAGCCACAATACGGAAAGAAAATAAGCCGGAACGCTTGCAAATGCAAATAATAGAAAAACATTTTTCAACTCACGTGTATTTCGAATATTTTCGGGGAGAATAGAATACAGCAACCCAATACACGCGAAGAAAAACCAGCCGTTATACTGAAAATGTAAATAAAAATAAATAGCCGCTAAATACCAATTTTGGTGCACCACTTTTGTAACCATCATATACGCTAAACTAAAAGTACCTACTGAAGACAAAACCCCCAAAAACAATCCAACTTTAAACCATTGATGAATTACAGATTGTACTTTTAATTTATTCAAATCTCGCCAGTAACAAAAAGAAAAATAATAAAAAACAAACTCCGACAGGGTAGAGAACGTAATGGAAACAGCACCATATCCTTGTACCGGAAATGACAGCAACATACCGTAAGCCGAAATTAAATTCGCAATCAATATTTTTCGGTAAGGAATAAATTTATCTTCACCACTATTCTTTGATAAATATTGGACTAACAACACCATTAGAGTTTGTGAAATCCAACCGACAAATGCAAAATGAGAATGGGCATGCAGTAAATGTTTTTGATCTACAAACGGTAAGGAGTACGCAATTTTGTACCGCATTATTGAGCCTAATAATGCTACTATACACAAATTAATAAAGGAAATTCTGAGGTAACGTTTTAAATAAGTATTCATTGTAATAATTAAAAAAGACAAAAAATTACAATTGCAAAAGTACGTATTTAAGAAACTAAATTATTATGATTAAAATCAATATTACTCGGCAAATACACTTTTCCCTTTTGGATAATCAACTTACCTTCCTTGCTAAGTTTTTTTATCACTCTAATTACTGTTTCCACTCTCAGCCCGGTCATATCTGCAATTTGTTGTCGGGTATAATTGACTCGCAACGTTGTTTCTTTAAGCACTCCGCAACTTTTCTCTTTATATAAATTCAATAAAGCTGTAATTTGTTCAACAGGACTATGACACGCTAACTCTTTTAACATAAAGAATTTCTCCCGCACACGGATTGCCAAGAGTTTACTAAAGGCAAATAATATATCCTGACGCTCTTTAAGCAATTCATGAAAAGTGGACTCATGTAACATCAACACTACAGAATCTTCTTCCGCAACTGCTGATGCCGCATAAGGCTGTCCGTCAAACAGTGGCAATTCCCCAAAGCATTCGCCGGGTTGTACAATTTGCTGTACAAATATCTTCCCATCACTATCGTAGTTTTCCCAACTAACGCAGCCTTCAATCAACTGGAAATAAAAATGACATACCGTGCCCTCTTTAAAAATCACGTCGCCTTTCTTTATTTTTTTATAAACAGCACCACGGGTTAATAATATATCTTCGTCTATTATCATAATTCAAAAGGTTCTTTGTAAAACTCATTTTTTATGTTCTTTATTTAGATGATTTTTTGCAGCATTGAACATGATTTATATCATACTTTTAGGCTTTTTACGTCTGAAAATAAGATTATAAATACGCCGACCTTCACGATATGATTTTAATCATAAATCAATATACAAATAGTATCTAACATTGTACTAATAAAATTAATCGATAATGAAAAAATCACTAATTATTTTGAGCGTTTTAGGTGTGATTGCATTTTTCACAGCTTGTAATTCTAACTCTGAAAGCAACGGTTCAACCACCACAGAACCAGCAGCTACTGAAGCTCCGGCAGCTACTGCGGACAACGGAAACCCTTCTTATGACCCTAACCGTGGAGAAGGAAAATTTACTAAAGTAGAAGTAGGTGAAAAACTTGATGGCGCAATGGCTACATCCGGCGAAAAGGTATATGAAGTAAAATGTTCTTCTTGCCACAAATTGACAGACGAGAAATTAGTAGGTCCGGGATGGAAAGATGTTACTAAACGTCACACACCGGAATGGATTATGAACTTCATCACAAATACTGATGCTATGTTAGACAAAGATCCAAAAGCACAAGCACAATTAGAAATTTGTTTAGTAAGAATGCCTAATCAAAGCTTATCTGATGATGACGCTAGACACCTTTACGAATTTATGCGTAAAAATGACGGTGTAAAATAACACCTATATTATATATAACACATAAAACATTCCACAATGAAAAAATTTAATGTTAAACTTATAGCTGCTGTTGCTACTTCAATAGTGATGGTTGCTGTCGGGTGCAAACCTAAAAACTTAGGAAATGCAGTGAGTGCAGATGCAGCTTCAAAGGCGTATATTGCTCCCGGAAAATACGACTCCTACTACAATTTTGTGAGCGGTGGTTTCAGCGGACAAATGAGCGTGTACGGATTGCCTTCAGGGAGATTACTTCGTGTAATTCCCGTATTCTCTGTTGACCCTGAAAAAGGCTGGGGATATAGCGAAGAAACAAAGCCTATGTTAAATACGTCACACGGCTTCGTACCTTGGGACGATTTACACCACACAGAGATGTCTCAAACCAATGGAGAAATAGACGGCCGTTGGGTATTTGGAAATGCGAACAATACTCCGCGTGTTGCACGTATCGACTTAAAAACATTCCGTACTGCAGAAATCATTGAATTACCTAATAGTGCAGGAAATCACTCCTCTCCTTTCATTACTGAAAACACAGAATATGTTGTAGCAGGTACACGTTTCAGTGTTCCACCGGATAATGCAAACGGAGATGTTCCTATTAACACTTACAAGCAAAATTACAAAGGGTATTTAAGCTTTATTAGCGTAGGAAAAGAAGATGGTAAAATGGATATCGCATTCCAAATTGCATGTCCGGGAGTAAACTTCGACTTGAGCCACGCAGGAAAAGAAAAATCTCATGGTTGGTTCTTCTTCTCTTGTTACAATTCAGAACAAGCCAACACATTATTAGAAGTAAATGCATCTCAAAAGGATAAAGACTTTATTTTGGCAGTAAACTGGAAAAAAGCAGAAGAATATTTGAAAGCAGGAAAAGGCAAAAAAGTTCCTGTTAAATATGCGCACAATACATTTAATGAAAAAACACATACTGCTACTTCTGAAATCAAAAATGAAGTCACTGTATTAGACTCTAAAGAATTGGCGGATTTATGCTACTTTATTCCATGTCCTAAATCACCACATGGTTGCGATGTTGACCCTACCGGCGAATTTATTGTAGGTAGTGGTAAATTGGCTGCTTTAATTCCGGTATTCAGTTTTGATAAAATACAAAAAGCCATTGCAGCAAAAGACTTTGCAGGAAATTTTGATGGCGTGCCGGTAATTAAATACGAAGCTGCATTATACGGCGAAGTAAAAAAACCAGGCTTAGGGCCTTTGCATACCGAATTTGATGGAAAAGGAAATGCTTACACTTCTTTCTTCGTATCTTCTGAAGTAGTAAAATGGAATATCAAAGACTTAAAAGTATTAGACCGTGTACCAACCTACTACTCTGTAGGTCACTTATGTATCCCGGGTGGAGATAGTAAAAAACCAAGTCCTAAATACTTGATTGCTTACAATAAAATCACTAAAGACAGATACTTACCTACCGGTCCTGAATTATCTCAAAGTGCCCAATTATTCGATATCAGTGGCGATAAGATGCAATTAATCTTAGACTTCCCTACTATCGGAGAGCCACACTATGCTCAGGCTGTTCCGGCAGAGGTGGTAAAGGATAAATCTTTGAAAATATTTAAAATTGAAGAAAACGCAAATCCTTACGTAGCAAAAGGCGAAGGTGAAGCAAAAGTAGTAAGAAAAGGAAACAGAGTAGATGTATATGCTACGGCTATTCGCTCACATTTTGTACCGGATAATATAGAAGGTATTAAAGTGGGTGACGAGGTATATTTCCACATTACCAACTTAGAGCAAGACTGGGATGTACCACATGGATTTGCAGTAAAAGGTGCTGACAATGGTGAGTTGTTAATAATGCCTGGTGAAACGCAAACCTTAAAATGGGTACCGAACAGAGTGGGAACTTTCCCTATGTACTGTACAGACTTCTGTAGCGCATTGCACCAAGAAATGCAAGGATACGTAAGAGTATCTCCTGCGGGCAGCAACGTTCCATTACTATTTAGCACCGGAAAGAATTTGCCACCGGCAGATGCTTCCGCTTCCGCTAAGTAATACGACATATCTGATTCGCAAAGGTGGAACAGGTAGCGACCTGTTCCACCTTTTTTTAAAGTTTAATTCTGTTTAACATGTACTATACAAAAAAGTACGAACACTTCTAAAAACCAATAAATAGTTCATCCGTAAACATTATTAAAAACAAAAAAAATACACATGAAAAAGAATTCCATGAACACCGTTGTACGTATCTTAATTGCGGTATGCGGTATTGCATTATTTGCTGTCAACTTCCTACCGATTTGGAGAATAGACTTAGATGCTCCACAATATCCTGAAGGATTACGGATGTTAATCTATGCCAATAAATTAGGAGGAGATGTTGAAATCATTAATGGTCTTAATCATTACATTGGAATGAAAACATTACATGCAAAAGACTTCATCGAGTTTTCTGTATTAATTTACATCATTTCTGCTTTTGCTTTTTTATTTTTATTAGTAGCAATTATTGGAAAAAGAAATCTCCTTTACACCTTATTTGCATTATTTGCCGCTTTCGGAATCTTAGCTATGGTAGATTTTTGGAGATGGGAGTACAACTACGGACATAACTTAAATCCAAATGCAGCGATTATAGTACCGGGAATGGCTTATCAACCGCCATTAATTGGGTTCAAACAACTCTTAAATTTTGGTGCATATTCTATACCCGATATCGGCGGATGGATATTTATTGCTGTAGGAGTACTATCATTAATAGCTGTACTTGTTGAAGTAAGAGCAGCAGCAAAGATTAAAAAAAATGGTAATGGCATTACCACAGTTGCTTTACTATTATTTTCTACGCTGCTATTTACCTCTTGCAATGTACAGCCTAAACCCATTAAGTTAAGTATAGACCAATGCGATAATTGCAAAATGTCAATCAGCGACCCTCGGTTTCCGGCAGAAATCATTACAAAAAAAGGGAAGATTTTTATTTTTGATGACATCTATTGTCTTCTAGAGTATTTAAAGGAAAATGAGGATACTAAAAAAAGCGTAAAAGAGGTTTATTTATCTGATTATTTAGACGCACATGAGTTTATAAAAGCAGAAGTTGCACATTTGTACCGAAGCGAAGAAATACACAGCCCTATGGGCGGAAATACTGCTGCATTCACCTCCGAGGAAAATAAAAAGAATACAGTAAAAGACTTTAAAGGCGAAAGTGTTTCTTGGAAAAACCTATTAGTAGATTAATGGTGAAAATAGTTTATACATACTTCTTTTTATTCATTAGTATAACTATTACTGCTAAAACCTTACACGTAGGAAAACAGTATGGCAATATTAGCATTCAACAAACAGTAGATTTGGCAAACAATGGCGATACCGTTATAGTAGAATCAGGACATTACCACGAAAAGAATTTAATAATTGAAAAATCTATCGTGCTATTAGGAATCAATCTGCCAATTTTAGATGGTGATAAAAAATATGAAATTATTTCTATAAAAGCAGATAATGTTACTGTAGATGGATTTAAAGTAATTCGTTCCGGAATAGGTACCTTAGATGATCCTGCGGGGATAAAAATTTACAACAAACGGAATGTTACGATTTCCAATAATGAACTGTTCGATACATTTTTCGGAATTTATAGTCAGGTAGGAAGAAATTGCATTATAAAAAACAACACCCTGCAAGCATTCGGAATTGCAGAACAAGAAATTGGAAATGGTATTCATTGTTGGAAATCTGACAGTATGCAAATTATTGGCAATAAGATAAAAGGACATAGAGATGGAATCTATTTTGAGTTTGTAACCAACTCGCATATTACCAAAAATATATCCACCAAAAACATCCGCTACGGATTACACTTTATGTTTTCCAACAACGATGTATATACTTCAAATACATTTAAGAATAATGGAGCAGGCGTTGCCGTTATGTTTACCAAGGGTGTAAAAATGTACCACAATCTGTTTGAAGAAAATTGGGGAGATGCCGCTTATGGATTATTATTAAAAGAAATTAGCGACAGCCATATCGAAGGGAATAAATTTGTAAAAAACACCAGCGGAATTTTTATGGAGGGTGCCAGCCGGATAATGATTACCCATAACCTTTTCAAGAACAATGGCTGGGCTATGAAAGTGCAGGCAAGTTGCATGGACAATACCATTACTAAAAATAATTACATCGGAAATACTTTTGATGTAGGAACTAACGGCTCGTTGGTATTAAACACATTCAATGGCAATTATTGGGACAAGTACGAAGGCTACGATTTGAATAAAGATGGTATCGGAGATATACCGTACCGACCTGTAAGTTTATTTTCTATGATTTTAGAGAAAATGCCGCCTGCAATGGCTTTGTTCCGAAGTTTTATGGTCACTATATTAGATAAAACTGAAAAAATTATTCCGAGCATTACCCCTGAAAATTTAAAAGATGACACTCCGTTAATGAAACCTGTACGATTATGATTACCGTAAACAACATAAATAAAAAATTTGGCAAGCTACACGTATTAAATGAGGTATCCGTTACATGCAATAAATCGGAATGCATTGCTTTAATCGGGCCAAACGGATGCGGAAAAACGACGTTAATAAAAAGTATTTTAGGAATGGTAGTACCCAACAGTGGCTCTATACTCTTTAATGGAAATAATATTGCTAATGATTGGAAATACAGAAAGCATATCGGGTACATGCCACAAATCGGGCGTTATCCCGAAAACATGTCTATCGGGCAAGTTATAGAAATGATGAAAAGCATCCGAAAAGAAGAAAATACAATACTCGATGAAGAACTCCTAAATGCGTTTAAACTAAATCAATTAGCCGACAAAAGAATGGGTACTTTATCAGGCGGAACACGACAAAAAGTAAGTGCTTCACTTGCCTTTCTTTTCAATCCGGATGTGCTAATTTTAGATGAACCTACCGCCGGACTCGACCCTGTATCTACGGAAATTTTAAAAGAAAAAATCAGAAAAGAAAAAGAAAAGGGAAAACTCATTTTAATTACATCTCATATTCTAAGTGAGCTTGACGACTTAGTTACGCATATCATCTTTATGCAAGATGGAAAACTCCGTTTTAGAAAAACAATTGCCGATTTACAATCCGAAACAGGAGAAACAAAACTATCCAAAGCTATTGCAAGTATTATGTTAACCCACCAGCAATGAAGAAGATTATAAAATTTGTCATTATCGATATTCTGCGAAATAAAATTGTATTATTATATACACTTTTCCTGCTCATCACCTCTCTAAGTGTTTTCAATTTAGAAGACAACTCCTCCAAAGGATTATTAAGCTTACTCAACCTCATCTTGTTTATAGTGCCATTAGTTTCTCTTATTTTCTCCACTATCTACATTTACAATAGTTCGGAATTTATTGAACTTTTAGTCAGTCAACCATTAAAGCGAAACAATATATGGCTCAGTTTATTTTTTGGCTTAGCCGGCTCCATGACGCTTGCATTTTTTATAGGTACCGGAATTCCAATTTTACTGTATGAAGCCTCGCCTACCGGTTTTATGATGCTTGGTATAGGCAGCATCATTACTATTATTTTTGTGGCAATTGCATTTTTAACTACAGTATATACCCGAGATAAAGCCAAAGGAATCGGGGTAGCCATATTACTTTGGTTATACTTTGCTTTACTTTTCGATGGTATTGTATTGTTTATCTTATTTCAATTTGCCGATTACCCTTTAGAAAAAGCCGTAGTAGCCATCAGCATGTTAAACCCTATTGATTTAGGAAGGATTTTAATATTATTACGTTTAGATATTTCTGCATTAATGGGATACACCGGTGCCGTGTTCAGAGATTTCTTTGGAACTACAATCGGTATGTCAGTTGCCTTTATAACCTTACTACTTTGGAGTATTATTCCAATAGCTTTATCTGTAAAAAAATTCAAACAAAAAGATTTATAATGAATATATGAACAACATTGTGCTTCATAAAATTATTCGTATGAAACGGGATATTAAAAATAGAAAGGATATCGAATTATTGGTAAATACGTTTTATAAAAAAGTAAAAGTAGATAAATCTATCGGACATTTCTTTTTAGAAGTCATTACTATAAATTGGGAGCAACACTTAAATACGATGTATAACTTTTGGGAGAATATACTATTCTTCAGCGGAGGATACGAAGGAAATCCTATTAACCTACACCGGCATTTAAACAAAATTGAAAATATAGAAAAAAAACACTTCACAAGATGGAATAAATTATTTACCGAAACGGTAGATGAATTATTTCAAGGAGAAAAAGCCGATTTAATAAAAAAGCGCGAGCGAAGTATCTCCGATATTATACAAAAAAATATTTTTATTAAATAACATAAAATACTGAAAAATGAATATGAATGGCGGCGAAATCATCGCAAAAGTTTTACAAAACCAAGGGGTAAAATATTTATTTACACTTTGTGGCGGGCATATCTCTCCTATTTTTGTTAGCGCAGAAAACATAGGGATAAGAGTAATTGACACCAGACATGAAGTTAATGCTGTATTTGCAGCAGATGCGGTATCCAGGCTTACGGGAATACCCGGAGTAGCAACAGTTACGGCCGGCCCCGGGCTCACCAATACGATTACTGCTGTAAAAAATGCTTTCTTGGCACAATCTCCACTTGTACTTTTAGGTGGTGCTGCAGCAACCATCTTAAAAGGTCGTGGCTCGCTGCAAGACATTAACCAAATGAACTTAATGCGTCCTAATGTAAAATGGGCCGCCAGTATTTCTAAAGTCAAAGACATTATTCCTACGTTAGAGAAAGCATTTGAAATGGCACAAGAAGGCGTGCCGGGCCCTGTATTTGTAGAGTGTCCGATAGATATTTTATATGGTGAAGAATTAGTACGAGAATGGTATGGCGCAAAAAGCACTGAAACCCCTCCTCGTAACATTCAAGAACGCATGATACAATGGTATGTAAACCGACATGCACGAAAAATTTTTGAAGATAAAGACAAACTTACATTTAACCCTCCAAAAGCAGTTGCTATACCTACACATACCGATGCTGATATAGAAAGAGTTTTGCGCAGATTACAGCAAGCCAAAAAGCCACTTTTAATTTTGGGAAGCGGCGCCATGATGCTACCTCAAAAAGCAGATGAATTAGCCGCTGCCGTGCAACGCTTGGGAATTCCTGTTTTCTTGAGTGGCATGGGGCGAGGGCTGCTTGGCAAAGAGAATAATTTGCAAATGCGACACAAACGTAAAGAAGCCATCAAAGAGGCTGATTTTATTATACTCGCAGGTGTTCCTAACGACTTCCGATTAGATTATGGAAACCACATCGGACATCGTCCGTATGCCTCTATAAACCGAAGCAGTGAAGATTTATACAAAAACAAAAGACCGACCGTTAGCGTACTTGCTGATCCCGAAGAATTTCTTATAGATATTTCTAAAAAATTCCAAGGCGCATATCCTGATTGGGTACAGCAACTGCGAAAACGAGATGAAGCTCGCGAGCAACAAATAAATGTGCAAGCCGGTGAAAAATTAAACGGAATGAATCCCGTTGAACTTTTCAGAAAGTTAGATCCTATCTTGGGAGACAACACAATACTTATTGCCGATGGTGGTGATTTTGTTGGCACTGCATCTTATACCTTACGCCCTCGTGCGCCACTCTCATGGTTAGATCCGGGTGTATTTGGAACACTTGGCGTAGGTGCAGGTTTCGCATTAGGTGCAAAATTAGTTTTCCCCGAAAAAGATGTTTGGATAATTTATGGTGATGGAAGTGCCGGTTACAGCTTAATGGAATACGACACCTTTGTACGCCATAAATTACCGGTTATCTCGCTCATCGGAAATGATGCTTGTTGGGGACAAATAGCCCGCGACCAAGTAGAATTTCTGAAAAGTGATTGTGCTTTAATGTTAGAACATTCTAACTATGAAATGATTGGGAAAGCATTCGGTGCAGACGGAAAGCGAGTAGAAAATATTCCCGATTTTGTAGCAGCAGCAAAAGATGCTATTTCCAAAAGCAGAAAAAATATTCCTTACATTATTAATGCTATTATCGGAAAAAGTGAATTCCGAAAAGGCTCTTTATCCATGTAATTATGAAATCAATTGGATTAATTCAAAAAGAAAATACAGGCTTATTAATTATTGACATACAAGAGAAATTAATGCCTGTAGTACAAGATGCCGAACAAGTATTTGCCAATGCCAACCGACTCCTAAAAGGTGCAGAAGTATTAGATATTCCAATACTTGTAACAGAGCAATATCCCAAAGGATTAGGCAATACGTGCTCTTCGATAGAATTGCCGGCACAAATACAACCCATTGAGAAGATGTGCTTTAGCTGCATGAAATCCGATTCCGTTTTACAGCAATTAAAGCAACAAAACATTACATCGCTTATCATTGCCGGTGTAGAAGCACATATTTGTGTGCTAAAAACAGCTTTAGAAGCGCTAAATACCGGATTAGAAGTACACATTGTGGCTGATGCGGTATCCTCCAGAACACTTGCCAACAAACAACTTGCATTAGAACGCATGCGCCAATCCGGTGCCTACATTGTATCAACGGAAATGATATTATTCCAACTGATACATGAAGCCGGCACAGATGCATTTAAAGCTATTAGTAGATTAATTAAATAACCCAATATTATGGATGCTACACGTCTTTTCGATTTATTAGAAATACAAAACAAGAATGTACCTAACGATCCGTTTTTATCCTCAAAGGTAAACGGAACATGGGTTACTTACACGTTTAAAGAAGTGCAACAATATGCCAATAGGGCAAGCCAACTATTATTAAACATAGGTTTAAAAAAGGGCGATGCGATTGCGCTAATCTCGGCCAATAGACCGGAATGGAATTTTATAGATTTTGGTGCTATGCAAATTGGTGTCACCGTAGTACCAATGTATCCTACTATAGCCGAGCGCGACTATGAATACATCTTCAATGATGCCGCTATTTGTTATGCCTTTATAGATAATGAGGTAGTGTATAATAAAGTAAAACCTTTACTACAAAAAATCTCATCTTTCAAAGGTATTTATTCTTTTGACAAATTACCCAATGTACCATCATTAATTGCATCTCTTCCTGCTACAGTGCAACTTTCTGAGATTGACAAAAGAAAGAAAGCAACTACCGAAGAGGATATTGCTACCATTATTTATACTTCGGGAACTACCGGAAATCCTAAAGGGGTAATGCTGACACACAAAAATATTTTGAGCGATATTTATGCCGTAAAAAAGGTTATCAATTTTGGGAATGGTGAAAAATCATTGAGTTTTTTACCGCTTTGCCACAGTTTTGAGCGTATGGTATTTTACGCCTATCTTGCTTTTAGGATACATATCCATTACGCAGAAAACTTAGAAAAAATAGGCGAGAATTTAGTAGAAGTAAAACCCTATTGCTTTACTACCGTACCACGAATGTTAGAAAAAGTGTATGATAAAATTATAGCCAAAGGAAATGCACTTACCGGTATCAAAAAGCAATTATTTTTTTGGGCAATGGAGGTTGGCTCAAAATATGAAATTGGCAAATCCAAAAGCCCGTTTTATTTATTACAACTTGCTATTGCCAGAAAATTAGTATTCACGAAATGGCAAGAAGCCTTAGGAGGTAATGTACAATTTATCATCACAGGAGCTGCGGCGATGCAACCACGGTTAATAACCTTATTTACGGCAGCCGGCATCGATATTATTGAAGGATATGGATTAACAGAAACTTCTCCGGTATTGGCATGTAATAGAGTAAATGAAAAAGAGCGTTGCATTGGTACGGTGGGCATTCCATTGCCGGGGATAGATATAAAATTTGCTGAAGATGGGGAAATACTTGCCAAAGGGGATAACATTATGAAAGGCTACTACAACCAACCGGAGTTAACCGCAGAAGTAATAGACAAAGAGGGTTGGTTTCATACCGGAGACATTGGTGAATGGAAAATGCAAAATGGGTATAAATTTTTAAAAATAACGGATAGAAAAAAAGAACTTTTCAAAACTGCGGGCGGAAAATATGTAGCACCTCAAGTATTAGAAAATAAGATGAAAGAAAGCCCATACATAGAACAAATAATGGTAGTGGGTGGCGATGATAAAAAGTTTGTTTCTGCTTTAATTATCCCGGCATTTTCGCAATTGGAAGAATGGGCAACAGCAAATCATATAAACTATAAAACAAAAACGGAACTGACAACAAACAAGGAAGTCATCAAATTAATCCATCAAGAAGTAAAAAAATATAATACAAATTTTGGACATTGGGAGCAAATAAAAAAGTTCGTTTTGCTGCCGGAAGAATGGACCGTAGAAAGCGGAGAATTAACGCCTACCATGAAACCCAAACGCAAAATCGTCAATGAACGATACAAAATGGAGATAGAGAGCATGTATAAGGGCGAACACGAATAATCATTACAAAATAACAATGGAACAAGTAGTAATAAAAGAGAAAAATATTTTCTATCCGCCGGGTGGGTTGCTAATTTGGATAATTATCTTCTTAGAATGCTTGACATTTGGAATGGGGATAATCGCAATGATTACTTACGGACAAGACAACCACTTATTATACCACAGTAGCTGTCAATCTCTTCATAAATACACAGCAATTGTTAATACCATTGTACTACTTAGTAGTGGTTATTTTATGGCTGAATGCCTAAGAAATATAAAAA
The DNA here is from genome assembly GCA_046329805.1 of Chitinophagales bacterium. GTDB lineage: Bacteria > Bacteroidota > Bacteroidia > Chitinophagales > JADIYW01 > JADJSS01. Next base: position 335,608 of record JAXLUA010000001.1, read on the forward strand.
TAAAAAAGTATGCGACCGCAAAATTATTTTTGCAACTTACTATCTTATTTGGATGTATTTTTTTAGGTATAAAATCTGCTGATTACATCAATAAACTAAATAATGGATTGAGTATTAGTTACAATATATTTTTTACATTTTTTTGGTTGCTTACTTTTTTTCATTATCTGCATGTACTGCTTGGCGTTTTTATTTTAGTTTATTTTCTATGGAAATTCAACCGTATAATAACTGAGAAATCTATGGTGGAAAATATAGAAGCCGGTGCTGCTTTTTGGCATCTCTGCGATTTAATTTGGTTGTTATTATTCCCCGTTATTTATTTGATATATTAAACAGTCATGAAAAACAGCAATACATTTATTTGGGTTCTTTTAGTTGCAATTACACTTGCATCTGTATCCACAATAGGGAAATCATTTGCTTTTTATTTTATTTTATCAATGGCATTAGTAAAGATTATTTTAGTTGCCTATCATTTTATGGAATTAAAAAGAGCCCATCGATTTTGGATATCCTCTATTTCACTTTTATTCGCATTTATTATTTGTGCTATATTTATCCAATATCGTTAAAAAGCAGTTTATAAAAAAAACAAAACAAGCAAAAATTAGAAGAGAAACTAACATGGAAATTTATAAAGAATTTAGATTTGAAGCGGCGCACTTTTTACCTAAAGTACCCGAAGGCCATCCGTGCAAAAATATACACGGACACTCGTATCGAGTAAAATTACACATCAAAGGCGCCCTAAATCCGGAGATTGGATGGATAATGGACTTCACCACCATTAAGGAAATTTTTGCGCCAATACTTACACAATTGGACCACGCTTTACTCAACAATATCGAAGGATTATCCAATCCTACTTGTGAGCATTTAGCGATATGGATTTGGAATCAGGTGAAGCCGAATTTATCTATTTTATCAAAAGTAGAAGTACAAGAAACGGCTAGCAGCGGCTGCATATATGAAGGAGAATAGGTATTATTTATTGGTATTTTATTTTCTCGTACAATTTAATAAGCGACGTGGTTAAATCTGAAGGCGACGAAACTATTTGATAATGATTTTCCCCAAACATTTGCGGTAAATAATATTTTGCTGTCGTTTCAATTGCCAATGCATACGAATTTATTTGTTGTTGTTTTAATTCTGCAAGTGCCTGTTTCACATCTTTTATACCGTATTTCCCCTCATATTTATCGTAATCATTGGGCTTACCGTCAGAGAGTAAGATTACCCATTTATTTTTTGATGGACGGCGGCTGAGCAGCGTGCCGCAATGCCGCAGCGCTGTACCGATGCGTGTAAATCCGGATGGAGCTACAGCTCCCATTCTAAATTTTACTTTATTCCAATCCTCTTCAAAGTCTTTAACAGTTAAAAAAGTAGAATAATTTCTGGTTTTGGAATAAAAACATTGTATAGAAAAATCAATACCAAATTCCTGTATAATTTCGCCAAATAAAATGGCTACTTGTTTCTCTATATCAATTACTCTATTTCCATTTACATAACTATCACTGGATAAACTCACGTCAAGCAATAACAAAATAGAAATATCTTTTTCTTTTTTTCTGTTAGCTATATAAATATTTTCTGACGGTGTGTGCCCAGAATGAATTTCGGCATACAAATCTGTCACACTATCCATATCAAATTCGCTCCCTTGTGCTAAACGGCGTTGTTGTTGAAGTTTATTATTTATGTTGGTCAACATTTTTCGCAAGCTCATCAATACGGAAGAATGCTCACTTATAGTTTGCTCCACGAATTTTGGATTGATCTCTTTTTGGATTTTAGGATACAATCTGCAAAATTCTTTTTTGTACGTTCGTGTTTTAAAATCCCACTCGTCGTAAGGAATAAAAAAGTCTGCGGTATATTGTTCTGCACTTTCCGAAACCGTTGCATTTTCTACAAAATCCGATTGATAGACGCTATGTGAAGTATCATCGGTGCGAACAGTATATTTCATATTTAATTCATCCAATGCGTCTTGGTGATTTTCTAACTCATCTTCACCATCAAAATCTCTCCAAACACCGTTAAATTCTTCTGCTGTTTCTACTTTCTCAAAATTGTGTGTAAGCACATAATCTTCTTGTTGTTTTTTATCAATATCAATACTTGTAACTTCCTCTATCGGTTTAGCTTTTACTATTGTTTTAATTTCTTGATGTATAGATTTTACGGCATCTGAAAAATTTTGCAGTGGGTTTTTATCCTGTTTTTCAATATCATTTTTCATCCATTTACCGTACAACCACGATAAGTCTGTTGGTTTATTTTCTTTTGTTTGAGCAACAAGTTGGAGTTTAAAAGTATCATGTAGTTTTTTTGTTGCCGGATATTCTTCAAATAAAACATGCAATACTTGTTCGGCAGTTTCTATAGCTTTTAGAGAAGACAACGAAGCGTTTGCATCTTCATTATGTTTCCAATTATAGTCTAATTTTTGTTGAGTAGCTAAATACAAAACTCTATAGAGGTAAAACCATGTATTTTGCTCAAAGGTAGAAAACAAAGAAAAAGAAGCGGGAAGAAAGAAGCTATTATTCTTATAGCCTCCTTCCCGCTCCGAAGGATAAATTTCTATGGGTCTGGCGGTGGCAGTACTGGCCAAAATTGTTAGTCGCGCTTTTAAGTTATCTAAATACGCCGTTTTATTTTGAATAGCAGTAGAAACGCGCTTGCGTTGTTGAAAGTACTTTACAAACTTTCCATATATGTACTCATCAAGTTCCATAAATCGGGTTATATCATAAGATTACATAAATCCGATAAGGCTGCTATTATTTCTAAGTCGTCTGTTAAAGGTTCTATAATTGCTACTCTCACCGACAATCGTTTAGGCAGTCCGCTTTTTATCAATTTTGCTGCATCAATTAACAAGCGGGTCGAAACAGTTTCTGCCAGTCCTAATTCTTTTAAATTTCTAATTTTGTTTCCAATGCTTACTAATTGTTTGGCAATAGATTCTTCAACAAAAGTTTCTCGAATAATAATTTCTGTTTCAATTTTCGGTTCGGTATAATTAAAAGAAATCGCTGCAAATCGTTGTCTTGTTGAAGGTTTTAGCTCTTTAAACCCTTTTTGATATCCCGGATTAAATGAAGCCACCAACATAAAGTCTTCGTGTGCTTTTATTGTAGTTCCCAATTTGTCTATAAACAATTCCCTGCGATGATCCGTCAAAGAGTGAATTGCTACAATTACATCGGGGCGTGCCTCTGCGATTTCATCTAAGTATATAATTGCACCTTCTTTTACAGCTGTAGTTAGTGGTCCGTCTTGCCAAACTGTTTCTGCACCTTTAATTAAAAACCGGCCGATTAAATCTGTTGAAGAGGTTTCCTCATGGCAACTAATTGTAATTAAATTCTTTGCCAACGTACAGGCCATATACTCAATAAATCTGGACTTTCCGGAGCCTGTAGGTCCTTTTAGTAAAATAGGAATTTTATGATTGAAACATTGTTCAAAAACTTCTATTTCTTTTCCTATCGAATGATAATAAGGAGTTGCCACTGTCATAAAAAATATTAAGAAATAATTGGCTGTTTTTAGGCAGCCAATTATAATTTATGGAATAAAAATATTAAGCTACCAATGCTTCATCTGTAGGTTGTCCGTATTTAATAAATTCATAAATAAATAAGCCAATTCCGGTGGTAAACATGGTAGCGCAAATGGCAAGTACGGCAAAGTGAACTTGAATTTCTTTTTGCACGTCACCAAACTCTACACCCATTTTTCTTTCTAAATATACTTGCGCAACACCGGCAACACCAAAGGCTACGGTCATTCCCAACATACCAATATTTGATAACCAAAAAGCGAATACTCCAATGTTGCTGTCGTAAAGTTTGCGTCCGGTTAAATTCGGCATGGTATAACTTATAATTGCCAATACAATCATTGCATAAGCCCCCCAAAATGCTAAATGTCCGTGCATAGCTGTCACTAAAGTACCATGTGTGTACATATTTACCTGAGGCAAAGTATGCGCAAATCCTAATAATCCGGCACCTACAAACGAAACGATGGCAGTTCCCAGCGTCCAGCTTAATGCAATTTTATTAGGATGTTTTTTTTCGCCCTTTCTATACATTGCAACAGCAAACAACGCCATACCTAAAAATGCCAATGGCTCCAATGCCGAAAACACTCCACCGATAATCAACCAATATTTTGGAGTACCGATATAATAGTAATGGTGTCCTGTACCCAAGATGCCTGAAATAAAAGTTAGCCCAACAATCACATACAACCATTTCTCAATTACCTCTCTATCTACCCCTGTAATTTTTATTAGTAAAAAGGCTAAGATACCCCCTAAGATTAATTCCCAAACCCCTTCTACCCAAAGATGAACAACCCACCAACGGAAGAATGAGTCCATCGTTTGATTATCAAACCAAATCATTCCCGGAAGATATAATAAGGCAGCAAATACAAGTCCCATTGTCATAACCAAAGCTGTTGTAGTACGCTGTTTGCCTTTATATAAAGTAGCCAAAATTATACCTAAAAAGGTAAGAACATTTACAACGACTAAATAATCTAAAGGTCGAGGTATTTCTAAAAATTTTCTTCCTTCCCAATAATTAAAATGATACCCTACAATTGCAATAACCCCTACAACAGCAAGTGAAATCAATTGTATATAACCCAATTTCACATTTACCAATTCATGTTCCGATTCTTCAGGGATTATATAATAGGCGGCACCCATAAATCCGGACAACAACCAAACTACTAATAAATTGGTGTGTACTGCTCTTGCGGTATTAAAAGCTATTACAGGGTGTAATCCATCATAACCCATGTGTGCAAATGCCATGATGAACCCATAAACAATCTGCAATGACAGCAGCAGCATTGACAAAGCAAAAAACCAATACGCTAATTTTTGTGATTTATATTTCATAATCGTAATTTTTATTTTGGATTAATAGTTGATTTATATTCCGGTTTAGGAGGAAATCCGTTAAGGTCAGTGTTTCCTACCCATTTCAGAAATTCTATAAGGGCATTTGCATCTTCATCCGAAAATGCATAAGGCACCATCTTCCGCCCTCTTGGCGCCCATGATGTTTTTGACGTTAACACCGCTTTCACATATCCCTCACCTCTGCGTTCAATTACTTTGGTAAGTTCAGGGGCATAATATCCGCCTTCTCCCATAATAGTATGGCATCCCATACAATTATTATTTTCCCAAAGATGCTTTCCTCTTATTACTCCGGCGGTAATATTTTCTTCATGTGTTTTCTTAGGTACTTCTACACTTAAAGAATGCCAGGAGAGCCCAATAAAAATGATAAACGTAATGATTGTTCCTCCTAAAAAAAACAATCGTGCTTGACTTTTTGATAGCATAATTAATTATTTAAATGTGTAATTATTTTTAAATTCTCTCGCTCATTTTAATTTAAAAAGTGAAGGAAGTACAACAAAGTATTTTATGCTTTACCACACTCCCTTCTACGATAATTAAACCAATTCAATATTTACTTTGTTGGGGGTAACAAGACCTCATCTATTACATGTATAACGCCATTACTTGCAGGTATAGAGGCAACAATAACCGCTTTATCGTTCACATATACTTTACCATCTTTCTTAGTTATTTTTATATTATCGCCATTTACTTGTCCTAAAGATTGACCATCTTGTAAGTTTTCCGCTTTATACACACCCACAGAAACATGGTACTGTAAGATGTTAATCAAATCATCTTTTTTATCAGGCTTTAATAAGCCTTCTACTGTTCCTTTTGGCAATTTATCAAAGGCTGCATTAGTTGGTGCAAATACAGTAAAAGGGCCTGCATTGCTTAATGCATCTACTAACCCGGCGGCTTTTACTGCGGCAACTAATGTAGAATGATCTTTGCTGCCTGCGGCTACCTGCACTACATTTTTTTCCGATACATTATCTTGCACTGCAGATTGCCCAGTGCCATCGGCTTCCGTTGGTGCGGTTACTTGAGCATCTGAAGATGTCTCACTTGAGTTTGTTTTACAACTCGCCATGATAGCTATTATTAGCACAGTCATGGTCATTATTAAATTCTTTTTCATTGGCTTTGATTTATGAGTACAATATTACTCCCAACCTTTAGTATTTGCTATGAGTTTTGTCATGTAAGAATTAATAAAAAGATGATTATTGTCATGTTCTAACAATACGATTTTATGTATTTTAATTAAACTATTAACCAAATTGATTTTTGAGGCTTTAATTTTTAAACCTGCTTTTACTTCCGGTAACAAATGTTACTAACTGAATGCTTAAACGCTTATAATTTTGCACTACTATGGAAACGAAAAATAAATACATTATTGTAGGTGCTGTAGCCGGTGGAGCCAGCACTGCCGCCAGATTGCGACGATTAGATGAGCATGCTGAAATAATAATTTTTGAAAAGGGAGCATATATTTCTTATGCAAATTGCGGACTGCCTTATTACATCGGGAATGTAATAGAAGACAGAAATAAACTTTTTGTGCAATCTGCTCAATCCTTTAATGAGCGATTTAATATTGACGTTCGCATACAGACAGAAGTTATTTCCATTAATCCATCCGTAAAACAAATAACAGCAAAAAATTTAATTACCGGAGAACAATACACGGAATCTTATGACAAATTAGTTCTATCGCCTGGCGCTGAGCCGGTAGTTCCACCATTTCCGGGTGTACAAAACAATAAAATCTTCACCCTCAGAAATGTTCCCGACACCGATACAATAAAAGACTTTGCTGCCTCCAGAAAAAATGCAAAAGCATTAATTATAGGTGCAGGGTTTATTGGATTGGAGATGGCAGAAAACCTACATCACCTTGGGCATACCGTTACCGTAGTTGAAATGAACAATCAAATTTTAGCTCCTCTGGATTTCCCGATTGCTGCAATCGCCCAACAACATCTGCGTTCTAAGGGAATTAATCTATTATTAAGTACTGCTGTAAAAAGCTTCGAAGATAGCGGCAACACTTTAATCGTTCATTTTAACGATGGCTCTACCATAGAAACAGATTATGTAATTTTATCTATCGGTGTTCGTCCGGATACTCGATTGGCTATAGAGGCAAATCTAAACATTGGCGAAGCAAAAGGGATTTTGGTAAACGAATATTTGCAAACCAGCAACCCGGATATTTATGCCGTTGGCGATGCCATCGAATTTAAAAATCCGATTACTCAAAAATCAATGTCCACATTTTTGGCAGGACCGGCAAATAAACAAGGACGAATTTGTGCCAATAACATTGTACGCAATAATTCGGAGGTTTATCACGGAGCTATTAATACTGCCATTGTTAAATTATTTGATTTGACAGTAGGTACTACAGGAATGGCAGCAAAACATCTAAAGAGTGCAGATATACCACATTTAGTTTCCACAACTCGTTCCTCTTCACATGCAAGTTATTACCCAAATGCAAAACAGTTAACTATACAAATTACTTTTTCACCGGATACTAAACAATTATTGGGAGCACAAGTAATTGGAGAAGAAGGCGCAGACAAACGTTTAGACATCTTAGCAACACTAATCAAAAACAAAGGAACAATTTATGATTTAATGGACGTAGAACATGCTTATGCGCCACCTTATTCTTCTGCTAAGGACCCTGTAAATATGGCGGGGTTTGTAGCGGATAATATCCTCAATAAAACACTACAAGTAGAACAATGGGATATTTTTGAAAACAACTACCAACAAACACCAAATGCTGTTTTAATTGATGTTAGAGACCCGGATGAATTTGCCTGTGGAGCAATGAATGGAGCCATCAACATTCCTGTCGATACATTACGCTCTAAACTAAATGAACTTCCAAAAGATGCACCCATTTTTGTATATTGTGCTATTGGGTTAAGAGGATATTTAGCACAACGAATTTTATTGCAAAATGGGTTTAAACAAGTAAGTAATCTATCAGGTGGATATACCTTATGGAATACTTGCAAAAGTGAGCAAAAGTTGACCGCAGAAACGATACAAAAACGCACTTAGGAAACGTAGGAAAATCTATAGTTTTACATTTCCATGTAATAGAAATGCCTCTATTACTTTTGGGAAAAACTGATGCTCTAAATTCAATACGGCTCTTGCTATAGAATCCGGCGTTTCGCTTTCACTTAACGGCACACGTTTCTGAAATAAAATCTCTCCTTTATCGTATTCTTTATTACAGAGATGAATGGTAATACCACTTTCTTTTTCCTTATTTTTACATACCGCTTCATGCACATGTATTCCGTGCATTCCTTTGCCACCATATTTTGGCAATAATGCCGGATGAATATTAATTATTCTATCGGGAAATGCCTCTAACAAATATTCCGGAATTAACCATAAAAAACCGGCTAATACGATTGTTGTAATATGGTGCTGGTTCAATTTGGGCAGTAAGAGTTCCGAATTACAGAATTCATCTTTATTAAAAATAAGATATGGAATATTATATGTTTCTCCGATAGCCTTAGCCCCCGAATTTACTTTATTACTCAATAATAATCCTACATTAATATATGGATGGTTTTGGAAATACGTGCAAATAGCACGTGCATTGCTACCGGTTCCCGACAAGAATATGGCTATATTTTGCTTCATTTGCGCTCAAAAAAACAAAAAAAATCTGTAAATTCGTCATTTGTTTCAATTTAGTAGTTAATAATAATCATGAAGAAAGCACTCATCACAGGGATAACAGGCCAAGACGGCGCCTACTTAGCAGAGTTATTGCTAAAAAAAGGATATGAAGTACATGGCATCAAACGACGTTCTTCCCTATTCAATACAGACAGAATTGACCATTTATACCAAGACCCGCACATCGACAATCGTAATTTTATATTGCACTTTGGCGATTTATCCGATTCCACCAATTTAATTCGTATTATCCAACAAGTACAACCCGATGAAATTTACAATTTAGGAGCAATGTCGCATGTAAAAGTATCTTTCGATACCCCTGAATATACGGCAAATGTGGATGCCGTAGGATCGTTGCGCTTATTGGAAGCAATTAGAATTTTAAAATTAGAAAATAAAACAAAAATATATCAAGCATCCACGTCAGAGTTATATGGAAAAGTGCAAGAAATCCCACAATCTGAAAAAACACCATTCTATCCGCGCTCGCCGTATGCCGTAGCTAAAATGTACGGATATTGGATTACGGTAAATTATCGCGAAGCGTATGGAATATATGCTTGCAACGGTATATTGTTCAACCATGAATCACCATTGCGGGGCGAAACATTTGTAACTAGAAAAATCACACGTGCTGTTTCTAAAATTGCCTTAGGATTGCAAGATAATTTATACTTAGGAAACCTAAATGCAAAACGCGATTGGGGACATGCAAAAGATTATGTAGAAGCAATGTATTTAATTTTGCAACAACCGGAGCCGGATGACTATGTAATTGCTACCGGAAAAACAACGGAAGTGCGTGAATTTGTGCGTATGGCATTTAAGGAAGTGGGAATTGAAATTGAATTTAAAGGCACCGGCATCGATGAGAAAGGATACATTGTTTCTTGCGCAAATCCGGCGTACCAAGTAGAAATAGGGAAAGAAGTTATAGCCGTTGACCCGCGTTATTTTAGACCTACGGAAGTGGATTTATTAATTGGTGATCCAACAAAATCCAAAACAAAATTAGGATGGACTCCAAAGCACGACTTAGCTTCTTTAGTAAAAGATATGATGGAACACGACATTAAACTCTTTGAACGAGATAAATATTTACTGGAAGGTGGACATAAAATTTTCAATTACCACGAATAAATCAGTCATAAGTAGTAAGGTATAAGTAGTAAGAATTTTACTTATCACTTACCACTATACCTTATAACATTATATGGAAAAAAATGCTAAAATATACGTAGCAGGGCACAATGGGATGGTAGGCTCTGCAATTGTACGAAAATTAACTACTGAGGGGTTTACGAATATTCTTACGGCTTCATCAAAAGAACTAAACCTAATCAACCAAGCAGATGTAAATGATTGGTTTGAAGCCAATAAACCGGAGTATGTTTTTGTAGCAGCCGCTAAAGTAGGTGGCATTCATGCCAATAATGTGTATCGTGCGGATTTCTTGTATGAAAATTTAATGATAGAATGCAATACCATTCATGCTGCATTTGTACATAAAGTAAAAAAACTTCTATTCTTGGGGTCAACTTGCATTTATCCTAAAATGGCACCGCAGCCACTAAATGAATCATATCTATTAAGTGGATTTTTGGAAGAAACCAATGAGCCTTATGCCATAGCTAAAATTGCAGGGATAAAATTGTGCGAAAGCTATAAAAGACAATATGGATGTGATTTTATTTCTGCCATGCCAACCAATTTATACGGTCCCAATGACAATTATGATTTGAATAATTCGCACGTATTACCGGCATTAATCCGCAAATTCCACGAGGCAAAAATCAATGCTATTCCGGAAGTAGTGATGTGGGGAACAGGTTCGCCATTTAGAGAATTTTTACATGCCGACGATTTGGCAAGCGCCTTGTATTTCCTAATGCAAAACTACGATGGCGAAGAATTTGTCAATTGCGGAAGTGGCGTAGAAATTACGATTAAAGACTTGGCTATGTTGGTAAAAGAAATTGTAGGATACGAAGGTAAAATCGTACATGACACCACGAAACCCGATGGTACACCGCGCAAACTAACGGATGTAAGTAAACTCCATAAATTAGGATGGAAACACACAATTGATTTGCGTGAGGGAATTACTAAAGTATATAACGATTTTGCTAAAAACTACGATGCAATTGTCAGCAAGTATAAATAACTTCCATTTAATATTTATCTTCTTATTTTTGTAATATCAAGCACATCAAATACTTGATACTTATACTCACTATTTAATACTAAAAAAATGTATAGAAGTCATACCTGCGGCGAATTGAGAATTACAGATGTAACTAAAAAAGTACAGCTTTCCGGCTGGGTACAAACCACTCGAAATTTCGGCGAATTATTATTTGTAGATGTACGAGACAGATATGGCATCACACAAATTGTTTTTAATAATGAAACCAATAATTTACTGTTTGACAGAGCTAAGCGATTAGGTCGTGAATTTGTAATACAAACAGAAGGCACGGTGGTGGAACGTTCCAACAAGAATCCGAAAAATCCAACGGGAGACATTGAAATATCAGTTTCAGATTTCCGTATTTTATCCGAATCCAAAACACCTCCCTTTACTATAGAAAATGAAACGGATGGCGGCGACGATATCCGTATGCAATACCGTTATTTAGATTTACGCAGAAATGAAGTTCAAGAGAAAATCATTTTCCGACATAAAGTAGGCCACGAAGTAAGAAGTTATTTGAATGCTAACGGCTTCTTGGATATTGAAACCCCATTTTTAATTAAATCTACCCCGGAAGGGGCACGAGATTTTGTGGTACCCAGCAGAATGAACCCCGGACAATTTTATGCATTACCGCAATCACCGCAAACGTTTAAGCAATTGTTGATGGTTTCCGGTTTTGATAAATACTATCAGATTACACGCTGTTTTAGAGATGAAGATTTACGCGCCGATAGGCAACCGGAGTTTACACAAATCGACTGCGAAATGGCATTTGTGGAGCAGGAAGATATTTTGAATATGTTTGAAGGATTAATCAAGCATGTTTTCAAAACAGTAAAAGGTATTGAGTTAGGCAACTTTCCTCGTATGCAATATGACGATGCAATGAAAATATATGGCAGTGACAAACCGGATATTCGCTTCGGAATGCAGTTTGTGGAAATGAACAACGTTGTAAAAGGAAAAGGATTCGGTGTGTTTGATAACGCAGAATTGATTATTGGTATCAATGCAGAAAATGCCGCAGAATATACACGCAAGCAATTGGATGAGTTAACGGATTTTGTGAAACGCCCACAAATCGGTGCTACCGGTTTAATCTATTTAAGATGGAATAATGACGGAACACTAAAATCTTCTGTCGATAAATTTTACAATGAAGAGGAATTGGAAAAATGGGCTATTGCAGCCAACATGAAGCAAGGAGATTTGCTATTGGTTTTATGTGGAAATACGGATAAAGTACGCAAGCAAATGAATGAATTGCGCTTGGAAATGGGCAACCGATTAGGGTTGCGCAAAAAAGACGATTTTAAACCATTATGGGTATTGGATTTTCCTTTGTTAGAATTTATTGAAGAAGACAACCGTTGGTTTGCCATGCATCACCCGTTTACCTCACCCAAAAAAGAAGATATCGAATTTTTATATACAGATCCGGCACGCGTGCGCGCAGATGCTTACGACTTAGCCATTAATGGCGTAGAGGTAGGCGGCGGCTCCATTCGTATTTTTGATAAAGCCTTGCAAGCTGAAATGTTCAAACGCTTAGGATTCACGGAAGAAGAAGCGCAAAAACAATTTGGATTCTTGATGAATGCATTTGAGTTTGGTGCACCGCCACATGGCGGCTTGGCATTTGGCTTTGACAGATTGTGTGCCGTATTAAATAGCGTAGAAACTATACGCGATTTTATAGCATTCCCCAAAAACAATAGTGGCCGTGATGTAATGTTAGATTCTCCAAGCAGCATTGATGAAAAACAGATGAAAGAGTTGAATATTAAGACGACTGTGTAAAGTACTTGAATCATGTACAATATTGAGAAAAATTTTAATGAAGCAGTTAATCTATTACAAGATGGCTATTTGGAAAACTTCACGGTAAAGTTTATTGAAGTTTATAGCAACTTGCCATGTTTCTGTTTTAGCAAGATTCAAGTTGCAAATGCAACTTGAATCTTGCAATAGAAGAAAGTTCGTATTAATTTTTTTGAGGTCAGAAGATAATTTCATATCTTTAAACTCTCATAAAATCACTAAAAAATGGAAATTTTCAAGGGTCAAAACCTCTTAGAGTTCGCTGAACGCTTTAAAACAGACTTAGATTGCAAAGAATATCTTGCTTCTATAAAATGGGAAAATAGTTATTGTTGTCGAAAATGTGGGCATAAAAAGTTTCAAATACGGAAAGATTTCTCCAGAACCTGTAATATTTGCAGCGATACCGAAAGTCCTACAGCCGGAACACTTTTCCATCGGGTTAAATTTGGTCTTAGAAAGGCATTTTTCATTTGTTTTGAGATGTCTGCTACCACCAAAGATATGTCTGCTTTGCAAATGTCTGTTCGTTACGGAATATCCGAAAATACTGCACGTTTATTTATGCACAAAGTGAGAGAGGCAATGAAATCCAACGAAAATAACGGAATGATAGGAACTGTTTATGTTGATGAATTTACCGTTGGGGGAAAAGAAGAAAGCAAGCAGGGACGGAGTTATGACGCAAAAAAGAAGAAAGTTATTTGTGCCGTCGAAGTTACAGAAGAAGGGAAAGTAAAGCGGTTTTATGCCCGGAAAATCAAAGATTTTTCAGCTAGATCATTAAGAGAAATTTTTGATAAACACATTGATAAATCAGCAAATGTGATTACTGATGAATGGAAAGGTTACAGACCAATTAAAGATTATAATATCACACAAATTCCCAGCAACAAAGGGCAAAATTTTCCTATTCTGCACACAATGATACATCAAGTAAAAACTTGGTTGAGAACTACCTTTTCTTGGGTATCCGAATTTAACATCAATCGATATTTAAGCGAATTTAGTTACCGGATAAATCGTTCTCAATCCAAAAATACTATCTTCGACAATCTTATTAGAAGAATGGTAGAAAGAGATGTTATTTATCAAGATAAATTAGTATGTAGTTAAACTATGACCTCAATAATTTTTATTTCTCATTACAGTGTCTCGTAGTGGACCCTTCATTCCAATTACAAACACTTGCACCTTTCCTCTTCTTTCATTATATTTGAATATGTCTTCATCAAAAAATAAGCAAACAGAGCCACCACGCAAACTCACTATTCAGGATTTGGCTTTCGGCATTGGTAGAAAAGTAACCGATGAAGAATGGGAATTGCACTTAAAAGATACTGAAGAAGAAGACAAACATGAAGGATATTCTACAGAAGAAGTAACTGCATTTATGAAAAAAGAATTAGAAAAACGAAATGCTTCACTAAAAAAGACGCTTAGTGAAATATGAAGATAATTATAAAACCACTTGCACAAAAAACCATACAAAGAATAGCTGAATATGTTGAAGATTTAAACACAGAAGGTGCTGGTGCAATTTGGGCAGAAAATCTTATCTTATCAATATCAAAATAAGCACAACCTATAAAATATGCGCTTTGTCGTCATAAATTTTGGGCAAAAAGAAAATTTCTTTGTGTTGCTGTAAGAAATTGGATTGTGATTTTCAAAATAGAAGATGACACTTTATATGTTTATAGAATTATACATGGTTCTAACATAGTGTAAAAATTAAAAAATGGGATTTATAAAGAACCGGAAAGAATAGATTTTGATATAAAAAGTCGCGCCTTAACAAAAGCAGAACAAATTGCTTTGATTATAAATATATTGCAGAAAATAAAGCAATTGTATAACCACCAAGTACGATTGATGAAAAGCAACTAAAAGAGTTGAATATTAAGACGACACTGTAATTCATGTCAAATTCACTATATTTTCATTAAAATAAATTGGCTTTTAGTATAAAAATCTAAAATGATTATAATAATTTTGGATTAGATTCCAATATTATTATAATTAAATTAGATTAAAATCGAAAAGTATTATGTATTTTTGGGAATAAAATCCTAATTTATGATAGTTCGTACACAATTAGCGTATGCGCAACAACGATTATTTAAAGGTAAAGCGATGCTTATTTTTGGCCCCCGACAAGCAGGAAAATCAACCTTTGCGGAGCAATTAATAGCTCAGAACAAAAAGAAGAAAGCTTTATACCTTAACGGTGATGATGACGATACACATGATTTATTGAGTAAACCCAATGCCACCAAACTCAGAAATATTATTGGAAAAAATGAAATCCTTTTTATTGATGAAGCACAACGTATTAAAAACATTGGTATTGTTTTGAAAATTATTACGGATCAAATTAAAACAGTACAAGTAATTGCAACAGGTTCGTCTGCCTTTGAATTGGCAAATAAAACAAATGAGCCCCTCACCGGCAGAAAATATGAAATGAAATTATTACCTCTCTCCTTTGCAGAATTAAGTCAAGAATACGGCTTATTAGAAGCAAAACGACAACTGGAACAACGGTTAATTTATGGCTCGTATCCGGAAATAATTAATCACCCCGCTGATGAAGAAGAGCATATAAAATTATTAGCCAACAGCTATTTATACAAAGACTTATTTCGTTTAGAACAAATAAGTAAACCAACTTTATTAGAAAAAATAGTAAAAGCGCTGGCGCTACAAGTTGGAAGTGAAGTGAATTACAATGAATTAAGCCAGTTAGTACAAGCAGATAACAAAACTATCGAAAAATATATTGACTTGCTGGAGCAAGCATTTGTGGTATTCAAACTACCCGCTTTAGCCGGAAACGTACGCAACGAAATAAAAAAAGGGAAGAAAATTTACTTTTACGACAATGGTATTATCAATGCAATTACGGGAAATTTTTTACCGCTTCATAAACGTACAGATGTTGGACATTTATGGGAAAATTATGTTGTTAGTGAACGTAAAAAATATTTAGCTCAAAATAATTTAGATGCAAAAACTTTTTTTTGGAGGACAATTCAACAGCAAGAAATTGATTATATAGAACAGTATAATCAGAAATTATGGGCGGTTGAAATCAAATGGAATCCTAAGGCAAAAGTACATTTCTCTTCCACGTTCACACAAAATTATAAAAATGTAAAAGAAATTATTGTAACCCCAGATAACGTAGAAGATTTTTTACAATAAGAAAATCCAAAATAAACATAATTATTTTAGATTTAATTCCAAAAATAGCATAATAATTTTGGATTGTATTCCAAAATAACTATAATTATTTTAGAAAATGACAACTTCTTTTAAAAAAAATAAGTCCATCTTATGCTTTTCGTACACTTGAATTATTTTTTTGCAATAGCCCAACTTCTATTCGCTTTGTAGGCATCAATTTGGGTATGCCGCAACACGGCACAACAAACTACTCTTGACGGAAAACAGAAACAAATTAGACACTTGTAAACGAGCCTGTAAACAGACAACATTTCGGAAGACAGCACACCAACCTAACTCTTATTTTTTATTTTTTTTGGAAACACGTATTTTTTAAAAAAAACAAATTTTTGGCAACCACACAATTAAGCGGAGCGAATCACGAATACCATAAAACAATAAAAAATCCATTCGTAAATGGCTCATTTGAACAAATTATTTTGCTATTTTTACTAAGCAAAAAACAAACAAAAACATTATATTGAACAGATTTAAAGAATGAAAAAATTGAACTATATAGATTTATTTGCCGGAGCAGGAGGACTGTCAGAAGGATTTATTCGTGCCGGATTCCATCCCATTGCTCACGTTGAAATGAACAAAGATGCTTGCGACACATTGAGAACGAGAGCGGCTTAAAATCTTATGCTTATGAATTTCGTAATTACCAAAATAGTTGAAAACAGTTTAAAAGATGATGAACTTATCAAAAGACATTTGTCTTTAAAAACTGATAAACATAAATTTCCGTTCAGAATGTATGATGATGATGGAGAACTTTTTTTTGATGGTTTGTCAAAAATAAACAATTCCTTTGACCCATTAAATGAAATGGGTTACAGTGCAGCCTGTACAGAAATTCATTATTTGGAAAAAGATAAATTTGTGAGATTATAAAATGGCTGAAAGAAAACTTTGGACAAAAGATGAATTGGTGCTGGTTTTTAATCTGTATTTAAAATTACCTTTTGGCAAAATGCACACCAGAACACCGGAAATCATTGAAATGGCAAATTTATTAGGGAGAACTGTAAATTCAATTGCAATTCGCCTTACAAATTTTGCAGCTTGCGACCCTTATCATCAAAACAGAGGAGTAAAAGGAATGGTTGGCGGAATTAAACAATGTCAGCCGATTTGGGATGAATTTGCACAAAACAAAGAATTGTTGATTTTTGAAAGTGAGCAAATTTTAGCGGGAAAAGAAAATCAAACTATTGAAACCAAATTTGATGATTTACTTTTTGACCTGAAAGATTTGAAAGGCGAAACAAAAATTCGAGAAGTTAAAACGAGAATAAATCAAAATGTTTTCAGACAAATTGTTGTTGCCAATTATTCCGGAAAATGTGCAATTACAGGTATTGATATTCCTGAATTACTTTTTGCAAGTCATATAATTCCTTGGTCGAAAAATGAAGATGAACGGTTAAATCCTGAAAACGGAATTTGCTTATCTGCATTGTATGATAAAGCTTATGATAAAGGTTTGATTGGTCTGAATGAAAAATATGAAATATTGATTTCTTCTCGACTGAAAAAGAAACAGCAAAACGATTATTACGGCAAATATTTTTCACATTTAGAAAATTCAAAGCTTGTGATGCCCCAAAAATATATGCCTAAAAAAGAATTTTTGCAGTATCACTTGGATGAGATTTTTGAGAAAAACTTTATTATGAATACATAAGAGATGTTAAAAAGATTAGTCATACTAAATTCAGACATTTACTCAAAAGCTGACATTGAGTTAGGCGATTGTGATTCATTACAAATAGTTGGACCAAATAATATTGGAAAAAGTACACTGATTTATGCTCTGAACTTTCTGTATATCATTGACGGAAAGCAAATGACTTTTAGTGGTAACAGAACAGGCGACAAAACTACGATTAACCACTACTTTCCCTCAATCAATTCAAGCTACATAGTTTTTGAAATTTTCAAAAAGCGATACTACTGCATTTTAGTCAAGAAAAACTCAGAAGGTAGTTTGGATTATTACAAAATTGACAGCGATTACAAAGAAGAACAATATTTTGTACAAACATCGGAAGGGCAGAAATTAAAGAAATTTGATTCTCTACTTGCAGACCTTTCTTCGTCAGGTGTGGAGTACAGCAAATATTCAAACAGACGAGACCTTTTCAATTTTGTTTATCAAAAAGGAAAGAAAAACAATGGTGTTGTTTGGCTAAACGAGGGAGCTTCGCAAGACCAAAGAGAAATAAGCAATAACTTTTCTAAAATTTATCGTTACCTGATAAATTCAAAACTTATTGACAACAAGACATTAAAGGAATCTTTGATTATTGCTGACAACAAAGAAAACGAACAAGTTGAATTTTCAAAGAAAAATCAAAAGGACATTCAAACCCTTTTGAAACACAATCGAGAAATAAAAGTAATTAGAAGTATTCAAAGAAGTTTTTCAGACTTCAAGGAATTGGTCAATCAATATAAAGCCAAAAATCAAATTTTATCGGAAATTGTATTTGCGTTTGATAAACTCTATTCTTCTGTGAATATTGATATTAACACAAAACTTTTAGCAAAAAAGAATGAGCGGGAGAAAAACAGAATACAATTAAGCGAAGATTTAATCCCGAAACAAAACAATCTCAATCAAACTATTGGAAAATTAGAAGCAACCATTTCTCAAAAAGGTTCAGCCAAAGGATCGCTTAACGAAAAAATCCGAAATATAAAATCGTATGAAGGAATTGACTTTTTGAAACAGTCGTTCAGTAATTTAGACAAAGAAAGAAAAGACATCGAAAGCCGATTAACTCAAATTGAAAATCAAAACCTAAATAGCAGAGATTTAGAAAACAAAATTTCTAAACTCAATCAAGAAATTTCAAAACTTGACAGACAAATTGAGAGTTACTCGAATTTGCTCATTCATCAAATAAGCAAATATGGGAAAGACAAAGAATTGTTAAACGCAATTCTTTCCGATTCCATTACTTCATTACCGAAAGAAAATATTCAATCGGAAATTGAAAAATTAGCTGATATAATGAAAATATTTGACGGAGCAATTACTATTCCCAAAGATTTAAAAGGGAAACCGATTCCGTCTATTGATGACTTAAAAATACAACGAGAAACAGCAATCAAGGAAAAAACAAGTAACGAAAAGCTTTTGCCGATAGCAAAAGATTTAGAAAAATACCGTTCTGAACTTTCTTCTGTTCAAACCAAAATTAAAGAAACAGAAAAGAAAATTGAGGAACTTAATTCGTTACCCGAACTTGAAAAAAATCTTGCAGAATTAGAAGAAGAACTAAAAAATCTATTTCAAAGTCAAGAGAATACAGGAAAAGGATTAAAACAAACAACGGAACTCATCGCAAGAATAAACGAGGCTATAAATATACTTTCGGAAGACATCAACAAAGCAGAAAATCGTATTAAGGAAATTCAAGGTTGGAAAGTAAAAGTTGAGCAATCAGACATAATTCCTATTGAATATCAAACAAACGAAACACTTGACAACCTTTTCAAAAATTTTGAACGAAATTCTGCCGAGCGAGAGAGTATCAAAAACAACAAAGAACGATTATTTGAAAATCTTAAAACAAAAACGGGAACCGTTTTTGCTTCTGAAGATGAGTTTATCAAATATCTTGATTCTGAACTTGCAACGCTTGACGATAAGCAAAAAAGTATTGACGCTTTATTGAAAAACATCTCAACGCAATTTTCAATTCCTTGCAAAACACTTTATTCAAAATTTGAAGAATTTGGAGCGTTCATCAATAATCAATTCAATTCTAAAATCCGAAAAATAAAAATCTCTGACATTGATTCTTTGAGTATCGAAATTATTCCGAACGAGAATTTAATCAAAGATTTGAAGAAGATAATGGATATTAGAGATTTAACTTCTGAACTCATCTTTGACGACCAATCTGAAAATCTCAATATTCTAAACAGATATTTGGACAACCAATCCATAATTGATTTTAATAACCTTTTTGACATCAAGTTACATCTTGATAAGAAAGGACAACACAAGGTTGTTGATTTGAGAAATCAAATTGAATCGGACGGAACAGATAAAATGATTAGAATGGTAATCATTATGACAATTATCCACCAAATTGTAATCAATGATGATGAAAATAAAATTGTAATTTTTGTTGATGAAATCGGGACAATTGACGAAGCGAACAGAATTGAAATTTTGAATTTCTGTAAAGAAAACAATTTTGTTCCAATATCAGCCGCACCATTGCACCCTTATGACGGATTTAACAAATATTATTTAGTAAGAAGAAGCAAAGGAAAAATTGTTTTGAGCGAAAATAACGGAAATGTAATTTATCGTAAAACGAAAGCCAAATGAACCAAACAGATTTCAGAACATACAAGAAATTAAAAGAGGATTCTTTTCTTACAGAAAAAGCAATCCCTAAAACTGTTTTGAATTCACAACATTTTAAAGGATTGATTTCGTCTTTGATTCTCGAAAAAACAAAATCAGGTAGAGGATTCCGATATGAAATAAGCAAACCAGCTGAATTTGAAAATTTCTTTACAACACATTTCCCTGAAGATATTGAAGTTAAAGATAAATCGGACAATGTTCGGAAATTCAGAAACTCTAAAATTCAAAAAACAGCTTCAACACCAATTTTTATGTTAAGAGGTTTTGAAACGATTAAAGTCAATAACAACGAAATAAATTTAGAAGATTACACAAACAAATTTCAACTATTTGCTTGTAACGCAGACAAAATTGAAGCTAAACACATTTGCATTGTTGAGAATTTGGACACGTTTTTAGTTGCAGAAAAGTTGTTAGGTAAAAACTTTGTTTTTCTTCATAAATACGGACGAATAGGAAAAGAATCTCTTAATTGCCTTTGTGTAAATCAGTTGCTTGTTTTTGTTGATTACGACTTTAATGGACTTGAAGAATTTTTGAGAATTAAAGAGGTTTTTGAATTCTCTCAATTATACATTCCCGAAAATTATGATGTACTTTTTCAAAAATATTCTCAAAGTTTGAAAGGGAACAAAGCCGAAATGACGAACAGAATTAAACAAAGTTCAGACAATAACGTAATTAAAATCAGAGAAAGCATAATACGAAACAACCGATTTTTAGAGCAACAGTATTGGAAATATGATTAAGACCGAACCAAAATCAATATTGCAGTTTATGGCAAGTCATTACGATTTGCTACGAGACCTTTTTGATATACAGGTTAAGAACGACATCATTACAAAAGAATCTTTGATTATCTGTATAGAGAATTACGACAAGAATATTCGGGAACAGCTAACAGAATATCAAATTTTGGTTGAGCAAAATGACGACTTCGCATTTAACGAACCATATTTTGTCCTTTTTGAATTTATACATCAAAAATTCAAACCACTTTTACCCGAAGAAATTGAACATTTCGGACAAGCAATCAGAACTTTATTTCTAAAAATAAAAGAAGGAATAAATGACGATAAAAATATTTTATTGGAGAGAATTGAAGCTCTATCCAACCAAATCAAAAAGTTCACAAATGCAGTTATAAACAACACCAAAAGTTTATTGACAGAATCAAAAGAACTGAAAGCAAATAATAAGAAAATTGATTATCAGGAGAAAATCCATAAAGCGAGATATTTAATTGAAAATTACATTTCGCCACTCAATACGATTTTAGACGTAAATCACAGTCAATCAATTTACAATGAATTATTGAACGTTTCTCAATTTACGAATGTAAAGCGATTTGATTATGCAGACGAAAGTATTAGACGAGAATTTGAAAAACTGTATCACTTACTTCGTCAAGTTGCCAAAGATTTGAATTTGCAATCTGTAACGCTCACAAATGAATTATTACCTTTAATTGAACGAATAAAAACAGAAAGTCAATATTTAAGAGGGTTTCATTACTATTTAACCAATGGGAATTGTTACAAAGAAATTGAACCGCCACGCATTTTCGTTTCTACTCGTGATAATATCTACAACAAATTTGTGTACGAAAACACGAAAGAATATTTTGAACAATTTCAACACGAAGAAGAAGTAATTGTAATCGAAGATTCCGAGCAAACGAATGATTGGCTGTTTGACAAGTCGAAGTATAAAGAAACACTGAACCAGAACTTACCCGTTGATGATTTCTTCAAATGGTGTGAACATTTAATCAAAGAAGAAAATGAGAATTTTTCTTTTGACAACTTCTTTATGGTAACGAGTCTGCTTTTTGAAGAAGATTATGAAGTTTCAGTAAGTAAAGACGGAAAAAACATTTCTATTTCTAATGAAAATTCGGAGCTAATTATGCCAAAACTAACAATCAAAAAACAAGAAGATGTATCCAGATAAACATAAAGAAATAGTAACTTCTCTAATGGAAGGTAAGTTTATTACGGTTGAAGATTTATCGTTTGAAACAATCAAGAGAAACGAAGATTTTTATATTGAGTTTTTTGAAAAGTCGTTTGGTTTTGAACTTATTGGGAATCAAGATTTCTATTATCTCGTTTCAAGCGATACAAACGAAAATACATCAAGGGATATTTCCATTTTCTTTTCGGTTTTATGTTATGAACTCGACAAAGACGGAAAGAACTTTTTAGAGGAACTTAATTACTCTGAATTTCACATTGACGAGATAATTGAATACTTCAATAATTCTTCGTGGACAGATGTAATCAACGCCAATAACCAATTAAAGAATGACGAAAGCCTAAAACGACTTATTGGAACAACGATGGTCAAAAGAAATATAGCTGTAAAACAAGGAAATGACAGATATTCATTTACCAAAGCACACAAATTATTTATTGACTTTGCAAAAGACTTAGTAAAAGATGAGCATCAATAACTACTGGATAAAAGACGAAACCCGAAAAGAAACAATAACAAAAACGCAAATTCCGAATGCAGGAAATTTTGATGTTTTTGCTACGTATTACAACCTAATGGACAAGCAAGGCCTTAGCTTTTCTTTAAATTTTGAGAATGATTTAGTAGCTAATAATGTTTACAGAAAAAACAATCTTGAATATTTTGTTCTTCAATATAATGACTGGAAAGAATTGTACATTTTACCAAATGAAAATATTGTCGAATACACGAATAAAGTTGTATCAAAAATTAACAACTGCAAAACAGAAAACGAAGTTTTGAGTTTACTAATTGCTGAAATGTAAGAATATAATCCAATGCAAACCTCCAACTCCCAATTTATCCTATTCAAAACCGAAGATGAAAAAATTTCGGTGGATGTGCGTTTTGAAAATGAAACCGTTTGGCTTACACAAGACCAAATTGCTATGCTTTTTGGTGTAGAGCGATCAGGTATTACGCAACATATAAAAAATATTTTTTCGGAGGGAGAATTACAAGAAGAATCAGTTAGTAAGAAATTCTTACGAACTGCCACTGATGGCAAAAAATACGACACTAAGCACTATAATTTGGATATGATAATTTCGTTGGGTTATCGTGTCAATTCAAAAGTTGCTACACAATTTAGAATTTGGGCCACCAAACGCCTCAACGAATACATTCGCAAAGGTTTCACCATGGACGATGAACGCCTGAAAAATCTGGGTGGTGGCGGATATTGGAAAGAATTATTGCAACGCATACGGGATATTCGAGCTTCGGAAAAAGTCTTTTATCGTCAAGTATTGGATATTTATTCAACCAGTATGGATTACGACCCGAAAGCGGAAGTTTCTGTTGCATTTTTCAAGAAAGTACAAAACAAAATTTATCTACGACAAACTCCTATTAGTTTCAAAAGATAATTGGAAACGCATGATAGATGTAGCCAGCCAAACAAAAGTATTTGACCACCTTGAATTAGCCAATGTAAAAACGGTTCAAACCGCATTAGCCAAAAAGGAAAAAATCAAAGAACAAGCGTTAATTAGAGCGTATGAATCCTTAAAGAAATTGAAAAAATTTGGATTTAAAATATAAGCCCACTCCATGAAAATTAGTTTTAAAAATTTTCAACCTACAAAAAAATAAAAAATACAACCGCACGCCAGCCGAAAATACTTAAAAACATTGGACGACACGACCGAAAGAACACCTACCTGTAACAAGGGTTTTGCAAGAGAGCGGGCAAGTGCTTCGCATGAAACATTTATGCTATACCTGAGTTTCGATTCTTCTCATGGAATTTAGTGCTAAAATCCACTCCCTCGCAAAACCCCGACCCGAAACCCGATAGCAAGAATTTTAATTATCTTTAATGTTTAGTATATTTACATTCTATTTTAAACGATATTTACATCGTACTATTAAAAATTATCGTAGAAAAATAAATTACTTCTTATGAAACTTCGCAGAAAAACAATCTTCTTTTTATTTGGACTTATTACAACTATTTCAGCATGCGATAAGCTAAAATTCAAATCTTCATGTGGTGAGTTTTACGTTAAAAATGAACTATCAAGTGCTGTATTTCTTAGAAATTACAAGCTAATCGACTCCGGATATTATTTCTCATTGGATTCATTTACCATTGCCCCCAATGAAACCAGAAAAATTAATGAAGATTGCAGAAGTATAGATAGTTTTATGCCTTATCCTAAAGGCGCATTTACTAAAATATTTTTTGCAAGTGGAATATCAAAAACAGACACGTTCAGCTCTTCCGGTGCATTGTATTTACATGACAGTATAAACATTTACAATATTGCAAAATGGACTATTGAAGGGGATAATAAACTTAGAAAAGCAACTTATACCATTACTAAAATGGATTCTTTAGAAGCAAGATAAATTAGTACCTGTACGCTTAACCAAAATGTTTAATTTATATTTTTTATGCATTTACATCCGGAAGTTACTCGCAAATTAAAGGCACATCATGAGGAACACGTGAAAAGCTCTGACACAATAAAAGACATTGTAATTGGTATGTCTGACGGGCTTACCGTTCCTTTTGCATTAGCCGCAGGACTTAGTGGAGCAGTTGCTTCATCTTCCTTAGTAATTACGGCAGGAATTGCAGAAATTGCAGCAGGCTCTATTGCTATGGGCTTAGGTGGCTACTTAGCCGGACGCGCAGAAATAGACCATTATAATGCAGAACAAAAAAGGGAAGCGTACGAAGTAGATAATTTACGAGCTAATGAAATTGCAGAAACACAGGAAATTTTATCGCATTTAGGATTAAGCGAAGCAACCGTAAAAATTGCAACGGAAGAGATAGCAAAAGACAAAGAAAAATGGGTGCAATTTATGATGAAATATGAATTAGATTTAGAAACTCCGGACCCTAAGCGTGCAAGAAATTCTGCATTCACCATTGGCGTATCCTATATCGTTGGGGGTATTATTCCGTTATCTCCCTATTTTTTTGCAGCACATCCGCACGATGGATTAATATATTCTGTAATTGTAACGCTTATCAGTTTATTTATTTTCGGATATTATAAATCCAAACTTACGGGACAACCCGTATTTAAAGGCGCAATAAAAGTAACTGCAATTGGGGCAATTGCTGCTGCTGCTGCTTTCGGAATTGCTAAATTATTTGCATAAATAAAAACAGCGAAGTATTGAAATTTTAATTATTTTTCCTATACAAAACGCTAAACATGGAAAATCAATTATTAGACAGCGATATGCCGGAAAACAAGAATGGCAAATCGCTAAGCGAACTACTCAACAACGGATACGAAACCCATTCTATCGATTATTTAAAAAAAGGATTTGAAATTTTCAAACAAAATATCGGTGGCTTCATAGGCTTTCTGTTTGTTGCAGGAATACTTCAACTTGTCGTAAGTTCAATTCCTTTTCTAAAAGGATTAAGCTACGCACTAATTGCACCCATACTTGCCGGAGGGTATATTGTTGCAAAAATGATAGACAAAAACGAAACATATACATTTTCAAATTTTTTTGATGGAACAAAGAATTATGCCCCTATATTTCTTGTCACTTTATTACCCTCTCTACTTATTGCCGTTATAATGCTTGTAGTTGGCGGTTGGGCGTATTTTAAGATTAGTTATTTGGGCGTAAAACCACATTTAGATTTTAATGATTTAGACAGTTTTAAATCAATGGCTGCCGCCACTGGGTTGGGGGCAAGAGCAGGATTAGCAGGAATCATTTCTATAGTTATATCTATTCTGTTTTTATTTGCCCCTTTTCTTGTAGTGTTTGAAAAGTTTGATGCCATAAAAGCATTAGACATCAGCAGAAAGATAGTTGCAAAAAAATTTATCAATTGGGTAGGTTTTTTATTTCTAATTGGAATTTTTAATGCTGCGGGTGCTATCTGCTTATTAATCGGATTATTAATTACCATACCCAGCAGTATATGCGCAATGTATGTTGCCTATAACGAGGTTATCGGGTTAGATTTGAGAGCGTAATTAGCCTATTTGCTTTGCAAGAAGTGCAAAAAAATAATCAATATCGAACGGCTTTGGCAAATATCCATTAAATCCAAGTTGGATAAATTCCTCTTCGGAGTTGGTAATCAAACTGGCAGTACTGGCAATAATTACAGGCGTAATTTTACTTTTCAGTTTTTTAATGCGGGTTAATGCTTCAAACCCGTTCATTACCGGCATATCCAAATCCATTATGATAATATGTGGCTGATATTGCTTAGCGAGTTCAATGCCTTGCTTGCCATTTTCAGCTTCAATAATTTGTATGGTTTTATTGAAATATTTTAAAGTTTCGCTTACAACAAATCTATTCTCTTCGACGTCATCAACAACTAAAATCATCTTGTCGTTTAAGAATCCTGCATCTTTAGGCAGTGTTGGTGTTGTTTCTTTTTCATCAATCGTTGCAACGTCATACGGCATGTCAACTACAAATGAAGTTCCCTTATTTACTGTACTTTTAACAGATATCGTACCATTCATCAACTCTACTAATTTCTTCGTAATTGCTAATCCCAAGCCCGTACCTTTATATTTTTTTTGAACTTTAGAGCGTACTTGTTCATATCGTTCAAAAATAGTTTTTAATTTATCCTTAGGTATGCCCATACCCGTGTCTGCAACTGTAATTTGCAACCGACTATTTTTTATTTTTTTTACTGCAATTTTTATACTTCCCGCTGAAGTAAATTTAATGGCATTGCTCACCAAATTAGTAATGATTTGCGACAGTCGAAGTGGGTCGGAGTAAAAGTAAAAATCATTTGCTGCAGCTGCATTAAATTGCAGATTCAACCCTTTCTCTTTTGCAGATGCCCCAAAAATAGTTTCTAAATTTGCAAAAACTTCTTGTATAGAAACAGGCTCATATTCAATTTCTAACTTACCGGCTTCTATTTTAGAAATATCCAAGATATCATTAATAAGTCCCAATAAATTTTCACCTGATTTTTTTAACGTCTGCAAATATTTTACATGTTCGTTTTTCGGATGATCATTCAACATCAAAGAGGTAGTACCTAAAATAATATTCATCGGCGTGCGTATCTCATGACTTATAGTAGCGATAAACAGACTTTTAGCATTAGAGGTTTCTTCCGCCACCAAGCGTTCGCGGCGCGCATCTTCCAAGCCAATTTTTGCTTGAAGCAAATTATTTTCATCAGAGAATCCTTTCTCTAATAAATCGAGCTTGCGTTCATAGAATTTTTTTATATACTGATACGCTTTGGGGAAATTATTTATACGCTCATACACTAAGGCTAAATACTCATAAATAACGGCACGTGTAGCATCGTTGCCATCTGTTTTAGCTTTTTGCTCTGCATCTAACAATAATTTTTCTGCCATGTCGTAATTTCCCATTTCACAATGCATAATACCATAGCTCTTGGTGATATCCATCAGGTAAGCATTGTTATTTTGTGCAGAAAGTTTCATGCCTAACTTAAATAACTTTTCTGCTTTATCAAATTTTCGCATCTTGCGCAATAAGATGGCGTAACTTACGTGAGCTCTAAGTTTTATAAGTGGAAGGTTTACTTTCTTTTCTTTATTAATTGCACTCACTAAATACTGTTCCGCCTCTTCTAATTGATCTGCCCAATTCAGTACATTTCCTAACAGCAGTTCAAATTCAATGATTTTATCCTTTTTTTCTAACCTTTGGGAGAGCAACAGTCCTTGCTGAAAAATTTCAGTTGCCTTTTTAAACTGCCAAATACCTTGCTGCAAGCCTCCTATTTTCTTATATTGATTAAGCTGCAATTCATACTCATTATTATTGGCATAAATTTGCAAGGCCTTTTGCAAAAACTCAAAAGCACGTTGGAAATCTTTTACTTCAAAATAAATATCTCCGACATCTTCATACAATTTAGCACATTCTAAACATTCAGGGTCCTCTTGTTTTTGTTTAATTATTTTATGATAAACATCTACTGCTTTGATATACTCTTTGTTGGTTTTATAATCCAGCGCTTTATTATACAATGCCTTTAGCTTTGTGTCTTTGGGTGATAAAAATTTATTATCCGAATGTGCAAGCATTTGTGAAGTATTAAAGAAAATTTATTACTAAAATTAAGCATTATTTGATATATTTAGTATTGCAATTAGGAATATGATAAGCACAGTTATTATTGAAGATGAGCCTATTTTTCAAGAATTATTAAAAAAAACTATTGCCCATTCCGGATTAGAAATAAAAATAGAGGGTATTTGTAATTCAAAAAGAGAAGCTAAAAAGATTTTACCGAAAGTAAATCCTCAATTAATTTTCTTAGATGTAGAATTGACGGATGGCAAAGGTATAGATTTATTAACTGAATTAGGGCAAGTAGATTTTGAAATTATTTTCACTACTTCACATGATAAATATGCCATAAATGCCATAAAAAATAATGCCGCCGACTATATTTTAAAACCGGTGGGTGAGAAGGAGTTGAAAAAAGCCATAGAAAAAGTAAAAACACGATTAGAACAAAAAGAAAAGCTAAAACAAGTAGCGCTCTTGCAAGATTATTTAGAAAAAATAAAGCAAGAACAACAGCATGATGCAAAAATAATGGTACCGACCAAAGACGGTATGGTCTTTTTGAAAGTAAATGAAATTATTCGGTTGCAATCAGAAAGTAACTATACTATTTTCTTTTTGACAGGTAATAAAAAAATTTTAATTGCCAAAACGCTAAAAAACTTTGAAGAGAAATTGGCTGCACATAAATTTATGAGAGTACACCAATCTCATCTAATTAATTTAGCGCACCTAAAAGGAATAGACCACGGCGATAATTTAGTAATAATGACAGAAGGAGAAAAAGTAGAAATATCCAAACGTAAAAAGAAAGAATTTATGGAGGCTTTAGATAAAAATAATGGATTATAAACTATCTATTTTTATAATTCATTACCGCATCTTCTGCAATATTTAGCATCATATTCATGTCCTTCCAGCAAGCAATTTTTACAGCGTATTTGCGAGTCTTGGTTTTCCTGCTTCCAATTATTCATCACATTCATTGAAACAATACCGGTAGAAACCACGATGATAGAATAGCCTAAAATCATTATGAATGAAGCTAAAAATTTTCCTAATATACTTTGTGGCGCCACATCTCCATACCCTACTGTGGTAACGGTTACAATAGACCAATAAATACTCTGCGGAATACTCGAGAACCCCGGGTTGTTCTCCGATTCAAATACATACATTAGAGAACCTAAAAACACGGCTAAAAACAAGACAAATGAAAGAAATACAATTATCCTTCTATAATTGGTGATGAGCGAAAAAAGTAACAACCTGCTTTCATTCAAATATCTCAACATTTTGAAAATTCTGAAAATGCGCAATAATCGGAAGATACGTATCAGCATTAAAAAATGAGTATGCGGGATTAGCAACTCGATATAGGAGGGCAATATAGAAAGTAAATCTACTACGCCATAAAAGCTTTTAGCATATTGTAAAGATTTTTTTACACATATTAGTCTTAGTAAATATTCTACCGTAAATAAAAATGTATAAACGAACTGAAGCGTGCGAAATAAGGAATGATATTTTGCATCAAAAGCTTGTACACTTTCTAATAATATGACAACTACATTGGTAAGGATTAAAGAAATTAGTGCCAGATCGAATATTTTTCCGGCACGTGTATCTGATTCAAAAATAATACGGTATAAAATACCTCTCCAGCCTTCGTGCGGCTGGGTGGTCAGCGTATCTTTTGTTTGGTCTGGTTTTTCTATTTGCATAATGCTATTGTTCCGTATTCAAATCTACAATTTCATTAATAATAAACAAAAAACTCCGGCAAATGCCGGAGTGTATTTAATTAATTCCGAAAAATTACAAATTGTATTTTCCTGCTTCTATCACTTTTGCAGCAATACGGCGGCGTGCAGCTTTCACGTTTACCGGTTCGTATTTTGTAAAGCGTTTTAAGCCCATCAACATGATGCGTAGTTCATCGCCTTCCGCATAAGACTGCAATGCATCTTTACCGAATACATTAATTTTATTCATTGCATCATTAAAGAATACTTTTAGGATATCTGTATAAACTTGATCTGCTTTTTCTCCTTTTTCAAAAATCTTTTGAACACGCAACAATAAAGATTCTGCTGCATAAATTTGAATCAACATATCTGAAGCATTCATGATAATTTCTTGTTCATCTTTCAGCTTCGTCATTAATTTCTGAACGGCGCCTCCTGCTACTAACAAGAATGCTTTTTTGGCATTTTTTATTGCTTTAATTTCTGCTGCAAATTGTCCTTCATCATCACTTCCAAAATCAGGAACACTCATCAATTCTTTTTGAATAGCCATACCCGGTGTCATTAAATCTACTTTTCCGCTCATGGCTCTTTTCAGCAACATATCTATCGACAATAAACGGTTGATTTCGTTCGTACCTTCATATATTCGGGCAATTCGCGAATCTCTATATGCACGTGCTGCGGAAGCTTCTTCAGAGAAGCCCATTCCTCCGTGTATTTGAACGTTTTCATCTACAATGAAATCTAATACTTCAGAGCCTAACACTTTCACGATGGAGCATTCAATTGCATACTCTTCTGCTGCGCCTAATAATGCTTTAGAAAATTCTACGCCTCCGGATAAGTTATCGTGTTCCATTTTTCCAATATCATTTGCACAACGGTAGGTTGCTACTTCTAATACAAACAATTGGATAGCCATTTCCGCGATTTTATGTTGAATAGCACCAAAAGTATCGATAGATTTTCCGAACTGTGTTCTTTCATTAGCATATTTTACTGCCATGTTAAATGACTCGCGTGCACCGCCTAATGCTGTAGCACCCAATTTATATCGTCCAATATTTAAAATATTGAAAGCAATTAAATGTCCTTTACCGCGTTCTCCTAATAGGTTCTCTACCGGAATTTGGCAGTTCTCAAAAAATACTTGGCGGGTAGAAGAACCTTTGATACCCATTTTATCTTCTTCTGCACCTAATGTCAAACCCGGTGTTCCTGCTTCTACCAAAAATGCAGTAAATTCTTTGCCATCAATTTTTGCAAATACCGTAAATAAATCTGCAAAGCCAGCATTAGTAATCCACATTTTCTGTCCGTTCAAAATCCAATGTTTTCCATCTTCAGAAAGTGTAGCAGTTGTTTTAGCACCTAATGCATCTGAACCCGAGCTTGGCTCTGTTAAGCAATAAGATGCTGCCCATTCTCCTGTTGCTAATTTGGGTAAATATTTTTCTTTCTGTGCCTCATTTCCAAAATACAAGGTAGGTAAAGTACCAATACCTATATGGCAAATAGAAGTAGTAGCAAAAGAGCCGGTACGGCCATATTCTTCCGCAATAATACATCCTGTGATTACATCTTGGTTCATCCCTCCATACGTTTCAGGAATTGCGGTGGAAAGTAAGCCCAACTCACCGGCTTTCGCCAATAACTCTTTCGATAAGCCGGGTTCTTGTTTTTCATATTCTTTCCATTTTGTCATTACTTCTTTCTCTACAAAATCTGATGTCATTGAACGCACCATCAATTGTTCTTCAGTGTAATCTTCGGGAGTAAAAACTTGTGCTGTAGTAGATTCTTTGATAATGAATTCACCACCTTTCAGCGATTTAACTTGTTCTAAAGTTTCCATTTTGTTGTTTACTTATTTTATAAGAAATTGATTTTATTAATACTCTTTAAAAAGTATCGCTAAAATTACGCAGAATTTGAATTTCAAAGGAGAAATGCTGTTTATGTTATCGTTAGGGATTTCGAAATTTAAACAAAAAAAGTGACCACGACTGGACTCGAACCAGCACACCGTTTCGGGTACTACCACCTCAAAGTAGCTTGTCTACCAATTTCAACACGTGGCCAATAAGGAATGAAGTTTTGCAAAGATATATTTTTATACCTAAATCCTATACACTAACGTGTAAAATAAAAAAAAAGAGGTTCAAATTTTACACAAACCTCTTTATTGATGAATTACCTTCCGCATTTTCTATTTTAAGCTAAAATTAAAAAGCAAATACGGCCGCTAAACATAAGGTATTTTGAAATCTGGAAATTCCGCCTTTTCTATCCAAAAACATTCTGTCTGAGCTATAATCTAATCGGTATTCCGGTATCAATTTTAATCCTCCACTAATATTGATATGTGCTGTTATGGTTAAATCTGCAAAATGCTTAGAAGAGCCTATTACCAATGCATCCGGATTGTATAAATAACCTGTTCTTATGCCTATACTTGCACGTTCACTGATTGCATACTGCGCATATAAATAGGATGTAAAATATTTATTGTGTTGAGGCGTATCTGCTTTTTGCTCTTTGTACCTAAACTGATGATAGGCAAGGTTCACACCTATTTTTCCATTTTTCTTTTTCCCTAATGTAATAAAGCCGGTTAAATCATACGCATTTTTATAATTTCTATATACTTCAGCTACAGTAGAGTCGTTTATTTTATAAGTAGCAGGCACATTACCACCAACAAAATTTAAATAAACACCCCCATTTTCATTGGTATATCCAACTTGCGCTCCTACAAATTTATTTCTTCTGCTATCCGATTTATGGTCGGTATCATCAAAAAATCCGGCTAAGAAGTTCCATTTTTTTACAGTAAAATTTGCTTTAAATCCGGTATGATAGAAAGGGCCGTTTTGGAACGCCAATGAAGTAGAATAGTTGAAATTATTTTGCGGCTCGATATATTCATATCCAAAGAAAGTACTAAAATTTCCCAACGTGAACTCCAACCAATGGGTAGGCGCATACGTAACGTAAAGCTGTTTAATCGCTAATATCGTATTTGAATACAACGTATTATTCGCAGCTTCTGCTCTCGGTCCGAAGCCTAAATCAGCACAAAAGCCTACCTTTTTTACCCTCTTTTTTAGCATCAAATTTATCATACCCAATTCAAAAGAGTTTGCCTTTGGCACGAACACCCGATTGGCTACTAAGTTGGAGATATTGCCAATAAAATTTGTTTGTATATACACATCTACCGAACCACTTACCTCGAATGGAATCTTTGATTTAATTTGTTCGAGTTTCTGTTCGTACTTCTGATTAAAAGGCAGTTTTGGCTGTTCGGGAGTAGCTACCGAATCCTCTTTATCAAGCCCCAATTGATTCATTAGCATTTGAACTTTTTCTTCTAAAGCTTTAATTCTGTCTGCTCCTTCTTGGGCAAACGACGATTTTTCCAGCGTTACAAACGCTACAAAAAACAATAAGGTCATTTTTCTCATGGTTAATTATTTTTACAAAATAGTTGGATTATTTTATACATAATTAACGTTATTTACTCAAAATGGCATAAATTATTAATTAATTTTAAGTTAAAAACAAGAATTAATGGTGTTTTTCAATAATTTTTATAGCTATTTTATATTTAATGCGTTTTATTAAAGCAGTAACTTTTGAACTTATAATTAAATTGTTAAGGATGATTTTTAATGTTTAAAATTTTCTTAAACGCAGTAAAAAACATTTAAGCATTTTTTTTTGCTAATATTATAAACTGTACGGAAAGGCTTTTTCATCACAGCACATTTCATTGAAAATTTTTATACTATAATACATGAGCGTTACAAAAAAACATCAGAGTTTGTACCTACCCGAAATGGAACACGATGCCTGTGGCATTGGATTCGTAGCACATCTAAAAGGAGAAAAATCACACCGCATTGTAAAAGATGCACTCACTATGCTGGAAAATATGGAACACCGTGGTGCATGTGGCTGTGAAGAAAACACCGGAGACGGTGCAGGTATTCTTATGCAAATACCGCATGAATACTACAAAACAGAAGTAGCAAAATTCGGAATCGATTTACCAGACGCCGGAAAATATGGCACCGGTTTTATTTTCTTTCCACAAGATGAAAACAAGCGCAACGATTGTAAAGCATTTATAGAAAAAACCGCTCAGCGGCTGAATTTCACAGTTTTAGGCTATCGAAAAATAAAAACCGACAACTCTCCTATTGGCCCAACGGCAAAATCAGCCGAACCCGCCATTGAACAGCTTTTTATAAAACCTAATTTTGAATTTAAAGAAGAAATTGAGTTAGAAAGAAAGCTATATGTATTACGCGCACATACCGTTCGAGAAATAAATTATATTTTAGGAGGGAAAGACCAATTCTATTACACCGATTTATCCTGTCACACCGTTATTTACAAAGGACAATTAACCACCTACCAGGTACGCCAATATTATCCTGAACTAAACGATGAAAGTGTAAAATCTGCACTGGCATTAGTACACTCTCGTTTTTCAACCAATACATTTCCACGTTGGCGATTAGCACAACCCTTCCGATATATTGCTCATAATGGAGAAATCAATACTTTACAAGGCAACTTAAATTGGATGCGAACACGTGAACATTTATTAGAGTGTGATGTGTTTACAAAAGAAGAAATTGACATGTTTATGCCAATTTGCTATCGCGACCAATCCGACTCTGCTTCTTTAGATAATGTAGTGGAATTATTGTACTTGGCAGGACGTTCATTACCACATGCTATAATGATGTTAATCCCCGAAGCATGGCAAGACAATGAACAAATGGAAGATTGGAAAAAGGCATTCTACGAATATCATGACTGCCTAATGGAGCCTTGGGATGGCCCTGCATCTATCTGCTTTACCGATGGGAAAATGGTAGGTGCTACACTGGATAGAAACGGATTGCGCCCCTCTCGCTTTGTGGTGTATGATGATGGCAGAGTGGTAATGTCTTCCGAAGCCGGTGCATTGCCGACAGAAGAAGAAAAAGTAATACAAAAAGGCCGCTTGCAACCCGGAAAAATGTTTATCATTAATATGGAGGAAGGCAGAATTATCTCCGATGATGAATTAAAAAAATCTATCTGCACACAACATCCGTACCGCGAATGGTTGAACAAACACAAAATCACTTTTTCTGACTTACCAAAATCTACTATTAAAGAAGAAAGACTATCAGAAAAAGAATTATTACAACAGCAATTGGCCTTTGGTTATACGTCAGAAGATGTTCGGGTAATTATTACTCCTATGGCAGAAACCGCCTACGAACCAATTGGCTCTATGGGTACCGATACTCCTTTAGCAGTATTATCCGATCAATCCCAAAATTTATCCAACTACTTTAAGCAATTATTTGCACAAGTAACCAACCCTCCTATTGATCCAATTCGCGAGCGTATGGTAATGAGTACATTTGCCAGCTTAGGAGGTGCAAGCAGCATTCTAACAACAACAGAAAACCATTGCAAGCAAATAGCATTACGCCAACCTATTTTATCCAATAATGATATTGCAAAACTACGCTACATCAACCACCCCGATTTCAAAGTAATTACCATACAAGCCTTATTTAATTCAACCGGCAAAAAAGGTGCTTTAGAAAGAGGTATCGACCGTATATGCAAAGAAGCAGAAGAAGCAGTAGCGAATGGAAATAATATCATTATTATCTCTGACAAAGGCGTAAACAAAGACTTTGCACCCATCCCTTCTTTGTTAGCAGTAGGTGCTATTCATCACCACCTAATTCGTACTAAAACACGTATCGACTGCTCTTTAGTTGTAGAAAGTGGAGATATCAGAGAAGTACATCACATGGCTACACACATTGGTTATGGAGCTACTGCGATTAACCCTTATTTAGCATACCAAACCATCTACGACTTAAATTCAGATAAATTAAAACACTTAAATAAACCCGATGAAAAACTAATCGAAAATTTCATCAAAGCTTGTAGCAATGGGTTGTTAAAAGTGTTCTCCAAAATGGGTATCTCTACGCATCAGTCCTATCATGGTTCTCAAATTTTTGAAATCGTAGGTTTAAGTAAGTATGTGGTGGATAAATGTTTCACAGGCTCTATTTCTCGATTAGATGGAATAGGATTTGACGAAATTGGCAAAGAAGTTTTAAAACGACATGCATTAGCATTCCCTGATGTAGAACGAACGGAACAACATTTATCCGTTGGCGGAAATTACCAATGGAAACGACGCGGAGAAGAACATTTATTTAACCCTGATACGATACACCTTTTACAACATTCTACCAAAAAGAACAACTATGTGTTGTATAAACAGTATGCCGATAAAATTAACAACCAAGCAGAAAAGGCGATTACACTTCGTAGCTTATTAGATTTTGATTTTGCAAAAGCTACACCAATTCCTATCGAAGAAGTAGAGCCGATTGAAAGTATATTGAAAAGATTTGCTACCGGTGCTATGTCCTTTGGATCTATCTCGCATGAAGCCCATTCCACCTTAGCCATTGCAATGAACCGCATAGGTGGAAAATCAAATAGTGGCGAAGGAGGCGAAGACGAAATTCGATTTAACTTAAAAGACAACGGAGATTCAGAACGCTCCGCTATAAAGCAGGTAGCTTCCGGACGTTTTGGAGTAACCTCCTATTATTTAGCAAATGCCGATGAATTACAAATTAAATTGGCACAAGGGGCAAAACCAGGCGAAGGCGGGCAACTTCCCGGACACAAAGTAGATGAATGGATTGGCAGAGTTCGGCACTCTACCCCGGGGGTAGGACTTATTTCTCCACCTCCACATCACGATATTTATTCTATCGAAGATTTGGCTCAATTAATCTTTGATTTAAAAAATGCGAACCCCAATGCCCGTATCAACACCAAATTAGTTTCTGAAGCCGGCGTAGGTACAATTGCAGCCGGCGTTGCCAAAGCTAAATCAGATGTTATATTGATTTCAGGATACGATGGCGGTACGGGAGCATCTCCAATTTCCTCTATCAAACACGCCGGATTACCGTGGGAACTTGGCTTGGCAGAAGCACATCAAACATTAGTAAAAAACAATTTACGAAGTCGTGTTATTTTACAAACAGACGGTCAATTAAGAACAGGAAAGGATATTGCATTCGCTACACTTTTAGGGGCAGAAGAATGGGGCATCGCAACAGCAGCTTTAGTTGTAGAAGGGTGTATCATGATGCGTAAATGCCATTTGAATACTTGCCCTGTCGGCGTTGCAACTCAAGATCCAATTTTACGAGCTCGATTTACCGGTGACCCACAACACATCATCAACTTCTTTACATTTATTGCAAATGACCTTAGAGAATGGATGGCTAAATTAGGGTTCCGTACGATTAATGAAATGGTAGGGCAAACACAATTATTAAAGCGCAGAGACAACATCAACCATTGGAAATACAAACATCTTGATGTTACTCCGATAATACACAAAGAAGAAGCCGGACCGGAAGTAGGTTTATTTAAACAAATGCGACAAGCACACCCGACAGACGAACTTATTTTAGATAAGAAAATCATTAAAAGCGCTGCTGCTGCTTTAGAAACAAAAACACCAACTTCTGCAGCGTTTAAAATCATCAATACCGATAGAGCTGTTGGTGCATTATTAAGTTACGAAATTTCTTGTAAACACAAAGGTGCAGGATTACCGGAAGATACCATCCACGTACAATTTACCGGAAGTGCAGGACAAAGTTTTGGCGCTTTTGGTGCACCGGGTATTAAATTTGAATTAGAAGGCGAAGCTAACGATTACTTCGGCAAAGGGTTATCAGGCGGAAAATTAATCGTTTACCCTTCTGCTAAAGCAACATTTAAGCCCAGCGAAAATATTATCATCGGTAATGTGGCTTTTTATGGTGCTACCAGCGGAGAAGCCTACATAAACGGTATGGCAGGCGAACGCTTTTGCGTGCGAAATTCCGGTGCTAAAGCAGTTGTCGAAGGTGTTGGTGACCATGGCTGTGAGTACATGACCGGTGGTATCGCCATCATCTTAGGAAAAACAGGTAGAAATTTTGCTGCCGGGATGAGCGGTGGTATTGCTTATGTTTATGATGTAGAAAACACCTTCCAAAAGAATGTAAATAAAGAAATGGTGGAGTTGGAAGCTTTGGATGCTGAAGACATTTCGGTAGTAAAGCATCATATTGAGCGTCATTTACATTACACCAAAAGTAATATCGCTAAAAATATTTTGGACAATTGGGAGGACACGTCTAAATTCTTTATAAAAGTAATGCCTACCGATTATAAGAAAGTATTATTGGAAAGAAAAGCAAAGACCGCAAAAGTAAACGCATAAGCCAAAATTAAAATAGAAAATAACTTTTATAGCAACCAATTTCAGTCGCTATAATGTTTTAAAAAAGAGAAAAAAATGGGAAAAATAACAGGATTTTTAGAACAAACCAGAGAATTACCTAAATACAAAGAAGTTAAAGAACGTATTAAAGATTATAAGGAATTCTATTTACCTTTTCCTGAAGAGAAAACACGCGCTCAAGCATCGCGCTGCATGGATTGCGGCGTACCGTTTTGTCATAGCGGCTGTCCACTCGGAAATATCATTCCAGAGTTTAATGATGCTGTCTATCAAAATGATTGGAAATTAGCAGCAGATGTTTTACTTTCCACTAATAATTTTCCGGAATTTACCGGACGAATTTGTCCGGCTCCCTGCGAAACTGCTTGTGTTTTGGGTATCAACCAACCTCCTGTAACGATTGAGCATATCGAAAAATCTATTATAGAGAAAGCATACGAATTAGGCTACGTGAAACCACAAATTCCGCAAGAAAGAACCGGGAAAAAAGTGGCGATTGTAGGCTCCGGACCGGCAGGTATGGCCGCAGCGGCACAACTAAACAAAGCCGGCCACACCGTGACCGTATTTGAACGTGCCGACCGAATCGGCGGATTATTACGATATGGTATTCCTGATTTTAAATTACAAAAAGATGTTATCGATCGTCGCTTAGCGATAATGATACAAGAAGGCGTAATTTTTAAAACAAATACCAATATCGGTGTGGATATTTCACTAAATGAGTTGACAACAAACTTTGATGCCGTTGTATTATCAGGCGGCTCTACTGTTTCCAGAGATTTACCGATTCCGGGCAGAACATTAAAAGGAGTATATCCGGCTATGGAATTTTTATCCCAACAAAACAAACGCGTTTCCGGCATTCCTACCACAGTAGATCATAGAGGAAAACCGTATGAAAATGGCGATATTTTGGCTACGGGAAAAAATGTAATCGTAATTGGCGGTGGCGACACCGGTTCCGACTGTGTAGGTACCTCTAACCGACATGGAGCAAAATCAATTACTCAAATAGAATTATTAGGCAAACCGCCGGTAGAGCGTGCAGAAAGTACCCCTTGGCCGCAATGGCCCATGATGCTGCGTACTTCCAGCTCGCACGAAGAAGGCTGCGACAGACAATGGTCTATTTTAACAAAAGAATTTATTGGAAACGACAAAGGCGAGCTAACCGGGCTTAAAATTGTTCGAATAGAGTGGAAAACGGTAGATGGCAAGCCACAACTAACAGAAATAGAAGGTACAGAGCAAATATTGCCGTGCGAATTAATATTTTTGGCGATGGGTTTTGTGCATCCTCAACAGGAAGGCATGTTGGAGCAACTACCTGTAGAATTAGACAATAGAGGAAATGTAAAAGCAAACAACTACCAAACGAATGTGAATAAATTATTTACCGCCGGAGATATGAGAAGAGGACAAAGTTTAGTAGTTTGGGCTATCTCTGAAGGTAGAGAATGTGCCAGAGCAGTAGATATCTTCTTAATGGGTGAAACTCAATTAGAAGCAAAGGACCAAGGACTAATGCAGGTTTCTGAAGTATAAAATACTGTTTTTGCGCTTGCTGTTTTAAGCATTGACAGGAAATCCCAATCGAAAGGTTGGGATTTTTTTTATCTATTAGCAGATAAAAGCCCAATACTACTTGATATTTATCAAAATATACCTTTCTTGAATAAAAAATTAAAAAAGGAACTTGACAAATTGGATAACTTATGTTAATATTGAAGTAACATAAATTACCCTTTTATGAAGACCCTATCTCTAACACTAATAGTGTTGTGTATCACAACATTTAGTTTCGCACAAAATATCAGTATTGCTGATTTTATTAAGCTAAGAGCTTCTGACCGCAAATCTGTAACAGAAAAATTAGCCAAACAAAGCATTTTTTTATTTGACCAAGATGAGATGTACAATGGTTCTACCTTATTTACATTTCATAATGAAGAAAAAACAAAACATACCGCTTTACAGTGGGTCGATTATGTAGCTGCTAATGGCGATGCTACTTGGAATAACCGTTTATCATTTCAAATTCAAGATATAGAAAAAGTAAAGGAATATATTCAAGAAATGAAAAATTTAGGCTTCCATTTTATGTCTAAAAAAGTTATTGACCGTCAAGTGTACGAAGTATATACCGATGGGAAAAGTACTATTGAACTCATCACCTCACAAAGTAGAAAAGTTTATGACAATAATATGTATTTCAATTTTGCATTTTATAGCAACAGTGAATACGAATACGCTTTTGCTAATGAAAACAAAAAATACGACATCACGTCTGTAGATAATAATAATTTGTACGCCGCTTTTGCATCGGATATTCAGAAATAGAATTTTAGTTTTTTAGTTTTCCATATTATAGTTTTTGGTTGGGGAGTTGAATTATTCAACTCCTTTTTTTATTCGTTTTAAAAAA
This sequence comes from Chitinophagales bacterium, assembly GCA_046329805.1. Lineage (GTDB taxonomy): Bacteria > Bacteroidota > Bacteroidia > Chitinophagales > JADIYW01 > JADJSS01. Next base: position 376,493 of record JAXLUA010000001.1, read on the forward strand.
TTTGAATAAAAAAACCTGCCGAAATTACGACAGGTTTTACAGTATCTAACTACTATTGATATTATTCTTCGCTGGCAATACTAGCGGAGATATATTCTCTGTTTAATCGGGCAATACTTTCCAACGTAATTTCTTTTGGACATACCGCCTCGCAAGCACCGGTATTGGTACATCCTCCAAAGTCTTCTTTATCCATTTGTGCTAACATACCTAAAGCACGGGCCTGTCTTTCGGGAGCGCCTTGCGGTAACAATGCAAACTGCGATACTTTTGCAGATACAAATAACATAGCAGACGAGTTTTTGCAAGCAGCGACACACGCTCCACAGCCAATACACGCAGCAGTTGCAAATGCTTTATCTGCAACATCTTTGCCCACCGGCAATGCATTTGCATCTACCGTTACCCCGGTATTTACAGACACATATCCTCCGGCTTGTATAATTCTATCAAATGCAGCTCTATCTACTACTAAGTCTTTAATTACCGGAAATGCCTTAGCCCTCCAAGGCTCTACTGTAATAGTATCTCCATCTTTAAAAGCACGCATGTGCAACTGGCAAGTAGTAGTGCCGTGCCAAGGGCCATGCGGGCGACCATTGATGTACATAGAACACATTCCGCAGATACCTTCGCGGCAATCGTGATCAAAAGCAATAGGATCTTTTCCTTCTTCTACTAATTGTTCGTTCAATACATCAAACATTTCCAAGAAAGACATTTCGGAAGAAATTCCTTTTATTTGATAAGTAACTAATCCTCCTTTGTCACTGTTGTTTTTTTGTCTCCACACTTTTAGTGTGAGGTTCATATTGCAATGTTCCATACTTTTGTTTTTATAACACGAATACCTAAATGATGATTATCGTGTGGAATTACTTTTATTCGTTCTATTTTACTTTGCTATTTTATTATTTATAACTTCTCGTAGCGATTTTTATATTCTCGTACACTAAATCTTCTTTATTTAATATCCAATTGCTTTCGTCCTTATACTCCCATGCAGCTACGTATTTGAAGTTGTCGTCATCCCGTTTAGCTTCACCTTCTTCTGTTTGAGATTCTTCTCTAAAATGCCCGCCACAGCTTTCTTTTCGTTGTAGTGCATCTTTACACATTAGCTCGGCTAATTCCATAAAATCGGCAATACGTCCGGCTTTATCCAGCTCCGGGTTAAACTCTTCTATGCTGCCCATAACTTTCAAATCGCTCCAAAATTCTTTTCTGAGTGCTTGAATTTCTGTTATAGCTTCTGACAATCCCTTTTCATTGCGCGCCATTCCACATTTCTCCCACATAATTTTCCCTAAACGTTTATGAAAGCTTTCCGGTGATTTTGTCCCTTTTATATTCATCAGGCTATTGATTCGGTCTGCAACGGCCTTTTCTGCTGCTACAAACTCTTCTTTATCGGTAGAGATTGCTTTTGTAGAGATGTCATCCGCCAAATAATTGGCAATTGTATAAGGAATTACAAAATACCCGTCTGCCAATCCTTGCATTAATGCGGAAGCGCCTAAGCGGTTGGCTCCGTGGTCGGAGAAGTTACATTCGCCTAATGCATATAACCCTTGTACGGTAGTCATCAATTCGTAATCTACCCATAAGCCGCCCATCGTATAATGTACTGCAGGGTAAATACGCATGGGTACTTCATAAGGATTTTCTCCGGTAATTTTTTCGTACATATCGAATAAATTTCCGTACTCTTCTTTTACTACTTCTTTGCCTAAGCGAACCAATGTGGCTTCGTCGGGGTTTTCGATACCTTGTTTTGAAGCCTCTGCGCGTCCGTATTTATTGATTAAGTTAAATCTAAAATCTAAATAGACCGCTTGTTTGGTAGTTCCTACACCATAACCCGCATCACATCTTTCTTTTGCAGCCCGAGAGGCTACGTCGCGTGGCACTAAGTTTCCGAATGCAGGGTATCTTCGTTCTAAATAGTAATCTCTTTCTTCTTCCGGAATATCGTTCGCTTTTCGTTTGTCATCTTTATTTTTGGGTACCCAAATACGTCCGTCATTTCTCAATGATTCAGACATTAAGGTTAATTTTGATTGATGATCGCCGGAAACAGGAATACATGTTGGGTGGATTTGTGTAAAACATGGATTTCCAAAGAATGCGCCTTTTTTATGTGCTTTCCATGCTGCCGTTACATTAGAGCCCATTGCATTGGTAGATAGATAAAATACGTTTCCATATCCACCTGAAGCCAGTACTACTGCATGTCCGAAATAGCGTTCTAATTTTCCGGTAATTAAATTACGGGCAATTATTCCACGTGCTTTACCATCAATGATTACCACGTCTAACATTTCGTGGCGTGTGTATTGTTTTACGCTACCTAAAGCTACTTGTCTTTCTAATGCAGAGTATGCGCCTAACAATAATTGTTGTCCGGTTTGTCCGGCGGCATAGAATGTACGTTTTACTTGTGTTCCACCAAACGAACGATTATTTAGTAACCCGCCATATTCACGGGCAAATGGAACACCTTGAGCAACGCATTGGTCTATGATATTTACAGAAACTTCCGCTAAGCGATGTACATTTGCTTCTCTCGAGCGATAGTCGCCACCTTTTACAGTTTCATAAAATAAACGATATACGGAGTCCCCATCATTTTGATAGTTTTTTGCAGCATTGATACCGCCTTGAGCTGCAATTGAGTGTGCACGGCGTGGGGAATCTTGGAAGCAAAACACTTTTACTCTGTATCCTAATTCTCCTAAAGTTGCTGCTGCCGATGCTCCGGCTAAACCACTTCCTATTACTATAACTTCTAACTTGCGTTTATTAGCAGGGCTTACCAATTTGGCATGTCCTTTGTATTCTTGCCATTTATTTTCTAATGGTCCTGCCGGTATTTTTGAATTTAAAGCCATCTTTATATTGTATAATGAAGGTTATATAAGATTTTTATTGAACAAAGCCGAATAAGATTGACAATGCGATTGCAGCAAACAAAGCCGGCACTACTACTGAAAATGCTACTCCTAATGATTTGATGATCGGGGTATATTTTTTGTGGTTTAATCCTAAAGATTGGAAAGCACTTTGAAAGCCATGCAATAAGTGATAGCCTAATGCAATGAATGCAAAGATATACGCAATACTAAAGATTGGATTACTCAATGTTGCTTTTACCATTTCGAAGCTATTTTCATCTTCTCCTTTGAAAACAGCTACTTTTGTTGGCAACCAAAATTGGGATAGATGCATGATTAAAAATATCAGAATAAGCGTACCTAATATTGCCATGGAGCGGCTATACCATTTTGAATTTGCTTTTCCATCAAAAGCGATATATTTCACCGGACGTTTTGCTCTATTATCAAATTCTAATTTCATAGCCATTAGAGCGTGCGCCAATAAGCCTGCTACTAAGCCAACTTCTACTACGCGAATTACCCAATTGTGGCTCATAAAATGAGCAGCTGTATTAAAGGTTTCGCCATTATCATTTAATAAAATGGTTGCATTAATGCCAACGTGTACTACTAAAAACGAGATTAGGAACAAACCGGTAAGTGCGATTACTACCTTTCTTCCTATAGATGATGTGATAAATTTTTCTTTTGCCATGATGTATTGATTTCAAAAAGCACCGCAAATTTAACAGTTTGCAAATAAATTATGTTTTGCTAAAGTTATATTTTGTGCACATTTACTATTTAGAGAAAATCTAAATAAATATTTTATTGGATAAAGTTCGTTCCAAGTAGTATAACTTTTATGGAAAGCGCAATTATTTATAGGCTTGCAACAAGTCACTTACTAAATCAATATATTTTTGTTTTGCGTCCTCTTTACTCATTCCGGCTTTAGCTTTCCATGTCTCCCATTTAAATTTCTCTTTAATATCGAACATACCGGGTTTGGAAGTTTTGTTATCGCCTTCTGTTGCTTGTTTAAAAAAGGCATACAATTCTAATAATTGCATATCCGTTGGGCGTTTTGTCAATGTTTTTACATCTACTTGTGCTTTTTCAAATTGTGCTTCTAAGCTCATGCTATTTATTTTTGCTAAATTTATAAACTATCCTTGAAATATTAAAATGATTTTCGACAAAGGATTTATAATTTTGTGTTTTATCCTAAAAATATGAAGAGATTACAATTTGTTTTATTGCTTAGTATTCCGATTTGTTGGTTCTTCTTCAAATTATTGCCGGTTTATACGCATCCGGCTGACACATCGGTGGTTAATTTTATTTATGCAGAGAATTTAGAGCATTTGAAAATATGGTTGTTTAATGCTCAAAGCACCACACGTTTTGATGACAGCCCAAATTTTCTATATGTCTTTTCTTTGTGGCTACTGATTCATTTTTTCAAACTTACCACTATTAAGGCGGCACTTACGGTTTCTGCAATAAGCATGATGATGTCTGTATATTTATTGCAACGAATAATTGACTCAAGATTTTTCGGAATTAATTTATTGTTGGTAGGCTTATTATTTATGAGTACTCAAGTATGGGGCGGCGCATTAGGAGACGAAATTCTTTTTCAGGGAATGCTGTGGTTGCTGGCAGTGCGGTCATTTTGGAAGCAGCGATACACATGGCTAATGATTTGGACAAGCATAAATATATTTGCACGCCCTGATTCTTTATTCTTGCTTTTACCTTTAATTATTGTAAGCTATGTAGATGTAAAAGAAGTAAAAGAGCGGGATAGAAAAAAATTTATATTCCGCCGAATACAAAAGACAATTTTATTTTTCATTTTTCCTGCGCTACTGTTCTTTTCCTATAGATATTGGTATTTCGGAAAAATACTACCGTATAAATGGTTGCATAGTTCGTCTGCCACCGACAAGCATTTTATGTGTTTTGATTTAGTGTCTGTAAATTATCTAAAACATTATTTCCGGTTTTACACATTACCTTTAATAGCAGGACTATTATTTTATTTTATTAAAGCCGGAAAAGGGCTTCATGCACGGTACTATGCTATTTTATTAAGTTTAATAATTATTCCAATAGTATATACTTGCACTTTCTCGCAGGAAGAAAACTTTGCTTATAAATTTTATTATCCTATTTATTTAGGACTAATAATTTTATCGTTATTGTTTATCCGTGATTTCCGCTCTATTTCTCAAGGTTTTACTACGGCAATATTTGTGTTTTTCTTTGGTTTTGAAACAGCGTTTTCCTACTTTCAAAACACATTACAAAGCGACTATAATAATGAATTTTACGTAGCAAGCGATTTAGCTCAAATACATAATGGCAAGGCAGTGGTATATAACCATACGTATTTAGATTGGCTAACGGAATGGCAAGTAACCTATGCAAATGGAGATCACAGCAAAGACGGACAAGTTTTTACCATAGATGAAGTAGCTACTTCTTCACCGGATATCATTATTCCTGCAACTTTAGTTGGCTTAAAAAAAGTAAGCGATAAATACGATATTTTTATAGTTCCTAAAAGCAGTAGAGCGTATGAAACGGAAGCAAAACCTGAAAATTCTATCGATTTGTTTTTTTATAAGTATGCACACAAGGTACCTATAAAAAAGGGTGACGACTTCATTATATTGGTATGGAAATTTGGTAAAAACTATACTGACATCGTAAAATCATTAGAGCTGCACGGTGCAGTGATAATGTAATAATGTAGTAATGCAATAATGTAATAATGTAGTATTGTAGTAGTACCAAAAAATAAATTGGCTAAAACTCACGACCAACGTTAGCTAATTACACTTCCGGCAGACACATTTGAAGTATTTACAAAATGTAGTTTACCATTTTCATCTTCCGCCATTAATATCATGCCATTGCTTTCGATACCGCGTAATTTACGAGGAGCAAGATTTACTAAAACACATACTTCCTTACCTATAATTTCGTCCGGAGAAAAATGTGCTGCAATGCCTGAAACTATCGTGCGTTTTTCTATTCCAATATCTACTGTTAATTTTAATAATTTATCCGCCTTAGGCACTTTTTCTGCTTCCAAAATTTTTCCAATTCGTAGGTCTAATTTAGAAAAATCATCGTAGGTAATTTCAGATTTGAGAGTAGAAAGATGAGAACTTGACTCCAATCTCACATCTCTACGCTCATTACTCTTTTTCAATTTCTCTATTTGAAAGGCAACTTGCTCATCTGTAATTTTCTCGAATAAAATTTGAGCCGAATTTATCGTACCTGAAAATGCATTAAACTGTTGATATATTTTATGTGCAGTAAAAGGTAATAATGGTTGCAATACATCTGCTACTGTTTTACAGATACGAATTGCAACATGCATAATCATTTTTGTTTTTTCAATATCCGTTTTTATTAATTTCCAAGGTTCATTATCCCCCAAAAATTTATTACCAACAGAGGATATTTGCAACGCCAACTGCATAGCTTCTTTAAAACGAAATGTATTTAATGCATCTTGCAATTTTGAATTAAGTACATTTATTTCATTAAATATTTCAGGGAAATGTTCTTCTGCTACAACAGGAATATTTCCACCATAAAATTTATGCGTTAATACGGCTACTCTATTTATAAAATTACCAATATTTGCCGCTAACTCATTATTTACTCTACTCTGAAAATCTGACCATGTAAATTCTGCATCTTTATTTTCCGGCATATTCGCAATTACACAATAGCGCAATTCATCTTCTTTTCCCGGAAACTCCTGCAAATACTCATGCAGCCACACCGCCCAATTTCTAGATGTAGAAATTTTATCCCCTTCTAAATTCATAAACTCATTCGCAGGTACATCACTCGGTAAAATATATTGAGTTGTAGCTTTCAAAATAGCCGGAAAGGTAATACAATGAAAAACAATATTATCTTTCCCAATAAAATGAACTAATTTGGTTTCATCATCTTGCCAAAATTTCTTCCAATCATCTGCTTTTTTGTTTTTTATTAAATCGGAAAAATTTTGAGGATAGCTAAACTCCGTATTTCCTGATTCTATTTCTTTAAACAATTGTTTTGTTGCAGAAATATACCCAATTGGTGCATCTAACCATACATACAATACCTTACCTTCACTGCCTTCAATTTCCGGAGGAACGGGAATACCCCAATCTAAATCTCGTGTCATCGCACGAGGTTTTAAACCATCATTCAGCCAACTTTTACACTGCCCATACACATGGCTTTTCCAAGTGTTCTTTTTGGTTTCCAACCATGTTGCAATGCCTTCTTGTTGCGCATCTAATCTCAAAAACCAATGTTTTGTTTGTTTTAGTACCGGCGTAGAATTGGTGATAGTAGATTTAGGATGAATTAAATCGGTGGGGCTTAATGCTGAACCACATTTTTCGCATTGGTCGCCATACGCATTTTCATTTCCACATTTCGGACAAGTGCCTATAATATATCTATCCGCTAAAAACTGTTTAGCGGTCTCATCGTAATATTGTTCGCTTTCAATGACTTCAAATGCTCCTTTATCATTCAAGATTCTAAAAAATTCCTGAGAAGTATCGTAATGTATTGGCTCTGAAGTTCGATGGTAAATATCAAATGCAATTCCAAATCGCTCAAAACTATCTCTAATAATAGCATGATATTTATCGACAATCTCTTTAGGGGTTGTATTTTCTTTCTTTGCTTTAATGGTAATTGCTGCGCCATGCTCATCGCTGCCGCAAACAAAAATTACTTCTTTGCCTTGCAAGCGTAAATGACGGACATAAATATCGGCGGCTACATACGCACCTGCCAAATGTCCGATGTGTAAGGGCCCATTTGCATAAGGCAATGCTGCTGTTATCGTATATCGTTTTGGTTCTGACATGTTGCAAAGGTAAGCAATATTTAATTTTTATGAATAGGCCAATTCTATACTTACATTATCTGCAAATAAATAAATGTAAACCTACAGGAAAAATATACCGAGCAACGCAAGTATAAAAACCAAAAATTGTATTTTTGGTTTTTATTCGCTTATCTCATTCATTATGATTAGACCTCCATTTTTAAAAATTGGCGACAAAATAGGAATCACTTGTCCGGCACGAAAAATTTCAATTTCAGAAATACAAGTAGCTATAGATATCCTTAAAAGTTGGGGATTAGAAGTAGTATTGGGAGCTACCATTGGAAAAGAAGCCCACCAATATGCGGGGACCGACGATGAACGCCGTGCTGATTTCCAACGTATGCTAAACGATACTTCAATAAAAGCCATCTTAGCGGCAAGAGGCGGATATGGCTCGGTGCGTATCATGGATGGTTTGAATTTTAGAACTTTTATGGATTTCCCTAAATGGATAATCGGGTTTTCCGACATCACTTATTTCCATACCCAATTAGGGTGTAATATAGGCGTAGAAACATTGCATGCTACTATGCCTATCTCTTTTCCGGGAAATACCGAAACAGCGCTACATTCGCTTAAAGAGGCGTTGTTCGGAAACACCTTAGTTTATGAATTTCCTTCCCATCCGCTGAATAAAAATGGCGAAATGCATGGCGAGGTAGTAGGTGGAAATTTATCTATTTTATATTCCATTCTGGGAACAAAAACAATTTTAGATACGCACAAAAAGATTCTACTTTTAGAAGACTTAGATGAGTATCTTTACCATATTGACAGAATGATGATTTCTATGAAACGCGCCGGAAAGCTGAAGAATATTGCCGGAATGATAGTAGGTGGAATGAGTGATATGAAAGACAACGCCATTCCGTTTGGGAAAAATGCTGAAGAAATTATTTGGGAACATGTAGCAGAATATGATTATCCTGTTTGCTTTAATTTTCCGAGTGGGCATATTGCAGACAATAGGGCTGTTTTTATGGGTAAACAAGCCCGTATTACCCTAAATGAAGATAGTTGTATATTTAAACAATAATTTGATTCAACCGTTACAATTCTATTTCTATGAGATTAATTTTGGTTTTTAGCTTATTTATTATCGTCGTTTCTTCATACGGGAAATGCTCGAAACGAGAAAAACATTGTTGTAAAAAAAGAACAACTACGGCTGCTGCAAAAAAGGAAAATACCTTTGATATTTGGATGCAATACAATGAAACAAAGTGCGATAATCCATGGAATTTTAATTGGTTTGTAAAACCCACGGAAGAGCAGGTTTTGAGCGCCGTAAAAGGCAATTTATTAGGGCGGGAAATCAATATTTTGGAAATACGCTCTATGATGGATGAACAAGCAGTATCTTGTGCAGCTTGTACCTGCCCGAATGGACGACAATTTTATGTAAGAATACCTAAAGCGGATTTAAGCAAACTAAAGGCTTTAAAGTTTTTTGAAACCCAGCAAGTGCCTACCGAGAAAGTTCTAATAGATCATTCGAAATAAAATTTATATTGCAAAAATTACAAATTAGCTTTAATTCGTTTTGCAATATTTTCCATTTCTTCTTTAGATAATGTTTTTGCATTTCGAAAATCCATATCATTCACCGAATTTATTGGCGAAAGATGAATATGAGCATGTGGCACTTCTAAGCCTATCACGGCCATACCAATACGCTCGCACGGCACTGCTTTTTTAATGGCGATAGCTACTTTCTTTGCAAAAACAATCATATTTTTCAGTGCATCATCTTCCATATCAAAAATATAATCCACTTCTTTTTTGGGCACTACTAATGTATGTCCGGCATGCAGCGGGCGAATATCTAAGAAAGCAAAATAGTTTTCATCTTCTGCTATTTTATAGCAAGGAATTTCACCATTGATGATTTTAGTGAAGAGGGTCATTTTTATTTTTGCTGTAAATATAAAGGAGTAAGCAGAATTTATCTTACTTACTCCTTTATTATTTAATTTCTTTTTTAAATGCTTATCTCCAATACCTCTAATTCCATAGCTCCGGCCGGAATTTGTACGGTTACTTTTTCGCCTTTTGCTTTCCCTAACAATGCAGCACCGATGGGAGATTTTACAGATATTTTCAACTGTTTTAAATCTGCTTCTTTTTCAGATACCAATTGGTACGTAAAATCCTTTTTCATTTTAGTGTTGCGTACTTTCACTTTAGATAATACAGACACTTTAGAGGTATCTATTTTAGAAGCGTCTAATACACGAGCATTCCCAATATCACCTTGCAATTTGGTAATGCGCAGCTCCAACAATCCTTGTGATTCTTTTGCGGCATCGTATTCTGCATTTTCCGATAAATCTCCTTTTTCGCGTGCTTCCGCTATTGCTTTAGACGCATTAGGGCGTTCTACGGCTATTAAATGAGCCAGTTCCTCTTTCATCTTAGCCAATCCTTCTTCCGTTACATAAACGATTTCTGACATGATTTTTAATTTTAATTGAAAAAAATAGACACGCCTCAAAGATGAGACGTGCCTGCACCTACAAAGATATACAAATTTTAGATAATTTGCAAAATTTAAGAATTTTTAGCTTTACAACAATTTGGCTATTTTTACAAAATGGGACAGCGCAATCTATTTTTTAATACTATACCTCGCAAAATTTGGATTTTACTATTTATCTCTTTAGTGATAAGGGTTGCCGTATTTTTTCGGTTTCAACCTTGGAATCCGGATGTAATACAACATCAAATATTAATATTTGATTCTTTAGGATACCACGACTTGGCCTTGTGTATTAAAAATCATTTTACATTTTGCGGAGATGCCTTTCGTACACCCGGTTATCCATTTTTTGTAGCCATTATATATTCGCTTTTTGGCAATTATCCCTATACGGTATTGTTTGTTCAAATTTTCCTTAATTTACTTTCTATTGTTTTAATGTATAAAATAGGGAAAGAATTATTCTCCGAAAAAATTGGTTTTTTTGCTGCTGTTGTTTTCTCCATGGATTTACATCATCTTATTTTTATCTATCAGATTCTTACCGAAACAATTTATACAACCATATTTTTACTAGCTCTTTTATTTTATGTAAAAGCATTAAGAAACAAAGGAGTAATCTATTTTATTTTAACCGGGGCAGTTTACGGTATCAGTACCATGATACGACCAATTTCTCAATACTATATTGCCGGCATAATTATATTCACTATATTATGGTTTTTAAAAGATATAAAAACGGGTTTTAAAAATGCCTTTTTCGTCGGTGTTGCTTATTTTATTATTATTGCGCCGTGGTGCTTTAGAAACTATAATGAATACGGGCATTTTGCTTTATCCAACATAAAAGGGTACAACTTGCTTTTTTGGAATGCAAGTTATTATGAAGCCAAGCGCTTACAACTCCCTATCGATACAATAAACGCACATTTTAAAGAGGAGTTGGTAAAGATGGGCTGGCAGCCGGATGCAAATCCATTTGTAAAGGAAAAATATGATGGAGAATTAGCGAATAAAATATTAAAAGAACATTTTTCGGATTACCTAAAAACGCACTTGATAGGTACGCTTAAAATCCATCTGAGCGTAGGAACACACAGCTTAACGGAAGTACTGCACATACCGGCTAAAAACTTCTCTGAGGAAGAAAAATATACCAATGGCGTAATTGCATTAGTGAAAAAATTCTTTGCAGAAAAAACGATTTATGAAATTCTACTGGGATTATTTGTCGGCTTGTTTTTAGCATTTGTGTATCTGTTTGCAATACTTGGTATCTGGAGGCTAATCAAAGAAAAGCAACTACTTTTGATGCTCTTTTTATTAGGTTCCGCAGGGTACTTTGCGTTAATAAGTGGTATTATTTCTTATGCAAGATACAGACTCCCTAGTATGCCGTTTTATATTTTGTTAGCAGGCGTAGGTTTTATGTGGTGGGTAAAGAGAAAAGAAAAAATTAATGAATATTAATTTACAGAATTATTATATCTTATCGCCAATGCCCATTAGGCTATAATAACTTTTCTATCTTATCCATCAATATTTTCACTAGTTTATACTTAGATTCTATTGTCCAACCTGCAATATGAGGGGTAGCAATAACGTTGTCATTCGCTATCAATTGCTGATATATACCGACCGGATGAATTTTATTTTTAGTCAATGGTTCATCTTCAAAAACATCTATACAAATGCCGGCTACCTGATGTTGTGCTAAAGCAGTAAGCATATCTACTGTGTTAATAATTGCGCCTCTGGAAGTATTAATAATTATGGGCGTTTTCAAGCAATTTTTTAAAAATTTCAAATTGCAGTAATGATGCGTTTCGTCGGTATAGGGTACATGAAAACTAATTATATCACTACGCATTTGCAACTCTTCTAATGAAACGTTTTTCACAAAATTATCTTGTGCTTTTTTGTATTTATCATACACCAAAATTTCTACATCAAAACCTCGAAGTTTTTTAGCAAAAGAACTTCCTGTGTGTCCGTATCCAATTACACCCACTATTTTTCCATCTAATTCTACTCCTCTATTTTCTTCTCTATGGAAAATAGTTTGCTTTAATTCATTATTTGCCTTATTGATGTTATTCAACAAATTTAACAACATCGCCAATGAGTGTTCTCCTACAGCATTTCCATTTCCTTCAGGTGAATTTATACAGCTAATATTTTTGTATTGACAATACGCAATATCTATATTTTCCATACCACTTCCTACACGACCTACTAATTTTAAATTCCGTGCTTTATCTATCAATTCTTTATCCACTTTGGTGTAAGTAGTAATAATTAAAATCTCGTAAGCCTCAATAATTGCTAACAGTTCGGAGCGTTCTATATCTTCTTTTACCGTTACCGAATCGCCTAACTCCTCAAATCGTTTTTGAAGATACGGATGAATATTTGCAGTTATTAGAACTTTTTTCATTAAACGAAAAATAGTATTAAAAATAAGAATTGTACATACAAACCACTATCTTTTTTTACTTAAAGAGATGATTAATTATATGCAGCAGCAAATAGGATTTGATGGATATAAAAACTATTCTTTTCTACTTTGAAGATAATTATCCAACTATCAATAGCAACACAACTGAAACCATAATTGGCATATACTTTATGCCGACAAGGTGCATATTGTATTGGTTTCGCATATTTTTTTACTTTATTTAAGAATTTATTTTTCCATCTACTACCCGCACCTTTAGTGTTTGTTTGTTCAATAAACAAAGCAATATTAGTCAATGTCCTTTTTGCTAATATGCTATACTCTATCTCTAACAACAGCTTTCTTTTTATAGATTTTTGCAATTTCTTTTTCAATAGATTTACTTACTTCCTCTTCACTAACAAACGTATCATTTTCGTGTTCTTTGATAAGTAAAGTAATCTCTTCATCGGTAAATTTTCTGCCGATACCAAACGCCAAATCGTGTGCTGTTAGCAGGCGCAGTGGTTCTTTCGTTGTTTTTTTAGAAGTTGCCATATTCAAATATAACTAATAAAATTGAAAAAAGGATATTTATACTTTCCACTAGCATTGCTGAACCTTGGAAATACAGCGATGCAGGATACTCTATAACTCAAACAAAAGTATTGCATAATACTACGTTGCATCCACTTCGGGTGGCGCTGCTTGGAAAGAAATATGCCACGAATGCACGAATATTTTACACACATGCTTATTTCCTAGTAAAGATGCTAAACTTGGATAAAAGTACGGTAAGGACGCTGCGGAAACACAAAGGCAATGCATATCAACTCAGAAGTATCTTGCTGTGCTTATTGCCTACACACAGAGACACTTCTAAGAAAAAAAAATCTTTATAAACGATAGTTTACACTCAATTCGCTTTTATACTTGCGACTCTCTTCGTCAACGCTATAAAATCTTCTACACTCAATTGTTCCGCACGTTTTGTAAAAATATCTTGCTGCAGCATTTCTTTAGAAACAATTCCGCTTAATCCGTTTCGCAGCATCTTTCTCCGTTGATTAAAACCGGCTTTTACTATATTTTTAAACAATTTAAAGTCAAAATCCTGACGGATATTTTCTTTCCTCTGCATAGAAATTACACTGCTCATCACTTTTGGCGGTGGTGCAAAACTATTCGGAGTAATATCAAATTCCAATTTTACATCGTAAAATAATTGAGCAAAAACACTGATAACACCATATTCTTTACTGCCATGTGACGAAGCTATACGCTCAGCCATTTCTTTTTGAAACATACCCACCATATACGGAATCGATTGGTAATGGTCTAAGATTTTAAACACAATTTGAGAAGAAATATTATATGGGAAATTTCCGACAATGGCGGTAGGTGTATTTAACAAACTGCTCATCTCCTGCCTTAAAAAATCGGCTTCAATAATGGAAAAATGTTGACCTTTATCGGCGTATTTATTCGTAAGTAATTCTACACAGCGACGATCTACCTCTATGCATGTCACAGATGGAAAGCTACGCAAAAGATAATCTGTTAATGCACCTGTTCCCGGACCAATTTCTATCAGTTTTTCCCCCTTATTATACCCTTTTATTACCTCAATTATCTTTTCTAACACATTTTTATCTGTTAAAAAATGCTGTCCATACGATTTTAAGGCTGTCACAGAATTCGACATTTGTACTAATAAATTTCGGTGTAACTGAATATTTTTGTGGTATAAAGATATATAATATGTTGCACATTTCCAGCAAACCCCCTAAAGGCGCTATTCTTGCTATATTTCCTAAGAAGAATTTGAATGTATTGCCATTTCTTGATTTGGAGGAGAAAAAAGCCATACAATCAAAAATTGACGATGGTTTGAAACTTATTACACTATATAAATCACAACGTACTTATTTGTTGTATGTCATTGATGAAATAGAAGACCGAGATAAGTTACATGAAAAGCTGCGTATTCAAGGATTTTCAATTTTTAGAATATTAAAAGAAGCCAAAGAAACACATTTGAATTTAGAACTATTAGGAGGCATTCCAAAAGAAAATATATTGTCTATTTTATTAGGTATAGAATTGTCAAATTATGAGTTTTCTAAATATAAAACCCAAGCAAAAGAATATAATTTAAACGTACATATCGATCCGTTGTTGATAGAAGAAGCAATGGTGGATGAGCTCAATCTAATAGTAGAAAGTGTGCGCATTACTAAAGATTTGGTAAACGAACCCGTTTCTTACCTGACGGCAGTGCAATATGCTAAAGACATACAAAAGATTGGTAAAGCAGCCGGGTTTAATGTTACAATTTGGGATCAGAAAAAAATAGAGCAAGAAAAAATGGGCGGGCTTATTGCTGTAAACCGCGGGAGTTCTGCGCCTGCTGCGTTTTGTATTTTGGAATACAAGCCGACGAAGCATCTCAATAAAAAGCCTTTAGTTTTGGTAGGCAAAGGCGTAGTGTATGACACCGGAGGCTTATCTCTAAAACCTACAAAAGGCAGTATGGATATGATGAAATGTGACATGGCAGGCTCTGCGGCTGTAGTGGGGGCAATGCACGCCATTGCCAAAGCGGATTTACAGTATCATATTATTGGGTTGATTCCGGCTGTAGAAAACCGGCCGGGATACGAGGCGACTTGCCCCGGAGACATTATCACGATGTATGATGGTACGACAGTAGAAGTAATGGATACAGATGCAGAAGGCCGATTAATTTTAGCAGATGCTTTACATTATGCCAAGCATCTAAAACCTGAATTAGTATTAGACTTTGCGACACTCACCGGTTCGGCAATGCGGGCAATTGGAAAAGAAGCTGCTGTAATTATGGGTACTGCCGATAAAGAAACAAAAAAAGAAATTCGCAAAGCAGCTAACAGCACCGGAGAACGCATTGTAGAATTTCCTTTTTGGGAAGAATATGCAGATTATATGAAAAGCGACATAGCAGATTTAAAAAATCTGGGACCGACAGATGCAGGCTCCATCACAGCGGGGAAATTTTTAGAACATTTTACGGATTACCCGTGGATGCATTTCGACATTGCCGGTCCTGCTTATGTTGCAACACCGTATAATTATAGAGGAAAATGGGCAACAGCGTATGGTGTCAGATTATTGTTTAAATTTGTACAAAATAAGTGCAAAGATGTCAACAACAAATCAAAAAATAAAAGTAGGAATAACGCTGGGTGATGTAGCAGGTATCGGGCCTGAAATCATTATCAAAACTTTCTCTGATGAATTAATTTTCAAACAATTCACGCCAATATTATTTGGCAATCCAAGAGTTTTATCCTATTACAAAAAAATGTTGAATATTGAAAAATTTCAATATGCATCTGTAAAAGGCTACAATAACCTTAGTCATAATGCACTAAACATTATTCCGGTTTGGGAGGAAGAATTTCAAATTACTCCGGGAACACCAACAGACATTACAGGAAATTATGCCCTAAAATCTTTAGAGGCAGCTTGTGAGGCATTAAAAAACAATCAAATAGATGTATTGGTTACTGCACCTATCAATAAAAAAGTGATGCATTCCGATAAATTTCCGTATGCCGGGCATACCGAATATTTGATGAAGCAATTTGAAGCAAAAGACAATTTGATGTTTATGGTTGCCGACAACTTGCGAGTAGGATTAGTAACCAATCATTTGCCGATTAAAGATGTTGCCTCCAATATTTCCAAAGAAAAAATTGCGCGCAAGCTACAGTTAATGGAAACCTCTTTGCGAGAAGATTTTGGTATCGGAAGGCCACGTATTGCTGTGTTGGCTTTAAATCCACATGCGGGAGATTTTGGTGTAATAGGCAAAGAAGAACTTGATATTATTTTACCCGCCGTAAAAGAAGCAAAAGACAAAGGAATGATTGTATTTGGTCCTTATCCAGCGGATGGTTTTTTTGGTTCTTGTAATTACAGAAAATTTGACGGTATTTTAGCAATGTATCACGATCAGGGATTAATTCCGTTCAAATATATTGCCGGCGAAGATGGTACTAATTTCACCGCCGGATTAAGCATCGTTCGCACCTCTCCTGACCATGGCACAGCGGAAGACATTGCAGGAAAAGGCATTGCAGACGAAGCTTCATTCAGAAAGGCTATTTACATGGCAGTAGATATTTACAACCAACGAAACGAATTAGCAGAAATGCGTGCCAATCCTTTAGTAAAACGCGCGGTATTGCACGATGAACGCATGTAAGAAAGCTGCTTTTTACAGTTAGGGGCTTTGCGAGATAGTGGATTTTAGGACTATCTTTGATATAAAGCACGAATGTTCAAATTTACGAAAAAGTTCCAAACGAAGCACTTCGTCCGCTCTCTTGCAAAACCCTTGTTGACGGTTCGGTTTTGATTTCAGTCTTTTTTTTGTTATTTCTCATTTAAGGTTTTCGCTTCGTCTAATAAGTAAAGTGCATATGCTTTTGGTTTTAGCTTTTCGCTGGAAAAATATATTGGTATTTTATATTTGGTACATGTTTTTCCTGTCAAGGCAAAAACTTTCTGACCAATTTTTGTAAAATAAAAATTTGGTGCTTTAAAATACACTTTTACTTTGTCAACCGTGAATGCCCAATTATCATAATTTTTTGAATAAAGTGTCTTTGATTTTGAAGACAAACTTATGGCAAGAAATGAAAGCGAAAACGGATTTATTGCTTTGTAATTGTCAGAAGGTAGTTTTTTCTTTTCAGTATATTTTAGTTTCCCAAGGTCTTTGTCATTCAGTAAAATGAAACTTGAAAAATCGTCATAAAATTGTTTTCCAAAATCGCCTAAACCGTGAGTGAAGAACCTCGAAATAGCACTAACGCCTTTTTCAATGCAAATAATAGCACCTTGTATAAAAAGCCTTTCTTCTTGTTTATAGGTTAATTGAGTTAAGTCTGTTCCATTGCCAAACGAATAAATGAAATTCTTGAAACGTGCAAATGGATTAGTGTTTTTATTTGGATTTTTAAGAACGATTGTGTCAATGTAATAGTACCGTTGTTTGATTGAAAATTCAGTAATAATTTTCAAAAATTCACGAAAGGATTTATTGTTTTCAATAAAATCTAAATCTTCTTTTACCATTGGAACACGTTGCATAATGTCAACGGTTTTTGAATATTTAATCAACTCATTCAATATTTTCTCAATTCCGTGTCCATTGTCGTAAATCCCAAAATAATTTTTTTTAATTTGTTCTTCAGGATATTTTCCTGTTAAGTACCTTACTTTCAAAAGAAAAAGAATTTTTACTACTCGTTCAAAACCAGAAGAAAGTAGTTATAAAGAAACGTGATTGTTTGAAATAGAAGAAGTTTGTTCGTTTAGGTTTTTTAAACCTACTGCAATCAATTGAAATGATGCTTCAACTTCCTCTGTAATGGCTTCAACTTTTTCAATTTCGTGGGCTTTATTCATTTTTATTTTTCTTCTTCTTCGGTTTCTCTTTTGTAAATAAATCGGCTGAATATTTTTCGTACAACTCAAACAAAAATTCCATTCGGTTGGCTTCGCTTGTAAATGCAGAACTTCGATAAGCCAAATCAACTGCTTTGTCTAACTCGTTGTGGGCTTTTATGATTTCCGGGATTCCAATCAAAGGGTCATAAAAATCACCTACTCCCCATTTAGGTCTAAGTTTCCTTGCATCTAAAACTTTTTGAGCAGCAGTTTCAATTTTCAATTTTTGTTTTTCTGATATATTTTCTGGCCAAGGAAAATTATTATACACAATTTCATTAGAATATCTAAAATCACTTTTCAGTCTTCCACAAACTGTTTTTATCCAAGCCATGTGCATTTTAGATTGTAAAACTCCAAAATGGTATAAACTTGCATTTGGAATAGCCAAGCAAGTATCTCCAATAATATTTTTTGAATCAAAAATACTCATAGGAACTAAAGTTCTATTCTCTGAAGATACTCTTGGAATTAAAATAAAATCGGTTTCAGGTTGTCTGATTTCGCCAAATAAATAGGGTGTACTTGCCAAGGCTTGTGTTCCGGGTCTTGTACTATTGGTTCTGATTTGATAAATATTATCTATTCTTCTCTTTAGTTCTTTATGTGATTTTAATTCTTTTTCATCATAACCTACCAACCAAAAACACCATTTTTTAATCCCATTCAAATACTCATAAGCTCCAATTAGCGGCTTTATGTATTTTTCAAGCTCAGGATTTCGTTGTAGTAGTTCATTTTTTTCTTCATCAGGCAAAAGCAAATTTCCGCCATCGTTAGGCATATTTCCAAATGAAATTTCAGGAACATTACATATTGGTTTTCTTCTTTTTTCAATTAAAATATCTTTTGCATCTATCAAATACGCATTAATGTTTTTGGCTTTGAGTTCGTGGGCTTCACCTTTAATATCTTCATACTCAAAAATGCTTTTGTTTGCGGTGTCAAAATTTGCAAAGCCGATTATCACGCAATATACCGCTGCATTTCCTTTGGCTTCATTACTCCATTTGAATGTACGGTGTGCAAAGTGAATTTTAATGCCGTATTTGTTCAGCATTTGTCCCCAAAGAATACTGGTTTGTTCGCCTTGAACTATGGAATTTGTGCTTACAAAAGCAACTTTTGTTTTTGTACCTTGAATGTATTTAGCAGCTTTGATGTACCAGGCTGTTACATAGTCTAAAACGCCACTTCCTTTTATATTATCAAGTTCTTTTGTTACTTCATTGCGTTGGATTTGTGTCATTATTTTAGACCCGATAAAAGGCGGGTTTCCAATAATAAAATCAAACTTAGTTGTTGGCTTTACTTCCGAAAACTCATCAACAATTTTATACTGTTCTACTCTTAATTTTACCTTACCATATTCAGCCTGCGGTTCTTCCACTTTATTTGTAATAATTATTTCAGCATCTTTGGCACTTAAAGTTATGGTGTTATCTGGATATATTAAATTATTCCAATCCTCATTCAAAGCATTACCGTGAATAATTTTAGCAGATTTCACCAGTGGTATTCTAAATAATTTTTGACCTGTTTCAACACTGCAATACATATTCATTTGGTGGTCAATTAACCACATAGCCACTTGTGCAATTTGAGCTGGAAATTCTTCGTATTCTATCCCATAAAATTGATCAACATTTACTTTGAAAAACAATGAAATATCCAAAAATTCCATTTGATGATAACGCTTATTTAACTTATTCAGCGTATTCAATACTTCAAGTTCTAACAATCGTAATTCTCTATAGGTAATAATCAAAAAATTACCACAACCACAAGCTGGGTCTAAAAAGCGAAGCGAAGAAATTTTATTATGAAAATGAGTTAGTTTTGTATCATCGTGTTTTATTTTTTCAAACTCTTTCCAAAGGTCGTCTAAAAAAAGTGGTTTTATTAATTTTAGAATATTGGTTTCACTGGTATAATGTGCACCCAAATTTCTGCGTTCTTTGGGGTTCATCACAGATTGAAACATCGAGCCGAAAATGGCAGGCGAGATTTTACTCCAATCAATATAACAACAATTCAGTACTGCTTGACGCATTTTGCTGTCAAAACTTGCTACCGGCAACATTTCTTCAAATAGTTTTCCGTTGATGTATGGAAAATCGGCAAGTTGTTCGTCTAAGTTTTTAAAGCGTTTTTCATTTGGCGTATTCAATACTTGAAACAATTCCTGTAATTTAGACGCTAAATCACTTCCGTCTTCGTTGGTACGATATTCAATAAAATCCTGAAATTGCTGTTTGAGAAAAATTGAAGTGTCTTCGGCAAACAATAAAAACAGAATTCGTACCAAATACACTTCTAATGCGTGTCCTGTATAGCCGATTTCTTCCAATCTGTCGTGCAGTTTGCCCATCAACTCGGCTGCTTTGATGTTCGCTGGATCTTGTTCTTTATATTGCTTTTTGGGATAACCAAGTAAATAATAAAAGTGCTGAACATTATTCACTAAATCGGCCAAATGAAATTCTATGGTGGTGTTTTCTTCGGTGTCGTACAAACGGAAAATATCGAAGTCGCACACCAAAATATTTTTTGGTAGTTCGTGCTGTTTAAGTCCGTTGGTGTAGTCTTTGGCTTGCGTAAAGGCTTTATCAAGGTTTTTGCCTTTACTTTTCATTTCAATGAGAATAACGCCTTTCCAAAGCAAGTCAATATAGCCGTTTCCGTCATCGAGTTTTTTTACTCGATGTTCAAATGTTCCTATTTTTTTCCGTGTAATTCCAAAAACGTTAAAAAAAGCATCCAAAAACGGTTTTGCATCTGCTTCTTCGTTTTCAGTTCCATTCCATTCCTTTGAGAATTTTAAGGCTCGGTCTTTTATTTCGTTCCAACTTAATGCCATTTTTCAATCTGCTAAGTTAGAATAAAATTTGTTTCAATGTCATAGATTGGTCGTTTTTTATGGGGTGACCTAAACTGACCGCCAACAACTTAGCTACTATTGTTTTATACTACAGAAACGCAGAACTCTTTATAAGAAATGCTTCGATTTTAGGGGGTTCTCAGTTGGCAGGAGCAAGATATATTTTAGAATGGTAAATACTATAATAGTTAAAACAAATACCCTATTCATAAAATCACTCTACAAACAATTCCGTTACCTTATTTAGGATATAAAAAAAACGCCAAACAAATGTTCGGCGTTTTTTTATGGTTGGATTGGAATATAAAAGCTTATTCTGCTACTACTTCGAATTCGATTTCTGTAGCTACTTCTTTATACAAATGTACGTTAGCTTTGTAAGTACCAACTTCTTTTACTTCACCTACGATGTGTACTTTTTTTCTATCTACAGTAAGGTCGAATTGTTTTTTCAAAGCTTCCGCTACTTGGATATTCGTTACACTACCGAATAATTTTCCTGTAGTACCTGTTTTGGCACCTACAATAATTTTTGAAGATTTTAATTTTTCTGCTAAAGCTTTATAGTCTTCAATTAACTTAGAAATTTTTGCAGATTGTTGTTTTTTTATCTCTTCGTTGTGTTTTTTATTTGACGTATTCGCTACCTGAGCGAATCCTTGAGGGATTAAATAATTACGACCAAAGCCCGGTTTTACAGATACTACGTCGTATTTATGTCCTAAATTATCTACGTCTTTCAATAAGATTACTTCCATGGTTGATTTACTTTAAAAGGTCAGTAACATAAGGCAATATCGCCAAGTGACGTGCTTTTTTCACTGCTTGTGAAATTTTACGTTGGAACTTCAAAGAGTTCCCTGTAAGACGGCGGGGTAATAACTTACCTTGTTCGTTTACAAACTTCAATAAGAATTGAGGATCTTTGTAGTCAATATACTTGATTCCGCTTTTTTTGAAACGGCAGTATTTTTTCTTATTCATGCCAATTTTAGGCGCATTTAAGAATTTTATTTCGTCTTGTGTTGCCATGTTATGCCTCCGCTTTTTTAGATTTACCACTTAATTTGTTTCTGCGTTGCTCTGCATAAGCAGCAGCATGTTTATCAAATCTGGTTGTTAAGAAACGCATAATGTTTTCATCGCGTTTAAATTCAACTTCAAATTTGCGGATAAACTGAGGATCTACCTCAAATTGCAACAACGTATAAAACCCTGTTGTCTTCTTTTGGATTGGATAAGCCAATTGTTTGATGCCCCAATCTTCTTTGTGAACCACCTTTCCGCCGGCTTTTTCTATCAGCTCTGCGTACTTTTTTACGGTTCTTGTGTACTCGTCATTACTGAGCACCGGCGTTGTAATAAAAACCGTTTCGTAATTGTTCATAATGGATTAATTTAGTTATTAAAAATTTTATTCCGAATAAATTCGGGTTGCAAAGATACGGTTTTATTTGAAAATGAGGAAACTGACAAAAAAGAATTTTCCTCTTTAATATTAAATTTCAATAAACTATACACTTTTACTACGACAAAAATATGGTTGTCTATTCGTACCAAATATTATTATTCAAAACTCAGCTACCGTAAATAAAGACAGCCGCACAAATGCGGCTGTCTTTATTTTAAATGGATAAGATATTATTCAAAATCCAAATCTAAGGCAAGTCCTCTTAACTCGTGTACTAATACATTGAAAGATTCAGGAATACCCGGTTCCGGCAAGTTATCGCCTTTCACTATAGCTTCGTAAGCCTTAGCTCTTCCTTGAATATCATCTGATTTTACGGTTAATAATTCTTGTAAGATATTAGATGCACCATACGCTTCCAACGCCCATACTTCCATCTCCCCTAAACGCTGACCCCCGAATTGTGCTTTACCACCCAATGGTTGTTGGGTAATAAGCGAGTATGGTCCGATAGAACGAGCATGCATTTTGTCGTCCACCATGTGAGAAAGTTTAATCATATAAATAACTCCCACTGTAGTTTTCTGATCGAAACGTTGTCCTGTTTCACCATCATACAAGTGTGTACTTCCCAAGCGTGGCAAACCGGCTTCGTTGATGTAGTGTTCAATTTCTTCTACATTTGCACCGTCAAAGATAGGAGTTGCAAATTTCACTCCCAATTCTTTACCGGCCCAACCTAAGACCGTTTCGTATATCTGACCGATGTTCATACGAGAAGGTACCCCTAATGGATTCAATACTACATCTACCGGAGTTCCATCTTCTAAGAAAGGCATATCTTCTTGGCGAACAATTTTCGCTACGATACCTTTATTTCCGTGACGGCCTGCCATCTTATCACCTACTCTTAATTTACGTTTTTGTGCAATGTAAACTTTAGCCAATTTTAAAACGCCGGAAGGTAATTCATCTCCTACTGTTATAGCATATTTATCTCGTAAGAAACGGCCTTTTTCCTCATTAAATTTGATATTGAAGTTGTGGATTAAGCGTTTAATTAACTCATTGGTTTCTTCTTCTTTTGTCCATTCCGCAGCATCTAAATTTTGGTAATTAAGTCCTCCTAATAATTTTTCGGAGAATTTAGTTCCTTTAGGTACAGCTTCTTCGCCAAAGATATTTTTAATACCGATAGTTGTTTTGCCACCCACTAATTCCATTAGTTTAACAACTAATACTTTTTTGATTTCTTCTAAATTTTGTAAGTGAATTTTTTCAGCTTTTTCGAGTTCTGTTTTCTCTCTTACTTTAGAATTTTTATCTTTCTTCGCTTTTTGGAATAACTTAGTAGTTACAACGATACCTTCTGTTGATGGTGGTGCTTTATAGGAAGCATCTTTCACATCCCCCGCTTTATCGCCAAAGATAGCACGTAATAATTTTTCTTCCGGAGTAGGATCGGTTTCTCCTTTTGGTGTAATTTTTCCAATAAGGATATCTCCTTCTTTAATTTTTGCTCCTACGCGGATGATACCGTTTTCATCTAAGTTGCGGGTTGCATCTTCGCTTACATTCGGAATATCATTCGTTAATTCTTCTTCTCCTAATTTAGTATCCCGTACATCCATTTCATATTCTTCGATATGGATAGAAGTAAAGATATCTTCACGAACTACTTTTTCGTTAATTACGATAGCATCCTCAAAATTGAACCCTTTCCAAGGCATGAATGCTACTAACAAGTTTTTACCTAATGCTAATTCTCCGTTTTGAGTAGCATAACCTTCGCACAAGATTTGACCTTTTACTACTTTCTCGCCTTTGCGAACTATTGGACGCAAGTTGATACTGGTAGCTTGGTTGGTACGTGCAAATTTTGTCAACTTGTAAATTTTCACATCGTCTTCAAAGCTTACTAAACGTTCGTTTTCGGTTCTGTCATAGCGGATACGAATTTCATTTGCATCTACATATTCTACTACGCCAGAGCGTTCTGCATTTATCAATACATTAGAATCGGAGGCTACCCTTGCTTCGATACCTGTCCCAACAATCGGAGATTCGCATCGCATCAAAGGTACAGCCTGACGTTGCATGTTAGAGCCCATTAATGCACGGTTGGCGTCATCATTTTCCAAGAAAGGAATTAAAGAAGCTGAAACTCCAACGATTTGGTTTGGAGCAACGTCCATGTTTTGAACGTTTGCCATTTCATCGCTGTCCGCATCTACGATAGGGAAATCACCTTGGAAACGGCATTTTACTTTTTTGTCCACAAAGGCGCCTTTATCATCTAAAGAAATATTAGACTGTGCAATAACTCTCTCGTCTTCTTCTTCAGCTGTCAAGTATTCTACTTTGTTATCAACTTTTCCTTTATTTACTTTTCTATATGGAGTTTCAATGAATCCCATTTCATTCACTTTTGCATGTACGCAAAGTGTAGAAATTAGTCCGATATTAGGTCCTTCCGGGGTTTCAATGGTACATAATCGACCATAGTGTGAGTAGTGAACGTCACGTACCTCAAAACCAGCTCTTTCGCGTGAAAGACCACCGGGTCCGAGGGCTGAAATACGGCGTTTATGGGTTACCTCTGAAAGCGGGTTGGTTTGATCTAAGAATTGTGACAATTGTGAGGTTCCAAAGAAAGAGTTAATTACTGAAGATAATGTTCTTGCATTAATTAAGTCGATTGGAGTAAATACCTCATTATCGCGTACATTCATGCGTTCGCGGATTGTACGTGCCATACGCGCCAAACCAACACCAAATTGTGCAAATAATTGTTCGCCAACGGTACGAACTCTTCTATTGCTCAAGTGGTCGATATCATCAATTTCAGCTTTTTGATTTACTAAACGAATCAAATATTTTACAATAGAAACGATGTCTTCTTTTGTCAAAACAATATTATCAGGTTCATGGTCTAATCCTAATTTTTTATTGATTTTGTAGCGCCCAACGAGTCCTAAGTCGTAGCGTTTATCGGAGAAGAATAATTTCTCGATAATACCTCGAGCTGTATCGTCATCCGGTGGATCTGAACCTCTAAGTTGGCGGTAAATATGTTTTAAGGCTTCAATTTCAGAGTTTGAAGTATCTTTTTGCAACGTATTGAAGATGATAGAGTAATCTTCTTCTGTATTTTCTTTTTGCAAAATGATGGTTTTAATACCGGTATCCAAAATTAGTTGGATATTATCTTCGTCTAAATAAGTATCTCGCTCGAGGATTACTTCATTTCTTTCGATAGAAACTACCTCGCCGGTATCTTCATCTACGAAGTCTTCCATCCAAGATTTCAATACTCTGGCAGCTAAGCGTCTGCCTATATGTTTTTCTAGTGATTTTTTGTTTACTTCGATTTCGTCAGACAATCCGAATAATTTCAAGATATCACGGTCGGAATCGTAGCCAATTGCACGCAATAAGGTAGTTACAGGGAATTTCTTTTTGCGGTCAATGTATGCATACATTACATTATTAATGTCAGTAGCAAATTCCATCCAAGCCCCTTTAAAAGGAATTACTCTTGCAGAGAATATTTTAGTACCGTTCGGATGATAGCTCATACCGAAGAAAACACCCGGCGAACGGTGTAATTGAGAAACGACAACACGTTCTGCGCCATTGATTACAAAGGTACCTTTGTCTGTCATGTAAGGGATATTACCCAAAAATACATCTTGCACGATAGTTTGGAAGTCGATATGTTCTTCATCGTTACAAGATAAGCGCAACTTTGCTTTTAAAGGAACGCTATAGGTTAGCCCTCTTTCGATACACTCATCAACGGTATAGCGAGGAGGGTCAACATAATAGTCCAAAAACTCTAGCAAGAAGATACTTCTTGCATCGGTAATTGGGAAGTTTTCAGAAAACACTTTATACAAACCCTCTTTAGAGCGCTTGTCCGGAGTGGTTTCGAGTTGTAAAAACTCTTGAAAGGATTTAACCTGAATATCTAACAGGTTAGGATAGTCATAGGGATGGCTAATTTTACTGAAATTAATTCTTCCAGTGGTAGTAAGTCCCGATTTTTCTGTTTTTTTAGACATGCAATCTTATTAAAATTTATAAAAACAGTAAAAAGTGTCACGGTAACTTAAAAAGTTACCGGACACTTTAATTATTTGATTGTGAATGAATTACTTCAATTCAACAGCTGCACCGGCTTCTTCTAATTTAGCTTTAAGTGCTTCAGCTTCATCTTTAGAAACACCTTCTTTGATAGGTTTAGGAGCGCCATCTACTAAGTCTTTAGCTTCTTTTAAGCCTAAACCTGTGATTTCTTTCACTATTTTCACCACACCTAATTTTTGTGCACCACCGTCTTTTAAGATAACATCAAAAGATGTTTTTTCTTCTACAGCAGCGCCACCGCCTGCACCTGGAGCAGCAGCAACTGCAACAGCAGCAGCAGCTGGTTCGATCCCGTATTCATTTTTTAAAATTTCAGCAAGTTCGTTAACTTCTTTAACTGTTAAGTTTACTAATTGCTCTGCGAATGCTTTAATATCAGCCATTGTTTAAAAATTTAATAAGTTATAAATTTAATTTTCTCTTTCTTGTAATGTTTTAACGATTCCGGCAATTTTACCTCCACTTGATTTAAGGGCAGAGATAACATTTTTAGCAGGAGATTGAAGCAAGCCAACGATATCACCGATGAGTTCGTTTTTAGATTTCACGTTGATTAATGCTTCTAATTGGTTTTCTCCAACATATACAGCAGTGTCGATATACGCAGCTTTTAGTGCCGGTTTATCTAAGTTGCCTTCTGAACGGAATTGTTTAATTACTTTAGCAGGAAGATTGCCTGTTTCTGTAAACATCACAGCGGTAGGTCCGTGTAATACTGGATCTAAATCATCTGAGAATTTACCTCCGGCAACTAGTGCTTTTTTGATTAATGTGTTTTTTGCAACTTGAAGACTGATGCCTTTTTGAAAACAAATTCTTCTTAGTTTATTTACTTTTTCTACGGTCAACCCTGCAGTATCCGTAAAATAGAAGTAATTAGCGTTAGCGAATTGGTCAGTTAGGCTATCAATGGTTGCTTGTTTTTCGGTCTTAGTCATTTTTTCCTTTTTTTAGAATGAACTATTAGATTCCCGGAATAGATTTCACATCTACTTCGATGGATGGGCTCATGGTTGTTGCAACATAGATACTTTTGAAATAGATACCTTTTGCTGAAGATGGTTTCATTTTAGCAATAGTAGAAATCATTTCTTTAGCATTGTCGAACAATTGAGATGGATTGAATGATACACGACCTACTGAAGTGTGGATGATGCCGAACTTGTCGATTTTGAAAGATATTTTACCTTTCTTTACTTCACGTACTGCATCAGCTACGTTTTCTGTAACTGTTCCGGATTTAGGGTTAGGCATTAAGTTACGAGGACCTAATATTTTACCTAAACGACCTAACTTTGGCATTACGCTTGGGGTAGAGATAATAACATCTACATCTGTCCAACCGCCTGCAATTTTTTCAAGGTATTCTTCTAAGCCTACATAGTCAGCACCTGCTTCTTTCGCAGCTGCTTCTTTGTCAGATGGACATAAAACCAAAACGGTTTTAGTTTTACCTGTACCATGTGGTAAGCTTACGGTTCCTCGAAGTGCTTGATCCGGTTTACGAGGGTCAACACCCAATCGGATGTGAACATCGACAGAAGCATCAAACTTGGTAGTGCTTACTTCTTTTACTAAAGCAGCGGCTTGTTCTAGTGTGTACACTTTGCCTTTTTCGACTTTAGCGTCAACTGCTTTTCTTTTTTTTACAACTTTCATTTGTTTAAAAAATTGGTGAGATAATAGCGTTCCATTTCAGAGTGGAACTCTCTCTGCTTAAAATTAAGCTTGGAATGGTGCTTCACCCGTAACAGTGATTCCCATGCTTCTTGCAGTTCCTGCCACCATTTTCATGGCTGCTTGAACTGTAAAGCAGTTCAAGTCCGGCATTTTTATTTCTGCAATTTCTTTCACTTGATCCCAAGACACTGACCCTATTTTATTACGATTAGGTATGTTTGAGCCTTTTTTGGCTTTAGAATACTCTAATAATAATGCGGAAGCGGGAGGTGTTTTGATTACAAATGTGAATGATTTATCTTTATATACCGTAATTACACACGGCAATATTTTTCCTTGTTTATCTTGCGTAGCAGCGTTAAATTGCTTACAAAACTCCATGATATTCACCCCTTTAGAACCTAATGCAGGACCAATGGGAGGTGCAGGGTTTGCTTGTCCGCCTTTTACTTGTAATTTGATAAATGTTTCAATTTCCTTTGCCATTTCTTATTGTTTTTCAACTTGCATAAAATTTAACTCCACCGGAGTTTTTCTTCCGAATATTTTTACGACTACGCGTAATTTCTTCTTGTCTTCCATAATTTCTTCGATAGTACCGGTGAAATCATTGAAAGGACCGTCAATAATTTTAACATCTTCTCCTACTAAGAACGGCTCATTTACTGTTCCGCCTACTTCTTCTTGCTCATCTACTTTACCTAATATTCTGTTTACTTCCGCTTTTTTTAGTGGAATAGGTTTATTTCTTTCGATAAATGAGATTACGTTGGTCATATTTTGTATATGAAGAACGATATCACCAACAAATTTTTTAGGGTCTGCTTCTAACATTAAGTATCCCGGGAAAAAATTTTTCTCGTGGATTACTTTTTTACCCCCTTTTAGTTTATATACTTTCTCTGTTGGCACTATTACTTGTGGAATAATATCAGACCAGCCGGAAAGTTTAATTTCCTTCTCGATTACTTCTCGAAGTTTTTTTTCCTTTCCACTGATTACTCTCAGTACGTACCATTTTTTGTCTTCAGTCATCTGTATATATTCTAAAAGAAGATTAACCAGCTATTTTATAGATAATATCGCTAAATACAACATTTGAAATCATATCCATCAACCCTATTAATAATGCAATAACGATTGAAGCTACTACAACTACTACGGTGTTAGCTTGGAGTTCTTTCCAAGTTGGCCATGTTACTTTTGAAGTTAATTCATCGTAAGAGGCTTGCAGATATAATTTAATACTATCCATTTTTTTTCTTTTGCACGGGTGGAGAGATTCGAACTCCCATCAACGGTTTTGGAGACCGCTATTCTACCCTTGAACTACACCCGTATATTAGTCATTAGCCACTAATACCAGGACTAATGACTAATGACGGATATACAATATTATTTTACAATTTCAGTAACCTGACCAGCACCTACAGTTCTACCACCTTCACGGATAGCGAATTTTAAACCTTTCTCTAATGCTACTGGGTAAATTAATTTCACTGTCAAAGTTACGTTATCACCTGGCATTACCATTTCAACTCCTTCCGGTAAAGTTATTTCACCTGTAACGTCTGTAGTACGTAAGTAGAATTGAGGACGGTATTTATTGAAGAATGGTGTATGACGACCACCTTCGTCTTTGCTAAGGATATACACTTCACATTTGAATTCAGTATGTGGAGTTACAGAACCCGGTTTGCAGATAACCATACCACGTTTGATATCTGTTTTTTCGATACCACGTAATAAGATACCTACATTTTCACCTGCTTCACCGATATCTAATATTTTACGGAACATTTCAACACCTGTACATGTAGAGGTCATTGATTTTTCTTGTAAGCCAATGATTTCAACCGGTTCGCCTGTTTTTATAACCCCTCTTTCGATACGGCCTGTAGCAACTGTACCACGACCTGTAATAGAGAATACGTCTTCAACCGGCATTAAGAATGGTTGGTCAATTGGGCGTGGAGGAAGTGGAATCCACTCATCTACTGCTTTCATTAAAGCTTCGATTTGTGCTACTCCTTCCGGATCGTCTTGTAATGCTTTTAATGCAGAACCTTTGATGATTGGTGTATTATCGCCATCATATCCACGTTTAGATAGTTCTTCACGGATATCCATTTCTACTAACTCTAACAACTCTGGGTCGTCAACTAAGTCAGCTTTATTCATAAATACGACCATACGAGGAACGCCTACTTGCGCAGCCAATAAGATATGTTCTTTAGTTTGAGGCATTGGTCCATCTGTAGAAGCTA
Organism: Chitinophagales bacterium; assembly: GCA_046329805.1. Taxonomy (GTDB): domain Bacteria; phylum Bacteroidota; class Bacteroidia; order Chitinophagales; family JADIYW01; genus JADJSS01. Next base: position 407,102 of record JAXLUA010000001.1, read on the forward strand.
CCACTAAGATAGCACCGTCCATCTGTGCAGCACCTGTAATCATGTTTTTGATGTAGTCAGCGTGACCCGGACAGTCAACGTGTGCATAGTGACGAGAAGGTGTTTGGTATTCCACGTGAGCCGTGTTGATAGTAATACCTCTTTCTTTTTCTTCCGGAGCAGCATCGATAGAGTCATAATCTTTCTTTTCTGCTAAACCTGATTTTGACAACACATAAGTAATTGCTGCTGTCAAGGTTGTTTTACCGTGGTCAACGTGACCAATGGTTCCGATGTTAACGTGCGGCTTATCCTTTATAAATTTTTCCTTAGCCATGATTGTTTTTTTTAATATTTAATAATCTAAAAAGTTTAATATTTTAAATTTTGAGCCGATGAAGGGAATTGAACCCGCGACCTCTTCCTTACCAAGGAAGTGCTCTACCACTGAGCTACATCGGCGATAGAGAACGTCCGGACACACAGTTCACTCACATCTGAGTTTTTAAAGAGCGGAAGACGAGGTTCGAACCCGCGACCTACAGCTTGGAAGGCTGTCGCTCTACCAACTGAGCTACTTCCGCATTTTAAGTGGATGGTGTTTTATACATTCCAACTTATCTTTCATTCATTTAAAGAACAATTCCTTTGTGATTTTACGCACAAAAGATAGTGGGCAAGGATGGATTCGAACCACCGAACTCCGAAGAGGACAGATTTACAGTCTGTTGCCGTTGGCCACTTGGCTACTTACCCTCGCTTTGTACCTTAGAGCCGATGGAGGGATTCGAACCCCCGACCCGCTGATTACAAATCAGCTGCTCTGGCCAACTGAGCTACATCGGCACAAAACTCGTTTATTTACAAGAACTTACTTGCCAAAAACAGATAAAATCCTATTTTTAGGAGTGCAAATATACGATTAAATTCTGTTTTTTTACTATTGCTGCAAAAAATGTTAGGGTTTTAAGATTATTTAAAGTTTAAGGATGTGCTTAATTTTCTTTGGTGGTAATGCAAATAGCTTTTAAGAATTGCTATTATCGTATTTATTTATCTTTTTAAAGCAAAAAAGAGTTAAGATGGTAAAATTTTTTAGGGTAATTTATGAAGTAGGATGCTATGATTGCATTTTATTTGATAACTGTTCTAAAAAAAGAGAGGCTGTCTCTATTTCTGAGACAGCCATTTCTTGTTCTTCAAATTCTTATTATTTAGTCTTTCTGTTTTGTTTTTATTTTTTCTATTTGTTTCCTTAAAGATTCTACTGCCAAATCTACAGCAGCTTCAAATTTCTTGCTTTTTTCTTTTGCTATTAATGTATTTCCGGGAATATTAGTTTTTATTACCACTATTTTATCTCTAACTTGAGTATTTAATTGTTCCAAACTCAGAATAACGTCGGAATCAATAATTTTATCGTAAAAAGTTTCTAATTTTTCTAATCGTTTATTTATGAAATCTTTTAACGATTGGTCTGCTGTAAAGTGCAAGGATTGGATTTGGATTTTCATAGACATAATACTTTTTTTAATGTAATTAGAAATGTTGTTTATTACTTGAGCGTTTCGCTCATTCATTTAAATAGTACTCATAGGCTTTACGCTTTAGGATGGGCAATTTTATAAACTTCTTTTAATTGTTCGATGGTGTTATGGGTATATACTTGGGTGGAAGCCAAACTGGCATGTCCCAATATTTCTTTGATATCGTTTAATTTTGCACCATTGTTACTCATGTGCGTAGCAAAAGAGTGCCGCAATACGTGCGGACTTTTCTTTTCAGTTGTACTGCAATTTCCAATATGCCATTTCACCACTCGATAAACGTAATTTGGATACAGTTGTTGTCCATTTTTTGTTAAAAAAACATAGTGAGCGTGAGGGATATCTTTTAATTCTTCTTTTTGTTGTTTTTGGAAATTGATAAGGTTATCCGCCAGTGATTTCATTACAGGTATTAGACGTTGCTTATTTCCTTTACCGGTTATTTTTATCTGTTGAGATGCAAAATTAATGTCGTTCCATTGCAGGTTTATTAGTTCTTGCCGGCGCATTCCTGTTGCATATAATACATCTATTATTATTTGCTCTTGTGCGTTTTCGAATGCTGATTTATGGGTAAAGTACTTTTCCGGTTCTTCTAAAAGGTGGTTTATTTTGCTTTGCTCTACAAATTTGGGTAGGCGTTCGGGTATTTTAGGGGTAACTATTTTATCTGCCGGATTAGAGGGTATTTTTCCTATTTTTTGGTAATATTTATAAAAAGATTTAAGTGCCGATATTTTGCGTTTTATACTTGATGGCTGCTGCTTATCCGTAACCAATTGTACTACAAATGCACGGATATGCTGGTTTTTTACCAATAGCAAATCCTCTAGTTCAAATTCATTTTTTATAAAATTAAAAAACTGCAGAATGTCTATTTGATAAGACTCTGCAGTTTTAATAGAATATCGTTTTTCGTATCGAAGATAATTTACAAATGCTTCTATCATTTCACTTCTATTAACCTCCATTGGTATGGACGATTAAGTTAGAAATAAAAAACGAGAAATGCAACTTTATTCTTCTCCTTTACGTAATTGTTCTACGTAAACAGCTTTTTTAATTTCAAAACGTCTTTTTACAGATGACAATGTAAATGCCTGACGTGCACGTAATTGTTTAACTGTTCCTGTTTTTTCAAATTTTTTTTTGAAAATTTTTAGTGCTCTGTCTAAAGACTCCGATTCTCTTGCGTCAACGATTAACATAAATTATACCTCTTTTATTTTTAAGATTTTCCGAAAGTTCGGGGTTGCAAAGATAGATTTAAAATTGAAAATTTAAAAATCTAACCCTGTTTAAATGCTGATTTTCTGTAATTTAATTTGTTTTTAACATCAAAAAACTAAAATCAGCTATTTCCTTTAAGAATTTCTCGGCTGATTACTAATTTTTGAATTTCTGAAGTTCCTTCTCCTATAGTGCATAATTTGGCATCGCGATAAAATTTTTCTACCGGAAAATCTTTGATATATCCATAGCCGCCTAGTACTTGTACGGCTTCATTAGATACTTTGCAAGCTATCTCAGATGCATAATATTTGGCAAAGGCGGATTGTTTTGTCATTTTTTCTCCTCGTATCATCATATCTGCAGCTTGGAAAGTTAATAGTTTAGCAGCTTCTATTTCTGTAGCCATATCTGCTAACTTAAAGCCTATTGCTTGAAAATCGGCGATGGGTTTTCCGAATTGTTCTCTTTCTTTTGCGTATCGTACGGCGGCTTCATAAGCGCCTACCGCAATACTTATACTTAATGCGGCTATGGAGATTCTTCCACCATCTAAAATTTTCATAGCTTGGATAAATCCATCGCCTACCTTACCCAAAATATTGTCTTTATGTACGCGACAATTATCAAAAATCATTTCGGCAGTTTCGGAGCAGCGCATCCCTAATTTGTTTTCTTTTTTACCTCCACTAAATCCCGGAGTGCCGCGTTCTACCACAAAGGCTGTCATACCGTGGCTATCCAAGAGTTCTCCGGTTCGCACGATTACCACGGCAACGTTTCCGCTAATGCCGTGTGTAATGAAGTTTTTAGCTCCGTTAATTACCCAATAATCTCCATCTTGCTGTGCTACGCATTTCATTCTTCCGGCATCAGAGCCGGTATTGGCTTCTGTCAGTCCCCACGCACCAATCCACTCTCCTGTAGCTAATTTAGGCAGCCATTTATTTCGTTGTTCTTCGTTGGCAAATTTGTAAATATGGTTAGTGCAAAGTGAATTATGTGCAGCTACCGATAAGCACAAAGAACTATCTACTTTTCCAATTTCTATTAGGGCTGTAATATATTCATTATAGCTTAAACCCGCACCACCGTATTGCTCCGGTATCAAAATCCCCATCAATCCCAGCTCCCCTAATTTATGCAATGTTTCTGCAGGAAAGAATTGTGCTTCGTCCCATTCCATTACATAAGGACGAATGTGCTTTTCTGCAAAATCACGTACTGTTTGTGCTATCATCTGTTGGTTCTCTGAGTATTCGAAATTCATTTTTAAAATTTTATGTTACAAATATAGGGATTTTTACACAAGTAAAAAATGGCGGTAGTTCATTTTAAGTAGTACGGAAAGAAACGCATTTTGCTCTAAAATAGTGCTATTTAATCCACACGGATATAGGGCAACATTTTAGTGTAATGTTCGGGATGGTCTTTTATAAAATAGAGATTTTTTACGTCTTCCACACTTTCAAATGGTCTTACTTTTGTTCTGTAGCCTATTATTTGCTTAGCTACAGTAGAAAATAAATAGGGGTTAGCGGTTAGCTCTTCAAAGGTAGCCGTGTTTATATCTATTTTTGTTGCATTTTTAGGTTTTATAGTCAACTGTTTTTTGAAGTTTTGAAAAACGGAATCTTGTATTCCATAAACGTCTTTTATTTGTTCGATGGAATAGAAACCGCCTAATTTATTACGGAAAGCGACTATGCGACCTGCAAATACTTTTCCTATTCCTTTTAGTTTATCAAAATCTTCTTCGGTAGCAGAATTGACTTCTATCTTAAAGTCAGCGGGTTGCTGTCGGGTACTATTAATTGAGGGGTATGGTGTATTTTTTGGAGTTGCATAATAAGGTTTTTCTGCATCTTTTGCTTCTGTTATTTGTTGTTGTAATCGAGCAATTAATAAAGTATCGTTCGCAATGAGTTTTTCAGATTTTCTTCCGTAATATTCTACAACATATCTTTTAGAGATTATAGCGATTATTATCAAAGCACTCAACAAAATAATTCCATTGCGTTCGAAGCGAGAAAATCCATTTTTGTAATTAGCATTCATGTTTATCAAATATAAAAAAAGGTCTCGACAAGTCGAGACCTTTTTTTTAATAAAATTATTAATAGATATTATCTGAATAATAACTTAAATTCTACACGTCTGTTTTGAGCTCTTCCGGCCGCAGTTTTATTATCGCCGATTGGTCTTGTATCACCGTAACCTTCAGAAATTAAGCGAGCAGGAGCAATGCCTTTACTTACCAAATAAGCTACAGCAGCAGCCGCTCTTTCTTTAGATAACTTCAAGTTTAATTCCGGTTTACCTACATTATCTGTATTTCCTTCTACGTTTACATCGTAATAAGGATATTCTTTTAAGATAGAAGCTACTTCATCTAATATTTTGTAAGAGGTTGTTTTGATAGTTGCTTTACCTGTTTCAAATTGGATAGCACGAGCAGCAAAAGCCAATCGTTTTTTAGCTTCTTCTTTTACTTCAGGGCATCCTTTGTTAGAAGCAGGACCTGCAACATCAGGACATTTATCTTCGCTATCCGGAACGCCATCACCGTCTCTATCAGGGCAGCCTTGTGCTGCAAATGTACCCGGTACATCAGGGCATTTATCTTTTTCGTTGATAATTCCGTCACCATCTCTGTCCGGATCTGGGCAACCGCCGTATTTAGCTATACCTTTAACATCAGGACAAGCGTCTTTATGATCGGGAATACCGTCACCATCTCTATCCGGGCAGCCGTTAAATTCTGCTAAACCAGGAACGGTAGGGCACTCATCTTTGCTATCTTCGATTCCATCTCCATCGGTATCCGGGCAGCCATTGAATTGTGCTAAGCCAGGTACGGTAGGGCATGCATCGTCGATATCAGGAATACCGTCTCCATCTGTATCGACAGGTTTTTCTACTACAACAGGTTTTGGAGCTTCTTCCACCTCTTTGCCTTTACCTAAATCTACCATTAAGCCTGCGCCGAAGAAGATATGGTCGTTTGCATTTTTAATATTAAAGCTATATCCTCCGTTTGCGTTAATTGCTACATTATTAGCTACTTTAAAATTAATACCTACCCCGATAGGAATTCCAAAACCGTTAACGTTTTGTTTGTAAATTGGAGTTTGTGCCCAAGAGCCTTGGAATTTCACAAAAAGGTAAGGAGCTACTGCCGCATCTTCTTTTAAGATGTAGCCATTGTTAAATTTGTAAGCAAATAATGCTGAATACAGCAAATTGTACGTGTTAATAGAAGGCAAAGTGGAATTGTCTTTTGTCGAAAAAGCATGACTTCCCAAATCCACGCCAACGGCTACGGATGAAATTGGATTATACCACATAGTAAGACGTGGTCCAAACCAAATTGGATTTTTAAATGTCGATACTTTTTTCAACAGCGGCGTGTAGTAATCTGCTACTTCCATACCAATGCCTAAGCTAAATCTGTTGTTTCCTACTGCGCTATTGCTGTTCTTAGGTGGTTTTTTTGCCCCCATTGATATGGAACTAAACATAACGAGTAATGCACATAATAATACGGTACCTTTTTTCATAAAGACTGTGGTTTTAATTTAATGTCAAAAATACTGTTAATTTATATTAAATCACAAATTTAAACAACTTTTTTACTTATTTACGATAAAATAGAGATTTTATATCACAGAATGTTGATAAACCAATAACACACCGTAGTTTTTTTATGCTTATTCAGAATTTTATGCTGGTTTTATTCTCTTTTTAGGAGGTACGTTTATTTTTTTTGGCAAACAATGCTTTTATTTTCAGAACTTTGCACCATATTAAATTTTAAGATGGATTTCAATTTAAAAGAAATATCGACAGTTACACTTATCTTATTTGCAATTATAGATGTACTGGGTTCTGTACCGGTAATATTAGACATTAAATCAAAGGTAGGGCATGTTGACGCAAAATATGCCACCATTGTATCGGGGTTGATAATGGTTGTATTTCTATTTACCGGAAATAAACTGCTTGGGCTTATTGGAATTGATTTAGCTTCATTTTCTTTAGCCGGTTCTATTGTTATTTTTCTTATTGGATTGGAGATGACGCTCAATCGAGATATTTTTAAGTCGAATGATTCTACGCCGAAGAGTACCTCTATTGTACCGATTGCATTTCCCATGATTGCCGGTGCCGGTACGCTAACGACCTTGCTTTCTTTACGATCTGAATATTCTATAGAGGTAATTTTAATTGCTATCTTAATTAATTTGGCCTTTATTTATTTTGTAATAAAATTTATTCCAAAGATTGAAAATCTTATTGGTGATACCGGGATAAATATTCTTAGAAAAGTTTTTGGCATTATACTTTTATCGATTGCCATAAAATTATTTTCTAAAAATTTGGCAATGTTATTTCATTTCAGCGCATAAGAACACTATCCAATTACCGATTGTGTATCGGCTTTATGAATATCCAAATTGGGTTTATCGGTTTCTATTAACCCATCGCGCATGCGCACAATTCGATGAGAATATAAAGCGATATCTTCTTCGTGAGTTACGACTACAATGGTGTTTCCGTTGGCGTGTATTTCTTCAAACAATCGCATAATTTCGTACGATGTTTTTGTATCAAGATTTCCGGTTGGCTCATCTGCCAATATAAGTGAAGGATTATTTACTAAAGCTCTGGCTACGGCTACACGCTGTCGCTGTCCGCCCGAAAGTTCATTGGGCTTGTGTTTCATTCTATCCCCTAATCCTACTTGCTTCAGCATTTCTACGGCACGTTCATCTCTGTCTTTTTTACTCCAGCCTGCATAAATCAATGGCAATGCAACATTTTCAATTGTGGTTAAACGCGGAATAAGATTAAACGTTTGGAAAATAAATCCAATCTGTTTATTGCGTACTGCGGCTAAAGCATTATCTGAAGATTTGCTCACATCATTTCCATCTAAAAAATATTGACCGGAAGACGGCGTATCCAAGCAGCCTAAAATATTCATTAGTGTAGATTTCCCTGAACCTGACGGCCCCATCAAGGCAACATATTCATTTTTGTATATATCTATATTTATTCCTTTGAGTGCATGAATAGTTTCATCGCCCAAATTAAATTCTCTTTTGATATTGCGTAATGAAATAATATTCTTTTGCTCCATAAATTTTGTATTTACTATTTGTCGTAAGCTTTGTAAAAACATTACGAATATAAAACAAAAACAACACAGACCCATAAATTTATTATCGATCTGTGTTGTAGAAAATATAATACTTATTGGAGTTTTACAACTTGTTTGGTAATTAGTCGATCTTCAAGCTTTAATATAAAGTAATACACCCCTTTTGACCATTTTTCCGTGGATATTTCCCAGCTATTTATTCCCTCTTTTAATGTTCTTTGTTCGTCTTTCATCAATGCTCCGATATCGTTATATACGGTTAAATCTACGGTCGTAATATCTTTTGCAAATAGCGTAATCACCGTGTTATCTATCATCGGATTTGGATAAATAGAAATCAGTTCCAGTTTATCTTTTTCTAATTTAGTATTAGCGATATTGGTTAGATGAATATGCAGGTCGTTATCTATTTCTCTGATTTGATAATAGTAAACAATTCCCGGCAATACATTGTGGTCATCATAACTGTAATTTTTTAGTGTATTGGAATTTCCGGCTGCCGGTATTTCTGCGATTTTCACAAAGTTACTACCATCTGTACTTCGCAATATTTCATACTTTTGTGTATTGCGCTCCGATGCTGTTGCCCAGTTTAGTTTTATGTATGTGTTTTCCATCGGAATCGCTTTCAGGTAAATTAATTCTATCGGCAAAACAGTAGGGCAATCTGCTAATTTTGCAACACTAACATCGCAGGCCACTTCACCGGTAGAACTATTTTTCACGCGTGCATACGTATATATTTCTTGGAAATTCCCCGAAGTTGCCGTCGTCCAAGAAGCACCGAGGTTGTAAGAATATTCTGCAATATATGTTGCATTACAATCGCTACAATTAGCATTAACGGAAATTACAGGAGGATTTACAGAGCAATTAACAGTAGGATTAATGGTTACTCTCGGAAATACTTTAAAAGGCTTACACAAACTAATTGCGCAAGCGTATTTATCGGAGTATGCATATTTAACCGAATAAGAATTTCCGATGTTAAGTGCATTGGTATTTATAGTACCTGAGCCATTCGTATTTTGTGTTAATGCGCCTGCAATAGGCACCCCTCCACAAGCGACTCCTGAATACATATTCATAGAAATGCCATTAGAGAACGTTCCGGTCGGGGTTCCTAAGTTAATATTAAGAGTGCTAAATAAAGAAGCTGCCGGACCTACACAATATATTGGAGTGCAGAAAGCATACGATTGATTATACATTTGAGTTGCACCACCGGAAGCATCTAATTCTTCCACTTTTATAAAATTTGTTGTACTACTTCCTCCGCCGGAAGTGCTACCTCCACCGGAGCCTAATCCATCTGCAAATCCATCCGATATTACCAAACGATACGGGCCTTTGTTAGGATCTATAAACCCTGTTGTATAACTTACTGCACCTAAAGTTTGGGCATATCCGCCTCCCGATTCTACTACATTTCCTGCGACATCATATAGTATCCAGCTTATATCTTGCGGATAGCTATCAAAATCTATTGTTATTTTATATTTTGAGTATAAAGGAGGTGGCTGTGAAACATTAAACTGTACATTATCTCCTTTGCAAACAATATTATCTACGGATAATATTCCAACTGATGGTTTATCGAATGTGCCATTAATACTGCTCTTACAACCATTATTATCAATAAATGAAACACCCCAAGCTTGACCGTCTAATACGGTAAATGCATTTGAAGTTCTTAGCGTATCTACTTTGCCTGCAGATGGCGATGATGGGAAAGTAATTCCTGTAGCTGCTCCGGTTCCGGTGAAATTAAAATATTGTGCCGGTACCGCTTTTGGGGTAAGGCTTGGCCATCCACCATCAGGAGATGTAACAGTTAGTGCAATGCCATTACTTCCATCTCCAGGCGTATTGCATACCGGAACAACAGTTGGTGTGGTTACTTTTTCTAATAGTGTTATTTTTATTGGGGAGCCATAGCTGTAACACGAGTCTGAATAAAGCGTATTTGTAGTTGCGTCATAATTAACAAAAGTCACAGGTGTTAACCAAAATGTTTGTGTTGTATATTTGTAAGGATCGTTATTTACAATATGGATATCTCCATGTGTCGTTCCTATGTTGGGCGTATGTTTTTGGTATGGTTTCTTTATTTCTATACTGGCAGCATAGAAATATGAATTATCCAATAGTGAAGCGTCTGTAATTTTTATTTTCCATGTACCATCTATTGTTTTTCCATTTAAAGCAGACCATGCACTTGCAGGTTGTAAATAACCTGTAAGTTCTCCTAGGGTTGTTGGTATAGGGCATTGCGTTGAAATATTTCCTGTAGTACCGAAATTAGAAAAGCATACATCTAAGTATCCTGAATTACTTCCACATTGGCGATTCATGAGTCGCATTGATGTTCCATCCGGTGCTATTAAATCTAAATACATATCATTAAAATATTCTGCAGCAGCATTAACACAAACGGTAATCGTATCTGTTAAAGCATTAAATTTAGTTCCTGAAAAGCCGCTCATCGGTATATCATATATACCCGAAGACAAATCAAAAACACCTCTGGAGGTAGGATAATTTCCTTCCGCATCGTGATATAAACCCATAGTATATACTCCGGAAGCAGAAGTATCAATTTTACCCAAAAGATAGATCTTACCGGAATTAGCAGGGTTAAAAGGATTTATAACTGATGGTGCTGTATTGGATAATTGCCAACCTATCATTGGTACATTTCCTGCATTTGTTCCAAAGTTAATTGGGTCAGCGGTAACCCCAAGTGTAATATCATCTCCATAGCATAATACTTTATCTGTTCCTTCGGTACTGCCTAAATTTGCGGTACAACAGCTATTTCCATTATAAATTTGAAACTCGAACTTACATTCATTTCCGGCATAACCATCCACTAAAATATAATATTTTTGTCCTGCAATCATATTTACCGTTACTTGTCCGGAAGTCTGGCCATTATACACAGTACCTGCCGGAATATTTGTTAATGTACCGGTGCAATTATTATTACTGCTTGTGTATAAAGCAAATTGCACTCCGGGATAAATTGCTTGTCCTGCGCATTTAGTACCTGTAGCAAATAAATACTTTATTGTTGTAGGGCCGGTATTAGTTGCAGTATAGGAATACCACACCGAGTTTTCTGTAGAATATCCACTTGGGAACGGTGGGTCGCCATCGCATTTAGAAGTTGCATTTATATTACTCCCCTGCTGTGGGCTGCACCCGATATTTGTTAAATCTTGTGCATTGCAAATATCGTCATTAGCAGGACGTATAGGGCCGTTTCCTGCATCAACTACTGTAATAGTAAAATTGCCATTTGAATAACTCCCTCCATAATACCCATCTACCATTACATAATATATCTCTCCCGGATTCAAGTACCTTGCTTGAATAGACTCGTTTCCATTCGTTCCATTTGCATCTGAACAATAAATTAATTGATCTTCTAACTTACAACTTGTATTTAAATCGGTACAAGTAGCGCATATATCAGAATATGTAGGTACATCTAAAGGAGTGCAATTGGTATTTGAAGCTAATCTACTATCAAAAAGATACAGTACTGCATCTAAATTATCCCCAGCGCCTACATTTGTCAGATTAATATTTACATTTCCAGAATTTGGAGCTATAAAAGTAAACCATACCCCACTTCCGTTATTGTTATTTGCAGTACACTCTTTAATGTACTCTGAAGAAGATGCCGGTACATTATTATTAGAAGAGATAGGAACGCCAAGAGTTAACATAGGAGCTGAAGTACAAGTATTTGCACCTGTAGAACCCGGACAGGCATACGTTTTTTGTATCGTATAGCTTCCGCAAGTAGCTGGTGCAGTAGCCAAATATGGAGCATTCCAAGTTACTGTTACGGGAGTGAATGTTCCATTTGTCCCCGGCGATGCGGTTTGGTTCGTATTTCCTGTTATTGTTATAGGTGCGCCTGTACATGAAGCATTTGTGGTTACTACCTGACTGCAAGGAGTAGCTGTTACTGTAACTAAATTTTTTATATCCGGATAAATATTAAAAGTACATGGGTTAGTAGCACGCACACAATTTGCCGAAGCAGGCTGTGGAAGTGGGTATCCCGCAGCAATAGAAGTTGCGCCATTATCTGCTAATAAATATCCGACAAAGGTATAAGTGGCCGGCGTGCAGCCCGGATTAGGCAACCCTACTGCCGGGTTATACACAAAGTAAGTAGAAGGATTGTCTAAGTCTATTGTACAAGGAGTGCCCCAAGTTGATGATTTGCAATAAGCCCATCTGTATCCGGGATTAGAACCACTATAAGAATAATTAAAGGTTGCATTTATTGAGCTGCCAGAACAGTAATTTCCGGAAGTGCAAACCTGAGAGGTAATTGTTGGTCGTTTTATATTAATAGAAAAAGTACATTGAGACCCTGCATTTCCATCCACTACAAAATAATATGTTTGTCCGGCAATTGGAGTAAACGTTACGGTAGTAGTACCACTTTGTACCGGAATTAAGGAAGCACAAGAGCCTCTAAAAATACCAAATTGCAAGCCACTACTTCCGGCACCGGCGCCATCTGAGCAAGATACGCTTGTAACTTCTAAGGTGACTTGTGCATTTCCATTATTTGCAGGTGCTGTCCATTTGTACCAAACATCATTTTCTAAGGATATTGCTGCCACGTACTGAGGATCCGGATCGGTGCATATTGCTGTAGCACCAATATTTGTTCCTGCTCGTGGGTTGCACAACGGGTTTAGGTCGATAGCGTTACTACAATCATCATTACTTGGAATAGGATCCGGAGCTCCGCCGTTATTCGTTAGTTCAGGGCCGGGTTTTGGCATTGCATTCGAAGTTATCGTTTCAGTAACTTCTATGGAAAAAGTTGCATTGGGCTTAGATGCTGTTCCGCTTATCCATATATAATATGTTTGTCCGGGAACCACAAACGAAAACAATCTTTCAGCACCACCAGTGCCGGCATAATCGTTACAGCCACCTACTAAGTTTGTCATTTGGTCGCAAGGTTTATTACAATTGCTTACACCGTTTATCAATCCTGCTTGAGGACCAATCAAACTTAATTTCACATCTGATGATGCATTGGGAAGAACATTTACTTGGATGCGTCCGGAAGCAGGTGCTGTAAACTTATACCATACATCATTGTATCCGGTACATCCTGCATTAAAGCCGGAGGTGGCTCCTGCATTTGTGCCATTTATTGCTGCTGCATTTACGGTTATTGGTAAAGCGCCACAGATATCATCATTTTGTACCATTGTCCAATAAGGCAAACAAATTCTGCTTAAATAACAATCGGACGTACCACTAGAAACATCTACTGTTTTACAAACTTTATACGTTGTACTATTATTTAAACCGGTGTAAATACCTGTGCCGGGAATAGGAGAAAGCGGTGTACCACATACGCCCCAAACTTGATAGGAAATATGTGCTACTGCAGTAGCCAAGCAAGTTGCGGTATTTCCTGAAGAAGCAGTAATTTCTATTCCTCTATCTAACGGAAACTGAACAGTAGTATATGGATTAGGAACAGTAAAAGTGCCACATACTGTTGCATTTTTGGTATTCACCGCAAAATTAGAATGACAGGCACCATTTGCTGCTGTTTCCGCAAACGAATAATCAGCAGGAGTATTAAATCGATATGTATTGCAATCCGGGTTAGAACAAGAGCTGCATGTATTTACACTTGAACAACTAAATGTAGCCGTTGTGCCGGTTCCTGAACCCGGTGAACCGCCAAAAAAATCCAATCTGAAACCAACATTTGTTCCATCCCAATTATCTACTAATATATATATTACATCGCCAGCATTTACATTCATACTGTTGGAAAATAAATTTCCGCTTGCACTATTCGTATTCCCATTCCCACTTCCTTTTATGCCTGTTGGCGCTTTGGGCGAAGCATAATTACATCTATCAGGGTTACTTAAGTTAGTAGGACAAGCCCCTCCTGCTCCGCGATTCCAAACAGCAAAATCATAATCGGCATTTCCATTATACGGAGAAATAGTAAATTCTAATACACCGGCGGTTTGTATAACAACTCTAAACCAGCGTGTATTTTTTTCACCAGCAAGCATACATCCGCAGCCACCGTTGGGGCATTCTTGTACTCCGGGGCCATCATCTAATTTTTCTGCTAATTGATTATTGCAAACATTTACTGCATTCACACAATTATTGGGTGATTGAGCAACTATTACATAATTGCAACTTAATGCAATTAATAGAAATGCATAATGTAAAATTCTGTTCATACGTAAAATTTCCTATGGTTTAGAGAGTAGTATTTTCAACTCTTCTATTTCTTTCTTTTTTGCTTTAATTTCTAAAGGTGAATACTTTTTTGTTGCAATGTCGTTTTCTAAATTAGCAACTACTCCTTCAAGATATTTTCTTTTTAAAGGAGACATAGCAGTATTTGTATTTTCAGCAGCGTTAGGAGTATGACGTTCTGTAACATCAGCAGGTACGACAGTTAAACGTTCTAACTGTTTGTGTGGCGTTTCAGCAGAAACAAATGCATCACTATATAGCACTTCCTTAGATCCAATAGCTTTTAAATCTAAATATATCGATTTTTCAACGGCATTCGTATTTTGTTTTCCATTTTCCGACGTTCGTATTTCATTTCTATCTTTAGACTTTGAAGCATCTTGGCTACTAATAAATTTTTCAACAACTATTTGTTTTGGGTTAGCTCCTGCTATTTTGGCGTTATTATTTTTTGTTGGAGCTATTGAATCTGTATTGTTTTTTTCAGAAACATTCAATTGCTTATCCTTGTTCTTTTCTGGTGATATTGATTGGGGTTGTTCTTCAATTGTATTTTTTACTTTAGGAAAATTATCTATGCCAACCACAGTAGATGAAGTACGGCTACGCACCGATGATTCTTGTCGAGTTTCTTGAGCATAATTTATAATATTCCCAAAAACAATAACACAGCACAGCAATAAAAAATGAGGTGTAAACTTACCCATAGTATGATTTTTACAGAATTTATTTCCCTGATTCCCAAAGTGATATTACAACATTTTGAGCATATTTCCTAATAATTTTTGAATTGATTTACTTATCCTTCTACAATTTTTTCACTATTCAGGTAGAAAAATTTACCTTTGCGACATGAAAGAACGAGTTTTAAGCGGAGTAAGAAGCACCGGAAATTTACACTTAGGAAATTACTTCGGAGCTATTAAGAATTTCATCCAAATGCAAGAAGATTACGAAGCGTATTTCTTTATTGCCAACTTACATGCTTTAACTACGCATCCCGATCCGGAGTTATTAAAAAAATCGGTACGTGCTACCTTAGTAGAATATATTGCTTGTGGGTTAGACCCTGAAAAAAGCACCATATATGTACAAAGTGATATTCCTGAAATATCAGAATTATATACACTTTTGAACATGCTTGCCTATAAAGGCGAATTGGAAAAATGTACCTCTTTCAAAGAAAAGATTAAAAAGCACCAAGAGAATATTAATGCCGGATTACTCACGTACCCTGTGTTGATGGCAGCTGATATTTTAATTCACAGAGCGCATAAAGTGCCGGTAGGAAAAGACCAAGAGCAGCACTTGGAGATGACAAGGAACTTTGCAGTTCGATTTAATCATCTATTCAAAACCGATTTCTTTCCGGAGCCGCAAGCTTTCGACATGACAGGAAAATTGGTAAAAGTACCGGGCTTGGATGGCAGTGGAAAAATGGGGAAAAGCGAGGGAGAAGGCAATGCTATTTTTTTAAGAGAAGATGCTGCCTCCATTCGCAAAAAAGTAATGCGTGCAAAAACAGACTCCGGCCCTACTACTCCTAACCAACAAAAGCCGGAAGAAATACAGAATTTATTTACAATGATGAATTTGGTTTCTAACAAAGAAACTATTACACATTTTGAGGAAACATACAACAATTGCAGCATCAGATATGGCGATTTAAAAAAGCAATTAGCCGAAGATATTATCCTATTTACTGCACCATTAAAAGAAAAAATTGAAACGTTGGAGAATACGCCAACGTATATAAATAAAATAGCAAAAGATGGTGCTGAAAAAGCACGAATAAGTGCAAGGGCAACCTTAGAGGGGGTACAAGAAATTATGGGATTAAAAAGTATTTGGAAATAATTCTTGCTGTTTTATTTTACAATTATAAAAAAAGGCATAGCTTAGGTATCTCTTTTCAAAAACACTATAAAACATATACTCGTGGCAAAACTAAAGAAACAACTAAAACATATTGCTGTAGCCGGAAATATAGGCTCAGGAAAAACAACGCTTACCGAAAAATTAGCCAAACATTATAATTGGGAACCTCGATTTGAAGACGTGGAAAGCAATCCATATCTCAACGACTTTTATCAAGATATGCCACGTTGGTCGTTTAACCTTCAAATTTATTTTTTAAACAGTCGATTACGACAATTAGTAGAAATACAAGAAGGCGAAAAGATTGTAATTCAAGATAGAACTATTTATGAAGACGCTCATATTTTTGCACCCAATTTGCATGAAATGGGATTAATGAGTACACGCGATTTCGAAAACTATATCAGTTTTTTCAGAACTATCAGCAAAAAAGTGAATCCACCTGATTTATTAATTTACCTTAAAGCTTCTATAGGTACATTAGTGGGGCAAATTGAACGGAGAGGTAGAGCTTATGAAGATAATATCCGACTTGATTACTTAAAACAACTCAACCATTATTATAATAATTGGATTGACAACTACAAAGAAGGGCCCTTATTAATCATCAATGTAGATGACTTAAACTACGCCGACAAAAATGCAGATTTTGGAAAAGTGGTAGAAAAAATTGATGCCGAATTATTCGGATTATTTTAAAACTAAAAAATTTAACAGGTAGAACAGAAAAAACGTACCCCATTCTTACGTTGCAATAATATTATTTTTCCATAATTGCATTTTCTGCTATCTTTGCACCCGTCTATGCCAAAAGCAATTGTAACTGGAGCTGCAGGACACATTGGATTTCATGTGGCTAAAGAATTATTATCCAAAAACTACGACACCCACTTATTGGTGCGTTCCATCAATACAAATATTATAGAATTACAACAAATGGGCGCAAAGGTATATCCTTGCAATTTGTTTGAAACTCCCTCCTACTCCGACATCCTAAAAGATGCAGACGTATTGTTTCATCTTGCCGCAGAAAACACTACATCTATGGCAAATGCTTCCCGTGTGCTCGAAAATACGGACAAGCTCACGCAAGTGGTATTACAGGCATGCCACGAAAATCAAGTACAAACTGTTGTATATACCAGCTCGGTGGTTGTCATCGGCAGAAGTGCGCATTCAGAAAAATTGCTGACCGAATCGGATGTAAACGAATTTCCAGAAAGCCCTTATGTAAAAGGGAAAATGCTGGCGGAGCGATATGTTGAAAATTTTATCCGACAGCATAATTACGACATCCGAAGAGTATATCCATCATGGGTAGTAGGCACTAACGATGCCAAGCTCACCCCACCCCATAAGGTTATTAAAGATTTTTTGGAAAAAGGCAGCTTAGTCTATTTTGAAGGTGGAATTTCAATCGCCTCGGTAGAAGAAGTAGCCAAAGGACACGTGTCGGCGTATGAAAAAGGCACTTTCGGTGCTCAATACATTTTATCCGGAGAAAATATCACATTCAAGCAATTCTACAAATTACTCTCTATTGCAGGGAAAAAAGATATGCCGGTATTCAAATTACCCAAAACGCTTATCATTATTGCAGCATGGATATTTACCAAAATATTTAAGGTTATAGGAAAAGAATTTCCTATCAGCCCCGAATATGCTAAAGCGGTAGTCGGTTGTTTCTCTTGGTATGATTGTACTAAAGCAAAAAACGAATTAGGCTACACCATACGCCCTGCTGCTGATGTATTGAAAGAAGCGGTACAGGAAGTAAATAAAAAAATATTAGGCATACATTTGTTGGGTAAAAAAACAACTACCCATCACCTAGACAATACTACAACTACTGCAGATAAAGACATATTACTGATTACCGGAGTTCCCGGATGGCTGGGCAATCGAATGGTGGACATACTTATTAACGGCGACCGGTTTGGGCATTATCAAAGTAATAGAAAAGTGCGCTTGATGTTGGAACCCCGATTTAAAGGGATGCTGCAACTTCCGGAAAATTACGAATTGGTGTATGCTGATATTACCAATAAAAAACAAGTAGCAGAAGCCGTAAAAGGGGTAAAAAGTGTATTCCACTTAGCAGGAGCAATTTATCCAAAGCACATCGATGTGCTATATAAGGTAAATGAAATAGGAACAAAAAACTTAGTAGATGCCTGTATAGAAAATGAGGTACGGCGTATCGTTTTCATGTCCACCGATTCTACTTGTGGGCACGGAACTTCTTCACAACCCATTTTTGATGAAAATACAGCAGCTACACCATACAAAAATTATGGAAAAAGTAAATTTTTAGCAGAGCAATATATTTTAGATAAAACAAGAGAAGGCAAAATTGACGGTACATCGCTGCGCGGCTTTTGGTTCTTTGGCCCATTTGCGCCGGCACGTCAGCTTACATTTGTAAATATGTTCTATTGGCCTCGGCAAATTGTATTCGGAAACGGAAAAAACTTGCGTAGCATTTCACATACCGACAATATCATTGAAGCATTTTTTCAGGCAGAAAAAAACCCGACGACGTATGGAAATTGGTATTGGATTGGAAACGACAGCCCACATCCCACAGTAGATAAAATATATACCGCAATTGCAAATGCCTTAAACGTGCCTTACAAGCCATTTTATATTCCAAAAATTGCCTGTCGCGGATTTGAGCTTTTAGATACCCTTTTGGGCAAATTTAATTATTTACATCCCACTATACATGCAGCCGGGAAATTTGATTACGATATTGCCGGAAACATCGACAAGGCAAAACGCGATTTTGGCTATCAACCTAAAATTACCTTAGAAGAGGCCGCACAAGAACTGAAAGAAATGACCACTTAGTCGATTCGGCTAAACCCCATATTAAAGGCTCTACCCATAAATTTACCATCCATAATTAACTCCTTATCGGTAATTTGGATGATTTTATGGTGCTCTGTTCCATCTTTATCTGTAGTTGTAATGGTATGTGTAGTATGCGTATAACTCCACTTACCATCATACTTGTTTTTTCCATCTGTTTCCAGCATTTTCCCATCTTGCATAAACGATAAAATAGAAGTCGGCAGTTTAGCCGGAATTTCTTTCCTTACCCCATTATATTCTAAAAAGCTCAACTTCCATTGATGGCTAATCATTGTTTTTGTTTGTGTTTCCGAAAAATCGGGGCGTACATTTTGTGCAAAATTTGATGTAAAAACTAAAAACAACAGTGTACCCAAATAATAATTTTTCATTTCATACTTTTTTCAACTGCTAAAAAAATAAAAAAGACAGATTTGATGCGAAATAGAATAATAATTTAGGTTAAATTTCTAAATCTGCAATATCCGTTTTACATTTACACCGTGCAAGAAGAATTAAATATAGCGGGTAAAACATTTAACTCCCGATTATTTTTGGGAACCGGGAAATTTGGAACCCCCGAGCTTATGCGTGATGCTGTAATTACTTCAAAAACACAATTGGTAACGATGGCATTAAAACGCATCGACTTAAAAAAACAAACCGATAATATTCTCACGTATTTAAAGCAAACAACTGTAGCATTACTGCCCAATACCAGTGGTGTGCGTACCGCAAAAGAAGCTGTATTTGCGGCGCAAGCTGCCCGTGAGGCACTCGAAACCAATTGGATAAAATTGGAAATACATCCCGACCCGCGTTACCTTTTGCCGGATGCCGTAGAAACATTAAAAGCCGCAGAGGAATTAGTGAAATTAGGATTTATTGTATTGCCATATATCCATGCGGATCCGGTTTTGTGCAAACGCTTAGAAGAAGTAGGCACTCAAGCCGTAATGCCTTTAGGAGCGCCTATCGGCAGCAACAAAGGGTTGGAAACAAAAGAATTTTTGCGCATCATTATAGAACAAAGTAAAGTACCCGTAATCGTAGATGCCGGAATTGGAGCACCCTCTCATGCGGCACTTGCCATGGAATTGGGTGCTGATGCCGTATTGGTAAATACCGCAATAGCTGTAGCCCAACAGCCTGTATTAATGGCAGATGCATTTCGGCTTTCAGTATTGGCAGGCCGTATGGCTTATGAAGCCAAATTGGGCAATGTTTCAGACACTGCACATGCCAGCAGTCCTATCACTTCTTTATTGGAAGGTGGATAGAGATACACCGCAAATTCTATTTGTCAAAAATCGCTAACGCCGCATCCAAAATAACGATACTAAATCTTATTCAGCAACGGTTTAAACTTTACCCTAAATATCTATTCTAAACTCACTAAAGCGTTTTTGGGATAGAGCGTATTATTTAAAAAGACCTTTTAACAAACCTACCACATCGTCCGCTACATTTCCATCTCCATTTCTATCTATCAATTGAGAGATGATATCTTGATGCTGAGGCGCCTGCTGTTGATGATTTCCCACAAAATTACTTAATATGCTTGTAATACTGCCCACATTAATACCGCCGGCACTTGATTGCGATTGATTGCCCAACGCATTTAAAACAATAGGAGCTAATATTTGCATTACTTGTGAACTTTGCACACCGGAGATACCTGCATTTTGCGATACCGCATTTGATATATTTTGTTCCGCACCGCCAAATATATGCTGTAAAATAGCAGCACCATCGCCACCTAAGGCGGTTTGCGCCAAAGTCGACAAATCACTCAGACCGCCACCACTATGGTTGTTGGCTATTGCATTCGTTAATGCGTCTGCACCTGTTTGCGTAGATGCATTTCGGTTTAAGGCACTCAAAATGGTCGGGAGTGCCAAATTTACGGCATTTTGTGCTTGGTTGGCATCTATTCCTAATTGATTGCTGATGAGTTGAGTGGCTTGCTGTCCTAAGTTACCACCTAAAAGTTGTTGAATATCCATTGTATTTTTTTTAGTAATTAATTTTAACAATAATCTTGCCAAATTGTGCACCTTCTTTCATTCTGTCAAATGCAGCAACGCTGTTTTCAAAGTCAACAATTGTATCTAAAATAGGGTGCAGTTGGTGTTGCGCACAGAATTGTATCATTTTACCAAAGTCGATATCGCTGCCCATTGTAGAGCCCAAAACTTGGAGGTGGTTCCAAAATATTTGTCGCATATTTAAGTCTTTTGGCAATCCTCTTGTGGCACCGTAAAACACAAATTTACCGCATGGTTTTAATGTCCCCAGTAGCTCATTCATACCATCACCACATGCACTGTCAATAATTACATCGAAGCCGCCAACGGCTTTTCCTAAGTTTTTTATGGCATTTGCTTCTTTATAATTTACACCTTCTTTTGCGCCCAAAGATTTGCAGGTGTCTATTACTGCTTGCTTTCCTGAACTTACATACACATTTGCACCTACGGCTACAGCAAATAAAAATGCAAACTGCGCCACACCTCCACCCACACCGGAAATTAGCACATTCATACCTTTTTCAACTTTCCCTTTATTAAATAAAGCATTAAAAGCCGTAAGTCCGCCAAGTGGCAATCCGGCAGCTTGTTCGTTACTAAGGTAGGTTGGTTTTTCTATTAGTCTGTCTATATCTACTGCTACATATTCAGCTAACGTGCCGAAAGATGGCATTCCGAGAATTTGGAATTCCTTTGATTGTGCGTTAGGGTTGTTTCCCCAGTCAATATTGGGGTTAATGAGTACTGTTTTTCCCAACCATTTATTATTTTCTGTATCCGCTACTTCTACCACTTCGCCACAACCGTCGGAGCCCAAGACAGCCGGGAGTTGAATTTTTGCATATTGTCCCTCGCGAATCCATTGGTCGCGGTGGTTTAGCGCAGCGTAAAATATTTTTATAAGTGCTTGTTGCGGTTGGAGTGTCGGTTTTTCGATGGTTTCTAGTTGAAAGGAATCCTCTCTTAATACTAATGCTTTCATAAATGTACGTTTGGGAAATAAAGTTACGCTAATTAAACTTGTCTTAACAGTATATTGTTGGAAACTTTAAAACCCTTTTAAGTTTCCTACGTTTTTAGTAAATACATTTGCAAAGCCAATGTCCATAGTACAAATAGAATCGAACAAAGCAGAAAGCTGTATTTCCGAAAAGATATTCGAAAAGGCACGTAGTTTATTTTTCTCTATTGGAATACGCAATACCACTATGGATGACTTGGCAAAGGAGTTGGGAATTTCTAAAAAAACATTATACAAAGAATTTGACAACAAAGCAGATTTAGTTCGGTTTTGTGTAGAATATGAGCTAAAAAATAATGAGAAATCCTTTCAAGAATTTGCGGATCGTACAGATAATGCTATAGAAGAATTAGTATTATCTGCTTCGGATATACATGCTGAACTGCAACAATTTCATCCTTCTATTATTCAGGATTTAATAAAATTTTATCCTGAAAGTTGGAGCCTGATAGAGCATCATCGGGATGTATTTGCAAAAAACAATATTGAAAACAACTTAAAAAAAGGAATAAAACAAGGGGTCTATCGTAAAGATATAAATATTGAAGTGGTTGCATTACTACACCTGCATTTATCATTTTTTACGTTCCATTTTGACCAAAAAAAGCATAATGTATCGGAAGTATATTTAGAAGTACTGCGCTACAATGTGCACGCAATAGCTACTCCTAAGGGAATTGAATTATTTGAACAACTCATAAAGAATATAAAAGTATAAAATGAAGCGAATATTTATAGTGTTATCGATTGGTTGGAGTGCTGTTTTACATGCTGAATCCCCATATTCATTAAAACAATGCATTGATTATGCCTTAAAAAACCACCGCAGTATAAAGATGGCTGCAAACGATGTTGAAACGGCACACGCACGCAAGCGCGAAGGTCAATCTGCATATATGCCTCAAGTAAATGCTCAACTGAAATGGGATGATAATTTGATATTACAATCCAGTGTTATTCCGTCTTTAACTTTTGGAAGTTTTACTACTCCCGAGCAGACAGTAAAATTCGGGACACAGTACAATACATTAGCAGGGGTGCAGTTGGATCAGATGTTGTTTAACTGGGCATATATACAAGGAATAAAAGCTATACAGCCGGGTTATGACATTGCCAAAACCAAAAAGCTAAAAACCGAAAATGATGTAGTATATAATACAATTGTTTCGTATTACAATGTGCTGCTGATTAATGAAAATGAAAAGCTTTTAAAACAAAATCAAGAGAGACTTACCAAAACGATGCCCATTGTAAAATTGCAATTAGAAAAAGGCATGGTACGAAAAGTAGATGTGGATAAAGTACAAGTAAATTACAATAATATCGTAAGCCAAATTGCTATGCTTGCTGCTAAAAAAGGGGTAGCCTTAAACAACTTAAAATACAACATGGGGTTTCCCTTAGATACTCCGTTAGACATCGATACTACTTTTAATCACGAGATTATTTCATCTGCAAACTATACAGATACTACAAACATCAACAACAGGATAGAAATGCAGTTGATGCGAAAAAATATAAACCTTCAAAAGATTTTATTAGAACGCACCAAAGGAAATTACCTCCCACAGCTGTCTTTTTATCTTAAATACGGCGGAATGTCTTTTGGAAATAAATATGCGCAAGCATTTACCAATTGGCATCAATTTTCAAGTTTAGGATTTCAATTAAGCATTCCTATTTTTGACGGATTACGCAATGCAAGTGCAATAAAAATGGGAAAATTAAACATATCCAATTTACAAGAAGACATGGCATTGCAAGCAGAAGGAATGAAACTACAAATGCTAAATGCTACTACCGAAATGCAAAACGCAGAAGAATCTTTGCTTTTAAATAAAGAAAATATTGACCTTGCCAAAAATGTATATGACGTAAGCACACTCCAATACCAAAAAGGGGTAATTAGCTATACCGATTGGATGACTGCAGAATATGCATATATAGAAGCAGAGCAAAATTATTTGACTTCATTAGTAAAGTATCTGCAATCTAAAATAGACGCAGACAAATCCAATAACAACTTAGATATCTATAAAAAATAATTCCAACACGAACCACGAATAAAAAGAATATGAAAAATAAAATCATCACCGGAATCGTAGCACTTCTTATTGTAGGAGGGGTAACGTACAAACTTGTACAAAACAAAAAAATCATAAATAAAAACGAAACGCCGGTGGACAGAAGCAATGTTCCGGTGTCGGTAACCACTTTCGATGCAAATTATTTTCCCACTAATACTGAATATGCGTTGCCGGCAGTATTGGACATCAACAACAGCGGTATCATAACAACTATGCAGCCGGGTAAACTTGCCAGCTTTGATATTGAAATTGGAAAACTAGTAAAAAAAGGGCAATTAGTAGGACGTATAGATTCTAAACAACGTGAAATTGGAATGAAATCCACCGATGCGACTATAAAAAAATTAGAAGCTGACTTGCAGCGCACACAAGATTTAGTAGCAGGCGATGCAGCACCATCAAATAGCATCAATGATTTGAATTATAATTTAGAATCGGCAAAGATACAGCGCGAGAACTATCAACAACAAATAGCAGACAACAACATCTATGCACCAATAAATGGAATGATAGTTCAAAAAAATGCAAACGCCGGTGAGTTTGCCAATCCGGGTACTCCATTAGCTATCATCATGGATGTATCGGTATTAAAAGCTATTGTATTTGTAAGTGAGCGCAATGTTTATGATTTGAAAATAGGACAAGCTGCTCAAATTACGTCTTCTATTTTCCCTAATAAAAATACAACAGGTACAATAAAATATATTGCGCCTAAAGGAGATGAAAACCATAATTACAGAGTAGAAGTAGAAATTCCAAATAATGGGTACAAGGCAGGAACGTATGTACGCGTAAAATTCAACACTAAGAAAACCGGAGAAGCATTACAGATACCAAAATTAGCTTTAGTAGAAGGTATAAAAGATCCTTATGTATATGTAGTAAATGGAAATGGAGTAGCGGTAAAAAAATTAGAACTTGGTGAAGAAATAGGGCAAAATGTAGTAGTAGTAAGCGGGCTAACGGCAGGCGATAAAGTGATAACCAGCGGACAAATTAATCTAACACCAAGCAGCAAAATTGCAATCGTAAATCCAAAAAATTAAAAACATGACAGTTACCGAAATTGCAATAAAGAGACCTTTGCTAATTATAGTGGTATTTGCCACTTTGATTATCTTTGGTATTCTCGGCTATTCAAAGCTCAACTACAACCTATTACCAAAGTTCGAAGCACCGGTTATCTCTATACAAACCGTATATAAAGGGGCCTCCTCGGATGAGGTGCAAAACAACGTTACCAAAAAAATAGAAGATGCCGTTTCCTCTATCGAAGGAGTAGATATTATCTCCTCCTCTTCACAAGAAAATGTATCTGTTGTAACTATACAGCTAAAACAAAAAGTTGACCCAAGTGCGGCACAAACCGATGCGCAACGTAAAATCAACAATATAAAAAACGATTTGCCGGACGGTGTAGATGAACCGATTATCAGCAAATTTAGCTCCAGCGATATTCCGGTACTTAGGCTTAGCACCTTCGCAAATGTAAGCGAAACGGAGTTGTATGACCTTGTTGACTTAACGATAAAGCCTATTTTACTAAATGTACCCGGCGTAGCACAAGTATCGCTTATCGGTGGTAGCAAACGAGAAATTGAAGTGCGTTTAGACAACGATAAATTGCATGCGTACAACCTTTCTTCTGCACAAGTATATCAAACGATAGCCTCGAGCAATATGTCCTATCCTGCCGGACACATAGAAGATGCCGACAACAGATTTACAATTCGATTAAACGAAAAATTCAACAATGTCGATGCATTGAGAAACCTCATTATTCGCGAAAATAAATTAGGCAGTAAAATTTACCTTAGCGATATTGCGAGCGTTACTGACGCCACCGAAACCCCTTCTACCATCAACAGAATAAATGGAAAAGTAGGATTAGGTATGCAGATATTTAAACAAACCGATGCAAATGCCGTAGAAGTAAGCAATCATGTAAAAGCAACTTTAGACACATTAGTTAAAGAATATAAATCTAAAGGATTTAATTATTCTATCGCTATTGACCAATCTATCTATACGATGGAATCGGCACAATCCGTTATTCACGATTTATTTTTAGCCGTATTAATAGTTGCGGGCGTAATGCTTATTTTCCTACATAGTGTAAGAAGCTCCATGTTCGTATTGGTATCGCTGCCCTCCGCAATGATTCCGACGTTCTTATTAATGTACTTAATGGGATTTTCGCTCAACCTGATGACCTTGCTGGCATTATCGCTCGTTGTAGGTATTTTGGTAGATGATAGTATCGTAATTTTAGAAAATATTTTCCGGCACATGGAAATGGGTAAAGATAAAATAACGGCCTCTATTGAAGGGCGTGCTGAAATCGGATTTACCGCCGTTGCCATTACCTTAGTGGACGTAGTAGTGTTTGTTCCTTTATCTTTAGCCGGTGGGTTAATCGGAAATATTTTACGTGAATTTGCTTTAGTAGTTGTATTTTCAACCTTAATGAGTTTATTCGTTTCCTTTACGTTAACGCCTTTACTCGCCTCCCGATTTGCTAAATTAGAACACCTCAGCAATGCAACAATTTGGGGATCTATCAATTTACATTTTGAAAATAATATCAATAAACTAATTGCGCTCTACGGCAAAATATTAGAATGGGCTTTGGGGCACAAACGCTATGTAATTTTAGGGGTAATCTTATTGTTTGTAGGTGCCGGAAGTTTAGGATTTTTCGGGTTTATCGGTAGCTCTTTTGCCGGCAATGGCGACAGAGGCGAGTTTAACCTAATTGTAGAATTAGAGCCACAGGCTACATTGGCACAAACCAACCGAGTAACGCAGCAAATAGAAAAAATTATTTTAGGATACCCTGAAGTCACGAAAGTATTTACAAATGTCGGTGCTACCGGAACATTAATGGGCGGTTCTATATCTACCCCCAACCAAGCAGATATGACGGTGGGATTAATAGACAAACAAAAACGGATGCTTTCAACAGATCAATTCTGTGCACAATTGCGAAACCGCTTGGATAGTATTCCCGGAATTAAATTCTCCATGAAACCTACCCAAATTACAGGCAACAACCAACCGCAAATACAAATAGTGGTGATGGCAGCTAATATGGATGAACTTTGGGCTGCTGCAAAAAGAGTAAAAGAAATTGTAAGCAAAACACCCGGTGCAGACTATGTAGAATTTAGCACCAAATCATTAAAAACTGAAGTGCAAGTAAAATTAGACCGCGATAAAATTGCGCGAATGGGATTGAGTATCCCTATGGTAGGCACTGCCATACAACTGGCATTTAGAGGAAACGACCAATCTAAATATAAAGAAGGAGGAGAAGATTACGCCATTAATATTACGTACGACAAAGCCGAAAAAACAAGCTTACAAGATATTGCCAATACGACTTTACAAACGCCACAGGGCGGATTGGTTCGTTTGGGCGATGTAGCGACCATACAAGAAATACAAGGACAATCAGTATTGGAGCGCTACAATCGGTTAAATTCTATTCAAGTATTAGCCTCTACCGTAGGACGCCCAACGGGATCAGTAACCGCAGACATTAAAAAACAAATAGACGCCGCAGGGTTTCCGCCTGCCATACAGATAGCCTATTTGGGAGAGCAAAAAAACCAAGGAGAATCTTTTGGAAGTTTAGGAATTGCGATGGGGTTGGGTATTTTATTAGTATATCTGATCATGGTAGCCTTGTATGAAAGTGCATTGTACCCGTTTGTGGTATTATTCTCCATTCCGGTTGCTCTTATCGGTGCAATCTTAGCATTATCGCTAACGATGGAAAGTTTAAGTATTTTCGGGTTTATCGGTTTTATTATGTTAATGGGCTTGGTAGCTAAAAATGGTATTTTGTTGGTGGACTTCACCAACCACCTCAAAGCACGAGGACTTGGGCTGAAAGAAGCTTTGGTGGAAGCCGGAAAGGAGCGTTTACGACCGATATTAATGACTACCGTAGCCATGATATTTGGAATGTTGCCGATTGCATTGTCCAATGGTCCCGGATCTGAATTTAAACACTCTATGGCATGGGTAATTATCGGTGGGTTGACGAGTTCTTTAATCTTAACGTTATTGGTAGTACCTACCGTATATTATATTTTTGACAGATTGGTAGAGCGCATCCGAAACAGAAAAGCACGTACCGAAATTGTAACCTCTGCACCAAATTTCAACGTTGAAAAATGATATAAGCATATTTCTTCTTTCTTAATCGTCGAACGGCTTTAGGGTTGTCCGACGATTAAATAGGAATTGTGCCTCTTATTAAAATTTTAGTTGATGTTAGCAATTCCAACTTTTATAGGTTATAGGCGCTAATCCACAAAGCCGCATCGAGGCAAATGCCTTACAAGCACAAGAAAGACACAAGTGTCTTAAAGATGATGCGTAGGAGTGAGGGCTGAAAACTTAATATTAGGCAAATTACTATTTTAAGTGACAAAACTATGCTTTATTTTATTTAACAAAAACACTAAAACACCTTTATTATCAAGCAATTATAAGTTAAATATATTTTTTAATAAATTCCCATTTTCTATGACATTGATTAAAATTTGTGCTTACTCAAATATTTTGTATTCATTATATTTGGAGTAACTAAATTAAATATCATGAAAAAAATACCTTCTTTATTTGTCTTACTTGCTGTCTTTCAATTAAAAGCGCAATATGCACCCTCTTTTTCTGTCGGTTATGATACGAACTATGTTAGTGTAAATAAATCAAATTTTTCACCTACTAGTGGAACAATTACTTATAATGATACACAAAAATACGTAAGTACAATTCTAAACATAAGCACTAAAATACATGTAAATTTAATGTCGCTAAATGGATTACTATCCGATCCAAATCTTAGCAACTATACTACACTTACCCAGCTTGACCAAACACCAGCATATAGTTATAATAAAATTGTAAGGACCAATGGTATCATCGCTAGAAAAGTAATGTATGCCAAAAATCATATTAGCGGACAGACAGATAAATACGTAAGGATGTTGATAGTACGGCCCGATGATAATCTTACTAGACCTTGTGTAATGATTACAAATGGTGCAAACGCTATGTATAGTTTAAATTCAGGTAGTGTTTATTATAGTGTTATGGCGGACTTAGCCCTAAGGGGGTATATTGCAGTATTTTTTGAAAGTGTTAGTAATGATTTATCTACTATAGCAACATATGTATCACCAAATAATTACCCATGTAATTATAATCCATCTAATTCAATAAATGTAGAGAAGAATGCATACGCAAATTTTCAATATGGAGTAGCTGCATTTAATTACATTTTACTAGATGCATCACTACCTCTTTCAAACCGATTAATTAATGCTAATATAAATGATATACATGGTTTTGGAATTAGTATGGGAGGTGCCACCATGTTTATGCTGGGATATAGTAGGCAAAATAACTATAACGGATATATGCATGATTTTTATACAGGTGTAAATTGTTCAACATTAGTTAGTGATAATAAATTTACAAAGTTATGTATCAATGGTAATCCAACTTCAAATTTGAATTTAAAATCTATTACTTCTGGAGCTGGAGTATTGCCACAAGCTGGAGGAGATTATTTTAGTACAGTAAATTCTATTCCTGTAAAAACCATTCCTACTATGTTACTATATGGAAGCTATGATAAACTTGTAAAATATGACCTACAAAATGCGAGTAAAGACACTGTAAATTTTGGAAATATTTATACAATATCTATGGATAGTATAAGAAGAACACTTAAATTATTAAATAAACCGAATAAGTTAGTAGTAAATTGTGTTGGAGGGCATGGATTTGGCAGAGATATAGACCAACCATCTGTTTCTGAAAATATAAGTTTAAATAATACACAACAAATAAGCAGTGTTCAGTATCCTGGGTATCTTGAATACATTAATACAAATGATAAAGAAAGTAATTATACTGCTTTTAGTTTAGACGGACTTTGTTTTAGAAAATTTAGTACAGAATTGGCTTATTCTATATTTCACATTTCTAACCTAAATACTATACTTACAAATTTTATTAGAGATGTAAGGATAAACAATATAAATTCATATTACAATAATAATCCACAATACGTAACAACGCCTAATGCTTACAGTTGTTCTCCTTGTTTTATTTTTTTAAATAGATGTGCGTCGGCGAATTTAGATGCTCACATAGAAAATAGCTCAGCTTGTCCAATTCCAATGAATGGGTCTATTAGACCTAATACTCAATTTTTAAGAACTGTAAAACCTGACATAAAAGAAAATTCTCTCGAAATAAAAGATGAGTTCTTGATGTACCCAAATCCTGCTAACGATTATATATATATAAAATATGCAGCAAATAGTAGCAAAACATTGAATATAAAATTATATAACTACATAGGAAAGATAATAATGCAAAGTAGTTACGCCGTAAATATTGGGGATAATAACATTATGTTTAACGCTTCTGATTATCCTAATGGAGTATATTTACTATCAATAGAAAATGACAGTGAGATTTATACAGATAAAGTCATAATAAGTCATAAATAAGCATTTATTTATTTATTTAAATTAGCCATGTAAAAATACATAGAGCTATTTTTTATTTGAACACAACAGGCTAAAAAATTAATACGATAACTACACAACATGTTCAAATGAAGTAAAAAACAAACACCATTTTTATCGAAAGTGTCTGATTTTACTTTGGTTACACCTTTACTACATTAAGCAGCAAGATTCAAGTTGCAAATGCAACTTGAATCTTGCTATTGTAATTGGATTCCCGTTTGAGTATAAAAAATGATATGAAAAAGAAAGTAACACTGAACTAAAGTTTGTGAATAATTCTCTTTACGGAGAAGGGGCTATTAACTTTTCTAATTCTTTAGCAAATTGATAGCTATACAATTCCGCACCTGCTTTATTTAAGTGAAAATTATCGAACCCATATTTTGTTTCATAAAACTCTGGGTATTTTATGGGATTTGCTAAATCAAATTTGTTTTCTTCTGGCAATCTTTTATATACAGTCATTTGTTGTGTATAACCAAAAGGCACTCTTGCCGGCAAATAAAAAATTACTTTTATACCCTTTGCCGCATATTTCTTTATCATATTATCACATAAACTGTATAGATAATCTACATCTTTATCTTTTGCATGCAGGTTTGCATCAAAGTATGTTTTAAAAATAGTATCATTGAACCAATTGGCTGAATCAGCACGTTTTTTGTACTCAATAGTAGAAACCATTAATACATATTTTGAAATTTCAGTTTCGGGGTTTGCTACTTGCCCTTTCTCATTTAGTTCTAAAGGCACAAAGCCATCTAAATTTTTACCGAGAGAAATTGTATCTATGTCATTTTTTATTTTGAGATACTTTATTTTATCTTTTAATTTTCCAAAATTAAATGCATTTTCACCCCAAGACATAAGATATCCTCGGGCACAAAATAAGCGAAACGCAAGATGGTCAGTTTGATAGTATAGAACGCTTAACAACTTATCAATTGTGCTTGCTTTCATCCAACAAATTAATTTGTTGGTATGTAGGTTTTGGTAGGAAAGGTAGGCTTCTGTTGACAAAGAAACAAATATATATTTTAAACTATCATTTTTATAATGATCATATACATAATCTGCCTCTGTAATAGCTTGGATAAAATTATGCGAATCTACACCGAAATTAAACCCATTGAGATAAATTTGTTTTTTAGCAAGTTCGCTTTTTATAATTTCAGGTGATACATGTCTGTATTCTAAGCTCCCCCCAAAGAATAGCGCATTATACTGATTCGGTTTTTGCTTGTAGTGATTTATTTTTGTGAGTTGAATATTATCTCCCCAATAAATTGGAAAAAACCAACTGACAAAAACAGATATTGCTGCTGCTAACAAACCTAATATTATGATATTTGAAAATAGTTTCTTCATGCATTAGAATTGAAAATACACGAATGTAGATGAACCCAATTCGCCAAACCAAACAATACTTAATAAAATAAATAAATATGTAGCCCACCTAATGGGTTTGGACAAAGAGCCAATGGCGTCTTCTATTTTCTGTTTACCAATTTTATACTCAACACCAATTAAAAATAATAAATAAGATATAGCTAAAAATGCATTTAATCTTCCAAAAGCAAACAACCATTCTTTAAAATAATCTGCTTTAGTAATAAAGAAAATTTTTGTGTAAAGCGCCAAAGCCATATCATACCAATGTATCGGATTGGTATCCAACAATGAAGGAATGTCTTGCTTTATAAGTGCAGTTACATCGGCTGGTATAGTAACATCTAATGGTAATCCTATAATTCGATTATTATAGATGGATGTCATTACGTGTGTTCGGAATAAAATGAAACAAAACACGACCAAAGATAAAGTAACAACGATATGCATCCATTCCGGAAAATATTTTTTATACAACTTGTATGTATTACTTGGCTGTATTGCGCGAATTACTTTTTTCTGCCATAAAAATCTGATTGCCATTAGCACTCCAATACCCAAGAAAGATATTATCATCGGATAATTTGCGCCATGCCACAAACCACATAATGTCAAGACAAATATTAGATTAAAAATAACCTTTCCTGTACTTGATTTATAAGCTCCTAAAAAATAGAAAACATAATCCGTTAGCCAAGTTGATAATGATATGTGCCATCGTGTCCAAAAATCAGGAAGAGACTTAGATAAATAAGGTGTTCTAAAGTTTTCCATTACGTTGATTCCTAAAACTTTTGCACAGCCTATAGCAATATCTGAATAACCGGAGAAATCACAATATACTTGAAAGAAAAATGCCAAGCCGCCAAATATAATTGTCCATCCGCTCACTTCATTGTAATGGAAGTACATATTGTCGGCATAGAAAGCTAATCTATCCGCAATTACTACTTTTTTAAACATTCCCCACAAAATCCGTATGAAGCCCAATTTTACTCTATTATAATCATAATCTACAGCAGCTTTTATTTGTGGCAGTATATTATTTGCGCGTTCAATGGGTCCATTAATCAATGTTGGCCAAAAAGCAACAAAAGAAGAAAAATATCCAAAATGTTTTTCCGGTTTGGTTATTCCTTTATATACATCAAGTGTATAGCTTATAGATTGAAAAGTATAAAATGAAATACCTACCGGCATAATTAATTTCTTAAAAACAGTATCGGGGACAGGGTAATGTAAATTAAAAAACTCAAAAACATCTTTGATGTTTTCATTTACAAAACCTGCATATTTGAACACAAATAAAATACCTAAATTGCATATTAAACTAAATGCGAGCCATAACTTTCTTTTATTTTGTTCTGTTTGCCTATCCATGTAGATAGCTGAAAAATAATCAACAACAGTACTTATAAATAAAAAATAGAAAAATTTTGGACTATGCCAAAAATAAAAATAATATCCGCCTGCCAATAATATTTTCCATCTATGCTTATGGTTTAGATTAAAATACAATACGATAAATATTGGAAAGAAAAAAATGAAATGAAATGAGTTAAAAAGCATTTTAGATTGTTAATCTTATATGTATTTATATTATGTATTTACGCACCCTTCTTAGTCAAAGATAAGTAAAAATTCATAAAGTTGAACCTTTGTTTTTTAGTAATAGTTAGACTTCTAAAAACTATTTGAGCGTACGAATACATAATTAGTATTTTGCATTTCATACTAAAATCTAAGAAACGAGGGAGAATTTTTATTTAGATATTAAAACATTAATAGAAAAGAGCATTGCGTTGAAAAATATTTGGCAGTAAAAAAAATACTTATCTAAAGGTTTAGTATTTTTAGACAGGAAATAAATAACTATATGGCAGAAAAGATAAAAGTAGATGCAAGCAACCCGATGTATTACTTAGCCGGATGGCGAGGCGTTGCAGCAATTTTAATTTTTGTTATTCATTATCGATTGCGCAAATATAATTTACCCAGCATATTGGGATACACCGGCACCCATTCCTTCTTTTTACTGTCCGGGTATTTTGTAAGCATTGGTTTATTAAAAAAATTTGAGCATCCTGAAATAAATGTTTGGAAAACATTTAAGGAATTTGTACTCAAACGCATATTAAAAATTATGCCGGTCTATTATTTATACATTTTTACCATGCTGCTTATTGGTGTTATAACGATGATAGCCTTCAAATTACCACCCGACCGGATTGACCCGATTCGCGAACTTCGGCAATTTGGCATCGGGCTATTTACCTATACGTATAACTTTAGAGAGGTTTATAATTTATTTATTGGACATAAGTATATTTTGGAAACACCAATGACGTATCCGCATTTATGGTATATCTCTTTCGATCTGCAATTATGTATTATTATTTTTCTTTTTGTGGCATTTATCCGCAATCGGGCTTTGCTGCTTAAAATATCTGTAGCCGGCGCAATGGCTATGGTTATTTTCCGTTTTATAGCTTGGAAGTATTTGCTAACTATCCCCGGAGATACGCTAAGCAGAGAATATATAATGGAAAAATTACCGTTAATGCAGTTAGACACCGTGTTTTACGGATTTATTTTATGTTTGTATGATTTTAAAAAAACCAAGAAATTGTTTATTGCCTTAATTATAGCCGGTGTTTTATGTTACGGGTGGGCATTTTATCGTGCCTTTTTAATAAGTATAGATACCGGGCTTCCATTGCGCACTACGCTACGCGAGGACATTTATGTAATTCCTTATTACGGCGTACAAGTGATAGATTCTACCGTTGCTTTCTTTATTTTTATTTTAATGGCTACCATTATCAATTTTCCGGAAAAATTCAAGGTCTTGCTAAATCCATTGTTGATGAACATCGGAGGTTTGTCTTTAAGTATGTATATTTTCCAATTTTTATTTATATTAATAGGTATGTTTTTGGTAGCCGGCGTATTGCGCAAATTTTTACCCGGTGTACTGGCGGATGTATTAGGATTGTTATCGTTTTTGGTCTTGGATTATTTATTTGCTGCATTTATCAGTAAAAAAATAGAGCGTCCGATTCACAAACTCATTGACACAAAAATTTTCAAAAAAGAACGCAAGTAAATTTCAAGCGTTTTAATAAAACATTGCAATGCAATTATGAATGACAATACTAAAAAATATTATACACTTGTAGCTACCTGCTTATTCGTGCTTATTCTTGCCGGACTTAAATGGGCAGCAGGCTTACAAAATCATGTTGATATTTTATTGGCAGATGAGGCAGAATATTTGCGCAATGGATTAAATTTATTCGACAAAGTTGCAAAAAACTGGGGACCTACCTATAATCTTTGGTACAAGTTGTTATCTTTTATCACCTCAGACCCCATTTCGTTGTATTACCTTAATTATAAAATAGGCGCTATTGGGGCGGCAGCCTTGTTATTTCTGTTTTTAATACGTTACCGCATACATATCGCCATTGCCTTTCTTATTGCATTTTGCTTTTTATTTTCAGATGTAAATATGAATGCATGGCCGCGAATCACCAATTTTGTATTGATAATTTATTTGGTGTTGTTTATCGCACTTAGAAATGTGCAGTCGCTGTCTGCCAAAATAATAGGGTTTACAATCGTTTCATTTATTGCTGCTTTTGCCCGCCCCGAATTGTTGATTGTAGCAGAAGCAAGCACCGTAGTAGCATTGTTTTTTGTAATTAAAGAGTATAAAAACATTGGACGTAGAATCCCCTTGCTGTTGCTGCTGCTGCTGACGGCTGCTATATTGTTCTTTGTATATGGAAAACCTGCCGACAGCTACTCCGGCATCAATAGAATGTACATTGCCTTTTGCCAGCATTATGCCATCGCCTATCGTATGCGCACCCACAGCAACCTAAATGCCGTGATAGAATGGATAGATTTCACCCGTCCATTATTCGGCGATTGCACCACCGTTCCGCAAATTCTTACTAAACATTTTTCGCTTTGCGTTCCGCATTTCTTATTTACGATTAAAGGATATCTTTTCTACTTTTTCAACTACTTGCTCAGTTTGGTTACGCCGTTATATTTAATTACCGGCAACAAAAAAAAGCTGATTTTATTAATAGCGTTTATCTTATTCCTCATTGCTGTATTGTGGAATAAAAACATCCGTACTTCGTTTTTAAATAAAATAAAAAAATACAAGGTAGTGTTGATTTTCTCCTTTGTATTCAGCCTGCCAAGTATCGGGATATGCGTAGTTATATTTCCTCGTCAACATTATATTCTAATGCAGACCATTTGGATGGCGCTTTTACTGGGATTTTTATTTACTGCCGTTTTTGAAGAATTAAAAATAGCCGCTATCGGCGTATTGCCGCTGGCACTCTTATTGTTTTTTCTATCGCCGAAGGCTACTGCATTCACAGCTATTCAAGGCATTCCTGATATTACCAATTTATGTACACAAAAATTTATCCGATTTATGAACGGGCAGCAGTGGCAAGGCAAACACACCATTTTTAGTAATATTCTAAATATTCATTTGCTATTTAATGAGCCTGAAAAATTTGAACAATTCAACACCGAATATATGCTTAAACAAATGCCGATGGATGTGAAGTTTAAAGATATTATGGAAACAAAAAAAATCGATATTATTTTCATGAATGAGCAGCTAATGGAAGAAACCCGATTAAAGAAGGATACGACTTGGCTAAATTTAGTGGCACATCCGGAAGTATATCATTTTAAAAAAGTGAATTACAACAATGATTGCCAAAGCTATTTACTGATTAAAGAATAAGCATGTTTCAGAAAATGCAAAATTTTAGCCGCGCACTGCTTACCTCAAGCACGCCATTGAAAGCGGAAGAAAACAAATGGGTGTATGCTTTGGGCATCCTGTTGTTATTAGTATGTGGGCTAAAGTTATATACCGGACTTTCCCACACTATGGATATACAATTTGCGGATGAAGCAGCATACATCCGCTTTGGCTTAGATTTGTTTGGACAGATGAACAGGAATTGGGGACCGCTGTATTCTGTTTGGTACAAATGTCTTTCATTTTTCACTACCGATCCGATACAATTGTATTATTTAAACTTTGAAATTACGTCGATAGCGATGGGGATATTGTTGTATATATTCTTATTGCGAATTTCTGTAAAGCCGGTTTTTGCATTGTTCCTTGCATTTAGTGTTTTAGTCAGTGATTTTAATATCTCGGTGTGGCCGCGTATCTCCCATTTTTGTATTTTGCTAAGTCTGCTTGCGCTCATTTATATTTCCTATTTGCGGAATATACTATACAAGTGTTTGACCTTTACGGTACTTTGTTTGGTTTGCTCGTATGCGCGGCCCGAATTTTATTTATCATTTGTATTGATGTGTGTTGTTACCATTTCTTGCTTGATTATTTTCCGATCAACCCTTACAGCTAAAGATATTTATGTAGTAGGTTTTTCAATAGTTGTAATTGGTATTTTGCATTTTATTTTTCGATTTCCTTCCAATGATTTTTTTGGATATAATCGTGGAGTTGCGGCATTTTACCAACATTATGCATGGAACTACAAGTGGCGTACACATGGCACTTTCGACGCATGGTTATACTGGGAAGACATTGCCAAAAAACAATTCGGCGATTGTAATTCTATTTGGTGTGTGATAAAAACGCAACCCGGAATTTTCTTTGGCAATGCCTTGTTTAATGTACGAACGTATTTGATGCAATTACTCAAAACGGTACCGTTTATTTTTCCGATTAGTATATTTCACGGCAAAAAAATGCAGCTATTACTCACGGTAGTAGTGATTATTATTTTTGTTTTTCTACTGGCAAAAAAATCTTCCCGAAATTATTTTATACAAAAGATAAAAGGATATCGATTTTATTTATTGCTGCTGATGTTTTTTATTTTTCCTACGTTGATGTCTTGCGTGGCAGTATTCCCCCGCGATCATTATTTGTATTTACAAATGTTGTTCTTTTTGCTTATTTACAGCAGTGCTTTTGGTTATCTTTTCGAGTTTGTAACCTTAAATAAAATAACGGCTGCAATTTTTGGGATATTGCTGTTTTTATCAGTACCCAATGTCAGCAGTTACGATTTTATGCGTTTTAGTGCGGATAAGCACAGTTTGTGCAACAGAAAATTAGTAGAATATTTGCGGCAACATTTCGACAATAATGAACATGTAATTTTTACCAATATGCCGTTCGTTCGAGGAATGCTCTCTTCAAATTTTAAGGAGTTGAATACTATTTTTGACAAGAAAACGGCTGTTCCGTTTCAGCATTATTTAGATTCTGCTAAAATTGATATTGTAATTCTTACGCCATCTACATTTCGAGATCCACATATTAAGTCGGATTCTACTTGGATAAAATTTATGGATAATTACACGCAATATGGGTTTGAGCGTAGAGATTTCACCGACTGTGAAATGTATTTGCTTACGAAAATTGCGCCAAAAAATCGGCAATAGTTTTTTCTCTTTGTGCAGAAAGGTTTATTGCTGAAGACACCGCTACGCCATATATTCCCGTTTGTAGTATTGGTTGGACATCTTCTACTTTAATTCCACCTATGGCAATTATCGGTAATTTTATTTGCGTTTCAGCTAATTTCATAATTTGTGTGTACCCCTGCAACCCTAATATGGAAGATAAATTCTCTTTGGTGGCGGTAAATTTATAGGGGCCCAAACCTATATAATCTGCTCCATCCTGTTGGTGTTGTATGCAATCTTCAACTGTGTTTGCCGTGGCACCGATGAGCATTTTATTTCCTAAAATTTTTCTTGCCTGAGCAATTGGCATATCTTTTTTTCCTAAGTGTACCCCATCGGCATTTACGGCTTTACAAATTTCTACATTATCATTAATAATAAGTGTAGCATTAAAACGATTGCATATATTTTTTACGTCTTTGGCTATTTGCAAATAGGTTTCAAAATCTATGTTTTTAGCACGCAATTGCACCCATTGAATACCGTTTTTACAGACAGTTTCCGCTAATTCTTGATGCGTAATTTGGGCTACATCTTGAGTTAAAAATTGAAATCTACTAATCACGATTTAAAAATAATGTAAAAAAAATGGACAAAAGTCTTTTAATCTCGGACAAAAGTAGTAAATTTGGGTATGGAAAAGAAAGTAAAAACTAAGCCATACAATGCAAAAGCACCAGAATTAATGGTATTGCAAGAGCCCATGGTAGATTATCAAGTTATTGAACAATCTACACTTGGAATATCGATTAACCAACTCAATAGAGTATCACACAAATATGATATATCTATATTAGAGTGGGCAGAGATTATGGGTATATCCACCAAATCCATACAACGCTATCAACAACAGGAAAATACATTATCTGCAACGCAAACAGAATTTGTATTAAAGATAGAACAGCTTTACAAAATAGGTAAAGAAGTATTTGGCACAACGGAAAATTTTAAAGCTTGGATGCAAAAGCCTGCTTATGGATTAGGCAATAAAATTCCTGCTAAAATCTTAACTACCATTAGCGGCATCAACTTAGTAATTAACCAATTGATGCGGATTGCGCACGGCATTTTAGCTTGATATGCTGATTTACAGAATCGTATTAGAACGCTATGCGTCTTTATATGCATCGGGCGTAGAGGGCAGGTGGAATAGCGCTGGGGCAAAAGTGCTATATGCGGCATCGTCGCGAGCATTGGCTTGTTTAGAAAATGTAGTGCATAGAAGTGGGGAGGGATTAAATGATAATTTCAAAACGTTAGTTATAGAAATTCCGAGTACAGAGCGGATAGAAAAAATAACACAAAAGGACTTGCCGAAAGATTGGCAGCAATTTAACAGAGAACATTTCTGCCGATTAATTGGAGACGATTGGTATTATAGGCAAGAGAGTATGATTTTGCAAGTACCGAGTGTAATTATTCCTAATGAAGTAAATTACCTCATTAATACGCAGCATAAAAACTTCAAGAAGGTTAAATTAAAATCTATAGAGCCATTTATTTTCGACACTCGAATTAAACAATAACGTGGTAGCCTAAATTCCGGTCGTTACTGATTAAAAACTGATACGTATATGCTTTGGCCAATTCGGCTGCTTTTGCTGCTGAATGCCCTAACGCCAAATAGGCTGTAAGTGCTGAGGATAAAACGCAGCCTGAGCCATGTTTTCCGAATGCAGTAATTTCTTTGGGGTGCAGTATATCTAATTTTTTGTTTATCCAAAGCATATCTGTTGCGGGGGTTTCAATATTGTGTCCGCCTTTAAGATATACATTACAATATTCGGATAGTTTTTCTGCGCTCTTAATGGCATCGCTTTCATTTAATAAATGTGCGGCTTCATTCCAATTGGGGGTAATAAAATGTATAGCTTTCAGTATATTTTTGCACTTTTTTTGTGGTATTTTTTTATGAAAATTAAACCCTGCACTTGCACGCAAAATAGGATCCCAAATTATTTTTACCGCTGCATTATTCACATAAAGTAATTGGATAATTGTATGTAAGACTTCGATATTTTCTATCAATCCAATTTTTACAAAATCTACTTTATATTCTTTCAAAATCGGGTAAAGTTGTTTTTGGATTTTATGTTCTGACAACCAATGAACGCCTTCAAACGAATGATCGTTTTGGTACGTAATACACGTTGTAGCTGCTAATCCATATACGCCGATTGTTTCAAATGTTTTTATATCTGCGAGCACTCCGGCGCCGGCACTTGGGTCGTACCCGGCAATCGAGAGTGCAAAGGGTCTGTTTTTATTTGCCATGATGAATATTTTGAAGAAGGTTATTAAAATTTTCCGTCGCATTTGCAGGCGAATTCCAAATTGCACCTAACAATCCTATGCCATCAAAATTAAGCGTTTGAATTTCATTTATTTTTGTTGCATCTACACCGCCCACTGCAAAAAAACGGGAAGTTGTATTTTGTGATTTATGGGTTGCAATTTGTTTGCTTAATGTTTCAAAATCCCAATTGTAAAAATGATTTTCTTTAGAAATACTTGGAAATACGGGGGCAACCATCACATGCTTAAACTGTCCGGCATGCCGATTTAATTCCTCAATAGAATGTGCGGATGCTGAACTAATTTTATTATTTCCATGTAACCACTCTAGTATTTTTTGATTATAGTTTGTGTTCTTTTGCAAGCTTTCTTGTGTAAAATGATATCCTGCCAAATCAAATTCTTTAGTTATTATTAATGAAGTAGCAATACACTTGCTCCAATATTTTTCGGGGATTTGTTCTACAAAATCAACTAATGAAAAATCGTCTAACTCCGGTTTACGGAGGTATAGATAGTCGATTCCATTTTCAAATAATGTAGAAATAATTTCTATTTCATTATCAATTTCTGTCGGGGCGGTATAAAGTACAATTTGCATATACACAATGTGATTAATAAACGAACGGAAGGCGAAGGTTAAAATTCTTATTTTTAAAATTCCATTGCATATTTTTTATAAGGTATCTGATATTTTTGCCAGTAAATCATCTTTTTTTCTTCTTGAAACTTCAATTTCCGTACCGTTCATCATAATTACCTGTCCGCCATCGCCGCGCACATACCTGCGGATAAGTTTTAAGTTGATAATATGGGATTGGTGTACCCGTACAAAATCGTAATCTTCTAAAAGTTCTTCAAAATACTTTAAGGGTTTTGACGACATTATCATATCGCCATTGGTGAGGAATATTTTGGTATAAGAAGAATCGGCATCTACATGAATTATTTCATCCAAAGAAGCAAAATAAATACCTTCCAAAGTGGATATAGCGAGTTGTTTTTTACTTAAATCTTTATGATTAATTTTTTGTTCTAACAGTTCGAATTGCTTGTTTTTAATATCTTCTGCTATTTTGGAACTCAATTTGTG
The DNA here is from genome assembly GCA_046329805.1 of Chitinophagales bacterium. Classification (GTDB taxonomy): domain Bacteria; phylum Bacteroidota; class Bacteroidia; order Chitinophagales; family JADIYW01; genus JADJSS01. The sequence goes on from JAXLUA010000001.1 coordinate 448,996, forward strand.
CACTGCCCGAATCAGTTCTTCGGGGTCAACGGGTTTTAACAGATAATCTAATGCGCTGAAGCGAAATGCTTTTACGGCATACTGGCTGTAAGCTGTAGTAAAAATAATTTCAAAAGGGCAATGATAGTTGTAATAGGCCAACAAATCGAATCCATTTTTTCCGGGCATTTCTACATCTAAAAAAACGACATCAGGGGATAGGTTTTCTATTTTTTCTATTGCACTATCTACGCTTTCACATTCGGCCACTACTTCTACTTGAGGGCAAAAGCGTTCAATCATTTTATGTAGTGCCAGCCGATTATTGCTTTCATCATCTATAAGTATTGCTTTAATAGTTTCCATCCGAAAAAGTTTAATTGAGTTCAATTTCAACCACCACTTTTGTACCCAAAGGCTGATGGGTGGAGTCATACAAATCTATGGTTTCTACCCGATAATTCGTGTCTTTAATTTTATGTAATGTATCAAACATTTCTTGAGTAATAATGGTACCTAACGATTTGTGTTGTTTCTTTAAATTTAATTCTGCTGCTTTTACTCTTCCAATTCCGTTGTCTATAATTTCGCATACGAGCATATTATTTTTCTTATAGAAAAGGATAAGAATATTTTTGTCGCCTTCTTTTTTTAACAATCCATGCCAGATAGAATTTTCTACATACGGCTGAATAAGCATTGCTGGCATTTCTACAGAATAGGTATCCACATCTTTTACTTGAATATCGTAATTAAATTTCTGGTCGAAGCGCAACGATTCTAACTCTAAATACAATTTCAGTTTTTCGATTACCTCTTGCAGAGGCACAAATGTTTTTACCGAATTTTCTAATACTGCGCGTACCAATCTGGACAATTTTGTCAGGTACATAGATGCTTCCATGTTTTGGTTAGATAAAATCATCGCTTGAATAGAGTTCATGCAATTGAAAATGAAATGTGGATTCATTTGCGCTACCAATGCTTTTAGTTTTATTTCAGCCAATTGTTTTTCATACTCTGTACGTTGGCGCAAAAGTTGCATTTTTTCATTTTCTTTTTTTCGGGCAAGTTGTATTCTATTTCTAAAATATCGGTAGCCATAATATGCTATTGCTAAAGCAATAACAACACGAAACCACCAGGTTTGCCAAAACAATGGGCGAATTCTAAACTTAAAGTTTGCAGGAGTCTCCGACCAAACGCCGTCATTGTTGCTTGCTCGAACGAGGAATGTATAATTACCGGGTGGCAATTGTGTATATGAAACGAAATTTCTGTTTGTTCTGGTCCATTTATTATCATACCCTTCTAACTTATATTCAAAATAATTTTTTGGCGTATTTACGTAATCGCTGGAGGCAAACTCAAAAGATAAATTATTCTGAGCATTTGCAAAATGGATTCTTTTCTTTTGTGGGGCATAAGTGAGTACCTCCAAAGAGGTATCGCCCGATTTTATACTGGTGATATTAACAGAGGGTTTAAAATTATTAAACGGAATTTTATCGGGATCGATGATATTAAATCCATTGATACCACCAAACAACAATTCATCACTTTTCGTTTTATAGTAGGCTCCATCATTAAATTCATTACTTTGCAACCCATCGTTTACGTCATAGTTTCTAAATAGTTTCAGCACGGGGTCAAAAACAGAAATTCCACTGTTGGTACTCATCCATAATTTACCTGAATTATCTTTTAATATTCCGTAAATATGGTCGTTACAAAGTCCATTTTTCTCTGTATAATTTTTTACTATTTGCAATGTTTTCTTGTTGAAGAGAAACAGCCCATTATTACCTGAGCCTATCCAAAATTCATTCTCAGAATTGGGCAAAAGACAGTTTAACTGATCCGCTATAAAAAATTTTTTATTCAGGATATCTAATGCTTTACTGTCCAATAATCCGCTTCGTATGTTTAAGTGCACCAACCCATCAGATGTTGCCATCCACCATGTGCTATCGGCATCTTCAATTATGCTTCTTGGAATAATGTTTATATTATTATACCCGAATGATACTTCTTCAAATTTATTCTGTGTTCTATTAAATTGGTAGATAGAATGATCATCTAAGGCATACAATTCTTTAGCGGCAGTTTCAAACAAACGAATAGTGGAATACGTTTGCGTACCTGTTTTTTCGGCTGCAAAAAAATATCGTTTAAAGGTATTTGTACCGGAATTAAATTTACATATTCCATTAAGTGTGCCTACCCATAAGCTGCCATAAGAGTCTATTAATAATTCCTGAACCACATCATTGGACAATGAACCAGAAGAGGCATTGTTTCGCCAGTTCGAGAAAACATTGTCCTTTGTATTGAATTTATACAACCCGCTTCCGTCTGTACCTATCCAGATATTTTCATTATTATCTGCCTCAAAACTCAAGATATATTTATTAGTCAGCCATGTTGTTTTAAAAGGCTCTTGTGTGATGTGTTTAAACTTATACTTAAACTGAGAAGACGTAGCGACACCAGAGCCTTTAGTACCCACCCAAATCGAACCGCTATTATCAATGAGTAAGCTTATTAGCTTATTATCGGGTAAACTATTTAAATTATACGGATCGCTGCGGTATTCTATAAATCTGTTTTTTCTGATATCATAAATAATTAATCCGTGTAAATTGGTCGCTATATATACATTGCCGGCTTTCCCGATTGTCAACGCCGTTATTTTATCATTCAATCCCAAATACTTCTTTCGTTGTGCGGAAAATGAATCTATGGTTGAATAATTGCTATCCATTTTATACAACCCATAATCTGTACCCACCCAATAATTACTGTACTTATCAATCACAACGCTATTTATTTTCCTTGAAATAAGTTTATCCCAAATTTCTATATTTTTTTTATCCAACATTAGTTTGGTGCGAGTGTCATAACTATACAAGTGATTATTTCTTCCTAAAACTAAAAAATGGTATTTATCTGTCTTGCACAAGATTTCTCTATACGCATTCATCGGCTCTATATTTACCGTATAAATTCCTTTGCCATTATTTTCACTTACTAATCTTACTTTATATAAACTATACTGCGTTTGCATCCAAACTGTAACGCTATCCTCTACTGTTATTTTAGATATTTGTCCGGGATTTTCTAAATTAATATACTTATTGGCATCATATTGAAAAACACTAAATCCTTTTTTAGTTCCAATCCAAAACACCCCCGGTGAAGACTCTGTAATACAAGTAGCAAAGTTTGAAATCAGTGAGTTTTTATTTTCAGGTTGTCTGTCAAATTTTAAAAAGCCATATCCATCGTACCGATTCACCCCTTCATCTGTACAAAACCAAATAAACCCTTTGCTGTCTTGAAAAATCGATGAAACCGTATTTTGCGATAGTCCGTCTTTGATATCTAACACTCTGAAATTCATCTGTGAGATATCTAATCCAAAAACAGAAAACAAAGTAGTACTCCATAGTGTTAACAAAATGACAGGAGCAACTATTTTTGAAAAGCGGTTCATTATATATTGAATAGAAATTAACGGAAATACAGTTTAAAAAGATAAATACCCCTTAAAATTAACAAAATAAACTAAATAAAATCATTCAAGTACAATGCATGCATTGAATTTATTACCAAATCATTATATGCCAAACAAACGTTTGATAAAATCTATCCAATTCATTAAATTTAAAGCCTTAAAGAAAGAAAGTGCCTAAGCAAAAAGTAAGCGTAGAAGACATACTGAAACAATCCTTGAAATTGTTCAGACAAAAAAGTTACCACAACACCTCTATCGCTGATATTGCCGCAGCTTGCGGATTGCTAAAAGGCAGTTTATACCATTATTTTCCGAGTAAAGAAGCACTGATGAGTGCCGTGATTAAATATGCACATGATTTTTTTAAGAAAGAAGTTTTTTCTATTGCTTATGATAAAGCCTTATCACCACAACAGCGCATGGAGAAAATGTTTAAAAAAACGGAACGAGCACTTCTCTCCGACGGAAATATCATGGGAAACATTGGCGTAGAAACCGCTCGAGTGATTCCGGAATTTGCCGAGCATATCCGAGATTTTTACAAAGAATGGATGAGTGCTGTAGAGTATGTTTTCAAAGAAATCACTAACGAAGACGATGCCAAGAGATTAGCAGAACAAACCGTAGCTGAATTTGAAGGTGCAGTGATGATGACACGTATATTTAAAGATACTAAATACATTAAAAATGCGTATGAACGGCTATTACACCGTTTTGCCGCATTTACATTAGCAGACTTGAAAAATTAATTCAATTATTCATTAATTCAACAAAAAAATGGAATCAACAAAAAGAGCAATCCGAAAAGTAGCCGTACTTGGCTCGGGCGTTATGGGTTCCGGTATCGCATTACACTTCGCCAATATTGGTATAGAAGTGCTTTTGCTGGATATCGTACCATTTGACTTAAAAGAAGAAGACAAAGCAAATCCTAAAATGCGCAACAAGCTGGTAAATGATATGCTGGCAGCCGCATTAAAATCGAAACCTGCACAAGCGTATAATGCCAAAACGGCGGCACGTGTTACTACCGGAAATTTCGACGATGATATGGCAAAAATCAAAGACTGCGATTGGATTATCGAAGTGGTAGTAGAACGCTTGGACATCAAACAACAAGTGTTTGAGAAAATAGAAAAAAATTACACCCCGGGAACATTAGTAACTTCCAACACTTCCGGTATTCCTATCCATTTATTGGAAGAAGGCAGAAGCGAAACGTTTAAGAAAAATTTCTGCGGTACACACTTCTTTAATCCACCGCGTTATTTGCGTTTATTAGAAATAATTCCTACGCCAAGCACCTCTCCGGAAGTAGTAGATTTCTTAATGCATTACGGCGATATTTATTTAGGAAAAGAAACCGTATTATGTAAAGACACGCCGGCATTTATTGCAAACCGTGTAGGTGTTTATGCCATGGCAAAAGTATTCCAATTAACACAAGAGTTGGGTTTAACTATCGAAGAAGTAGATGCATTAACCGGCCCCGCTATTGGTCGTCCAAAAACAGGAACTTTCAAATTATCTGACTTGGTAGGTAACGATACGGGAACTAAAGTAATGATGGGCATTAAAGAAAACTGCCCGAACGACGAACAAGCAGGAGCATTTGAAGTACCTAAATATGTTCAGTTTTTATTAGACAATAAATTCTTCGGAAATAAATCTAAGAAAGGATATTATTATAAAGACGAAAAAAGAAACTCATTCTCACTTCGTTTAGATACTTTGCAATACGAGCCAACAGGCAAGCCAAAATTTGCATCTTTAGATGCAGCAAAAAAAGTAGAAAGTTTATCAGACAAAGTAAATGCATTCATTAAAGCAGACGACAAAGGAGCACAGTTAGTAAAACGTTCTTTAGCAGGTTTATTTGCTTATGTATCGAACAGAGTACCCGAAATTTCTGATGTTTTATATTCATTAGATGATGCATTACGCGCGGGATTTGCTTGGGAAATCGGGCCATTCCAATATTGGGATATCGTAGGCATCCAAAAAGGTATAGAATTAGCAGAAGCAGATGGCTTAACCGTTGCGGCTTGGGTAAAAGAGATGATAGCAGCCGGAAATACCTCCTTCTACAAAGTAGAAAATGGCGTAAAAAAATATTACGACCAACAATCTAAATCTTACAAAGCTATTCCGGGTGCCGATGCATTTATTATTTTAGATAATTTACGTGCCAACAAACCCGTTTGGAAAAACAGCGGCGGCACATTACACGATATCGGTGATGGCGTATTAAATTTAGAATTTACATCTAAAATGAACTCTTTAGGTGGCGATGTACTACAAGCAATTAACAAATCTATCGAGATTGCTGAAAAAGGCTACAAAGGGTTAGTTATCGGAAATGATGCCCCTAACTTTTCTGTAGGTGCGAATTTAATGATGATTGCCATGCTGGCAATGGATCAAGAATACGACGAATTGGATATTGCCATCCGTCAATTCCAGCAAACCACTATGCGTTGCCGATACTCCTCCATTCCTGTAGTAGCTGCACCACACGGCATGACCTTGGGTGGCGGCTGCGAAGTAGTAATGCATTCTGATGTTGCCGTAGCGTCTGCAGAAACCTATATTGGATTAGTAGAAGTTGGCGTTGGCTTAATTCCAGCCGGCGGCGGTACAAAAGAATTAACGTTGCGTACGTCTGACAGTTTCAAAAATGGTGATCCGATGTTACAATCATTACAAGATAATTTCTTAAATATTGCCATGGCAAAAGTAGCAACTTCTGCAGCCGAAGCTTTTGATTCAGGATTGCTAAGAAAAAACAAAGACAGAGTAGTGGTAAATGCAAAACGCGTGATTGCAGAAGCAAAACAAGAAGTATTGCGATTAAATGAAGAAGGCTATACGCAAAATGCACACAGAAATGATATTACTGTTTTAGGTAGAACAGGCTTAGGAACATTAACTGTTGGAGTGGAATCATTCGTAGCAGGCGGATACATTTCTGCACACGATGCGAAAATAGCAAAGAAAATTGCTTACGTAATGTGTGGTGGCGATTTATCTGCACCAACAACGGTGAACGAACAATATTTATTGGATTTAGAAAGAGAAGCATTTTTATCCCTATGCGGTGAAAAGAAAACTTTAGAAAGAATCCAAGCCATGTTGACAACAGGTAAACCATTGCGTAATTAGTAGTAAGACATAAGTATCAAGTAGTAAGAATGAATAATTACAAAGAATTGATAGTTTGGCAGAAGTCTATAATGTTAGTGAAATCAATATATAACGTATCCTCTCAACTTCCATCTGATGAAAAATTTGGATTAATAAGCCAAATAAGAAGATGTGCAGTATCCATTCCATCAAATATTGCGGAGGGAGCGAGTAGGACATCTAATAAAGAATTTGCACATTTTTTAGAAATTGCCTATGGTTCGAGCTTTGAATTAGAAACACAACTATTATTATGTGTTGATCTTAATTTCTTACCGAAAGATATAGTTGAACTTATAATTACTGAATTACAAGAAATTCAAAAAATAATTTATAAATTAATCAAAATTAAAAAGTCTTAATACTTATTTCTCAATACTTAATACTTAAAAAATGAATGAAGCATATATAGTAGCCGGATACCGCACAGCGGTAGGCAAAGCAAAAAAAGGCGGTTTTCGTTTTTACCGTCCCGATGATTTAGCTGCAGATGTGGTAAAACACTTAGTTGCCTCTGTACCTAATTTAGACCCCTCCAGAATTGATGACTTAATCTGTGGGAATGCCATTCCCGAAGCAGAACAAGGCATGCAAATCGGGCGTATGATTGTGCTACGCTCCGGACTACCATTGTCTATCGGTGGAGTAACTGTTAACCGATATTGTGCATCAGGGTTAGAAACCATTGCTATGGCAACCGCTAAAATTAAAGCAGGCATGGCAGAATGTATCATTGCAGGGGGCGTAGAATCTATGTCGTTACTACCGATGACCGGTTGGAGAACGGTATTAAATTATGACATCGCAGCCACCACTCCCGATTATTACTCTTCTATGGGATTAACCGCTGAAGCAGTTGCGCAACAATATAATATTAGTAGAGAAGACCAAGACCAATTTTCTTTCCATTCGCACCAAAAAGCAATTGCCGCTATAGAAGGTGGAAAATTCAAAGACCAAATAGTACCGGTAACAGTGGAAGAAGTGTACTTACAAAACAACAAACGCAAAACACGTTCTTTCGTAGTTGACACCGACGAGGGCCCTCGAAAAGACACCACAGTAGAGGGCTTGGCAAAGTTAAAAGCTGTATTTGCCGCAAAAGGCTCTGTAACTGCCGGCAACTCCTCACAAACATCAGATGGTGCCGCATTTGTATTAGTGATGAGCGAAAGAATGGTAAAAGAATTAAACCTTGAGCCTATTGCTCGCTTGGTGACAAGTGCAGTTGTTGGCTGCGAACCTCGCATTATGGGCATTGGTCCGGTGGTGGCAATTCCACAAGCATTAAAACAAGCCGGACTAAAACAAGATGATATAGAAATGATAGAGTTGAATGAAGCATTTGCAGCTCAATCTTTAGCCGTTATCAGAACTTTAGGATTAAATCCTGATATCATCAATCCAAATGGTGGTGCTATCGCATTAGGACACCCACTGGGATGTTCCGGGGCGAAACTATCTGTACAACTAATCAATGAAATGCGTTTACAAAACAAGCGTTATGGTATGGTATCTGCTTGTATTGGCGGCGGACAAGGTATTGCCGGAATCATTGAAAGATTAAAATAGATTGAAGTAGTGAGGTTTGAGCTATAAGATATTTCAAAAAATCACATCATTAGATAATAAAACGTCAACTTCTGTTGGCGTTTTGTTTTTCTACAAAAACCAAAAAAGAATTTTTACAATAAACAAAGACATCTTTGTACTTTTGCAATGCGCTAATTTCTTAAAACAATAGTATGTTTACCAAAGAAATACATCAATATAATTGGGATAGTATTCAACAGCAGTTTGCAACATTTACTTCTTCTGATGTTCAACAGTCACTTTTGAATACACATAAAAATTTGCATGACTTTGCCGTTCTTATTTCACCAGCAGCTACTCCATTTTTAGAAGATCTGATACCACTTAGTCAAAAAATTACACAAGAGCGTTTTGGTAAAAATATTCAATTGTTTGAGCCTATGTATTTGAGTAATGAGTGCCAAAATATATGTACGTATTGTGGTTTTAGTTTTACCAATAAAATTCCAAGAAAAACGCTAAACAATTCAGAAATACTCAAGGAAATTGAAATTATAAAATCGTATGGATATGATAATATATTATTAGTAACCGGAGAACATGATAAATTAGTAGGCTTTGATTATTTGATGAATGCCATAACTATTTCAAATCAACACTTTTCACAAGTATCTATAGAAGTACAACCTTTGTCGCAACAAGAATATGAACATCTAAAAAACAACGGCCTCTATGCCGTATTGGTTTATCAAGAATCATATCATCGTGAAACCTATAAAAGCTATCACCCCAAAGGCAAAAAATCTAACTTTGAATATCGCTTAGAAACTCCTGATAGGTTAGGCAAAGCAGGCGTGTACAAAATTGGATTGGGTGTGTTATTAGGGCTTGAAGACTGGCGTACGGACAGCTATTTTAACGCTGCGCATTTATTATATATGCAGCGCACTTACTGGAAAACTAAATATTCTGTTTCCTTCCCGCGCATTCGTCCGCATGAAGGTGAATTTAAGGCAAAATCACAGATGACAGAAAAGGAATTACTGCAACTTATTTGCGCATATCGTATTTGCTTTCCGGATGTAGAGTTGTCACTATCCACGCGCGAACGACCATTATTTAGAGATATTGCTTTGGAGTGTGGTATTACCTCCATGAGCGCAGGCAGTAAGACAGAACCTGGAGGTTATTCTAACTCAGAGGCATTAAAACAATTTGAAATTAATGATGAGCGTTCTACGGAAGAAATTGCAACAATTATTCGGAATAAAAATTATGAAGTAGTCTGGAAGGACTGGGATGCTGTGTTGGCATGAGTTAATCTGGTTTAATTATCTAAGTTATTATTAATTGTCAGATTAAATCTAAACTTCTACAAATATCAGATTAAATCTAAACTTCTACACCAAATCCTATAAACAGTATTACGAAAGAGGCTGTCACTAATTGAGACAGCCTCTTTCTTTATTTAATTTCTTATGGTGTACCTTAGAATGGACATACCTTACATGGATCTACCTGCATATCGAAGCGCTCCAACGATTTTAAGTCTATATTCTTTCCTATCACCCTAAATGTCGTTCTTCGGTTTCTTTGGTGCTCATACTCTGTACATGGTACACCATCCGTACAGCCATTCACCGGTCGCGTTTCCCCATAGCCTTTCGGTTTTAATCGGCTGCGGCTAACTCCTCGTGCTACCAACCAATCTACCACACTCTGCGCTCGACGTTGAGACAATTTGATGTTGTACTCAAACGGTGCGCGGGCATCCGTATGAGAGCCTATCTCTACTATCGCATCAGGGTTCTCCTCCATAAACACTAACAACTTGCGCAACTGTGGCTCTGACTCCGGGCGGATATACCATTTGTCAAAATCGTAATAGATATCCTCCTGACTTGTCCCCTTTAAATTTAGTGCGGTTATAAGTTACTGTATGTCAGGTGATTAAGATTTTATTTTAGTATTTTCACCGCACTAAGGGTTTTTTTATGAAAATTAGGACAGTAAAGACAGCTTCGCAAGCCAATGCGATTCAAGTGGTTCAGTATCAAAATGGCAAGCGGATTATCATGCAACACATCGGTTCAGCACACAATGATGCAGAGCTTGAGGAGTTGATGGCTATAGCACAAGAATGGATAAAAGATTACACTAAACAACTGTCTGTTTTTCCTGATGAAAGTCCTAATAAACTATTACACCTCAATCATTGTACCTTTATTGGTGTTCAATACCGTTATTTCTATGAACAGATTACTTTAATTCAAGAGCGATTTGGATTTGACCAGCTCCCATCTTTATTGAATGACTTGGTATGTATGAGGATATTTGAACCGGCTTCCAAACTTCGTTCATTAGAATTATTGGAACAATTTTTTGGTATCAAACACAATCGAAAGAGTTATTACAAGATAGCTCCTGAATGTATTGAGCTAAAAGAGACCGTAGAGAGCAAAGTAGTAACATTTGCTCAAGAATATTATTCGTTCAACTTCGATATTGTATTTTATGATGTAACCACACTGTACTTTGAGACATTTGAAGAAGATGATTTACGGAAGAATGGTTTTTCTAAAGATAATAAATCCCAACAACCACAAATATTGATAGCCTTGATGGTTAGCAAAGAAGGTTTCCCTATAGGTTATGAAATATTTAGTGGCAACACTTTTGAAGGACATACAATTATTCCGGTTGTCAAATCATTTATTGAAAGAAACAAGGTAAAAGAATTTACAGTAGTTGCCGATGCAGCAATGATTAGTTCGGAAAACATTACCCAACTAACTCAAAACAATATCAACTATATTGTAGGGGCAAGATTGGGCAATATATCGACAGATTTGCTCAAAATCATAGATAAAAAAATGGATAGACAAGATGGAAAAAGTATTAGAATAAAAACAGAATTAGGTTATCTGATATGTAGTTATTCTGCTGTTCGGTATCGCAAAGATTTGTATGAGATGAATAAGCAAATCGAAAAAGCAAAACAAGTAATAGCTACACCTTCCAAAGTAAAGAAAACAAAGTTTACCCAGAACAATAAACAACAAATAGAACTAAATGAAGCCCTTATCGAAAAAACAAAAAAACTACTCGGAATTAAAGGTTATTACACCAATTTGGAAGAAAAGACTGTAAACAATAAAACAATCATAGAGCGTTATCACGAACTTTATAGAATAGAACAGGCTTTCAGAGTATCAAAAAACGATTTACAGGCCAGACCTATTTTTCACTTCAAGGAACAACCTATTAAATTACACATTCTAATTTGTTTTATGGCACTGGTCATATCAAAGCACATTGAAATTAAAGCAAATGTGTCCATACGAAAGTTCTTGTATGAAGCAAAAAAAATAGTGGACGGACAAATCCTCAATCTTATGACCAACAAAACCGTTTCAATCAAAGCTGAGTCAAGCGAAAAAATGAAGGAAATAGAGGGAAAATTATTTCCACCGCACTAAAAGGGACAAGTCAGGAACACATTACTGGTGGCACTAAATGCTACTGATGGGGAGTAATAGGTACCACTTGCCGGCGGACTAAAAACGGGTGCACTTCCGAAACTTTTTCCTATGGTTGGCCATTTTTGTGCTGAAATGTTTGTTTTGCTTCCAATAACTATTAGTATTAGCAGCATTGTTTTTAAAGTTTGATTTTTCATAGTTTATTGTTTTATAGTTAAATAAATATACTACAATAAAACAATAAATTGTTAGTGAAAATAAAATAAATAAAATACGAATAATTACGTCTTCTGCGGTTTCTTTTTCGCAGCCGGAAATAAGATATTATTCAGGATTAAACGGTATCCGGCAGAATTCGGGTGTAAATTTAAATCACTAGTCTGGTCGCCAACGTGGTGCCGGTAATCTTCCGGATCGAGAAAACGCGACCTCGCAGGTAGAAGAGGCGTGCAAAAAATTATTGCACAATCCCGTGATGGAGTATTATGAGTTTTCGGTTAGTGAATGATTTATTTTCCCAGCAGTTGTTCTAGTTTTCCAAAATCTAAAGCAGCTATAAAATCCTGATAAGCTTTTTGTGTCAAAGCATCATTGCTTTGCCGTCTTACTTCTATACAAATAAATTGTGGTGCTGTTTTGTTGGTCTTAGTATTAATATAGGCCGGGTTTATTATATATGCTAGTTTATCCCCGTCGTTCTCCATTGAATTTTGAATGGTTTCCGCACTTTCGATGTATGTTGAAAGCAACATAGAACCCGCAGGCTTTTTTAATGAAAGAGCCGGTGTTTCTTTTAAATAGGTATCAATCGTCTCCACCGATGTTTTGGAAATATCCATATTTAAGGCTTTCCAATAATTTCTGTTTAATTCTAACGCCTGTTGTACGGTAACAGGAACTAACAAAGGCGTTTCTTTCTTTGCCACCACAAAATATTCCGCATCGTCTGTTTTTACGTAGTAGGCTAGGTTGGGTTGTTGTGGGTAGGCAGTAAAAGGGCTGAAGGCGTACACTTGATTACCGTTTACTTTTTGGTATACATATTCCGAACTGCTCTCTTTGTTTATTTCCACTCTTGAAATATCGCAAATGGCTGGTGCCAGTGTATTTGTTCGCAATGTTATGACCAAACCTGATTCGTGACCGGAAGTTATTTTATTTTCCTTACAACTTAATTTGGATAAATACATTTCAATCTCTGATACCACCAGCCCTTCTTTTGAATTGCCCAATAAGTTGCCACCTAACGGCGACCAATTGCCCTTTAGGCCTTTGGTGTTTTTAAGCGCAGGCTCTACCACGGATGCAAACAGGGTAGACAAGACTTTTTCCTGTTCTGCCGAAGGCTTGTAAGCAGACTCATATTCTTTTTTATACAGGGTAGGCACACCCGCCAATTCTTTCGTAGAATTGCAGGGTTGTGCATTACTTAAGTAGAATGTGATGCAGTTTACAATGATTGGGATAAGTATCTTTTTCATGGCTTATATTTATGTTATTCAAATGGTTTTATTTCATCATTATTTGTTTTGGGTTTAGGTTTTGGCTTAGGTTTCGGACTTGGTTTTAATGGTTTCAGGTCATCGTCGTCGGATGGTGTAGAACTGCTTTCCGGCTTACTTTCGGGTTTGTCGTATTGCTGACTTGGACGGTTTTTAGGATCATAAACCTGTTTAGTAAATGATTCTTCAGGATTCGTAATCATGCTTAGCGAAAATGAGCCGGATAATATATGCTGGTAGGAATTAGCACATGATTTTTTCGCAGGTATGTCCTCGAAAATTTTTCCGTTAAATGTGCCTGTAACTTTTTTTGTTTCTAAATCAAACTCTGTCAAATTTATTTCAAACGGGACACATTCTTCATCTTCGTTACAATTATCCGGCGATCCTCTTCTTTTCATCAGCACATTGTCAAAATACTCAGAATTTATTCCTTTGCGCTTGTATTTAATCTGACCGTAAGAACTGCCATCGTGCCCGCTAAGGTTAATAACCTCTTCATCGCACATCAGTTGATTTATTCCTATATGCGGGTTTTTAATCCTGAATACCAACACATCGATTGAGTTATAGTTGGTTGGTACCATTGCACTGGTAGATGTGTGGACTTCTAAAATGTTCTCACCAAAGATTGCTTGTGCTACTGGTGTTTCATCCAGTGCTTTGTCCACATCTTTTTTTAAAATATCTTGATATCGGGTAGAGAAGGCAAATTCAAGCGTTTTAGTTTCAACAGCGTCAAAAGTGTAGTTCAGGTATCCTTTATCGAGCAGGTAAATTTTAGATGAAAGTTTGAGGACAACCGGTTTTTTGTAAATACCTGTTACTAAAACATCAGCATACACCATCACTGGTGCATTGCTGGCTGCAAATAATTTTGGAGTAGTGTATTTTGCCGTTAGTTTCTCAGTAGGTGTTAAAGTGCCGAATGAATTCGTAACCGGAGCTTTAGCCGTATTAAGTCTCCAGCTTTTAACAGTGTAATTAACAGCATCTAATTTTTTCTTCTGAACTAAGAAAGTTGCCATATCATCTTCTGAAATTCCTAATTCCTTTCGCAGCTGCTTTATCTCAGCTACGAGTTTGGTTTTTTTCTGAATATCAGTTTGATATATTTTTTTTAATTCAGAATTCATTTTAATGTATTTATCTAAGTTTGCATCCTTGTCTTCCCATTGTAATTTCCGTACATCACTTTCTATATCAAGTTGTTCTACGTCTGTACTAAATTTATCATTCCTAAGTTGTTTCTGTTTTTCTTTGAGCTGTTTATATAAATCTTCTTTGCCATTTATATTTAATGGTACTATCACATCGACTTGTACATTCAGGTTGACACTTTCTCCTTTTACCAAGGTTGTTTCTTTCGGCAACAAACGTGCAATTTTTTTAGCCCCTAAACTCCATTTGCTGAAATGTCTGATTTCTGTATAAACGCTATTTGTATTAGTATCCACCTGCGCTAAAGCGCTAAACTGTAAATCACCATTGTTATTTTCTGTAATTATGATAAAATCTTCAGGTGCAGCTACTGACAAATCGTTTTCATCATATTTAAAAGTTAGTTTAACAGGTTGACCAAACTGCAATCCTTCGGGAAGCAGCTGAAACGAATTACCTACAGATGACTCGTTGATTCCTGCGATTTCCTCGATACTTATTTCAGTTTTCTTGGAAACAGCACCCGCAGGAAATTTCAGGGTAATTTTTCCGTTGCCTGATTTTATTTCGCCACCTTCGGGACCTATTACCTTTGCCGTTTTCGTACCTATATCAGATACTGACGTTGATATAGTATTGCCGGCAGGTTTAGCGTTTACTGCGTTATCAATTTGAGGAGACATGTTTTTAAACATATCTTTTGCCATCTGTTGTTCTTCCGGCGATAGATTTTTCATGGCATCATCCATCATTTTCTGAATATCCGATGAACTTGGTGCCTGATTTTTACTGCCTTTTGTAGTTTGCGCATTACACAACAAAGAGATGCACGACAGGAGGATGAGAATGTTATTTTTCATAGTACCTGAAATTTATGAATTAGTCTTGTTTACGTAATTTATGACCGTCTATAAAAATAGTGTTATTGTTTGTGTTTACATCACTCCCCAGAAAACCGGTAAAGGTAGATTGGCGTACCGCTCCATTACTGTAAGTAAGGGTGATGGTGAAGTTGTTAATAAAATAAGTGCCCTTGCCCGGCATGGTTTTCACAGAAGAAAAATAATCAATTCCTTGCGAAAAGATTCCGTAGTCTGTAAATGTACCATCCTTGTGAAAGGTAATGAGTGAAGAAGGAGAGCCATCCGAAACTGCGCTATTCTGGTTGGCATAGGTAGACCAGGAACCCTCTAACCGGGCACCATTTACAGATTTACACCGGAAATAATTCTGATCTCCGGTGGCTGCGACAACCTGTATCTGGTCGGCCTTTTTAAAAATTATTTTGGTGCTGGCGGAACCGGCATACCATTGTAAACTGGCATTAGAGCCGGATATTTGGTAAGTGCCTAAATCAGCGGCATTTTTATTATTGCTGTTAAAACTGGCAGGAAGCACATTGCCCACTTTACCATTGTCGTAAAATATCAGCCAGATCGGGTCGCCCGAACTTTTGTAATTAAAGTCACTGGTATTGATATTCATGCCTTGCCAAATACCCTCCAGTTGGTTGGTGTTATTGAAACTGCTCCCTGCGTTCGAAACGTTGCCGGTGCTATTTATAGCAGTAATATTATTTGTGTTTTGAGCAGGTGCTGTTTTCTTGAGTTCCAGACTGCCCAGCATATCCTCAATTACTTTCTGATAAGATTCACTGTTGGTTAAGGCAAGTATGCTTACGGTTTTACCATAACCTACTAGTGTTGTCAGATAAGCCAAACCACTCAAGGAGCCTTTAGTGAAATTCGCCCCTCCGGAAATAACTTCCCATCCATCGTCTTCCGCTTTTTCTGTTTCCGGTGCTTTTTTGATGTTATAGGGTTTTGCAGCTAATTCCTGCCAGTCATTTGTAAATTCTTCGCCTGTATTTCCTTTAGCTGCTTTATTGGCATAAACAGTTATAATACAAAAGGTCTGATCATTGTCGTTGCTGTATGTGTAGCTTACTAAACCGGGTTTGGTACTTTTCTGCCATCCATCCGGTATTTTGAATGTGGCAATGTCAAATGTTTGTGTTTGAGCGTAGGAAGAAAAAGTGAAAAATAATGTAGTAATGATTATAACCATACCTGTCTTCATTGCATATGTTTTATGGCTAAATTTAATTATTACTCTCCATTCCATATTTTCTCTGTTTCTTTATTTCCAAACGAAAGTATCATCCCGCATTGCGTTACTAACGTTAAAGGTAAGTAATTTATTTTGGTTTTACAAAAAAATAACAGAAGAAAAAATGTGGATTTTAAATACAAAAAAACGTATCTTTATCTTATGCAACGGCAACAAATTTTGCAACAGCTATCTCTGCTGAAAACACAATTGGAAAAACAATATCCTATTGCTTCTATGGCATTGTTTGGTTCGTATTCCAGAAATGAGCAAACACCACAAAGCGATATTGACATTTGTATTGATTTTAATGGCGATATCGGTTGGGAATTTTTAGACATCCATTTCGCATTGGAAAAAGCACTCAAACATAAAGTAGATTTGGTTTCTAAAAATGGAATTCCGCCCAAATACTTTAATTTTATTAAAGACGAACTAATCTATGTCTAAGCGTGCCGATAATTTATTAGTTGATGATATTGCTATTGCTATTCAAAAGATTTTGGATTTTACGAATGGCATATCCTTTAATGAATTTACAAATGATGTAAAAACATTTGATGCTACTATTCGGAATTTTGAGGTTATTGGCGAAGCTGCCTCCAAATTGTCAGAAAGTTTTATTTTGAAAAACCATACCATAGAATGGCATAAAATGATTAGTACCAGAAATCACTTGATACATGGATATTTTGGTATAGATGCCAAAATTATTTGGAATATTATTCAAAATATTTTACCTATTCTCAAGATTCAGATAAACGAGTTGTTAAATGCTTTAAAGGATTGAAAAATCTTCGCATATTGAACAGTCTAAATTTTAGTCTATCTATTCATTACAACAACTTATCCAATTGCTTTTCGTGATGCAGATAATGTTCGGCCAAAAAGCCTACTGTTTGTTCTATCGTCAATAAGCCTACAATCGGATGTTTGAAAATCAATTTATCCCTTAATTCATTGGGGAAATCCTGTAGCAACTTTTTAAAATCATCCGTACTTTTATCGTAATCATTTTTCAGGCTATCGAAAGAAATATTTTCAGGAACTGTACTTACAATTTTCGGAGCTTTAAACTTTAATGGTAACCTAAGAAAGACCATCAGCAGTGAGCCATTAATCTTACTTCTTAAATTTTCTTTTATTTTAGTTGGATGCGCTTGTAGGTTTTTCACAATATTATTAATAGTCTCTCTTTCTGCCATCCCACAATGATATAAAACTTGAGCGGCGCTCCAGCCGCCATCAGTAGGGATTTTGTTTAATTGCGCATTAGACAAGCCTTCGGCTTTTTTCAAAAATCTGTTTTTTACAATTTCTATTTCTCTGTATTTGTCGGATAGTTTACTACTCATAAAGTAAAGTTAGAGAAAAATTATGGTTTTATTTTATAGTTTTCATATTTGCTTTGTAGAAAGCTAAGCAAATCAATAATAAGCAAATTACAATTAGTGATGTCCATTGCTTTAACTTTGTAAAGTCTATATTTCAAACAATACAGGTGCGTTTTTTATTCGGTAGCGTTCGTCTAAAATACAAGCATTGATGAATGTGGTGTGTTCGTTGTAAGTCATACCGAATGCTTCGTGTATGTGTCCGAAAATATGATATTTTGGTTTTAGTTTTTCTACCACTTTGAGCAAATTTCACAGCCTGTTTTGTAATTATTGGCATTGGTATCTAATTTTCCGAAAGGCGGACCATGTGTAATCAGTACATCTGTATTTTTCGGAATAAGTTTCCAATGTTTGGCAATTTCATTTCCACGTTTGCGATTGAATGCCCAATTCATAAACTCAGGAGTAATAGGCGAACCCCAAAAATTTACACCATTAATTTCGCAAGCACTATCATTGAGATAAATGACATTTTCAGGAATAAATTTTTGTATATACGATGTTGTTTCTCGCTCGAAGAAAAAATCGTGGTTGCCTGCAATAAATATTTTATGCTGATGTGGCAACGCCGAAAACCATTTCAGAAAATCTTCTACCTGATGTTCTTCACCAACATTAGAAATATCTCCTGCATGAATAACAACATCTGCATCAGGAATTTTACCTATTCTGCGATGCAAACCGTGCGTATCGGAAAGTGTGAGGATTTGCATTTTATTATTTAGTTTAATGAATTTTGCATGTGCTGTATGTTTAGTTTCATTACTCAAACTCTTGACGTAGGCTGTGCCTACGTCAAACCAAGAAAATAGCCTGTGGCTACAAAACAGATTTTAAAAACTATGCCAATTCTACATTAACCAAACCTTTTATTCCTGCATAATCTCTTGCACTGCTATACAAATAATGTTCTTCTACCTCAACCCAACCTGCACGCACAGGATTTTGATGTATGTAATTTATTCTGCTTTGCATAATTTGGGGCTTTGTTGGTTCGCAACAAACGGCATGGTTTTCGTGTGTCCAAAATTGTTGATATTCATTCCTGCTATGCTTCATCGCATTAAACCGAAATATATGCTTCATCCATATTTGCCGACTTTCTGTACTTTCTTGTATCTGTTTAAAAATTTCTCTTGCTGTATGTGCTTTAAAATCACGAACGACATCGCTAAGTTTTTTATTTTCTGTATAAAAAATAGCATGTACATGGTTGGTCATTATTACCCACGCTATTACTCGCAATCCTTTATGTGCTATACAATAATTCAAAGAATCGACAATAATATCTCTATATATTTTTCTTGAAAAAATATCTACCCAATCTACTACTTGAAAAGTAAGAAAATATGTTCCTTCTTGGTCATGTATTTGATATGCATTGCCCATTGCATCGTAAATGTAATTATTTTTTGTATCTATTTTGATTTTAGAATAGACTGCTTTTTGTTTTTTGTAGCCACAAGCTACTTACTTGGTTGAACGTAGGCACAGCCTACGCTCAGGTTGAGAAACAATAATAAGATAAATTTAGCCGAAATACTCATCAAAAAATAAATTTCTCAAAACCTTGCTACTTATTACTTATCACTTACTACTTTTACACTATGTTTCTCGATTTCTTTTTATTATTGAAAGAAGAAGGCTTGCCGGTAAGCATCGGCGAATATCTAAATTTATTGGAAGCACTCAACAAGCGTGTGACTCAATTTAGTGTAGAAGATTTTTATTTTTTATCCAAAACAATTCTCATCAAACACGAACAATTTTTAGACCGATACGATATTTTATTCGGGCAATATTTTCACGGGGTAGAGTTAGCTGAATTAGAACAAAAAGAAATTCCAACAGACTGGCTGCTAAAGGAAATGAATAGATTATTTACCGACGAAGAAAAAGCCCTGATAGAAAAAATGGGAGGTTTGGAGAAAGTAATGGAGCGCTTGAAACAATTATTAGAAGAGCAAAAAGAAAAACATCAAGGTGGAAATAAATGGATAGGAACAGGCGGCACTTCTCCTTTTGGCAATGGTGGCTATAATCCCGAAGGGGTACGCATTGGCGGCGACGGAGGGGGTAGAAGTGCTGTAAAAGTTTGGGAAAAGCGACAGTTTCAAAATTACGCATCGGATGTAGAACTCAACACACGAAATATAAAATTGGCGTTAAAACGCTTGAGAATATTGACGAGAGAAGGCATAGAAGATGAATTGGATTTGCATACTACCATCGAAAAAACCAGTAGAAACGGCGGTTATCTCGACATAGAGATGCAGCCGGCCAAAAAAAATAGAGTAAAAGTGTTATTGTTTTTTGATGTGGGCGGCTCTATGGATCCCTACATTGAATTATGCGAACAATTATTCTCCGCAGCAAAGGCAGAATTTAAACATTTAGAATTTTATTATTTCCATAATTGCGTTTACGAAAGTATATGGAAAGACAATATCATGCGCTACAACGACCGCATTCCTACGTTTGATGTTTTACACAAATTCAATCAAGATTATCGCGTAATTTTTGTGGGCGATGCCACCATGTCACCCTACGAACTTACCTCTTTGGGCGGCAGTGTAGAACATTACAACGATGAAACCGGCATTGCTTGGCTACAACGATTTGTAACCAAATTCCCCAACATCGTTTGGCTCAATCCAACCAACGAATATTATTGGGATGGAGTGCCAACAATAAAAGCCATTAAGGAAATTTTTAAAAATCGAATGTTTCCAATGACTTTAGACGGCTTAACACAAGCTATGAAAACATTAAAAGGTAAAAAAATAACTCATTAAAAATTCTAATTACTAAATACAAACTTCTCAATACTCAATACTTAATACTAAATACTAATACACATGCAGGAATTTAAAGGAACCGAAAATTATATTGCAACCGAAGAATTGCAAGTGGCAGTAAACGCAGCTATTGCATTAGAAAAACCACTTTTAATAAAAGGCGAACCCGGAACAGGAAAAACCTTATTAGCATTTGAAGTGGCTAAGGCATTAAACAAACCTATTTTCACTTGGCATATAAAATCTACTACGCAAGCACAACAAGGCTTGTACGAATACGATGCTGTGGCACGTTTGCGCGACTCCCAATTTGGCGATGAACGAGTAAACGACATTTCGCAGTACATCATCAAAGGAAAAATGTGGCAAGCCTTTGAAAGCGATGAACAAGCTGTTTTATTGATTGATGAAATTGACAAAGCCGATATCGAATTTCCTAACGATTTATTATTAGAGTTGGATAAAATGGAATTTTATTGCTATGAGTTACAGCAAACAATCAAAGCAAAAACTCGACCTATAGTAATTATTACGTCTAACAATGAAAAAGAATTGCCCGATGCTTTTTTACGTCGTTGTTTTTTCCATTATATCCGCTTCCCGGAAAGAGAAACTATGATTGACATTATCAACGTGCATTTCCCTACTATTGAAGATGATTTAATGGATGAAGCACTTAAAGTTTTCTATGGGTTGAGAGATATCCACGGCATTAAAAAGAAGCCTTCTACCTCAGAATTAATCGACTGGATTCGACTGTTAAAATTAGGAAAAAACACTAAAGATGATTTACAAAAAATAGATTATGTAAATACGCAACCACCCTATTTTGGATCTCTATTAAAAAACGAGCAAGATTATGACCACATCAGTAAAGTAAAACGTGCCGGACAAAATACATTTAGACGGTTTTAGATATTATTGAAAAAATTTTCTCTATGAAAAAACTACTTTTTATTTACCATTCTCAAAGCGGACATACTGAAGATCTGATTCAGCGATGTAAGTTAGGAGCAGAAAAAGAAAATGTAGAAATTAAATTAGTAAAAGCATTAGAGGCTACTATCGAAGATATTATTTGGGCCGATGGAATTATTTTCGGAACACCTGAAAATTTTGGCTCTATGAGTGGCGGACTGAAAAACTTTTTCGACAGAACCTATTATCCGGCAAGAGATTTGGAAATCAACAAACCTTATGCTTTACTTATCTCTTGCGAAACAGATGGCTCGGGAACAGACAGACAGGTACAAACTATTGCAACCGGTTATGCTCTAAAAAGAGTGTTAGAAACTATCATCGTCAAAGAAAGTGAGCATACAGAAAAATTGTCGGCAGTAGAAGAACTCGGACAAACATTTGCCGCCGGATTAGCGCTAGGAATCTTTTAGCCTATAAACAGTTAACACTTTTGAGTTTCTACCTCATTTTTGCTTTAAGTTAATAAATTGATGTTGTGTATCTTCTATGGTAAATTTGCTACTTCCCTCTAAAAACATTATTTTTGCGTTTCAATTTTAAATTATGGATTTCGGCAAATTATATGTTAAATACCGCTTTTTTGCAGCTATAGCACTCTTGTTCATCGGAATTGGGATACATATTTTTGTACACAAAGGCTGGCAATGGTCAATACTGCTATACATCATCTCTATATCATTTATCTTATTTGATATTTTTATTGGTCCAATGCGGTATTTACAAAAAAAAGTAGAAGCCGGAGATATTGAGGGCGCAAAAGAAGCAATGGGTTGGATACGATTCCCTAATTTATTAATAAAGCCGGTACGCCAAGGATATTATATGTTGCAATCCAATTTTGCAATGGCAAACCAAGATTTAGACGCAGCAGAAGCAAATATCCGAAAAAGCTTAGCCAGCAAAAGTGATTTAATGGGAACTTCTCAAGAAGGCGTTTCCTACTTACAATTAGGCGGTATTGCTCTACAAAAAAATGACACTAAGGAAGCTTTGAAAAACTTAAAATTAGCCATACAAAAAGGCTTACCCGATGATGATAATTTAGCCACAGCATATCTCCAAATCTGCAGCATCTATGCGCAACGCCGTGAAATACGCGTGGCAAAAGAATACTTACGCCGCGCCAACAGCTTAAAAATAAAAAGCGAGGAAATTAAAAAACATCTGAAAGACATCAACAAACAAATGGCAAGAGCATAGCGCTTTGGAAATTTGAAATATTTGTTTCGATATTGTCGAAATGAAAAATCATTTTATTACCTTCAATATCCGATTATAGTCAAACAAAAATTTCAGTATGAAATACTCCTCCATAAATGCACAGCTCTTTATCGACAACAGAAAGCGATTGGTGCAAGAATTGCCCCCTAATACTATGGCAATTATTTTGGCAAACGACGAAATGCCCAGAAGCGCCGACCAAGCATTTGTTTTCCGACAAAACCCCGATTTGTTTTGGTTGAGCGGCATTGACCAAGAAAAAACAATCCTTATTATTTATCCCGACTGCCCCAATCCCATGTATCGGGAAGCATTGTTTCTTCGAAAAACGAATGAGGTAATCGCTGTTTGGGAAGGGCATAAATACACTATCGATGAAGCACGAACCGCTTCAGGAATTCAGCAGATTTTTTGGGAAGAGAGTTTCGAACCTGCATTAAAAGGGCTGATGACCTATTGCGACCGAGTGGTTGTAAATTTAAATGAAAATGACCGCAACGACAATGCTGTTCCTTATAAAGATATTCGATTTACCAACGAACTAAAATACAACTATCCTGCACATGAATTTAAACGCCTCGGCCCGATTATGGCAAAGTTGCGAAGCGTAAAACATCCAATAGAAATTGAGCTGATAAAGCAAGCGTGCGGTATTACGCGTGATGCCTTTAAAAGAGTGTTAAAATTCATGAAACCCGGCGTAATGGAGTATGAAGTAGAAGCAGAAATCATCCATGAATTTATCCGGCAGCGCGCCAGCGGACATGCTTATACTCCAATAATTGCCGGCGGTGCAAATGCTTGTGTATTGCACTATATTGAAAACAATAGAGCTTGCAATAACGGAGATATGGTATTGATGGATTTTGGTGCTGAATATGCAAACTATGCCTCTGATTTAACAAGAACAATTCCGGTGAACGGCAGATTTTCTTCTCGACAAAAGGACGTATATAATGCCGTTTTGCGAGTAATGAAACAAGCAAAAACAATGCTGAAACCCGGCACTATTTTAGCAGATTACAACAAGGAAGTAGGTAAAATAATGGAATCAGAGTTGATTGGATTAGGATTGTTAGACAAGGATAAAGTTCAAAAGCAAGATCCGGAAAACCCCTTGTATAAAAAATACTTTATGCATGGCACTTCGCATTTCATGGGTATCGATGTACATGATATTGGCAACCGGTATGCACCAATGCAAATCGGTAACGTTTTTACTTGCGAGCCCGGTATTTATATTCCTGAAGAAAAATTAGGCATTCGCATTGAAAACGATATTTTGATAACTGAAAACGGCATCCTGGATTTAATGGCAGATATTCCTATCGAAATTGAAGAAATTGAAGATTTGATGAATAACTAATTCTCGTTATCTTTACCCACAAGATGAATTTTGTATTCCCGTGGTTTTTTATAGCATTATTGTCGCTGGCCATACCGGTCATCATTCATTTATTTTATTTTCGCCGTTTTAAAAAAGTATATTTCTCAGATATTCGCTTTTTAAAGCAAGTGCAAGAAGAGAAATCTACCATTGAAAAAATAAAAAAGCGATTAATTCTGGCAGCACGCTTGCTGGCACTATTTTTCTTGGTGCTTGCATTTATTCAACCTTTTATCGGAAATAATTCTGCTAAAAACAAAGGCACTTCCGCCGTTTGTGTATATGTCGATAACTCTTATTCTATGGGGCTGAAGGCCGGAGGAGAAGCTGCACTTGCCATTGCAAAAACAAAAGCAAAAGAAATAGCCAAAGCATTTACGGATAATTCCAAATTTGCCTTGCTTACTAACGATGCCGACGGCACTTACCAGCGTTGGATGCAGCCTCAAGATTTCTTAGATGCAGTTGACAAAATTGAATTATCACCCAATGTAAAAACAGCAAAAGAAATTTCAGAAAAAGCCGCCGTATTATTTCAGACGGTAGGTGCTATAAATAAGCGTGCATTTTTTATCTCTGATTTTCAAAAAAACATGCTTGCCCCATTTTCAGACACTACTTATACTTCCTATTTTTTACAAATAAAAGGAGACCCCGAAAAAAATATTTATATCGACTCTTGTTGGTTCGAGCAACCAATATTTACAGTAAATGCCACTAATAAATTAATAGCACGCATCCGAAATTCCGGCACTACAAATGCAGATAAAATTCGGATTTCCGTAAAAATAAACGATGCCGTAAAAGCTATAGATGATGTTTCTATTCCGGCAGATGGCAACTTGACAGATACGTTTAATGTATCTGTATCGCAACCCGGCTGGCAGTACGGAGAAATTTCTTTTAATGATTATCCAATTACTTTTGATGATAAGTTTTATTTTTCCTTTAATGTGGCTATACAAGAAAAAGTACTCTCTATAGAAGATGTCGAAACACCCAATAATATAGCAGCGATTTTCAATAATGACACTCACTTTTCCTTTGAAAAAACAAATAAAGGTCAGTTAGATTATTCGTCACTGAAAAAATATTCCCTCATTATTTTAAATCAACTAACTGAAATTAGTTCTGGATTGAACGCTTCTTTAAAAGAATATTTAGACAATGGCGGTAACATTTATAGTATTCCTGCATCGAACGCAAACATCAATTCCTATAACACGTTTTTATTGAATGTAAATGCAGGAACTTATGGTGCGCTACAAACTAAACAAGGCGAAGGAACAACTATCAATTTGAATGAAGAAGTATTTAAAGGTGTTTTCAACCAGATACCTAAAAATATAGAGCAACCCAAGTTTACAAAATTTTATCCGATACAAGCAAACAATCAAGCAAACGAAAGAGAACTATTAGCTACCAACTCCGGCACCCCTTTGGTAGCTAAATTTGATGTAGGTAAAGGGTATGTATATTTACAGGCAGTACCATTGCTCAATAGTTTTTCTGACCTTGCTGCCAAAGCAATTTTTGCTCCAATGATATACAATACAGCAGTGTATAAAAAGAACAACATACCGCTGTTTTACACCATCGGAAAAGATAATTTACTGGAAGTAAAAAACGAAATGGACAATTCCGAAATGGTGTACAAACTTACCAATGGCAAATATGAATTTATCCCCGAAAACAGAACGATTGGCAACACCATATTACTACGTGTAAACAACATATTGCCTACAGACGGATTGTACAATATTGTGAATAATGCCAAAATACAAGCCGTAGTAGCCTTTAATTTTGACAGAACCGAGTCAAATTTGCAATTTGCCGATAACAGTTTGTTGGCTAAAACTTTCAATCAAAAAAATCAGATTATCTTAGACAATACCCAATCAAACCTGTCTGTTGCGGTAAAACATATTAAAGATGGCATAGTATTATGGAAACTTTGCGTAATTTTGTCTTTGATATTCTTATTGATAGAAGTAGTTTTGATACGATTTTGGAAATGACTAGTTATCTTTTAAAAAATATTACCGTTTTAGCTAAAAACTCCGAACTATACGGTAAAATTGCAGATGTGCTAATAGAAAAAGGGAAACCGATAAAAATAGCACCCAATCAGCACATTGCAGATGCTGAAATCATAGATTACACCGGCTGCTACCTCGCCCCTCCATTTTGCGATGTGTATGTACATATCGGCGATCCCGGCTTTGAGTACCGCGAAGATATCCAATCGGTAGCGGAAGCAGCACTTGCCGGCGGGTTTACATCAATTTGCGCCACCGCAGACAACCATCCCATAACGCAAACTAAAACACAAGTAGAATATATTATCCATCAAGCTAAAAATACGGCTATAGAGATTTTTCCGATTGGAGCTGTTACCGAAAATTTTGACGGAAAAACACCAACAGAAATGCAAGACATGCACCAAGCCGGAGCGGTAGCCTTTTCCGATGCTCCACACAGCATCAAAAACAGTGGTGTACTGCTGCGAGCATTGCAATACGTGCAACCATTCGGTGGGTTGATAATTACAATGCCGTTTGACCAATCGCTTGTAGGCGAAGGACAAATAAACGAAAGCGAAACATCCGTTCGAATGGGGATGAAAGGAATTACCAATTTATCGGAATATGCAACTGTGCAGCGCGACTTAGAAATACTGAAATATACCGGTGGCAAACTACACTTTGTAGGTATTTCTACAGCCGAGAGTGTTGACTTAATTCGTAAAGCAAAGGCAGATAATTTGCAAGTTACATGCTCCGTTTTTGTACATCATCTGATTAGTACTGAAAATGAAGTAAAAAACTTTGATGCTAACTACAAAGTATTTCCACCACTAAGAACAGATAGTGACAAACAAGCACTAATAGAAGGATTGATGGATGGGACGATAGACACAATTTCGACACAACATACCCCATTGAATATAGATGAAAAAAATGTAGAGTTTGAACTGGCGTCGTTTGGAATAATAGGATTAGAAACCGCCTTTGGATTATTAATTAAAAACGTAGGCAATAAAATTTCTAAAGAAAGATGGATAGAGTTGCTTTCCATTAACCCTCGAAAGATATTAGGAAAACCAACCCCTACTGAAGATTTTGTACTCCTAAATTTTGATGAAGAAGAAGTTTTTGTAGAAAACAAGATTCGCTCTAAATCTAAAAACACACCTTACCTCGGACACGCTTTAAAAGGGAAAGTAAAAGCGGTATTTGCGAAAGGAAAATTTTACCCCAATTAACATGAACGAACCAACACCACAAGATAATAATACACGAGGCACGCTTACAGGAATAATGATAACGTTGTTTTCTGCTTTATTTGCTACATTATTTTTTGCCGGATTCTTTACACTTGCCTACCTAAAACACATGCCTTACGGCAGAATGCAGGCAATGCTCTCCCAGGTAACTGCAATACTTTTTGCTGTAGTACTAACACAGTATTTATCCAAAAAAATACAAGGCGACAAATTAAAATTTATGCAAGGTTTTTTAGGAGGATGGTTGGCAAGTTTAATATTAGCCATTTTTGTAAATACATTTTATACCTTATTCGCAAAAATTACAGGAACAAACTTAGTACCCAAAGGTGCTTTTGCCATGATATTGATGTTGTATAGTGCCATTGGCGTTTTTGTATCTTTAGTGTTTGCACTTATTTTAAAAAATGAATAGATTTACTGTTATCCAAAAATAAAACTGTTGAATATATCTGTAATAATACCCTTGTTGAATGAAGCAGAATCGCTGCCGGAGTTGTTTGCATGGATTGAAAAAGTAATGCAGGAAAATAATTTTTCGTATGAGGTGATAGCGGTAGATGACGGGAGCAAAGATGCATCTTGGGACGTAATAAAATCATACGCTCAAAAAAATCCATTTCTGAAAGGAATACAGTTTCAGCGCAACTATGGCAAGTCAGCTGCATTGCAAGTCGGGTTTCAAGCGGCACAAGGAGAGGTGGTGATTACTATGGATGCCGACCTGCAAGATTCGCCTGATGAAATTCCTGAGTTATATAAAATGATTACCGTAGATGGATATCATTTAGTGTCGGGATGGAAAAAAAAACGATACGACCCCATTTCCAAAACAATTCCTACCAAACTATTTAATGCGGCTACCCGAGCTGTATCGGGCATCCACAACTTGCACGATTTTAATTGTGGATTAAAAGCATATCAAAAAAGAGTAGTGAAAAGCATAGAAGTGTATGGCGAGATGCACCGATACATTCCTGTAATTGCCAAATGGGCCGGTTTTGATAGGATAACAGAAAAAGCGGTGCAGCATCGCGAGCGAAAATATGGAGTTACAAAATTTGGAATAGAGCGATTTGTAAACGGCTTCCTCGATTTAATGAGCATTACCTTTGTAGGCAGATACGGCAAGCGGCCTATGCATATTTTTGGCACCTTAGGCGTACTTTCTTTCTTTTTCGGTTTTTTAATCCTCATCTATCTTACTATCACAAAAACATTTTTTGGCATAGTGGGGATGACCAATCGACCAATATTCTATCTCGGAATTTTATCGGTGATAACAGGCGTTCAATTATTTGTAGCCGGGTTTTTAGGAGAACTTATTGCACGAAACGGATCTGAACGAAACTACTATCACATCAGCGACAAAACCAATTGCTAAGTTTTACCGTTAACACAGCATCATTTAAAGTGAATACCGTTCATCTCGATATAGGATAGCCCTTTTCATTTTTCAGGTGGTGTACGGCTAAACTTAAAATGGACATTAAGCCACTTTAAGTTTAGAGAGCTTGGATTTATCTAATTTTTGCTTTGCATACGCTTCTGTCACCACATATTTTTTTACATTTGGCTGCGATGGCAGTTCATACATAGCATCGGTAATAATTGCTTCACAAATTGAGCGCAAGCCACGAGCACCCAATTTATATTCTAATGCTTTATCTACAATAAAATCAATTGCAGCAGCATCAAATTCTAAGTCAATATTTTCCAGCTTAAATAACTTTTTATATTGCTTCAATAAGGCGTTTTTAGGTTGGGTAAGTATATTTGTTAATGCTTCTTTATCCAACTCTTCTAAGTGAGCCAACACGGGTAGTCTGCCAATTAATTCAGGAATTAGCCCAAACGATTTAATATCTTGATGGGTGATATATTGCAACAGATTATCTTTATCAATCTCCTCTCCTTTCTTTTCTTTTTTAAAGCCTAACACCGAAGTATTTAATCGTCGGGAAATGGCTTTATCAATGCCGTCAAAAGAACCTCCACAGATAAACAAAATGTTTTTGGTATCTATTTTTAATAATTTTTGCTCCGGATGCTTCCGTCCTCCATGCGGTGGCACTAACACTTCTGTACCTTCCAACAATTTTAACATGGCTTGCTGCACGCCTTCCCCACTTACATCTCGTGTAATAGAAGGGTTATCGGATTTTCTGGCTATTTTATCTACTTCATCTATATATACAATTCCTCGCTCTGCTTGCACGGTATCATAGTTGCATACTTGCAGCAATCTCGACAAAATGCTTTCGACATCTTCGCCCACATAACCGGCCTCGGTAAACACGGTCGCATCTACAATGGCAAATGGCACATTTAATAATTTGGCGATAGACTTTGCTATTAAAGTTTTTCCCGTTCCGGTTCTCCCTACCAATAGAATATTGGATTTTTCAATTTCTACTTCATCGTCTGCAATCACCTGGTTTAGTCTTTTATAGTGATTATATACCGCAACAGCAATTACTTTTTTAGCTTCATCTTGTCCAATTACATACTCATCTAAATACTCTTTTATATTTTTAGGTTTTAGATTTTTTGTTAATGCTGCTTTGGGTGCAGGAGGAGTGTGTAAACCCGGGTTTATTTCTGAGTCGATAATTTGTTTTGCTTGTGTAATACAATTCTCACAGATATATCCATCTACTCCGGAAATTAAAATCTGAACTTGCTCTTTGGGCTTTCCGCAGAAACTACATTTATTTGAGTTTTTCTTCGACATGTTTAATTTTTACTGGTAATTTCAAAGAGAAATTTTTAAAATTTCCATTACAAAGATAAAAAATGGTGCGTATCAACCGCACCATTTTCTTATTAATTATACTTAAAATAGCTGCTTTTACTTTCTAACCAGCACTTCGTCTATCATGCCGTAAGTTTTAGCTTCTTCCCCTGTCATCCAATAGTCGCGATCGCTGTCTTTCTCTACTTTTTCGTAAGGCTGTCCGCTGTGTATTGAAATTATATCATACAATTCTTTTTTCAATTTTGTAATTTCTTTGTATGTAATTTCTATTTCAGAAACTTGTCCTTGTGCGCCGCCCATTGGTTGGTGAATCATCACACGACTGTGTTTTAAGGCACTTCTTTTGCCCTTTTCTCCGGCACAAAGCAACACGGCAGCCATAGATGCAGCTATACCCACACAGCAGGTTGCCACATTAGGTTCTACATATTGCATGGTATCGTAAATACCTAATCCTGCATAAACGCTGCCACCCGGGCTGTTTACGTATATTTGGATATCGCGGTTTCTATCGGCAGAATCTAAAAATAATAATTGTGCCATGATTACGTTTGCCACATAATCATCAATTGCAGTGCCCATAAAGATAATGCGATCCATCATTAAACGAGAAAACACGTCTAATGCGGCTACATTCATGGGGCGCTCCTCAATAATATTGGGAGTGAGGTTGGTAATATTAGTTTGCAGGTAATTATCTAAGTAAACACTTGATAATCCTTTGTGCTGGGTAGCGTACTTTCTGAATTCTTTGCCGTAGTCCATTTTTTAGAGATTTAGATGATTATTGATTATGAGATTTGAGACATGAGCTGGAGATGTCGCATCACTCATTGCTCAAATCTAATTCTCTTTTTTGTTTATTAACTCATCAAATGTAATAGATTTATCTTCTATTGTTATTTTACTTTCGATAAAATCAAACAATTTTTGTTCCAAAGCACCTTCGTATGACTTTCTGACATGGTCGTCTTTACTCATCATACTCGTATTAAATTGCTCAATCATTTCATCGGTAATACCACCGCCGTACATCATAAATTGTGCACGCAATTGTTCTTTAGAGAAATTTTTCACGTCTTCCATCTCCACTTTCACTCCGTGTTCTTCTGCGATAGCATTCGTGATTAAATTCCACTTCAATCCTTTTTCAAACTGTGGGTATTCGCTTTCTACTTGTTCTTCTGTTATCGGTTTTTCGTTGCTTGCTTTGATAAATTTCTTCAAAAAGGCAGCCGGCAAGCTCACTTCTGTACTATCCATTACCGAAAGATATATACTTTCTTTAAGTTTGTTCACAGCTGTTTTTTCAGCATAATCTTGCAGCTCTTTACGGATTTTTTCTTTAAACTCCTCTACAGAAGTTACCACTCCGGGGCCATATACTTTATCGAATAATTCTTGGTTTAATTCTGCTTTTTCAAATTGAGGTTGTTCACCTTCTGCACGATCGGGATTTAAGATTTTGCCATAACGTTCTCTTAGTTTTTCTACCTCATCGTCTAATGTTTTATCATCAATAGTTACAACTTCTTTAGCCACTTTTGTTTGCTTTGACAATGCCGTTACCTTTACTTGAGGTGCTAAACCAATTTCATACTCAAAAGTATAATCTGCCGGAGTATTGATATCTAATTGAATATCTGCAGAAGGAATTGGCAATGGACGTCCCAACAAGTTCAACTTCTCCGTTTCAATGTAATTATTTAAAGCATCGGATACTACTTTATTTAGTTCGTCTAATAAAATAGAATTTCCGTACATTTTTTTTATTATAGCCGCCGGTACATGTCCTTTGCGAAACCCTTTGATGGTGGCGGTATTTTTTGCATTAGTTATTGCTTTTTCTACTTTAGGCAAGTAATCTTCTTTTTTCAACTCAATGCTGATTATTGCATTTAAGTTGTCGGTGTTGTTTTGAGAAATGTTCACTTGATAGGTGTTATAAGTTAAAAGTTATTGATTAAAAGGGTAAAAATCTAAATGTTGAATGTAAAACAATATTGTTAATCGAATAACCTATACCATTTAACACTCAACATTTAAACTCGTGCGGGTGGAGGGACTCGAACCCCCATGGTTGCCCGCTAGATCCTAAGTCTAGTGCGTCTACCAATTTCGCCACACCCGCAATACCACTTAATGGGGTGCAAAGATACAAATTATTTGAGAAATAGGCAATCTGAAAATTAAGCAATTATAAAATATTGCTATCTTTGCCGCTGAGAAGGGGGTGTATTTACTAAAAATTGCATTTTTTACCTTCTTACATTGTTTATTTTTAAACTATTTTTGATGAAAAATCTATCCTTAGCGTTAAATGCAGTTCTTTTTGTATTAGTAGGTGTTTTATTTTACCTGCATTTTAATTCCAAGCCAAGCGGTTTAGCGGCACCACAAATCATCCATACGAATGGCAAATCGGTTACCGTACCACAAATTGCGTATATAGATATTGATTCTTTCCAAACAAATTACGCCTATTTCAAAACCGGAAAATTAGCCTTAGAGGCGCGCCAGAAGACAATGGAAGCTGAATTAGGCAGAAGTTTGAGTGCTTTCCAAACCGAGTACAATGCATTTGTGCAAAAAGCGCAAACCATGACGGAGGAAGAAGGCATGGCGGCACAACAAAAACTGCAAGAAAAACAACAAAAAATTGAAGAGCGCAAGCAAACAATGGAAGCGCAGTTTATGAAAGAAACTCAAGATTTCAACCTTCAATTGCAAGAAAAAATTGTAGAATACCTTAAAAAATACAATGCCAATGGTGCATATACTTATATTTTCCCTTACTCCAGAGAGACTATAAATATTTTATTTGTAAACCCTGCCAACGACATTACCAGTGTAGTTCTGAAAGGCATGAACGACGAATACGCGGCAAATAAAAAATAATACTACTTTTGAAATTTAATAAAAAGTTCAGGCATTTCACCTGAACTTTTTTCTTTTTAGTATCAAAATATCTATATTGTACTTAATGGAAGTAAACGTAGAAGCAGAAAAGCAGGCGATAATAAAAGATTACCGACAATTATTGCGGGTAGCACGTCCGAAAATGAAAAAAGGCGACGACAAGCGCATTCGCCATGCTTTTGAAATTGCATTAGATGCACACAAACACATGCGTCGCAAGAGCGGTGAGCCTTACATCCACCATCCGTTAGCTGTAGCAAAAATTGTTGCCGGAGATATGGGCTTAGGCACTACGTCCATCATTTGCGCTTTGCTGCATGATACCGTTGAAGACACCGATTTGTCTTTAGAGGATATCCGTAGAGAATTTGGAAATACTGCTGCCAAAATAATTGACGGACTTACGAAAATCAGTAAAATATCGCACCAAACAGAATCCATACAAGCGGAGAATTATCGGAAAATTTTATTGACTTTAAGCGATGATATTCGAGTGATTTTGATAAAAATTGCCGATCGCCTGCACAACATGCGCACACTGGACGGGCAAAGCAGAAAAAATCAGTTAAAAATTTCTTCTGAAACCATTTACTTATATGCTCCGCTATCCCATCGCTTAGGATTGTATTCCATAAAAAGTGAATTGGAAGATTTGGCCATGAAATATACTGAAACCGAAAAGTATAAGGAAATTGCCAAAGGATTAGAATCTACCAAAAAAGACCG
Organism: Chitinophagales bacterium; assembly: GCA_046329805.1. GTDB lineage: Bacteria > Bacteroidota > Bacteroidia > Chitinophagales > JADIYW01 > JADJSS01. The sequence continues at coordinate 482,935 of JAXLUA010000001.1, forward strand.
TACCAAATACATCAACGATTTTGTGCGGCCACTGCAAGAAGAAATGGATAAATCGGGGTTGAAAGCAAGAGTTTTTGGTCGGCCTAAATCTATATTTTCTATTTGGAATAAAATGCGCAAAAAGGAAGTAGCGTTTGATGACGTTTACGATAAATTTGCCATTCGTGTAATTTTAGATTCTACCCAAGAGAAAGAAAAAGAAGATTGCTGGCGGGCTTATTCCATCGTAACGGATAAATATTCGCCACAGCCCAACCGTATGCGTGACTGGATTTCTCATCCTAAAGGAAATGGATATGAATCACTGCACACCACCGTAATGGGGCCGGGCGGGCAGTGGGTAGAAGTACAAATACGCACAGAGCGCATGGACGAAGTGGCAGAGAAAGGATTAGCGGCACATTACAAATACAAAGAAAATAAATTTAAACCCGTAAACAGTTCTGAGGAAGCCATAGAAAGTTGGCTGATGCAGGTACGTGAATATTTAAAAAATCCGGATGTAAATCCCGTAGAGTTTATTAATGACTTCAAACTCCAATTATACCAAAAAGAAATTTACATTTTCACCCCTAAAGGAGAATTAAAAATACTTCCGGCAGGTGCTACAGCGCTCGACTTTGCCTATACCGTACACACCAATGTGGGCGACACTTGCATCGGTGCAAAAGTAAACAATAAGTTGATGCCCATCAGCCATGTTTTGAAAAATGGCGACCAAGTAGAAATTATCACCTCACGCAAACAAAAGCCCAATGAAGATTGGTTAAGTATTGTAACTACCTCTCGCGCAAAATCAAAAATTAAAAATTCATTACGAGAAGAAAAAAGGAAAATTGCAGAAAGTGGGAAAGAAATTTTAGAACGAAAATTAAGCCAGTTAAAAGCAAATTTTTCCAATGAAAATATTTCACTGCTTACTCAATTTTTTAAAATGCCCAGTTCGCTGGATATGTATTATGCAATTGCAAACAATGGCATCCATATTTCCGATTTAAAACAACTAAGCGTAGTAGGCGGAAATTTAGAAATAGTAAAACCGGAGAAAGTAGTAAAACCCAAAGAGGAGGAAAAGACAATTTATCCGAATAATACGGAAGAAGATAGCATTCCTAAAAATGCAGAATTGGTTATTTTTGATGAATCTTCTCAATTTCCGTACGAATTTGCAAAATGCTGCAATGCTATTCCCGGCGATGATGTAATTGGATTTATTTCGATTAACGGTGTAATAAAAATACATAGAACCGGCTGCCCGAATGTAATTAATTTAGCCTCTAAATATGGTTACAGAATAATAAAAACACGATGGGCATCTAAGTCAACGCCCACCTTCCTAACGGCCATAAAACTTACCGGATTTGATGACATAGGATTCATCAATAAACTCACTGCTATCATTTCCGGAGACATGAAATTGAATATGCAATCCATGTCGATAGAAACCAATGAAGGTATATTTGAAGGAGTGATAAAGGTATTTGTAAAAGACAACGAGCAAGTCAATAAATTAATTGCAAAATTAAAATCTATACCGAGCATTGAGACCGTAATACGAGAAGAAATTTAAAGCATTAGAAATAATTAGACTGCAAAAACAAGATGTAATTTTACAACAAGTGTGCAATGAAAATATTACACTAAAACTGCATTTACGCTTGTATTCAGCTTTCAAATACGTTCGAATTATCTTTCTATTCCAACTATACTGCATGCATCGTTTACTTGGCTAATAACGCAGCAAATACAACCCACATTTTTATGGTTTATATGTGCAGTGCTCTGTTTGCCGTTGCTGCCAACGCTGCTTCTTTTATGGCTTCGGTGTAAGTTGGATGCGCATGAGAAATTCTGCTGATATCTTCTGCGCTGGCACGAAATTCCATTGCCACCACAGCTTCTGCAATCATATCGGCAGCACGTGCGCCTATCATGTGTACGCCTAAGATTTCATCGGTATTGGCATCTGCTAAAATTTTTATTATTCCATCAATATCCATACTTGCTCTAGCTCTCCCTAAAGCGCGCATAGGAAAAGAACCCACTTTATAAGCTATACCTTTTTCTTTTAGTTGACTTTCTGTTTGACCGACAGCAGCAACTTCCGGCCAAGTGTACACCACGCCCGGGATTAAATTGTAATTGATATGTGGTTTCTGCCCCGCAATCGTTTCTGCTACAAATACACCTTCTTCTTCCGCTTTGTGTGCCAACATTGCTCCGCGAATGACATCACCAATAGCATAGATATTTGGAGCAGATGTTTGCAGATGATCGTTTACTTCAATTTGTCCACGTTGGTTTGGTGTAATGCCTATGTTTTCTAATCCTAAGCCTTCCGTATAAGGCTTTCTTCCAATAGCCACCATGCAGTAATCTGCATCGAGTGATATTTCTTTTTCAGATTTATCTAAAGCAGTAACCGCTACGCTGTTGCCGTTGTTGGTAGCTCCGGTTACTTTATGCGAAAGATAAAATTTGATTCCTAATTTTTTCAAGCTGCGCAATAATTCTTTCCCTAAATCATCGTCCATTGTTGGAATGATTTTATCCATATATTCTACAACAGAAACTTCTGTTCCTAAGCGTTGATAAACTGAACCTAATTCTAATCCAATAACACCGCCGCCGATAATCACCATGGATTTCGGTAATTCCGGCAATGCTAAAGCTTCGGTAGAAGTGATAATTCTTTTCTTGTCAATAGGTAAAAATGGAAGAGAAGATGGTTTGGAACCTGTTGCAATAATAGCATATTTCGTTTCTATTTGTTCTTCTGCTCCATCTTCTTTTTTTACTTTAATTGTTGTATTGTTTACGAATGAACCATGTCCTTTGTAAACGGTTACTTTATTTTTCTTCATCAAATAATCGATACCGCCGCAAGTAGTTTCTACCACTTTCGTTTTGCGGGAAATCATTTGAGAAAAATTAACTTCCGCACCGCTGATTTCAATTCCGTGTTCTTTAAACGTACTTAGTGCATTATGAAAATGCTCTGAAGAATCTAACAATGCTTTTGAAGGAATACAACCAACATTTAAGCAAGTGCCGCCTAAAGTATTGTATTTTTCAATTAATGCGGTATTGAAACCTAATTGTGCGCAACGGATAGCTGCAACGTATCCGCCGGGGCCTGAGCCTATAATTGTGATGTCGTGTTGTGTCATGATTTATAAAATTTCTAAGATTCCGATTTCTTTATTTGAGATAAAATTTTTTATTCGTTTTTTGTTTTTAATTAAAATAGAAGCAATAATATTAGTTGGTGCATTTCCAATTTTAAGTAAAATTACTTTTGGCGGGAATCCTTTAAATAAAGATAGTCTTGAAAAATCTTCATCATTCGTTACAATAGTAAAGTTATTATTTAAAGCATATTCCCAAATTTCAATGTCCTTAGGTCTTTTATTTTTAGGGTTAATTTTGTTAGAATGAATCAATATTCCAAAATCATCCTCTAATTTTTTTACTAAACGCCAAGAAAGATTTTCATCTAATAGTAAATTCATGTCAAACAGAAACTAAGGTTGCAATTTTCTCTCTATTTGCTGCAAATGCTAAAGCTGCCAATATATCGTTATTTGTTAACTGAGGAAAGTCTTCTAATATTTCTTGATGACTCATATTGTTAGAGAGCCATTCTAAAATATCTTGTACAGCAATACGAGTACCTTTGATGCAAGGCTTTCCAAAGCGAACTTCTGAATTAATCTCTATGTACTGTTTAATATCTAACATAGTATAAAGTTGCACTTTTATATTGAAAAACAAAACACATAGCCACTTTTTCTAAACTTCCAATAATGTTTTAATCGGATCGCCGGCAAACAACATCTTTTCGGGGTTTTCCAATAAATCTTTAACCATTACCAAGAAACTTACACTTTCTTTACCATCTACAATTCTGTGGTCGTAAGATAATGCCAAATACATCATCGGTCGTATTTCTACTCTGCCGTTGATTGCCATTGGTCTGTCTTGAATTTTATGCATTCCTAAAATGGCACTTTGCGGCTGATTAATAATTGGTGTACTCATCAAAGAACCAAACACACCGCCATTAGTAATGGTAAATGTGCCGCCTTCCATATCTTCTAAAGTAAGTGCGCCATCTCTGCCTAATAAAGCCAATCTTTTAATATCTTTTTCAATTTCTGCAAATGATAAACTTTCTGCATTTCTGATTACAGGAACTACTAATCCTTTAGGTGTAGAAACGGCAATAGAAATATCGCAGAAATCATGATAGATGATATTCTCATCGTCAATGTAAGCATTAATAGCAGGGAATTTTTGCAGAGCAATTGCACATGCTTTAGTAAAGAATGACATAAAGCCTAACCCTATTCCTTTTTGCTCTTCGAAAGATTTCTTGTATTGTGCGCGTATTTCGTGAATGCGAGTCATGTCCACTTCATTAAATGTGGTAAGCATGGCTGTTTGATTTTTTACTGCCACTAACCTGCGAGAGATAGTTTTACGAATACGTGTCATTTTTTCTACACGCTCATTACGTGAAAATTTCTCAATAGATGTCGGACGGTAATCGACAGCTTCCTTTTTAGTATCTGTTGTTTGCGGGGTGATAACTGCAGGCTTTTCAGCTTTTTCGGCGTCTTCTTTTGTAATTCTTCCATCAATACCCGTGCCTTTCACTTCAGAAGTTTCAATTCCTTTTTCATCTAATATTTTCTTAGCTGCAGGCGATGGAGTTCCTGTAGCGTAAGTTTTTTGGTCATTTATTTCTTTTACAGGTTCTTCCTTTTTCGCCTCTACTTTAATTTCTTCCTTCTTTTCTGTTGGCTGTTGACTGTTGACCGTTGACTGTTCTTGTGCAGTAGCATCCGTGTCAATATAGGCAACTGTGCCGCCAATTTTGATATCATCCCCTTCTTTCGCAGCGAACGATATTACTCCGGCTACTTCTGCAGGCATTTCAAAGGTTGCTTTGTCTGATTCAAACTCAGCGAGCGGCTGATCTAATTTTACATAATCGCCTTCTTTTACTAACCAAGAAGACAGTGTTACTTCCGTTACAGACTCTCCAATAGAAGGTACTTTTATTTCTACTTTGCTCATTGTTTTAATATTTGAGTATGTTTTTTTTAATGACAGTTTAGGTATATTTCTATTGTAAGTTACTAATTCCTTTTTTCTGATTTTCTTTAACCTCTATTAATTTGCTCATTATATTTTTATCAGTGATTTCTACCAATATAATTTCTATTTTATAAACTCAAGTTGTTTTAGCTAACCAAGAAATACCATCTTTCAATAGATTTTTACTATTAGAATCTATAACAACTAAAGCAAGATTCAAGTTGCAAATGCATAATTATCGGGTCTGCTTCTTTTTTAGGGGCTGTATCTACTTTTATTTTCCATTCATGTTGTAATGTTTTTTAATATATCTTTAATAAATTTATTTCATCTTCTACATACAAATCAATATCGTTAAATTTTTCGCCACGTGCAAATGAGCCGAACTCACCAACTTTAGTTAATCCATATTTATTGAACAAATCGTGCTCAATAAAATAATTTCGTATGTCTTCTATCGTTTGCGGTTGCATTTATTGTATCTATATTAATTCATAATTTTATCAAAATCTACAAATTTATAAAATGGATTATCAGAAATTAATTCTGTAAAAATTTCTTTATTAATACGATTAGATTGAATTTCTATTTTTAAATAATTTTCTAACTCAGATTTTAAAAACGGTAAATCGTTTTTTATAGTATCAAATAAAATAATGTAATCTACACCTTCATAATTATGAACTATAAAATTTCTCAATCCTTTAATTTGTTGCCAATTAATAGTGTCTAATTTCATCTTAAAGTTATCTGATAATTTATTAGACTGCTCACCAATATTAGATAACAAAGTTAAGGTTGCTAAATAATTTAATTGCTTATTGTGTTCAAAATATTCATCAGCAGTATTAAAAGTATTTGTAAAATAAAATACTCTCCCAATGCTTTGAAGCATGCTTAAAACAGTGATATAGTCTTCTTTAGTTGGCATAGATATATTTCATATCTTTTTTTGCATAAAACATAATTAACTTGTTCTCTTTTGATTTTAGAACTAAATCAATTTGTAAATTGTAATTATTCTGTAACAGGATTTTTAGTTCAGCTGCCTTTCGCAATTCAATTTCATCTTCTACATATAAATCAATATCGTTAAATTTTTCACCACGTGCAAAAGAGCCGAACACACCAACTTTAGTCAATCCATATTTATTGAACAAATCGTGTTCGATAAAATAATTTCGTATGTCTTCTATCGTTTGCGGTTGCATGGTTTTAAATAAAATTATAATACAAATTTAATAGTTTACTTTTTGACTCGCCAATGACCAATTACTAATTATCCAAATGCCAGTTCCACCAATGCCTTTTGTTCTTTTTCATGTATTTTATGAAATCCCGTTGCCGGAGATGCTGCTTGTGGTCTTGCAATACATTGCATATACTTCATTTTGCTGTAATTTAATAATAAAAAGCTATAAGCTCCCATGTTTATAGGCTCTTCTTGTACCCAATGATATGTAGCTTTGCTGTATTTTTTTATAATAGCATCTAATTGTTTATCTGCCACAGGGTATAATTGTTCTACGCGAATAATGGCAACATCGGTTCTATTGTCAGTTTCTTTTTTTGCCAATAAATCATAATAGATTTTACCGCTACAGAATAGAACTTTTTTCACTGCATTTGCTTCTTGCGTATTTTCATCGTCTATCACTTCTTGAAATTTACCTTCATAAATTTTAGAAATTGGATCTACACATTTTGGATGGCGCAATAAAGATTTTGGTGACATATTTATCATTGGTTTTCTAAACGGCCATGCTAATTGTCGGCGTAAAGCGTGGAAGAAGTTTGCCGGAGAGGAAATATTGGTTACTACAATATTCCACTCCCCACAAAGTTGCAAGAAACGCTCTAAACGTGCAGAGCTATGCTCCGGTCCGGCACCTTCGTATCCGTGAGGTAATAGCATTACTAAGCCGCTTTGGTGGTTCCATTTTGTTTCGCTAGATGCAATGAATTGGTCTATAATTATTTGTGCTCCATTATTAAAATCACCAAATTGTGCTTCCCAAATAGTTAATGGAGCCGGTGAAGGTAAAGAGTACCCATATTCGAATCCTAAAACACCATATTCTGACAATAGTGAATTATAAATATGAAATTTTCCTTGATTGCCGTCTTCTGTTATTTTTGCCAATCGATTGTATTCATTGCCGGTTTCTTCATCGTATAGACAAGCATGTCTGTGAGAGAATGTTCCTCGTTTTACGTCTTCACCACTTAATCGTACATCTTTGCCTTCTAATAATATGGAGCCATAAGCTAATAATTCTGCGGCTGCCCAATCAACAGAATTGTTTTCACGCATCAATATTCTGCGCTGCTCTAAATAGTGTTGTATTTTTTTTAGTGGATGAAATCCTTCCGGAACACTTATTAGTGCTTTAATTAGTTTTACTAAATCCTCTTTACTTATTTTTGTTTCCGGTGAGCTATCGAAATCTTCGGCAGTAGCTTTTCTAAGTGCATTCCAAGCCAACTCTGTGGATTGCGGTTTGTATTTTTTTTCTTGCTGTTTATAATTATTTAAACGGGCTTGTAATTGAGACCAAAACTCCTCTTCCATTTTTTTTGCCAATTCTGCTTCTGCTACGCCCCAATCGTATAATTTTTTTTGGTATAAATCGCGAACCCCAACATGCTCCTTAATGATTTGATACATCTGTGGTTGTGTATAAGAAGGGTCGTCTCCTTCGTTATGCCCCCATTTTCGGTAGCAGACCATATCTATAAATACATCTTTATTAAATCGTTGTCGATATTCTGCTGCTAATTCAGAAACGTAGGTTACACATTCTACATCATCTCCATTTACATGAAATACCGGACACTGTAAGGTAGAAGCAATGGAGGTGCAATAATTGGAGGAACGAGCATCATCAAAATCGGTGGTAAACCCGATTTGGTTATTGATGACAAAATGAATAGTACCGCCTACGGTATATCCTTTGAGGGATTCCATTTGCAATACTTCATATACAATTCCTTGTCCTGCCAAAGCAGAATCGCCATGAATAGTGATTGGAAGAATTTTATCGTAATCTGAATTATAAACGGCATCTGCTTTTGCTCTGCAATATCCTTGAACAACGGGATTTACCGCTTCTAAGTGCGACGGATTAGGAAGTAATTTTATGTACACTTCTTTACCATCCATTGTTTCGTATTGAGAAAGATACCCGAGATGATATTTTACATCTCCTGTTCCTGACGATAAATCATCCGGAGCAATGCCTTCAAATTCAGAAAACACCTGCTCATAGGTTTTTCCTACTATATTACATAATACATTTAATCGACCACGGTGTGCCATGCCGATAGCTACTTCTTCTACCCCTTGATTGGCAGCCACATTAATCATAGCATCTAAAGCAGGGATAGTAGATTCGCCGCCTTCTAATGAGAATCGCTTTTGTCCGATGTATTTTGTACCTAAAAAACGTTCTAAAACCTCTCCATCGTTCAATTTAGAAAGTATTCTTTTCTTTTTTTCAATAGGATGCTCATAAGCGATGTAGCCATGTTCTATTTGCTCCCTAAGCCAAGCACGTTCATCTCGATCTAATACGTAATTGTATTCCCAACCGATGGTACGGCAGTATATTTTTTGGAGGCGTTCGATAATGGTGCGTAAAGAAGCTCTTCCAATTCCAATTTCTTTTCCTGCATAAAATTCTGTGTCTAAGTCGGCATCTTCTAATCCAAAAAAATGCAACTCTAAGTCAGCGTGTCGGTCTTTTCGAGGGCGCAACGGATTAGTGGTAGCCACTAAATGTCCCTTATTTCTATACCCCGAAATAAGTTTAAGTACCTTAAACTCTTTAGGGGATACTGCACTTGCTGTATCTGCTGTAGCGTATCCTTTACCGTTTTCGCCATATTTATACGCCAAATCAAAACCGGCAAAGAATTTTCTCCACTCAGGTGCCACAGCATTCTTATCTTTTAAATAATCTTGATATAAAGCATCAATATAAGACGGGTGGGCGTTGGATAGGATGGATAAGTCTTCCATATTAACATATTATTTCGAGTTGCAAATATCGTGCTTTTAAAGACAAAAAGGTCATTAAAAAGCGTTATTTTATTACTGTAAATCAAAATATTCTCAGAAAAGTTTACAATTAACCTAAAATTCACTTTTAAAATTATAAACCTTTGATTATCTTTGCACTCTCAAATTTAATAAAATGGCACATCATAAGTCGGCAAAAAAGAGAATTAGACAAACAGTAAAACGCAGATTGGAAAACCGTTATTATGGTAAGACCACTAGAAATGCATTGCGTAAATTTTTAGCTTTATCTGATAAGAATGAAGCAGAGAAATCAATGTCATCTGTAGTGGCAATGGTAGATAAATTGGCAAAAAGAAACCAAATTCATAAGAACAAAGCAGGTCACTTAAAATCAGAAGTGATGCGCCACTTGAATGCGTTGAAAAAATAATTTCGACTTTTTTATGGAAAATATAAAATTGGTGTATCTCAATGATACACCAATTTTGTTTTTTATGTTTACCGAATCGAAGTTAACTATTAAATCGTGGGCAGAGGAAGATCGGCCGAGAGAGAAATTACAATTGAAGGGCAGGCAGACATTAACGGACGCCGAACTATTGGCCATTATTATAGGCTCAGGAAATGCAGAATTGTCGGCAGTGGAATTATCTCGACAAATTTTAGCATCGGTAAATAACGATTTATATGATTTGGGTAAAAAGCCATTAGATTTCTTACTGCAATTTAAAGGAATAGGAGAAGCTAAAGCGATTTCTATTACTGCCGCCTTAGAATTGGGTCGTCGTCGGTCGTTAGCAGAAAGCAAACCCCAAGAAAAAATTGTCTCCGGCAAATTGGCTTTTGAAATCATGTCTCCCGTATTATCAGATTTGCCACACGAAGAATTTTGGATTATTTGTCTGAATAGAAATTGCCGTTTTATTTCTAAAAATAAAATTAGCAGCGGAGGGATATCCGGGACAGTAGCAGACACAAAACTTATTTTTAGCGTCGCCATTAAAGAATTAGCGAGTAGTATTATTTTGTGTCACAACCACCCATCCGGGAATTTAAACCCAAGTGAGCAGGATATCCGACTAACGAAATCATTGACAGAAGCAGGAAAATTATTAGATATTCCGGTGTTGGATCATATCATCATTGCACATACGAATTACTATAGCTTCGCAGAAAACAACATGTGTAATTAATAAAAAAAATTATTGTTGTTTTAGCAAATTTTTAAATACGTTCTCTAACTTTTTAATTTTGGGTTGTATTACAAACCTACAATATCCTTGTTCTTTATTGTCGTTGTAATAATTTTGGTGATAATCTTCTGCTTTGTAAAATTTGGTAAACGGCTCTACTTGTGTCACAATAGCAGACGGATAAACATTAGCATCATTTAAAGCTTTAATAAGTGTTTGGATTTTGTCTTTTTGTGTTTCATTACGATAAAAAACTACGGAGCGATATTGTGTCCCTACATCATTTCCTTGTCGGTTTAATGTCGTCGGGTCGTGCATAGTAAAAAAAACTTTTAAAATTTCTAACAGTGTTATCTTAGATGAGTCAAACTCAATTTGAACAACCTCGGCATGTCCGGTTAGTCCGGTGCAAACCTCTTTATAGGTAGGGTTTTCCACTTGTCCGCCCGAAAAGCCGGACACTACTTGTACTACACCATTGAGCTGTTGAAATACGGCTTCCATGCACCAATAGCAGCCCCCGCCTAATGTAATTGTATCTCTATTATTTTCCATTGCTGTGGTATTTTTTTGTGTGGTGATAATTGTTGATGGTGTTGTTTTTACTTGCCGGCACCCTGCAATAACCGGCACGGCAATTAGCCATAAAAAAAGTGCTCGCAAATTCATCCTATTTCAATTTAATTTTCAAACACATTGCATGTATTTTTGTATAATGCAGTTAAATAACTTTCAGAACTGAATCTTCAGAATACTACTCTATAATACAAATTACACTTCAAATGTAGTACGAATAATAGTAAGTGTAGTGTAAAATAGAGTTAACTATTTATCGGAAAAGATGATACGCAATGAATGAGACGATATATGCTGTTCCTGTCATATAGGTAAACTGAATTATTGGCCATTTATAGCTTTTGGTTTCTCGATGTACGGCAGCAAGTGTACTTATGCACTGCATGGCAAATAAATAAAACAATACTAAAGACAAAGCCACCGCCATAGTAAATACCGGCTGTCCTTCGTCATTTTTTTCTTGTTGCAGTTTTTGTTTTATTGTCAAATTATCAGCATCCTTTCCGATGGAATACAAAGTAGAGATAGTACCTACAAACACTTCTCTTGCCGCAAAAGAAGTAATCAACGCTATGCCGATTTTCCAATCAAATCCTAAAGGTCGGATTACGGGTGCTATCCATCTTCCTGCTGTACCTGCATAAGAGGCTTCTAATTTTTTAGAGGCTATTAATAAAGAAGTATTTTCTGCATCTAATTTTGCAGAAACCGCTTCCGTTTTTGCCTCTTGCTCTGCTTGTTGCATTGCTTTGGATGGACCGAAGCTTGCTAAAAACCACAATACTAAAGATACCAATAAAATTATTTTTCCGGCGCCAAAAACAAAGGAGCGTACTTTTACATATAACGTATGAAAAACATTTCGCCAATGTGGCTTTCTATACTCCGGCAATTCCAGCATTAAAAAGGAATATTCGTCAGACTTTAAAATTAATTTAAAAACATAACTTGCTGTCAGCGCCGCAAGTATTCCGATAAGGTACAATGCCATAAACACCAATCCTCTTGCATTAAATATCCCGATTTTTATTTCGGGCACTACAAAGCCAATTAATACTGCAAACACAGGAATACGTGCCGAGCAACTGATTAACGGCGTTACCATTATGGTTATTAATCGTTCCTTCCAATTGCTAATCGTTCGTGTGCTCATAATAGCAGGTACGGCACACGCACCGCCGGATATTAAAGCTACAATGCTACGCCCATTAAGCCCAAAACGTTGCATGATATTATCAAACATATATACTACTCTTGACATATATCCGACTTCTTCTAAAATGGTAATCAGTAAAAACAAAATGGTGATTTGAGGAACAAATACCAGTACTCCGCTAATTCCCGGAATTAATCCTTCGGTTAATAATCGAGTAAATAAATTATTCGGTAAAATGGTATGAAAATAGGTTGCCATTTTTGCAAATTCTCCATCTATCCAATCCATAGGAATAGACGACCAAGAAAAAATTGCCTGAAAAATAAACAACATTATCGTAAAGAAAATAAGAGGGCCAAATACTTTATGCGTTATTATAGTATCTACTTTATCGGTTAATGTTTTTGCTTCAACAATCGTTCTCCGTAGTACTTTTGCTACAATAGGAGTAAAACGATTATATCGTTGCATTATCTCCTCCAGCTGATGGTCTAACAAATCGAATTGTTGTTGTTGGACGATAGCTGCTAATATCGTTTTTTGGTTGCTGCTAAGAAAAGAACTTTTTTTATAATGCTGCAACAACAGCAGTGCATGATAATTATTTCGTACGGGAAATGTTTTTCTTACTTCTTCCGAAATTTTCATCTCATCGTCTGACAAAGTAAAAAATGAGGCGTTGTATTTTTTTATTGAATTTTCAGAAGATAATGCACTTAATTTTGATTTTATTGTATTGATGCCGTCACCCGTTCTTCCATTTACTTTTATTATATCTAATCCTAATTGTGCTGCGAGTTTTTGCTCATCGCATTGTACGTTTTGTGTAGCTGCAATGTCATTCATATTCAATGCTACAATAATTGGAAAGCCTAAATCCATAATTTGTGTAAGCAATAAAAGATGTCGTTCTAACTGCGTTACATCAATAATATAAATAATGGCATCGGGATAATCTTTATTGGAAATATCTATCAAAGCACTTACGGCAATACGCTCGTCCATTGAGGTTGGATACAAACTATACGTGCCCGGCAAATCTATTATTTCAACTTCTTGTTTATTTTCTAATTTAATAAAAGCACTTTTCCGCTCTACGGTTACTCCGGGGAAATTACCCACTTTTTGCCGCATGCCGGTTAGTTGGTTAAACAACGAAGATTTACCGGCATTTGGATTTCCTAACAGTGCTATTTTTCGGATCTTCTCTGCCATTAATCGTTAGAAATTAAGAGTACACTTTTTGCTTCTTCGCTACGCAATGCCACATAGTGATTGTTGGCTTTCACATAATATGCCCCGCCAAAGGGAGCTGAGCGTTGCAATGAAATGCTGCTGCCCGGCAATAACCCCATTGCCATTAACTTAGAAGCTATATGGTCATTTGAAAATTCGCCGATTACTGCACTTTCTCCCTCTTTTAGTTGGGTAATATTCTTCGCCTTGCTCAATGAGTATTTATATTAAATCTAAATAACAAAAATACGTGCATTTTTCGAAAAAACAGCATACACAAAGTATCTATCCAATAGATTACCTAAGATTAGGGATAAGATGGTACATAATTTAATCATTGTTAATGAAAACAAGCTTACTTCGGAGCTCTGATAATTAAAAAAACGGCAATTATCCCAAAAATAAAATTAGGTATCCATACTGCAATAAGGGGGTTTAAATCGCCTTTGGTGGCAAATACGGTAGAAAATTGTTGAATTATGATATATGCGCCACTGAGTAACATTCCGGCTACAATATACAGCCCCATACCGTTGCGAACTTTTTTTGTCGTCATAGCTACAGCTATTAATGTAAGAATTATGGTACTAAATGGAATAGCGGTACGCCGATATTTTTCCACTTCATATACTTTCACGTTTGCATTGCCTTTATGTATTTGATCGACTATAAATTTACTAAGTTCTTTGGTGGTCATTCTTTCAATATCATAATCTTGTTTGGCATATTCTTTATACGTTATCGGGAGGCGCATTACGGTATCTACGCCTTTGCTCACCGTATCTCTGTTTCCGATGTTTTTTCTAAACGTCCAATTTTGCAGTTTCCATTTTTTCAGTGTGGTATCCCATTGTATATTATCTGCTGCAAATTTGAATTTTTGATTTAAATCTTTGATTTCTTCCATCGTAAATTTATATCCCGTATTTGCATTGATATCAAAAGATTGCGTGTAAATAAACGTATCTTTTCCGATTTGAAAATGGTAATTAATATCTGATGTACGCTGTTCTTTTTTAGAAGCATATTTTTCTTCAAAAGCAATTTTTACTTTATTCGATTTCGGTAATAAGTAATGATTGTAATACGCAAATACGCCGCCCAAAAAAATAGCAGTGCCCATATAAGGTAATAACAATCTATAAAAACTCACGCCACCATTCAGCATACATATTATTTCTGTATTGGCGGTCATCCTTGAGGTAAAATACACTACAGAGATAAACACAAAAATAGGGGCAAGCATTAGGCCAATCCATGGAATGAAATTGAGATAGTAATTATAAATAATTTCGTGCAGTGGTGCTTTATTATCTATAAAGTCATCAATCTTTTCAGTGATGTCAATAACGATAGCAATAGCAATTAGCAAGAAAATAGCAAAGAAAAATGTCACTAAAAACTTTTGGATAATATATTTGTCGAGTGTCTTCAATGCTTAATTTTTTCAGTTACAGTCTCTTACTCAATTTTACAACCATTTCATTTTTCCATGTTGCAAAGGTACCGTTTATTATTTTTTCCCTTGCCGATTGTACCAACCATAAATAAAACGACAAATTGTGAATACTTGCTATTTGTGCCGCCAAATATTCTTCTACAACAAACAGATGTCGCAGATATGCTTTTGTATGTTTTCTGCTGGTTGCAGCGGGCACATTGGCATCTATCGGTGAAAAATCATCTTTCCATTTTTGATTTTTTATATTGATAATTCCTTCGGTAGTAAATAATAATCCGTGGCGTGCATTACGTGTAGGCATTACGCAATCAAACATATCTACCCCCAATGCGATAGACTCTAAAATATTTGCCGGAGTGCCCACCCCCATCAAGTAGCGAGGTTTATCTTTGGGCAAAATGTTGCACACTATATCTGTCATTTCGTACATGATATCTGCCGGTTCGCCTACCGCCAAACCGCCGATGGCATTAGCGGGGCGTTGCTGTGCGGCTATAAATTCAGCCGATTCCGTACGCAGGTCTTTATATACCGAACCTTGCACAATTGGCATTAATGTTTGTTCATACCCATACAGCGGCTGTGTTGTATCAAACCGATGAATGCAGCGCAACAACCAATCTTGTGTAATTTTCAACGATTTTTTAGCATATCGATAATCGCATGGATAAGGCGTACATTCATCAAAAGCCATAATAAAATCTGCTCCAATGATGCGCTGGGTATCCATCACATTTTCAGGAGTAAACAGATGCTTACTGCCATCTATATGCGAGCGAAAAGTCACCCCTTCTTCGGTGAGCTTTCGCCGGTGCGACAAGGAATATACTTGATAGCCGCCGCTATCTGTGAGTATGGGTTTCTTCCACGTGTTGAAAGCATGCAAACCGCCCGCTTTTTGTAATATTTCCAGCCCCGGGCGCAAGTACAAATGATAGGTATTCCCTAAAATTATTTGCGCTTTAATTTCGTTTTCCAATTCAGAAAAATGCACTGCTTTTACGGTGCCCTGCGTGCCGACCGGCATAAATATCGGTGTTTCAATATCGCCATGTGCGGTACTTATTTTTCCTGCTCGGGCATTAGAAGAGGTATCGGTATGTTGTACTATAAAATCCAAAAAGTAATTCTTTAAACAAGCAAAAATACGACAAAACCCTTACTTTTATTCAGTGAATTTTCTAATCTGCATTTTCCTGATTTGCTGCGCCTATCAATTTTTATATCAATGGGTGTTGTTATTCTCTATTAAAAAAGGAAAAGCCCATTCCGATGCCATTCAAAAGCTAACGAAAGAAGCAGTTTCTGTGGTTATTTGCGCCAAAGATGAACAAGAAAACTTAGAAAAAAATCTGCCATTTATTTTCCAACAAGTATATCCCGATTTTGAAGTAATAGTTGTAGATGATGGTTCTATAATTCCGTTCACCATGCAGCATTCACAGCTGAAAATTATTAGAATTCCTGAAGCAGAAAAAGTTGGGCAAGGTAAAAAATATGCGCTACAAAAAGGTGTAGAAGCAGCAAGTAAGCCATGGATATTGCTCACGGATGCCGATTGCCAACCGGTTTCTGAAAATTGGATAGCAGAAATGATGAAAAATGCAGTTCCTCCGTATAAAATTGTTTTAGGGGTTTCTCCTTATAACATAAAAAAAGGGTTGCTAAATAGTTTGATAGAATATGAAACAGCACAAACTGCTTTGGTAAATCTTTACTTCGCAATTGGGCAATCCGTATATGAGTGTTGGCAGAAATGTATTGTATGCTGCCGAATTACTAAAATCAAAAAAATGGAATCCACAAGAATTAGCTATTGCTTCGGGCGATGATGATTTAGCTATGCAGACCTTAGCTACTGCAGAAAAACACCAATGTTTGTTTTTCCCAAAAAAGTTTTACGACTGTACGAAGCAAAATCTACTTGGCAGAAATGGGTAACTCAAAAAACGGCATTACCAGAGTGGTAGCATGTATCGCCTTCGAGATAAAATTTTATTAGGCAGTTATCTGTCTTCAAAAAGTTGGTTTTATATTTGGCATTGCATAATGATGGTATTGGGAAATGTATATTCTGCTGCTGTTTTATTGTTAATTTATGTTGGTATTAATACGCTTCTTCAATTTATTTTACATCGTTTTACACAATTAAATACCCGTTGGTACAGTAGTTTTATTACTGATTTTTTATATTGCATTTTTACAGTTACACTTGGTCTATTCAGCACTACAACCTCCAGTCATCGCTGGAAATAATACGGACTCTTTTATCTAAAATACGGCTTAATGGACAAAAATGATGCTCAAAAACGCTATAACCCTTATCTGTATTAGCTTTGAAGCCAATCAAAGGTTATGAATAAAAAAAGTGCTTTTACTGTAATGGTTCAATTACAAAGAAAAATGGTGTAATAAACGGTATTCAACGTTATAAATGTGCTGCCTGCGGGAAGCAATTTTTAGGTGGCACCAGGCTTTCTGAAACTGATTTATGGATAGAATACACTCAAGGCAAACAGACTTATTTGCAATTGGCAAACCGGTATAAATGTTCCGTAAAAACGATTCAACGAAAACTTGATAAGATAAAAATTACTCAGCAAGAAACTCCCAAGAGAAGTAATTGTTTTGATGGATACGACCTATTGGGGAAGAAACTGGCGTGATGCTTTTCAAAGATTCCATTACGAAAGAAAACCTGCTAAAGTTTTAGAAGGCCAAGACGAAACAAAATGCAAAATATGGAAGGTATTATGTTTAAAACAACAAGGTTTTGTTATTAATGCCATTGTTTGCGATGGCAGAAAAGGGTTGATTCAATCTTTTGGTAACACGCCTGTGCAAATGTGCGTCAATTCCATCAAGCAAGTATTATCCGCAGATATTTGACAAAGAAGCCTAAGCTGAGAGCCGCGCAGGAACTGCTGTTTGTTGTTGATTTAATGAAACAAACCGATAAAGAATTCTTTTGAAGGAGCTTTGGATTTATGGTTTGAAAAATGGAAGGATTTTCTAAATGAACGCACTATAAATCCGAAACAAAAAAGTCATTTTACACCCACAAAAGACTTAGAAGTGCCTATAATTTGAAGCTTGAAAATAATTTGCCTTGGTTGTTTACTTGGTATGAATTTATAGAACTCAATATTCCCAATACAACCAATGCTATTGGATGTATCATTTTTGATTTGAAAAATAAATTAAGGAATCACAACGGATTAAACTTGAAAAGAAAAATGAAATTTATTAATGAGTTTTTAAAGGCATAAAAGCTCTCTAAAAATATCAAAGGACTACAGAAATTGCAGCCCTTTGAATTGACATTTTTGTCGAGCATCTGTAGTATCCCTATTCAAGTTGCTCTCCAGCAGAGCTTGCTTCCGTTTATACAGATACTCAAAATTGAGAAAGCCAGACTGTAACAACAAATTATGTGGAAAAAAACAGCATCAAAAATGTCCATTACAGCACATCGTCTAAAAAATAGCATCATTTTTGTCCATTACTCCTAAAATACCAAAGAAAGTAAGTCCATTAAACCAAAAATTAATACCAAAAAGTTCTTGCCAATTTTAGGTAAATTCAGTTTATTAATACAAAGGGGTAACTCTATTTTACAAATTTTTTATGTAAATTTTAATAGAATGTGGAGCTGTTTCATCGCCACCAAAATACGGATATAACTGATAACCCGAAGCCACTACGGCTGTTCTCGGCATCTCAATTGTTGTATCATCAACGGAAAAAATATATTTATTACTTGCAATTTTTATGGAACAAGTAATTTCCTGCAAGATTCAAGTTGCAAATGCAACTTTTTGGGTTAATAATTTTTTGTAAATATAGTTGATTGGATTTTCAAAATCTAATCGTTTTCGTTCTCTTTGGTTTAGTTTGTTTTCTACCTCTTGAACTTGTTGTTTAGTAATAATTGTAAAGTCTGATTTTTTAGGAAAATATTGTCTTACCAATCGGTTGTAGTTTTCATTACAACCTCTTTCCCAACTGTGGTATGGATTGGCAAAATAATAATCTATTTCTAAGGCTGTAGCTATTGTTTTATGATTTACCAAATTCTTTTCCATTGTCTGAGGTAATGGTTCTTATCCAGTGCTTATGCGGTCTTAAGGATTTTTCTAAATGAACGCACTATAAATCCGGAAACAAAAAAGTCATTTTACACCCACAAAAGACTTAGAAGTGCTATCGAAGTTGAAAAATAATTTGCCTTGGTTGTTTACTTGGTATGAATTTATAGAACTCAATATTCCCAATACAACCAATGCTATTGATGGTCATTTTGCTGATTTGAAAAATAAATTAAGGAATCACAACGGATTAAACTTGAAAAGAAAAATGAAATTTATTGATGAGTTTTTTTAAAGGCATAAAAAAGCTCTCTAAAAATATCAAAGGACTACAGAAATTGCAGCCTTTGAATTGACATTTTGTCGAGCATCTATAGTATCCTATTCAAGTTGCTCTCCAGCAAGAGCTTGCTTCCGTTTTATACAGATACCGCCAAAATTGAGAAAGCCAGACTGTAGCAACAAATTATGTGGAAAAAAACAGCATCAAAAATGTCCATTACAGCACATCGTCTAAAAAATAGCATCATTTTTGTCCATTACTCCTAAAATACCAAAGAAAGTAAGTCCATTAAACCAAAAATTAATACCAAAAAGTTCTCGCTAATTTTAGGTAAATTCAGTTTATTAGTCAATAAAGGTAACTCTATTTTACAAATTTTTTATGTAAATTTTAATAGAATGTGGAGCTGTTTCATCGCCACCAAAATACGGATATAACTGATAACCCGAAGCCACTACGGCTGTTCTCGGCATCTCAATTGTTGTATCATCAACGGAAAAAATATATTTATTACTTGCAATTTTTATGGAACAAGTAATTTCCTGATTTAGAGGTACGGATTTGATATACGTAAAATCTCGAACGGAATTATTGTATATGTAGGCTAATAATTCTAACTTATTATTCCGCCAACGCCAACCAATTCTTGCACTAAAATCATGATGCAAAGAAGCGTTATCTGAAAATCCGTACAGTTTATTTACATCTAATTGATTGAGCGAATCTATGGTTGTATAAATTGCGGAATTATCAAATTCTACGATAAATTTCATCTCGGAAATGCTATCATGCCATACCAAGTTGTTATTATCCGAAAAATGTTCGCCTTCCTTAATGGTATATACAGTAAATGATTTATCTATTTTCTTTTCTATTTCCTTTGAACAAGAAAGCAAAGAAATACTAAAAACCAGCATGAAATACCTTAACATATATCGTATTGAATTTTGGGTTTAGTTTTTTATTCGTTGATAGCCATTCCTGACAAGTGTTTAGTTTGCAAACCTAAACGAAGTAATCCTCGCCTGTCAGCCAACATAACGCTTATCTTTTTTGTACAAAACATATCCTATTTCAAAGGTACAAAATTATAGCAATAGATACGAGAAACGACCATTATAGCTACGCCTACTCTTTGCACAAAAAAAAGAGTACCTATTTTTAGGGTAAGAACACGCTTCGGTAGAATATTTAATTTTTATCCATCATCTCTATAAAATTATCGAAGAGATAACGAGAGTCGTGCGGCCCCGGAGCTGCTTCGGGATGGTATTGTACGGAAAATGCATTTTTGCCTACTATCTCCAACCCTTCTACAGAATCGTCATTTAAGTTTACGTGTGTCAATCGTGCTTTATCCGATTTTTTTAGTGCCTCCATATCTACTGCAAACCCGTGGTTCTGTGCTGTAATTTCACATTTTCCGGTTTTCAAATTTTTCACCGGATGGTTTCCTCCGCGATGTCCATGATGGAGCTTGTACGTGGGGATACCTACCGCTCTGGCCATCAACTGATTTCCCAAACATATCCCAAATACCGGTTTATCTTGATCCAAAATTTGTTTTACAGTTTCTACGGCATAGTCCATTACTGCGGGGTCGCCGGGGCCGTTAGATATAAAATATCCGTCCGGGTTAAACGCCTTAAGTTCTTCTATCGGTGTCTTTGCCGGGAACACTTTTACGTAACAGTTTCTATCGGCAAAATTACGGAGCATATTTCGTTTTAAGCCAAAATCTAATGCTGCAATTTTGTATTTTGCATTTTCTACGCCTACGGTATAAGCTTCTTTTGTTGTAACCTTAGATGACAATTCCAACCCTTCCATATTTGGCACTTTTTGCAATTCAACTTTCAAGGCATCGATATCTGTATTTTCGGAAGAAATAATTGCGTTCATAGCGCCTTTTTCGCGTACGTGGCGCACTACGGCGCGGGTGTCTATACCTGTAATGCCGACTAAATTATTTTGAATAAAGTAATCTTCAATAGAGCTGTCTGCTTGCTTGCGAGAGTAACTATTGGTATAATCTCTGCAAATTAACCCTGCAATTTGAATACGTGCCGACTCCGCTTCTGCTTCTTTTATTCCGTAGTTTCCGACATGCACATTAGTAGAAACCAACAACTGTCCAAAATAGCTTGGATCGGTAAATAATTCTTGGTAGCCTGTCATAGAGGTATTAAAGCAAATTTCTCCCGTAGCGGTTCCTATTTTTCCGCAAGCAAAACCATGAAAAACAGTTCCGTCTTCGAGCAATAAAATGGCAGATGTAGTGGTTGGCATGATATAATTTATAAAGGTTTGAAACAAAGTTAAGTAAAACAAAATAGGTTAAAAAAAAAGGATAGCTAAATTAATGCTATCCTTTTCTTATGTGTTGAAAAAATCATTTTTTATTCTTCCGTTTTTTCTTCTGTCGGAGTTACTTCCGTTTTTTGTTCTTCCACAACGGTTACATCCTCAGCTTTTTTCTTAGCTGCTGAAGAACGACGTGTTTTCTTCTTCGGTTCAGCAGTAGCCGTAGCTTTTGGTTTGTAGGTTTCATTAAAATCTACCAATTCGATGATTGCCATTTCAGCAGCATCCCCTAAGCGTTGTCCTAAGCGAACAATTCTTGTGTATCCGCCGGGTCTGTTACCTACTTTTGGAGCAATAACATCGAACAATTCTTTTGCAGCTTCTTTATTTTGCAAATAAGAGAATACCGTACGACGCGAGTGTGTAGTATTGTCTTTTGATTTGGTCACTAACGGCTCTACATATCCTCTTAGCTCTTTAGCTTTAGCTATTGTAGTTTCAATTCTTTTATTAAGGAATAATGCGGTAGCTAAGTTTTTTAGCAACGCCGATCTGTGTCCGTACTTTCTTCCTAAATGGTTTATTTTATTTCCGTGTCTCATTTTCTTAACGTATTGAGTAGTGAGTAATGAGTAATTACGCTCTTCTACTTAAATTATTTTAGTCTTCTAATTTATATTTTGAAAGATCCATACCGAAGTGCATGCCTTTTTCGATAATTAATTCTTCAATTTCTACTAATGATTTGCGTCCAAAGTTTCTGAATTTCAATAATTCATTGGTATCGTATTGAACTAATTCAGATAAAGAGTTAATCTTAGCAGCTTTCAAGCAGTTATATGCACGTACGGATAAGTCTAAATCTTCTAATGGTGTTTTCAATATTTTGCGCATGTGTAAGATATGCTCATCCACCACCTCTTCTTGGCCTTTTTCTTCTGAATCGAATGTGATATTTTCATCAGAAACGAGCATCAAGTGTTGGATTAAAATTTTAGCAGCTTCTTTTACAGCATCTTCCGGGTGGATAGTGCCATCCGTTTTTACGTCGATGATTAATTTTTCAAAGTCTGTACGTTGTTCTACCCGAGTATTTTCTATTTTGTAACGCACATTTTTAATAGGCGTATAAATAGAATCTACAGGGATTAAACCTACGATAGAATTATCTACGTAATGTTCTTCTGCGGCTACATAACCTCTCCCTTTTCCGATGGTGATTTCCATTTCCAGATTTACGTTTTTCTCCATGTTGCAAATCACTAAATCAGGATTCGTAACTGCGAAAACATTGGTATGAGCTTCAATATCACCGGCAGTAAATTGATCTTTATTTTTTATAGAAATATAAATCTTCTCGTATCCGGCGTCTGCATCGTGCAGTACTCTTTTTAAACGAACTTGTTTAATATTTAATACGATTTCGGTTACATCTTCAATCACTCCTTTGATAGTAGAAAATTCATGATTTACGCCAGCTATTTTAATACTGGTGATTGCATATCCTTCTAAGGAAGAAAGTAATACTCTGCGAAGTGCATTACCGATAGTATTTCCAAATCCCGGTTCAAGCGGTGCAAATTCAAAGGTACCTTCGAAGTCAGTAGCTTTCTGTAAGAGGATCTTATCCGGTTTTTGAAATGATAAAATTGCCATAATTGTTATTTATTTTTAAAGTTTCAATCTGAATGTTTAGTTGTAAAACATTCTCTTCAAAAAAATTATTATTATTATTTAGAGTATAACTCAACAATCAATTGTTCCTTAATTGTTTCAGGAATCTGCTCTCTTGATGGGAGTTCTACGTATTTACCTTCTAATTTTGCCGTATTCAATTCTAACCAGCCGTATTTCTTCACACCACCTAATTTCAACGTATCTTGAACTACCTCTAAATTTTTAGATTTCTCTCGAATACTAATTACATCGCCTACTTTTACTGTGTAAGAAGGAATATTTAATATTCTACCATTTACAGTTATGTGTTTATGATTAACAAACTGGCGTGCTGCACTACGTGTAGGGGCAAAGCCTAAACGGAATACGGTGTTATCTAAACGTTGTTCTAATAAGCGCAATAAATTCTCGCCGGTAACACCGTGTTTACGTGCTGCTTCTACGAAAGTTTTATAGAATTGTCTTTCTAAAATACCGTAAGTATATTTAGCTTTTTGTTTTTCTTTCAACTGAATTGCGTATTCAGATTTGGTAGAACGTTTTTTAGAACTTCCGTGTTGTCCCGGAGCGTATTTACGTTTTTCAAATGCTTTATCGTATCCAAAGATTGGTTCTCCGAATGCTCTTGATTTTTTTGTGCGAGGTCCTGTATATCTTGCCATATTATTCTAAAAGTTTAATGTTTGATGTTTTTTGATTGCTACATGCATCATTTTCATCATTCATCATTTAAATATTATACTCTTCTTCTTTTTGGTGGGCGACATCCGTTATGTGGCATTGGGGTTACATCTCTGATGATTGTTACTTCAATACCTACATTTCCAATGGTTCGAATTGCAGATTCACGTCCGCCACCGGGTCCTTTTACAAATACTTCCACTTTTCGCAATCCGGCATCGTACGCTTTTTGTCCGGCATCTTGAGCTGCCATTTGAGCCGCGTAAGGTGTACTTTTCTTAGAGCCTCTAAAGCCATTTTTACCTGCACTACTCCAAGAAATTACTTGTCCTGCTTTATTCGTATAAGAGATGATGATATTGTTGAAAGTTGCTTTGATGTAAGCATAGCCTTCGGCTTCCACTTTCACCACTCTTTTCTTAGTCGTCTTTTTATTTGTTGCTTGTGCCATTCTGTTAAAGCTTCAATTTTTATTATTTAGTTACTTTCTTTTTACCGGCTACTGTTTTACGTTTTCCTTTTCGGGTACGCGCATTACGTTTTGTACTTTGCCCACGCACCGGTAAGCCTTTACGATGACGGATTCC
Organism: Chitinophagales bacterium; assembly: GCA_046329805.1. Taxonomy (GTDB): domain Bacteria; phylum Bacteroidota; class Bacteroidia; order Chitinophagales; family JADIYW01; genus JADJSS01. The sequence continues at coordinate 507,305 of JAXLUA010000001.1, forward strand.
TCTGTAAGAACCAATATCCATCAATCGTTTTATATTTAATTGAATTTCAGCACGTAATTGACCTTCTACTTTTATTTCGGAAGTAATAACGTTACGAATAGCTGTTGCTTCGTCGTCATTCCATTCGCTTACTTTTTTCTGAGGGTCAACACCTGCTGCTGCTAAGATTGCTGCTGCTGAAGATCTGCCGATTCCATAAATATAGGTAAGAGCTACAAAGCCTCTTTTATTTTTAGGGAGATCTATACCTGATACTCTTGCCATAATTATCCTTGTCTTTGTTTAAATTTTGGATTCTTTTTATTTACTACATACACTCTGCCTTTTCTGCGCACGATGATGCAGTCTTCGCTTCGTTTTTTTACTGATGCTTTTACCTTCATGGTAGTTTATCGTTTTATTTATTTATATCTGAAAGTTATTCTTCCTCTGGAGAGATCATACGGAGAAATTTCAACTGCGACTTTGTCGCCCGGCAATATTCGTATATAGTTCATACGCATTTTTCCGGATATTGTAGCTAAAATTTCGTGGCCGTTTTCTAACTTAACGCGAAACATCGCATTTGAAAGAGCTTCCGTGATCGTACCATCTAATTTTATTAAATCTGTTTTACCCATATCGTCTTCCCGATAATTTCGGGTTGCAAATATCGTAATTTTTATCTGAAATCCTTAATATATTCTGACTTTTTTATCGCTTCGAATATTAAATTATGGTCACTAAGGATATCAGCCTTACCTTTTTTGACAGCAAGCGTATGCTCAAAGTGAGCAGACGGCTTCCCATCTTTGGTAATAATCGTCCACCTATCTTGTAATGTTCTTACTTGATAAGTACCCAAATTTATCATTGGTTCAATAGCTATTACCATTCCCTCTTGCAACATTGGCCCCTTGCCGCGCTTACCGTAATTGGGTATCTGTGGGTCTTCGTGCAAATCTTTTCCAACACCGTGTCCTACTAAATTGCGAACAACACCATATTTATGGGTAAATTCACAGTAGTTTTGAATGGCAAATCCAATGTCACCAATTCTATTTCCGGCAACTGCTTGCTCAATTCCTATAAATAATGAATTGAACGTAACCTGTAGTAATTTCTTGGCTTCCGGGCTTACTGCTCCAATGGGAAATGTAAATGCGGAATCACCATGATAACCGTTTTTGTAAACACCGCAATCAACAGAAAGAATATCGCCTTCTTTAATTTCTCTATCCGAAGGGAAGCCATGTACGACTTGTTCATTTACAGAAATACAGAGTGTTGCCGGAAATCCTCCATATCCTTTAAAGGATGGTTGCCCTCCATTATCTCGAATAAATTGCTCAGCAATTTCATCTAACTTGGAGGTTTTCACTCCGGGTTTAATATATTCTACCAGTGTTGCATGCGTCTGGCTAACTAACAAAGAACTCTTTCTTATATATTCAATTTCTTCAGGAGTTTTTAAATGTATCATTGCTCCTTAGGAATTTAATAATCTGATGACAAGGCGCTTCTGCCTCTTATTTTTGCTCCTGACTTTGTCAAACCGTCGTAATGTCGGCTTAATAAATGAGAGTTTATTTGTTGCATTGTATCTAATACCACTGCTACTAAAATCAACAATGAAGTTCCTCCGAAGAAATAAGCAAATTGAGTATTTACGCCTAATTTACTTGCAAAGGAGGGCATGATAGCTATAAATCCTAAAAATATGGAACCTGGCAATGTAATTCTAGATAAGATAGTATCAATATACTCAGCGGTATTTGCACCCGGTTTTACGCCCGGAACAAATCCGTTATTGCGTTTTAAATCGTCTGCCATTTGCACCGGGTTCATAATTAATGCGGTATAGAAGTAGGTAAATAATACCACCATTAAAAACATTACAACATTATAAGTTACCGAGGTAAAATCGGTCATTTGTCGTAAGAATCCGGAAGCTGCATTATCGGGAAATAATTGAGCGATAGTACCCGGGATAAATAAAAATGCTTGGGCAAAGATGATTGGCATTACCCCTGCTATATTTACTTTTAACGGCAAGAATCCTCTTCGTTGAGTGTAGGCATTACTACCTCCGGACATTTGTTTAGCATAACTCAAAGGAACTTTTCGTGTAGCTTGGATTAACATTATTGTACCAATAATTACGAGTGCTAAGACTACTAATTCCAATACTAACATTAAAATTCCACTTCCACTAATTGCTCTTGCTTTAGTTTCAGCCCAAAAAGAAGCAGGAAGTCGGGAAATGATATTAGCCATGATAATTAAAGAAGTTCCATTTCCTAATCCGCGTTCTTGAATTTGCTCACCTAACCACATTACAAAAACGGTACCTGCAATTAAGATAATCATAGTGGAAAATGAAAACAATGCAACCGGGATATCTTGAGAAACGATGCCTTGAGCATATAAATATTTGATATATGCAAAGCCTTGAAACGCTGTAACCAATACTGTTCCGTATCGGGTGTATTGATTAATTTTCTTTCTACCGCTTTCGCCTTCCTTTTGCATTTTTTGGAAATAAGGCACTGCTAATGTCAACAACTGCATTACGATAGAAGTAGAGATGTAGGGCATAATACCTAAAGCAAAAACGGAAGACTTTGTAAAAGCTCCACCTGCAAATAGGTCAAATATTTGAAAGATGCCTTTTGCACCTCCTGCGGCGATTCTTGTAGGATCTACACCGGGTAACACAACAAAACATCCTAAGCGATATATAAATAAGAGTCCTATGGTTAATAGGATTCTTTTTCTTAAATCTTCTATGCTAAAGATGTTTTTTAATGTATCAAAAAATTGCTTCATAAGCTTATGCTATAAGGGTGACTGAGCCACTGTTTTTTTCAATTGCTTCTTTTGCTTTTTCACTAAATGCATGTGCAGCTACTTTCAATGCACTTTTTAATTCGCCATTTGCTAATACTTTCACTTTATCCGATGCTTTCACCAATTTTAAAGTTCTGTATGTTTCGAAGTTGAATTCAGTGATATTGTTTTTTTCTGCTAAGAATTGTAATTCAGCTAAGTTAATAGTTCTAAATTCTACTCTATTTGGATTTTTAAATCCACGTTTCGGTAAACGGCGTTGTAATGGCATTTGTCCGCCTTCAAAACCTCTTTTAGCTTTATAGCCTGAGCGAGATTTAGCACCTTTATGTCCTCTGCCGGCAGTACCGCCAGAACCGGATCCTTGTCCACGTGCAATACGTTTGCGACCTTTTACAGCGCCTTTAGCCGGCTTTAAATTATTTAAACTGATACTCATTATATTAGATATTTTCTACCGTTACCAAATGTTTTACTTTTGCTACCATTCCTAATACTTGTGGGGTAGCTTCTTTTTCAACGCTTCTGTTTACTTTTTGGATACCTAATGCTTTGATGGTATCTTTTTGTTTTTTGCTTCTGTCAATTGTACTTTTGACTTGTGTAATTTTTATCTTCGCCATAATATTAGCCATTAAATACTTTTGTCAATTTAATTCCTCTGTCTCTAGCTACTCGATATGGATCTCTTAGCAATGAAAGTGCATCGATAGTTGCTTTTACCACGTTATGAGGGTTAGCGGATCCTAATGATTTTGCTAATACATCTGTATATCCTGCTGCTTCTAACACGGCACGCATGCTACCCCCTGCTAATACTCCTGTACCTTTTGCTGCCGGTTTGATTAATACTTTTGCGCCGTCAAATTCTGCTAATTGGTCATGAGGAATAGTACCTTTCAAAATTGGAATTTTTACTAAGTTCTTCTTAGCATCATCGATACCTTTTTGAATTGCTTCTTGTACCTCGCGTGCTTTTCCTAAGCCTTGCCCAACTGTGCCATTACCGTCACCTACTACAACTAATGCGGAGAAGCTGAATGTACGACCACCTTTAGTTACTTTAGCAACACGTTGAATACCTACAACTGTTTCTTTCAATTCCAGTTCGGCTGCTGCTCTTACTTTATTTTCTGTTACTTTTGACATATCTATTATTCCTTATTGAATTAGAATTGTAAACCATTTTCTCTGGCAGCATCCGCTAAAGCTTTTACTCTGCCATGATATAGAAATCCATTTCTATCGAATACTACAGCAGTGATATTTGCTGCTTTTGCTTTTTCAGCTATTGCTGTACCAACTGCTTTTGCTTTTTCAGTTTTGCTACCTGTATTTTTTGAAGAAGACACAGCGGCTAATGTTTTTCCGGCAACATCGTCGATGATTTGTGCATAGATTTCACTGTTACTACGGAATACACATAATCTTGGGCGTTCAGCGGTGCCACTGTATTTTTTACCGATTCTGAATTTTATTTTCTCTCTTCGAGATAATTTATTTGTTACTGCCATGACAATAATTTTTATTTTGCAATTTCGATAGTCGAAATTTTGTTTATCTATTATTTTTTACCCGCCGATTTACCTGCTTTTTTACGCAATATTTCTTCTGTATATTTAATACCTTTTCCTTTGTATGGTTCAGGTTTTCTTAAGCTTCTGATTTTTGCAGCTACTTGACCTACTAACTGTTTGTCTGTACTTTCAAGGATAACACGTGGTGGTTGTCCTTTTTCAGAAACGGTCGAAACTTTAATTTCATCCGGTATTAAAACATAGATAGGGTGTGAAAAACCGATAGATAATTCTAATAATTGTCCTTGAGTGTTAGCACGAAAACCTACCCCGATTACATCTAAGGTTTTTTTATAGCCTTCACTTACGCCTTTTACCATATTATTGATTAAGGCTCTGTATAAGCCGTGTAGTGCTTTATGGCGTTTTTGGTCCGTTGGGCGCTCTACGATTATTTTGCCTTCTTCTACTTTTACGATAATATCTCTGTCCACTTTTTCAGACAAAGTTCCTTTAGGTCCTTTTACAGTGATTACGTTATTATCTGCAACGCTCACTTCCGTTTTTGCGGGTATTGTTATGGGTAATTTTCCTACTCGTGACATGTCTGATATTTTAAGATACTATGCAAATAATTTCACCACCTACGTTCATTGTTTTTGCTTGTTTGTCTGTCAAAATTCCTTTTGATGTGGACAAAATAGCCAACCCTAATCCGTTTTTTACTCTTGGAATACCAGCCACGTGTGCATAACGACGTAAGCCCGGTTTTGATATTCTTACTAATTCTCTGATAGCCGGTTCTTTAGTTTCAGGATTGTATTTTAGTGCAATCTTGATTGTACCTTGAGGACCGTCATCTTCGAATTTGTATTTTAGAATATAACCGTTTTCATGTAAGATTTCGGTTAATTTCTTTTTCATGTTAGAAGCAGGAATATCAACGATGGTATGCCCCGCGAGTTGTGCATTTCTGATTCTTGTTAGATAATCTGCTATTGGATCTGTAACCATTTCATTTTTTGTTTTAGACCGCTTAGATGTGAGACTTTAGTCGTTGGACGGCTCAGTTTCCCACCCTCACTTTATTATTAAAATTTGTTTTAATTTATTACCAGCTTGCTTTTGTTAATCCCGGAATTTTTCCATAACTAGCTAAGTCACGGAATTGGATTCTGGAAAGTCCGAAAAATCCGATATAACCACGAGGACGACCCGTTAATTTGCATCTTTTTCTGTAACGTACAGGGCTTGCATTTTTAGGTAACTTGTCTAATGCTTCGTAGTTGCCTTCTTTTTTTAATTGTTCGCGTTTTGCTTTGTATTTATTGATTAATTTTAATCTTTTAGCGTCGCGCGCTTTCATTGATTCTTTTGCCATGCTTATTTTTTCTTAAATGGTAAACCAATTTCTTTTAATAATGAATATGCTTCATCGTCCGTATTCGCAGTAGTCACAAATGTGATATCCATACCGCTAATTCTAGAGATTTTATCGATGTCGATTTCCGGGAAGATGATGTGTTCTTTAATCCCTAAGGTATAATTTCCACGTCCATCGAATGATTTATCGTTGATACCTTTAAAGTCGCGAACCTGTGGTAATGCCACTGCCATTAATCTCTCTAAGAATTCAAACATTCTTTCGCCTCTTAATGTAACACGTACACCAATTGGTAAGTTTTCTCTTAATTTAAAGTTAGAGATTGCTTTTTTAGATTTAGTAGAAACGGCTTTTTGTCCGGTGATTCTGCTAATCTCATCGATAGAATTATCGATTAATTTTTTATCTCCAACGGCAGCACCTACGCCTTGATTGATTACAATTTTGGATAATTTAGGCACTTGCATTACTGATTTGTAGTTGTACTTAGCTTTTAAAGCCGGCACTACTTCCTCAGTATATTTTTTCTTTAATGTAGGAATGTAACTCATTACTTAACTATTTCTCCTGTTGATTTTGCAATTCTTACTGTTTTTCCATTTTCTACCTTTCTGCCTACTCTTGTAGCGGTTCCGCCTACGGAAAGTTTCAGGTTAGAGATATGGATAGGTGCTTCTTGTTTTACAATGCCACCTTGTTGGTTTTGGGCGTTGGGTTTAGTATGTTTAGATACTACTCTTATGCCTTGAACCAATGCTTTATTATCTTTTGGAAATACTTCTAATACTTTACCGCTTTTACCTTTGTCTTCCCCGGTAATTACGATTACGGTATCTCCTTTTTTTATTTTTAATTTTGGCGTAAAACGCTTTTGTGCTGATGTACTCATATTATAATACTTCTGGTGCTAATGAAATAATTTTCATGAAATCTTTATCTCTCAATTCACGTGCAACAGGGCCGAAGATACGTGTACCGCGTGGTTCGTCATTGTTGTTCAACAATACGACGGCATTGTCGTCGAAACGAATGTAAGAACCATCTTTACGTTTGATTTCTTTTTTAGTTCTAACAACTACCGCTTTGGATACTTGTTTCTTTTTCACGTTACCGCCCGGCATTGCATCTTTTACAGACACTACAATTTTGTCGCCTATGGAGGCATAACGTGAGTTTGTGCCTTTCAATACTCTGATGCAAAGTACTTCTTTGGCGCCGCTGTTGTCAGCTACTTTTAGTCTTGATTCTTGTTGTACCATTGTTATTTAGCCTTTTCAACGATTTCTACTAATCTCCATCTTTTTGTTGCACTCATAGGGCGTGTTTCCATAATTTTTACGGTGTCGCCTATATTGCATTCATTTTTTTCATCGTGTGCGTGGAATTTCTTGGTTTTTTTCAAGAATTTACCATACTTAGGATGTTTTAATTTACGAACAACAGCTACGGTGATGGTTTTTTCCATTTTATTGGAAGTAACCACTCCAACTCTTGTTTTTCTTAATTTTCTTTCCGTTGTTAACTCGGTTGTCATCTGCACTTAATTTATGCTTGTTTAGATAATTGTCGTTTTTTTAATTCCGTTTGGATACGTGCAATGTGTTTTTTGGTTTCTTTCAACACATTTGTATCTTCTAATGGAGTGATTGCATGGTTAAAGCGAAGTTTTGTTAGTTTCGTTTTAGATGCAGATAATTCGTTTTTTAACTCTTCATCGCTCCATTCTTTTATTGTGCTATATTCTACTATTGCTGCCATTTTCGTTTATTTTATTAGTTAGCTGCGTCGTAATCTCTTCTTACGATGAATTTCGTTAACACAGGTAATTTTTGAGCTGCTAATTGCAATGATTCTTCTGCTACTTGTTTAGAAACCCCTTCGATTTCGAAAAGAATTCTTCCTGGTTTTACCACTGCTACCCAATGGTCTAATGAACCTTTACCTTTACCCATACGTACTTCGGCCGGTTTTTTAGTAATTGGTTTATCAGGGAAGATATTAATCCATACTTTACCTTCACGTTTCATATTTCTGGTAAGCGCAATACGTGCTGCTTCTATTTGACGGTCTGTAACCCATCCTTCGTCAAGTGATTTAAGGCCAAATGAACCAAATGACAATTGCGAGCCTTTGTACGCAATGCCCTTCATTTTCATTTTGTGGACTCTTCTAAATTTTACTCTTTTCGGCTGTAACATAACACCTTAATTTGATTTGAGATTTGAGGTTTGAGATTAAAATTTCATTTCTGTACCTCTTATCTGTTGCTGTTTATTATTTAATTCAATTTATTTTTTTCTTGGACCTCTATTTTCTGATCTATCCCCTCTTGGTTTTCCGCCACCGCGTTTGTCACCACCTCTTCTGTCATCGCGTCTATCGCCGCCTCTTCTATCCTCGCGTCTATCGCCGCCTTTTTTAGTATTTTCTTCTACCCCTACGTTTGGAGAAAGGTCACGTTTAGTAAATACTTCACCTTTGCAGATCCATACTTTTACGCCAATTTTTCCGTAGATAGTTTCTGCTTCCTTCCAAGCGTAGTCGATATCAGCTCTGAATGTGTGTAATGGAGTACGTCCTTCTTTATATTCTTCACTTCTGGCCATTTCTGCGCCGCCCAAACGACCGGAGCATTTAATTTTAATACCTTCAACGCCTAAACGCATAGCTGAAGCGATTGCCATTTTAACGGCACGACGGAAGTTTACACGAGCTTCTAATTGTTTACAAACAGTTTCTCCTACGATAGCAGCATCAATCTCCGGTCTTCTAATCTCTACGATATTGATTTGGACATCTTTTTTAGTCAATTTCTTGATTTCTTCTTTAATTCTGTCCACTTCATTTCCACCTTTTCCGATGATAATTCCCGGGCGAGAGGTATGGATAGATATCGTGATTCTATTAAGTGTTCTTTCGATTACTATTTTAGAGATACCTCCTTTTTGGATACGAGCGTTAAGATATTTTCTGATTTTTTGGTCTTCGATCAATTTATCACTAAAATCTTTTCCGCCATACCAATTAGATTCCCATCCTCTGATGATACCTAATCTGTTTACTATCGGGTTAGCCTTTTGTCCCATTAATTATAATTTATTTTTCGTTATTTACTTCTGTTACTGCTGTTGCATTTCTACTTGCTAAATGTACGGTTACATGATTAGAACGCTTTCTAATTCTGTAAGCTCGTCCTTGTGGTGCCGGTTGGAAACGTTTAAGGATTCTAGCACTATCCACTTTGATCGATTGTACAAATAATTCGCTGTCTTCTGCTTTAGTTTCAAATTTTTGTTCCCAATTTGCAATGGCAGAGCGAACTAATTTTTCTAAAGTGATAGAAGCATGTTTTGTAGAGAATGTTAATACATTCAGTGCTTCAAAAACATCTTTTCCTCTTAATACATCAGCGATTAATCTCATTTTGCGTGGTGAAGTAGGAACGTTTGTTGCTCTCGCCGCACAAATAGATTTATTGGCTTCTTTTCTTGCGTCAGCTGCTAATTTTTTTCTTGCGCCCATGATTTACTTTATTTTCTATTTCCTGAATGTCCTTTAAACTGTCTAGTTGGGGAGAATTCTCCTAATTTATGTCCCACCATATTTTCTGTTACATAAACGGGGATAAATTTATTTCCGTTATGTACTGCGAAAGTATGACCAACAAAATCCGGAGTAATCATAGAGGCTCTTGACCACGTTTTGATTACTGTTTTCTTGTTAGAGGCATTCATAGCATCAACTTTTGCTTGTAAGTGATAAGCTACGTAAGGTCCTTTTTTTAAACTTCTTGCCATGTTGGTATTTCTTATTTTTTAGCTCTTGAAATTATATATTTGTTTGATGCTTTAGTTTTGCTTCTAGTTTTTAATCCTTTAGCCGGTTTACCTTTTCTAGAACGCGGGTGTCCACCGGACGCTCTACCTTCCCCACCGCCCATTGGGTGATCTACCGGGTTCATTACTACTGCACGTGTGCGAGGTCTTCTACCAGCCCAGCGGTTAGCACCTGCTTTCCCTTGTACTTCTAAAGAGTGGTCAGAGTTAGAAACAGTACCGATGGTAGCCAAACAAGTTCCTAAGATTTGTCTTGCCTCTCCTGATGGTAATTTTACGTTTACGTATTTTCCATCTTTACCCGATAATTGTGCGTAAGTTCCTGCACTTCTACAGATTGATGCGCCTTTACCCGGTTGTAATTCGATATTATGGATTACAGAGCCTAATGGCATATTTGCTAAAGGCAATGTGTTTCCTACTTCCGGTGCTACATTTTGTCCGGAGATAATTTCTTGTCCTACTTTTAATCCTTCAGGAGCGATGATGTATTTTTTTTCACCATCTTTATATACTACTAATGCGATAAATGCGGAGCGATTTGGGTCGTATTCTATTGTTTTTACGGTTGCTATGATATCGAATTTATTGCGTTTAAAGTCGATAATACGATATCTTTTTTTATGACCACCGCCGATGTAACGCATTGTCATTTCACCTTTTTGGTTACGACCGCCTGATCTTTTTTGAGAAGACAATAAAGATTTTTCCGGTTTATCGGTAGTAATTTCAGTGTAAGAATTAGTAATTCTATATCTTAAACTTGGCGTTATCGGATTGTATTTTTTAGTTGACATTGTTAATACTTTCTAATGATTAAATTTCGTTGTAGAAATCGATAGTTTCGCCTGCAGCTACTTTTACGATTGCTTTTTTGTAACTTGGTTTTCTACCGGAAATAATTTGTGTTTTCGTGTTACGATTTTTTGGCTTTGATGCTATGATAGCCGTATTCACTTCTTCCACATTTACGCCGTACATTTTCTCTACTGCTTTTTTTATTTCTACTTTGTTTGCCTTTTTGTCCACTAAAAAGGTGTACTTACCTGCTTTATCAGTTAAAGCAGATGCTTTTTCGGTGATTAAAGGTTTTTTTAGAATTTCCATTCTTTGTTAATTTTGAGAATTTGCAATTGCTTGAACGGATTTTTCACTAATTAAAATCACGTTGTTGTTCATAATTTCATACGTATTCAAGCTATCAGCTACTGCTATTGAAACACCTTGAATATTTCTTCCGGATAAGTAGATATTTTCATTCAAATCGGGAAGGATAAGTAATGATTTTTTATTTTCCAATCCAAAAGCTTGCAATAATTTTAGATATTCTTTTGTTTTAGGATTTTCAAAAGAGAAATCTTCCACTATTTTTATAGAATTACCTGCTATTTTTGTAGATAAAGCTGAATTTTTTGCTAATGATTTCACTTTTTTGTTCAATTTGAAATCATAAAAACGAGGACGAGGACCAAAGATACGAGCACCGCCTTTAAATAAAGGGTTTTTGATGCTCCCTTTTCTTGAACCGCCGGTACCTTTTTGTTTATGCAATTTTCTGGTAGAACCTGATAATTCAGATTTTTCTTTTGCTTTATGCGTACCACTTCTTCTTCCTGCTAAATATTGTTTAACAGCTAAGTAGATAACATGCTCATTTGGCTCAATTCCGAAAATTGCTTCCGGCAATTCGATGCTGCGCCCTGTAGCTTGTCCGTTGATATTATATACTTCTGCTTTCATTTATTTAATTTGATGATTTGATGATTTGAAAATTCTTTTCATTAATCAAACTACATTTTATTATTTTTTCTTTTCGATAATTACAAAAGCACCGTTATGTCCCGGAATAGAGCCTTTTACTAAGATTATATTCTCTTCTGCAATTATTTTTACAATTTTCATGTTTAATTCTTTCACTCTATCGGTACCGGTGTGTCCGCCCATTCTCATTCCTTTCATTACACGAGATGGCGTAGAACAAGCCCCTAAAGATCCTGGAGCGCGTAAACGATTGTGCTGACCATGTGTTTGTCCGCCTACACCGGAGAATCCATGACGTTTTACGACCCCTTGAAATCCTTTTCCTTTAGATGTGCCGATGATTGCGACTTTTTCGCCTTCCGCTAAGATACCGGAGGTTACTACATCACCCACGTTAAGGTTATCCATTCCTTTGAATTCAACTAGTTTTGCTTTAGGAGCAGCACCGGATTTTTCAAAGTGATTTTTCATAGGTTTGGTGGTATTTTTTTCTTTTTTATCACCATATCCTAATTGTACTGCATCGTAACCGTCTTTATCTTTCGATTTTTTTTGTGTTACCACACACGGACCTGCTTGTATTACTGTGCAAGGGATGATTACACCGCCTTCACCGAAAATACTGGTCATACCTATTTTTGTTCCTATTAATCCTGCCATGACTTATTACACTTTAATTTCTACATCAACACCACTTGGTAATTCTAATTTCATTAATGCATCTACAGTTTTTGGTGTTGCACTATAGATATCTAATAATCTCTTATATGTACACAATTTGAATTGTTCGCGCGCAACTTTATTTACGTGTGGCGATTTAAGTACGGTGAAAATCTTTTTGTTGGTAGGCAATGGAATTGGTCCCGTTACTACCGCACCGGCACTTCGTACCGTTTTTACGATTTTCTCAGCAGACTTATCTACTAAGTTATGATCGTATGATTTTAATTTTATTCTAATTTTTTGTGCCATGATATTTTCTATCTATTAATCAGCTTTAACTTTAGATTTTACTTTCGCTACAACTTGTTCTGTAATGTTGTTTGGTGCTTGAGCATAGTGAGAGAATTCCATAATGGAAGTTGCTCTTCCAGAGGTAATTGTTCTCAAGTCCGTTACATAACCAAACATTTCAGATAATGGAACTTTTGCTTTTATTACATTAGCGTTGTTTTTCATTTCCATCCCCTCCATCATACCGCGACGACGGTTCAAGTCGCCTACTACATCTCCGGTATTTTCTTCCGGTGTGATTACTTCCAATTTCATGATTGGCTCTAATAGGATTGGGTTTGCTTTTCTGCATGCTTCACGGAATGCAAATTTAGCAGCTTGCTCGAAAGAGAACGAGTCAGAGTCCACTTGGTGGTAAGAACCATCAAATAATCGTACTTTTAAACTCGGCACTTCGTACCCCGCCAATACCCCTGTTTTCATAGCTTCTTTAAAGCCTTTTTCTACTGAAGGGATAAATTCTTTAGGTATTGATCCTCCGAAGATATCATTTATAAATTTCAATCCTTCTGTACCTTCATCTCCAGGTCCTATTTCTATTTGAATATCTGCGAATTTACCACGACCACCTGATTGTTTTGCATATTTTTCTCTATGCTCAATTGTTTGGGTGATTGTTTCTTTGTAATTTACTTGAGGTGCACCTTGGTTACATTCTACTTTAAATTCGCGTAATAAGCGGTCAACGATAATTTCCAAGTGTAACTCTCCCATACCGGAGATAACAGTTTGGGCAGTATCTTCGTCGTATCTTACTTTAAAAGTAGGATCTTCTTCCGCTAATTTAGCTAAGGCCATACCTAATTTATCAGCATCTTTTTGTGTTTTAGGTTCTATCGCTAAACCGATAACAGGGTCAGGGAATACCATTGATTCTAATACGATAGGTGCGTTTTCGGCACATAGCGTATCTCCAGTTCTGATATCTTTAAAACCTACTACTGCACCAATATCGCCGGCTCCTAATTGTTCGATAGGATTTTGCTTATTCGCGTGCATTTGGAATATTCTGGAAATGCGTTCTTTATTTCCGCTTCTTGTGTTTAACACATAAGAACCTGCTTCTAATACGCCTGAATATGCGCGAGTAAATGCTAATCTTCCAACATAAGGATCCGTTGCAATTTTAAATGCTAAAGCTGCAAATGGTTCGTCGTAGCTTGGTTTTCTGGAGATAGGTTCGTCCGTCTTTGGATTAGTACCATTAATGCTTTCTTTATCCAATGGGCTTGGTAATAATTCCATTACCAAATCTAACATTGTTTGTACTCCTTTATTTTTGAAAGAAGACCCACATACCATTGGTACTATAGTTCCTTCAATTGTTGCAGCACGAAGTGCATCTAATATTTCTCTTTCTGTAATTGATGTTGGATCTTCAAAGAATTTTTCCATCAATTTATCATCATATTCAGAAACTGCTTCTAGTAATTTTCCTCTGTATTCCGTGGCTTCTTCCAGCATTTCAGCAGGGATATCTACTACTTCATAAGTCATTCCATGGTCATGTGTATTCCATACCATTCCACGGAAATTTATTAAATCAACCACTCCTTTAAAAGTATCTTCCGCACCGATTGGTAATTGTAATGGCACTGCATTACTTCCCAACATCTTTTTAACTTGACCTACAACATTTAGGAAATCTGCTCCTTGGCGGTCCATTTTGTTCACGAAGCCTAAGCGAGGAACTTTGTAGTTATTAGCTAAGCGCCAGTTTGTTTCTGATTGAGGTTCAACACCGTCAACTGCTGAAAACAAGAACACTAAGCCGTCTAATACGCGTAATGAGCGATTTACCTCAACGGTGAAGTCAACGTGTCCCGGGGTATCAATTAAGTTTACGTGATATTGATTACCTCTATAATTCCATTTAACTGTAGTGGCTGCAGAGGTAATTGTTATACCACGTTCTGCTTCTTGTACCATCCAGTCCATAGTTGAAGCACCATCGTGTACTTCTCCAATTTTATGGTTTACACCTGCATAAAAAAGAATACGCTCTGATGTAGTGGTTTTACCTGCATCAATATGCGCTGCAATACCTATATTTCTTGTATATTTTAAATCGCGTGCCATTTTATTGTCGTCTTTCTCTTATTATACTTTAAAGTGTGAAAATGCTTTATTAGCTTCTGCCATTTTGTGTGTATCTTCTTTTCTCTTCACAGCGGCTCCTTCTCCTTTGGATGCTGCAATTAATTCTGCAGCTAATTTATCCCCCATTGATCTTCCGTTTCTTTTACGTGAAAACTGAATCAACCAACGGATAGTCATAAAGATTTTTCTGTCTTCGCGGATAGGAGTTGGGATTTGGAAAGTAGCACCACCAATTCTTCGGCTTTTTACTTCTACTGCAGGCATTGCATTATCCATTGCTTTTTTCCAGATTTCGTACCCTTCTTCATTGGTAGATTTTTTTATACGCTCCATTGCTTCGTAGAAAGAGGTATAGGCAGTACTTTTTTTACCTCCTATCATTAAGTTGTTTACAAAGCGCGTTACCAATGGATCTCCATAAACCGGATCCGGTGCTAAATATCTTTTCTTTGCTTTTTGCTTTCTCATTGCTTTATTATTTGTTATACACAGGCTAGTGTGTACTTACGAATGCTTATTTTTTACCTTTTGTTGGTGCGGCTTGTCCTGCTTTACCTTTTTTAGTTCCGTATTTAGATCGGCTTTTTTGTCTATTGTTCACCCCTGCTGTATCTAATGCTCCACGCACAATATGATAACGTACACCGGGCAAGTCTTTAACACGACCTCCACGAATCATCACGATAGAGTGTTCTTGAAGGTTATGACCTTCTCCCGGAATATAGGCGATTACCTCAAATTTATTGGTTAAACGCACTTTTGCTACTTTACGTAATGCTGAATTTGGTTTTTTGGGCGTTGTTGTATATACACGTGTACATACACCTCTACGCTGAGGGCATGCATCTAAAGCTCTTGACTTAGAGGCATATTGCAATTGCTCTCTTCCTTTTCTTACTAATTGTTGAATTGTAGGCATCGTTACTTTTTAAAAATTTGGGACTGCAAAGGTAGGGATAAAAAGTAAGAGTGCAAAATAAAATCTTTACGAAGATTGTATTTTTTTGTAGTCTTACCTTCCCTGCGAAGGCAGTTACTACAAGAAGAAAATCCTATTAAAGGCACGTTTCCTTCCTGAAGTGGGCGCAAATATACGAATTAATTCGCATTTGTGGAAAATTATTTTGTATTAATTTGGGGTTAAGATTATGCTTATAAATAGAAAACAACACCTTTTGGTGCTGTTTTCAGTCAAATTGAATACCCTTTAGTTAAAAATGGGTAGCTGTTTACAATATATATTACGTAGCTAACAAGCGCAGATTTATGCTATTATTTTGTTGCTTCGGCAAATCTTCGGTTTACTTCATCCCAATTTATCAGATTATAGAAAGCAGAAATATAATCCGGTCTGCGGTTTTGGTAATGTAAATAATAGGCGTGTTCCCATACATCTAAGCCCAAAATAGGCGTGCCTTTTACCTCTGCAATATCCATTATCGGGTTATCTTGGTTGGGGGTAGAGCTAACTACCAATTTTCCATCTGCCACTGATAGCCATGCCCAGCCGGAGCCAAAACGGGTAGCTGCTGCTTTGGAAAACTCTTCTTTGAACTTCTCATAAGTGCCAAAAGTTGCGCTAATTGCCTCTCCGACTTTACCGGTAGGTTCACCGCCTCCATTTGGAGATAAAATAGTCCAAAATAAAGAATGGTTGTAATGCCCCCCGCCATTATTACGAACGGCAACGGGTAATTTAGAGATATTTGCCATTAACTCTTCTAATGATTTACCATCGTTGTCTGTACCGGAAACGGCAGCGTTTAAATTGGTTACGTAGGCATTATGATGTTTGCCATGGTGAATTTGCATGGTTAGAGTGTCAAAATGAGGTTCTAATGCATCAAAGGCATAGGGTAATTGTGGTAATTCGAAAGCCATTTTTATTAATTTATTTGATTAAAGAATGAAATTTACTTTTTGATAGATTGCAAATATAACAAATGAGTTTGATTTTGGTTTTAATTCATTTTATATATCGGTCGGGTATTGGTAACATGTTGTTTTATGTTAAATTTTTAAAAATGGATAAACCTGACATGCTTTTTGTAGTCATTATAAAAATAAAGCAAAGTTATGAAACGGATTATCTCATTTTTTGGCATTTTATTTATGGCTTGGAGTTTATTTGCGCAATCTCCAACAGCAACTACACAAGCAACACCGACAGCTTTAGGGTTGCCGGGTGATAATCTGAACTTATATTTAGTACTAAATTTATTCAAGCAGTCTTCATCTATTGAAGACTTTGAGAAACGGCTAAACAGTCCGGATACTAAAGTTAATAACCTTGACCTTAATAATGACGGCAGCGTGGACTACTTAAAAGTAACGGATTACGGTAAAAACGATTACCACACCATAGTAATCCAAGATATTGTAAGTGCATCTGAAACTCAAGATGTGGCAATTATACAACTACAAAAGAAGGAGGGGAATTTAGTGCATATCCAAATTATAGGAGATGAGAGTTTATACGGTAAGAATTACATCATTGAACCACAGTTAAATACTACCGCTTCTACTGCTCCTGCCAGCACAGCTCCGGCACAGCCTACCACTGTTATTAATAACAACTATTACAATACCAATATCTCTCGCCCTGCTCCTTATGTAAATGTGTGGGGTTGGCCTTGTGTTAGTTTTATTTTCGGCCCTACTTATGTTCCTTGGGTATCTCCGTGGAGTTGGGCTTATTATCCAACATGGTGGTATGCCCGTCCTAGAGTTATTTTTTCTGTTTATTCCGGTTATTACCAAGGTTTTGATTGGGGGTATTATTGCCGACGTAATGTAGTCATTAATCAGGTGCGTTACAATAACTATTACAACAGCCATAGAGTAATTTCCAATACGGTACAAACAAATATTACCAAAAATGTGTACAAGAATAATTACACAGAAATCAACAACAACACGATTAACAATAAATCCGGCGTACACACCTCGTCTTATCCAAAAAATAATTTTGCTCCCGATAAAAATTATAATTCACCCTCTACTAAACAAGGCGCTACAGATAATGCCACCAATTTTAGCAATGGTCAAAAAGAAAATCCCATAAAAATAAATCAAACAGAAAAACAAAATACGCCAAATACAAGCACCCCTAAATATGGATATGGAAACAACAATGGGGAATGGGGCGGATATAACAAACCACAAAAAGAAGAACAAGGCGCACAAAGCTCTAATCCTAAATGGAATAATACTCCTACTAACAGCACTAATAACGCAGAATGGGGTGGATACAACAAACATACCAATTCAAATACTTCTGATCCTGTATATAACAACAAACCTTCTAAGCAAGGTGAAAATATCGGAAATACCCACGAAGGATATGCTCCAAAAGGAAGTGCATCACCGGAAACACCCAAACCTCCTAAATGGAATAATGGCGGAAGCAATGGCGGCGGAAAATGGAATAATGGCGGCGGGGGATACAAGGGTGGCGGAAGCTACAATGGCGGAGGAAGACATTGGAGCGGAGGAAATGGCGGAGGAATAAGAACAGGTGAAAGAAGAAAATAACTATTTACCTTATGCTTCTTCATTTAAAAATTTTAAATTCCACAACCGTTCGGCTCTGCTCCCTACAAACCAAAAAAGTAATGCTAATACCATAAAAAATACTGACTTATGTAATGGTTTCCAAAAGTATTCAAAATAGCGGGTAACTAAACTAAGTAAAAAGAAAGCGAGTGCCGTATTTCCTAATATCCAATCTTTGCGTTGTAATCCAAAATACATACCGGATGCTGTCACAATAAAAAATAAAGCATCCCAGAGTATAAACGTAGAAGATGGAATATCTTGCCATTCTGAGTAGCTAAGCGTGTTCCCGAAAATTGTAACTATCCAAAGCGAGCCAAAAAATGCCAGCAACGAAAGGCTATATTGTATTTTATAAAAAGCGGTAAGTAGCTTTACGCTTCGTATTACAAAAGAAAATAACAATAACATTATACACAATGGAACAAATCGAAAAGGAAAATTCATTCCTAAAAAATCTCCCGATTTTGTTTCTAAAGACACCGTAAAAACACCATATCCCAATAATAACATACAAAATGCCAACGACCATAATACTTTTGAATTTAGGTAAATGGATAAGCCGAAATACAAAATAGTTGCCACTAAAAAAATGCCTGCATTGTTCTCTTGAAACACGTGAAATGTTTTTGCCCAAAAAGCAATCGCCGATAAAGACAAAAATGCCGAAAACAATAAAACACTATTATTACTTATGGATAATTGCGGTGTCTTTTCAAATCGGCGGCGAGCATACAGCAACCCCAAAACCGCAAACACCGAAAGGATACTGCTGATACCTGCATCGGAAATTTTCATTAACTGCTCCAGCAACAAGCGCAGGGGGCGATCTGCCAGCAACACCACTATTGATAATACAGCGCATGCCACCGCAATGATAAATGCATAAATGGATAATGGGCGCCAATCGAACTTGCGTATGTGCAATGTTGATTTAAGCTGCTCCGCTTGCGCATCAGTAAGCAAATTTTGATTTTTCCATTCCTCAATGGCATTTATCAATAATTTTCTTTCCGATTTATTTACTTGCATATACAAATTTGTGTAATATTACAATAAAAAACAACAAAGATGAAACAAAACGCAACGAACTTCAATTATTGGCAAATGATTTGTTATGAATACTTTAAACTAATTAATTTTCACACATTAGAGCAAACTAATATCTAATTTTATACGTTACTAATCATTTACGTTATATTTAGTGCAAAAAATCACATTATATCTCCTTCTCAGTTGCTTATCCGTCTTAGGGTACGGACAATATATTTTAAAAGGAACTGTAATAGATGCCAAAACGAAAGAACCGCTCCCGTATGTCAACTATGCCATTGGGGCCAACATGGGTGGTACTACCGATGATAGCGGACGGTTTGAATTTACCGTAAATACGAAAACAGATTCTGTAATTTTTTCCTATTTAGGTTATAAAGATGACGTGCTAAAAAAACGATTTTTTCGCAAAGACTCTATCGTTATAAAAATGCACTTAGACAATTTTATGCTCGAAGAATTTACGGTAAAAGCCAAACGTTCTAAAATTCCCAAAGACACTGCCGCCATCCGCATTTACAGAAATGTCTTAAAACATAAAGCAGAAAACAAACCTAAAACATATAACTCCTATCAGTTTGAGGAATACAGTAAAACGGTAGCCTCGCTTTATAATATTAATCCTAAAATAACGCAAAAGAAAATTTTTAAACCGTTCCGATTTATTTTGGAAAACCAAGACAGCACTGCCGAAGGCACTCGATTTATCCCTTTAATATTAAAAGAAACCGTAACGGATATTTATTACAACAAAGACCCTAAGAAAAATAAAAGTGTGGTGAAAGCAAGCAAGGTATCGGGCATAGAGCAGCTTCGCTTTTCTGAACTATTAGATATTGCCTTTGATGATATAGACGTGTATGACAATCAGGCTATGGTACAATCCAAGGCTTTCGTGCTGCCATTTGCTGATGGTGCTATTGCGCTGTATAACTATTACGTTATTGACAGCACAAAAGGTGCTGACAGCGTTTGGATATACAACTTGGCATTTGTACCCAAAAGCAAATCCGATTTATTGTTTAACGGTAAAGCCACCATTCGTGATTCATCATTTGCCATCACCAAAATAGAATTAGGGATTGACAGGCGTTCCAATATCAATTTTATTAATGAATTTTCTTTAAAACAAGGTTTTGTTTACACAGGAAAAGGATGGTTTAAAAATGAAGAATCCCGAAGTACGGATATCGCTTTTACCAAGCGAAAAAAGGCAAAAAGTGTACGCATTGCGCGCTACTTGCACCGCGACAGCATCATTGTAGATGAACCGATTGCCGACTCCATCTTAAAACAAGAAAATATTGTTCTTCTAAAAAATTATCGTAAGCAAAAAGATTCATTTTGGGTAGCCAATCGGCAATTGCCCTTATCGGTACCGGAAAGTAAAGTTTACTTTTTGTTAGATACCTTAAAGAAAACTCGATTTTACAAAGCCGTATCCGGTATCGGCGGTTTCTTTGCAACCGGTTATTACAAAACAAAAGTTATAGATATCGGAAATCTCTACCAAATGGTAACATGGAACGACTTGGAAGGTGTACGATTTCGATTAAACTTAAAAAACAATTGGCGCATTGGCAAATGGGTGAATTGGAGCGCGTACGTCGCTTATGGGCTCAATGATAAACGGGTAAAATACGGGGCTTCCTTGGGCGTAAACCTTCCGGACAAAAAGAACAGAAAACACAACATTACGATAGCTTATAACGACGACTACCAACGATTTACCTTAAACAACAACCGACTCAGCTACGACTTTATCTACATGTCTTTATTAAGACGCAAAGCCATCGCCGACTTAGTATATCTGAAAGATGCAAAAGTGAGTTATTTCAGAGAATGGGTGCCTAATTTTTCTACCAACCTTACGCTACAATATAAAATTTACCAGACCATTCCGGGCAAAATAGAATTTAAAAAAACCTTGCCTGACAGTTCTGTAATTTCTTATAATAATTTCAAAATATTTTCACCGAGTTTAAATTTTACATTTACCCCCGGTGCTAAATTCTTACAAACAAATTTCAAAACCATTTTATTAAAAGGGAAATTACCGCGTTTCTATCTTACCTATACTTTTAGTTCTAAGAAACTTGCCAGCGATTTCGATTATCAAAAATTAGATTTAATAATCGAAGAGCGTCTGCCCTCTCCTATCGGGCATACCAATATAAAACTGGTAGGCTCTAAACTGTTTGGCTCAGCACCTTATCCTTTATTGACCATTTTGCCTGGCAACCAATCTTTTATGTACGACAAAGAGCGTTTTACGAATATGCTCGAAACGGAATTTATCGCCGACCAACAATTATCACTACTGATTGAACACCATTTTGACGGATTTATTTTTAATAAAATTCCGGGATGGAAAAAATTAGGATTACGTGAAGTGTTTACCACTAAAATGGCAGTTGCAAGTTTGTCGCCCAATAGAGTTTCCTTTAGTGATTTACCACCGGAAATGAAAGGCCTGAACGGTTTCTACGCTGAAGTAGGCTTTGGCATCGAAAATATTTTAAAATTAATTCGTGTCGATTTCAGTTGGAGATTAACACAGCTCAACCAACCCGACATCAAAAAATTCCGTTGGACAATCAGCTTCTCTCCGAGCTTTTAGTACGTGGTGAATGTTGTTCCGTTTTATCGAAAGGTAAGTGGTGAAAGATATAGAATACTTTTACCATACCATCTATTAACGTCTTAATTCTATTTAAAAGATTGGCAGTTTGTACAAGCTTTCTTATCTTGTATGTCATGGGAATTATTGAAATAAATCCATCGGCAAATACAGTTACCATTTCTTCTACGATTATTTATTATGGAAACGCTGCCGATTTCTCTCTTTCAAAACTACTGTCCGAAGAAATAGAAACCCTTTGGAACGAACCACAAGGAAAAGTTTTACTACACGCTAAGCAATTTCTTGTAGTATTTAAAATTTCTACACAATACAATGCTCTCATTTTGCCGCAAAGCATTATTGAAAATCAGAATCCGAAAAATAATTATATCCGGATAGAGGAATATTCCAAGCTGAATATTTCTTGCATGGACGGCATTGGCAGTAATACAGGTTACTTTCAACTTAATAATTTATATGTAGGTTCTACTACTGCCGCACATGAATACGGTCATTCTTTGGGCTTGCCACATCCTACCGATTTGAATATCGTCGGCAAGGGGGTACCCGGCATTATGTATCCGAGAGGAACGCTGGTAAATCAAGAATTTCAAAACGACCCGATAGCAATTGCCGGAGGTCCCGGTGGTACATTAAATCCCAAATACAGAAAGGTGATGCAAACCGATATTGACAATTTGAAAATAGCCCAATTAGTAACCCAACGCAAGCTTATACTAGGAAAGTTTACTAATATTTATCATGAGCAACAAGTGAAGCCGGAAGTTTAATCTCCTTATTCAAATTTTACCCGTAAAAATTACTTTTGTAGGGGTACCGTTTATGATACATATCTTGTACCATCAGTATCATGGTATTGCGCAATTCTTCAATGTTTTCTTTATTTGTGGCAGATATAAAAACACAATTGCAGTTCATCCAAGAGCGCATGCTTTTTTCAAAATCTTCGGAGAGTTCTTTTTTAATCTCTTCCGGCAAAAAACGGTCAAAATGCTTTTGCCTGTATAAATCCATTTTGTTAAATACAATCAACCGAGGCTGGCGCGTAACACTCAAGTCTGCCAGCGTTTCATTTACTACATTGATATGATCTCTAAAATTTTCATGCGAGGCATCGACGACGTGCACTATAATATCGGATTCTTTTGCTTCATCTAAAGTAGATTTAAAACTTTCTACCAAATGGTGTGGTAGCTTGCGAATAAATCCAACGGTATCACTCAGTAAGAATGCAATATTTTCGATAACCACTTTTCTTACGGTAGTATCTAATGTAGCGAATAGTTTATTTTCTGCTAATACATCGCTCTTACTCATCAAATTCATAATCGTCGATTTTCCTACATTGGTATAGCCTACCAATGCTACGCGTATCAGTTCGCCGCGGGTTTTCCGGCGGGTTTGTTCTTGTTTATCTAATATTTCTAACTCTTGTTTTAGTTTTGCAATTTTATCGTTAATCACCCGGCGGTCGGTTTCAATTTCTTTTTCCCCCGGACCGCGCATACCGATACCTCCACGCTGCCGCTCTAAGTGCGTCCACAAGCCTTTTAGACGTGGGAGCAAGTATTGCATTTGAGCTAATTCTACTTGTGTGCGGGCTTGAGCAGTTTGTGCCCGCATCGCAAAAATATCTAAGATTAAACTCGTTCGATCTAAAATTTTACATTTTAATTCCGCTTCCAAATTGCGCTGTTGAGCCGGAGTAATTTCATCATCAATAATTACCGTATTGATATCGGCGTATTCTTTATAAAGTTTTATTTCTTCTAATTTTCCGGAGCCTACAAAAAAACGAACATCGGGATGTTTGAGTTTTTGGGTAAATGTTTTTATCGTTATTGCACCGGCGGTTTCTGCTAAAAAAGCTAACTCATCCAAGTACTCTTCTACTTGTTCTGCCGTCTGGTTATCTCTGATGATACCCACTAAAACAGCTCTTTCTTCTATTTCCGGATTAACTTCGTGCATTTTGAAAGAGCAAAGATAAAAATAAAAATGGTCGGCATAAGCTATGCCGACCATTTTGTGCATTACTATTTTTTTTACATCGTATGAAAACTTACTGTAGCGCTGCTTTTATTATCAGAATGATCTTCTGCGTTAACGGTAAGTTTTAAATTCATCGGAGTTAATGGAGTTTTAAATTTTTTATTGAACGTATAATTGCTTTCTGTATGCTCTTCGTTAGAAAAAAGCGTATCGTTTGTGGCCGTATTGGTGATGATATAACCTACTTCGTGCAAATCGCTGTCAGTAACAGTAAAGGCAACTTGCACGGAGTCACCGGCGGCTACCATAGTGGTAGAAGTAGGTGCGGTAATTGTGATAACGGGTGGAATTGTGTCTTTTACTTTCTTACAAGCAATTACAGATACGACTGCTAAAAGTGCAATAAGCGTTGTTTTTTTCATTTTTTTAATTTAAGAGTTAAGGAATAATAGATTATTACGATATAACGAATGACGTTCGTTCGTTATTGTTTAATGGTTTCATTTTTTGTGAATTTCTTTTTTCGTTCTATAACATAACGGAGCGTACAATTAAAACTGGTTTTTTCTTTAATGGTATTAGCAGAAACACGTTGTGCCATAGGTTGTACGACGCTGAGATAAAACGAAAAATCTTTTACAACGCATTGTAGGCCTATATTTGCAGCTACATCCCAGCTGCCTGAGCGTGGTTGGATAATACTATTATGTAAGTTTTTCTGCGAAGCATCAAATTTCAACCCCAGCATAGGTATTACCGTTATGTGATTGAAAAAGTGGGTATAATTTCCTGTTATTTGGTAGGTGTAACTGTTTCCATATTTTGTATGATTTTTGTTGTATATATTCAATCTTACAAAAGCAGCGTTTACTAAACCCCAGTTATTAATACTCATGCTGTAGGTGCCTGAAAATAGGAAGGAAACAGTTTGAGTGCCGAAATTAAAATCTTGCAAAATTAAATTGGCAGATTCTTTTTTAGAACCTGTAGGAAAGCTCATACCGGTACCAAGATTCAAGGTGTGCCCAACTCTTCTATTGCCGATGGCGGGTTTGGATAAAACCCTGAAATTAGAAAACAAAATCATATCACCGGGGCCAAATTTTTTCTCTTTTAGTTTAGGCGTATTTTGATTGATTTCTATATAATCATTTAGCATCCACATTATTGGCATCGACAGGCGAATATCTACCCAGCTTTTTGGCGCATACGACACAAAGAAATTTTGAGTAACAATTTGCGAACGTTTCATATTCTCGTTTGAGGTAAGAAACTTATAATTTCTATATTGTACGGAAGTTCCGATTGAGGATTGAGGCTGAACCGATAAAATATCTGTATTTAGTAATGCCGGTGAGTTACCACAAAAATCACAAGCATATATACTACCGTAATAGCACAGCAGTACTGAAAATAAAAATTTATACATTGTTTAATTTATTTAAGTGTGAAAAAATAGTACACTTAAACAATGGGTGGTTTTATTATTCTATTGCAGGCTCCTGCTAAAAGTGCAAATGTGTTATTTGAAAAATTAAAGGAAGATGCCGCAATAAAGGTAGTCAAATCTATTATTGGAAGTTTTTGATAGATTGTTTCAATTCCTTTGGATTTATAAGTAGAATTTGAGAATGGATTCTTATTCTTGTTATTTTCAGAAGCTGTAATAACCTTATTCAGATGGCATCGTCCCTTACAATTTAATTTTTTATTGTTTTTGTTGATGCAATAATTTTCGGTAATAGATTTTTTATTCCATTGATATAACATTATAAATGCAACCTCTTGTGTAGTGGTAAGCAAGAATAAAGCGGACAATAGGATACCCAAAAATGCTTTCATAGATTGAACAACAAAGAAATACGATTATTGTTTATGTGAAAGAAAGTGGGAAGAGTACTTCTATCTTTCTGAAACAGCAACGTAAGAACGTAACGGAGCGCCTAAATATATTTGTCTTGGACGTCCGATTGGTTCTTTATTTTCTTTCATTTCTTTCCATTGCGATACCCATCCCGGCAATCTTCCTAACGCAAATAATGTAGTGAATGTATCTGTAGGGAATCCAATTGCCTGATAGATTATACCGGAGTAAAAATCTACATTTGGATAAAGCTTTCTGGATACAAAATAATCATCATTTAAGGCAGCTTGCTCTAATTCCATAGCGATAGTAAGTTTTTTATCTACTACTCCTAAGTCTTTAAGCACTTCATCACAAGATTTTTTGATAATTTTTGCTCGTGGGTCAAAATTTTTATACACTCGATGTCCGAAGCCCATTAATCGGAAGCCGGAGTTTTTATCTTTTGCCATTGCAACAAACTTAGCTGTATCTCCGCCGTCTTTTTCTATCGCTTCTAATTGTTCTAGTACCGCTTGATTGGCACCGCCGTGCAGTGGTCCCCAAAGTGCGCTAATACCTCCGGTAATAGAAGCATAGATATTTGCATTGGAAGAACCGACCATCCGTACTGTTGATGTGGAGCAGTTTTGCTCGTGGTCAGCATGTAGGATGAGTAGTTTATCCATAGCATCTACCAATACATTGGAAGCAGGTTTACCAAATGCCATTTGCAAGAAGTTGGCTACATAATCTAAATTTTTATCGTTGGCTACAAAATCTAATCCCTGAGAATTACGGATAACCATTGCCACCAATACGGGAAATTTCGCCAGCATATTGATATAGTTCTCTTCCGTTAATTTAGCCCCATCTTTATACACCCCCGACAATGCAATAGTTACTGCTGAAAGTTGTGCCATAGGATGTGTACCTTTCGGCATTGCTTTTAATATTGCAGCTACTTCTGCCGGTACGTCAGAATTGTCTTTGAGTTTTTGATTAAAATCTGCTAATTGTGCTGCCGTAGGTAATTCACCATATAATAATGAATATGCAACTTCTACAAAATTAGAATTTTCAGCTAAATCGGCGATGTCATATCCGCGATATCGCAAAATACCTAATTCGCCATCCAAGAATGTAATCTTGCTGGTGGTCGCTCCGGTATTTTTATACCCAAAGTCTAAGGTTACAAAACCTGTATCTTCACGTAGTTTGTCGATATTGATGGCGTGTTCGTTCTCTGTGCCTATTAAAACGGGACATTCTGTTGTTTTTCCGTTCAGGGTGATGGTTACTTTATCTTCTGTCATGCTATGTAAATAGATAGATTTAAAATGCGACTATAAAAATAGAAAAAGATTAATGATTAAAAGTTAAGTTAACATTACTCAATTATTTAGAAGGGTGAAATTCTTCCGTTACCACCACTTCTCGCACCGGAATACTTGCCGGAATTAAGCCGGAAAGCAGTAAAGCCTTAGAAATTTGCCGTCCGAACAGGAAATTGGCAAATCCTTGACCCACTACATCAGGGCAATTTCCAATATACAATACTATAGGCCGAATCAGTGGATATTTTTGGTTGGCAATATTCTCCTGACTTAATGCAATGGTATTGTTCTTATAGGTCACTGCAAGAAATTTATAAGTAGAACGTATATACTTGGCCTCTTGTTCATTTCTATTGCTAACTAAATTATAGGGAATAAATCCGATGGCATTTTTATTTTCAGCCACATATTTGAGCACATCAGCAATATCGTGTAAAGCATACGCATTTTTGAAATCTGCCGCCGGCACTCCGGAGCGTTGTAAGATAATTTTTGCAATACCTGATTGGGCATTATCAAAAACAAGTTTTGTAGTTGAGGACGGCTGTAAATATTGCGCTGTTTTATTTATATCAAATACGGAATCTGTGTAAGCTGTATTGGCAATAACCGCAATGGCATCATAAGCAAAAATATTTTCCATAATTTTTGCATCTTGATGAAAAGTGGCACTTTGCATTTCGGCTGAGGTTAGTTGCTTTTCCACGGCAACAATGGTGTTCGTTTTTGATGTAAATTCGCTAATCGCTTTATCTTCTGAGGTATAGTTAAATTTTACGGAAGCTTTTGGATAAAAATTTTCATATATCGGCACTAATTGCTCCAACACAAACCTCAAGTTAGAATCTGCGGTAATCGTAACGCTGCCATTGTTCCAATCGTAATAATTCAATTTCTTTTTTGAGGATTGGCAACTTGCTAAAAGCAATACGCACGCAAGGAGTAAGGCAATTATCGTAGTTGGTTTATTCATTTTTTCCGTTTTCTTCCTTTAACAGCTGCACCGCACGATACATCCTGAAACTGCCATAAGCAAGCAATACTACTGCAAACAATGGTTGGGTAGTTTTGTTCAGTATTTTTATGGTTAATGGCATGGTTAGCAATAAAATTCCTAACACAATATAACCGATAGCAATAGCGGCTCTCAGTAAAAATGCCGGCTGCATAAATTTATTCATTTTGCAAAAATAGAGAACATTATTGGTTTAATACCCTACGTATGTAAATATAAAAAAGCGATTGTAGGAATAAAGATTGCTATTTTTACTTCACAACGTTTGTTTGTTTATTTATTAAGTCCCGTATAACAACGCTGGCACAAACACCTCCAAATGCTGCCGGTAAATAAGAGATCGTGCCATACGCAGATTTTTTATAATTAGTGCCGTCCGTTAAAATCAATGAATTTCTATCGGGTAGTTCTGCCGAAAAGGCTACTTTTATTCCTTTGTAAATTTTATGTTTTTTCAATCTTTTTCGTATCATTTTCACAAACACACAATTGTATGTTTTAGATAAATCAGCCACTTTTAATTGTGTAGGATCGAGCTTGCCGCCGGCGCCACCGCTCATAATAATTTTCTTTTTAGATTGATAGGCTGCGATTAATAAATTTAATTTAGGGGTAATGCTGTCAATCGCATCGATGATATAATCGTATTCGTGTTGGTTGACAATTTCAAATGCTTTTTCCGGCGTTAAAAACTCTTTGACAACATTCAGCTTTAACTCGGGATTTATATCTTTTAACCTCGCAGCCATCCAATCGGCTTTGCTTATGCCGTGCGTAGAAAACAAAGCAGGAAGCTGGCGGTTTCTATTGCTCGGATCCACCACATCGCCGTCAACGATAGTCATAGTTCCAATGCCTGCTCTGGCTATAAACTCGGCAGCATACGAGCCTACACCGCCTAATCCTACAACCAATACATGGCTATTAATTAGCCGGTCTAATTTATCTTCTCCGATTAATGCATTCGTTCTCGAGAGCCAACTTTTATCTTGCATTTTTAAAAAATTTAGTGCAAAGGTAGTTAAGGTTATTAGTTATTTGGGTAAAATTGTTTCAAAAACTAAATAACGATTTACAAATAACTCTTATCTTTCAAAATTATGCTTCAGCATTTTAATACTCATCAAATAATTTGCGGTGTAGATGAAGCCGGGCGTGGTTGTATTGCGGGTCCGGTGGTGGCAGCAGCTATTATTTTACCAAAAGATTTTACACATATTTTTTTAAATGATTCGAAGCAATTATCGGAAGCGCAACGAAATGAATTGCGCCCTATTATTGAAAAGAATGCCATTGCTTTTGGAGTCGGTATTATTGATAATATAAAAATTGATGAAGTCAATATTTTGCAAGCCACTTACTTGGCGATGCACAAAGCCATTGAGCAAATAACACACAAAATTGATTTATTGATTATTGACGGAAATCGTTTTAAAACGTATCACAATATTCCACATCAAACTATTGTAAAAGGCGACGGAAAATACATTGAAATTGCAGCAGCTTCTATTTTAGCGAAAACGTATAGAGATGAAATGATGGATAGGTTAAGCTTGGAATTTCCGGTTTATCAATGGCAGAAAAATAAAGGTTATCCTACTATTCAACATCGAAAAGCGGTGAAAGAAGTTGGAAGTTGTAAATATCATCGTCAAACCTTCCGATTATTAAAAGAAGAGCAATTGAGTTTGTTTGAATAAAAAAGCCCATCGGTAATGATGGGCTCCATAAAATAATAAAAAAATGAAAATAGACTCAAAATGAGTGGTTGGTGCTGTTGAGTTATAAGTATTTCTCAATACGATTTAAAGCTCCAATTATTTATTTTATGTGTTTCGCCAGAGGCTCCAGAATATCCAATTAAATCGATATATGCTTTTCCGCTGTTTAAGGTAAGTACTGAAGATAAATCAATATTAGCCTCGAGAGATAAAGCGCCATCTAAATACACGTTTATTTTTTTATTCTGATAAATAATTTTCACGGTATGTGTGCCTGCACTAGAAAAATCTGCTACGGATGCATTTATAGCCATTCGGGTAGATACATTCGAAGTACTTGCCGTGCAATAATACATAGCAATATGATTTCCATTTGGATCATCATGATTTGCAACGCCACCGCCGTCATCTCCATTGTTATATGTATCAAACTCTATAGCTATGCTGTTTTCCATTCCAATATACCAGGTATTGTCTTTAATCTTCGTAGTGTCAGAATTAAATATGGCAAATGCCAAACCATCGCCACCCACATTTCCATCCACATCCGGAATACCACCTAAATCTGAAATTGTAAAATTAAAACTTGTTTCAAATCCATCGGCAACATCTACCAGCCTGTTGTAATAAGCATGCCCTGTGCCGGTATGATAGGAATGTTCAGGAGTAGGCACAGCATCATTTAGAATTAGTTTTTTATTTGTCTTGTCAAAATAAGCTTCGCCAGTCAGGTTAATTTTGCCTGTATCTGATTGTCCGAAAGCAGAAAATGAGAAGTTGTCCTTTTGTGGTGTAGTGTCTTTTTTCTTACATGCAAACAGTATGCTGCATAATGCAATTACAATTAATTTAGTTTTCATAATATTTATTTTTAGTTTATTAATTTATATTTTACTATAATAAGATTGTATATGGATTTTAAATTTTTCATAATTATTATATTAATCGCTTGGGAGAATATCTTTAGTGTGCTGCATAAAAAACATTGGTATGGTAAGCCCCATCTGTGCCTCTGCTAATACCATACCAGTCGTTGGCAGCAGGAGTAGAAGCATTGCCGTCACCATTCGTATCACCGCCTCTGGAATCATCTTTAAAAGAAGTGAATACAGCTGTGGCATTAATCGAAAATTCGCTGGCATTATGGCTTGAAATTTGAGAACCAGAGCTTGCGAATTTAAAGACAACATTTGGTCCTACACTTAAAAAATCAGGAGCACCTACTTGTAGCCAACCGTCAAACACATAAGGTACTTCTGTTACTTTGTAGGCAACACTTTTGTTACCTAATCCATATACCCACAAAAATATACCATTATATTTATTAGTTTCACTCGGGTTGGCAGGATTATGAAAACTATTGCTTGGATCTAATGCATAATAAGTACCTAAATAAATCGGTTTTATGTTGTCATAGAATATATTATTCGTTAAAATACTTACAGACGCATCATGCATGTTAGAGCCACTAAATGCAGCATTCGTATTAGACGTATTTCCATACGTGTGTGCAAAAGTACAATAGTCGAACGTAAAATCGTGAATATCACCAGAGCCTGAATTTGCAAGAACTACACCGTTTCCAGCTCCACCACCATATAAGAATTTACAATATCTAAAGAGTGAGCCATGTTGGTCGCCACGCATTGTTAATCTGCCCCAATCTCCTTTGCTTGGTGTAGATGCTGCGCCATCACCATTGTTGTCGCCACAATAAGAATCATCTTTATACGATGTAAAAATAATAGGATTGGCGGACGTTCCATTCGCCGTAATTTTAGCATATACTTCCATTCCACAGCTACTATTTTTAAATTTAATAATTGCGCCTGCCTGGATTACTAATGGTGCATTTACATTTACCCAAGTACGCACCATATATACTTTTCCGGCTAACCATGTGGTAGGCACAGTAATATTTTTATTTACATCCACTGTATCGCAACTACTACTGACAGTACCGGTATTGATAGTAACATCTGCACCATAAGCAATGCCACTGCTATTTTTTGCATACGCGCGAATGTGAAAAGTATAACCTGCTGCAAAAGGAGCAATATTGGTAGAAAATGCGCCTGTGCCATTCCCAATGGGAATCGTTGCACCATCAGGGTCGTTGATTACAGGGTTGTTGGTCAATGCAATTGCAACGCCACGCTCTGTAACGGCAGTACTTCCTTGATTAGTAACATTTCCTCCACAAGTATAAGTGGTATCATCTACTTTTATAGGAGTAGCCGTAGAAACTGTTGCAATTCCGGCAGGAGTATCCGTGTTTTTGTTACATGCAGAAAGTATGCCTATTATGGGTACTAAAAGCAGTAACATTAATTTGTGGTTTAGTGTAGTTTTCATAGGTGATGTTTTTAAATTATTGAATAAATTGATACTACAAATTTATTCGAAGCTACTTTTAGGTTATATCCTTTAAAATCAGGATTTTTTGAGCAGTAAAAATCCTGAAAAAATAGGAGTTCATTTTTGGTGTTTATGGTGTTTCTTTACAATAGATTTTTTATATTACATAGATGATGAAAAAAACAGTAGCAATATTATTTATGTTCTTAATTGCATTTTGTTCGATAGCTCAAAATACTACGAATAAAGATAGCCTAATTAGCGTTTTGCAATTTGCAAAAGAAGACACATCAAAAGTTAGATTACTTATCGCAATACAGAAATTTTACGCTACAAAAAATTTCGATAGCTCATTGTATTATTTAACCAAAGCTGAAGTGCTAGCAAAAAAATTAAAAACTAAAGATTTTGATTTTCTAATTAATATCGGCTATTCCGAATACTATTATTATAACAATGACTACAAAAAATCAATAGTACCTGCCTTAAAAAATAAAGAAATTGCTGAGCGAGAAAATGATTTAAAAAAAATGGCTAAGAGTTATAACAACCTTTCCGCAATATATAATCATTTTGGGTTTCATAAATTAGCAATAGGCTACATTCTAAAATGTCTTGATATTTCTGAAAAAACAAAAGACAGTTTAAGTTTTCCAATTCGTAATCTTACCGCTTCTAATACTTATTACGATTTAAAACAATTTGATAAATCTATACATTACGCCAAAAAGGCAATAGAATACGGAAAAAAATATAATAATTCATTTGCCCATCTAATGGGATTAAACAATTTAGCGGCAAGTTACTCAGGATTAAATAAGTTAGACAGTTCTATCTATATACAAAAACAACAACTTGAATTAGCAAAACAACAAGAAGATATTGTAAATATAGTATATGCACTAATTAATTTATGTGCTGACAATTTTAAAATAGGAAATACTACAGCATTAGAAATTTATGCTAAAGAATTAGATAAGTATAATAGTTCCATAAGTGACAGTCAAGCTATTGCTCAAATCTATTATGCAAAAGCATTAAATAATATTGCGCTAAAAAATTATGCAGCTGCTAAAAAACAATTAGACAATGGTATTAATATTTCAAAATTGGCCGGCAATACAGATGCTTTAGGAAATCTCTATCAAACGTACTCTATAGTATATTATTTACAAGGAAATATACCAATCGGTTCAACATATTTTTACCGATATGACTCTATAATCTCTGCGCAAAATTTAAAGGAATTAAATTTTTACACGGAGGAAATGGAAGTAAAATATAATACGGAAAAGAAAGAAGCTCAAATACAAATACAACAAGCCCAACTCAAACAGAGAAAAATTATTAATTATTTCCTTATTGCTATTGCAATTGCCTTACTGCTGCTTTCGATTCTAATTTTTCGCATTTATATGCACAAGCAGAAATTGCAACAAGCTAAAATTGATGAGCTTGAAAAAGAAAAACAACTACAAGCTACCGAAGCTATATTAAAAGGGCAAGAAGAAGAGCGTAGCCGCATTGCCAAAGACTTGCATGATGGATTAGGCGGGCTTTTATCCAGCGTAAAATATTCATTAAACGATATGAAAGAGAATGTAATTTTAAGTGCAGACAATGCTATTTCCTTTACAAGAAGTATTGACATGCTCGACTCCGGCATTCAAGAATTGCGGCGCATTGCACACAACATGATGCCGGAAAATTTAATAAAATTCGGATTGGATACCGCCTTGAACGACTACTGTAATTCCATCTCTAAAACAAATGTCATTACTATACAATATTCCTCTTTGCAAATGGATACGTATCATGCGGATATCAACGTGAGTGTTACCGTATATAGAATAGTACAAGAGCTGGTCAATAATATTATCAAACATGCAAAAGCAACACAAGCCATTGTACAACTTACCAAAGATGATAACTTTTTAAATATTACGGTGGAAGACAATGGCATCGGTTTTGACGTAACCCATTTAACTACTTCTAAAAGTGCCGGCTGGGTGAATATTCAAAACAGGATAAATTATTTAGGCGGAAAATTAGAAATAGATTCCAATCCAACCAACGGTACTTCTATTGCTATAGAGATTCCATTGTCATAATTTCAAATTAAAAGCAAATCCATGAAACCTTACAAATTATTTATAGTAGATGATCATTATATGATTATTGAAGGTATTGTTTCACTGCTACAACCAGAAACAGAAATAGAAATTGTGGGTTATGCGCAAAATGCAGACAGTTGTATGGCCTTTTTGCACCGGCAGCAACCCGATGTTATATTTTTAGATATCAACCTGCCCGATAAAAGCGGTATAGAGATTTGCAAAGAAATCAAATCAAAATATCCGGCTATAAAAATTATCGGGCTAAGCACATTTAACCAAAATAGCTATATCAATGCTATGTTGGAAAATGGAGCAAATGGCTATTTACTTAAAAATGCCACTAAACAAGAAATGCTGCAAGCCATTCAGACTACGTCGAAGAACAAACAATATTTGTCCAAAGAAGTAGCAGACAACTTAAAAGAAAAGCATCAAAATCAAGTATTATTAACCCGAAGGGAAAAGGAAATTTTAAAGCTCATTGCTGAAGGATTGACCAGCGCAGAAATAGGAAAAAGATTATTCATCAGCACAACTACTGTTGATACACATAGAAAACATTTATTAGAAAAATTGAAAGCAGGTAACACCGCCATTCTTATAAAAACAGCCGTACAATTAGATTTAATCCATTAGAGTTTAGTCTTGCATAGTATATTTAGTAAATTCTTTTTATTTTACAAAAATGGAAATGCTGACGAGTAAACGAAATTTGGTAATTGCATTTTTTGCAGTTTTATCTTTTGCATTTTTTTTAAATGCGATAAACCTAAACGCTATCCGAAAACAAACGGACAAAAGCAATGAATTTTTGAATAAAGAATTAGTATTTAATTATACGATTCTATCCGTTGACAATAGTTGGTATTTGCCACAAATCCATAATTATCTGGCGGGCAAAGGCTTTACTTGTGATACTTCAGATGCAAAATTACTAGTGCGCCGCACGCCGGTATATCCAATGTTTTATGGCATACATTATTTGTTCTTTGGAGAACAAGGCAGTTTTAAATATATCCGCATTACGCAAACATTTTTATTTGCACTTGCCGCCATTGCCTTTCTGCTTTCCGTATTTTATTTTACACAAAATAAGCGGATAGCCTGGCTTTCGTTTTTCTTATTCGGATTTAATCCTACAATAATCAGTTATACATTTTACACCCTCACCGAATCGTTAGCACCTGCATTAATTGGGTTTATGCTATATTTTTTGGCACGTGCCTATCGCTATAAATCCAATAAGGACTGGTTTATTGCAGGAATATTATTTTCTGTGGCATCGCTTTGCCGCCCTACGATATTTATCTTTGGAGGCTCTGTAGCAATACTAATTTTTGGGTTATACCTAAAAAATATAAAAGCAATGCTGCAAGCCGGATGGTATTTTGGTATTGCCGTTTTGCTCCTCTTTACGCCGTATGTAATTAGAAATTATAAAGTAACGAATGGTGATTTTGTATTGCTCGAAAAATATTATAATGACCCAATGGATTATGGTATGCAAAACATTGAACTTAGAAAATGGATTTCTACTTGGATAAATCCGGCAGAGTACAATTCTGAAAGAATTTCGAATAAGATGATAAGCAATGTGCAAACCCAACCGGATAAAACATTTCTGATAGATTCATTGATGAATACCATACCACCTGCGGTAGCGTCTAAATACAGTAAAGCAGAAATAGAAAAAGTATTTAGTGCCGTGTACGATTTTTATTATTATAAATACACCACTAAAGGAAAAAATTTGGACTCTGCTGAATTGGCAAGCATACAAAAAGTACGCGTCATTACCACTAATTATATTCATCAACATCCAATACAGCATTATGTAATAATGCCAATGTTATTTTTAAAAAGTATTATCGTGCAAAGCAACTCCGCTACCATGACGTATCTGGATAATTATCACACGAATAAAATAGCCTTTGCAGTAAAACTACTGCTGATTTTACTGAATGTTTACCTGTTTTTTACATTAGTAGGAAATTTAATTTTCTTTAAAAAATACAATCTATTACTGCTTGCTATCTACTGGTTTGTCGGAATAAATTGTGGTTATATGTTGATCGTACTCAATTATTTTGAAGCCCGATATTTAATCCCTTTATTTCCGTTAATGTATATTTCGGGAGCAATATTTGCTGTTGAGATTTACGCTATTATAAAACGCAACTTACACTTCTAAATAACGCATTAAGCTATCGTATCGTTCTTGCAATTGCTGTTCAAATTCCGATTGATGAAATACCGCCAATACGGTGTATTGATAACGTTCGAAGGAGGCTTGAATTTCCTTTAAATCATTTTTATTTATTTTTAAAGAAACTTGAATCAATGCTTGTCCGGCAGATGCCGTAACCATGCTGTGCAATATTATAGCATTGTTAGACTCTACTATTTTAGATATCTCGGTGAGTGAGTAATTTCTGGATTCCAACTCCAAAACAATAATGCCGCCGCTATTTGCTAAAGAGGAAAGTTGTATAAGATTATGAAGGAGCTTCTGCGGAGTAATTATACCAATATATTCTTCGTTGATGGTAATTACAGGTAGAAAATAAGTAGAAGTTTCATGCGTCATTTTTAAAACGTCAAAAACATGCGTTCCTTCCATAATTTTATCTGCTAAAAAATGTTCTTTCAGCAATTCTACTTTTACCGAATCGGAATGTTCCAACAAGGCATCTTCCGTAATGCATCCGATAAAATGGCTATTGTCGATGACCGCTAAACGGCTCGTTTTAAACTCTTGCATTAAATCCAACACAAACCCCACTTCGTCTGTAAGGCGAACAAATGGAATAGAAGAGTCGATGCAGTCTTGGGCAAACAAGCGTATTGTTTTTTGTAAATGTATAAAATAAATATTGTACTTGCCTAAAAATTAAAGTTAAAACCAAATGTCATTATCCAATTGTAGGTTTTCGGTTCGTTTCTGTGGGTTACGCGCCACATCACATCCCAGCGTAAAAATTTTAAAATATTTTCGATACCAAAGCCAACTTCCACGTAAGGTACTTTGCCTAATGGTTTTATATAGCTGCTGTTAAGTTGGTTAAATGTTCTGTTTTGCGCAGATACATTTCCCCAAACTCCTCGTGTATGAATTACTTCTCTAAGTTTTAATTTTCGTATTCCCGGAATTCTATTTAAGAAAAAGCCATCAAAATGGTGGGAGAAATTCCATTGTAAGAATCGGTCGCTCCAATATTCGTAATCGTTCATTACATTAAATGCAGTATTACTGAACGCATACGTTTGGTTGCCATCATGTACTTCCGACAATAAGAATGGAACAGTGCCAAAAACTTTACCCATCTGCAGGTTTATCTCCAACCGCCCAACGGTGCGTATCGGAATAGTTTGTGCGTACGACAGTGTCAATTTATGGTAATTAAATTGGCTACCTAAAAAACGTTTCATTCCCCACACATATTCAAATTGGATGACAGGAATTTTATGGGCGTTAATACTTCTTCTAAATAGCGAATTTTTGTTAATGAAACGCTCGCCGATGGCAAAACGTGCATTAAAAACCAATTCTGTTTCCCGCAGTGTTTTAAACGTATCTAAAAC
This sequence comes from Chitinophagales bacterium, assembly GCA_046329805.1. Classification (GTDB taxonomy): domain Bacteria; phylum Bacteroidota; class Bacteroidia; order Chitinophagales; family JADIYW01; genus JADJSS01. Next base: position 544,963 of record JAXLUA010000001.1, read on the forward strand.
GGCATCTCTATTAGGATATAAATATCTAAAAGGGACTAAGCCTTGCTCTATGCGGCGGTTTTGTAGTGCAACTCCCACGCTAAATCCTTGCTTAAACTCAATAGAATAATTTACTTTTCCTAAATCGTAATACAATAGTCGATATTTGGGTCTTCGGCGTTGGATAATTATATTTAATAAATTATCGGATGCAAGCAAATCGGTCGTTCGGCTCAGCTCACTCACATCGTGGATATACGATGCGCCAATAATTTGCCGCGGGTATTTGGAAATTAGAAATTGTGCACCGATATCACCTTTCACGCGTTTATCTTTTAAAGCATAAGCAATATGCCCGCTGAGTTGCGCCCATTTACACATTTTTTCATTGGTGCGCAATCCAAACCCGAAGCGCCAGCCTTCTAATTTATTTACACTTAACGTATTTAACACCGGTCCGAATTCTACCGGTCCGACCGGAAAATATCCGGTTAGAAGCGTATGAATGATATCGACGTAAGTTTTATACGCAGGAATTGTTTTCAGTGTGTCGATGATATGATATACGGCTGCTTCATTTTTGGTTAACTGCACAAACCTCGATGTATCCCAAAAGGCTTGGTCTTTCCGTGCTTCATTGTCAGTAATAGTTACTTCTTCTTTCAATCTGCTGATCATCGAATCGTTGTAAGACGAATTAATTCTAAAGTTTCTGTATATTGTATTTTTTCGGGTAATGATGGCAGGCGTTTTCTCTAACGGTTTAAATTCTACTAATAATTGATTACCCGAAATCATCCAAGTTTGCGCGCCCACATAATCATAATCTTGGGTTACTTCTATACGTTTTACAAAATTGATATTCACATGCGGCGCCATACGCAGTTGTATGTTTTTGATGGCATAATTATTTTCCGACACAATGAAACTCCCGAAAAAAGTATTGTCGCCTTTGGTCTTGGGTTCAAAAATTAGTTTATAATGCACTACATTATCCAACACCAATGTATCCACCACTTTATATTTATAAAACGATTTGCAAGCGTTAGCAATAGGGCTGATAAATTGTTTTCCGATAATCGTGTAAGCATTGTCATATACGTTAATATCTTGATAGGCAACACTTAAAAATTCGTTAAAGCTGGCATCACTCACGCCCGACACTTTGGATGCTTTTATCACTTCTCGCTTTTTATTAAATTTGTCGGTATAATAGAAATCTGAAATTGTTTCAGCTAATAAAATGGGTAAAAAAGGCTCGTCCTCAGAGATGCTATCTATGTTGTTAAATACAAATTTGAATGGCTTAAAAACCTTTTTATCCATAAATTTCTCCGAAAGATTTTTTACATCTAATTCTATTTTATTGTAAGATTCATAGCTGTAGTTTTGCAAATGCTTCTTGTCGTTTTTATCTTTATTTTCTAAAATTTTCCTAATCAGATAATCTTCCAAGCTTTCTTTTCTTGCCACAATTACGGCTTCTGCCAGCATACTCTGCGACTCATTCAAATAAAAATTTATATGTTGTTTGCTTTGTTTTTTAATAAGATGTGTCACTTCGTCGTATCCGAGCAGTGCAGCCGATAGAGAATCGTAAGGATGCGTAAGTGTAATTTGATAATATCCGGTATCATCGGTTGTAGTACCTACTGTACTTCCTTTAATGTAAATATTGGCATAGCTTATCGGTGTTTTTGTTTTGGCATCTACTACACGCCCATCTATAAAAGTTTGCGCTTTTACAGAAAAATATCCAAACAAAAAAAGGATTAGTATATTTGCTTTACCGGCTAACACGAGCCATGAAGATATTAAATGTTATTAAATCTTAGAACGAATACTATTGTTAAATAATGAACACTTTAGAAATAATATCCTATAATGTGAACGGAATACGCTCTGCCATTTCCAAAGGGCTGATAGATTGGATAAAATCCACCAACTATGATGTTTATTTATTTCAGGAAATAAAAGCGCACGAATTAGATATTCCCGCCGAGTTATTTCATGCCATTGGCTACGAAACGCAATGGTTTTCGGCACAAAAAAAAGGCTATTCCGGTGTAGGTATAGCAGTAAAAACACCCCATAAAGAAGTGGTAAAAGGGATGAATATCCCCAGATTTGATGCGGAAGGCCGACTTATACGTATGGATATTGGCGATATTACCATTGTAAACAGTTATTTCCCTTCCGGCTCCAGCGGCGATGAACGACAATCGGTAAAAATGGACTATTTGGAAGATTTTTACACGTATATCCATCAGTTAAAACAAGAAAAACCTAAAGTAATCGTAGCCGGCGACTACAATATTTGCCATCAAGCCATTGACATCCACGATCCGGTGGGAAATAAAAATAGTTCGGGTTTTCTGCCCGAAGAGCGCGAATGGATGACCAAGTATTTCAATAGTGGGTTTATAGATACATTTCGATATTTTCATCCGGAGCAAAAAGCAGAATACTCGTGGTGGAGCTTCCGTGCTAATGCCCGAAACAACAATAAAGGCTGGCGTATCGACTACTTGGCTGCCACCAAAGAATTAGAACCTCAATTGTTAGAGGCCAAAATATTTATGGATGTAAAACACTCCGACCATTGCCCGGTATATTTAAAATTGAAGCAGTAACCGTTACTTAATGTTTCTTCTTTTATTATACGCTTCTTCTTCGCTTTTATTATATTTTGCTTTTATCCCTGCAACCAACTCCTCAAACTTCAAATATTCTTTGTACGTAAGCTCATTGCGCAAACCGCCAATAAAAAGAAATCCTCGAAAATCCCCCTTCTCGTTTATAAAAATACCATTTTTCAACCGAGTGAAAGTAGTATCCGATATTTTATCGAAAGGCGGAACTTTACTTTTGTATAATTGCTCAAAATCAGCAACAGAATGAATGCCATTATGAGCAGATAAAAACAAAGGCGCAAGTGCCAATAGGAATAAAAAAGACGACTTTTTCATAGGCTATTTTTTTTATTTATGTGTAACGATATAAATATAATATTTATTGCGCAAATTGGTAAATTGTTGTTTGGTAAATATTCTTACCTTTGTAAGGTAACAGCGTATGAACTATTTTTTGTACTTATTAGCAGGAGTATTATTGGTGTCTTGTTCCGGCGAGCAAAAACGTGCGTTCCATTTGCGCCCGGCAAATGGAGGCAAGTATTATGGTGGCACATTCCGTACCAATGAAGAAGAATATTTCAAAACATTATACCCATTAAATATCACCGAAGTAACGGCGCACCGTATCTGCGACCAAATATTTGAAGGCTTAGTAAATTTCGATGACAGTACGCTGGCCGTAAAACCTGCCTTAGCCGAGCGTTGGGATATCAGCAAAGATGGTATTACATATACATTTTATCTACGCAAAGGCGTATATTTTCACGACGACGATTGCTTTCCAAATGGAAAAGGACGAGAGCTAAAAGCGCAAGATGTAAAGTATTGTTTTGACAGATTGTGCTTTCACGATCCGGCAAATAATCAAGGATTTTGGATTTTTAATGGCGTAGTAAAAGGTGCTAACGAATACGATTCGCTCACCGCAAATAAAGTAAAACCCGATAACGGTGTCAGTGGGGTAAAAGTAGTAGATGATTATACTATACAAATAGAATTGGAAAAACCGTATGCCGTTTTCTTAGGACGCTTAGGATTGATTTTTGGCAAAATATATCCGAAGGAAGCTGTAGAAAAATATGGTGATGAAATTCGCACACACCCCGTTGGTACAGGGCCATTTTATTTAAAAATCAACAGAGAAGACCAGGTGACGTTTTTGGCTCGAAATCCCAATTATTGGAAGAAAGATGCGTATGGAAACCGACTACCCTATTTAGATGCATTACGTGTTTCTTATATCAAAGAAAAGAAAAACGAATTGATGGAATTTTCTAAAGGAAATAGTGACATGGTGTATAAATTTCCGTTAGAGATGATTGATGAAATTGTAGATTACAAACATCAATTAAAACCGGCATACAAACAGTTTCAGCTTCAATTTATGCCATCGCTTTCTGTGCAGTATTATGGATTTCAGCATCAAGGAAAAATCTTCAACAACATCTATTTACGCAAAGCATTTTGTTATGCAATAGATCGCCAGAAATTATGCGATTTTACATTGAAAGGCTCCGGATTCCCTGCTATTTATGGTATAGTACCGCCCGGTACAGGAACATATATTTCGCAAAATATAAACGGATTCACCTATGATGCGGCTAAAGCCAGAGAGTATATGGAAAAAGCCGGCTATCCTAACGGAAAAGGGTGTCCAAAAATTACATTGCAATTAAATTCTGGCGGAAGCCGGAATACGCAAGTTGCTGAGGCGCTGAAAAAAATGATAGAGGAAACATTAGGCATTAAAATAGACTTGCTCACCGTACCATGGGCGCAGCATACCGAAGCCGTGGAAGCTGCAAAAACAGATTTTTACAGAATGGGCTGGAGTGCAGACTACCCGGATGCAGAAAATTTCTTGAACTTATTTTGCAGTAAATACGTGCCGGCAGAGCTGTCCACGAAAACGTATATCAACTCATTTAGATATAAAAGTAAAATTTTTGACCAATATTTTAATGAAGCCGTAGAAACAACCGACGAGGTAAAACGCAATAAATTATATAATAAAGCCGACCAACAAATAATTGACGATGCCGTCGTGCTTCCAATTTATTACGATATTGATTATAGATTGCTGCAACCCAATGTGCGCAACTGTCCGCAGAACGCTATCGAACAGCGCGATTTCTCAGAAGTATATTTTGTACCGATGAAAGGTAAATAATGCGCTATTAACCCAAAATAACTTCTATTTATAAATGCTTTGCTTTATATTTATCTTGTTACAAAATTATGCATAATTACGAGCTGCTTTTACAAAAATTAGATGCCTTTATCAGAAAATATTATCTGAATAAACTATTGCGCGGCGCCTTGCTCTTTATAGGGTTGCTGCTCGGCTTTTATGTATTCATTTCTTTGTTCGAATATCAACTTTATTTTTCTTCCGCTGTCAGAAAATTATTGCTCACCGGATTTATCGGCACTACGCTGATTACATTATTTTATTGGGTAATAACTCCTCTTGTCCATTACTTAAAATTAGGAAAACAAATATCCCATGAGCAAGCAGCAATAATTATCGGGAAATATTTTTCGGATGTAAAAGATAAACTGATAAATATTTTACAACTGCGCCAGCAATCGCAGAATGCCTACAACAAAGAACTGATTGAAGCGAGTATCCACCAAAAATCAGATTCGATAAAATTAATTCCTTTTGCAAACGCCATTAATCTAAATGAAAACAAACGATACCTCAAATATGCTTTACCACCATTGTTTGCCTTATTGGCTTTGGTAATAGCCGCACCCAATATTCTAAAAGAAAGCAACACCCGATTACTAAACCCCAATAAAACATTTGCAAAAAAAGCACCGTTCGATTTTGTATTAGAAAACAAAAAGCTGAAAGTAGTACAGTATGAAGATTTGGAAATTAAACTAACCATAAAAGGACAAACCGTACCTAATGAAGTGTATGTAAACGAGCAAGGAAAAAGCAATAAAATGGAAAAAATTGCTGCCGATAAATTCTCGTATCGATTAACCAATTTGCAAAAAAACACTTCGTTCTATTTTACAGATGGAAAATACAATAGCAACGAATACGAAATCCGTGTTTTAAAAAAGCCAATGATCGCCAATTTTCTGACCGATTTAGAATATCCGGCTTACACAGGGAAAAAGAACGAAACCTTAAAAAATTCCGGCGACTTGGTGATACCTGTCGGCACTACGGTACATTGGAATTTTCAGACCTCAGGAACTGACGCATTGCGCATTGCATTAGACGGACAGCCTTATCCCTCAGAGAAAAAAAATCAAAATAATTTTATTTTTTCAAAACGCATTTTAAAAGACACGCGCTATACCGTTTTTGTATCTAACAACGAAGGAGCGAAAGGAGATTCCGTATCGTTTACTATTGCAGCAACGCCGGATAATTATCCAAGCATAAATGTAGAAAAAATACAAGATTCCACTCAAAATGATTTCGCTATTTTCTTAGGTGCCGTTGGTGATGATTATGGATTAACCCGATTAGAATTTCATTACACCATAAAAGATGAAAATGGAAACCTGAAAGAAGCTAAAAAACAAAATTTACCATTAGCAAATAAATCTATTTCGGATTTTAATTTTCAAGTAGATTTCTCCAAATTCAAACTCAGCAACGGCGATAAAATGGATTATTATTTTGAAGTAGTAGATAACGATGCCGTGAATGGTCCGAAATCTACTAAATCACAAGTATTTGTTTATGATAAGCCTACGGTAAAACAATTGGAAAAACAAGAATACCAGAACAACGAAGACATTAAAGACAATCTAAGCGCTGCCTCAAAAGATGCACAAAAACTTGCCGCACAGCTAAAGGAAATGAAAGAAAAAATTTTGAGTAAAAAAACACTTTCATGGGAAGATAAAAAACAACTGGAAGACATCCAAAAGAAATACCAACAACTGCAAGATGAGGTGAAAGACATTAAAGAAAAATATGCTCAGAATATAAAAAACCAAGAGGACTATAAAAAGGTAGATGAAGAGTTGCTGCAAAAGCAAGAGAAATTGCAAGAAATGATGAACGACCTGATGAGCGATGAGATGAAAGATTTAATGAAACAAATTCAAGACATCTTGCAAAAAATGGAGCAGAAAAATGCTTTTGAAAATCTAGATAAAATGGAATTAAGCAATAAAGACTTGAAGTCGGAATTGGATAAAATGGAAAAATTATTCAAACAATTGCAGTTAGAACAGAAAGCCCAAGAAACCATTGATAAGCTTAATGAACTTGCCAAAGAGCAAGAAAAATTAGCGCAAGATACTAAAGACAACAAACAATCTTCTTCCGTATTGCAAAAACAACAAAAAGACCTTAACCAAAAAATGGATGGAATAAAAGAAGACTTAAAACAACTCGACCAATTTAACAAAGAAAACGACAATAAATTAGACACAAAAGACAATAAAGAAGATGCCGAAGAGATACAACAAGAGATGAACCAAAGCAGTGACGAATTACAAAAACAACAAAACGACAAAGCCGCTAAATCTCAAAAATCATCTGCTCAGAAAATGAAGCAAATGGCTCAAAAAATGAAATCCGGAGTCGATAAAATGCAACAAGACCAAGCTGCCGAAGATATTCGTATGATACGCCAGCTATTAGAAAATTTAGTGAAACTTTCTTTCGACCAAGAGCAGCTTTTAACAGACCTGAAAAAAACGGAAACAGAAAGCCCAAAATATGTTCAGATTATGCAAAAGCAATACGACTTGCGAGATGATGCCAAGTTGATTGCAGATAGCTTACAGGAATTAGGCAAACGGCAATTTCAACTGCAAACATTTATTTCCGATGAAATGTATAAACTCAACCGAGAGATGAAAAAAGCATTGGATAATTTAGAAGAAAGAAATAAACCGGTAGCCACGGTAGCACAACAAATGGTGATGACATCTGCCAATAATTTAGCATTAATGCTCAGCGAATCCCTCGATAATATTCAACAACAGCAAAACCAAAAAAAACCCGGGAGCGGCAGCTGCAATAAACCCGGTGGCAAAGGAGAAAAACCTTCGATGAGTGAAATGCAAAAAAAACTCGGCGAACAATTAAGCAAAATGCAAGAAGGCATGAAAAACGGCAAAGACCCGAAGCAGATGGGAAAAGATTTTGCTGATGCCGTGCAAAAACAAGCTGCAGTGCGCGAGGCATTGCGACAAATGCGAGAACAAATGAACCAAAACAGAAATAAAGGTGAAGAGGGGCTGGGCGGCATCGACGAAATGATAAAGAAAATGGATGAGGTAGAAAAGGATTTAATGACCAAAAAACTAACTCCCGAAACACTGAAACGTCAAAAAGAAATTGAAACACGCCTATTGGAATTTGACAAAGCAAAACGGGAGCAAGAAGAAGATGATAAGCGACAATCTAAATCGGCCATTGATGTGCCACGAAAATTACCCCCTAATTTGGAGGAATACCTCCAGTCTCGCAAGGCTGCGTTGGAGCTATATCGCACGGTTCCGCCAAATTTAAAGCCTTTTTATAAAAATTTAGTAGAAAAATACTTGCGACTTGTCAACTAATTGTTTAAACTTACATGTAATTTATTTTAGGCTAACTACTTATTAGTCAATTGCAACGAGAGAAAATAAATTTCTACGCTGTTTAAACATTAAATGATACGCATACATGTCCGAAGTAATTCGATTAGAAATTTCATCGCGCTTAGAAAATATTACTCAAGTAGAATCAATGATAGAAGTATTGAAAGTTCAATATCATATCCGAGAAGAACAATATGGCAATATACTTTTAGCATCGGTAGAAGCAGTAACGAACGCCATTGAACATGGTAATAATTTAGATGAAAATAAAACGGTAAACATAGAAGCCCGAAAGTACGAAACCTCCTTTAGCTTATCTATCAGAGATGAAGGCACGGGCTTTAACCCCGATAAACTTCCCGACCCTACCTCACCGGAATTATTGGAGCAACCCGACGGGCGTGGCGTATTTCTAATGCGAAAACTCGCTGATGAATTATTCTTCCATGACGGCGGCAGGTGCGTTGAAATGTATTTTCAGTTGTCGTAGCACGCCCTAAAAATACTGTTATTTGCTGACCTAAAAAGGACAAATCAGGGGCGAAAATCTTTGGTTTTGGCAATTACTTCTTGTTCCAATTTATTTTTATAGTCGATTACTTTTTGTAGTAATTCTTTATGATGCGATGCAATAATTTGAGCGGCTAAAATTCCTGCATTTTTTGCGCCATTGATGGCAACCGTAGCAACGGGTACGCCTCCGGGCATCTGCACTATAGAAAGTAGAGAGTCTAAGCCATTTAAAGATTTGCTTTGTACCGGCACACCAATTACCGGAAGTGGCGAAATAGCGGCGACCATACCGGGTAAATGTGCGGCGCCTCCGGCGCCGGCGATAATTACGGCTATACCTTGCTCATGAGCAGTACGTGCAAAGTCGTACATGCGCTCTGGCGTGCGATGTGCCGAAATTATTGTGTATTCATATTCTATCCCAAAATCGGATAGCACATTCGCCGCTTCTCGCATCACCGACGAGTCGCTGTCGGAACCCATTATTATTGCTACTTTCTTCATACACTATATTTTTTTTGAAAAGAGATTTTTGAGATTTGATAAATGCATCTCTACCTCTCCTATCTGTTATTCTATGCATTCAATTTCTATTAAAGTTTGCACTTTTTCTGCTAACCGTACCACTTCATTTCTATCGGCATTGACGATGGTTATATGCCCTAACTTTCGATTAGGTTTGCTTTCTTTTTTTCCGTATAAATGAATATATACGCCGTCTAACTGCATCAATTCTTTCATATATTTCAGTTGGTATGCGCCGGTTTTATCGCCTACAATATTTACCATGGCACAAGGGTGCATCATTGCGGTAGTAGCTAAGGGTTTGTGTAATAAAATACGCAATAGTTGTTCAAATTGTGAGGCATAAAATCCTTCAATGGTGTGGTGAGCGGAATTATGCGGACGCGGTGCAATTTCATTAACATACAAAACATCCTCGTGCGACAAGAAAAATTCTACGGCAAACAATCCGGCACTATTAAAAGCCTCTGCACATTGCAATGCAATCTGCTGTGCCTTTTGCTCTGTCTCCGCATCTATAGCTGCCGGAGATATAAGGAAAGACACCAGATTGCTTTCGGCAAATTCCATTTCTATGGCAGGATAAACGGCATTTGTTCCATTTACATCTCGAGCAACCAGCACGGCTAATTCTTTTTTACATGCTACAAATTCTTCTACCATCAAATTGCCCTCAAATGGAATGCAATTCGGATTTTCTACAACTGCCTCAGCGGTGGTAATAAAAACCCCTTTTCCGTCATAACCGCCCGTGCATGATTTTACGGCTATTTTTTTAAAATTTGTTTTCGCTAATTTATCTTTAGCTTCCATTTTGTTATTGGCAACAAAAAAAGGCGCAGTAGGGATATTATGATCTTTATAAAATTGCTTTTGAATGCCTTTATCTTGGATTGTTTTTAACACTAATGGATTGGGAATAATTGTTTTTCCTTGTGCTTGTAATGCTATTAATTTATCTACGTGGATATGTTCAATTTCCCATGTCAATACGTCGGAAACATCGGCTAATTTTTGAATATCATCGGCATCGGTTATACTTCCGACAATATGTTGTTGGGCTAATGTGCTTGCAGGGCAATGCTCGTCTCTGTCGAGGATATAGATAGGAACGGACAATTTAGAGGCGTTTTCAATAAACATCTTTCCAAGCTGTCCGCCGCCGATGATACCAATAGTTGTAGGCTTCATGGAGTGTAAAGATAGAGATTTGATTTGGGAGTTGTGAAACGTCTGTAAATATTTATTTTTTTGGAAACAAATACTAAAAAATGCACCACGGTAGTTACTTTTTTATCAAAATAATTCTCATCATTTCTTTTCCGCAGTCGGTAGTTAGTATTCCGTCTAAGTAGGTTTTCTTTTTGTATGGATTTCTTTTTAAACGGAAATAGCCGCTGCCAAAGCACCATTGCAGCCCTTTGGGCAATATATCGTGGAATACAATTTTTTGTTGTTCAATAAAGGCTTGTCCGTTGGCAAAATTATACTGCCCGGTTACTTCATACTTTGCCCGATAGATATCTGCTTGATAGCGATATTGCACTACCATTTCTCCGGCGATTTCTCCTTCGGAGCTTACATAAGAAATAAATAAGGTAACCGGCAGCCCTCTTTTGTTGTCTGCATTAGTGGTATCTGTCAGCATATACCCTTTCCAATTTCCTACTAAAGGGGAATACTGCTGTGCTTTGCCGGTGAAGGCAGCAATGGCGATTAAAAATATGAGCAACAGTTTTTTTATAGCTAAAATTTTAGGATAATGCTTTTCGCAATAAGTTGTTCATATCCACTTTTGTGCCAACAATTTTTTCTATATCGGCAATTGCAATTCTATCTTGCTGCATGGTATCTCGCTCGCGAATAGTTACGGTATTATCTTCTAAAGTTTGATGGTCAACGGTAATGCAGTACGGCGTACCGATGGCATCCATTCTTCGGTAACGTTTACCGATAGAATCTTTTTCTTCGTAGAATGTTCTTCCAATAAATTTTAAATTATCTATTATCTCGCGTGCTTTTTCCGGTAATCCGTCTTTTTTCACCAGCGGCAATACAGCAACTTTTATTGGTGATAATGCCGGTGGCAAACACAGTACGGTGCGTGTTTCTCCCTTTTCCAAAGCTTCTTCTTTCAATGACTCACTCATTACCCGTAAAAACATACGATCTAATCCTATAGAGGTTTCGATAACATACGGTACATAATTCTGATTGAGTTCCGCATCGAAATATTGTAATTTTTTGCCGGAATATTTTTGATGTTCTGACAAGTCGAAGTCGGTACGGGAGTGAATGCCTTCCAATTCTTTAAATCCGATAGGAAAACGAAATTGAATATCTTCGGCGGCATTGGCATAATGGGCTAATTTTTCATGTACATGGAAACGTAAATTTTCCGGTGCTGTACCTAATGCCAGGTGCCATTTCATACGGGTTTCTTTCCATTTTGCAAACCATTCTAACTCACTGCCGGGGCGCACAAAAAACTGCATTTCCATTTGTTCAAATTCGCGCATACGGAAAATAAACTGACGAGCTACAATTTCATTTCTAAATGCCTTTCCGATTTGTGCTATACCAAACGGCACTTTCATACGTGCAGTTTTCTGTACATTCAGAAAATTTACAAAAATACCTTGTGCCGTTTCTGGGCGTAAATATATCGTATTAGAATCTTCACTTACAGAACCTAACTGTGTATTAAACATTAAATTGAACTGCCGTACATCTGTCCAGTTTTTAGAGCCTGACACTTCACAAACAATTTCATATTCTTCTATCAGTTCTTTATATCGCTTAAAATCGGCAGCTTCAGCGGCTTTAATATATTCTGTTTCTAATGTTAATGCTTTAGCATAATCTCTGGAGGCTTTGGATTTTTCTTCTTCCGTGGCGCCTGATAGATTTTTCTTCGCTAATTCTTTTTCTCCTTTTTCTTTTAGTTTATCAATTTTCTCTTCTAAAAGCACATCGGCTCTATATCTTTTTTTGGAGTCTTTATTGTCAATTAATGGATCTGAGAAAGAATCGACGTGGCCGCTGGCTTTCCAGGTCGTAGGATGCATAAAAATAGAGGCATCTATTCCTACGATGTTTTCGTGCATTTGCACCATGCTTTTCCACCAATATTCTTTAATTGCATTTTTCAATTCCACGCCAAAAGGACCGTAATCATACACAGCGCCTAAGTTGTCGTATATTTCACTCGACGGAAAAATAAATCCGTATTCTTTGCAATGGGATACAATTTTCTGTAAGTCTATTTCTGCCATAATGGGCAAAGATAATTAATACTGACAAGTATCAAGCAGTAAGTATTTTAATTTTTCATTTTTATACGTGTTGCCTATCGGTTATACGCTAAGAAATACTATTTCTGACTTGTTTGTAGCTAACTTCTCTCTGATCTTCTCTGGCGTGAGTCTTCCATAGGATGACTCGTGTCTATTGATAGTAGCGGTCTCTGACCGCATATCATAAATGCCCAATCTAAAATCATACCTGTTCAATATTTCATTCTCAAGCTATAGTAGATTGTTTTTTTTGAAATACGTTTAATAGGTTGCTTTAGGTTTACGGTCAGAGACCGACTGATTTATTAGACACAGGTCATCCTTCGGAAGACCTACGCCAGAAGTAGGTAGGCATAGCTTGTTCCAGATGCTATTGCATTTAGCGTAGCGTAACTTATGAAAATAAATAAAACAAGTTTGCAGCTTGCATAATTATTCAGTAATTAGGACGTATGTTTAATACTATTTACACCATTTCCGGTTCTATTTTCTTTACGGTATTTTTCTCTCGTATATAATCTTCCATGTTTATGTGCATAGTGCGGTTTCTAAATTCGAGCGTAAAGCCGGGCCAAACCGTATAATTTTTTCCATTTTCGCTAAGGTACCAGCTTTTACAGCCTGACATCCAAATGGTGCCCACTAATTTTTGCTGTATCTCTTCATTAAACTTGTCCTGCACGTTTTTGCGTACTTCTATAGATTTTAAATCTTGTTTCAACATCTTTTTCACGGCATCAATGATATAGTTCGCTTGTGACTCTATCATATAAATCATAGAATTGTGCCCCAATCCGGTATTTGGGCCAAGCATCATAAATAAATTAGGAAAATGATGTACGCTCGTACCATAATATGCTTCAGGGGCTGTAGCAAATAAATCTTTAAGCTGCACCCCACCACGTCCGGTTATATTATAATATTGAAAACTATCGGAAACATGAAACCCTGTACCTAAAATCAAGGCATCTATTTTTCTGGATTTTCCATCTTTGGTAACTACGCTGTCTTTGGTAAATTTTTGTATGCCTTCGGTTACCACATCTACATTGGGCTGCGCCACTGCTGGGTAATAATTATTGGATAATAACACACGCTTACAGCCTAATTTAAAGGTTGGCGTCAATTTTTTTCGCAATTCAGGGTCTTTTATATATTTGTTGATATGCCGCTTGCCGAGCAACTCTCCAACTTTCAATATTTTATCGTTATACTTAAATCCTATTAACTGTGCTTCATTCAAATAATAAATAAAATCTCTATTAAACTGTTGCAGGAGTGGGATTTTTTCAAATAATACATTTTGTGTAGCAGAAAACGGGCCATCGGGTTTTGGAAGTATCCAAGGGGCGGTGCGCTGCATCAGATATAGATTTTTTACTTTCGGTTGTATTTCAGGCACAAACTGTATAGCACTTGCGCCGGTCCCAATTACGCAGACATTTTTGCCCTTTAAATCATAATTATGGTTCCAATTGCAAGAGTGAAATACCTCTCCTTTAAAGTCATTTATCCCATCTATCTCGGGTAGGCTTGGTATGTGTAAAGGGCCATTTCCGACCACAAACAAATTTGCTTTTAATTTTTCGCCATCTTGATTGGTTACATTCCAGATGCCTGTTTTCTCATCGTATTTTGCGGCTTTTGCTTCCCAATTATAAATGATATGCTCTTCCAAGCCGTATTTTTGAGCGCAATGTTTCGTATATTCTAATATCTCTGCTTGCGGCGAGTATTCTCTTGTCCAGTTGGGGTTGGGTTCAAAAGAATAAGAGTACAAATTTGATTTTACATCGCAGGCCGCACCCGGATAATGATTATCTCGCCACGTTCCACCCAATGCACTTGCTTTCTCTACAATTTTAAAATTGTGAAAGCCCATTTTTTTGAGTTGGATTCCTATACATAATCCCGAAAAACCGGTGCCGGTAATCAACACAGAGAAATCTCTATTTGCCGCCATATTTCTATTTTTGTGTAGTAAATGTAAGGTTTTATTTTATTCCTTAGTCATACAAAAGCTAATTTCTAAGGGTTGTTAATTATTAATATCTTTGTAACATGCTATCGCAACGACAACTTTTTTTACAAAATATTGCCCAAACCTCTGATGCGCCTTTGGCATTGGAAATAGAAAAGGGACAAGGGGTATATCTTTATGATATTTTCGGAAAACAATACCTCGATTTAATTTCGGGCATAGGTGTAAGTGCTTTAGGGCATTGCCATCCAAAAATTGTGGAAGCCATACAGGGGCAAGCAACAAAATATACGCATACGATGGTTTACGGGGAATTTGTCCAAGCACCACAAGTGCAGTTAGCAAAAACATTAACAGACGTATTGCCCACCAATTTATCTTCGGTGTATTTTACCAATTCCGGTACAGAGGCTACCGAAGGAGCTATGAAGTTGGCAAAGCGATACACCGGACGAACAGAAATTATTTCGTGTTTTAAATCCTACCATGGAAGTACGCAAGGCGCTTTAAGTTTAAATGGCGATGAGTATTTTAAATCTAATTATCGGCCATTGCTTCCCGATACGCGGCAAATTCGGTATAACAATTGGGAAGATATTGCATTGATTACTACCCAAACGGCTGCTATTTTTTTAGAGCCTGTGCAAGCAGAAGCAGGCGTGATAGTGCCTGACAAAGATTATTTGCTTGCGGTAAGAAAGCGGTGTAATGAAACAAAAACGCTTTTGGTATTTGATGAAATACAAACGGGATGCGGCAGAACAGGAAACCTATTTCGCTTTCAAACGGAAAATGTAGTTCCTGATATTTTATTGGTGGGTAAGGCCTTTGGCGGCGGATTGCCTTTAGCGGCTTTTATTTCAAGCAACAGTATTATGCAGGTGTTGCAAAATAATCCGATATTGGGGCACATCACCACATTTGGCGGAAATGCGCTGTGTTGTGCGGCCGGCTTGGCATCATTACAAGAAATTATAGACCAAAAATTATATTTTGAGGTAGCACAAAAGGCGCAATTATTTATAGAGCTTCTACAGCATCCGGCCATACAAAAAATAAACAGTTGCGGGTTGCTGATGGCGGTTTATTTAGATAATTTTGAGCAGTTGTGGAAGGTAATACAAGCCTGCTTAGCAGATGGATTAATTACCGATTGGTTTTTATTTGCTAATAATTGTATGCGCATTGCACCGCCATTAATTATTTCCGAGCAAGAAATACGAGCGGCTTGCGCAATTATTATTGGTGCATTAAATAAAATTTATAGTGTATGAAAAACAGAAATTACATCGTAGGAATATTGCCCGTTTTATTATTGGTTAATTTATTTTTTAGCCGAGCAATATATGGACAAACCGTAAAGAATAAAAGTGCTGCAACAGCAAAGACAGTTGCTCAAAAGTTGCCGCAAAAGTATTTTTTTCAATTAATAGATTCCATTGCAGCATTTGAGTTGAATGATGCAACCGCTTTTAAGCATGCCGATTTACAAAAGAAATATCACGATACATTTTTGAGTTACATAAAAGATTCTATAGCCACAGAAATACCGGGAGTAAAGAGTTGGGCATACTACAGAATAACATTAGCGAATGGCCATGTGTGGAACGGTGATATTTATTGGAATGACAAGAAAAGCTATATAATTTTTACGATTGACGGGAAGAAATATGTAAATACTTTTTCGCGAGATGGCGTATTGCAGATTAAATCTATCTTTAAACTCTAATTTTGAAAAAATCGTTTGTCTTTAATGTGTTTTTTTTGGTATTTGTCAATATATTGATAAAGCCATTTTGGATATTCGGAATTGACAGAACAGTGCAAAACACTTTGGGCAGCAGCGAATACGGAATGTATTTTGCCATTTTCAATTTTACGTATCTT
Organism: Chitinophagales bacterium; assembly: GCA_046329805.1. Classification (GTDB taxonomy): domain Bacteria; phylum Bacteroidota; class Bacteroidia; order Chitinophagales; family JADIYW01; genus JADJSS01. Next base: position 561,348 of record JAXLUA010000001.1, read on the forward strand.
TTTCAGATTTTATTGGACTTTGGTTTTCAAAATTACAGCAACAGAGAGGTTGCTGCCGACACAAAGCGCATTAATGATTTACTGCCGAGTATTTTAATTTTTAAAACGGCTTTAATGATTGTATATCTTGTGGCGTGTATTGCAGTGGCTTATCCTATGGGGTATTTATCAAAGCCGTTTATTTGGGTAATTTTAGTTAATCAAATTCTGTTATCGTTCAATATTTATTTACGCTCCAATATCTCCGCACATCAACATTTTATTACAGATGCGTTATTGTCTGTATTGGATAAATTATTGATGATTGTGTTTTGTAGTATTTTAATTTGGGGAAATATTCCTTCGTTTCCATTATCCATTTTCAATTTTGCAGTTGCGCAATTAGTTGCTTACTTTATTACGTTTCTTGTTTGTTTATTTTTTGTCTTTCTATTAACGGAAAATTTAGTAATTACTATTTCACTGCCTTATTTTAAAGCCATTGCAAGAGAAACAATGCCGTATGCAATTATTTATTTTTTAATGACGACCTATTATAGAATTGATGGTGTAATGCTGGAAAAACTACAAGGCTCGAATGGAGCTGCGGAATCGGGCATTTATGCACAAGGCTACCGAATAATGGAAGCACTGAACAACATCGGGTATTTATTTGCCGGAATTTTACTGCCTTTATTCTCCTATCGCATTGCGCAAAAAATAGAGATTAAATCACTTTTAAAGTTGGGATTTTCTATTATTTATTGCATTGCTGTTTCTGTAATTATTGGTTTATTTGCCTATAAGCAAGTAATTATGCAGTTGCTGTACAGTGCAACTGAAAACGTACATTATTCTGCGGAGGTATTTGGCTATTTGTTGCTAAATTTTTTTCCGGTTGCGCTGTTGTATGTCGTTGGAACGTTGCTTACTGCCAATAAAAATTTCAAATGGATGATTTATACACTCGTCGTTGCTGTACTTTTAAACATCAGTTTAAACGTATATCTGATTACAAATTCTGGCGCAAAAGGAGCCGGACAGGCAACACTGATTACCCAATTATTTATGCTGCTCGTCTATTCTATTTACTGCGTCCGAATATTTAATCTCTCGTTTTCTATACACTATTTTATACGGTTAATTGCCTTTGCCGCACTCTGTATTTTTGCCATTTATATTTTGGGTAAATATCGTTTTACAGCAAACCAACTTTACGATATGATGCTTCACCTCACTTGTTATTTTTCTTTAATACCCTTCTTTGCATTTGTTTCAGGGTTAATAGACAAACAAACCTTTCAGTTGAAAGTAGGTATAAGCAAGTAAAATTGCTTAGATTTGTTATTTTTGGAAGTATAAAAAATTGGATGATGCTGGAAATTCTGAACATAATTTTAAAATGGAAAAATCAAATTCTGATATTTACGTCCGTTGCCATGCTTGCCAGTATCCTTATCACGATGCCGATTATCATGCCGCCCTATTATAAATCGAAAGAGATTTTGTATTTATCGAATCCTATAAGTACGGACAGAGCGGCATTATTTAATGAAAAAGAAGTAGGCGGTGTAAGTATTTTCGGAGGCAAAGAGGATGTAAACCGATTTTTGTCTATTTTAAATTCTGATAAAGTAAGCTTGGCCACGATTAATAAATTTCATCTTGTACGGCATTATAAATTAGAAGGGAAAGACAACGTGCTGGCGTTGTATTATACCAAAAAGGAATTTTATAGTAATTTCAATGCTATCCGTAATGATTTGGGCGCAATAGAAGTAAGCATGTTAGATACCGATGCCCCAATGGCTTCGGATATGGTGAAATATATTATTGCCACTTCTGATTCCATTTATCGTAGTATGCTGATGGAAAATAAAGCGATTGTATTAAAATTAATAGATCAACAAATTGCTGCAAAAGCACATTCGTTGCCACAAAACAATGACAATGCGGACGAATTGCTAAAATTAAATACGCTCCGCGACCAATATGCAGTTTCCTCTTCTGCCGATTTCAAAACTATTTATATTGTGGAAGACGCAGCACCCGCCGAGAAGAAAACAAAACCGGTGCGTTGGCTGATTGTATTAAGCACTGCTTTCGTGGCGGTACTGTTTGCTTCTTTTGTTGCCTTACTGATCGAACTCTACAAAAATGCAGACAAATACGGATTTAAAAATTCCTGAATTTATCTTAAAAAAGGATAAATGGATATTTCTGTTTTTAGGAAGTATCGGGTTGTTGTTTTTTTCTGCGGCAATATACTACAAAATGTACCTGCTGTTTGTACTGCCTTTTGTAGGCTTATTATTGTTATTTACGCTACTAAATTTTCGTATAGTATTTTTCTTGCTGTTGCTTACACTGCCAATGTCAATAGAAATGCAACTCGGAAGTTTTGGTACAGATTTACCCTCTGAGCCTTTAGTGATTTTACTGGCGGGGTGTGTTATTTTTTATCTTGTAGTTCATTGGCGAAAATTACAAACCAAACCATTCAAACATCCCATATTCATTAGCATTTCAGCACTTTTTATTTGGAGTGTGTATGTTACATTATTTTCTACAAATGTTTTTTTATCGGTGAAATATTTATTGGCAAAATCGTGGTATTTATTAGGCTTTTTTATTCTTCCTCTGCTCCTGATAAAGTCGATTAAAAGTTTTAAACTATTTTTTTGGTGTTTGTTTATCCCAACCGGCATTAGTGTTGTGTATGTAATGATACGGCATGCTTTGGAAAAATTTACATTTGATTCTATTACCTCTTGCGTGCATCCCATTTACAGAAACCATGTGAACTATGCTGTATTTATTACTATGTTATTGCCATTTCTATACTTAGCAAGCACGTGGTATGCGCAAGGGAGTTTTAAAAAACGGCTGTTGCAATTTTCTATCTTACTGTTTTTGGTGGCAATTTATTTTTCATATACTCGTGGCGCATGGTTAGCCGTAGGCGCAATGATTGTTTATTACTTTATACTGCGATTAAATAGCACAAAATATCTAGTAGTAATTAGTGGAATTGTAGCAATATCTTTTACCATTTTTATATTAAAAGACAATACGTATTTGAAGTATTCTCCCGATTATGAGCATACCATATATCATGATGAATTGGCGGAGCACCTTACTTCTACTTTTGAGATGGAGGACATGAGTACGGTAGAACGCTTTTACAGATGGATAGCTGCCGTAAACTTATTTAAAGCACATCCGTTGGTGGGCGTAGGCCCAAATAATTTTGTTTCTAATTATAAAAAATACACCGTCTCTGCTTACGAAACATATATCAGCGACAACGAAGAAAAATCTACGGTACATAATTACTTTTTGCTATTGCTTACGGAGCAAGGTATTCCGGCATTGCTGCTGTTTATTGTCTTGCTCGTCATTGTTTTACTGACGGCGCAACATGCATATAACACTGCCGTTTTCGAACAAAAAAGATACATTGCTGCTGTTACTTTGTGCATCATTGTATTTTTACTCAATAATACGTTGAGCGATTTAGTAGAAGCTAATAAAGTAGGCTCCTTATTTTATATGTGTCTTGCCTTATTAATTAACTTTGACACAACAACAATGCAACCTGAAGTTCTGCCACCCGCCAAAGAAAATACTACAGGAATTTTGCCGTCAACACACTAATATCATCATTAATAAGGACATTGCCTTTAAATTTACTTACGTTTTCGTACAGTAATTTATTAAATGTTTCCGGGCTTAAATGATAATGAAGCAGCGCAAAATCCGTCAACCTTTTTTGTCCGAATTGTGTACCATTTTCGTCCTCCATTTCTGATAATCCATCGGTAAAACTTACGATAGTCGTATCGGGTTTTATGGTAATACTGCCAAATTCTACTTTAGGTAGTTCTTCAAAAATACCCAAAATGGTAGTGCCTTTATTAAGTAATTCTGCGCGGTTATTATGAACTAACACCGGAGGTACGTGTCCGGCATTTATATATTCTAATTCGCGGGTAATAATGTTATATTTTGCAATAAATAAAGTGATAAACGTATCTCCTTCGGTAATAGAAAATACTTTTCGGTTCAGATTTTCTATAAATTTTTCTTTGGAGTAATTTAGTCCTAAAGTAGCATTTAGATAGGCCTGCAAGTTTGCCATTACCAATGCTGCTGCCACACCTTTCCCGGATATATCTCCGATACAAAAAACAAACTCGTCTTTATTGATATGGATAACATCGTAGTAATCGCCACCGATGCCTTTAAAAGGTAAATACAAACCGGCAAACTCGTATAAATTATTTTTAGGCAGTTTCTTAGGTATCAACATACCTTGCACTTTGGAGGCCAAATCCAACTCTTTATCTAATTGTTTTTTTTCTAATTCCCTGCGGAACAAACGCTTATTTTCTACGGCTACCGTAATGATATTGGTAAATATCTGCGTGAACTCCAGCAATTCTTCCTTGTGTTCAAATAAACTGTTGTTTATCTCGCCTAACAAGGCTAATGCTAAAGGTTGCTGCTTATGATAAACGGGAATTATGTATTTGAATCCTCCAAAAATCACTTGTTCTTCCGGCGTAAGTTCTTTGGCAGAATGATAATTTTCAAAATGGGATTGGATAGGAATAAATGCTTCTTGATTTTCTTCACGTTCCCACACTACGCGCTTCCACGCTTGGTCAAACATAAACAATGCAATTTCTCTTACGTGGATTTGCTCGCGCAGCGTATATACATAAATCTGATAAAGCCCTTCCGAAGAAACGTTGTTGTTAATAGCTTTTGTAGCTTCTAATATTGCATTCAGTTGCTTGTATTTTACTTTTAGCAACTGCTTTAATATACTCACATCGGTATTTACGCCTACAAATTCCATTGTACTAAAGCTACGCAAAAAATATTTTTACGTTGCATTTAGATTGGGATTTCTTTACACATACCTAAAGAATAACTAAATATAGGGAGTAATAAACGGGCAAATCTCCTTTTATTTTACTATAGATTTCAGCAATTGTTCTGTAGAGTTTTTAGTATCTACTTTATCGATAATTGTAGTAATGACTCCCTTGTCGTTGATTACAAAAGTAGTACGCAAAATACCTTCGTATTCTCTACCCATAAATTTCTTTTTCCCCCACACTTGGTAGGCTTGTGCAATGCTTTTATCGGTATCTGCAATAAGCTCAAACGGCAGATCATATTTTTCTTTAAATTTTGTGTGCGACTTTTCGTCTTGTGGCGAAACACCAATAATGGTAAAACCCTGCTCGGTAAGCATTGCATAGTTATCCCTGAAATTGCAAGCATTTGCAGTGCACCCCGGCGTATCATCTTTAGGATAAAAATAGAGTACGGTTGTTTTTCCTTTAAATTCAACCCCTTTAATTTTTGGTGCTTTAGTTCCTGTGGTTAGCATATATTTTTTTATGGATAATTAATTTTTTGAAGAATTGTATTTTCATTTCCAACTTTATCGGTAACAATTAATTTTAGTAAATGTTCACCTTTAGTACAATGCTCATCTACAGTATAAATTAGCTTGTCGTTTTTTGCATCGTAATAAAAATTAACCCAATTATTATCGATATATCCATTGTAAGTATCCACTCCTGATAGATTATCTGAAACATTCGCCGTTATCGTTTCAGGGAGCAGTTCTATCTTTTGAATATTGGGCTTTATGATATCATATTTTAAGTAAAAAGTGCCGAGTGTCATGGTAGAGGCACAGAACTTGTATTTAGTAACGGTTGTTTTCAGTGCAGTTTCTTTTCCATTAAAGTCTTTGCGTACAAGCACTATTTTGTTTCTTTGCTTTTTAATGGTCGAAGTTATTGTTATTGTTGCCGGCTTTTGAAGAGGCAGGAGTTCATTCTTATTTCCAACATGGTATTCATCCGAAAGTATCTTTGGATTTTTTTTTATCGTTGTAATTGCAAGCGGAGCATTATCATAAAAAGTATTCGATACAAATTTAATTTTGAATTTTCCCACTTCAAAACTATCCGAATTAGATGCATTTATTACGGTTGTCGCTGCTTTTAAACTTGAGTCTGCAACGCTTTTGCTTATATTATCTCCAATGGATTGGAAGGACAACTTTATTGTTGAGCAATTAGAATTGTAATCGATGCATTGTATCTTTAATTCTGAAAAATTAAACGCATGGGTATCCAACATACCATTATACCCTGCTAAATAAAACGGCAATGTATTTTTTCTCAATTGATAGCAATTGTAAAAATATCCGTTTCCTTTCATCATTTCGTCATAATCTACAAAGGCGTTGCACATTCTGGTTTTATCGAAATCTATTTCTGTTAATTTATACTGAAAAATCAAACTATCATTCGCAAACAAAGCAATTTTATTGATTCCGTTTTTATTTTCCGACTCATCTTGTTTATCGTAGCCTTCCAAAGAAATGGCAAATCGAGGGAAATTCAATTTTGGTATCGGTGTGGTGGTGGTGTATATTCCATCTTGTTTAATCAATGGATATTTTACCGAAACGGCAGTATAAAACGAAGCAGTGTCTCCAAAATAAAGTTTTATTTTATTAAGTTGGGGGGCAATGGTATCTACATAAAAAGACTTAGGGTAAAAATCTAATGGATTTAAAGCATGCTCTGTTTGGGTGTTTCTAATTTCAAAATGCAAATGTGGCGCAGAGCTTCCTCCCGTATTTCCGGAAAATGCGATGGTATCATTTTGATGTAAAGGAAAGACAGTGCTATCTAGGATAATATCCAATTCGGATTTTTGCGTGGTGTAATGTTGTTTATGAATATACTGTTCTATTTTGCCATAAAATCTGCTAAGATGTCCGTAAACACTAGTATATCCATTACTATGCACAATATAAATAGCCTTGCCATACCCATACGGCGATACGCGAATACGAGAAATAAAGCCATCTGCAACGGCAAGCACCGGCTGTCCTTCTACCCCATTTGTTTTTATATCTATTCCCGAATGAAAATGATCGGGGCGCGGCTCGCCAAAAGTACCTGCCAAAAAAAACGGCAACTGCATTGGTTTGGAGAAATCTCCGATAGTATAGGATTGTGCTGCGGTATTTTTTACGCCGTTAAAAAAAGGCATAGCGATTACAAAAAAAATACACAGCAATTTTTTCATGTGTTAAAAATACTGTATTTACGCTATAAAACAAGGAACTCCGGCGAGACCGGAGTTCCTAAGCGACTAAACTGTAAGAAAAAACAAATATGGATGTGCATCCACTCTATGGTCAATATTTGAATTGATAGTATAAGGTATCCGTGCTAAAAAGGACATTGCGCTTTATTATCCGTCCTTTAGCATCTGCGGTATAGCCGTAATTGTAAATTTCATGCACTCTACCCAGAGGCATAAATATTTCTGTACGTCTTATTAATCGGTTTTGAGTAGCTTTTCCGTAATTTAATCCAAGTTTTTGAATCAAATCTAATCCTCCGATATATATGAATTTTATTTCTTTGGTAAAAAATCTGCTATCAAATTCGCGCTCTATCGTTTGATTGTCATACTCTAAAAAGATACGCCAATATAAAATACTGTCTTGTCTGGCGCTATATTGCAATAAATTATTTTGTTCATCAAAAATAAACCCAAAATATTCCAAGCCGGTAGGAAGCGAACGAACAGAAGAAATTCTATCATTAAAATAGGAGATGTACAACCCACTACTATCCGGTAGATATACGGAAGTTACTTGTTTTTTGTCGTTGAAAGTAATCGTGTATATCACATTCCCAACGGTATCTAAATAGGTATTTGCATACACTTTGTTTGTACCGTACGTAAAATCAATCTTTTTTAATAAGGTAGAAGACGTCGTAGTATCTGAATACACGGTAGCTTGTTGCAATGTACCATCTTCATTGTAATAAAAATTTGTCGATTCGATTACATTATTTGGTGGTGGTGTGCGCCCATTTACATTATCTTCATGAACATGGTTGGTCTGTTTGATAAAGTGATTTTGCTTATTTGCCGGTGTTGATTTTTTACATCCGCCCACCAGCAATAATATTGCGGTACACCAAAAAATCAGCCATTTAAAACTGCAATTCATAATTATTTTTTTCTCTTTTGCGCTTAACTACAAATATTGTAAATATTTTTTACATTTACAGGCACAAATTTTTGCCTCTGTCATAAAAATTAAGAAATTATAAAAAAATGACTATTTATGTACGACACTAAGTTAATATCCTTAATATCAACACTTAATGTAGAAAGAAGAAGAAAATTACGAAAGTGGATTAAGTCCAATTTTGTCAACAAAAATGACGACATAATAAAGTTTTTTGAATATATAGACAGTCGAAAATCCCTTTCTCCACGCTCTATAACCAAAGATAAAGCCCATGATTTTGTATATCCTCAAACCCAATATAATGATTTACGGATACGGCATTTGCTATGGATGACAACAGAAATTGTAGAAGATTTTGTGGCGTATAGCAATATACACCAACAACCTATTCTTTACAAGCAACTATTAGCTCAAAATTATATCGAACATGAATATTATAAACTTGCGGAACAAATAATTGAAGAAAATATTGCCGACTTAGAGCATGCCAAACAAAGAAATGTATCCTATCACTTACAGCATTTTCAGGCACAAGCACTTTACTTTCGGTTAAAATCCAGAAACGACAGAAGCTCTGCTTTTAATTTACAAAAAGTAATGGATCAGCTTGCTATTTTTTCAATTATAGAAAGTTTGAAGTATGCGTGCATCTCTCAATCTATACAAAAAATTTCCGCAAACATGCTCAACAACCATTTACTTGATGCTACTTTTAAATTACTCGAAAATCCATTTTTTTTAAACAATACTGCCGTTCGAATTTACTATAACACCTACAAAGTATTGACCAATGAAGACGAAGATGCCTACAAGGAATTAATTATAGATTTAAAAGAAAGCAGCAACTCCTTTTCGTTACAAGATGTAAGAGAGCTCTATTTGTCTGCTATAAATTTTTGTATAAAAAAATCCAACCAGAATATAGCAGAATACACCTCACAGGCTTTTGATTTATATATCTACGCTATCCAACACAAATACTTAATGGAGCATAATGAAATCAGTAGGTTTAGTTTTACCAACGTAGTTACTTTAGGATTAAAACTAAAAGAACTCGATCGTACTGAAAAATTTATCCTTCAATTTTCAAAATCCATCCACATTGAATACCGGAAAATGACGGTAGGGTTTAATATGGCTAAAGTGCAGTATGCCAAAGGAGACTTACAAAAAGCACTAAAGCATTTATTGACCAATGAGTTTAACGATATTTTATGGAATTTGAACGCAAAATATTTAATCTTAAAAATACTATTTGAGCTAAACGACATGAAGATGTTTGCCATACACCTCAAAGCGTTCAAGATGTTTGTACAACGAAAAGCAAACATTGGTTACCATCGAGATTATTTTGTCAATGTAGGAAAAGCATTAATAATTTTGCGAGATATTCAAAAACAACCCGAACAATTTAAAGATTTTTCATTTAGCAAAGACACTGCCGATATTGAATGGTTCAACAAAGAATTAGCAAAAATAAAAAAGTCGGCAAGAAAGCCGACCAAGCGAAAATCTTCAAAAAAAATTAAGAAAAATTAGGGGCTAAATCATGCTGTGCATAGAAATTATTGATATAAGCAATAGCTTCCTCCACGTCATCGGTCAGCAAAAACAAATCGAAATCGGCTTCGCTGATATTACGTTGATTGCCGAGTACTTCATGGCGCATCCAATCCATCAACCCCGACCAAAATGCTTTCCCCATTAACACGATAGGCACACGGTCGATTTTTTTAGTTTGTACCAGCGTCATTACTTCAAACAATTCATCAAAAGTACCGAAGCCGCCGGGTAGATACACGAATCCTTGCGCATACTTTACAAACACCACCTTGCGCACAAAAAAGTAATGATGCGAAATTAATTTATCGCTATCAATATAGGCATTATGTCCTTGCTCAAATGGCAATTCGATATTTAGCCCAACCGATTTTCCTTCTTTATTTTTTGCTCCTAAATTTCCCGCTTCCATAATTCCGGGACCACCACCGGTTATCACGCCGTACCCTTCTTCCGTAAGTCGCTCTGCTACATGTGTTGCCATTTGGTAATATGGGCTTTCGGGCTTCGTACGTGCAGAACCAAAGATAGAAATGCAAGGACCGATTCTATCCATCTTATCATAAGCATCCACAAATTCACTCATAATCCGAAACATACTCCAACTGTTGGAAGCATTTACTTGTGTCCAATTTTTTTGTTTAAATGGTTTCTTCTTTTTAAAATCTTCTAACGACATGATTAAGTATTAAGTATTAAGTATTAAGTATTAAGTATTGAGTAAAACTATTAAAAGTCCGACTTGTAAAGATATAAATAAACTACTGATTTTCAAACAGCTGCTTTAGTATTGGGTTGGCTGATAAAATACAAACCTATAAATGTTAATAATCCATTCCACAGCAACATCTCTGTTCCGAAGCTAAAACCCGCAATGATTTTAGATGAATTTATATCGATAATATAGCAAAAAACCGGTACTGTTAGGCACACTATCGGTGACAGTGTATCTGTAACTTTTCTTTTGGTAAATATGCCAAACATAAACAAACCCAACAGTGGCCCGTACGTATATCCGGCTACTTTCAAGAGTAAATCTATAATAGCTTCTTTATTTAAAATTTTAAACCCGATGACAAATAGAAAAAACACAAAAGCCATAAAAAAATGAACGGTCAGCCGTGTTTTGGTGCGTTGTTCTTCGGTTAGTTTTTTATTGTCGTTAATTCCTAAAATATCTATACAGATAGAAGACGTAAGTGCAGTGAGTGCGCCATCAGCACTTGGAAACAATGCAGATATCAGCCCGATTATAAAAATTACCGATATAAATCCGGGTAAATAATGCAAGGCTATTATAGGAAACAAATTATCCGTCATTGCCGGTATTTCTATTGATTTGGCTTGTGCATACAAAAACAATACTCCGCCTAATATTAAAAATATAAAATTTACCACTACCAAAATAAAGCTAAACGTTATCACATTTTTTTGTGCTTCGCCTAAGTTTTTACAACTGATATTTTTCTGCATCATCTCTTGATCTAATCCTGTCATAGCAATTGTAATAAACATCCCTCCTACAATTTGTTTTATAAAGAAATTGCCTTTCAACCAATCCGTCATAAATATTTCTGTATATCCTTTTTCATTCAATGCGCCCAATAATCCGCCAAATGATAAATGCAACTGATTTTTTATATACCAAACGCAAGTTATCAGTGCCAATAACATAAAAGTAGTCTGCAACATATCCGTCCATACTATAGATTTTACGCCACCTTTAAATGTATAAAGCAATATCATTATTAAAATGGCTAAAGACGCTAATGTAAAATACCCGATGCCTTCAGGCAACAAAAATAATTGTAATACATTTATCACTAAATACAAACGCAGAGTAGCCCCCAAGGTGCGCGATAAAATAAAAAATCCGGCACCGGTTTTATAGGTGGTATTTCCAAATCTTTTTTGAAGATAGGTATATATAGAAGTGAGATTTAATTTATAATACAGCGGCAGCAATACAAAAGAGATTACAAAATACCCGATAAGATATCCGAGTACTACTTGAAAATAGGCAAAATGTGCTGCTCCAACTTTTCCGGGAACAGAAATAAACGTAACACCGGACAAAGAAGTTCCTATCATGCCATACGCAACAATATACCACGGCGATGCTTTACCGCCGACAAAGAAATCTTTATTACTGGCATTCTTAGAAGTGTACCAAGCTATTACCGATAAAAATAAAAAATACGCAATCAGGCATAGCGATATTACAATTGGCGACATATTATTAATTTGAATAAACAATGTACGATTTAATGACAAGGTTGCAACAAAAAATTATCCACGAATAGCTCGCTGCTCTTTACTTATTAGTACCTTTGCAGTATGCAATTCCCTTCGAAATTAATAGAAGATGCTGTAAATGCGTTTGCCACCTTGCCAGGTATCGGTAAAAAAACCGCATTGCGCTTAGTGATGCATTTATTGCAAAACGATTTGTCAAACACACAATATATATCGGAAGCCATTTTAAAAATGCGCACCGAAATAAAATTCTGCAAAAACTGTCACAATGTTTCTGATGCGGAGGAATGTAGTATTTGCACCAACGCTTACCGCGACAAATCGGTAATATGTGTAGTAGAAAATTTTAGAGATATTATTGCCATTGAAAACACAAGACATTACAACGGAATGTATCATGTGTTGGAAGGGCTGATATCGCCGATGGATGGCATCGGGCCGGAGCAGTTAAATATTCAGCAATTATTGGAAAGGGTGAAAACGGAAGCAATCAAAGAAATCATTATGGCGTTAAATCCTACTATTGATGGAGATACCACTATTTTCTATTTATCTAAAATACTGGCTCCGTTTGACCTAAAAATCACCTCTATCGCTCGCGGTATTGCTTTTGGTGGCGAATTGGAATATGTAGATGAAATTACGTTGGCGCGCTCAATACAATCGCGGCTGCCTTACGAAAATTATGCTATTACCCCTACTGCTACGGGGCAGCAATAATTGAGTTTTAATTACCCAAAATCCGTATCCATCCAAGCGAGCATTCCTCCTTTTAAGTTGTATAGTTTTTCAAAACCTTGTGAGGCCATAAATTTACAGGCTTGTCCGCTGCGATTGCCACTTCTACAATACACAAAATAAGTTTTGGTTTTATCTAATTGTCCTATTTTTTCTATAAAAGTAGGATGTTGTATATCAATGGCAATATGCCCATCAATATTAATTTCTGCAATTTCTGCCGGCGTGCGTACATCTAATAGCACTGCATTGCTTTCTTGGGCTTTATAGGTTTCTAAAAACTCCTTGGGAGCTAAATCTTGGTATGCCATAAACTATTTTTTAGATTTTACTTTTATCTGTTCAAATATACAGCTTATTGAGGTAATTTATCGCTGAATATTCCATACACAAAAGTCCCCAATAATGCCGCAGCCAATACAATCACAAACGCCCAAAAGCCGGCACCGATTAAAATAAAAATAGGTCCCGGGCAAGCTCCTACTAATGCCCAACCTAAGCCAAATAAAATACCTCCCAATAAACTTGCTTTGTATGTATTGGCTTTCGGTTCTATTACAATAGGCGTACCATTTATAGATTTTAAATTACTGCGCTTTATAAATTGTACTACTAACACTCCCAATAATACTGCACTGCCAATAATGCCGTACATGTGGAAGGATTCGAAGCGAAACATTTCGTAAATACGAAACCACGAAATGACCTGTGCCTTTGCCAATAAGAATCCGAAAAATATACCGAGCAATAAGAATTTAAGTTGTTTCATTGTTTTTTATTTAAATAAAAAAGGAATAATAAGATGCGTCATAAGTAAGCCTCCGATAAAAAAACCAATTACAGCAATTAAGGAAGGTAATTGCAAGTCGCTTAAGCCGGCGATGGCATGACCTGAAGTACAACCATTTGCCCATCGAGTGCCAAAGCCGATGAGAAAACCACCTATGGACAACAACAAGATACCTTTGAGGGAAAATGCATTCTGAAGTGCAAAAATTTCTGCCGGTTCGAACGATTGATTGGCGGCAATGTGCAATTGTTGTAAGGCCGCTGCTGTTTTCTCCGCTACAACTACCGGAGCTCCCGCATTAAAAAAATGAAATGCAATATATCCGCCAATAACTGTACCTAAAATATAAATCAGCAACCACGAATCTGCTTTCCAATTGTACTTAAAGAAGTGGTATTTATTTCCGGCTCCCAAAGCGGCACACACGGTTTTCATTCCGGTAGAGATGCCAAATCGCTGTCCAAAGTAGAACAATAAAAATAAATTAACCGTTATCAGTGGCCCTGCCACATACCAAGAGAATGGTTGTTGTAGAAAATCCATACGCATCAAAATTTAATGAATAAAGATACTCATTCCAAAAACAAGTTCTCGGCAACCACTTAAAATTCTCGTTATATATAAGTTACCTTATCAGAAACAAGAAGTGGCTTATGGTGTGGATATTTCTTTTGTAGGATTCGTGTTAGCAGCATTCAAGTCTTTGAAAAACTGCTTTTGGAATATTAATATAATAAACACTCCAATGGTTATACATGCATCCGCTACATTAAAAATGAATTGGAAAAACTCAAAATATTTTCCGCCATAAATTGGAATCCAATTGGGTAAAATGCCTCTGTAAATTGGAAAATAAAACATATCTACCACTCTACCATGAAACCAATTCGCATAGCCTCCACCGGCAGGAAATAAAGTAGCAATATGTCCTTCACTATCAGAAAATAGTTGTCCATAAAAAATACTATCTACAATATTCCCGATAGCACCTACTAAAATTAATGACATGGCAAAAATGAATCCTTTGGAAGATTTTTTGTCTTTAATTTGTTGTGACAATAAATAGCTGATAAAAATTACGGCGATAATTCTGAAAAAGGTCAATAAGAACTTCCCCATTCCTGCTCCAAAGCTCATTCCAAATGCCATACCTTCATTTTCTACAAAATGAATACGTGCCCACTGTCCGATGTAGGCAAATTCATCGCCACTTTTCATACTTAGCTTTACCCAAAATTTAGTAATCTGGTCTATTGTTAGTGAAATAAATATGGTGGTTAGGGCGATTGCTCTCTTGCTCATAATACAATATCAAAAAGTTCTAAAAAATAAAGCCAACAAAGATAATTTTCTTCATTGGCTTTTAATGGTTTATCTATTTATAAAAAGATTATTTTTTTTCCATTTTCTTGCCTTCTACGCTTAGTGTAGCATGAGGCACTATCAATAATCGCTCTTTGGGAATTAATCTTCCGGTTTCACGGCAAATCCCATACGTTTTGTTTTCAATACGCACCAAAGCACTTTCTAAGTGTGAAATTAGTTTCTGCATGCGTGATACTATTTGGTTCATATTTTCTCGTTCAGAGGTCACAGAGCCATCGTCCATGCTGGCAAATTGCGTATCCGACTCGGATGCGGAGCGAATTTGGTCGGTATAAAAATCTATTTCGTCTTTTGCTTTCGCTATTTTCTTTAATATCGTTGCTTTAAAAAGTGCTAAGTCTGCATCGCCATAGCGTACTACTTTTGTTTCAGCGGGTGCTTTCTCTTCTTGTTGATGTCGTTGTGCAGAAATTTGGTGTGCTTTAGTTACCGCTGCCTCCCGATCAGTAGTTATGATTGGCTTTGAAGTAGCTGCTTTTACAGGTGCTTTAGATTTTTCCACTTTAGGTTTTTCCGCTTTTACTGTTTGCTTCGGAGCCGGTGGTGGGGTAACAGTTTTTGCTTTTATCGGCTTTGCCGGTGCTTTAGGAGTTGCTGCTTTTTTAGCTACAGGTTTTGCCGCTGCTTTCTTTATCGGCTTTGCCGGTGCTGCTTTTTTAGGGGCTGTTGTTGCTTTTTTTACGGGCGTTTTTAACGCAGGTTTTTTAACGGCTGCTTTTTTAGAAGCCGGTTTGGTCGCTACTTTTTTAGGCGCTGGTTTTGCTTTAGCCGCAGCCGCTTTTTTAGGAGCCGGTGCTTTTGCGACTGGCTTCTTCGTTACGGGTTTTGCAACCGGTTTTTTTGCTGCTGGTTTTGCAGCCGGTTTTTTTGCGGCCGGTTTTGCAGCCGTTTTTTTTGCGACTGGTTTTGCAGCCGTTTTTTTTGCGGCTGGTTTTGCAGCTGCTTTTTTTACCGGGGCTTTAGGCGCAGGCTTTTTGGACTTTGTCACTTTTGCCATCTTCTACAGTTTTTGAATGAATAATTTTAATATCTCACCATTGATGTCAAAATCTTTTGCATTAGATACCTCACTGCTAAAAATGATATCCGACGCTAGAGTTTCATTACAAATATATTCTTTATAGGTATTCAATACACTATTGAGTACCAATTGGTTTTGCACATTCAAGATAATTTTGTCAGTAACTTCAAATCCTGATTCTTTACGCTCTGTTTGAATCTTATTCACTATTTCTCTGGCGAAGCCCTCATTCTTCAACTCTTCAGATATATGAATATCTAATGCAACAGTAATGCCATTATTGGTAGCTACCAGCCAGCCTTGTATATCGTCTGAAATTACTTCTACTTCTTCCAATAATACCGGAAATACTTCATTATCGATGGTAACGTTTATCGTTCCTATTTGTTCTAATTGCTGAATTTCCGAATCGGGTAACTGCTGAATAATTTCTGTAGCTTGCTTCATCTTACTACCTAATTTTTTTCCTAATAATTTAAAATTAGGTTTCACTTTTTTGGTAATAATGCCGGAAGTATCGCCGATGTATTCAATTTCTTTCACATTCACCTCTGCAAGTATCAATGATTTTACTTTATCTATTTGAGCGATAAATTCTTTATCGATTGCAGGGATTAATATTTTTTGCAGTGGCTGGCGCACTTTTATTTTTGTTTTTTTGCGCAGTGATAAAACTAATGAAGCTATTTCTTGTGCCCATTCCATGCGTTGTTCTAAGGGGACATCTATCAAGTGTTCGTCTGCTGCTAAAATAGATGATAGATGGACAGAGGTTTTTGTATCCGATAAATTTTGCCAAAGCCAATCGCTAAAGAAAGGAGCTATCGGGCTCATCAGTTGCGCTACCGTTTGCAAACATTCATATAGTGTTTCAAAAGCAGCTTTTTTATCTTGTGAAAGCTCATTACCCCAAAATCTACGACGACACAATCGCACATACCAATTGGACAAATGTTCGATTACAAAATCTTCTATTAATCGTGCGGCTTTTGTAGGTTCATAATCTGCGTAAGCTGCTGTTGTTTCTTTCACCAAAGAGTGTAATTTCGAAATTACCCAGCGGTCTATTTCTGTGCGTTCATGTATCGGCGTTACACAGGACGGTTCAAATTTAAACGTATCGATATTTGCATAAATAGCAAAGAAATTATACGTATTGTAAATTGTACCAAAAAGTTTTCTCGATGTTTCTGCTAAGCCTTCTTCATCAAATTTTAAATTGTCCCACGGCTGAGAATTTGAAATCATATACCAACGAGTTACATCGGCGCCATATTTTTCTATTGTAGCAAAAGGATCTACTGTATTTCCTTTAGATTTCGACATTTTATTGCCGTTTTTATCTAACACCAATCCGTTGGAAACTACGTTTTTGTATGCCACTGAATCAAACAACATCGTTGCAATTGCATGCAGTGTATAAAACCAACCGCGTGTTTGATCTACTCCTTCTGCAATGAAATCTGCGGGAAACGATTTTGCAAAAGTTTCTTTATTTTCAAAAGGGAAATGCCATTGAGCATAAGGCATTGCACCACTGTCAAACCAAACATCTATAAGGTCGCTTTCGCGTTTCATAGGTTTTCCGGTAGGTGATACCAAAATTATATCATCAACAAAAGGCTTATGTAAATCGAACGATTGGTGTATTATTTCTTTTGATAAAAATCCGGCAGCAATTGCTTTTTCCATTTCTGCTTTCAATTCTTCTACCGAGCCAATGCATTTTTCTTCGCTCGCATCTTCCGTACGCCAAATAGGTAGCGGCGTTCCCCAATAGCGGGTGCGCGACAAATTCCAATCTACTAAATTTTCAAGCCATTGTCCAAAGCGACCTGTTCCAGTGCTTTCAGGTTTCCAATTTATCGTTTTATTCAGCTCTATCATTCTTTCCTTTACCGCTGTAACTCGAATAAACCAAGAGTCTAACGGATAGTAGATAATAGGTTTGTCGGTGCGCCAGCAATGCGGATAAGAGTGCTCGTATTTTTCGACTTTAAATGCTTTGTTTTCTTTTTTTAATTTTACACAAATATCTATATCAACGGAAACGTAATTGGCTTCGTTTTTATAGTCTTTTACATATCTGCCGGAAAATTCTCCGACGCCTTCAACAAATTTTCCTTCTTTATCTACTAAAGTCAAACTCCCAATACCATTCTCGGCAGCTACTTTCATATCGTCAGCTCCAAAGCTCGGAGCAATGTGTACAATACCTGTTCCATCAGAAGTGGTAACAAAATCGCCTATAATTACTTTGAATGCATCTCCTTCTATATTGTCTTTTTGGTTCGCTTCAAAGGGTAATAATTGTTCGTAACGGATACCGGCAATGTCTTTTCCTTTAAATGTAGCCAAAATTTGATAGGGTAAATTTTTTGCATCGTTTTGGTAAGTTGCAAAGTCTTTATTTTCATTCTCCGGTTGGAAGTATTTAGGCAATAACTCTTTTGCTAAAATTAAATTCACCGGAATATGCGTATAAGGATTAAACGTTTTCACCAAAACATAATCAATAGTTGCGCCAACAGCTAATGCGGTATTAGAGGGCAATGTCCATGGTGTGGTGGTCCATGCCAAAAAAAAGTAATCTTCCTTTTTAATGGAAAACAATGGGTTTTCCACTACGGACGGTTGACTAATCTTAAACTGCGCTACTGCAGAGGTATCTTTCACATCTTTGTAGCAGCCCGGCAGGTTCAATTCAGCGGAACTTAATCCTGTTCCGGCAGCCGGTGAATAAGGCTGTATTTTATACCCTTTGTACAATAAATCTTTTTGGTAGAACTCTTTTAATATCCACCAAATACTTTCTATATAATTATTATCGAAGGTAATATATGGGTTTTCCAAATCGACCCAATAGCCCATTTTTTGTGTAATATTATCCCAAACATCTTTAAACTTCATTACCTCTTCTCGGCACTTTTGGTTATACTCCGTCACAGATATTTTTGTCCCGATGTCTTTTTTGGTAATCCCCAATAGTTTTTCTACTTGCAGCTCTACCGGAAGTCCGTGTGTATCCCAGCCGCCTTTTCTTTTTACTTGATAGCCTTGCAACGTTTTAAAACGGCAAAATATATCTTTGATAGTACGCGCCAATACATGATGGATACCGGGCATGCCGTTTGCGCTCGGCGGCCCTTCATAAAAGACAAATGGTGTTTTCCCTTCTCTTGTCGTAATGCTATTTTCAAACACTTGTTCCGATTTCCAGAACTGAGCGATTTCTTGTTCAATTTGCACTTGTGACAAATTCTTGATTTCTTTATATTTTCGTGTATTTGAGCTGCTCATCTCCTTTAAAAAAAATTTTCGCAAAGATACTAAAAGCTCTACTAAAATGTGGTTTTTATCCTATATTATGCTTTAAATTGCATAGATTTGGAAATAATTTAATCGAAAGATGCAATATAAGGGCTTTTATTTCTACCTTTTACTGTTTTTCATATACACGGGATGGGCTGCCCAGCAAATAGCTGTTGCACAAAATTTACCCTTAGGAACATGGACGGCTCATTTACCTCTACAAAACACACTCTCTATTTGTCAAAGTAAAAATTATGTATATGCCGGTTGTGAATTTGGTGTAATTGGGGTAAATATGGACAATCATCTTATAGAAAAATATACTAAAGTAAGCGGACTAGCCGAAGTATTTGTTGCACAAGTTGGGTATGACACCGCCACTTCTACTTTGGTAATCGCATATACCAATTCCAATATCGATTTAATACAAAACGGAAAAATTAAAAACATCCCTTACCTGAAAGATGCCGATATTACGGGAAACAAAAACATATATCACATTTTTTGTACTAATGGAGTTGCCTATATTGCCACCGGCTTAGGGATTGTAAAATTGAATTTGGAAAAACAAGAAATAGCGGAAACAGATATTTTTAATGATGGACTAAACACATACAAAGTAAATGCCGTTTGGGCAAACAAAGACACTATTTTTGCTGCAACCACAAAGGGCATATTAAGTGGCGTAAATAGCCCTGCCGTTAATTTGTTAAACTTCAACAATTGGACTGCCTACTCGGGCAGCATACCCGCATTAGAAGCTACTGCAGTTACCCAATATCAAGGTAAAATTATAGCTGCGGTAGGCAGTGCGCTGTATCAATGGGAGGGCGTAAACTGGTCGGTATTATTTAGCGATGCCAATTGGGTAACACGTAATTTAAATAATTCTAATGGGCACTTATTTATCGTACAGCAAAAACTGAATAACAGCAATGCCGTCATTGAAACGCGAATTGGGAAATGGACTGGAACATCTTTTATTTTTTATGGTGCAGCAAATGGAATTGCTTTTCCACTTCAAATTATCGAGGATAAAAATAATACCATCTGGTATGCCGATTTGTATCGTGGGTTATCCTATCAAGAAGGAGCAAATTTCAATACTATTTACCCGAATGGCCCGCCAAAAATCACCAATAAAGAAATGCAATTTCTGAATAAAACATTATGGGTTACTTCTTCAGATATTACAGATGGTGGAGCTCCTGCTTTTAACAAAAACGGAATATATTTCTGCACAGATTACACGTGGGACAACTTAAACATTTACAATACGCCTACTTTAGATTCATTTTTTGACATCTCGGTGGTCCAACCCATTCCTCAAGACAATAAACTGATATTTGGTTCTCAAACCGGAATTTTGGAATACACACTTGCCGACAAAAGTTTTAAGATCAATAAATTCCGACCGGGTGCAGTGGATCCCAGTAAAAAAATATTTAGAATAATGGGTGCCGACCTCGACGTACAAGGAAATGTATGGCTTGCCGATGAATACTCCAATACGCCAATTGTTTGTAGAAAGCAAGATGGCAGCTACGTATATTTCAATACCGGTTTTTTAAACGACAAATTGGTCAAAGACATTTTAGTGGACGATTTCAACCAAATTTGGGTAGCAAAACAAGATAATGGCGGCGGGGTAGTGATGCTAAATTACGGGAATAACATCGACGATAAATCGGATGACAAGTATTTTAATTTTTCAACCAGCAGTGGCAATTTGCCTGCAAATAATGTTATCTGCATGGCGAAAGACAAAGACGGCGAAATATGGTTAGGCACACAACAAGGAATTGCAGTAATTCCATGCCCGGGATATGTAACCGACAACTCCTGCCAGGCGGAACAAATATGCATAGACCGCAATGATGGCAGCGGATTTTGCGATAATTTATTAGAAGACGAAATAATAAACTGCTTGCTTGTAGATAATGCCAACAGGAAGTGGATTGGCACCAACAATGGTCTGTTTTTAGTAAGCCCGGACGGACGAAAAACGATTCATTATTTCAATGAAGACAATTCTCCATTATTGTCAAATTATGTTCGCTCTTTAGCGATAAATCCAGAAAGCGGCGATTTATTTATCGGTACCGGAAAAGGCATTTGCAGCTATCGGGCGGATGCTACCGTCACTACCGCTGAAACTCCGGCTCCATTTGTATATCCCAACCCGGTGCGGGCAGATTACACCGGCCCAATAGCCTTCCGCGGAATCCCCGATAATTGTACTATAAAAATTATAGATATAAGCGGAAATTTGGTATATGAAACTACCGCCTTAGGAGGGCAAGCCGTTTGGGATGGCAATCTGGTAAATGGCGAGCGAGCAGCTACAGGAGTCTATTTTGCGCTTTGCAAAGGCAGCGGTAAAAAAGAAACAGCAAAGTTGAAATTTGTTTTGATGCATTAAAATATTAGAGCACAAGTAAATCCTAAACTTATTAAAAAAAAGCCGTACTGCTTTGGCGGAATAGGGTTAAAAATATACGAATACTAAGTAATACCGCCCGAATACTAAATAAAAGAAAAAGTTATTCCCTGTGTTAATACATTTGATTAATTAAAATCAAAATCATGAAAAAATTAATGCACTTATTTATGGCGTTAGCGGTATTAACAGCCATATCTTGTACAAAAGAAGGTCCTGCGGGAAAAGACGGAAATGCGAATGTCTATTACTCTGACTGGCAAGATGCCGGAACATGGTCAGGGGTGGCAAGCGCATTTTATGTTGACAGAGCAGAGAGTAAAATTACACAAGCAACACTGGATAGTAGCCTAGTATTGGCCTATACCAAACTTACCGCTGACGGAACAAACGTAAGATCACTACCTGCTAATACTTCAGGGGTTCTGTGGAATTATGTTTTGACGGTAGGCAATATCAGATTCACCTCTACACTTTCCTCTTCGCCTGCTACTAATAATAAATTCAGGTATATTATCGTACCAGCTTCAAAGCATTTAAGATTAGCAAAACCCTATTCAAAAATGACCTACGAAGAAATATGTACAACATTTAATATTCCTCAATAAAAGTTATTCATCTCCAGCAAGCAGCTACTTCTATAATTTTATAGAAGTAGCTGTTTTTTATATTAGCTTCTTCAAGGCATCTACGGTTTCATATAATACATAAGTATCGGTGTAGCAATATTTTTGTAAGTGTATGAGCTTTTCCTCTATTTCTTTTTTTTCTGTCCAATAAAACAATTCATTATATACCGCCATGGCTTCTTCGCCACTTTTCACTTGGCTATTTGAAAATTCATTACGGTTTAGCAGGGCATTGCCTATGGCTTTCAATGAAAAACTACCTTGCTGTGCTGGATGATAATAATACAATTCTTTGAACGGAATTTCAATGTCTATGATGCGATTTATACGATCTATAATTTCTTTTTTGTATTGTGGAAAATCATTCATTAAACGAAACAAAACCCCTTTTTCCATCAACGTATTAAATACTAATATTTGCCCAGGAAGTTCTGTAGCTTTTAAAAAATGTTCTACAAATTGTATTCTATCATCAACACCTACGGGTGAAATATAGCTGGTATGTTGCAACTCACTTTCTGCACTTTCTTTATAATGCAAGGAGTACAAGAATGGTATCCGCTCATAAGGCTTAGTATTGACAAACAAAGGCACTGCTGGCTGAAAGGCTTCCACATCAAAATAGTATAGTGGGTATTTAATTTCTGATAAAAAAGCACTTAGGTTATCCTTTTGTATGTGCGATTTTCCTGTTTTAATGCTGTTGATAATAACTCTTTGTCTGGAATTTAGCTCATCACGCTCATGTATTTGATCAATGCTATTGATTCCTATTTCTACAAAATTGCATTTTTCTTGCATAGAAATTGCGGGTAGATACCATATAGAATCTTTAGCAATATTTGCCCAACAGTATCCTTGAAAATCGCAAGGATAAGGTTTAGTGCAATGCGCACCAATCGGCACATCAGGAACGGTAGTTTGCTGTAAAGTTACAATTGCATTATCTATTGCTTGTTCTACAAAAGGGAGTCGTTCTTTTATTTCTGCTAATACAGAAGTTTTTTTAAAATAAGACTGTACGTCCAAGGTACCATCAAATGCATATTCATTATTAATTGTAACAATAAAGAAATCTTCTAAAGGCAATCCGCTGCGGGTGATGATATGATATTGGATTGCTGCATCAAGTAAGTATGTTGCAGAAATCCGTAATGAGCTTTTTATTTCATAAGCATACCATTTCCCGTTTTCGAAAGTAAGTATATCTAATGCCGCTAAGATGCCGTTGTATTTAAAGGCAGCTTCATAAATTGCCGGGAATTGCTGATGCACTAAAAGTTTAGTAGCGGCTATAGATTCATCATAACTAAACGGATTTGGCGGAGAGCAATCTTTACCATCCGGGAATAATAAATGTGCCAATTTTCCGACACGGTGGCCTCTGTCAAATTTTTGCTGCTGTACCGTCGAGGGTTTATCGCGCAGCGAATAAAAATTTTTATAGAGATATAATGATTTGGAACATTGTATGCTTCTGATTAAAGTAGATTTACTCAGACCGGATTTTTTATTACTCATCTGCTATAACTAAAAAATGAATGGATTTTCTTATCTTTGATAACCAACAAAATAAACAACTCAAAAATAGGTAGGCATGAAAATAACAAAATTTACATTCATATTATTATTCATACTCAGCTTTTCTAATGGCTTTGCCCAAAAAGGAGGAAACATAAGTGTAGGAATTACGCCCGGCATATCTTATATGTTGGCTCAAAACACCTTTTATTTAGCCGAAAACAGCAAACAGTTAGACTATCGTCCGAAATTCAGCTATCATGCATTTGTGCAAGGTGGTTATAATTTTAAGGAGCAACACGGTATTGTCGCCTTTGCCAATTTCTGCGACGAAGGGCAGAAATACAGAGATGTTTTTAAGTGGAAAAAATATGATAGCTTAATTGGCACGCACAATAAATCCGTAGATTTTAAATATATGGGGTTTGGAGTGTTGTATCGCTTTGCACCTTTATTGCGCGGACAAAAAGAGCATGTTTTGGTGAAAGATGACAATTTTCACTGGAGAATGAAATTATTGGTAGGCTTAGAAGTAGATTTTTTATTGAAAGCGACAGAAAATTATACGGTAGATTATAAAAATACGGGGTTGATAAGAAATTATGGCTACCCAATCCCTGCAAGCTTGGGCGGCTATCCGGCATACGCCCCTAACCCTACAGATAATTATACTTCTTACTACAAAAAAGTGCAAGGGGTAGGTGTCTTACGCTATGGATTTGATTACATATTTAACAACCATATATATTTAGGGGTGGCGTTGGAAACAAAATTTGGGTTTAATGATATTAATGCAACGGCATACCGTGTGCATCCTGACTATAAGAAATCTAAAAATTATTTCTTTGGATTAAATGTAGAAGTCGGCTATAATTTTCAAAAAGGCAGTAGCAAAAAAGCGCCGAAAAAAGAAGCTCCAAAAGTGGCAAAACCCAAAACTCCCGGGCTTGACATGAACAAGAGAACGGATGAAGTGGACAAAGCGACAAAGAAACGATTAGGCACCAACAATAAATATAAATAGTAGCTATTTTAGGAAACAATATTCACTTCCGGTTCCATGCAGATTCCAAATTTTTCTACTACGGATTGCTGTACAGCCAAAGCGTGCTTCCAAATTTCAGCTCCTGTAGCATTTCCATAATTTACAATTACAAGTGCTTGCTTAGCATGATTGCCGGTATGTCCGATTTGTTTGCCTTTCCAGCCGCATTGCTCTATCAACCAGCCGGCAGGAATTTTTATTTTTCCATTTGGCATAGTATAGTGGGGCATAGTCGGAAATTTTTCCAATAGATTTCTTGCGCTATTTTTTTCTACCTCCGGATTTTTAAAAAAACTACCGGCATTACCCAATATTTTCGGATTGGGCAATTTGCTTTCCCGTATCTGTATTACCGCTTCAGACACGTCTTTAATGGAAGGATGTTCTATTTTTTTCTCATCAATTATTTTCTGAATATCTCCATACGTTGTATTTATCGTAGGATATTTTTCAAGCTTTAGGGTGACTGCATAAATAAAATACTTTCCTTTTTCTTCTTTTTTAAATACGCTTTCCCGATATCCAAATTTGCATGCTTCTTTAGTAAAAATCTTCGTGTTTCCAGTTTGCAAATGAATAGCCTCTAAGGATACAAAAACATTCTTTAATTCTTCACCATACGCACCTATGTTTTGCATCGGGGCAGCCCCCACAGTGCCCGGTATAAGCGATAGATTTTCAATACCTCCGTAATTGCGTTCTACGCAGTACATTACCAGCTCGTGCCATACTGTACCGGAGTAGCTTTTCACCCATACCTCCGTATCGGTTTCTTCAATAATTTCTATGCCTTTTATCTCATTTTTTATTACTAAGCCTTCTACATTATTACACAATAATATATTGCTTCCTCCACCAATCACCAACGAGTAGGCGTAGCTTTTTAGTTCATTTTGTATTAATGAAATTACGTCTTCTTTAGTTCGGATGATGCAAAAAGCAGCAGCCTCTGCAGATATTCCGAAAGTATTGTATGGTTGTAAGGATATATGTTGTTGGATGAGCATAAAATTGAAATGAAGTTACACTTTTTTAGTAGGAATTTTTAAAAACGGGTTATTCTCCCAACCTATTGAGTCCGGCTTTGGCTTCAGCGTCAATACTGTTGGCGTATTCATCTTTGTCTAAGTCAATGGCTTTTTTATAGTACTTTATGGCCATATTTTGCTTTAATAATCGTTCAAAAATAGTAGCCACTTTCAAACAAGCATTTGCCGCAAAATAATACTTAAAGTCTGCTCCTTTTTCTATTGTTAATAGATAAAATTTAATAGCGTCATTTGATTTATTCAGTTCATCATAAATTCTGGCTTTTCGATAAAAGTACTCTATTTTATCTCTGGAATTAGATAGTTTATCAAAAGAAATATCATCTAGGACTGTCAATGCTTTTTCGTAGTATGCGCCATCAAACAGCAGGCGCGCTTTCAATAATTCCTGCTGTGGAATAACGTTTTGCAGTGCTTCTTTCTGCGCCGATTTATCTTCATCTGTCGGAGCATCCGCAATTAATAAAATTTGCTGCATATATTTTCTGTATAAAGCCGGTTGTCCATTTACCAAATAATACCACGCTAATTTTCGATAAGCTTCTTTTTGGTAAGACCGTCCTTTATTTTGAGTAATAAATTTTTTTATATACACATCGGCATTGCTATCCAATCGGTTTAGTTTAGCAAATCCCAGCATAAAATCGAGGTAGGGAAATGGGTAATAAGCACTTCCAACGGGTCGATCTGTAAGTATCTCTATCATCTTATCGTTTTTACCTGTATGGTTCGCTACGGTCGCTGCTACAAAGTAATTCAGCAGGTTGTCGTTTAACGGGATTTCGGCACTCTGTATCATATTCCAAGAGGTAGTTTCATCTTTCTGCAAGTGCAGCATCAGCAAAGTGTACATCAGTATCGTTTCATCTCGAAATTGGAAATCGTCATCTTGCATCACTGAATTTAATTCTGCTAAACCTTGTTCAATAGAGCCTTTTAGCCCCAATAATTTTGCGCCAAATTTATATTTGTCGGGTACAGCACCGAACAAGGTGTGCAACAATCCTAAACTTTTGGTATTCGGTTTGAAATCGGGAAATTTCTTTTTGTTGTCTAACAGCATTTGATAAGCTTTCCTTACTTCAAAAACGGCACTTACGTATTCTCCGAATTTAATTTTACAAAATGCCCATTGTAAATGAATTTCTGCTAACGTATATAAATAAAACGGAGAATTTTTGTCTCCGTCTTTTAATCGTTCCAGTCTATATTCTACTCTTGATTTTGTGTTGTCATACAATGCACGGTTGTCATTGATATTTAGCTTTAAAAAATCGGCATGATTTTCAAGAAAAATAGGAAGAAAGTTTTTGGGGTGTTCTTTTTTTTCTTTCGCCAGCCATTGCATTCCTTCATTTATTTTTAATTTATAGATAGCATGATAGGCTTGCTTGCAATTTTCGGAATAATCGAAAGATTGTGCGGATAGCTGCACATAAAACAGGAAAGAAAACAAAAGAGAACTGCCAATTTTTAGCATGGTTGAAAATACAAAAAAGATATGAGTAATCGGGCAATTTTGTGTAAAAGAGTCTATTCTAAAAAGGTGAAGTATAAATAAATATAAAATGCTAAATTTATAACGAAAATAAAAGTAATGAGAGTATTGTTTTTTATATTAGGGGTTATTGGCTTACTGCATACCACCAAAGCGCAAGAGGATATTGTATTAGATGTTGATTCTATAAAAAATATAAGAACCACCCGATATTCTTCTGTAAACGAGGTAGGGGTGGCGATAAACGTGGCAGGAACTATGACACAAAAATTTCCCGATCAGCCGGCTCGAAAAACAAATTTGCAAGTAGAAAAACCCAGCATTATGTTTCGCACGGTACATGGCATTTTAATTAATCCTAAATTTTTTGTGGGGGGCGGCGTAGGTTTAGATTTCAGACCTAATTCTACTTACGGCATTAGTTATTATTATTTTACTTTTCCATTTTTTGTAGAAATGCGAGAATATTTTCTGAAAGGAAATTTCAATTTATTTCTATCTGAAAGAATCGGAGGTGCCGTGTTTATAGATACTTATTTTAATCGAGTAAATAATAAGGGTAAATATTCGGGTGCTTTTGGGGAGTTTATGATTGGTGGCAGATATGTAATTCCCAACAAAAGATTAGCGATGCATTTTGGTGTGGGCTATCGCTTACAACATTTGCAGCGCAAAGTAGATGTGCAAAGTTTGAACGGAAGCGGGCAAATTATTCAAACGTATGCAAATACACCTGAAATTACGTTAAAACATTATGTTCCTATCACAATAGGGATTACGTTTTAAAGATAGAAAATTAGATCAATCCGAGATTGGATTTCTCTATCCAACCCGTTTTATCGTTAGGTAATTTTATTTTTCTCCAATTTTTATCGGCATCAATAATCTGTACTTTTACACCGGTCTGTATCGTATCGGCAGCATTCATGGTTTCTACCGGCGCATTTTTTAAGTAAGCCGTTGAGGTTAAAATTATTGCATAATCTTGTTGATGCTCTTCGGCAAATGTGCTATACGTAAACCACCCAAACAGCACAGCCACCAACAATGCTGTGACTCCGATTTTGTAAAACAAATTGTGCTTTGTAACGAAGTAGATAACCATAGAAATACTTCCCAGCCATAATGCTATCAGTAAATACGTTCCCCAGCCGTTGGAAGAAGTAGCGTGCACCAATCCTTTTAATTGCTTTGTTACAAAAAACTCTTTACTAAATTCTATTTTATTAAATAGTTTGTTGTTCGTTTCTTCAATATTGTGTTTTATATATTTGCTATCAGGGTTTAGTTTTAAAGCGCGCTCGTAGTACCATACTGCATACGGAAATTGCTTCAGATGAAAATAGGTATTGCCTAAATTGTATAATGCGTTTACATTCTTGCTATCTTTCTTCAGTACCAACAAGTACAGCTTTTCTGCCTCATCATATTGCCTGTTTTTATAGTAGGTATTTGCCGTTTGAAATAGCGAACTCGCCTCTTGAGCTTTTGCATTAAACGATAAAAACAATGCAAGTATTACCAAGCTATATTTTAGAAAAAACTTGGTCATGCTGTTTTCTGTTTTAACTGTTCTTCAAAATCTACAATCAACTCAATTGCTTTGCTGTACGTTTCTTTCATTGCATTTTCTTTTCCTATCGGAGAGAATAAAGCTTGTTCGCAAGTAGCTAAGGTTGTTTTTAGTTCCTCTATTTTATTTTCAGCTACTCCTCGTTGTTGTAATTTATCGGCAATGTTTTCTTTAGATAGCTCACTTGGAGGGATAAGGAGTTTATCGGAAAGATACTCCCACAAAGCTCGAATTACTTCGTTATAAAAAGCATTTTCATTATTTAATTGTAGTAGTTTTTTTGCTGTAGCCATTCTGCGCAATGCTATTTTATTCGCTTTTTTCCTACGCATCAACAATAAATCACCATCGGAATATTCTCGTTTTCTAAAGAAAAAGCCTATTACTAATAATAAAATTGGTGCGGTAGTAAGCGACCAAAACGTTGTGCTTCCAACAAAGGTAACATTATCTACAAATTGATTTTTTATACCATAAATACTTTTAGGTTTGTCTTCTTTTTCTCGTTTAAAAAAGTTCACTACGTTTTGGCTGAGCTTCGCTTTTCCACTCACCTCAATAGATGTTTCGGGAAGTGTAAATTTTACATAATCTGCTTTGTCCACATCAAAATAGGCAAACTCATATTTAGGAAGTTTGTAAATGCCACCATCTTGTGGTATTAAAGTGTATTCAAATGTTTTAGTGCCTGATACTACACTGCCATTGTTGGAATAATCATCTTTTGTTTTTGGCTCATATACTTCAAACTCTTCGGGAAAAGTGAGTTTTGGCGGCGTTAGTAATTTAAAATTTCCGGTGCCTTTATACGTTAATTTTAATTTAACCGGTTCGCCCACATAGCATTTAGTCTTGTCATATTCAGCACTGAACGCAAATTTTCCTACCGCTCCATTAAATGTTGCGGGCTTGTTTTTTTCGGGCAATGGTTTTATATCCAGCTCGATTCCGTTGCTTTTAAATGCGTAGTCATAAGGCTGTAATGTACTAAAGAATCCACCAAAATCGGGGTCTGGAACTTCTACCAAAACTGTTCCTTGTAATTCAATAGGATCTACTTTTATACGGCCGGAAGTAGTGGGAAACAAGGAAACACGTTTAAATTCTTGCACGTAATATTTTTTACCTTCATAGGTTTCTATCGGTGGCTCTTCATTTGGGTTTTGCTCCGGTAGTTTAAACTCTTCGCTCAGAAATCCGGCATAGCTGGGGTTTTTGAGTGCTTGTAAAGTTTGATATTGAAGACGGAAATAAAGCTTGTACGAGAGCGATAATTGGTCTCCTTGATAGAGTGAAGTTTTAGAAGGGACAACGCGGACAAAAATATTTTTTTCTACCATCTTACGGATATCCTCCTCATTTGTTTGTGGGCGTTGTCGGGAACGGAATGGATCAAAAGGGTCATTGTACTGTTGCGCTTGTTGTTGTTTTGCCGGCGCAGTAACTTTTATGGCAATCGTATTAGATTTCATTTCATTGCCATTCACAATAGCAGTTGCAGCACCTATCACAAAATCGCCTTGCTTTTTGGGTTTTAAGGTATAAGTGTATGAAACTGATTTTGAAACCCTACCGTTAATGATTGAAACATTGGTACTTTGCGCCGGGCCTCCAACATCAAATCCGTCAAAACTGGGTGGCGTAAATTTTTGCAAACTCCCATTCTCTACGGCATAGGTGACATCGAAGGTATAGTTAAGTGGCACTTGGCTCAACTCGGAAGAAGCTGTAAACCGTTGTGCATTTGCGGTGGAAACAAATAAGAATAACGCTAAAAAGATATATGCTTTTTGAGCGAAACAAGTTAAAATTTTGAAATAAAAATCCATATACTGTCGGGTTGCCACAGATAGAATTTTATTAAAATATGTTTTACAATTTTTCACTTATTTTTCCGGATTAAAAATTACCAATCTTTTTGCACTTTTACTTCCTTTGGTTTGCCTTTTTCTTTGGTTAATTTTTGCTGAACCTTTCCTTCCTCTGCACTGATAGCCTCTAACAGCTTTTGCGCTTCCTCGTTGCTCATTTGCTGTTGTTGCTGTTGCCCCTGCTTTGGCTGTTGTGATTGCTGGTTATTTTGCTGTTGGTTTTGATTCTGTTGTTGATTTTGATTCTGCTGTTGGTTTTGGTTCTGCTGTTTATCTTGTTTTTGATCTTTATCTTGTTTTTGATCTTTATTTTTTTGTGGTTGATTTTTATTTCCACCACCGTTCTTTTTAATTTTTGCCAGTGCCATCATTAAATTATACTTAGCGTCTTCATCTTTGGGGTTTAGTTTTAATGATTCTTTATAAGCTCTTGCACTTTCTTCCCATTTTTCTTGTTTGTAATGCACATTTCCAACATTATAAAATGCACGTGCTTTGATAGGTGCATTTGTAGCAACTTTTGTTATCGCATTAAATAATTCTTTAGCTTTGTCCATTTCATTTAGTTTGTACAATGCATCTGCTTGGTTAAATGCGGCACGTATATCTTTTGGTGCTTTCTGCAATGCCTTGCTATAGCTTTCTGTGGCGTTGTTATATTTTCCGTTTTTATAAAATTTATTTCCTTCTCGAAGAAGTGTGTTTGCGCTTTGTGCACTACATTTTGCAGAAGAAAAAACAATAGCGCCTAAGAGGACAACTTTAGCAAACAGCTTAACTAAAAACAGTACCCAAACAGTTTTTTTATTGTGCTGCATCCATTGTTTTATATATCTGATTTTATTTTTCATTTTTTACGTCCATCCATTTTTTTCTGTAAGTGATAAAGAAATCTGTCAATAATGCCAATAGTGCAAACCAAAGGAAATATTGGAATTGTTCTACAAAATCGGTAAACACTTTATCATTAATTGTTTTAGTTTCAATCTTGGCGATATCTTTAGACAGGAAGTCAGCAACTTGTTTTGTGTTATCCAAAACATAATAATTTCCATTGCCGCCTTTTGCTAATGCCTGTAACATATTTGCATTCATCTTTGATACAATTACTTCGCCATTCTCGTCTTTTTTATCTCCGATAATTTTTCCATTTTCATCATAAACCGGAATAGTGCCTCCATTAGGAGTACCTACGCCTACGGTAAAAATTTTAGTCCCATCAGAAGCTAATTCTTCGGCTTCATCAATAGCATTTTCCTCATGGTCTTCACCATCGGTGATTACAATAATGGCTTTATGTTTTTTATCTTTTTCATTAAACGCACTTTCGGCTTTTTTTAGGGCTTCGGTGATAATAGTGCCTTGTGTAGGAACGGAATTAGTAGTAAGCGCTCTTAAATACAATAACAAGGAAGAATAATCAATAGTGAGTGGCATTTGCAAATAGGCGTTGCCGGCAAAAATTACCAAGCCCACTCTGTCGCCATCGAGTTTTTTTAACAAGGTTTGGATAAGTAGCTTTGCTTTTTCTAAACGAGAAGGTGCAACATCTTGCGATAGCATGCTTTTGGATAAGTCTAATGCAATCACTACGTCTATTCCTTTTCGCTCTACTTTTTCCATTTTAGTACCCATTTGCGGCTGAGCCAATGCGATAATTAAGAAAAAGAGAACCACATTCAATAAGATAAGTTTTACTAATGATTTCTTATCGTTTCTATCCGGCATTAAGCGATGGATAAGGTTTAAATCTCCTATTTTTTCGAGTTGGCGACGTGTTTGGTGTTGAACAAAAAAATACAATCCCGTTATTGCAGGAAGTAACAATAATAGCAAAAAATATTCTTTATGTTCAAAATGCAGCATTAGCTTAAAATTGTTTTTAAATAAGTTTTAGATAAAATAAATTCTCCCAACAAGCAAAGTACCGCTAAGAGTGCAAACACATGAAAGTGTTCGCTTTTGCGGTGATAGTTATTGATTTTTATTTTTGATTTTTCTAATTTATCTATTGTGGTATAGATGTTTTTCAAGGAAGAATTTCCCGTGGCTCTATAATAGTTTCCGCCGGTTTCTTGGGCAATTTTTCGCAATAGTGCTTCATCTATTTGCACCGGAAAATTCTGATAAAAGGTTTTACCATTTTGGTCTTTTACGGGATAAGGTGCTGTTCCGTTTTTTCCAATTCCGATGGTATATACCCGAATACCATACGTTTTAGCTATTTGTATAGCGGTATAAGGATCTATATATCCGGTATTGTTCACCCCGTCTGTCATTAAAATAATTACTTTAGATTTTGACTTACTTTCTTTTAAGCGTGCAACAGCTGTAGCAAGCCCCATGCCTATTGCCGTACCATCTTCCACCATACCGCTGTGTATGTCTTTAAATAAATTGAGTAATACTTGATGATCTATAGTAATTGGGCACTGTGTAAAACTTTCGCCCGAAAAAATCACTAAACCAATTCTATCATTGGGCCTGTCTTTAATAAAATTCATGGCAACTTTTTTTGCCGCTTCCAATCGGTCGGGTTCAAAGTCTTTTGCCAGCATAGAGCCGGAAATATCTAATGACAAAACAATATCTATTCCTTGCGTGGAAATTTCTTTTTCGGACAATGCGCTTTGCGGGCGAGCAAGTGCAAAAACAATACAAATAAAAGATAGTATTTTTAACAATGGCAATACACTCATTAATCTCACTTTCCGTCTGGGAGCTTGTGATAGCACACCGCCATGTTGCGGTATATTAAATGTAGGGTAATACGTGCTTCGTTTGTAATAAAACCAATACACCAATGCCGGCACGACTAAGAGAAGCCAGAAGTAATGAGGGTGTGCAAATGTGTATGGGAATATGGCGTGCATGTGATCGAAAAATATAGCTGGTTATTCGTTTGATTTTTTGTTTTGTTCTGTTTTTTCTTCTTGTATTTGTTTCGTTTTTTCGATGAAGTCATGAATTATTCTCATCGCATTTTCATTTTCAATAAAGTCGGGTTGTGCTTTAGCGAATTTTACAAAATCACTTAACACTAAAATATCGTTCAACTCTTTTTTTAATGCTTGTTTGATGATGCCTTTGTGCATAGCACTCATCAATTCGTCGGTAGTTCTTTCCATTGCCGGAATGTGGTACCTCAATTCGATATAGCTTCGTGCAATATCTGTCAGTCGTGAGTAATACGTTTTTATTTCACCGGTTTGCCATAGTTTTTCATGTTCTAATTTATCCAACTCTTTTAATGCCCAAACATGCGGTGGTAGTGTATATTTTTCATCAAGTGGTGCTTCTTTCTTCTTGCGTTTCATTATATACCATGCTATTAATCCTGCTATTAAAACAAACAATAGTAACCCGATGATATAGGGTAAAACCTCTTGGAACGTAAGTGGAATTTTAAGTGGTTCTTTAATGTCTTTAATATCTTTTGTGGTGTCAATTTTCACGCCGGCTACGTGTACTAAAATTGGGTCCGAAACAATAGTATCAATTTTTCCATTGTTATCTACTAAAAATTGAAAGCGCGGAAGATGAATTTGTCCGGTATCGAATACCACTAAATTGACTAATTGGTGATACTCTATTTGACCCGATTTTTTTACAGTGTCAATAGGCGTATAATTTGCGACTTCAATAGTTTCGGAAATAGAATCTTTAAGCGTTGGAAACACTACTTTGTTGTTACCGGTAGAAGAGACAAATAAATCTACAGGCACCCAATCGCCAATCAAATATTCTTTTTGTTTTGTGGAAGCAGTGGCGGTTTGTGCTTTTACGTCGTAGGTTATCAGCAGAGTGTAAATGATAAAAAATGAAGTAATAAAATAATGGAGTAATGAAGTAATATTGCTACTCTCCATTGCTGCTTTTTTATTTACTTTATTTATATTCACTTATATACTGTTTAATTTTTGCAAGTAATTACGATCGCTTTTTAAAGAAACCCATCAATATATGTACATAAGATTGTTCTGTTCTAATTTTTAATTTATCGGCACCGGCTTTCATAAAACTTTGTTCAAAATTTTTGTCGTAAAATACTGCGCGATCTTTATAATTTTTTTGTGTATCGGCATCATTCGTATCTATCCAACGTGCCTCGTTAGTTTCTACATCACGAACCTGCAATAGTCCAACTTTTGGTAGTTCTTCGTCTAATTGGTCATAAATTTTTATCCCTACAACATCGTGTTTTTTTGAAATATGTCGCAATTCATCAGCATAGTTTTCATCAATAAAATCCGATAGTATAAATGCTATACTTTTGCGCTTCATCATATTGCTGAAATTTTCCAACGCTAAAGAAATATTCGTTTTATTGCTCTTTGGGTTAAAGTTTAACACTTCGCGAATGATACGTAAAATATGTGATTTTCCTTTTTTGGGTGGGATAAATAATTCTACGGTATCGCTAAAAAACAACACGCCAACTTTGTCGTTATTTTGTATAGCTGAAAATGCCAGTACGCCTGCAATTTCAGCAATAATTTCATTTTTCAATTGGTTTTGTGTGCCAATAAACGATGATTTACTTACATCTATCAATAACATGATGGTAAGTTCTCGTTCTTCTTCAAATACTTTTACAAAAGGATGTCGGAAGCGAGCGGTAACATTCCAATCTATATTGCGCACGTCATCGCCATATTGGTATTCACGAACTTCTGCAAACGACATTCCGCGCCCTTTGAACGCAGAGTGATATTCGCCCGAAAAGATATGATTCGTCAAGCCCTTGGTCTTGATTTCAATTTTTCGTACTTTTTTTAGTAATTCGTTTACTTCCATAATAGTGGGGTAAAAGGAATATTGAACGTGTTATTTCTCTTTTCTATTTTTAAAAAGTGGCTTTTAGTTTTGTAAGTATTGACATAATCTCTTTTGTTATTACTTCTGCTAAGGCATAAAACCCAACTTTGCTCTTCTGCTAAGGAACTTCGACTCGGTTTAATATAGTATCTATAATATGCTCTTGGGTAATGTTTTCTGCTTCTGCTTCATAAGTAATTCCAATTCTATGACGAAGTACGTCGTGGGCTACTGCTCGTACATCTTCCGGGATTACATATCCGCGGCGTTTTATAAATGCGTACGCTTTAGATGCCAATGCTAAGCTGATGCTTGCGCGCGGCGAGCCGCCATAGCTTATCAAATGTTTTAAATTTTCTATTTTATAATTAGCGGGTTCGCGAGTGGCGAAAATGATATCGAGAATATATTTTTCTATTTTCTCGTCCATATATACTTTGCGTACTGTATCGCGGGCTTGTAGGATAGTTTGTGCAGAAATAATCGGCTTGATATTCGGGTTTACGCCACTTACATTTTGTCGCATAATTTGGCGCTCTTCTTCAAATTCGGGGTAGCCTATTTTCACTTTCAGCATAAATCGATCCACTTGCGCTTCCGGCAAATTGTAAGTTCCTTCTTGCTCTATCGGATTTTGTGTAGCCATTACCAAAAAGGGTTCTTCCAATTTAAAAGAAGTATCGCCGATAGTGATAGTTCTTTCTTGCATAGCTTGTAATAAAGCACTCTGTACTTTTGCCGGAGCACGGTTTATTTCATCTGCCAAAACAAAATTAGAAAATATAGGTCCTTTTTTTACTTCAAAATGGCCGTTTGCCTGGTTGTAAATCATAGTACCCAAAATATCGGCTGGCAATAAATCGGGTGTAAATTGGATGCGGGAAAATTTGGTGTCAATAGCATCAGACAAAGACTTTATTGCTAAGGTTTTTGCCAACCCCGGCACCCCTTCTAAGAGTACATGCCCTTGTGCCAATAAGGCAATCATCAAGCGTTCAATCATGTATTTTTGACCAATGATGGACTTGGATATTTCCATATTCAGCAACTCCAAGAATGCGCTGTCTTGTTGTATTTTTTCGTTTAATGATTTTATGTCTATTGATTCCATATCTGTAAATTAGGTTTGGTTGCAAAAATAAACTGTTTCTTTTCTTTATCTTTTGATATATTGTTAAAGAATGTTAGTCATTTAGATTTCTTTAGTATTGTAAAAAAATGTAAAAAAACCGCAGCGAGGCTGCGGTTTTTTACATAACAATAGTATTGTTGAATTATATCTTCTTGGGCTTGGCGCCTTTAGCTTTATAAAAGTTGGGGTTGTACGATAATCCTACTCCAATAATATCTCTGAATTGGGCCTTATATCCGTACATTCCTGTTTTTTTGTCTTTAATTACGACATCATTATCATACATTACCTCCCAGAAAACATTAGCAGTTAAAAATTTATTTACTTTTAATCCAATAGTTGTTTGCCAGTCCACGTCTATGTTTCTACGATAATGTTGTGCTGATTCCGGAACGGAAATACTTAATTCTCGTGGAGTGTTTAAACTATCTAAGCTAAGGGTTTTGCCTTTCAAATAGTTTTTATATACTTTTAATATGGAAGAGATGCTGATATTTTGTTTCCAAAAAGTTTGTTTGTATTGTGCTATTACTACGGCACCAAATTCTCTTCTAATATTTTTGAATGGGTCTAGTGGATTTCCATACGCACCTGTATGAGCTATGGCGTTATCTCCAACATATACCAATTTTGCAGCAACCGGCGATACGAATAAGGAGAACTTATCATTCGGTACATAATCCAAACCGATTGCACCTTCAAATGTTAGAGGAGAGCCTCCTTTTGCAATTACGGAATCAAACTTTGATGTAGAAACACTTTGTACAAAAGATTTACTGAATTGCGATTTCAAATCCACATAAGCCGCCATATACAAGGGCTTGTAGATTTTGTATCCGTATTTGCTGAAAATCTCCCATCTATCGGCATTTTTGGAAACTTTAGGAGTTGTTTCTTTAGAAATTTGAATGCCATATTCCCCTGCAACCCAGTTTTGCCACAAGTGGTTTCCCTTTTTTAAGTCTGCATAAAATCTTAAATTAAAAAGAAAAGATATTGCATTCGTTCCGCCGGCAGCCCAATTTTTAAAACCTGCTTGGTTAAAAGTAATACTTCCCAAGCCTCCAAATTTCCACCCCTGTAAGGTGTCTTCTAGTTTCTTTTTTTCTGATTTGGATAATGCCTCTCCATTTATCTGTTTTTCTATTTGAGAGAATGAAGCATAATGCATTGAAATAATGCAAATAATTAATAAGAATATTTTCTTCATTTAGCTAAAAATTTTGTGCAAAAATACAAGATTTAGCTTATTTATTGCAGCATATAACAGATTAATAATATTATGAATTGTTTTTATGTATAACGTCTTAAGTCTGTGCAAAAGAGCTTAATTTATGCAAATTATCTTTTGTATCTATTTATTATTCAATTGCTTTTGGGCTTTTTTTATATTGATTTGCATTATCCATTCAATTAGATTAGGGAAAAATCGACTTAAAAGTCTTGTAAGTTTTCCTTCAAAACCGGGCAGAATGAGAAATGTATTTTTTTGCATACCTTTTAATAGCGCCATTGCCACTGCATCGGGAGAAAGTAATTTAGCGTTACCACCAATGGCTTTAGTTTCTTCAGGTTTGTTTTTATTCTCTGCTTCAAATCCCGGTGTATCTGTATCCGGAGGGCATAGCACTTGTACTTTAATAGCGTATTGTTTTAATTCGCTGCGCAAGGCTTCTGAAAATCCGATGATACCAAATTTGCTCATGCAGTAATCGGTGTACCCAAAAATGCCCAGAAAGCCTGCAATGGAAGAAGTATTTACAATTTGTCCTCCTTTAATTTTCATATATGGCAGCAGGGTGTGCACAACATTCCAAGTGGAGTACAGGTTCGTTTTTATTGTTTTATCAAAACTTTCAAAAGAGATATTTTCAAAATAATTCGGTTGTGCAATGCCGACACTATTCACCAACAGTTGCGGAATACCGCTTTCTTTTACAGCAATATCCAAACAAGTTTTTACGGCTATATTATCCGTAGTATCTACACTGTAATATTTTATATTAACCCTTGCGGCAGTAGCCGATTTTATTTCGGTTACTGCCTGTTGCAACTTTGTTTCCGAGCGGGCAAAAATAACTACCGAGCAACCAGCCTTTGCTAAGGCTTTTGCAACAGCCAAGCCGATTCCGGAAGAGCCTCCGGTGATAAACGCTGTTTTATTTTGGTAAAAATTCACTGCGGTAGAATTAAAAATTGCTCATTTTAATTCAAATGTAGTGAATGAATATTAATACTGCAATAAATACGATTTATAGATTCAGCTATCCTTAAAAACGCTATCGTTTTCTTTTCTTACCATAGGTTAATGTTTTACAACTATACTGTGAATAATTTTGTTGTAAAATAAAACAATTTGAAAATGAGAAATATAGAAATGGTAATGAGTCCGACTGCGCCACATTATGTAGGCGATGGATTTAGAGTACATAATTTTATTCCGAGTGCGTATGGCTTGGATATGAAGCGTATGAATCCATTTATACTACTGGACTACAACTCTACATTTTATTTTGAGCCTAGTGCTGTCCCCAAAGGGGTTGGCGTACATCCACATCGTGGTTTTGAAACTGTGACTATCGCTTACAAAGGCAAAGTAGAACATCATGATAGTAGCGGCGGCGGCGGCATCATTGGAGAGGGAGATGTGCAGTGGATGACGGCTGCCGGAGGGGTATTGCATAAAGAATTTCATGAAAAAGAATGGAGCAAAAAAGGCGGTGACTTCCAAATGGTACAACTTTGGATAAACCTTCCGGCAAAATACAAAATGAGTACCCCGAAATATCAAGCCATCGAACAATCAAAGATGGAGCATTGGCCAATTGGTAGCGACGGCAGTGAAATAGAAATTATTGCAGGTGAATATAATGGCATTAAGGGTAGTGCATCAACTTTTTCGCCGCTAAATATGTTCAACGCACGATTAAAAAAAGGTATTTCTGCTGACTTTCATTTTCCCAAAAATTACAATACGGCAATGTTGGTAATAGAAGGTAGTATAATTGTAAATAAAACAGAAAATGTGCCTACCGATTTCTTTGTATTAATGGCAAACGATGGAGAAGATTTTTCAATAACTGCCACCGAAGATGCTGTGGTGTTGATTCTAAGCGGTGAGCCGATTAATGAACCCATTGCTGCTCATGGCCCATTTGTGATGAATACAAGACAAGAACTTTTGCAGGCTTTTGAAGATTTTAACGCCGGTAAATTTGGGCATTTAGCGGATTGATTTTGGAGAATAAGTCCTAAAATTAAATTTTATCGTGGATTAGATGAACCGGAATCAAATGGTCTTTAGATTTCGACAATTCATCTATTGTTTTATTTTTAAACATCCCCAATAATTCTACTTTAATTGATTTGTATGATTTATGCATAGAGCATGGATGCTCATCGCTGCATTTTGGAAGCCCTAATACGCATTTTTCTATTACATGCCGCTCCCCCATTATATCAATAACAGAAAAAATCGGTTTGGCTCTTGCTTCATCCGTGATATAAAAACCACCGGAAGGGCCGGTGACCGAAGAAATTATTCCGTATTCTTTATTGGTTAATTGTTGTAAAATTTTTGCAGTAAACGGCTTGGGAGCGCCTATTCCTTCAGCTATTTCCTGTATGCTTACTTTTTTATCAATAGAAGATTGGCGAGCGATAAAAATAGTTGCTCTCAATGCATATTCTGTTGATTTTGAAAACATAGCTTTGGATTAAAAAATAGAAAAAATAATCGTTTTCAGTTTTATAAAATTACACTATTTACCATTAATTTGCTTTTACTGTTTCATTCACTATTTCAGCTACTTTTGCGGCATTAATGCCGGTGCCTTCTTCTTGATCTACTAATTTCCCTACCGGATTAAATATACTGATAATATTAGAGTGAGAGAAATCTACCGGTGAAATTTTCTTATATTTCATGGAAAGAACGTTGGCAAACTCTTGTGTAGAAGCTTCATTTCCTCTTAAAAACACCCAATGCGGAGCATCCATGTTTCTATCTTTGGCAAATTTTTTCAAGCGTTCCGGCGTATCTGTTTCAGGGTCTATGGAGACTAACACTAAGGATACTTTATCTAAATAATCGGGATTAATTTTTTGTTCTATTGCTTTCATATCTGCTACCAGCAACGGACATGCCGTTCTGCAAGTGGTATAAATCATCACCACTACTAATGTTTTCCCTTTCAGTTCGTTTAGTTTTAATGTTTGTCCATTTTGGTTTTGCCAATCAGAGGATAGGTAAAAAATAGAATCGGAAGGGATTTCTGTGTTTGTTGCTTTATGTTTACAAGAAGCAAACAAAGCAATTGCTAATAGAAAGAAGATAAACTTTTTCATTGAACTAATTTATACTATAGAATATTTTTCGCTTTTTTAGAAGTGCAATTTAGTAAATGAATTATTCTTTTGCTGCAATATCTTTTGCGCATCTAAATCCTAAATTGCTTACCGTATATGTTGCCTTTAGGCTGCTTCTGAATCCAAATCGCATGAATGCAGCATAGTTCATTACATCTGTGGCACTGGTGGCTCCGGCGGCACACACTAGATTTTTATCCCCATATTCACCGGCACGTGAATCTCCTGAAGCTAATACAGAGTTAAAATCATCTGTCCATTCCCAAACCAAATCAAATACATTATATACGCCCCAATAATTAGGAGGCGATTGTTTTACAGCA
This sequence comes from Chitinophagales bacterium, assembly GCA_046329805.1. Taxonomy (GTDB): domain Bacteria; phylum Bacteroidota; class Bacteroidia; order Chitinophagales; family JADIYW01; genus JADJSS01. The sequence continues at coordinate 602,749 of JAXLUA010000001.1, forward strand.
TTATATTGTCTGTCTTTTTCTAAATATAAATTTAGAATTGCATTAGAATAAGATTTTTTATTTCTAGCATTTGGCACGCTGTCATCAGCCATTGCCACAAACTCCCATTCATCTAATGTTGGCAGGCGTTTTCCGGCTGCATTCGCATACGCTTTGGCCGCAAACCAAGACACATAAGTAATCGGCGCATCCGGTTTGGCATCTTTGGGTAATGTGGTATCATTTTGCCAATTATGCAAATACGTTGTGTCTGCGTATAGCCGTTTTACTTGAGAGCGTCGCCATTGTGGGTTTACTTTTACAAAGGCTAAAAATTCAGAATTGGTTACTTGTCTTTCATCTACTAAAAATGGAGCTACTTTTACCAATGCAGTATTTGAGCCATAAAAAGGCTTGTATTCCCCACCATTTATTTTTACCATTTTTACATCGGTAATAATAGGAGTTAATGTATTATTTGTTGCTATGGGAACAAAATTAGGCGCAGCCTCCTGCTGTTTGCAGGAGGTGCACCAAATACTTAATAATATTATTACTATATAAAGCTGTTTTTGCATGTTCGATGCTTCTTATTTAAAAAGTTCCGTGTTTGTACACTTTCGGATTGTCATTTCCGGTAACTTTAATTTTGCCTAAGCAACCTTTGTTAAAGGTACGAGAAAGAGAGTGATCTACAATGTTATATTCTCCCGGTACTTCTACTTTAAATTCTACTATTGCAGCACCGCCTGAAGGTATAATAGTAGTTTGTACATTATGCGTTACGGCTGTACCACCTTCTTGATGAACGTTATCAAAAATTTCACCGATTACATGGAAAGAAGATACTAAGTTAGGGCCTCCGTTGCCGACAAACAAACGAATCGTTTCGCCCACTTTTGCTTCTAACATATTAGCGCCTAACATAGAGCCTTTTTTACCGTTGAACAATACGTAATCCGGGTTTTCAGCTACTGCCTTGTCATTATCAAATTCTAACAATCCTGCTTTGCTTGCTTTGGTATAAAACTCCCCTTGCATGATATAGTATTCTCTATCTACAGGTTTTAAGCCGCCGGCAGGTTCAACTAAAATCAAACCGTACATACCGTTTCCGATGTGCATGGGTACCGGAGGTGCAGCGCAGTGATACACATATAAGCCCGGATTTAAGGCTTTAAACGTAAATACTGCTTCTTTTCCCGGAGCAGCAAATGTTGCTTCTGCACCGCCACCAGGTCCGTTTACAGCGTGCAAATCTATGTTATGAGGCATGTTACTGTTAGCAGCATTTTTTAAGTGCAATTCAATTTCGTCTCCCTCGCGAACTCGGATAAAACTGCCCGGAACTTTTCCGTTAAAAGTCCAAAACGTGTACTTCGTTGAATCTGCAATTACATCTTGGATTTCTGTAGTTTCCAGATTAACAATTAATTTTTTAGGTCCTCTATTGCCAATTGGAGCCGGTACTTTAGGAGCACCTGTAATTTCTGCTACTTCAGGTTTTCCTTCGGCTACCATGTCGATAGCTGATTGTCCTGAACCTGAGTTGGTTTTGCAAGAACTGAACATCATTAGAATCATCAGTCCCGGTAATAAAAATTTCTTAGTCATGTTAATACATTTAATTGATTAATGAAAAAAATATGTTTAATGTTTATAGTCTAAAAATTTTGGCGTTACACTTATAGATACCCATAGCCAATGTTGTGCTACTTTTGATTTAGATACATCTTTTAAAAATAGAGTAGTAGGAGAGGTAATGTATATAGAATATCCCCCTACTAATTTTGTAAATTTATTAATATTAAATCCAAAATCCCAATCTATTTCTTGTCCTAAATTTGGTGTAAATTTTTTGCCCGCATTTTGTATGGCATAAGGCGCTACAAATTGATGTACTGCCATTGATGTTGTCCAGTTTGTATTCGGTTTATAGACTAATTTTAAATAGCCATCGAACAATCCGGCACTTTTGTGCCCATTTCCGGAATAATAATAATCCATAGATCCATAAAATTTATGGTTGGTGCCAAAGTATGGGATAAATGCTTGGTTTGTTTTTTGAGTATAGCCTACTTTGTTTCCACTTACATAATCGGCACCAAAGCCCAAACTTACTTTTTTATGTACTTTACCCATTACATTTAATGCTAATAAATAAGCACTTGTTTTTGCTCCTGCAGCATTTTTACCTCCTTGATAATATGCAGATACTATCATATTCCATTTATCTTCGTTATGAGTATAGTTTGCTCCACCTGTTTGTAAAAAATAAGTTTTAGATTTTATGGTGTCTGCGGCATTTGGTGCATTTTGCAGTCCTAAGTTAGTAAACAAAAACGATAATGCATTTTTATCATTAATGCTGTATTTTCCCCACAAGGTTTGCATCCATTTGTAAGATGCTGCATCTTTCGTCGAGAATAAATTGCCCGATACATTACTAAGATTGTTTCCATAAATTCGATAGTTTTGATTATAGGCTGCAAAAGCCTTCAACTCTCCTTTTTTCTTTTTAAAATTAAATGAGATTGCATCGTGTGCTCTTGCACCTTGCGCCCAATCTAATTCACCAAAAAAACGTTCATCATCTAATGAAATTACTTGACGACCGATTTTCATGTCTGTAGTTTTCGTTAAGCGCAATCGAAACCATGCTTCAAACAAGCCTAAGGCATTACTTGGGGTTACCCCTTGTGTTAAATTCTCTTGCCCCCACACACTTACAAATTGTGGAGCAATGTGTACAGATAATACATTTTTATAGTGATAGGTAAATGCTATCCGAGTTCTCTGGCTTACAAGAGCAGCCGGTTTGGCTCCTAAAGGAAGTGGTTGGAAATTACCGTAACGGAATTCAAACCTAGGGCGTATTTGTGCTCCTATAATAATGTTGTGATCTTTCTCTATGGTGTCTTGTGCTTGAGTTGTAAGCACTACTGTTAATAGTACAATGAGTACAGAAAAGAATTTGAAGAAACGTGCTGGATACATATTGATTGTTTTACGGTGTAAAAGTAATAGTGGAAAATTAATTAAGGACAACATTATCCTTAATTTAATTTTAAGATTTTTTTAGGATTTTCATGTTTAGTTAATATGCAACTTTAGAAAGAAATGAAAAATAGTACATACTATTAGGAGTGGTTTTTAATTGTTGTATATTAGGATATATGCATTTTATGTTTAAATTTGAAATTCACATTTTATACAAACAATTTACAATTTGTGGACTATACCCGAATATTTGATATTATAGATCAGCAAGCAAAAACTTTTCCGTTAGCGCAATGCTTATCGCGGCGAGAAGACAAAAAAACATGGACACATTATTCCACGTTTGATTTTGTATCTACGGCTAATCAATTAAGTCAAGGACTGCTAAAACTCGGGCTTCAAAAAGGAGACACCATCGCCATCATCTCAACGACAAACCGCCCCGAATGGCATTTTATAGACTTGGCATGTATGCAAGCCGGCATAGTAGATGTACCGGTGTATCCGACAATCAGCAGTAAAGAATATGAATTTATATTCAACCACGCTGCGGTAAAATACATTTTCGTATCTGATAAATTAATCTATAGAAAAATCGCACAAATACTTCCAAATATTCCAAGTTTAATAGAAATATTCAGTTTTGATGCCGTGGATAATCTCAAGCAATGGAAGGATTTATTGACCAACGATACGGTGCTGCAACAAAAAGTAACTACAATAAAAAATGGCATACAACCCTCCGATTTAGCCACAATCATATACACCTCCGGTACTACGGGCACTCCTAAAGGAGTAATGCTGTCGCATCAAAACATTGTTTCTAATGTAAAAGACTGTTTAATTGCTATTCCTATACAGCCTAAAGAAATTGTATTAAGTTTCTTGCCGCTCAACCATGTATTTGAACGTACTATCAATTACGTTTATTTTGCCGGAGGGGTTTCCGTGTATTTTGCCGACGGATTAGAAAGCATTTCGGATCATTTGCAAGATATAAAACCCAATTATTTTACTACTGTACCACGGCTATTGGAGCGAGTATATGAGAAAATCATCAAAAAAGGGAATGCCCTCACGGGGCTAAAAAAGAAACTCTTTACATGGTCGTTAGAACAAGCACGGCAATGTACATTAGGTGAACCTAAATCTGCTATTCAATCCGCAAAATTGGCACTTGCCAATAAATTAGTGCTCAACAAATGGCGCGAAGCCTTAGGAGGAAATATAAAAGCCATAATTTGTGGTTCTGCACCGCTACAACCCCGATTAGCCACCATATTTACAAATGCCGGCATACCGGTATTAGAAGGATATGGGCTTACAGAATGCTCGCCGGTAGTAAGCGTAATTCCATTCCGCCCGTCCGATTATCGCGCAGGATATGTGGGGAAGCCACTACCCAGCGTACAGGTAAAGCTCGAAGAAGATGGTGAAATATTAATAAAAGGACCAAATGTAATGTTGGGATATTACAAAAACGTCGAAGAAACGCAGAAAGTATTTAACGCTGAAGGTTGGCTATTGACGGGAGATATCGGTAGTTTTTCGGCAGATGGATTTCTTAAAATAACTGACCGCAAAAAAGAACTATTCAAAACATCAGGCGGCAAATACGTTGCCCCTTCTCCAATAGAAAACAAACTCAAAGAATCCAATTATATCGACCAAGTGGCATTGGTAGGAGATGGCGAAAAATTTATTTCGGCATTAATTGTACCCAATTTTGATAATTTGAAAGATTGGGCAGCAAACAATAGTATTTCCGACTTAAACAAGGATAATTTAACCCGGAATACGGCAGTAAGACAACTGTATAAAGATATTATTACAGAATTTAATGTTAACTTTGGCAAAATTGAACAAGTAAAACAATTTGAACTGTTGAGTGATGAGTGGACACCCGAAAACGGATTATTGACGGCCACCCTGAAACTTCGGCGAAAATTAATCAAAGAAAAATACAAAAACTTAATAAACACATTTTATAATAAAATTACAGAATAATGGAAGTAACAAGACTATTTGATGTATTACATTACCAGAAGGAAAAACACCCACAACAAGTAGCTTTAGCAAGCATGAAAAATGGAGATTGGTGGAAAGTTAGTACAGAGGAATTAATCCAATTATCCAACAACTTAAGTTTAGGATTACTAAAATTAGGCATACAAAAAGGAGATAAAGTGGCCGTTGTTACAACCTCCAATAGAACAGAATGGAATATCTGCGATCAAGGGATAGGTCAAATAGGTGCAATAAATGTTCCCTTATATCCCACCATCAGCACTGCCGATTATCAATATATTTTAAATCATGCTGAAGCAAAAATTTGTATTGTATCTGATGCAAAATTATACGACAAAGTAAAAGACCTAAAAACGGCCGTACCTACCCTTATGGAAGTGTACACTTTTGATGAAGTGGCAGGCGCAAAAAATTATACCGAAATATTAAAAATGGGTGAAGGTGGAGATATTGCCGCTATCAAAGCTATTTCTGACACCATTGACCCTAACGAATTAGCCACTTTAATTTACACATCTGGCACTACGGGAACTCCCAAAGGAGTAATGTTATCACACAATAATATAGTATCTAACGTGCTTACCGTTCGAGCTGAATTACCAATCTCCGCAGGCCATACCTCCTTAAGCTTCTTGCCGCTGTGCCATATTTTTGAACGTATGGTAATTTATACGTACCTCTATGCCGGAGCAAATGTTTATTATACAGATATCGACACCTTGAAAGATAAATTAGGCACTGTTCGACCACATTTCTTTACTACTGTACCACGGTTATTGGAAAAAGTGTACGAAGGAATTGTAAACAAAGGTTTGGCACTTACAGGCATCAAAAAGAAACTATTTTTCTGGGCATTAGAAATGGCAGACAAATATGATTATGACCAAAAGCCATCTTTTATGTTTAAAATTGCCGACAAGCTAATATTTTCCAAATGGCGTGAAGGATTAGGCGGAAGAATTATGGGTATCGTTACAGGCTCAGCAGCATGTCCGCTAAAAATGGCTCGTGTGTTTTCTGCTGCCGGTATTCCTATTCGCGAAGGATACGGACTTACGGAAACTTCTCCGGTATTAACTTTTAATAGATTTGTAGAAGGCGGAGCTATGTTAGGCACTGTAGGTATGCCTATTAAAGATGTAGAAATCAAAATTGCTACGGACGGAGAAATTTTAGCCAAAGGACCGAATATCATGATGGGCTACTACAAAGAACCTGAAAAAACACGTGAGGTGCTTACAGAAGATGGTTGGTTCAGCACCGGCGATGTGGGTACTTTTGTAACCAACTATGCCGGCAATAAGTTCTTAAAGATTACTGACCGTAAAAAAGAATTATTAAAAACATCGGGCGGTAAATATGTGGCTCCTGCTCCTATCGAAAGTAAATTTAGAGAGAGTTTCTTTGTGGAACAAATAATGGTAGTAGGCGAAAGCAAGAAATTTGTATCCGCATTGATTGTACCGGCATTCCCGGTATTAGAGCAATGGGCACAAGAAAATGAAGTTTCATATACAGATAGAGGCAACTTAGTAAACAACCCAAAAGTAGTAGCGAAGTTTCAAAGCATCGTAGATGAATTAAATCCAAATTTCAGCCATATCGAGCAAATCAAAAAATTCAAATTATTAACCAGTGAATGGACGCCGGAAAGTGGCGAGCTAACCCCTACCATGAAAATAAAAAGAAAGGTAATTAACGATAAATATGCTAAAGAAATAGAAGCTATTTATAATGATTAATTTTTAACATCTAATATGCAGCGAGCCTCCACAAAGGCTCGCTTTTTTATTTATATTTGACCTCATGAAATATAGGGTACATCTTATAGGGCTAATATTATTGATTAATTTCACTGTATATGCTCAAAAATCCTCCTCTTCCGAAATACCTGAAAAAGATATTTTTAGTTCTTTAGAAAAATCAAGAACCCAATACATTCAAAAACTTTTGGACTCCGTAGGCATTGCTGCGCCAATTCCAAATGAGCAATTAGTAAAACATTTAGCATATTATTCCAGCTACAATCCCATGCATCGAGTTCCGAATTATGTGGTACATGTGATTCCAAAAGATATTTTATTCGGTACGGCTACACGCACTAACAATTTCAGACCCGACCCACAAATTCTAAAAAATAGTTCGGACTCTGCCGATTATTGGAATAGCGGCTACGACCGCGGGCACATGGCTGCCTCCGCTGATTTTAAATGGAGCAAGCAAGCCTTAAGTGAATCCTATTATTATTCCAACATTATCCCTCAAAATCATGAACTGAACGCCAATGCGTGGAACAGATTGGAAATGCAAATTCGAGAATGGGCCATTGATAATGCTGAACTGATTGTTGTTACCGGCCCTATCCTAAATGACAGTTTGCCTAAAATCCAGCAAGGCTCCTACAAAGTTTCTATTCCACAATACATTTATAAAATTGTGTTAGATTATTATCCGCCGGAGTACAAAGCTATCGCTTTCCTTTATCCAAATAAAAATGTACCCCTAGATTTGGAAAAACATGTTGTTTCTATCGACAGCATCGAGAAACTGACAGGTATTGATTTTTTCCCAAAGCTGCCCGATAGCTTAGAAAACACCCTAGAAGCCGAAGCCGATTTGTTTGCCTTTGACCCTAAATACAAAAAACATCTAAAAGAATCACAACCCATAATTACCGATTACGGCAAAGGGAAAATCAGTGCATTTCAGGCTAAAGATTTTATTGGAAAAGAAACCTGCGTTTGCGGAAAAGTAGTAAGCACCAAATTTGTAGATAATGGAAAATCCAATCCTACTTATATCAATTTAGATAAAAAATATCCCGACCAAGTATTTACAGTAATGATTTTTGGACAAGACAGAACTAACTTTTCTTACAAACCGGAAGAGTTTTTGCAAGGAAAAACTATCTGTATTAAAGGGAAAGTAGAAGAATACAAAGGCAGCCCCCAAATAATTGCCAACAAAGAAAAACAATTGGAAATTGTAGCCCCTTAACCTATTAATCCAACAATCTTTTTATCTTTAATACGTTTTTAATTATTATACTAAACAAACGGCTATGAAAAAATTCTTATTTGCTTTTTGGACACTTGCTATTTCCTGCGCTTATGCCCAACAACCTTATGAATGGAGTACGAATACCGAGGGAAACTTTACCTATAAATATGTAAAAAACGATCCTTACAAAGTACGGTACTACACCCTAAAAAACGGATTTACCGTCATCATGAGTATCAATAAAGATGAACCGCGCTTACAAACGATGATTGCCACTAAAGCCGGCAGCAACACCGACCCCGCTACACATACCGGATTGGCGCATTATTTAGAACACATGCTTTTTAAAGGCACTGATAAATATGGCTCTTTAGACTGGAGTAAAGAGAAACCCTATCTCGACCAAATTGATGCACTCTACGAGCAATACAACTCTACTACAGATGAACGCAATCGTACTTCCATTTATGCCAATATTGATTCTGTGAGTGGTATTGCAGCGAAATATGCCATCGCTAATGAATACGATAAACTAATGAGCTTTATCGGAGCTAAAGGCACAAATGCTTTTACCTCTTACGAGCAGACGGTGTATATAAATGATATCCCATCTAATCAGATAGACCGCTGGCTTACGGTGGAGGCTGAACGTTTCCGCAAGCCGGTTTTCCGATTATTTCACACGGAGTTAGAAGCAGTATATGAAGAGAAAAATCGCTCTTTAGATAATGACGACTGGAAGGTAAATGAGGTAATGATGGCCAGCTTATTTCCTACACACAACTATGGCCAGCAAACTACAATCGGTACCATCGAACATTTAAAAAATCCTTCTTTGTTAGAAATACGGAAATATTTTGAAAAAAATTATGTGCCGAATAATATGTGCATGATTCTTGTCGGCGATTTTAACCCCGATTCTACTATTGCAATGGTAGATAAAAAATTTGGAGGGTTTGAAGCTAAAGAAGTAACGCCTTACAACCCACCGAAAGAATCCGAAATGACGACGCCTATTGAAAAAACAGTAATCGGTCCTAAAGATGAATGGGTGACAATCGGTTACCGTATGCCGGGCGCAAACACCAAAGAAGCCAATTTACTACAATTTACCGATAGAATTTTAGCCAATGGAACTGCCGGCTTATTGGATATTGATTTAATGCAAAAACAAAAGGTGTTGGAAGCCGCTTCTTATGCACAAACGATGAAAGATTATAGTGTGTATGAACTGGATGCCAAACCCAAAGAGGGGCAATCATTGGAAGCAGTAAAAACATTATTGCTAAATGAAATTGAGCAACTGAAAAAAGGGAACTTCGATGATGGGTTAATCCAAGCGGTGAAGAATAATTTTCAAAAAGAATTATTACAAAAAATGGAGCACAACAATAACCGTGCAATGGTATTGTTAGACGGATTTATTACCGGTGTAAGCCGAACCGATGAATTAGCATTCTATGAAGATATAAAAAATTACACCAAAAATGATATTGTTACATTTGCCAATAAATGGTTTGCCAACAACTATGTTGTCGTGTATAAAAAAACAGGTATCGATACATCTATCCTTAAAGTAAACAAACCACTGATACATGAAGTAGAAGTAAACAGAAATGCACAATCTGAGTTTGTGAAGCAAGTGCTAGCCATGAAAGCGCCCGAAATAAAACCTGTTTTCTTAGATTATAAAAAAGACATAGAACAAGGGTTATTAAATAAAGTTCCTGTAATTCTTACTGCTAACAACAACAATGATTTATTCTCTCTTTATTATTATTTCGACATGGGCAGCAACAACCTGAAAAAACTGCCTATTGCCTTAGAATACTTAAAATACTTAGGCACCAACATCTATTCTGCTGAAGAGGTAAATAAAGAATTTTACAAACTGGCAACCGACTTTTCTATATCTTGCGAGCAACGTTCTACAATTATCTCTATATCGGGATTAAATGCTAACCTTGCAAAATCGTTAGCTTTATTGGGGAATATTATCTCCAACAGCCAGCCCGACCAAAACAAATTAGTGGCTTTCATAAATGACTACATAAAAAGCAGAGAAAACGACAAGTTGGAAAAACGGAAAATAATGAATGGCTTGGCAAATATTGCGACGTATGGCATTAGAAATCCATTTAACTATACGATGACTGATGCTGAATTGAAATTTTTAAAATCAGAAGAATTAGTTAAATTGGTAAAAAACCTTTTAAAATACCCGCATAAAATATTGTATTACGGGTCCTCCAACAAAACGCAATTATTAGACATACTTTCAAAATACCACACGGGCAATTTTCCTACGCGCGTATTGCCTAATTCTTATCCTTTTACATTTAGAAAAACGAATACCAATGAGGTAAATTTCTCCAATTATGATATGGTACAAACGGAAATCAGTTGGTGCAGAAATGCGGCTACCTACAACCCTGTAAATGTTCCTGTCACCAATCTTTTCAACGAATATTTTGGCGGAGGAATGTCGGGTATTGTATTCCAAACCATTCGCGAATCTAAGGCACTCGCTTATTCTACCTATGCAGTTTATGGATTAGCCTATAAATCCGGAGAGCCCAACTATATACGCGCCTACGTAGGCTGCCAAGCGGATAAAATGAAAGATGCCGTGAGCAGCATGCAAGAACTGTTGGATACGCTACCCTATTCTGAAAGGCTTTTTGATATTACCAAAACATCGTTAAAAAATAACTATGCTACTTCACGCGTGCTAAAACAACAAATTTTATTCCGCTACTTAGATGCACTACGTCACGATATCAACTACGACATCTCGGAAAAAACTTACCAACTTTTAGATAAATTTACGTTTAACGATTTAAAAACATTCCATCAAAATACATTCTCTCACAAACCTTACAGCATAAATTTAATAGGAGACGAGAAAAAAATAAAATGGCAAGATATCAGTAAATACGGAAAAGTAAACAAGTACACCTTAAAACAAATTTTCGGATATTGATACAAAATATCAACGCAAAGAAAGGCCAACCACACAATTGTTGGTCTTTCTTTTTTATACTTTGCCATAAAGCCGTATTTTGCATGTCATGAATTTTGCAAAAACCGGCTTGGTTATTTTATTTATCAGCCTTCTGCTTATCACTTGGGGGTATGGCTATTACGATATGCTATCTTTGCTGCCCAAAGGAGCACACCTCTGGCGACAAGCAGATTGTATGGCAATGACACAAAATTACCACCAATTTCATCTCCCTTTTTTCCAACCCGAAATCTATAATTTGGAATCTGCGCACGGAAAAGTAGCCGGCGAATTTCCGATTTTCTATTTTATTGCCGCCAAATTCTCTAATGTAGTTTTTACCCTACGGCTACTGCATACTATTTGCTTACTACTCGGCTTTATTGGTATTTATTTTATTGCATTATACTTTCTGCAACGTCGCTTTCTTGCGCTTGTTGCATGCTGGCTGTTGAGTACATCACCGTTATTACTTTTTTATGGTAATAACTTTTTGAGCGATGTTCCGGCATTAAGTTTTGCATTTATCGGATGGGCATTTTTTTTATATGCACAAAAACAAGAAAACTACGGACTGTACCTGATTGCATTTTTAAGTTTTGCATTTTCAGGATTGCTTAAAGCCAGCGAATGCCTAAATTTTATATTGGTATTTTTATTTTTAATCCGCTTTAAAAAACTATCCTTAAAAACAGTTTTACTTTTTGGATTCGCAGTATTCCCTATCGCATGGTACGCCTATGCCAAGCAGTATAATTTAGAAAACCACGACCGTTATTACTTTCTTAGCATATCGCCAATTTGGAAATTATCCTTTTACGATATAGGCTTAGCAATATGGAGAATCGTAATTTCAAATGGAAAAAATTTCTTCTGGCCGCCCACATCCATCCTGCTGGTTGCATCGCTTACGTTAGTCATAAAACACCGCAAACATTTAGATGCCGACTTGCGTTGGCTATTCTACGCCAGTGGTGGAATGACACTATTGTATTTATTGTTATTTTACCAAAAAATGATAGGGCATGAGTATTATTATATTCCGTTTCTTATCTTCATTTTGGTAAGTATTATCACTATTTTAAAAACGTACAACCGCTATCACGCCGAAAATATTTTCAGCCATGCCCTTTTATGTTTATTCTTAATTCCTAATTTTATTTTTTGTAAAAATTATATTGCAGAAAAATTGACATATAGTAACTACAACGGCTATTTACCTTCGGTAGAAATGCAGGCGTTTTTAAACCAACATGGCGTTAGTGAGTCAAAAACTATTTTGTCTTTACCCGATGATTCTCCCAATATAACTTTATACTTATTAAAACGCAAAGGCTATACCGCATACAACAATTATATTGCCGTAGCACAGCAGAGGCAAGCCGATTATATTTTATTGGGAAATATAAGTAGTACCATGAAAAACAACTTGCAACCTTTCCTATCTGATAGTATTGCCGCTTTTAATGGTTATATCCTTTATCGTGGGAAAAAATAACCGGTAATTATTTTCGACTTTAGTCTAAAATAAATTGTGGCAATTTGAAAATGGAATTGGTATTAGTTGTTTTTTGGCAATTCTCCGATAACGGTAATTCCACCTTTTACTTTTTGCCCTAATACAACATTTATATTAGTATCTAACGGCAAAAACATATCTACCCGAGAGCCAAATTTAATAAATCCAAAGTCTGCACCTTGTTCAATAGAATCCCCTTCTTCTAAATAATAGACAATACGGCGCGCTACTTTTCCGGCTATTTGGCGGACTAACACATCAATGCTTCCGTTGTCTATAACAATCGAAGTGCGCTCATTTTCCGTAGAGGATTTCGGATGCCATGCCACCAAATATTTTCCATCGTGGTATTTAGAATATTTTACTTCACCTGCAATTGGAGCACGATTTACGTGTACATTCGCCGGCGACATAAAAACAGATACTTGTAAACGTTTATCTTCAAAATATTCCGGTTCAAATACCTCTTCAATTACTACAATTTTCCCATCTGCCGGACAGATTACCATATCATCATCCGTGATAATATTTCTTCGAGGGTTTCTGAAAAAATAGGTGATAAATGAGAATATAGAAAAAGTGAGGAGAAAAACAATCCAACTCACTGCTTTTCCCGCATGGAAAACATAATTTGTCAATAAATTTATGCCTAGTACAAGAAAAAAAGTGGACAATACAATCTTCCAACCTTCTTTATGGATATACATTCTTCTCATAGCTTCATTTTACTTCGAGCAATATGCCTCACCAAAAATAAGTATAACTTTATAATGAACCAATAGCCCTTAACAAATCACAACATACCGTCAAAGTTAATTTAACTTTTGTCAATTAGCATCGCAAAGAACAAAACTTAACATAAGATTATACATAACTTACTAAATATCAGGAAATTACAACTAAACTGTCTTTCCTTTTACATCAAATGCATCACGCAGTCCGTTTCCTAACAGGTTGAACGTCAATACCATTATCATAATGCAAATTCCGGGGGCTAATGCTAAGAAAGCTTTATCGGGAGTTAACAAATAAGCTCTATTGTCATTTAGCATGGTTCCCCAACTTGGTGTTGGCGGCTTTATTCCGATACCTACAAAACTCAATCCCGCTTCGATAAGAATAGCAGAGGCAAAGTCAGAAGCGGCAATAACCATAATAGGTCCAATTATATTAGGCAGTATATGTTTAAATATTATTCTCAAATGGTTAAACCCCAATCCCCGAGCGGCCTGCACGTATTCCATTTCGCGAACAGCAAGTACCTGACCGCGCACTATCCTCGCTGTATCTACCCACATCGAAAGCCCTACCGCAATAAATATTGCCAAAAACGACGGAATTTTATCGCCAATGGCAAACCGAATAGCCATTGCTAAGAGTATAGTAGGTATTGCCCATATCACATTTATCAACCACATTATTATATTATCTGTAGCTCCTCGGAAATAACCGGCGATGCTCCCCATAAAAATTCCTATAGTTAAGGATATCAACACCGCTACTAATCCTACCGACATCGACACACGTACCCCAAACAATAGTCGGCTCAATATATCACGACCATAACCATCTGTACCTAAAAAATATCGCTTAGTTATAATTCTATTTTTTTCTATCTGTTGTTTCAGTGCATTTATAGAAACTGTTTTAGGCTGTTCTTCAAAATTAGTGTAGGTGGCTTTGTCTCCATTCAATGTTATTTCCGGATTCGTAATGGATAAAGCTTCACATACATCTACAATAGGTAATACTTTTTTTCGGGCATTCCGTCCCTCTCCTTCATACGTTTTATACTCGATATTTCCATTCGCATCAAAAGCATAAGAGACAATGGGAATCATCTCATTCTCATTTTCTTTACCAAAAAACAAGTTACTCCAAAGAGATTTTTTAACCTCTTCTCTGTTTTTTTGTACTAATAACATTTTCACGGAAAATCCCGGATTTTCGTTAGCTAACTCCAGTACCTGATCATCAGCGTCGGGGGTTTTATCGGGAGCTATCATCGGCCCGACAACGGATAATATGATGGCTATTCCTATCACTACCAAACTCACTACAGCCGGTCTATTTTTCAGCAGTCGTACCCATGTCCTTTTCAAAGGCGAATCATTGCCATTAGCCATCATTACCTAAATTTTGGCTAAGATAACAAATGATAGAGAAGTTTAATATAGAATCATGCTATCTTTCCGAATGTCAATAAACTTGTTCTATTTTCTATTATGTAGATAACTTACTTTTCATTATCCTTACATAGAAAGTATCTTTGTGCAGCCATGCGTGAATTATCTGAATTAAATGAAGCACAGTTCAATGCTGTTACCACCATTCAAGGCCCTGTGATGATTATTGCCGGTCCGGGTTCGGGAAAAACACGGGTGCTTACCTATCGGATTGCCTATTTATTACATAGCGGAGTAGATTCTTTTCGCATCATGGCGCTTACATTCACGAATAAAGCATCGGCAGAAATGCGAGAGCGAATTTCTCACATTGCCGGACACGAAGCGCGCAATTTATATATGGGCACATTTCACTCTGTGTTTGCCCGTATCTTACGAGGCGAAGCACATCGTTTAGGATATCCCAATAATTTTACCATTTACGATCCCGATGATTGCAAAAGTTTATTAAAATCTATTATTAAAGAAGAAGGGCTAAACGATAAATTATATAAGCCGGCAACAGTTTATTACAGAATATCTTCCGCAAAAAATGCCTTGCTAAATGCGCAAAAATATGCTGAAAATATTGATCTTGTAGCGGATGATGAGAGCAGCAGCCGACCTAAGATAAAAGATATTTTTGCCAAATATCAAGACCGATGTTTTAAATCTGGAGCGATGGATTTTGATGATCTCTTACTGAAAATGTACGAACTGATTACAAAATTTCCCGAAGTATTAAATAAACTTCAAAATCGGTTTCAATATTTTATGATTGATGAGTTTCAGGACACCAATGAAGCACAATACAAGATAGTAAAATTATTAGCCGCCAAAGACGAAAATATTTGCGTAGTGGGTGATGATGCACAGAGTATCTATGCCTTCCGCGGGGCTACCATTGAAAATATATTAAATTTCGAACGAGACTACCCCGATTTAAAGATTTATAAATTGGAGCAAAATTATCGTTCTTCGGAGCATATTGTAAATGCAGCTAATCAGATTATTAAAAACAATCAACTCCAATTACCGAAGCAAATATGGACAGATATAAAAGGAGGAGAAAAAATTAAAATATATAAAACCGCCAGCGACACCGACGAAGCTCGAATTGTTGCAGATAGTATTTTTGACCAAAAGATGCGCCAACATCTACTCCATTCGGATTTTGCTATTTTATATCGAACCAATGCACAATCTCGTTCATTCGAGGAGGCCTTGCGCAAATTAAACATACCATATAAAATATACGGTGGTTTATCTTTTTACCAACGCAAAGAGGTTAAAGATTTTATTGCCTACCTACGAGTGGTGGTAAACCCGAATGACGAAGAAGCCTTAAAACGTATTATCAATTACCCGACACGCGGTATTGGTGACACCAGTATTGCCCGAATAATCGTAACCGCAAACGAGCATAATCTACCGCTGTGGCACGTGGTAGAAAAGCCCGACAGCATCGCAGACATGCAAGGCCGTGCAAAGCAAGCCATCCGCGATTTCAGCATTTTGATAAAGAGTTTTCGTGCGATGCTCAACACAAAAAATGCGTATGAAATTGCAGAATACATTGGCAAGCAGACCGGATTGATTCATGAATTATTTAAAGATAAAACGGCCGAAGGTATATCAAGATTTGAGAATATACAAGAATTGCTGAATGGTATTAAAGAATATTCGGTAGGCGAAAAACCGGAATATGAAGAAGATGAAGTGCGACCGGAAAATGATTTAGCTGCCTATTTGCAGCAAATTTCTTTATTGACAGACATGGACGATAAAAATGATGAAAATAAAGAAAAAGTAAAACTAATGACCATACATGCTGCCAAAGGCTTAGAGTTCTCCAGTGTGTTTGTAGTAGGCTTAGAAGAAAATTTATTTCCCTCCGTTATGTCGCTAAACAGTAGGGAAGACTTGGAAGAGGAACGCCGTTTATTTTATGTTGCCGTCACTCGAGCTAAGCGCTTTTTAACGCTATCGTATGCCTTAATGCGTTATAAATTCGGCCAGGTAAATTACAATGAAGCCAGCCGTTTTATAGATGAAATTCAGGAAGAGAACGTTATATTTTTAGGGCAAAAAGAAAAAACAGAACCAAAGCCTAAACCGATATACGAAGAAAACACCGGCAACACCAAATGGTACACGGCGAAGCAATATCAAAAGAAAGAAGAAATACAAAAACCGGTTTTTGAGCCGCCAAAACAGCTCACTAAAATGAAATCTGCAGCTACGGGTGATGCCCAATTGCCTTCTGATTTGAAATCGTTGGCGGCCGGCATGAAGGTCCTGCATGAAAGATTCAACAATGGTAAAGTATTAGCAGTAGAAGGCAGAGGCGAAAACCGTATTGCTACTATATTTTTCGAAAGTGTGGGTACAAAAAAAATCATGCTTAAGTTTGCCAAATTGCATATTATTGCATAACCCGATACTCCGGTTTATCGAAAGTATGTAGCGTATAACTCTTAATAATTATTGTATTTTTGTGAGTAGTGAGGACATTTCTATTTTCATATTTTATCGCTTGTGCTTTTGGAGTTGCTTTGGGACAAATTCAAATTACCAAACCCAATCCTAAAATATTTTTTGATGCCAAGTATATCACTTTAGAAAATCCTACACCACGCCGTCCCGATTCGATAATTTCCAATCCGCATCGTTTTAAAATACTTGAAAAACAATTTACGCCTTATTATAACTTAGGAAACAATGGCACTGCTTATTACTCTGTGATATTTACCAATAGTAATCCCATCGGATTTAAACACGGCTTTAATAGTTTTGATTTATATTATGAGCAGCCTCAAAAGGTACGGTATTTCAATACTAAAACGCCCTATACCAATCTCGATTTTGTTTTTGGCGGAAACGCTGAAATTGTGGGAGGGGCGGAGTTTGCCATTAACCTAAAACCCAATGTAAGTTTAGGGTTTAATTACCATCGTAACAACGCTAAAGGAGGCAGCCAGAACCAACTTTCTATCCATAATTTGTTTTCCTTACAAAGTGCTTTTCAAAGTAAAAATAAGCGGTATGAGTTATACTCCGATTTTATTTTTAATGGGATAAAAAACCAAGAAAATGGCGGATGGGCGCAAACAGATGCTTTTACCAATCCTTTCTACAAAAATAACAAAGGGTTTATTAATGTATTTTTGAATAATGCAACAAATAATTGGAGCGAGCGCAACTTAAATTTCCATGAGCAAATTAATTTAGGGAAAAAATCAGAAGTACAAATCAATGATTCTGTAAAGCAAAAAATGGTATTACATCCCAAATTTGCCATCACCCATGATTTTGAATTTTCGCATTGGAAGTTCAGGTACAAAGATTACGTGAAAGATTCTGTTTTTTATCCGGCATTAATTTACAATACGGATTCTACAAATGATTATACCAAAACTTGGCGACTAACCAATGGTGTATATTTCAAGAATTTGCAATACGATACTTTACCTAAAAAATTCTTATTTACCGCCGGATTGCAATATAGCTTTATTCGCTACCAGCAACGCAATATCAACCAGTGGATACAAGATCTACAATTAAAAGCTAAAATTTACAACCAAACCGACTCTGCATTTTTTGGCTATTCGGTAGATGCCGCAATAGACATAGCACCAAAATATATAGGTGATTTTGCAGTAAATTTTTTAGGAAAACTCAATTTTAGAAAGTCTATTTCCATAGGGATAAACGGCGAAGTTTCCTTAGCCTCTCCATCTCAAAAACAAGCGTTTTATCTTGGCAATCATTATACGTACAACAATCAATTCAAAAAAATATTTCAAGTAAAAACTGAGGCGCAGTTTGCATGGAAAAAGCAACTTTTATTCGCCACCGTGCAAGATTATCTTATTCACAATTATATTTATTTGGATACCGCTTCATTGCCACGTCAATACACCAAACCATTGAATGTATTGGTGGTAAAACTCAGAAAGGATTTTAATACAAAGTATATTTTTTCGGGAACAGAATTATATGTACAATGGATTTCCAATACCTCTGTTATTCCGTTACCGGTATTTGCCATGAAACAAACATTGTATTATCAAGGTGGCTGGATTTCAGGAAAACTAAATGCTCACATCGGGTTTGACATAACATACAACAGCAACTTTAAAGGAAACGCATACAACCCATCATTGGCAGAATTTTATTTACAAAACAAACAAGTGCTTAAATTCTATCCGGTGTTAGATGTATTCTTTAGTTTACGAGTGAAATTTACCAATATCTTTATTCGGGTAGAGCATGCAAACCAAGGAATGTTTAAACAAAAGGGAATTTATGTAGCCCCAAATTATGGCTATTTAGACAGAACATTTCATGTGGGCGTTTATTGGCAATTTTATGATTAATGATAATGAAAAAAATAGTATTCCTCACCCCTACACTGCCATTTCCTCCCGTAAGCGGAGGCGTTATAAAATCGTATAAAGTAGTACAATTTTTAAGCACACAATATGAAGTAACCGTAGCTTGCTTATTAAAAAATGAAGACGAACAACACGTAGATTCATTTTTAAAAACCGTAAATATAAATCCGATTATTACAGCCACTTGCAATATTCCAAGAACTGCAAAAAATCTTATCGTCTCCAATTTGCAAAATATTCCTTTGAATTTATATCGCAATAAATCTGCTGCATTTACACAAAAAATAAACGCCGTTATACATCAGTTTGACGTGATATTCTGCGACCATTACGTAATGTTTCAATACATTCCTGAAAACTACAAGGGCAAAGTAATTTTACATGAGCACAATTGCGAATACTTGATTTGGAAACGCTATGCCGGCATTGAAAGAAATCTTTTAAAAAAAATAGCTTTGCTCAATCAAGCGTATCGCATAAAAGATTATGAACGTAAAATTTGTATGCGTGCCGACGTAGTATTGGCAGCTCCAAACGACATTTCGGAATTAGAAAAAATAGGTGCCGATCGTTCAAAATTTTTAGAAACTTACCATCTCGGCGACGACCATCTTTTAGAATTACCCAATTTGGAATTTGACCGTACACAACTTTCGCTGTTATACATAGGCACTTTAAGCTGGGAAGCAAATATCGATGGATTAGTTTGGTTTTATCAAGAAATATGGGAACACATAAAACAAAAATTTCCCGATATAAAATTATTTATCGTAGGGAAACACCCCGATGATAGAATTATACAAATGGCAGCCCACGACAGCTCTATTATCTTAACCGGATTTGTAGAAGATTTAGAGCCTTATTTCCAAAAAGGGAGAGTGTTTATAACGCCATTGCGGTTTGGTAGCGGCATAAAGGTGAAAGTAGTGAACGCACTTTACAGGGGGATTCCGTGTGTCACCACATCTATCGGGGCAGAAGGGTTAAAAGTAAAAGATGGTGAACACTTATTTATTAAAGATGACGCTGCAACATTTGCGCGAGCCATTTTCACTTTATTAGAAGATAAAAAACAATGGAACTATTTGCAAGAAAATGCCAGAGCACTTTCTAAAAAATACTACACTTGGGAGTATGTGTTGGAAAATATCCGCAAGGCGGTAGAGCGATAAAGTATCTATCTATATTTAATATAAAATGCACCTACGCACCTCATGTAAATATGAACAAGCGTATTATCTTTATTATTTACATCAAACCATCCGCGCACTAATTTATTTACAGTATCATGCTGGGTAATCACTATCTGCCCATGGTTCATAACATATAATTTTCGCTGTCCACGGATAGTTTTAAAAATGCCAAACTCCGCTTGTGTAGCGCTGGGCGGTGCCATTTCTGTAAGATAAGTACCCGGTATAGATTGGAACGTTTTAAAACCTGCCAATCCTACTAATTGAGCACCTGATAACTCAAAACCGGAAACCATTAAACTATCATCAACAATTTTATTCATTGTATCGTGTGACGTAACAGACATTACAAAGGAAGTATCGCCGGTGACTACGATATTAAAAGAATTTAGGGTAATACTACTTGTGTCTAATACCTCATTATTATTTCCACCACCTGGTGTAGGTATATTTTTATTTCCTGCGCTGCAAGCTGCTAATAATGTCAAAATTAAAGCAATAAATGCAAATTTATATTTAACAGAGATTTTCATTATTACGTAAAGATAACAGAAATTCTTTATTCCATTGATTATTTAAGAATTTTAAGAAATGTCGTACTGTTAAAATTTGTATCTTTGCCCAATATTAATCATGGCTGTTTCTGTTCGCAATTTATCCAAGAATTACAATCACCAAAAGGCGGTTGATAATATCTCTTTTGAGGTAAAAAAAGGCGAAATATTAGGCTTTTTAGGTCCTAACGGTGCCGGCAAATCTACTACCATGAAAATGCTGACCTGCTATATTCCTCCGAGCAAAGGAACTGCAAGCGTTAGCGGGTTAGACATCGTACAACATGCTTTAGAAGTACGCCGAAAGATTGGATACCTCCCTGAAAATAATCCTTTGTATTATGATATGTATGTAAAGGAGTTCTTGGATTTTGCTGCCCGTATCAACAATATAACTTCAGTTGCTATTGACAAAAGAGTAAAGGAAGTAATTGATTTAGTTGGGCTGAACATAGAGCAACACAAAAAAATTGGGCAATTATCTAAAGGCTATAAACAACGGGTAGGAATAGCACAAGCATTAATTCATAACCCCGAAGTGCTAATTTTGGATGAGCCTACATCCGGGCTTGACCCCAATCAATTATCCGATATCCGAAACCTGATAAAAGAGCTCGGAAAAGAAAAAACGATTCTCTTTTCTACCCATATCATGCAGGAAGTACAAGCAGTATGCAATAGAGTAATTATCATTAACAAAGGAAAAATAGTTGCCGACGACCAACCGGATAATCTTCAAAATGTTTTGAATAACGAGGCTTTAGTAGAAGTAGAATTTCTACGAGAAGTTGCAAAAGAAACTTTGCAAAACATCAGCAATATTCAACAAGTAAATGCACTTTCTGCTACGCACTTTATTTTGCACGGAAAAGACAGCCTGCAAATACGCAAAGCGATTTTTGATTTTGCCGTAAGCAACAACAATCCACTGCTTACCGTAAAGCAAGA
This sequence comes from Chitinophagales bacterium, assembly GCA_046329805.1. Taxonomy (GTDB): domain Bacteria; phylum Bacteroidota; class Bacteroidia; order Chitinophagales; family JADIYW01; genus JADJSS01. Next base: position 624,536 of record JAXLUA010000001.1, read on the forward strand.
AACTAAAAGTTTGGAAGCGATTTTTCATCAACTTACACAACAGAAATAATACGATGAAAGCTATTCTCCGAAAAGAAATAAACCTGCTATTTTCCTCTTTGATTGCATACATCAGCATGGCAGTATTTTTTATAGTGCTGGCACTCAATTTATTTATTTTTCAGGGAAATATTTTAGACAGTAACTACGCCACGCTTAATACATTTTTCACGCTTACACCATGGATATTACTGTTTTTAATTCCGGCAATTACCATGCGTACTTTTGCCGACGAAAAACAAACCGGAACTATTGAATTTTTAACCACCAAGCCCGTAACAGATTTACAAATAGTAATTGGAAAATATTTGGCTGCATTATTTTTATGGACATTTACATTTATCCCAACACTTATTTATTTTATTGCAGTAAAAAAGTTAAGCTTATCAGAAGCACCGATTGACAGTGGCGCTACGTATGGCAGTTACATAGGCTTGTATTTTTTAGGCGCAGTATTTGTTGCCATCGGTATTTTTGCTTCTTCCGTTACCAACAATCAGATTGTTGCTTTTTTGGTAGGTGTATTTCTATGTTATTTGATGTACGATGCGTTTTTTAGAATCAGTTCTTTAGCAATTTTTCAAGGACAATTAGATTATTTTATCCAATCCATAGGCTTAAATGCGCATTACGATTCTATCAGTCGTGGCGTAGTGGACACCAGAGACATTATTTATTTTTTAAGTGTGATAAGTTTGTTTATTATCGGTACACGAACGGCATTAGAAAGCAGAAAGTGGTAGAAAAATGAAAAGACATTACCTCATATCATCCATTAAGGCATTAACTACCGGCTTACTGATAGTTGTTGTAGTAAATATACTTTCCGTTTTTTGGTATCATCATTTTGATTTAACCGAAGAAAAAAGATACACCCTCACTACCTCCACCAAAAAACTACTAAATAGCTTAGACGATAAAGTGGATGTGGAAATTTATTTAACGGGAAAAGACTTACCGGCAGGAATAAAAATTTTACAAAATGAAACGCGTGAACTCCTGCAGGAATTCAGAAACAATTCCAAAGGGTTAGTTACCTTTCATTTCTTTGATTACAACAGCATAAAAAACCAAAAACAGCGCGAAGAGTTCCAGATGAACCTCGTAAAAAAAGGCTTACGACCAACCAATTTAGAAGTTAAATCAAACAGCGGATATAGTGAAAAATTAGTATTCCCCGGAGCAGTCATAAAATCAAACGGGCGCGAAATTCCAATTCAAATTTTAGAAAACCAATTTTCTTCCGGCGCACAAGGCGCGCTAAACAATTCCATTAGTTTATTAGAATATAAACTTGCCAATGCCATTGATAAAATTATTAGGGAACACCCTCCTAAAGTAATGTTCTTACAAGGGCAGGGCGAGTTAGGTGTAGAACCACTGCAAGAATTTCTGAAAGCATTAGCCGCTCAAAACTTCCAATTAGATAAAATTGAACTCGACAAAGACAAATTACTCCATAATAATATCGATGTTTTGGTGGTTGCAAAACCACAAAAACCTTTTAATGAAAAGGAAAAATTTTTGATTGACCAATATGTTATGAACGGCGGAAAAGTATTGTGGCTCTTAGATAATACCATTGCAGATCTCGATAGTTTTAAATTAGCCCCAAGTATTGTTGCCGTTCCTCGCGATTTGAATATAGATGATTTACTTTTCCGATACGGCGTACGCACTGACCATAATTTGGTATTAGATTTATATTGCAATCAAATTCCGATTATCGAAAGTGTGGGTGGCAATCCGCAGCCTAAACTATTTCCATGGGTATTTTACCCCATTGCAGTAAGCAAAAACAACCACCCGATAGTAAAAAATTTAGATCCTGTTGCCTTTAAATTTACCAGCTCTTTAGATACATTAAACAACCAAAGCGTAAAAAAAACAATATTGCTATCTTCCTCCAATTACGCACGAGTACAACCCACTCCGTTTCAAATATTTTTAGAAGGTGCAAAGCAAAAACCTAATCCCTATTTATTTAACCAAAAAAACATACCGTTAGCCGTATTATTAGAAGGAAATTTTACTTCTTTATACAAAAACCAATACACTTCTGATTTGCAGAAACTATTGGAAGCGCAGCAAATTACATTTAAACCCAAAAGCAATCTGAATAAGATGATTGTAATTTCCGATGGCGATATTGCCTCCAATGATTTAGAAGCAAACGGCGTACCTTTAGCATTAGGCTACGATAAATACACTCGGCAATTATATGCCAATAAAGATTTCTTATTAAACAGTATAGAATATCTAATAGATGATAACAACTTAATAGATGCCCGCAACCGTGAAGTAAAAATGCGTTTATTAGATAAAGCTAAAGTGTTAGAACAAAAAACAAAATGGCAAATAATCACCTTCTCTGTACCGTTAATTTTAATTGCAATATTTGGATTTTTTTACAACCAACGAAGGAAAAGAAAATATGCACGGTAAACAAAGACACGCACAATAGGCTTTATTTTTATTACAAGAATTCTAATTATATTCACACATCCATTTCAATAAAAAACAGCATGAGCAAACTTATCAGCATCCTATCCCTTATACTCGCAAGTATAGGCTTTGCAGTAGCACAAATGCCCGCAGTAGGCACAAAAGCAATAGAATTAAACTACAAAACACCTGAAGGATTAGACCTATCTTTGTCTTCCTTGAAAGGCAATATGGTGCTGTTAGATTTTTGGGCATCTTGGTGCGGCCCATGCCGAAGAAACAACCCTGCGGTAGTTGCTCTATACAAAAAATATCAAAATAAAAAATGGGTAAAAGGGGTAAAAGGCTTTACCATTTACAGCCTTTCCCTTGACCAAAATGCCGAAGCTTGGAAACAAGCCATCCAACAAGACGGATTAATATGGCCGAATCATGTATCTGATTTAAGAGGCTGGAATTCCGATGGAGCTGCAAAATACGGCGTTCGTTCTATTCCTCAAACCGTATTAATTGATGAAACAGGATTTGTATTAGCCATTAATCCCGGACATGAATTGATAGAGCAATTGGTAAACAAGAAATTAGCCGTAAGCAGTACTACTAAGCCAAAAAGCAAAAAGAAATAATCGCTAATATTAATGTCAATTTGGCGTAAAGTTGATTTGGCAAACTATTTGACTTAGTATTGTAAAAATATAGGTATGCCCGAGGAATTAGAGGAAACAGCAAATACAGAACAGACACCACAAGAGGAAACTTCAAATAGCAGCACTCCAAATCAGTCAGATAGTCAGTCGGCAGATGTTTCGGCTGAAAATAGTACACCAACCGACGATTTGTCTGTCTTAAAAAAAGAATTAGACGAGCAAAAAGATAAATACCTCCGTTTATTTGCAGAATTTGACAACTTCAAAAAACGCAATGCCAAGGAGCGTTTAGAATTATTCAAAACTGCCGGACAAGATATTATGCGAGAGTTATTGCCGGTATTGGATGATTTTCAACGTGCGGAAAACGCTTTTGCAAAAGACAATAATCTGGAAAGCTATGCTACCGGAATAAAGTTAATTCAAGATAAACTATTCAAATCTTTACAAAATAAAGGATTAAAATCTATTGAAAGTATCGGTAAAGAGTTTGATGTAGCGCAACATGAAGCGGTTGCAGAAATTCCTGCACCTTCTGAAGAGTTAAAAGGAAAAATATTAGATGAAGTGCAATGCGGATACACCCTAAACGACACTATTATCCGATATGCAAAAGTAGTAGTGGGAAATTAATTAATACAGACAAAAAAGGGCGAATACACTCGCCATTCTTTTACAATCCAATAAAATGAAACGAGATTATTACGAAATATTAGGAGTTTCCAAATCTGCAAATGCCGATGAACTAAAAAAAGCTTATCGCAAGATGGCCTTGCAATATCATCCCGACAAAAATCCGGGCGACAAAGCCGCTGAAGAGAAATTTAAAGAAGCAGCCGAAGCGTATGATGTTTTGAGCAACGACGAAAAACGAGCTCGATACGATCGTTTCGGACACCAAGGAGCTGCCGGCGGATTTAGCGGTGGACATGACATGAACATGGAGGATATTTTCTCCCATTTCGGCGATATTTTTGGCGGCGGAGGCGGAGCAAGCTCATTCGACTCCTTTTTTGGCGGCGGAGGCAGACGCAAAGAAAAAGGAAGAGGGCAACGTGGCAGCAATTTACGCGTAAAAGTGAAAATGGATTTAGAAGAAATTGCGAATGGTGCACAGAAAAAAATTAAATTAAAAAAACATATCCCCTGCGACCAATGTAATGGAATTGGTGCAAAAGACAGTTCTTCCTATCAAACTTGCAATACCTGCAACGGCAGTGGCGTAGTGCGTAAGGTAACGCAAACATTTTTAGGGCAAATGGCAACCACTGCCACCTGTCCTACTTGTGAAGGCGAAGGAAAAACTATCACCAATAAATGTACAAAATGCCGTGGTGAAGGCAGAGTATATGGCGAAGAAATAGTAACGATAGATGTGCCTGCCGGCGTAACCGAGGGTATCCAACTATCGATGAGCGGGAAGGGAAATGCCGGAATCAGAGGCGGTTATCCGGGCGATTTATTGGTCAATATCGAAGAAGTACCACATCCCGAGCTAAAGCGGGAAGAAAATAATGTAATTTATAATTTGTACTTAAATTTTGCGGAAGCTGCTTTAGGCACACAAGTAGAAGTACCTACCATCGGCGGTAGTGCAAAAATTAAAATTCCGAAAGGCACGCAAAGCGGTAAATTATTTCGCTTACAAGGCAAGGGTATCCCTAGTTTAAATGGATATGGTAAAGGAGATGAAATTGTAGAAGTACAAGTATTCACCCCACAAGAACTCACTGCAGAAGAAACTGCATTATTAGAAAAATTAAAAGAATCAAAAAATTTCAGCCCTCAAGCACAAAAAGAAAAAAACAAAGGCTTTTTTGATAAGTTTTTTCATTAAATAAAGGTGATTTATACCTGTAAAAGAAAATTGAAGTTGTAAAACGAAGAACACTTGCTAAATAGCAAGTGTTCTTCGTTTTGGTTTAATACTATTTGGTTTTCCTTGCAACTCAATATCCCATTATTCTTGGGGTTGTTTCAGAATAAATTACTAGAACATTTCCCTATCTAATCACCGTATTATCAGGGTATAAAATACGGGGGTACAACTAAAACCTATTTGTTGTAAAATAAAAAAACGCTTGAAGTCCTCTGACTAACAAGCGTTGGGGTTTGGCACCTGTGATCCCGCTGGGATTCGAACCCAGGACCCCTACATTAAAAGTGTAATGCTCTACCAGCTGAGCTACGGAATCATTGCTTTTTTATTAAAGCGAGTGCAAAGATACTATTTTTTTGTTAATCCACAAGAATATACTATTTTTTTTGTGATATTAACGCTTATTTAAACATCAAGCCTTTTACGGAAAGTACTGCTTTTTGTTCTGCCGTACTATCCTGAGTGGCATCTGCCAACACAATTACAGTTTTTCCCGGACTATCTTTGGGTATGCTGAATTTTTTATCTGCTATATCAAAGGTTATTTCTGTACCGGTCGAATCTTTGATGGTAAACCAGCAACCTTCGCCTTTGCAACTGTTTTCTACAACCCCCTCAATCTGTACATCGCTTAATTTAGGAGTGGTTTTCAGCGTTCCCATCACTGTACTCACCGAAACAGGTTGTTTTGGGGTAAAAGGCTGTCCTAAATTTTTGGAAGCATTTTGACAGGCAGTAAAAATTGCTATAAAAAACAACAAATAAAAAATTCTTTTCATGGCTTTGTTTTATTTAGTTAACATCTTCTTTGGATACTTGTTTTCCATTTTCGAAATGCAATTTACGAATTACTTTATTATTCACTAAGGAATCAAAAATTAAAACTTCCCCATCAAATACATCTATATCTTCCATAATTTCTTTTTTCACCCCCGAGGCATGGATATTTCCATTATCATAATATTCTTTATACGGCCCATTCACATGGTTTTCTACTAAAGTAACTTCTTCTTTTATTTTATTTTTTGGGGTCGCAAAATAATTTTTCCAAATTCCGTTCATCATATTATCCTTGTATGCGCCTTCTTGTTGTAAACTTCCATCTTCAAAATAAGAAACAAATGGCCCCTCATATTTATTATTTGCATAGTTTTCACTTTGCATTATTTTTCCCGAAGGATAATACAAAGTGCGTTTGCCGGTAAGTTTTCCGTTCTCATATCGGGCTTCTTCCAGCATTTTTCCGTCATCATAAAATTTATGATAAACTCCTATTTTAAAATCAGGATGTTTTTTGTCGATAAAGTAACTTTCGACCACTACACCTTCTTTATTTTTTATTTCTACTTTTTGTTTATTGCTACATGCCGTAAAAGTTGTTAACACAATCAATACTAAAACCCATTTTGTGGTAACATTTAATCGTAGATTAATTTTATCCATATCTATAAATCTTTATTTTTGAAGTTCAAATTTCGTAAATTTTATGCAGGAATTACAACAAATCATAGAGAATGCTTGGGACAACAGAGCACTTTTACAAGAAACCGCCACATTAGAAGCCATAAATGAAGTAATCACACAGTTAGATAGTGGTACTTTGCGGGTAGCCACACCAACTACAACAGGCTGGAAAGTAAACGATTGGGTAAAAAAAGCCGTTATTTTATATTTTCCTACTCAAAAAATGGAAACGATAGAAGTGGGGCCGTTTGAATTTTACGATAAAATTCCGTTGAAAAAAAATTACGAAGCATTAGGGGTAAGAGTAGTGCCACACGCCATTGCCCGTAGAGGTGCATTTTTAGAACGTGGGGTGGTAATGATGCCTTCTTATGTAAATATTGGTGCGTATGTAGGCAGCGGCACCATGGTGGACACCTGGGCTACCGTGGGCAGTTGTGCGCAAATAGGTAAAAATGTACACCTCAGTGGTGGCGTGGGAATTGGCGGCATATTAGAGCCGGTGCAAGCCGCTCCGGTAATTATTGAAGACAATTGTTTTATTGGCTCTCGATGTATAGTGGTAGAAGGGGTGCGCGTAGAGCAAGAAGCCGTACTGGGTGCAAATGTAGTGCTTACTATGTCCACAAAAATTATTGATGTATCCGGTAGCGAACCTAAAGAATACAGAGGCGTAGTACCGGCGCGAAGTGTTGTCATTCCGGGAACGATTCCAAAAGAATTCCCTGCCGGAACATTCCAAGTACCTTGTGCATTAATAATTGGACAACGCAAAGCCAGCACTGATACCAAAACTTCTTTAAACGATGCTTTAAGAGATTTTGATTTAGCAGTATAGAGTGCTTTACGAATCAAGATTTTCAGAATCGAGAACTCTTGACTTCAAAAATCTAAATATCTAATTATGACAATAGGTTTCGACGGGAAAAGATTATATGACAATAAAACGGGATTAGGAAATTACTCCAGAACTTTATTGCATCGTTTATTAAATTTTTATCCTAATGAAGAATACAAAATCTTTGTACATCAAAAGTATTTTGAGAATAGTCCATATAAATATCCTTATTTTGTAGATAGAACTATTGTATCCGATGCATTTAGTGCCGATTTGTGGCGATTTAGGAACATAGAGGAAGACATTGCCCAACATACTATTAATATCTATCATGGATTAAGCAACGAAGTGCCTGACCTGCCGGCACCCATCAAAAAAATCGTTACTATACACGATGTGATTTTTCACAAAATGCCTAAAACGTTCCCATTCATAGACCGACAAATGTATGCCTACAAAACCAAAAAGGCATGCCATATCGCTGATGCAATTATTGCGGTGAGCGAGCAAACTAAACAAGATTTAATAGACCTTACCAAAACACCCGAAGAGAAAATACACGTAGTATATCCTACTTGGAATAAAGAATATGAACACGATTGCAGCTATGTATTAAAAGAGGAATATTTTGCACGATACGGATTGCCGCGCGATTTTGTATTGTACGTGGGTGCTGTCAGCAAGCGGAAAAATTTTTTGCGTTTATTGGAAGCCATGAACCTTCCGGAAAACCAAGATAAACATTTGGTGGCTGTATCTAACGGCGGTGATGAATATGAAAAGGCAGAAGAATTTATTTATGAAAAACATTTAGAAAGTAGAGTATTTTTCCTGAAAGACTTACCATGGTTTGAGCTGCCGATTATTTACCACATGTCTCAAGGGTTGGTATATCCAAGTTTGTACGAAGGCTTTGGCTTACCCATTTTAGAGGCTTTGCGATGTGGAAAGCCTGTTATCACCAGCAATTTATCGTCGATGCCCGAAGTAGGCGGCGAAGCGTGTATTTTTATTAACCCCACCAATGTAGAGGAAATTTCAGCAGCTATTAATTTTATTTACTACAACTTAGATTTAGCGAAAGAAATAAAGGAAAAAGCAATGCTGCAAATCCAAAAATTCAATCCGGAAAAAATGACAGCGAACATGATGGCAGTATATAAAAGCGTTTTGTAGTAACATTCATTAATTCCTATTTTTCGATACAATTGAACTTAACGACCTATCGACTACATCGGCTTGATTAAAAAAAATTAACTTTAGTAATTTCAATTAAATAAACGCAGCAACACAACAAAAAACAACTAAATTTTCTCATGGGCTTTTATTCGAAACATATTTTACCTAATTTAATAAATATAGCTTGCAAAGCAAGTTCGCTTACGAAGCAACGCGAAAAAATAATTCCTTTTGCAGCAGGAAATGTGTTGGAAATTGGCGTGGGCACCGGATTAAATTTACCTTTTTATAACAGCAAAAACATTACCCAACTTACTGCTATTGACCCTTATGAAGAAACATGGCAAAAAAGAACAATCGACATCCGTAAGCTGGACTATAAATTTGAATTTATAAAAGCATCGGCAGAAGAATTGCCATTTAAAAACAACACCTTTGACACCATTGTAATCACGTATTCTCTTTGCACTATACCTGATGCGGGAAAGGCACTCAGAGAAATGAGTAGAGTATTAAAACCAAACGGAATTTTAATTTTCTGCGAACACGGCGCAGCTCCTGATAAAAAAGTAAGAGCAACGCAAGATTTTATAAACCCTATTTGGAAACCACTATCCGGTGGTTGCAATTTGAATAGGAATATCCCTGAACTCATAGAAAAAAATGGCTTTACCATTCAAGATTTAAAATCAATGTATATTCCGGGATGGAAATTTGCAAGTTATAACTTTTGGGGTGCCGCAAAAAAAACAAAATAACTCGCTTTATAACAAGCTCTATTTTTCAAAAATCATCTTAGTAATAGTATCTTTGTGCTATGCAGCTTCAATTTTCACCAAAAGAAGAAGAAATATTAAAAGTAATTTCGGAATGTGCGCATGAGTTACACACAGATGCTTATGTGATAGGTGGTTTTGTGCGCGATAAAATAATAAACCGAGAATCAAAAGATATAGATATTGTATGTATAGGCAATGGCATTGAGCTTGCACAAAAAGTGGCAGAAAAATTTTCTTCTGCTTCTAAAAATATATCTGTTGCATACTTTAAAAACTTTGGTACGGCGCAACTAAAATTACAAGGTATAGAATTGGAATTTGTGGGAGCACGCAAAGAGTCTTACCGTAGAGACAGCCGCAAACCTATAATAGAAAACGGCACTTTAGAAGATGACCAAAACCGACGCGATTTTACTATAAATGCTTTAGCAGTACGCCTCCACAATACGCATTTCGGAGAGGTTATCGACCCGTTTAATGGATTAGAAGATTTAAAAAACGGAATCATTCGCACCCCCTTATCACCGGAAATTACTTTTGATGACGATCCGCTTAGAATGCTTCGGGCAATTCGATTTGCTACTCAATTAAATTTCAGAATAGAGGATAATACCTTTCAGGCAATTCCCCCATTGGCAGAGCGGCTTAAAATTATTTCGCAAGAAAGAATAACCGATGAGTTGAATAAAATTATCTTATCGCCAAAACCTTCTTTAGGATTTAAATTATTGTTTAATACCAAATTGCTGCATCAGTTTTTTCCGGAAATGGTGAAACTGCAAGGCGTACAAATAATAGACAATTTAGGACATAAAGATAATTTCTACCACACCTTACAAGTGCTCGACAATTTATCTTTAAATAGTACCGATTTATGGTTGAGATGGGCAGCAATACTCCACGATATTGCAAAGCCGGCAACACAACGCTTTGAGGAAGGACACGGCTGGACATTTCATGGACATGAAGTGGTGGGCGCAAAATGGGTACCAAAAATTTTCGCTCGCCTGCGCTTACCTTTAGACGAAAAAATGAAGCTGGTGCAAAAAATGGTTTTACTGCATCTACGCCCTATTTCACTAACCAAAGAAAATATCACCGATTCCGCCATTCGTCGCATTATTTTTGAAGCAGGAGAAGATTTGGAAAAACTCTTGTTATTGTGCGATGCAGATATCACTTCTAAAAATGAACAAAAAGTAAAACGATACAAAGAAAATCTTAAACTTGTTTTACAAAAAATAAGAGAAGTAGAAGAACGAGACCACATCCGCAATTGGCAGCCTCCCATCAGTGGAGAGCTTATCATGCAAACGTTTAATATCAAACCATCTCGCGAAGTAGGAATTATCAAAGATGCCATCAAAGATGCCATTTTAGATGGTGTTATTTCTAACAATTACGATGCAGCATATCAGTTAATGCTGGAAAAAGGAAAAGCATTGAATTTGTAATAAACAAAAAAATGAAGCTTCCAACTCCATCAAAAAAATATTTAATTGTAATTGCCGGACCTACTGCAGCCGGCAAAACAAAGGTAGCTATCGAGTTGTCAAAATATTTCCATACCGAAATTATCTCGGCAGATTCACGACAAATTTTTAAAGAATTAAACATAGGCGTTGCACGTCCATCTGAAGAAGAATTACAACAAGCTACACATCATTTCATTACCAACAAAAACATAAACACTTATTTTTCCGCCGGAGAATATGAACGTGAAGTTTTAGCTTTATTGGACAATTTATTTAACAGTCACGATGTAGTTATTTTATGCGGAGGTACAGGATTTTATATCAATGCCGTATTAAATGGATTTGATGAAATTCCGGAAGTAGATGCACAAATCCGAAAAGAACTCAACCATCAATTAGAAACAGCAGGCATTGCCGCTTTGCAAGAACAATTAAAAAAACTAGACGAAACCACATATCGCACTATTGATTTGCAGAATACACAACGGGTCATTCGAGCATTAGAAGTAAGCATCGGCACAGGAATTCCGTTTTCTACTTTTAAAAACAAAAAGAAAAATACTCGAAATTTTATTCCAATAAAAATCGGAATTACACTACCTAAAGAGCAGTTACATTTACAAATAAACCAACGCGTAGAGAAGATGATGCAAAACGGATTTTTGGAAGAAGCAAAAACTGTTTACCCCTATCGGCAACACAATGCCTTGCAAACGGTAGGGTATAAAGAATTGTTTAGTTTTATGGAAGGAAAAACAACACTGCATGCTGCAGTAGAATTGATTAAACTGCACACGCGGCAGTATGCAAAACGGCAACTCACTTTCTTCAACAAGCACCAAGATTATACATGGATAGCCCCTACGGATATTTCTGCAATCGTGGAAACCATTGAACAGCAAATGCAATAAATCATTATCGTTTTACTGTTTATTTTATTCCCTACTTTTGTAGCGGAATGATAAACCAAGCCGCCAAATATTATCTCAATTCATACAAAGGACTTACGCGCGATATCTGGTTGCTGTCTTTTGTAAATCTCATCAACCGGTGCGGCACTATGGTTATTCCATTTCTGATGCTGTATCTTACCTCGCAATTAGGGTGCAGCATCAGCCAAGCAGGAATTGTTATAAGCTTATGGGGGGTAGGTGCATTTATTGGCGGATATTTTGGCGGAAGATTAACCGATACTATTGGATTCCAGAAAGTACAACTAACCGCTTTATTTTTTGGCGGCGTAGGGTTTATTGTATTAGGATACTTGCGTAGTTATCTTACCATCTGTGGTTTTACATTTATTTTAGCATTGGTAAATGAATCTTTTCGCCCGGCAAATTCTGCTGCTATCGGAAAATACAGCACCGAAGAAAACCGTATGCGGTCGTTTACTTTAATGCGCTTATCCTTCAATTTAGGCTGGGCATTAGGTGCCGGTATTGGCGGTTTTATTGCACATCACTCCTATTCTCTTTTATTTTGGGTAGATGGTGTTACCAATATTTTAGCGGCAATACTGCTTTGGCAACTTCTGCCGGCAGAAAACACAAACACTGCATCGCCCCATAAAACAAATGAAAAACCAAAACAAGCAAACACTATTTGGAGAGATAAACTATTTGTGCAGTTTGTATTTATTTCCATTCTGTATTTAAGCTGTTTTGTGCAATTATTTACCAATTTACCGGTCTATTTCAAAGAGCAATTACATTTAGAAGAAACCGATATTGGCTATTTAGGCGCATGGAATGGTATAATGATTGTTCTTTTCGAAATGACCGTTATCTTTTGGATAGAAAGAAACTGGAGTGCTAAAAAAGCCGTAACGATTGGCGTCGCCATGCATGCCTTAGCCTATCTTTTAGCCTGTTTTTCTTTAAATTTTTTAGGCGCTTTTACTATGATGACGTTCATTACACTTAGTGAGATGTTAGCTTTTTCTGTATTGGTAAATTTTTGGATGCGCAGAACTAACGATACGAATCGAGGGCAATATGCAGCTATATGGACGATGACTTGGGCATTTTCGCAAACGGTAGGTCCATTTTTAGGTGCTGTAGTGGTGCAAAATTCCAATTTCATTACCTTATGGGTTATTGTTGCGCTTTTAAGCCTTACAGCTACGGGTTTATACTACAAAGTAATTGAAAACAAATGACAAAAATCGGCATACTATCAGATACGCATAGCTATTTGGACGAACAAATTTTTGAGTATTTCAAAGAAGTAGATTTGATATGGCATGCCGGAGATATTGGCTCGGTAGAAGTAACAGATGCCTTAAAAAAATTCAAACCACTATATGCCGTATATGGAAATATTGATGATTATTCCTTGCGTGCAGAATTTCCCGAAAATCATTTTTTTGAAATAGAAGGCTGCAAAATCCTCCTCACGCATATTGCCGGAGCAATAGGTAAATACCATCCCCGTGTACAGCAACTTATACAGGCTCATACTCCAAACATTTTAGTATGCGGGCATTCACATATTGTAAAAGTTGCCAAAGATCCAAAATATGGATTACTGCACATCAATCCCGGAGCGGCCGGCATACATGGGTTTCATAAAATGCGTACGGCAATACGAATGGAAATTGAAAACGGAAAACCGCAAAAAATGGAGCTTATAGAATTGGGATTGCGCGGTAAAATTGATTTCTAAATATCCGGCAAATTTTTCCTCTTTATTTTAGCATGATATTTGATACTTATGGAAATAAACTTACTTTTATTACTATGGATACTGCTATCGTTCAATTCGTTTCAAAAGATGCCTTACATTTTTTGAGCAGCAATAAAGTGTTGTTAAGTTTGGTAATGGGCTTAGGACTCAGTGCCAGCTGTGGGTTTAGGGTTTTTGTTCCGTTATTAGTAGCGAGTATTGCGGCAAAGTTAGGATACTTACCATTAGGCAGCGGATTTCAATGGATGGGAAGTACCCCTGCCATTATCTGCTTTGCTACGGCTACCATTTTCGAAATTGGAGGCTACTACATTCCATTTGTAGATAATATTTTAGATGCAGTAACTACACCGGCTTCTGTAATTGCCGGAACTTTGCTTACCGCATCTGCTATATTACCCGATATTGACCCGATGATAAAATGGGGCTTGGGAATAATTGTAGGGGGAGGCAGTGCCGGAATTATACAAGCCGGAACTGCTCTAACGCGAGCAACCTCCACCGCAACGACAGCAGGGGCAGCCAATCCTATTGTTGCAACAATAGAACATATTTTGGCAATTGCAGGAAGTATTTTTAGTCTTATTATCCCATTTGTCATTGCTGGTATTGTATGCTTGGTAATAGTAGTACTTTTATTTTTTGTTATACGCTATTTTAAAAAGCATATACCTACAACAGCCGTCATAAAAACTACCCCATAACGGTTCACCGCATCTATAAATAGATTTATTTGAATAAAGGTAAATCTCTCGTATCTTGCAGGAAGTATTCTCCATGAAAGCTACCCTGCAAAATACAATTCATTTTTTATCGATGCTAACTCCACGACGGGCATGGAATATGAGTTTGGTGTATTTTTCATTTTATCTTACCAAATACTTCAAAAAACCCATTCAATTCGGCAAGCCGTTTTCTATTTCCTTTGAGCCAACTACTTCTTGCAATTTACGTTGTCCGGAGTGCCCGAGTGGGCTACGTGCATTTACACGTCCTATCGGTATGTTAGAACCTTCTTTTTTTAGAAAAACAATAGATGAATTAGCGAGCGAATTAATTTATCTAACTTTTTATTTTCAAGGAGAACCTTATCTAAATACCAAATTCTTGGAAATGGTTGCGTATGCCAAGCAGAAAAAAATATATACGGCAACTTCTACCAATGCACATTATTTGACGGATGCTGTTTCCCAGAAAACCATTAAAAGCGGATTAGATAGGTTAATCATTTCTATAGATGGCACTACGCAAGAAACGTATCAGCAATATAGAGTAGGTGGGCATTTAGACAAAGTCATCGCAGGGGCTAAAAATATAATAAAATGGAAAAAGGAGCTAAAATCCAAAACCCCTCATGTCATCTTTCAATTTTTAGTAGTACAACCTAACGAACACCAAATTGAAGAATTAAAGGTGCTTGCAAAAGAAATTGGAGTAGATGAAGTAATATTAAAAACAGCTCAGGTATATGACTACCATAAAGGCAACAAATTAATACCGACACAGGAAAAATACTCTCGTTATAAGAAAAACATAGACGGTACCTATTCCATAAAAAACAACTTAGAAAACAGTTGCTGGAAATTATGGCACAGCTGCGTAATTACTTGGGATGGAAAAGTACTTCCTTGCTGTTTCGACAAAGACGCACAGCATCAGTTAGGCGATTTAACGACACATACATTTGAGCAAATTTGGGAGAATGATGCGTATAAAAAATTCCGTAGCCAACTAGTAAAAGGCAGAAAGGAAATCGACATCTGCATGAATTGTAGCGAAGGATGTAAGGTAAATTTTAATTATGATGTATAGGAATTTCTCTTCATCAAATAGCATCAACACTGCATCTTATTTAATTCCCAAAGAATCATCTGTCAAATATTTCCTACATCCGCTAGATAAGTATAGCAAGCAAAAAATCATAGAATAGACGATTATTTTTTGAGCTGTTTGCTGCACATAGCCTACTTTATGCGGATCCGGCCCATAAAGCATAATAAAAAGGTAAATAGTTATGGCAAAAACAATTACCATCATTGTATTTCCATATTTATTGGGCAACAAATGATGCTGGCGAATGAGCAGTGTATATGCCAAACTTAATGGAACGAGTGTACCAAATGCAGCATACACAAAATCCATGTGGAATGGCAAATATAAATCGCAAGGCGTAAGTGCAATACCGGTTAGAAATAACGGAAATAAACTTCCGGTTATAAGCGCAGTATAATATACAAATGGGTTTAATTGCTTACTGTTGGTGATAATTAATAATTTCCGATTAAAGATAAACATGACTACGGAGTGAAAAATCAAAGCTAGCTCAAACCCGAAAAATGAAATCCAATTGGATTCCCCTTTTACGGTTCTCCATCTGCCTAATTCGGAAAAAAAATTATTAAAAAAGCTATATCCTTTCGTATTATGGTTCAGTATGGTGCCACCCGGGAAAAACAGCATTGCAATACCGGTAGAAACGATAAACAAGAAACAACTGAACGTTAATAGCCTAAATTCAAAAGGTGTTTTTTTCATATAGAGATTAATTTTCAACGTGTGAATACAGCCGTCGCATATTTTTTTAAAAATGTAAGATAGGAAGATACAAAAACAAATCGTATTCTGATATAAAAAATCCGTTCAATGCAGAACGGATTTTTAAAATTATTTCAAAAAAATTAAGCGTCAATTTTTGCATATTTTGCATTAGCTTCAATAAAATCTCTACGCGGCGGCACTTCATCGCCCATTAGCATAGAGAAAATATAATCCGCATCGGCAGCATTTTCAATACTTACTTGCTTCAATGTTCTTGTTTCAGGATTTAGAGTAGTCTCCCAAAGTTGCTCTGCATTCATCTCTCCCAACCCTTTGTATCGTTGTGTGTGAACGCTATCTTCTTTTCCATCGCCGGCTAAGAGTTTAATTGCTTGTTTTCGTTGTTCATCGTCCCAGGCGTATTGTTGTTTATTTCCTTTTTTTACTAAGTATAACGGCGGAGAAGCTATATAGATATACCCATGTTCGATAAGTTCTTTCATGTGTCGGAAGAAGAACGTAAGAATAAGCGTTGTAATATGCGAACCATCCACATCGGCATCGCACATAATTACAATTTTATGGTAACGTAGTTTTGTAGTATTAAGTGCTTTTTCATCGCCTTCAACGCCTTTGGTAACCCCTAAAGCCGTAAAAATATTTTTTATTTCTTCATTTTCATAAATTTTGTGTTCCATTGCTTTTTCTACATTTAGAATCTTACCTCTTAATGGCAAAATAGCTTGGAATGCACGGTTTCTACCTTGCTTTGCTGTACCGCCGGCAGAGTCTCCCTCTACAAGGAATAACTCGCAAGCTTCGGGGTCTTTATCCGAGCAATCGGATAATTTTCCCGGTAACCCAGAGCCGCCCAATACATTTTTTCGTTGTACCAACTCACGTGCTTTTTTGGCAGCCATTCGTGCTGTAGCGGCTAATATTACTTTGTTTACAATAATTTTTGCTTCTTTAGGATGCTCTTCTAAATAATATTCCAAATGCTCTCCTACTACTCCGGCTACGATAGCATCTACTTCGGAGTTTCCGAGTTTTGTTTTAGTTTGTCCTTCAAATAAAGGCTCTGGTACTTTTACGGATACCAAACAAGTAATCCCTTCTCTAAAATCTTCGCCGCTAATTTCTGTTTTTAAATTCTTAAATAAGTCATTTTTTACGGCCCAGTTTTTAAACACGCGTGTCAGTGCTCTTCGAAAGCCTACCACGTGTGTACCCCCTTCAATAGTATTGATGTTATTCACATAAGAATGGATATTTTCATTGTACGAGTCATTGTATTGGAAAGCCACTTCTACTACTACGTTTTCTTTACTTCCTTCCATATAAATTACTTCCGGAATAATAGCCTGTCGGGTTTTATCTAAATATTGTACAAACTCTCTTAATCCGCCTTCGGAGTAAAAATTTTCGGTGTGTATTTTTCCATGCTCATCTTTATTTCTTTCATCAGAAATTGTAATGCTGATACCTCTATTCAGATAAGCTAACTCGCGCATGCGCGCGGCTAAAGTGTCGTAGTTGTATTCTGTTACGGTGAATATAGAAGCATCGGGTTTAAAGTGAATCTTTGTACCGCGGATATTCGTTGTGCCTACTTCTCTTACAGCGTATTTTGGAATACCGATACTAAACTCTTGTTCGTATTCTTTACCATCTCTATAAACGGTTGCTTTTAATAAAGTAGAAAGCGCATTTACGCAAGACACCCCTACCCCGTGCAAACCGCCGGAAACCTTATACGAGTCTTTATCGAACTTACCACCGGCATGCAATACAGTTAATACAACTTCTAATGCCGAGCGTCCTTCTTTCGGATGCATATCCACCGGAATACCGCGACCATCGTCTAATACGGAAATAGAATTATCCTCATGGATAGTTACAAAAATATTTTTACAGTGTCCTGCCAGTGCTTCATCTATAGAGTTATCTACTACCTCATAGACCAAGTGGTGCAATCCTCTTACGTTGATGTCGCCAATGTACATTGCCGGACGCTTGCGTACTGCTTCTAATCCCTCTAAAACGGTAATATTATCGGCACCGTAGTGAGTATTTTTCTTTATGCCGTCTAAAACTTCTTCGCTCATATTTTATATAAAAAAGTGTAACTAGTGAGAAATGCTATTTTATTTTTCATCTTCTTTTCTTCAAATAAATGTCCTAATTTTTTCATGGAATTTATATGGCTCAAAGATATAATTTAACCGTTGCTATTTTGATAAAAAAACAACCCGACAAAGATACGAAAATGCAGCCTGAAAAGGAGATAAAACGGTGTCTGTTTATCCACATTTTACGTTAAAAAAACATAAGCGGTTCTATTGAAAATATCATTACCCAATCAATTGATTACAAGTAGAATATGCGTTTTACAAACGAGTAATGTCTGCTCCTAAATTTTGTAATCGTTTGTCGATATATTGATAGCCTCTATCTATTTGATGGATATTGGAGATAACGCTCTTTCCTTCTGCGGACAATGCAGCAATCAACAAGGCTACTCCGGCTCTAATATCCGGCGAGCTCATTTCTATTCCTCGTAAATTATATTCGCGGTTTATGCCTATTACGGTAGCTCGGTGTGGGTCACATAATATGATTTTTGCGCCCATATCTATTAATTTATCTACAAAAAACAACCGGCTTTCAAACATCTTTTGATGAATGAGTACGCTGCCATCTGCTTGCGTAGCCGTAACGAGCATTATGCTTAGCAAATCCGGGGTAAACAGCGGCCACGGCCCATCGGATATCGTAAGGATGGAGCCATCTATAAATGTTTTTATTACATACTTATCTTGAGCAGGTATGTGGATGTCGTCGCCGATAAGATCTAATTGAATGCCTAATTTTTTAAAATACGCAGGAATTATTCCAAGCATATCTACACGTGCATCTTTAATGATGATATCGGATTTTGTCATAGCGGCAAGTCCAATAAAACTACCGATTTCAATCATATCGGGCAGTAATCGGTGGGTAGTACCTCCTAATTTTTTTACACCTTCAATTTTTAATAAGTTAGAACCTATGCCTGCAATTTTTGCGCCCATTCTATTGAGCATGGAGCACAATTGTTGTAAATAGGGTTCGCAAGCTGCATTAAAAATGGTAGTTTCTCCTTCGGCTAATACCGCAGCCATGATAATGTTTGCAGTACCTGTAACAGAAGGTTCTTCTAATAAAATATATTTTCCAACAAGATGCTCTGCCGTAAGCGAGTAGAATGAATTTTCTTTATCGTAATGATATTTTGCCCCTAACTCTACGAAGCCTAAGAAGTGCGTATCTAAGCGTCTTCGGCCAATTTTATCACCGCCCGGTGTGGGTAAATAGGCTTTGCGAAAACGAGCTAAAAGAGGCCCTAAAATCATTACGGAGCCGCGAAGATGGCCGGCACGTTTTTTAAAATTATCTGTCAATAAAATGGCAGGATTTACATCTTTAGCATTAAAGGTATAGGTGTCTGCATTTTGTTTGCTTACACGAACGCCCATTTCAGCAAGTAATTCTATCAGCACATTTACATCTAATATGTCGGGAATATTAGAAACGGTAACATCCTCCTCGGAGAGCAGTACTGCAGAGAGTATCTGCAACGCTTCGTTTTTTGCGCCTTGCGGAGCAATAGTGCCTTTAAGCGATTTTCCGCCTACTACTTCAAATATATCTCTACTCATCGTGTATTATTTATAACGATTGCGATTGTTATTGTTGTTATTATTGCGGTTATTGTGTTTTCCTTTATTGAATTTGTTTTTATTTCGGTTATTGTTGTTGTTGTTGTTGTTCTGTGGGTATCGGCGTTGTAGCTTTTGCTGATTGCGCGATAGGTTTTCAATATTCATTTCCTCACTGATTACTAATTCGCCACCGGAAATTGATTTCATATCTTCTTTTATCAAATCATTGCTCACTTCTTCGTTACTCCAATTTTTATAAGCCATTTTCATAAAGTTACCAATGATTTCAGTAAATAATTCTTTTTTACCTTCATCTTCCATAGCAATCGCTTTTTTCACTAATGCTTCTACATTTTTACCGTAATGTTTTAGTTTTATGCGATTTTGTGGATAAGGTATATGTGATGGCTTTATTCGTGCGGTTGCCTCTGTTGGTTTTGGATAAGGAGAATCCACATCTAATTGAAACTTAGAAATAATAAACAAATGATCCCATAGTTTCTGTTTATAGTCTGCTGTATTACGCAATTGTGGATTTAACACCCCCATTAATTGTATTATACTCTCTGCTACGGCTTGTCGTTCTTTCTTGTCTTCTAATTTAATAGCATGGTCAATTACTTTTTGTACATAGCGACCATATTCGCGCATTTCTATATTATTTCTGTTGGTATTGTAATTCATATTTGTAAAATAATGTGATTTAAAAATAAAAAAATATACTGCCAAAAGCAGTGTGAAGCAATAAATAGAGTGAGGGTAGATGCAACCCTAATTAAAGCTGCTGATTTGCTTTAGAATAAGGCTGCGAAGATGCTGTAAATATATAAAATTTAAACGATATGTAGCATTATAAGGGATTTTTATTAGAAAAAGTTACTAAATATTAACAATAGTTTACGGAAAAACGGGTGGAGATTTGTCGTTATAACATAATTTTGCACTTGCTAAATAATTTTATACAAAATGAAGATTCTAAACAAAAAATTTGGGCTTTCCTTACTTGCTTGTGTGGGTATGTTGAGCACCAAGGCGCAATTCTTAGGAATTAGAGCCAGTAACTTCGGTGGAGTTACAAATGTAAACTACAATCCGGCAATCGCGGATAGCCGCTACTTAGTGGACATTAACTTATTCACTACAGACATTACTGCTGCCAACAGCTACATAGGAATTAAAGGAAAACTATTAGACTTTAAGAATGGTTGGAATAGCGATTTAAACCTTGCTGAAAAGCTGAACGGGAAAAATAAGTTTGGGTATGCCAGTACAACAACTCAATTGCCATTATCCTTTTTAGTTGGTTTTGGAAAAAACAAAAGCAACAACCAAGCCATAGCAATTACAGGGCACTTAAATAGCGTAACTAATGTGGACAATTTAGGAGAACCTTTAGCTAGAAACTTACGCTGGGGTTGGGGTAATGATGCCTTCAACAAGATTGGTAACTTTACCAATCAGCCACATTCTTTAGCTAATTTAGGCGTAAAAGGAATGGCTTGGGCTGATTTAGGCGTTACCTACTCTCGTGTAGTATTAGACAAAGAGAAGCACTTTTTAAAAGTGGGTGGAACACTAAAAGTAGTGAAAGGATTGGCAGCTGTTTATGCTTATTCCGACAAATTCAACTATACTTTTGACAATTTGGATACTATCCATATTACGGATACAAAAATCCATGCCGGTGCTTCTAAAAACTTAGATTATTTCTTACCGGGAAATAACTATGGCGCAAAAGATTTTTTCAATAAAGATATGCTGTCCAATAAATTCTCTAAATGGTCGGCTGCTGCGGATATTGCGGTGGTATATGAATTTAGAAGAGATAAAGACAAATATAAATACAACATGGACTGCAAAGACTTGTATTACAACGAGCGTGACAAGCACTTTGTACAAGTTGGATTCTCCGTAACAAATATCGGTCGTCTTAAATTTGCGAAATCTGATTCTACTAGAGATTACTACTTAAAAAATGTAAAAACAGACCAGCCTTTTACTCAAAATACGATGCATTACGATTGGCCACGCTTAGGTACTCCATTAAATAACGACAGTACATTTAAAATGTGGCTACCTACAACAATCAATGTTTGGGCAGATGTAAATATCGTTAAAGGATTTGGAGTGAATGTTGCAGCACAAATTAATCCTATCCCTCAAAAAGGAAATAATGTACACCACCTAAGTATCGTATCCGTTACACCACGTTACGACTACAAATGGGCGGGCGTATATATGCCGGTAGCGGTAGATCAAATTGCAAACGTACAATGGGGGTTAGGCTTTAGAGCAGGTCCATTATATTTAGCTTCTCAAGATATCTTCTCTTCATTAATAAAAATGAGAAAAGGAAATACCAGAGATATCAATGTACAAATCGGATTTAAAATTTCTGTACCTAACAGAAAGGCAAAAGATAGAGACAAAGACGGTGTATCTGACAAAAAAGACCTTTGCCCACGCGAAAAAGGAACTTGCGAAAGCCACGGCTGCCCGGATAGAGATGGCGACGGTGTGTTAGATGCGGAAGACAAATGCCCGGATACTCCCGGCAAAAAAGAATTACAAGGATGCCCGGATAGAGATGGTGATGGCGTAATAGACATGGAAGATGATTGTCCGGATCAAGCTGGCTTACCTGAATTAAAAGGATGTCCGGATAGAGATGGCGACGGTATCCCTGACAAAGACGACAAATGTCCGGATGTGAAAGGATTGAAAGAATTTAATGGCTGCCCGGATACAGACGGTGACGGTGTTCCTGATTATGAAGATGCATGTCCAACTGTTGCCGGCGACAAAGCGCACAAAGGATGTCCGGATACAGATGGTGACGGCGTGTACGACAACGAAGACAAATGCCCTACCGTTGCAGGCCCGAAAGAAAATAATGGCTGCCCTTACCCGGATACAGATGGAGATGGCGTATTGGATAAAGACGATGCTTGCCCTACCATAAAAGGCACTAAAGAAAACAAAGGATGCCCTGTATTGGAAGAAAAAGCTAAAAAAGTATTGATGAAAGCTCAAAACATTCAATTTGAAACCGGAAAAGCCACTATCAAACCGGCGTCATTCCCAATCTTGAATGAAGTAGCTAAAATATTAAACCAATATGATTACTATAATGTAAGCATTGACGGATACACAGACAACGTAGGTAAAGCAGAGCTTAACTTGAGATTATCTCAAGAAAGAGCTAAAGCGGCTTTAGACTACTTAATTAAACAAGGCGTTAATGCTTCAAGAATGACCTCTCAAGGATTTGGTATGACGAAACCGATTGCAGACAACAAAACTGCAGCAGGCAGAGCACTAAACCGAAGAGTAGAGTTTAACCTTTCTATAAAATAACAAGGGTTAATATTTGCGTGTTGCGGCAGCTCCTCAGAGCTGCCGCATTTTTTTATGCTTTTTGAAAAATAGAAACTATAGTTGCAGCTACGGAAAAAAGATGTTGAGTCTTATTTAACTACTTTGATGTAAATGCCTTTATTCGGCGGAAAATCGTACATCTCGCAAACCACACAATTATTGTTGGCTTCATTTTCAGGTATTATTCTGAAATAAAATTCATTTTCTTCTTTTAGCGTATCGGGCATATCGCAGGTATTCAGTACTTTGGCAACGTGCAGATACGTAGTATCCGGCTCCCCCTTCCTTGTCCAAGTTTCGCCTAAATAATAGTAGTTGCTATCCAATACCTGAATTACTTTACTTGCGCAAGTAATGCGCACTATTTTTGCTTTTATCCGCTGATTAGTGTTTACCTCTTTACAAGGATGTGTACATGCTGCAGTTAGCGATATAGCCAATAGTCCTATCCACTTCATAGTTAAAATTACTAACTATATCTTTAACCTGCAAAATTATTATGCGTAGGATTTATCTTTAAAGAATTCTTCCATAAAATGTCTATCGTCGATATCATTTGGATGAAAGTCTCTTCTGAAATAACTCAATAAATGTTTGGATAAATTTTTTCCGATCTCACCAAAAACAATGGTCTTTAATAAAACATAAACTTCGATAGGCATTTTTACAATGCTCTTATCTTTATCTTGCGAGATAAAATAAATCTGCCCTAATCCGAGATACCCCCACAATAATACTGTAGCTAATCCCATACCCGATACGCGAAGAATATAGCTGTCGTCCACTTCTTTTAATACGTCGAAGCACACGGCTTTATGTTCTATTTCTTCTGCGGCATGCCAGTGCAAAAGCTCCAACATTTGCGGGGCTATGTTTTCGTTGGTGGCAATAGGTTCGATAAATAATGCTTGAGCTAAAATTGCTGTATAATGTTCTAATGCAGTAGTAACGGAGAGTGCAAACTTATCGCCCAATCCGGGATTTATTTTGTTCAAAAGATTTCTGCTCAAATTCTCATAGCTATATTTACCGGAAAAGGCTGTAGTTTTCAAAAATGCTGCGTATCTATTTGGATGAATTTGCTGTTCCTCCATTACTTCCCAAAAACGCTGATGTTCGCGGGCATGAATTCCTTCTTGTCCGCAAAAGCTGTTTATTTCTTGTTTTAATTCTTTGTCTTTCACATCTTTTGCAAAGCGACGTACACTTCGGATAAAGAATTTTTCCCCTTCGGGAAATACAATATGCATACTATTTATAAAATGAGTAGCTACGGCGCTATTTAAAATCCAATGTTTTGGCACTTTATCGAAATTGAAATGTACATTTCTTACTTTCAATTTGTGTTTGATGGGGTTAGGTGCTGTCATGTGTTTAATTTTAATAAACTAAAATTAGCTTATCTAAGTGCATTTACGCTTAGCATAAGATAATTACACGAGAAGTAATAATGGAAATTAACTTCGGTTTATTCAATACAAAAGTGGTGATTTAACACCTATAGTGGTATTTTTTTACTATCTTTACATAAATCTTTTTTATATGAGAAACTTAATTACCCTATTTTTTTCTATTGTGCTTGCCATTAGCAATGCAGCGGAGTTTCAACGTATAAATTGCATTAGCGACAGCAGCAATTACCTATTAAAAATAAAAGAGAATTTAGACAACGCAAATTACTTACTGTATTGCCAGAGATATACGCAATCACCGAATTTAATTACAGAAAATAATGGCTATCAATTGATAAAACAAAACACCAATGGCAGTACCATTTGGCAATTCGACATTCCATATTCCAATAAAGGGTTCTACAATATATACTTTCCACAATGGATAGGATATTTACTATTTAAAATCAATGACATTCCATATAAAACATACACAAAATTAGACAATGACATCCTTTTACATTATTCCTCGTTTGATAATATTGTTTCGGACAGTGCAGGGTTACGCTTGTTTAATAATGTTTTACGATTTGGTGTATTAAATAGCACTACCGGAGCCTTGCGTACACCTGTATTCGCTATTGACACACTACAATGGAATGGCTCCGACACCGGCGTAGTTATCAATAAAATAATAGTCAGCAAAGAAAATGACAGCATATACCGAATGGCAGTACAATACAAAGTAGAAAAAGGTTGGTATATGTACACCATCTTCAGTGATTCATATAGTACTTTTTACACGATAAATGTCAACAGAAAATCTGTGATTAAAAAGGAATATAAAAATACTATAACGGATGTTATAAGACATAAAAATCAGTTTTATGCGATACAAATATCTAACAATCCAAGCAATAGCTTAGTATATCTCTGTCGAATAGGTTTATTGGGGGAAGTAAATTTATTGTCGTTCGTGAAGCAGACGGATGGCATCTTTAGTTTTATAGATAATGCAGACGGTACGTATCTAAAACTATTAGAAACTCCGGGCTATCCCGCCACTCAACTAAATTATTTCAATATAGATACTGCTACGCTGAGCATAGTTAACTCATTTCACTTCAATACCATTCCATCGGATAGCAACTTACATGTAAATTATGAAAGCATGCTGCCTATTGACTATCCTGTTTTTACTAACTATTTCTCATTTACTCAAAATCAATATAATTCTTACAACAAAAATTATATTGATTTTGATAGTTACAAAAAAGAAGGAGAAACCCGATTTTTACTTCATAAAAAATCGTATTCTATTGCAGATACCGTCTATCATAACTATAACACGCAAAGTATAGCACGGGTAAATTTAATCAATGGAAACATAGAAGCGGAGCGCATGTTACCGGCTTTGGGTTACGGATTATCTAATAGCACATACATCAATCCTGCAATCCCATTCCGCGATGACATTTTTCCAACTAACGATGTATTAATTACACAAGACAGCGTTACAGGCTACACGTACAATGCTGATTCTACAGCATATCAATTAGAACATCATGTTATATTATTAACAAAAACAAATGCCAACTTAACTCCGCTTTGGACGATAGCGCTTCCTCAATTTATAGAGCGAGATAGCCTAAAATATTATTGTGCTATTACACAATTTACCAGCTCTACTGCTTTTATGCTTTATCCTATAAATTATAAAAATCAATTTATAGTTGCGCTAAGCTATGAGCGTTTATTGGATTCTACAGGGAATTATGTAGAAACACTTTACTCCTATTTCTTAGTAAATAAAAACGATGGCAGCGTTCAAAACTTAAATATTCCGCCTTTTGCAAACAGCAGCCGACTGTCCACTTTAGGTACATTTTTTTGTGGGCCATCCGACGATTTAAGTTTTATTACTTCAGATTCTTGTTCGTCCAACTTAGACATTGGAATTTATAAAATGCAAGAAATTAATACCGGCATAAAAAATACACAGCATATTCCGTCAATTGCTTTTACTATTTACCCTAACC
The DNA here is from genome assembly GCA_046329805.1 of Chitinophagales bacterium. Taxonomy (GTDB): domain Bacteria; phylum Bacteroidota; class Bacteroidia; order Chitinophagales; family JADIYW01; genus JADJSS01. Next base: position 651,016 of record JAXLUA010000001.1, read on the forward strand.
CTGCTAACGCAGCAATTCAGGTGAATCTCTTGAGTGATGCTTTGCCGAAAGACGCATTTTTTAGAATAGTAGATATTACCGGAAAAACGCTACTGCAAGAAAAAACGTATGGAGCTACTGAACTATTCATACCTACGGCACAACTAAACAGTGGAAGTTATTTCCTGCAAATAATAGCGAACGACAAAAGCGTTGCCAAAAAATTTGAAGTAATACATTAAAGAAAAAGAAGAAGATTAACTTACAAGTGTTCCTATTTTTTCTCCTTTCAAAATGCGTAAAATATTACCTCTCTCTTTAATGTTAAAAACGATAATAGGCATGTGATTTTCCCGGCAGAGTGTAAATGCTGTTTGGTCCATGATACGGAGTTTTTTATGCAATACATCATCGAAAGAAATTTCGTCAAATTTGGTAGCTGTTGGGTCTTTTTTAGGATCTGCTGTATAAACTCCATCTACGCTGGTTCCTTTTAAAATCAAATCTACTTCTAATTCATTTGCCCTCAAGGCTGCTGCTGTATCTGTAGTAAAATAAGGGTTTCCGGTACCGGCTGCCATTATTATACATCTTCCTTTTTCTAAATGGCGCACAGCACGTCGGCGAATATAGGGTTCGCATACTTGCGACACGTTTAATGCCGACAGCAAGCGGGTATATACTCCTTTAGATTCGATAGCGCCTTGCAGCGCCATGCCATTTATCATTGTGGCCAACATTCCCATATAGTCTCCTTGCGCTCGCTCTATGCCAATGTTTTCGGCTTGCAAACCACGAAAAATATTACCTCCACCCACTACTATTCCTACTTGATATCCTGCTTTTATTACTTCTACAATTTCCTCTGCAAAAACGGAAAGTGTATCTGCTTTGATACCAAATTGTTGGTCGCCCATTAAGGCTTCACCGCTGAGTTTTAGTAGTACGCGCTTGATTGGTTTGTTCATTAGTTAGTATTGAGTAGTTAGTATTAAGTAAAGAGATTTATTGACAAGATTTCTTTGCTTTTCCAAAGTAATTTCTTGACGCATCTGTAAATTCTCTATTTTCTGAATTATCAACAAAATCAAACCAATTACCATTTGGCCCTAAAGCAATAAATGGTGTCTTTGTATATGTTGAAACAGTATTTCCATTATTGTCTATTATATTAACCATACAATTTTCACCATCTTTATTTTTCTTACACGAAATGAGAAAAGAAAAAGCAAATAAAAGTAAAATTATTTTGAATGACATAATTATGATTGTTCTAAAAATAGACAAAAAAAAGAGAGAACCAATGTTCTCTCTAAATTTTTTACGATAAAGTCACTCGCTTGAACGAAACTACCGTTAAATCCTTATCTGCTGATTTCAAATATTGTTCTACCGTTTTGCTTCCGTCTTTTACGAAAGGTTGAGGCAATAACGTATTTTCTTTCAGCATGGTATTTACTGCACCATCGGCAATTTTATCTAAGATATTTTCAGGCTTACCCGCAGCAATTGCTTTTTCGCGAGCGATAGCTCTTTCTCTGTCTTTCATTTCATCAGAAACGCCGGTTGCATCTACCGCTACAGGGTTCATCGCAGCAATTTGCATGGCCACATCTTTTCCGGCAGTAGTTATTTCATCGTTTAATGCTTTATTTAATTGAACCAAAACGCCCATTCTGTAGCCCATGTGGATGTAAGCAACTACGCCTTCTCCTTCTACTACTTCATATTTTTTTACTTCAATTTTTTCACCGATTTTAGCTACCGTATCCAATAATTTATCTTTGATGGAAACGCCGTCTAATTGTGCATTTTGCAGTTCTCCTGCTGTTTTTATTCTATTGGTTAATGCAACGTTTGCGATAGCTTTTGCCAAGTTAACGAAGTCTTCATTTTTTGCTACGAAGTCTGTTTCAGAACTTAGGTTTACGGCACATCCGAATTTTCCGTCTTCGCTGGTAAGTGCTACTACTACTCCCTCGTTAGCTTCTCTGTCGGAACGGTTAGCAGCGATTTTTGCGCCTTTTTTTCTTAGATAATCGATAGCTGCTTCAAAGTCGCCGTTAGTTTCTGTTAATGCTTTTTTGCAATCCATGACGCCGGCGCCGGTCTCTTGTCTTAATTTATTTATTTCTGCTGCTGTTATTGTTACAGTTGACATATTACGTTTATTTTTTGGGTTAATGAAATAGTGAATAAATCTACTATTTACGGTCTATTCTTACCTCTTACGTTCAGTGTTATTCTGCTGCTTCAGGAGTTGCTTTTACTTCAGCCTCTGTTTCAGCTTTTGCATCTGCTTCTTCTTTATCTTTTTTGCGTTCTGCTAATCCTTCTTTAATAGCCTCTACAAGGTAGTTCGTTATTAATTGAATGGATTTAGAAGCGTCATCATTTGCAGGTATAGCAAAGTCCACTTTTGTAGGATCGCTATTTGTATCTACGATACCGATAGTTTTAATTCCTAAATTTTTAGCTTCTGCTAATGCAATGTGCTCATGAGAGATATCTACTAGAAATAAAGCCGCCGGGATGCGAGGTAAATTTTCGATACCGCCTAATACTTTATCTAATTTTTGTTGTTGACGACCTAACATCAATCTTTCTTTTTTGGTGATGTTGTTTAGAGCGCCGTCGCCCAACATTTTTTCGATATTTTGTTTTTTCTTGATAGACTTGCGGATGGTTACGAAATTCGTCAACATACCCCCTAACCAACGTTCTGTAACGTAAGGCATGTTTACTTGTTTTGCTGCCTCTGAAACAATTTCTTTCGCTTGTTTTTTAGTAGCTACAAATAATATTTTTCTGCCTGATTTGGAAATAGAGCGAAGTGCAGCTGCAGCTTCTTCCAATTTTTCTTGGGTTTTATTCAAATCTATGATGTGAATACCTTTGCGTTCCATAAAAATATATGGTAACATTTTAGGATTCCATTTTTTCTTTAAATGACCGAAGTGTACTCCGGCATCCAACATTTCTTGCTGAGATAATTTAGAAATTGCCATGTTATTGTTATAAATTTTTGAAGATTAACGTTTACTGAATTGGAAGCTCTTACGTGCTTTTTTCTTACCAAATTTCTTACGCTCTACCATTCTGTTATCACGAGTCATTAAGTTTTCTGCTTTTAAGGCAGGCTTCACTGTTTCGTCGTTTTTCACTAATGCACGAGCAATACCTAAAGAAATCGCTTCTGCTTGTCCTTTGATACCGCCTCCTTTTACATTTACGCTAATATCGAATTTTGCAGCAGCATCTAAAACGTTTAGTGGCATTAATGCTCTGTCCACTAATTGTTTTAAGTTGATATATTCTTTGATGTCTTTACCATTGATGATAATTGCACCTTTGCCGCTTTTTAAGTAAACACGGGCAACCGCAGTTTTACGACGACCTAATCCGTTGATTGTTTCTTTTGCCATTATTATATTTTATTGAATTTTAATACTTCTGGTTTTTGTGCTGTGTGAGTATGTTCTGCTCCTGCAAACACGTGTAATTTTTTGAACATTGCTCTACCTAAGCGTGTACGAGGTAACATGTGGCTGATTGCGTTTTCCAACACAAATTCCGGTTTTTTCACCAATGCTTCCTTCGCCGTCATAAAGCGTTGTCCGCCGGGGTATCCGGTGTGGCGGATATATACCTTTTGCGTTAGTTTTTTTCCGGATAAAGCTACTTTTTCAGCATTGATAATAACTACATGATCTCCGGTGTCAATGTTCGGCGTGTAAGACGGCTTGTTTTTGCCTTGTAAAATTTTAGCAATTTCAGAAGAGATGCGTCCAAGTGTTTGGTTCTCAGCATCTACTAAATACCATTTACGCACGGTTTCTTTCGGCGTTACGGTTTTGGTTTTGTACGATAATGTATTCACTGTATTGAAATTTTTCTTGTTTTCCTTAAAAATAGAATCGATATTTTTCAAATCGGGTTGCAAAGATACCGTTTCGTACGTTATAAAACAAGTTTTAGTACAAATATTTTATATTGATTTAATACAACTCATTGAAAATGAGGTTTTCAATGGCAATTATTTTTTCATTGAACGGCTACACATTTAATGTTCCTATAAAGGTGTATTGCTTTATTGATTACCGTTTGCTCATTAAAAGTGTCCGTTTACTCAATTTTTGTTGACGTAAATCAATAATTGTAGAACTTTACCACATCAAACCACAAAAACTATAAAACTATGAAAAACATAATCACAACAGCTTTACTACTACTATTAATAAGTGTAGGATTTGCAAAAGGAAAGAAAGAGGCCGCAAGCCCACTTATTGGATCATGGAAATTTACACGAGAAAGCAAAATCAATGATTTCCAAAAAGCGATGGCCAAAAACTCGGGTACCGACTTTACTACAGAATATTTCATTTTTGAAAAAAACCAACAATTCCGTCATGAGTTCATTGCACAAGATGGTGCTGTAATTAAAGTATTAACCGGAAAATGGAAAATTGCCGACAATAAAGTAAAAATCGAGTATGCTAATATCGACTATACACTTAATACTGATTATTTTTTTATTGCCGACGATCTCGTATTGGGACAAAATTTTAACCATGTAGTTCTATCAAAAGGAGATAAAGGATTTGAAAATTTAGACAACAAGAATGTAGCTTTAAAATAACTTTCATCCTCCAACTATGCTACAATCATGTAGATTTTAAATCGCTTTATAAGCAATCCCGACTCAAAGGTCGGGATTGTTGTTTAATATAAGAAACTAAGAACTAAGAAAGGATTAGTCCCGTCGTCGTGCGCCCATGAAAATGGAGATATAATATAATAACGTTACTAAAGAACCTAACGCTGCTACTACATAAGTAGAAGCTGCCCAGCCTAAGGCATTCTTGGCTTTAGTGTATTCTTCGCCTACTAATAATTGGGTGCTGTCTAACCATTTTAATGCCCTAGAAGATGCGTCAAACTCCACCGGCAGTGTAATGAAACTAAACAGTGTAGTAAGGGCAAATAATATTATACCTATCAATAATACCCAAGGTGATTTGGTAAACATTAACACACCGAATCCTGCCAAAATTATCCATTGCACATATTGTGAACTTACCTGTACTACGGGTACTAACTTGGAGCGCAAGTTCAGCCATGCGTATGCGTCTGCATGTTGCACGGCATGTCCGCACTCATGTGCTGCCACGGCGGCGGCGGCGACGTTAGCTTCGGCATATACCCAATCACTCAAGTTTACGGTTTTATCCATCGGGTTATAGTGGTCGGTAAGTGCGCCTGGTACAGAAATTACTTTTACATCTACTATACCGTTATCTCTCAGCATTTTCTCCGCCACTTCACGTCCGGTGTATCTAATCGGCAATTGTGAATATTCTTTAAAACGGCGTTGTAAAGTAGAACTAACATACCAACTAAGTCCTCCAATCAATAATGATATTAAAATAATTCCATTCATAATAATTTTTAAATTTTATTTAAAACATTAAAAAATAATAATAAGTTCCAAAGATAAAGATTTATAGAAAAATAGTACTCTATAATAATAGCCTCAAAAAATTATACTCAAGATAAAAAATACAAGTATCTGAAATACAAATAGATACACAACACAATAAATCAAAATATAATAATCAAAAAATTAAATACCTAAGTTCAAGTAATAAATGCAATTAAAAATTTCAAACATAGTGCGCTTTCACGCACTATATTTGAAGTGCTTAAACTTAATTGCAAATGAATCGTACATTTAAACAACTCACCGCAGAACAAAGGTATCAAATAGCCACGTTATTATCAAAAGGATTTAATCAAAAACAAATTGCAGTATTTACTGGTAAGAGTGAATCCTGTATTTGTAGAGAATTAAAGCGCAATACGATGTATTCTGGCAAATACGATGCTAAGAATGCACATCAATATGCTGTTTTTAGGCATGAAACAAAGCCGAAGAAAATAAGATATTCTGCAGCCATACAACAACAGGTAAACTATCTTTTACAACAAGATTTATCGCCACAACAAATCAGCCATCGTTTAGCTTTAGAAGGACATGATACGGTAAGTCATGAAGCTATTTATTTACATATTTGGCAAGATAAGAAGCAAAATGGAACACTTTATCAATACTTAGCACGCAAACAAAGATGTAGAAGAAAACGTAGTAATAAAACAAACAGTCGCGGTCAAATCATCAATAAAATAAGCATAGAACAACGACCAGCTGCAGCAAACAATAGAGAACGGTTTGGCGATTTTGAACAAGATACTATCATTGGTGCTAATCATAAAAAAGCTATTCTTACTTTAGTAGATAGAAAAACATTGTTTACAAAACTCGTATTGTTAGACAGCAAAAATGCAACACAATTATCCGAACAAACCATAAAAACCCTAAAGAATTTTAAACCGTATTTACATACTATTACTTCTGATAATGGAAAAGAATTTGCAAAACATGAACATATTGCAAAACAGCTCAATGTGCAATACTTCTTCACACATCCATATTCCAGTTATGAATGCGGTACTGTTGAAAATACCAACGGACTTATTCGTAGATACATTCCTAAAAAAGCATCCTTTGAAAACCTAACACAAGAAATATTAAATAAAATAGAAAACAAACTTAACAACAGACCTAGAAAAAAACTCAACTTTTATACACCAAATGAAATTGTAAATACTATTTTTAACAAGGATAAACCTATTTTAAACAAAATTGCATTTATCTCTTGAATTCAGCATATTTTTTTTTAGAAACTATTGACTAAAATCAAATAATTCGTTATATTTGAATTTAAAAACAAAAAAAAATGAAAAAACATTTTACACTTTTTTATCTTATTCTTTTCCTATTTGTTAATAATACAGGAAAAGTTTATGCGCAAAATGGGAATGTAGGTATCGGCACCAATGACCCAAAAACAAAATTAGATATTACAGGAGGATTCTCTACACAACCAACAGCTACTACCAATGTTACTGGAGATATAACTCTTACTATAGGTAACAGTTCCTATTATAAAATAACTACAGCTGTAACTATACCTGCAAATGCAAAAATTACTTTGAGTAATGGCTTACAAAATGGTCAACAACTTACGTTGTATGTTGCATCTGGTACAATGTATGGTGTAGAATTAAATAATTCTTCAAATTTACGGTTAATTAAAACTCCATTAAACTTAATGGGTCGTAGTGCATCTACCTTTATTTGGGATGGTAATGATAATATGTGGATAGAACTTGGACATGTGCCTACATTACCAGCTAAACAAGTTTTCACTTATTCAGGAACTACACAAGTATTTACTGTACCTGTTGGAATTTCAAGAATTAAAGTGCAATTATGGGGTGCAGGTGGTGGACCAGGTTGGTTTAGTTCTACAAGATATGCAAGTGGTGGAAGTGGTGGATATGTGGAAGGTTATATTACAGTAGTACCATTACAAAATATATCTATAGTAGTTGGTCAAGGTGGTAGCAGTACTGGTACAGGAAGATTAAATACAGGTTATTCTTGGGGCACAGGTGGTGGTGCAGCAGGTGGCTTAGCAAATGCAAATGCATCAGTAGGTGCAGGTGGTGGTGCGTCTTATATTTATTCAGGTGGAACTACCTATGCAGTTGCTGGTGGTGGTGGTGGTGCATCTGGATATCCATCAAATATAGGCTCCAGTTATGGTGGTGCAGGTGGTGGTACAACAGGTGGTAATGGTGGACCAGGTACATCTGCAGCCAATAGTTATGGTGGAGGAGGAACAGCTGCTGCTGGTGGTGTTGGCGGCACTTCATCTATGGGTGCTGCATATAACGGTGACGCTGGTACCGCATACCAAGGAGGGTTAGGTGGTGATGCATATACAACATTGCTATACACAGGCGGCGGCGGCGGCGGCGGTGGCAGATATGGCGGTGGTGGCGGAGCTGGTGATGATACACCAGGATGGTGCGGTGGCGGTGGCGGCGGTTCATCATATACAGGTGGCTTAACAGGTACCATAGTGAATACACAAGGAAATTCCAATAATACAGGTGTACAAAATGCAGCTCCTAACAATACAGATGCTGAATATATAAATGGTGTTGGTAGAGGTGGATATTGCACAACAGGGCCTAATATTGTCTATGATGGCGGAGCTGGATTAATTGTATTCTCTTGGTAATTTAATTTTACAACATTAATAAATAAAATCATGTTATATTTAAATAAATATATAAAATTATTATACACAATGTTGCTATTTTCGTCTGTTAGCTCATTTGCTCAAAATAATATTCTACCTACATTACAAACTAATGGAAAAAAAGGAGTAGAAAATGGTATAGAGGATAAAAAAAAATCAAATATTAAACTAATAGAAAAAAAGGATAATAGTCAATCTACTATTGAATTGCCTGAAAAAGCAATTCATATAAATTCATTTGAACTATATTCAACTAATGAATCAAATAAAAGTAAAACAAGCATCAACGATACTATGCTTTTACATAAAAAAATATTACAAAAAACTGATATAACAAATGACACTCCTGATTTGAAAGTAATAAAAGTTTCAAGTAATACTATTTCTTTAGATAAATAATAATCATAAAAAAATAAAACCATTTGCTTATGAAAAAAATTATACAAAATATATTATTAGTAATATTCTTATTTCCTTGCATTGGTATTGCACAAAATGAGTTTTACAACAAAGGTGCTTTAGTATATATTCAACAGAATGGCACCAATGCTGATGCCAATTATGCTGTTGCAACTATGCCTACCCTATATGTTGGTGGCTCTATTACTAATACCAGTAATGGTGTTGGAAATATTGGAGATATACAAAATAATGGTGAAATACAATTAACTGGCGACTGGACTCAAAATAGCAATGCCACATTGCAATCTGTAGGAGATGAAGTGTTTTTAGGTGCTAATGCTGGTACTGTAAATGCAACAGAAAACAAATACACACAACGCATTACTGGTGATGCAACAGGATTTACTGGTATAACAAAAGATTTTTATAACTTATTAATTGTAAAACCAGCAAGAACTGTTGCCAACGCTTCTATTGTAGAATTAGGTACCAACGTAGAAGTTGCAAAAACCATTAAATGGTTAGGCACAGGTGGTGTTATTAGAACGGATATTGCAACTCATAATGACGCAGGGCAAGATTATCCGTATGAGATTTATATAAAAGATGATGCCGTAGCAAGCATCAGCGGATACAATACGGCTATTGGTGCAACAGATAAATTTGTAGAAGGAAAACTTAGAAGACAAATTGCTACCATAACAGGACTTACATATTTTTTCCCAATTGGTGTAGATCCTACACATAGTATAGGTGGTTTAAATGCTTTTGAATTTAAATTTAACTCATCGCCTACTAGTGCTGGTATCTTAGGCTATCTTGAAAACAGTAGCTTATATGCAATAGGAAATAGCGGTGTAATGTTTTGTGATATTGGCAAAGACCCAACACCAGGTGTAGATGATCCTTTTAATTTATGTGCTGGTGCTCCAGATGGCATATTAGATAAAATGACAGCTAATAAACACCAGGATTATCAATGGTCTGTAACTTCTAATACAGCTGGTACTTTTAATAACTATGAAATAGAAGTATTTCCTACAGTAAATTGTGAAGTAAGCGCATTAGGCGATTTAATTCCATCTGTATGTGGTACTGGCGCAGGCACCTATAATGGATTACGCATGGAATGGTTGGCGCATAACGGTGTACCAGGTGGCACACCAACTACAAGTGGTGTAGGCACACCATTTCCAAATACTGGTTTCTTTATTTGTCCAGTAAATGGAAATTATAAAAGAATTGCTGCGCAAAATGGATTTAGTAAATTTAGATTGCATGGTGTAACTATTCCATTTACTGTTTTGCCTATAGAATTAATTTCATTTAGAGGACATCCAATAGATGAGTATAATAAATTAGAATGGGAAACTGCAACAGAATTAAATACCAAATGGCATATTGTAGAACGTTCTGCGGATAATTCTACCTTTACAGAAATAGGCAGAAAACCTGCAGCTGGTTTTTCTACTGGTATTTTATATTATTCATTATTAGATGAACAACCTTTACAAAAATCATATTATCGTTTAAAAACGGAAGATAATGATGGTAGCATACAATTATCTCCATCAATATTTATAGAAAGAACTTCTAATGTAGAATTTGCTATACAACAAATTTATCCAAATCCTGCAACTAACCTTATAAATATTGATTATACAATTCCTAAAAATAAAACTGTACAATTAAAAATTTATGATGAATTAGGTCAGATAATGCAAGAAAGCAATATCGCTTCATTAAGTGGCTCAAACAGAATTAATGTAAATGTAAGTCATTTTGCATCTGCACTTTTAGTAGTAGAATTAAATGATGGTGAAAATAGAATTTTCGAGAAAATCGTAAAAAGGTAAGCAAAAAATATTTATAAAATTAGCTGTCGCCACGAAGTTTTCTATAGCGTTTGCGAGCTTCTACTGCGAACGTGCTGTCTTTGTAATCTAAGATAATTTTCTCGTAGTAGGTTTTCGCTTTTTCTTCGTCTTTCAGATATTTTTGATACAAATCGCCTAAATAAAACAAGGCATTATCTGCCAATAAATCATCGCTGTGTTGTGCAACTATTTCTTCTAAATAGGCTGCTGCTTTTTCGTAATGCTGTCTATCTTTTTCAATTTTATATTTCATGTATAGAATATCATCAATCAACGCTGTGCTAGGATAAAAGGCTATAATTTTATTGAGCGTGTCTTCTGCTGCATTTAATTTATTTTGAAAACGCAATAAGTCGGCCTTGGCAAAAAGTAGCAAGGCAAAATCGG
>JAXLUA010000002.1:0-602806 GCA_046329805.1 Chitinophagales bacterium
GAAAAATGGGATAATGAATTGATTTACAATTTGTTATCCCATTTTTCATTTAATCAAGTAACAAATGGGTAACAATTTGCTATATTTTGATAAATATCAATGTCTTTATCTCAAAAGCTTTCTTACCATTTCCGGCTCTATCCCTAAATAGCTGCATAATTCATCAATAGTTACTAATTGATGATCTTCTTTATTATACTTCTCTTTAATCCTTTTGATGATTTCCCTACCCCATCGCTCACTTTTTCCTGTGATTAGCTGAATATCTTTTGGGTAAATACAAACTCTTTCCATCCTAATTAATTACTTGTTTTCTTCTTCATATATAATATACGAATTTATATACTGGTAAAAAAGGAAATACATGGAAAAATCGGCAGTAAATGAATACGCCGGAAGTGCCTTGTTGCATACAAGTATTTCCTTTCTTAGATTAAACTGATGACAGGAACATTCTTTAAATCAGTATTAATCATACTTCTATTAAACGCCACTCTAGCAACAGCAAAAGAAACAGCTAGGGTTATCAGAGTAAAAGATGGTGATACGTATGTATTCAGAAATGATACGAAGGAATTTACTGTCAGGCTGAAGAATATAGACGCACCTGAAAGTAAACAGCATTATGGTTTTCAGTCTGCTTTATACGTTAGCCAGCTGATCTTAGGAAAGGTTGTTCAGTATGAAAGCACCGGCACTGATATCTACAAGAGAGTTTTAGCTGATGTTTGGATTGACAATAAACGCCTAGACAGTATTCTAGTAAGAAATGGGTGGGCTTGGCAATATATACAGTATAGCAACGATATTCTTTTAAAACAATGTATGCAGCTGGCAATAGATGAAAAAATAGGTCTTTGGAAATGTGGTACAATGGCAGTTTGTCCACCATCACTTTGGAGAAAATATTCAACGAAAGAAAAAATCAAGTATTGCAGCGGATGCAAGTAAAATTTAACTTCTAAAATTATTAAAAAATGGCAAAACAGAAAGGTCCCTTAAAATATGTCGGTACAATCGGCGACATAAGACACTTTAAAATCAAAGGGCAAGATGGGTATTTCGCTGGCATGGTTGGCGGCCCTACCGATGCACAAGTAAAAACAGCTCCTGAATTTGAGCGTACACGTGAAAACATGAATGAGTTTGGTGGATGTGCCAAAGCTGGGAAATCAGTTCGAGTTGCATTGTCTGAAGTTCTTAATGGAATGACTGACCCTCAATGCACCGGACGTTTAACTTCCATCATGAAGAAAATCAACCTGGAGGATGGTACAGAAGCCAGAGGGGTACGTAAAATCGAAATAAGTACACAAAAGACTTATTTATACGGTTTTGGATTTGACAAAAACATCTCATTCCCTAGTGTTTCTTATGTTCCATACGCATTGGAAAGCTCTACAGACAGATTAACAAGTAAGTTAACAACTTGGGCAGTAAACCCAACTAATGCAATCAATGCACCTTCTGGGGCTACGCATTTCCGTTTTATCAATGCAATTGGAGTGGTATCAGATTTTGCTTATAATGCCACCACAGGAAGTTATGAGCCAACCAATCCGGATATTAATGAGTTGAGCGGTACTATTTATGGTGCTTACAGTAAACTGAATGAGCCTTATGCAGGTGAAATATTAGAAGCCACTTTACCTGCCGGGACTGTGATGACTTCTGATGTATCTGTAATCAACTGTATTGGTATTGAGTTCTTTCAGGAAGTCAATGGAAATTATTACAAGTTCTCATCAGGAAACTGTCTTGTAATTGATAATGTATTCTAATATGATCCTATCAACATCCATATACAGAAGAGCCAAACGAGATGGTCGTAATCCTTCCACCGGGGCAAAGTCTATGAGTTTTGAAGAACGAAGAAAGCTAGTCGAAGAAAAAAGGAAGAAACTTCATAATGAAATTCCAATCGGTGACTAATAATATCTCATTTAGACGTGCAAAGCGTCAGGGTAGAAATCCTTCCACCGGAGCTTAGTTTTTTTGTTGAATTTGGTGTAAGTCCTGCATGAAAGTGCAGGGCTTTTTTCATTTATATAAGCAATATATCCTAAATCGGTACAAGCAGAAAATAAGTACTACTTATGTATGGTTCATGTATGCCTTATCTATCTATCATAAGAAGTGTCTTTTATAAAAAATGGCTCTCCTGGCTTGTCGTATCAACTGTAAATTTTTCTCATAGAGGGCTTCCAGCTGCTCAAACTTTTGAGCCTGTTGGAGTGCTTGCTGAAAATCTGCCTGATATTGGGAGGATTTAAGCAGGGATTTTGAAAGGCACTCCCTTACATCGTCGAGTGTAATAAATGGGATTACAGAGCCTTTGAGATAGAAATGGAAGGATTTAGAATACCATAGGGCATAACATAGCCAGTATAACTGCTCTTTCTGTTCCTCGCTTTCAGCCATACAGACAAAGCAATTCGGGCAGGCGGTTTTGAGCGGTTTTCCGCTGTTCATCCCTTTATTCAGGATGAAGAAAAAATGACCTTGATAGTTGAAGTTTTGGTTAAATGTTTTGAGTTGCACAGTTCGCATATTATGAGCATAAATTTTTATGCTCGCTGCGCTTCGCGCATCCCTCAACCCAAAAGAACAAAAGAAAAAAAACGGCAAAAAAAAGAAAAAAGAAAGCCTTTTTTCTGGGGGCGCGGCATGGGCTGTCAAGGTTTTTTGGAAAAAAATACTACCTCACATCCTGCGGATAGGTTTATTGACTAAGGGAGAATGAGGTGGAGATTTTTTTTCAAAAATGCATTTTAACCTTGCAGACCATGTGCGTGGGCTTTAGTAAGCCCCCTATCTTTGCTTTCTTTTTTATTTTTTGGGTATAAAGGATAAAGCCATTCACGGGTGGTAGAACTAATTGGAATGCTTGGGATTTGCACTATCAGGCAAGGGTGCGAATGCATGGAATAGTAGTAAGCTATAATTTAAGCATTTAGTTTCATGGAATGCAGGCGCACGCTTGCTTTATCAGGCGGAGGTGGCTGATGGAATGAAGATGCAATGGAGTGGAAGGTTCGTGAGGAACGAACGCCTGAAACGGAATGCATCGGAATGGAAGAAGCGACCGCACGCCTATCTGGTTTCCTTTAACGGAGTGCTTGGGAGAAGTAGTTTGGGGCAAGGGTGTGACTGAATGGAATGAGCAAAATTGATTGGCTGCTTGGAGTGGGTTGAGCAGATGCATGGAAGGGTTGGCTATTTTTTGTATCTTCTTTCAACACAAAAAATATAGCATGGGATGCATCTGCCAACACACGGAAAGTAATGTAAGGCTTTTGCGAAATGAAATGAGGGAACACGCTTGCATTAGGTGCTGAGGGTGCTGCCGGAATATCATGGAGGCAGCGACCGCAAGGCACGCAAAATGTAGGCGAACATCATTTTATCAAAATGATGCTGTGGCTCGGCTACTTAACATAATGTGCTTATGTGACAGCCATTATCAGGCATGCAAATGAGCGTGGCATGGCTGTGCGTAGCGTACACATAAGACCACATTATGTTTAAGTATGCTTCAGACCATTTTTTTCTGGCGTGATTTTTTGTTTTAAGGGTTGGCATGGCTTATTGCTTTTGGTGTTTTAAACTAAACAGGGAGGTAATTGCCACAAGGTTCACCGCTGCGCTCAGAATGACAAATGGAGAGCAATGTGCCATATTGGGCGGGTACAAAAAGCATGACAGAAAAAATGGGCTGCGAGCCACAGATGCGGTATAGGGTTGCTCTTAGCTTTGCATACCGCATGAGCCTACATAAAGCAGGATAAGTTTAACTATTAGTATGCTGTTATTGAGTAATAACCAACATTGGCTGTTCCATCACCAACTATCTTTGTCATGCTTGAACCATCCAAGTTACACGTATAGATGTATTTTACATTCGGTGAGAATCCTCTTAGACCTAATACAATTTTTGACCCATCCGGCGTTATAGTTACTTCACCATTTTCTAAAGAAAGACCACTTGGAAAAGTAATTGGCACTTTGGTTTGATTAGTTCCATCCAGATTACACGTCCAAACTTCATAAGTCGAGCCGGACGGGTTTTTTATATAAGCTAATTTGTTTTGTTGTGTTACTTGATTTGGATTTGCATTTACTTGTTTCTGACAACTAATCTGGAACAACATAATAGATGCAGAAAATAAGAAAAGGACGATTGAACTTAAAAGTAATTTTTTCATTTTTTATTGATTTAAGAATTAGCCTTCATTTTTTGCGCTTTAGGCATTGCGCATTAGTAAATATAACATAATAAATATATAATCAGAATAGTGTATTCTGATTATTTTCTGAAATTAGAGTTGCTTCAAGTATTTGTTGCTGCGTTATATCTGAGAGGTGGTGTACATTACCTGGTACATTTAACCATTCATTTACCTGACTGGGTTGCAGGATTAAAGGCATCCGCTTTTTGGTGTTGTGTATTTCTGCCATCAGTTCATTGGCTTCTGCTGTAACGATGCTGAATGTTTCTATGATTTCACCTGTTTCGTTGTTTGTCCAATTAGACCAAAGACCACCGAATGCAAATAATTCATGGTTTTGTATGCCAATTTCATATTTCTCTTTATTCTTACCTTTTGCATCTAACCATTTCCATTCGAAAAAGGAAGTAGCTGGAATGATGCAGCGTTTGTGCTTAAATGATTCACGGAATGCCGGTTTTTCTTCTATGGTTTCAATTTTAGCCATAATGCACATATTGGCTATTTCTTTTGCTTGAGTGGTATTCTTTACCCAATATGGGATTAATCCCCAGTGGAAGAGTTTTATTTTACCCGGTTCTTCATTGGTAATGACAGGCATTTTAGGATGTGCAAAGCCATTAGCATACATACTTATTTCAGCTGCTATCTCTGCTTCAAATTCAGCACGGAATTTTTCTTCTATATCTTGTGAATTAGCCTTTAAATTGTAATGCGAGCACATCTTCTCCTAAGTTTAGAATTTCATTAAGACGGGTGGTATAGCGTGGGGAGCGTAAAGCTGCTTTGCTTTCCCAATGCTGACGATTATATCCACTGGCAGCCAAACGTACCGTGCCTTGTTCGTATTTCATATTCAGAAAATCCACTGCTTTTTGCAATTTGATTGTTTTGGGATTGGTTTCTACAAAAAGATTGCCCTGAATGTTATTATCCGGGAATATGCCTACCAATGATACACTAACCCGCTTGTATTTCAAATTAGGACGAAATATGCGTTCCAATCCTTCAATAGCGTGTTTTATTAAAAAGGCAGTATCGCTGGAAGGAACAGGCAGGGTGACAACCGTTCGTTTGAAATATTGTGTGTCCTGCGTACGAAATGGGTTTGTTTCCAATCCTACTACAATGGCAGAAGCTACGGAATCTTGTCGTCTTAATTTTCCGGCACAATACTCCGTATAGCTACTACATGCTTCTTTAATCAGATCATAATCAGAGAGCATAGAGCCAAAGGATTTTGCAGTACCTATTTCTTTTTTGGGTTCATGGACTTCGCTTAACGACAAACAGGAGATACCCTGTAACTCATGTTTCAGCCTTAGACCTACTACTGTCATGTTTCGTAGTACCCAACTATCGGTTAATTCGGTGAACTGATAGGCGGTTTTGATACCCATTGCCTGTAATTTCTTTGCGTACCTTCTTCCAATACCCCATACATCTTCTATTTTAAGCCATTTAAGGGCTTTGATGCGCTTTTCTTCGGTATCTATGGCATATACACCATTCGTGCGTTCTATGAACTTCTTTGCGACTTTAGAAGCTACTTTACAGAGTGCTTTGGTTTCAGCTATACCGATACCCACCGGCAGGTCTAAATTCTTCAGGATTGCCTTTCGGATGGTATGTCCGTATTCTGTATAATCCACTTTCAGGAAGTCCATATCCAAAAACGCTTCATCAATGGAGTACATTTCAACCTTATCCGTAAAAAACTTTAGTTCGTCAATAAAACGCCTGCTCATGTCCACATATAACTCGAAATTGGGTGAGAAACGGAGTACGTTGTATTTCTTCAATACTTCTTCCATTTCAAAGGCTGGTTTGTACATTTCAAAGCCCGGAAGAGATTTGGCAATTTTATTAGCTGCTATAATACACCCATCACCATTGGACAAAACAACACCAGGCTTATTCCTGTCGCCGGGACGGAAAACGTATTCCATAGATACAAAAGCACCGTTTATGTCAACTAAGGCGAACATTATTTTTTGTTGTGGTATTCGTTGTGTAAAATATATGTGACCATTCCCCAAGGCACATCGTATTCTTTAATCTTGTATTCAAACAGGCTTTTATCCTCGGCATTTGCAGGAACTAACCAATATCCATCTTTGCGAATTGAGAGTGTTTTTACGGTCCATCCCTGATAGTCGTGCAGCCAGTAGGCTATTTTCTTACCATCTACATAGGGCAGGGACTTGTCTATAATAATTTTATCGCCACTGGTTATTCTTTCGTCTTTCATGCTATTGCCGCCTACCCGTACAATAAAGGTGCTGCTGGGGCGTGGATTCAGCATTTTAGCCAAGTCTATATCTTCTACCACCACATCGCTGAACAAGCCTTTAAATGTGGCATTCATGCCATGTTCTGAATAAGGCATCCAGACGGGCTTTTCTGCATCAAACTTTTCGAGATTGATTTCTTTTTCTACCGGAAATGGGGGTAATTGGTGTGCCATATTCCAAATATAGAATATTTTGGGAATGGCGGGGTGTTAAGAATATACAGATTTAATTATTAGCCTGATTCTTTGCATGTTATAAAGTAGAAAGATATACACAGATTACTGCATTACACTGCAAAGATGTCTAAGGCTTCAAAACGGATAGCAATTTGTTTGTAAAAAACTTTATTTAAAAAAATTTGCAACAACAGGTTTATAATTATAAATATTCGTATTTTTACCGAAAGTCATAAAATTAATACACCTTTAAAATTCTTAAAACTATGAAGTATCTTTTTCCCATCCTGTATTTATTAATCTTAATCAATAGTGTAAATGCACAAATAGCTCCGCCTCAAGCATTCAACTACAGTGGCGTGGCGCGAAATGCCAGTAACAGCCCAATTGCTAATCAAACAATAGGTATACAGCTAAGTATATTAAAGGGTAGTGCAGTAACAGGAACAGTTGTTTACAAAGAAAACCACTTTACCAATACAGACGCATTAGGTTTGTTTAATCTTGCTGTTGGCACAGGTGCCGTTCAAAGCGGAACTTTTTCTACAATAGACTGGAGCAATGATACTTATTATCTCAGAGTAGGATTGGATGCAACCGGAGGTACAAACTTTGTAACAATGGGTTCAACACAACTCTTAAGTGTACCGTATGCGTTATATGCTAAAAGCGCAGGAACTGCAACTAGCGCAACGGACCATGATACCAGCGCAACTAATGAACTACAGTCATTAAGTGTAAGAAAAGATACTATTTTCTTGACCAATGGAGGGTTTGTCAAAGTACCTGCAAGTAGTTTTGATCACGACACGAGTGCATCAAATGAATTACAAACTTTAAGTATTAGAAATGATACCATTTTCCTAACTAACGGAGGTTTTGTAAAATTGCCGACAGGAAGTGCCAGTGGTACTAAACCAACGGTAACGACCGGCAGCGCCACTTCAATAACATCAACATCAGCCACACTACAAGGTAATGTGACTAATGATGGAGGTGAAATCATATTGACCAGAGGACTGTGCTTAAGCACTTCGACTAATCCTACAACAGCTAATTTATTAATGACAACCAGCGGCTATTTAGGCAGCTATAATTTTAACGCAAGTAACTTAACGACAGGAACTGTATATTATGTAAGAGCATTTGCTACTAACACAAACGGAACTTCGTATGGAAATCAAGTTTCCTTTACAACACTGAACACTTGTTTTCAACAAGAAGACAAACTTTATGGTTATTATGGTGGAGCTATAAATTATTTATCCGGAGGTGGAATTGATTCAGTAACCATTGATAATAATGATTCAGTAGACATAAGTAACACCATTTTTTCAGACTGCATCTTAAATTACCTTAATGATAGGTTTAGCGCTGCAAGTTACACCAATATTTCGTTACCATCAGGCGGTACATCATTTACAACACCTAATCAAACTGTGAGTAATATATACTTAAATAGAAGTAATAATGAATCTTACATTCAGAATCCAACAGTAAATATTACATGTCAGAATATAACGGCCACTCAATTCAGTATTATCATTAATATAGTTAGTGGTACGTTTAAAACTACTAATTCATATTACATCAGCAAAGGATACAATAATAAGAATTGCGCAGGCGCGAAATTTACAGGCATATATACAAAGTAAACTATGAAGCAATTTATACCATACTTAATAATAATTTGTTTAGCAACAAATGTTATTCAAGCACAAAACATAAAATCTTCTGTGGTCACTACAAGTGGTGCAAGCATGAATCAGAGTAATACTAAGATTAGTTTTACAGTAGGCGAAATAGTAGTAAAAACTGTAACTGATGGTACAAATAGCATCGGACAAGGAGTAGTTAATTCGAGCATCACTAACATTGTAACGGCTATCAAAGAAACTGATTTTACAAAGATAAAACTGAACGTATATCCCAATCCATCCAGTGAATTAGTTTATGTAGATATCACTGAAAGTAAAATTTCAAATATCCTATTAACCGTCTATGATATAAATGGCAATCAAATCAACTCAGAAACCTATAACGCAGGGAATAATCATATTGGCATCAATACACAAAACTGGCAAAATGGCAATTACATAATTACCATCAGCGATATTAAAGGGGAACTACTTGGTAGTTATAAGTTATTGAAACAATAAATGACAAAAAATTACTTTTTTTTATATTAAAGCTGCGGTATGACACTGATTTGGCATTACACATCATTACAACACGGAGAAAAGATTTTTGAAGAAGAACTTCTAAGGGTATCTGAAGCAGAACGAAAATTTGGACTAAAACCTGCTTTGTGGTTTAGTTTAAATTCATTTTGGGAACCTACCGCCACAAAAATGATAATGGATGAAATTGGACAATACAGACAAATGACCTTAGAAGAGCAATATTCTGAATTAGGAATGATCAGAATTGGTATTTTATTTACCAAGGAATTAACCAGCTGGGCAAAATATAAACATGCCAGTAAAATTAATCCAATCCTATACAATAATATGGAAGAAATTGGTATAGAGAAAGGAGGAAACCCATTAGATTGGTATTGTTCATTTAAAGACATACCATCCAAAAACTGGGAAACAGTAGAACAGTTTGATGGAGATACATGGGTTAATATTATAAAAAGCAGATAATTCTTTACTAAGAATTATTTTCGCAATCGCTTTGAAAAAAGCCAGTATTGACTTACGCTCTATTCTTCTTGAAATTTTCTGCCTGTTCGAAAATCTCTACATATACTTCATCTCTTTCCACCGGTGGATAACCGAATTCATCGAGTATTAAGATCAATTCCACCTTCAGGGCTGATTTGATATCGTCACGTTTATTCCAGTCTGGGAATTTTGCCTGACTATCCACAATGACTTTAACTGCTTTTGATAATTCAATTAATTTATCGTCCGGATAGGTGAAATCGTATTTCTTGCAAAGCTCTTTGAGAATATCATAAAAGGCTTTTTCTTCAAAGTTAATCCCCAATTCATCGCCTGCCTTAAATTCCTTATGGACTTCCCAGATCAGGTTGGTCAATGCTTCCGCCATTTCATCATACACTTCACTTCTCAATATATCATTGGCATCCCGGTTATTATAACGCTCTACGATGGCTTGCATCTTCCTGGAAAAATCAATTCCTTTTACCCGATTCACTTTTCTGATTTCACCTATCACCTTTGCTAACAGTTGCTGTAATAATTTGATTTTCGTATTGGGTAATTTGATTTTATCAATCTTAGCCAGATAATCTTCATCAAAAATATCCTGTTCGGTTTCGTCTTCCTCTCCTAATTTAAATATCTCTTCCACACAGTCACTTTGTAAGGCATCTTTTATCATCTCCCTTACTTTGGCGTTCATTTGCGCCGTATCAGGTGCATTGCCTTTGGTCAGTTTAAATACGATGGAACGAACCGCTAAATAAAAATGCGTATAATCTCTTTCCGCTCGTGTCAGTTTCTCGCTGCCCGCACAAATATCATAGGCTGCTTTCAGCCGCTTTACCAGTCCCATAAAGCGGGTTTCCACTTCTTTCGTTTGCTGTACAAACTCAGCCGCTAAATTTAAGGTGTTCAGCTGTTCAATGGTGCTGCCTTTGAAATATTTTGTATTATCAAATTGGTGCATCAGCTTTGCCAGTAAATCCAAATGATTGCGAACCACTACCAGTGACTGTTCTATGTCTTCAAAGTTATCTTCGTCGCCTTTGTTGTATTTGGCAAGGGCGAGGTTCATTTGGTTTTTGATACCAATGTAATCCACCACCAAGCCCTTGTTTTTGCCTTCAAACTTACGGTTTACCCTCGAAATGGTCTGAATCAGATTATGCTGCTGTATAGGTTTATCAATGTAGATACTGTCCAGGAAAGGAACATCAAAACCTGTCAGCCACATATCCACCACTATCGCAATCTTAAAATTGGATTTTGGATTTTTAAATTGTCTGTCCAGTTCTTTTCTGCTTTCAGGAGTACCCAGCATATCCCAGAGTTCTTTCGGGTCATCCTTTCCTCTGGTCATCACCAGCTTAATACGCTCTATCGGTTTTAATTCCCGCTTGTCCTTATCAGTCAGTTCTGCGCCTGCTTCTGCTTCCCGTATATCATTCCATTCGGGACGCAGTTCCAGAATATTTTTATAGAGTTCATAAGCAATCTCGCGACTGCTGCTGACAAACATTGCCTTACCTTTCACGGTAGAACCTTCTGAAACCCTGCTTTCATAATGATTGACAAAATCTTCCGCTACGGCTTTTAATCGGTCAGGATCACCCAAAATGGCATACATATTGGCAGTTTCCTGCTTGCTCTTATCTATCTGATATTCATTAGCGCCTAATTCGGCAGCTTCTTCATAGTATTTCTCTATCTTTTCCAGTTCACCGTTTTTCAAGGCTACTTTGGCCGCCCTGCCTTCATACACAATCCGTACGGTGATTTCATCCTTAACGGATTCAGTCATGGTATAAGCATCCACCACTTTGCCAAATACATCCAGTGTGGCATCAATGGGTGTACCTGTAAAGCCTACATAGGTGGCGTTGGGTAAAGAATCGTGCAGGTACTTGGCAAAGCCATACGATTTTTTAAAACCATCTTCCGTTATCTTCAGTTTTTGATCCAGATTCACCTGGCTCCGGTGTGCTTCGTCTGATATGCAAATCACATTCGTGCGTTCAGTCAGCAACTCCGTGTCTTCGGTAAATTTATGAATGGTAGTCAGGAAGACACCTCCGCTCTGTCTGCCTTGCAGTTTTGCTCTCAGGTCGGCACGGCTTTCCACACTTTCTACCGTATTGTCGCCAATAAATCGTTTAGCATTGATGAATTGCTCGGACAGTTGAGTATCTAAATCGGTACGGTCGGTGATTAAAACAATGGTTGGACTTTCAAAATGCTCACTTTTCATCAACAGCCTCGTAAGGTACAGCATGGTGAAACTTTTACCGCATCCTGTGGCGCCAAAGTAGGTGCCGCCCTTTCCATTTCCCTGTGGCTTTTGGGCTTCTTTGATACGCTCATACAAAGCACGCGCAGCATAATACTGCGGATAACGGCAAACGATTTTTTCTTCTTTCTTGCTGTTATCCGGCAGGTAAATGAAGTTGCGGATGATATCACGCAAACGGTTTTTGTGGAACATGCCCTGTATAAGTGTGTACATGCTATCAATACCATCCACCTCTTTCGCCAGTCCTGCCACCCTGCGCCACGCATAGAAAAAATCATAAGGTGCAAAGAAGGAGCCTGCCTTATTGTTCACCCCGTCGCTGATAACACAAAAAGCATTGTATTTAAATAGTTCCGGAATATCTCTGCGGTAACGAACGGTGAGCTGTTTGAAGGCATCGTATATGGTCGCCTCTTCCCGTATGGCAGATTTAAACTCAAACACGACTAGAGGCAAACCGTTGATGTACACGATACCATCCGGTATGCGTTTTTCATTGCCGCTGATTTCTAATTGAGTGACAAATTTGTAAATATTGGTATCTTTCAGATAGGCTTCTTTTGGTTCGGCAGCTATGGATAGCAATTGTTCTGATTCCGGAATACGCTGCTTGTTCAGTCCTGCAAAATTGACCAATTGTATGTAAATATCCTTTTTCGAGCGGTCTTCCCGTTTCAGGATAAACCCGTCTGAAAGCATACGCAAAAACGATTTGTTGCTTTCATAAAGATCCGAAGAGGGCAGTGATTTGAGTTGAAGAATGATAGAATTGGCTTCATGGAGTGTAATGTCTTGCGAAGCATAATGTGTTAAAAGAAAACTGCGCAGATCTTCCTCTATCAATACCTCATCCGGTTTACGGGCAATGCTATTGCCCAAATGATGCTGGAATTCTTCCTGCCCCAGCAACTCGGTAAATGCCTTTTCTAATTTCTCCTCGGTGAATTTCATTTATAGGATTCCATTTTAATTGTCCAGGAAATTGCATTCAATCTTTCTTGAATCATTTTTAAGGTTTGTAGAACTTCTTGTTCTTCGGGTAATTGTCCATATACCAAATTTTTAAAAGCGCCGGCATAGGTATTTTTCAACTCATTCCAGACATTTTCCAAGTCTTTAAAGATAAGTGCTTCAGTAGGATGATGAATTAACCACTTGTTGTTATTTTTAAAACTTGCTACATCATCATTGGCAACTTTCAATAACATTTCATCAAATGCTTTTGAATTTAAGAATTCTAAAAATTCTTTCTGTTTCAACAGCTGATGTAAATCGTACGTATGTCTTATCTTATTCTTTAAATCATCTATCGGATTTTCGCCATAAGAAAAGCGGACCAGACTCATTATCTTTTCGCAAATTGTTCTTATAGGTTCTAATACCGATAATTCAAAAGGGAGTAATCCATTTTCTTCAGCTATATCACTTTGATTGTTGCGGAGCATCATATTGCCCACAAAGGATATGATGGGTTTAGTAGTATAGGGTTCATGATATCCCAGCCAGCTAGATTCCAATACAATTACATCCCTTACTTGCCCGTAGTTATCATTAAACTCTTTATTGTAAGAATGTGCCGTTTTTCGGTTCATACCCATTTTATGGGTAATGCCTTCAATTTCTACTTCCGGCAGGACAGGCTCTATAATTTTGCTAATATCTTTTAATTTTGACTTAAGTTTATTGTCTGATTCTCCATCCCGTCTCAGTACCACCAAGTCAATATCTTCTGAAAAACGTTCTATCATGTTGAAGCACTTTGATAGTGCCGTTCCACCTTTAAAGACCGTATCATTTCCAATTTCGGCATTAAAAATCGTAAACAAGGCATACGTAACCCAATAATCCTTCTCTACATATATGGCAGGAATTTCCATTTGGTCAGCGGTGAACTGAACAGCCTGACGGAACAGCGTTATATTTTCGTGCAGTTTCATATTATATTCCATTTTTCGGTGTTGGTTAATGACTTTGCTGCACCTGTTATCTTATATTTTGTAATAGGATTTAATGACGTTAAAAGTGATTCCGTTAAACTTCCTTGTTGTATTTCATCTAAGAGTGCCCCTAGTAATGCTCTGGTTGCCGGCGGATATTTAAATGACAAACGAACCAACGTTTCTTTATCTTTATCAGACAATGAACTCAAGATGCTTAGGAAGCGCTTGCAGGAAGAATCTATGCTGGCATCCGGTATGTTTTTTATATACCGGATCGCATCCAATATTTGTAACAATGGAATATTCTCTTTGGTGATGGTGTTTTTTTGCTTTATAAATGAAATGGTATAACGTTCTCTTTTAAAGCTGGGGCGAACCTGATTTTTCCCGATTTGTATCGTATTGCTTACTTGCGTAGTTAGACCCAATTGATTGTACATGCTGTAACCGGTGAGGTATCCGATGATTTTCCCATCATCTTCCAGTAGGTCTTTAACCACCTGCGATTGGTTGGGTTGTAGGTTACCGAATGGTGTTTGCTCAGGTTTGTAGTATCTCCCTTTGGATAATTTGGCAATTTTACCGGAAACCACCATCCGGTTCAGGGCTTTTATGACTGCTTCTTTTTTATTCACCTCTGTAATAAAGTCTGCATAGGTGAATACATAGCCTTTAGGAAGCCTGTCTATGGTAAATGCAATATATTCAGCTATTTTCATGCTCATATTAAAATGTAAATATAGTATAAATGTCCAGTTTTTTTACATAAAAACTGGACATTTGTTTTGCAATTTAACTATACACGGGATACCAATTATTGATATACAGGTGCTTTTGTGGAAAAGAAAAATTGAAAATGAGCGATAGGTACCCTAACTTCGTATCTTACGACGAAGTTAGGGTACCTAACCTGCCGTTCTTAAATCCTTTCATTTTATCATTTTCTTTTATGTAAAAATGTTTGCAAAAGTGCTCGTATGCAAGTACCTTTGCAAAAGCAAAGGTACTTGCAGGGCTTATTGCCATAGTCTGCTTTTTGCTCATCCTATTTCTCCCAATTATCACCTTTTCAATACCTGCTTTTAAGAGCATATTCTATTCCACCGTCGCCAACCTCGAAAGCAACAACTCTTTCAGTTCCGTTAACTTTTGGTTTTCATCTCTTTTAATAAATACATTGTCAATTATCTTGGTAATGTTATTCTGATTATTGTAAAGAAATTCAATTGAAGGTGCTTCAAAAATATAATCCTCAATAGCATCCTTTGTAATCATTCCAACTGTTGTTCCTTTTGTGTGTAATTTTATATGCTCTTGATAATTTTGAGATTTCAAAATCTGATACAATAACTCGTTATTTAATTTTGATTTATTGATCACTCTATATAAGTTTGAAGCTATTACCAATTTTTTATTCTCTAAATTTGGCGGTATCGTAGCAGGACAACCAAGTATTGGCATATTTTCTGATTGTTGACGAGTCGCAATTATTATATCCTTTGGTTTTACAATATGTTGTTCAGGTATATTATCTGAATAAAGTCTCATTCCTTCTTCAACAAATCTGTCAGAAAACGAAACACAACCCATTCCGAGTAAATAAGTATTCCCGTTTCCCAAATCCTCACTGTTGTATGAAAATCCACCTTTAATTTCCATTAAATCCCCAAGCCTATGACTTCCCTTATCTTCTTCACTAATTAAATACGAATTGAAAATCGCCTGTGCCGTCTCTTCCAGTTTTTGTATCAGTTGTTGGTTAAGGGCTATACGGTTTTGGATTACGTTGTATTCTTTTACTATTTCTCGTTGTTTGTCAATATTCGGAACTGGTAAAAGTGTATTGCACATTTCTTCCCAATCAAATATTTCTCTGGCACTTCCGTGACTTTTAAATCGTGCATAACGGTCAAACTCTGGTCTGCGAAACCACATCATCAAATATTCGGGGTCAAGTTCGTTGTTTTCTTTTACTTCAAATGGAACATAAGCCTGAGAAATTAATGCTTTATCATAATCATTGAACAAGGCAATAGTAATTTTATCGCCATTCCTCGAAGTAACAGGACCAAAAGCAAATTGATTTCTCTCAATAATTCTATATGTTGTCATATCCGTTCCAATGGTATTAGCAATGGAAGGAATAAACTTTTTCTGAATGCTTAAACCCACTAAAGGCAAATCACCCAAGTCATTATTTCGCCCATTTACAGGCTGAATGTATTTGCCAAGCAGTTTATAGTTTAATCTCATATCCCAACTCTTTAAAAACGCTTAGTAAATCAGCTTTCGATTTGGCTTCGGCTTTCAGTAAATCGGCAAACTCGCTTTGCAAGGATTTCATTTTTTCGTCAAAATCAATATTCTCGTCACGGTTTACAAATTCAATGTATTTACTTGGCACGAGTGAAAAATCTTTTTTGGCTAATTCATCAAACGAGGCGGCATAGCAGAACTCGGGAATGCTTTCAATTTCCTTGCATTGCCATTGGTGGTAGGTGCTTACCACTTTTTGAATATCGGCATCCGAAAACTGCGTGTATTTCTTTTCAAACGGTTCACCCATTTGTCGCAAATCCATAAACAAGATTTCTTTTTCACGGTCACGGTAATTGCGGGTTTCGTCACCTACTTTTTTAGCTTGTGCTTTTTTGTTTTTGTTTACAATCCAAAGCGTAACACTTATATCTGTAGTATAAAACAAATTACGTGGTAATACCAAAATGGCTTCTACTAAATTGTTTTCAATGAGTTTACGGCGAATTTTGTATTCTTCACCACCGCCACTTAAAGCACCGTTTGCCAGAATAAAACCTGCTACGCCATTGTCTGATAGTTTGGAAACCATATTTAAAATCCAACCATAGTTAGCGTTGCTTTTGGGTGGTACATCGTAACCACGCCAGCGTGGGTCGTCTACCAATTCATTTTCACCTCTCCAGTCTTTTTGGTTAAACGGTGGGTTGGCCATAATAAAATCGGCCTTCAGGTCTTTGTGCTGGTCGTCCAGAAAAGTATCGGCTGCTTTTTCACCCAAATTGCCCGCAATGCCACGTATGGCTAAATTCATCTTCGCCAGTTTATAGGTGGTATTGGTATATTCCTGTCCGTAAATGGATATTTCTTTCTTGTTGCCGTGGTGCGCTTCAATAAACTTAATACTCTGTACAAACATACCGCCCGAGCCGCACGCAGGGTCATAAATGATGCCCTTGTAAGGTTCTATCATTTCTGCTATCAGGTTTACAATGCTCTTAGGCGTGTAGAATTCGCCTTTGCCTTTTCCTTCGGCTAATGCAAATTTGGAAAGGAAATACTCATACACTTTGCCCACCACATCCTGCTTAGGGTCTTTGGTGGTATCTATATCGTTGATGGTATCGAGTAAGGAAGCCAGTTTGGTTACATCCAGCCCCAAACGGGAAAAATAGTTATCAGGCAAGGCGCCTTTCAGGGCTTTGTTGTTTTTTTCTATGGTGTGCAGGGCGGTGTCTATCAGCAACGCAATATCGTTCTGCTTGGATTTTTTAATCAGGTAGCTCCATCGGCTGCTTTCTTCTAAAAAGAATACATTGTCCTTGTTGTAAAACTCAGCCATTTCAATATATTTCTCCTTGCCTTCGGCAATCAGTTTCGCTCGCTGTTCTTCAAACTTATCGCTGGCAAACTTTAAGAATATCAGGCTCAATACCACGTGTTTGTACTCTGCCGGTTCCACACTGCCCCTAAGTTTGTTTGCAGCATCCCAAAGTGTTACTTCTATGGGTTTATCTTTAACTTCTTTCTTCTGTTTCGCCATTTTATGGTTTTAATATTCAGATTCTAAAATACTACTAAGATAGTAATGAAGAGAAAGTCACTAAAATAGGTAAATTTTCATGTATAATGAATTTAATCTTATTAACAACTTTAACTTTTAACAAAAAAACGGAGCAGACTTTATTTTATCTGCTCCGCTTGCTACCTGCTATAAATCAGGGTTAAATTAAATGTTCTGTAGAGATAGTAGAAATGTCTTCGATATTAAAACCTTTAGTCTCTAACAGCTGCGTCTGTTTGGGATTCAGATTACATGACCCTACCTCTACTGCCTTTACAAAGCCGTACGTTTCTACCATTGGATCTGCTTTCAGGTTTGAATTAATGATATCCAACTCCTCGTCAGTGAATATTAGTTTAACAATCAACTGATTGCTGAATATTTTTGCTGATTCTGACTTCGGATCAAATGTTACGATGATAGTATGTCCTAAAAACCCGCTAAGTTGGTATAGATACTCTTTTGTTATAGTTTTCATTATTTAAAATTTAATGATTAAAAGGACAATATTGATTGTCCATAATTTATTATTTTACTACAGCTAAGTGGACGGACGGACAGTCTTCCTTTAGCCAATTGGATATGCTCGTTTTCCCGACTTTGTGTCCTTCCTCTTTTAGCTGTTTTTCAATCTGCCTGATACTCTTGCCATCCGCATTTAATTTCTTTACCCTATCCACAAGCTCCGGAGTACCCTTTTTCTTCAATTTTGCAGATTTGCTGACGTCAGACTTTGCCAAGGTACTAAAGGGAGCGCGCCTGCCTGTATTCGTGAATGTCATGTTGCTATCAAAGGATAAAATATAACTGTCTTTCTTGTCCTCTGATTTGATGTAATTGCCTTTGACCAGGCATAGATGCCTTAGAGCCGGATTATTGTAATCTTGTCTGAGTTCTATTACCAGCCTCATTTTGCCTTCAAAGCCCTGACTGCCCAGTAAGTTATCTTTTGATGGTGTCTGGTACTCCGTTTTCTTACCGGTATGGTGCAGGAATATGACTGTACAGTTGTACTTCATCGCTACATCCCGAAACTTATTGATGTAGTTCCTGATTTTATTGGTGGCATTCATCTCGCCATCGTACAAATCAGTAAAAGTGTCTATGAAAATACAGTCTGCGGGCTGCTCCATCAAAGCCAATGTTAGGTCTGTGAGTACATCTTCAGTATCAAAGATGTATCGCAAGCCTTTATAGGTTTCAGGCTTTACATCTTTTCGGTTCTGCTTATTCAGTAAATATGCCATCGCCATGTAATCGTCCTCGGTACTTACATAGATGGCGTTCTTAAATCTAGTATTGAGCTTAAACCCTAAAAAATCACTGTCGCCCCGCACTATCGCCGCTGCCAACTGCCGGAGCAAACTGCTTTTGCCAGTATCACTACTTCCTGCCAATGCCACTACACCCACCTGTGGGATGATGCCCTCCAGTAAATAAGGCAGCTCCGTTATGTTCATATTTAACAACTCTTCTCCTGTAAAGATCGCTTTACGATCCTTCTTCCCCTTTTTCTTTTCAATTCTATTTTGACTTACGTCATTTGCAATAATTTTTGATTGATTAACAATTAGTTCCATTTAGTTTTGATTTGGATTTATCGGCATTTGAAAGTGCGCCGGACACCATAAGTTCATTTCTTGATGCATATCTATTGGAAGTAATAAATTGATAAATATCTTCTTTCCTAAAGAATAAAATTTTTCCACTAGGTCTACTATAAGGAAGTTTTCTAGTATTTACATATTTATACATGGTGCTTTTGGAGACACCTAAAAGCTGGGCAGCTTCTTCGAGATTGATAATCTCTTTTTTTAAAATTGCATCTATTTGCAGTAAATTTTTGAGCCCTCGAAGCTCATGCAGAATTTCATCTGTTGATGTCATAAAATAATTTAAAAAATTAGTTTTTCTTCATATTATATCTATTTATTGGTTAATAATAAATTAACACTGTGTTTGAACTTCCATCAAACAAATGGACAGTGCCTGCACCGCCAAATCTTGTTTTCATCTTTTATGTTACCATCGTACCTCCATTTTAAAATTTTAAATATTTATACCAACATTGTGCCATCGCATTACTATTGACAAAATGTCTTATTTTAATCTTTGCTGCCTAATCTTATCTTCCGGGTCATGACGAAAGACAAACTGGGCAGCAAAGATGATATACGCTGATTGATGTAAATTAGTTTCCTGCTGACTGAAAAAAACTTTGTATTAATATTAACTTAATATAACTATCTTACACAAAACTCGGGAGCTTGTCAATGGCTTCATTTTCTAACTGTTCTGATTTTCTTATATATTTAATTGTATTATCCATATTAGTGTGCCCTAATAAAAGCGAAGCGCTTCTTATATCTTTAGAATACATATATATATTAGTACCAAAAGAGTGCCTACTGCAGTACGCCGTTATATTCTTTTGAATTCCTGCTTTCTTTACCCAATTGTCTAACACCGTATTGATGCCATTGAGTGAAATCAATTTCCCTGTTTTAGGATTTCTAAGATTGAAAATATGTTCTTCTTGATTGCCTCGCTCCCCTATCAATTGAATTATCTCCGGTTTTAATTTAACCATGTTAGCTACTCCTGTTTTAGATTGCTCCACTTGTATGGTGTCGCCTACTACATTCTTCCATTTCAGGCTATATATGTCTGATGGTCTAAAGCCTGTGAAGCAACCGAACAGGAATGACTTTTTGATCTCTTCATTTCCGCAGGGTGTTTTGTAGAGCAGTTTTATTTCATCTATCGTCAGTACATCCTTTTTCACGGTGTTCTTATCTATCCGGTTTATGATACCTTCGGCAGGGTTCTTTAGAAAAATCCCATCATCGACAGCTTTCTTTAACACCTTTCTAAAACGAGCAAAGAAGTTCGCCGGAGTTTCTCCTGAAAGACCGCATTCATCAGACAGATAGTCTTTAAATTCAATACATAGATCTTTTTTGACATCTGCCGGTCTGACATATAACTCTCCTGTAATGGAACGACGCGGGTGCTTTTTCTCTATGAAGTTTTTGAAATGGCGCTGCGAGTTTTTTACCATCCGAATGTCTTTCTTGGCATACTTATCTATGTAGGTCTGGTAGTATTCCAGGAAATTGCCTTTCTTTGTCAGCACCTGCTCAATATTAAAGTCTGCTGCCTGAGCCTCATTCTCACGCTTTCTTCGGATTTCATCTATAATGATCTTCTTGTCAGCATTGTGCTTTCTCTCTGCTTCTGTCTTTGGTTTAGCGTATAAGTGAATCCCAAGCGTTTCAAATTTTCTCAGACCGTTAGCATAATAATCCAACATTATGCTATATTTAGTTCCGTTTGCTATTTTCTTTTTTCTAATTGTGACTTTCATACCTGATATAACTTATTGTTTTACAAGTACAAAGATACAAAATATCAAGCAATTTTGGGTAACAAATGGGTAACAAAATGCAGGAAAACAAGAGAAAAAACAGGTTAAAATAAAAAATAAACAATGTTTAAATTGTTGATTATCAATGTTTATTTTCCGATGCTGTCTTTTGTTATCATGTTAGTGTACCCGCCCCGGGTACACTTTTAATAACTCTTTTTCTCAACTACTTCTAAGCTATTTTTTACAAATGCATTGTCCATTATAGCATTCCTCCAAAAGCTATAGTATAGTTTCTCACTTGCAATAAATTACAACTGCACCAACAACCTAAATTAGGTATTTACCTACCTAAAACGTTTTCCGTATTAACATTTCTTTGACAATTATCAAAAAAACAGGCGATTACATAAAAATAGTTGCGCTGTAAATTTTCTTTAACTATATTTAACTATGAATTAAAAAACACACGCAATTAAGATACCCGATGCCCTTAAATGGATAGTCATAAAAACCCCCTTAGAAAAATTGAAAACCCCTAATTTTAGGGGTTTTATTTTTTATATCTCTTTGCTTTACTTATTAATATAAATTACTATTTTTTTATATCTATAACAACCTCAAAGTGGTGCTTACCGCCCTAAGCGTTTGATACAAATCAAAAAAAAACACTAATATCACTTTTAAACTTGCAGGATAAATAAATTTAGTTTACTTTCGCTTAACATTACAGTAATACATAAATGTAGTGAGCAAAAAAATTGGATAACTATTAAAATTAAGTATTATTTGAAAGAAAATCTACCCGACGGAACCTTGGATAGACATAAAAGCCCCCCTTGAAACATCAAAAACCCCTACAAATTGCAGGGGTTTTTAATATTTATAGGAGTATGTAAAGTCGCTTTAATTTTCACATGGTTCATATACCTTTGGCGCAAAACCATCTACGGCATTCCCGGGCACTGCCTTGTGATTTACTTCAGCATTAAAGAAATCAATTCGGGTATTGATGTTTGTATTACACTCATCCACCGGAGCTACAGGTTTGGAATCTCCAAAAGCAACTGCTACTAAGCGGCTGCAATCTACGCCTTTAGTGGTTAGGTAATAACTGATCATTGCGGCGCGTTGCAGACTCAATTTTATGTTCTCTTCTTGTGTTCGTTCCGTATATACATGTCCTTCAATACGAAACTTCGTAATAAATGGTCTATCTTTTAAATATTGTGCCACAAAATCCAGCATGGGATCTTTATCGTTCTTTACGTCATAAGCATGTGTATCAAATTGAATATTCTCAGGCAATATCAATGCATTATTCTGAACCGTATATGAATTTTTAGCCTTGGCAGACATAGATAGCAATACTGCAGATAAAATAAATAATTTCAGTTGTTTCATCAGGTTATGTTATACTGTAAATATCCTTAAAAAATGGGATAGAAAAAAGCGAAAAATTGTTAGAAAACTGTGAAAAAGCAGATTAATGGGTACAACCGCCGTGGAAAACGATTATAAATTTATCTTTTACTACTAAATTTTCAGTTATATACATTAAAAAGTAAGTACCCGAGCTTAGTCCGCCAATCGGTATTTTACTGTAGTTTGTCCCTTTTTCGAAGGTCGCTTTATCTTGAAAGTATATTTTTCCATCCACACCAACTAATACTAATGTTCCATCTGTAAATTGCTCCGTGGTAAGCTCAAAATTTGCAAAACTCCTATCTGCGTCTATACTATTTTGCGTTACTTTAATAGACATATTTATTTTGCTTGGAGCTAAAATTCCGCTTGCAAAAATTCGAACAGAATCTAAAAATGAAATTTTCTGCGATCCGTCAGACAGGTAATAGACAATCCTGTAGTAATTCCAGCCCGGCAATGCCGTGGTATCTATATAATTATATAATAAAGTATCGAATGTACCACCATGTGGCTGTACGTCTTTTAATGTGAAATATTGTTGTTTGTCTTGGCTGCGTTGTAATTCGTATTTCACTACACTTAATTCATGCATTATTTGCCAATCCATCACCACATGATTATTACCTTGCAAAACGACACCAAATTGCAAAAGAGAATCTGCTTTAAAAATTAACGTATCAAACTTAGAAATTCTATGTTGTCCGTTTTTCAAATCCATCCATACTCTATAGTAAGAAGTGTCGCTAAGCGGATATAAATCGGAATTAAAATAACTTGCATTTACAGCCGGAATATCGGCAGGTACTATTACAACTTGCGAGAAAGCTGTATTTCTTTTACGCTTTTCAACGATATATTTATCTGCGTAAAATTCATTGGCATTCCAATTTATTCCAATTCTATCTTTCAATTGGCGTACTTTCAAATTATACACCGAATCTTGAACATAAGGTATTGAGATGCTATCAATTGGGCTATATTGTATTCCATTGGTGTATGAAACTGCTTTTATTCTATAATACATCACCGTGTCATCCGGGTATTTATCAATATAAGTATAGCAAGAGTCTTTAAATGCAATATGTGCAGTAGGTACGGTATCCGCAGCTAAGAAATTAGTATCTGCTGTATTGTGTTTTTCGATTACAAAGTAATCTGTATTCAATTCATCCTGCATACACCAATTAACTGTTATGTTAGGATAGCTATACTGCAAATTAAAATTATACAGTGAATCGGTACGAAGCGATGAAGCGGAAGCAGAAGTGGGTTTATTTACCCAAATAGGCGAACTCCATGCCCATACTTCTCTGTTACTCACCAAGTTTTTTTGTTTTATACGTACATAATACATGCTGGTATCCCGTAAAGAAGTATCTATAAAAACAAAGGAATAATTTTTTGTCGGGGAGGATGGAATTTCTTTATTTATAACTTGAAAAATAGGGTGCACCGGATTGGATGTGTAAGTTCCGTTTTTAAAATCCCATTTTAAAAGCTCAATAAAATCGATATTATCCGTACCATTTACTTGCACTCGAATAGTAGGAAACGAATCCTTTTGAACCGTCAGCTCATCGCCCATAATTGCGTTATTCATAGTGAATTTAAGTATAATTCGCTCGCCGGTGGATGCATAGCTATGCCGGTTATATAATGCACTAAACACATTATTTCTTGTAAGCGAATCGGTGATAACCGCTGTATAACCGATATTGGTTTGCGAAGGTGTTCCATTGTGGCTATCGGTACTTGCCATTACTCCTAATTTTTCTTTTAATGCCCATGCATCTTGTGCAAAACAAGGGTACTTAGTGCTACGTGCACCAAATTTGTCATAAGCCAAATTGTGGTTAGGATTATAATACTCTCCTAAGCCATGTCCGCTATAAATTTCAATACTTCTTTTGTAATCTGTATTGGAATATATTCCTCCGAATTGCGACGCACCATTATCCGACCCCGTAAGCCCAAATAATTTTCCGGTATGGTGTGGGATAGTAAGTACTTTTCCCTGCATACCTAATTGATTTAATTTTGCCCAAAAATTGGGTATATAAAAAAATAAATCTTTGGCAAGCATCGGTACATTATCTGCTAACGAATCGTCAAAATTGTAAATAAAATTATAATGTCCCGAAGGATTATCTAAGCTATTTTCATAAGATAAAAAAGTGACAAACCTACCGGGCTGATGATAGCGAAGTGCCTTACTTTTCAGTAAACTCCATTCCTCCGTATTTATGCCAAAGGTGTCAACAGCATTATAATCAGCATGGTCGGTAGCACCATAAAAATCTAAGCCTACGCCATTTCTTGCAAACAAATACCCGTCATCCCCAAAGCCATCTCTACTTATTTTTCCATGTGTGTGTAATTCACCCCAATAAATATTTAAACTGTCTGCCGATACATTCACCGGATTGGAAATAAAATTACCAGCTATCGGCGCTGGAGCATTCACCACAGTAGCAGTTACCGTAAATATCCCTTCTTGATTAAAAATTATCGGTACATCTTTAGCCCCTGAATCGGTGGGGGTAAAAGTAACCGTAGCCGGATAACTTGCCGAAGCATCGGTGCAAGTGAGTTTTATTGTCCCTGAAAAATCGTAAGAAATGTTATGACCTATATCGGATAGCATAACTTTTACCACATTGGTTTGTTGTTTTTTTGCGGTTGATGGCAGTACCACACTTACATATTTGGGAGTCGAATGCTTAAAGATAATTTTGGGAGCATCTGAAATCGGAATAAAATTTCCGTTGTTGTTATTATCCAACAATACTGTAAACCTATCGGTATGAGCAACCATAGAATTATAAGTGTAAGTAGCCGTGCCGTTTGCGCCATAAATAACCTGCAAGGTATCTCCTATCGGAATAGTATCTTGTGTTTTTATAGTAATAACCCATTGGTTATTTTCATGACCAAATTTGTAATCCAATTTACTCGAAGGGGTTGATAATAACTCAAAATAACATTGGGTTACAGCGGTAACTTTTGCTAATTTTCCACTTTTACTTTTTACTTGTAAATATCCTGCTCTTAAGTTCGGTGGAATTAACAACCAAAACATATCATCCCATGCATAATCTCCGAAAAACTTGGGAAAGACTACTTTTATAGTAGCATTTTTATATATCGGCATGGAGTCTGGAACAATATTAAGTGTTCTATCTGAATAAGTGTTGATTGTAAATGTATCTTTTGATAAAAATACACGACACGATTTTTTCAAATTAGCATCTTGTCCCATCACATTTACATAGAACAAAAGGAGAAATAATATTTGTAAAAACTTTTTAATCATGTATAATTTACAATTTATAATAAAGAAAATTATAGCAAAAAATACCACATTGACATACATCAATAAATATGAACTATAAAGATAAATCAGAGATTTTAATTAAGCAAATCGTGCAGAAGCACAAATTTTAGCCAAAGTTAGCAAAAACAAGAATTTTAATTTTTCACAAAATATTGATAATCAGTAATTTATTTGTATAATATAAATACAATTTGTCATAAAGAATGATAAATTAGGCGTTATTTAGCTTACTATTTTTAACACTATAGCTGAAATAAATAACCAATCCGATAGCCATCCACACCAAAAAACGTATCCAATTGGCAAATCCTAAAGTAGATAAAAGATACGCACAACTCAAAAACCCTAATATGGGTATCAGCGACCATTTTTTAATAAACGATTGATACGAAACATATACGGTAGTAAGCAGAAATACCCAAAACGGTATTTGATGTTTCCAAGCAGAAAACCCTTTATTTAAGGGAAAAGTTGCTTCTACCCGGGAAGCATCTTTAAAAAATAAAGTAAAAAACAACAGCGAAAGTACGGGTACTATATACTCACCATTTATATATGTAATTTTAAACTTTGCTGTAGTTGTTACTTCCTGATTTGGAGTATATTTATCGCGTTGTTGTAATGCAATTACGCCGCCACAAACTAAAATAAAGGCAAATAACGTACCGATACTACACATATCTGTCACCAATGAAGCATCTAAAAACAAAGATGGAATACCGACAATAAGCCCCGTTAACACAGTAGCAAATGCCGGCGTTTTGAATTTAGGATGGACTTCTGCAAATTTTTTGGGCAATAATCCGTCTCTACTCATACTCATCCAAATTCTCGGCTGCCCGATTTGAAAGACCAACATCACACTTGCCGTAGCTACTAATGCGCTAAATGCTACTAAACCACCAATCCAATTTAATCCTAACTGTTGGAACGCCGTAGCCAAAAAGGCTTCCGTTTTTAAGTGTGTGTAATGCACCATGCCGGTAAGTACCAGCGTAACACCGACATATAAAATCGTAGATATCAATAAAGAATAGAGCATTCCGCGCGGCAAATCTCGTTGAGGATTTTTACATTCTTCGGCAGTAGTAGATATTGCATCAAAGCCAATATAAGCAAAGAATACAGCCGATACTCCTTTAAGTACACCGCTTATACCGTTGGGGGCAAACGGCACCCAATTAGCCGGTGTAATATAAAATGCACCGATAGCAATAATAATCAATATTACAATTACTTTAAACAATACCATTGCATTAGCAAAATTCTTAGATTCTTTAATGCCAATATATACTAAAATAGTAATAAATAAATTAATAATAAATGCAGGAATATTTAGGATAAAAGGAATACCGAAAACCTTAGGTGCAGCAGCCCATAATTCGGGTATATTATTTTTTGCTTCCAAAAAACTGGTAGTCAGGTATTTGGGTAAATTAATTCCAAAACCATGCAAAAAATTAGTAAAATTCCCGCTCCATGCAATTGCTACCGTTATATTTCCGATAGCATATTCCAACAATAAATCCCAACCAATAATCCAGGCTATTAATTCGCCAAAAACGGCATACGAATAGGTATAGGCACTTCCTGCCACCGGAATCCGCGAGGCGAACTCGGCATAGCATAAAGCCGAAAAACCGCATGCTACTGCAATACCGATAAATAATACGGAAACTGCCGGCCCACCATCATAGCAGGCACTGCCAATGGTTGAAAAAATTCCGGCACCCACCAATGCTGCAACCCCCAAAGCCGTTAAATCTCTAACGCGCAAATCACGCTTCAACCCTTCTGCGTTACCATGCGAGTCTATAACATCGGGATGTTTTTCTATTTCATGAAGTATAGAAGCAATTGATTTTGTGCGAAAAAGTCGTTTAATATCCATACAATGGTATTTTGATAAAGATACTGTTTTTTTGACATTACCATTATCCACAAAAAAAGCAATCCGAAGATTGCCACGTGACCCCGCTGGGGCTCGAACCCAGGACCCACTGATTAAGAGTCAGCTACTCTACCAACTGAGCTACGAAGTCATTATTGCGCAAATATAATAAATGAATAGATTAAAGCAAATTTTTAAGTCCTGTTGTATCTGTAAGTGCTTTCATAAAAGAAATAATATCTTTTTTATCTTGAGTGGTAAGATGTAATCTTTTAACCTGCAAAGTTTGATTGGGTATTTTCAATCCCATGCCTGCTCCGCCGCCATGTTCGTAAAATTCAATCACCTCTTCCAATGTTTTAAAGCCACCGTTGTGCATGTAAGGTGCAGTTAATTCTGCATTGCGAACAGTAGATGTTTTAATAGAGTGTTTTAAATCTTCTAATTGTATGTTTTTAAATAACCCAATGTCTTCATCTAAGATTGGATGTATCGTATCGAATGTTTTCGTAACGCCTAATACTTCTGACTCCGTAACGCCATAAAAAGGGGGGGCTGTACCAAAAAACGTAGGCGCAAAGTGGCAGGAACCGCATTGTGCTTTGCCCATAAATAAATTAAACCCTCGCTTTACAGAAGCATCTATTGATTTGGTTTCGCCGCGCATATACTTATCGAATGGGCTATTTAGAAAAATAAATTTCCGTTCGTAATCCGCAATGGCGGCATTAATGGTAGATGGTGCTATAATATCGTATTTATACTGAGGAAATGCTTGGGCAAACATTCGTAAGTAAGTAGTGTCTTTATTCAAATGGGCAATTATAGTATCATAATTATGATTAAATTCTTTTGGGTTGGCTACTACATTTACAATTTGATTTTCTAAAGAGGTAGCCGCCAAATCATAAAAATAGGCTGCCTGAAAAGCTGTATTTAAAATAGAAGGCGTATTGCGTTCTTGAAATTTACCCGGCACATTGGTAATAGAAGTAGTAAGACCGTCGGCCATATTTGCAGAAGGCAGGTGGCACGATGCACAACTCAATTTACCATTCGATGATAATTGTGTGTCAAAGAATAATTTTTTGCCTAATGCAATGCGTACTTTATTTTCTTCATTCCACTTATCCGGTGCGTAATAACGGATATTTATA
Organism: Chitinophagales bacterium; assembly: GCA_046329805.1. Taxonomy (GTDB): domain Bacteria; phylum Bacteroidota; class Bacteroidia; order Chitinophagales; family JADIYW01; genus JADJSS01. The sequence goes on from JAXLUA010000002.1 coordinate 28,599, forward strand.
AAAGTAGAATCATAAATATTTGCAACATTCAGATTAACAGCACGAAATGCTTTCTCTTTATCAAATAAAAAAGGAATAGATAATTTTTGTTGGAGTTGTAACAGCTCTACAGTGATCGGTTGTATAAATTTCTTAATAAACACTAATCTGTCTAATGTAGCAAAAGAATAGGGTTTTAAATAACTTATAGATGCAGGTAGCAGTTCGTCCGTTTTATGAAAAAGTGCCGCAGATTTATCTTCTTTATAAAAATGAAGCACCGTTAATAAAGTGCGCAAAGATGTGCTTATTTCCTGTATGTTATTACGCAAATCCGGCGAGTCAAACGATACTAAACTCAGAGCTTCAATACGGATTAAATTAAAGCGCATCGCTTCGAAAATATAGGTATCTTTTAAATCTACGCTTCTGAGAATAGAATAAAAGGCAAGCGTTCTGTATTTCAGCTGCGTTACAAGTTGAGTAAGTCTTGTAACATCTAAACTATCACGATACAACTCGCTTTCTATTACTTGCAATCCCTCTGGTTTGGCATCCGGATTAAAAGCACCATCGTCCATTTCTATAGCATTTACGCCATTAAAAAATGGATAACGGGCATTGTCCACATATTCCATCAAAAATTCAAATCGTTTAAAAGCTATTCGGGTTTCTTTAAACCGATGAATTAAAATGTTTCTATTCTTTTGGGTATGAATATCATTTTGTAGCGTATCTAATTGCAATGAAAACTCTTTTACTTTTTCCAAACAAAAAGATTTTGTCAAAACAGTAGGTGCTTGCTTTTCGGTAAATGCCGAAAAAATAAGTATGCCAACAAAAAACAAGAAAAACAGATAAATATATTTCCTTTGAATAGATACCGTTTTAAAAAAATGGCTGTACAGCATAATGTTATTCGATACCTACTAAGGTAAATAAAAACACGACACACCGTATATTCAAAGTGTTAAGGTTTTTGGTATTTTAGCAATAATTATCCGAAGAAAATGCTAAAAAACGTTAGCATTATTTTTCTTGCAACACTATATATCTATTTTTGTTAATTGCTTTGTTATGAAAAATAGATTTGGTCCGTTATGGATGATACTTCCCACCGCATTAATAATTTTAGTAGATATTTATGTATTTCAAGCGGTAAAAAGTGCCGTTATAGATTCTAAACTAAGCACACAGCGCTGGGTATATGGTATTTATTGGGGATTGGCTTCTATCACGTATTTAGCACTCATCATCTTACTATTTAAAGGGTATGCGCACTGGCATGGTTGGAGTAAAATTATGATAGTTGGATTAGCACAAGCCATATTTTTCGGAAAAGTAATTGTGCTACCATTTTTATTAATAGATGATTTGCTGCGTTTTTTTAGATGGATTGTTACGTTCTCAACGGATACGTCAGACAGTTTGCAGCCACCCGGAATTTCGCGCTTACAATTTTTAAATAGAGTAGGCTTATTAGTCGGCGCAATGATGTTTGGGGGATTAATTTACGGCGTAATAAGAGGAGCTTACAATTTTCAGGTACGAAAAGTAAAATTGCCTATACCCGATTTGCCTGAAGAATGGGAAGGGTTAAAAATTGTACAAATTTCGGATATGCACGTGGGTAGTTTTGCAAACAGTAATCCTATAAAAAAAATCGTGGCATTGATAAATAAACAAGAAGCAGATATTCTATTTTTTACCGGCGACTTAGTAAATTATACAGCAAAAGAAGTAGAGCCTTTCATGGAGGAATTAAAGCAACTAAAATCTAAATTAGGCATATATTCCATTTTAGGAAATCACGACTATGGCTTATATGCTGAATGGGATTCAGAACAAGCGATGCAGGCAAATCTTCAGCATTTAATAGACATTCAACGAAAAGAATTCGGTTGGGATTTACTCCTAGACGAACATAGAATTTTGGAGCGAAACGGAAAAAAGCTCGCTATTATCGGGGTGCAGTACATCGGTCATTCTTTGCGGTTCGGAAAGATGGGTGATTTGAAAAAAGCGTACAGCGGTGCAGAGGCTGCAGAGGTACAACTTCTACTCTCGCATGATCCTTCGCATTGGGACTATGAAGTGTCTAAAAATCAAACATTTTCTAACATCCATGCAACATTTGCGGGACACACACACGGGTTTCAGTTCGGTATTGAAATTCCGGGTTTAAAATGGAGTCCTGCTAAATATGTATATCCGCATTGGGCAGGTTTATACCGGCAAAATCAGCAACAATTATACGTAAACCGAGGTGCCGGCTTTTTAGGATATCCGGGACGTTTGGGTATTTCACCGGAAATAACGGTATTCCAATTGACAAAAGCATAAAAGAAGGCCGACTTTTGCAAGTCGGCTCCAATAGCAAGCAGTGTTTAATTTTCTAAGTCAGTTAGGGTTTTTATGTCTTAGCTAAGCGCCTGCCGGGTTTTTAAATAGTTAGAATTTAGGGGGTCTTTATGTTTCTAACTCATCTGTCTATTTTATTTAGGCTAATGATATGGTAGGATGATCTGAATTTGGATTTTTCTCTTTCCCTACTCCATCTTCTGTTATTATTGACTGCTTATAGGTTATTTTACGAATATAATCCTTATCTAAAGCTTTTTTTTGTGTTACAACAAATTGTATTTGCTGCTGTACAATGTCTTTAATGATTTTATTGAGTTTACGCATAGCTGAAATTTTTTCTAAAAGCGTGTTAATTATATTGCTGTACTTAAATTTCTACTGTAAAATTACAGATAGATTAAACAATTTAAGCATACGTAGTATCCTATAATGTGACATTCTTATTTTACACAACTGTGGAAATGTAATTTCGCGAAAGTGATACTGAATGAGTATCATTACAGTAGTACAAAACACACGCAATGGAGCATTTAGTAGAATTAGTTCAAATTATCAATAAGCGAAAACTCAGTCAAATAGACGTATTTGATAAATCGCTAATAAGCAGAAAAGACACTTTGTTTGCCAAATTTTACAATGGTATTGCAGAGGGTAAAATTTCTAACGACAAAGAAGCCATAAAATATATTTACGGAACAGCAGCAGAATCTACCAATTACAGAAAGCTAAAATCGAGATTTAAAGAACGGTTGCTAAATACCTTGTACTTTATTGATATAAACCATACTACCGAATCAGATTATAGCAAAAAGGCTTATTTTGATTGCACTAATCGTTTATACCTAAGCAATATATTACTTAGATACGCAGAAAATAGAAATGCCTCTATACAATTGATTATAGATAGCTATGCTACGGCTAAAAAAAATAATTTCTTCGATATTTTAAAAGAATATTCCTACAAGCTATTGGTACATTATGGTATGAACGGTGAGGAAAAAAAATACAATGCAGCGTATCTTGCCTACACGCAATACGCACGCGAGTATGAGTATGAGCAACAAGCACAGCTGATTTACACCAAAGTATTAATGACGGTGCATTATTCCAAAAAAACATTAGCAGAAAAAGAAAAGGAAATAAAACATAATACCGAAGAAATTTTACGAATTACAAAAGAAGCTAAATCATTGGTAGTTTATTTTATTTATATCCGTACACTGTTGTTTTATTTTGAAATATTGGGCGATAACAAAAAAATAAATGATACCTGTGATACGTATTTAAAACAATATAAAAAATACTACAGCTCTATTTTATCCGAAAATTATCTGAATACCATATACATCTACAAACTTAAATCTCTTTTTGATATGCGCTTAGCAGCGGATGGCTTAAAGCTGACAGAAAATATCTTACCGGCAGCTAAAGGACTTAGTTATTTGGCGGTAAAAGAATTTGAAGTAAAACTCATTTTAAACAATATAGACAATAAAAAAGATGTGCGGGAAATTATTCATCAGCTACAAAACAACACGTTTTATAAGCAAGCAAACACCGCATTAAAAGAACGTTGGTTTGTCTATCTTGCCTACGCAGAGTTTTTGCATCATTACAATACTAACGGAAATTACAAATTTAGTTTAGCAAAATTTGCCAACGATACACCGACAATTTTTCAAGATAAATCCGGATTTAATCTCGCAGCCCGAATTGTTTCTATTTTATTTTACATTGGGCGCAATGATTTAGATAATGCGGCACAAAGTATCGAAGCACTTCGAATTTATCAAACACGGCATTTAAAAGACAATAGTAATTTAAGAAGTAACTTATTCATCAAACTGCTTTCTGCTATGGAAAAAAAGAGCTTTAATTATAAAGAACTAAGAAACTTGAGAGAGCACGTATTATTGAAAGAAAATTTCGAACGGCAAATTCTGCATGAAGCCGAAATTATTTTTTACGATAATCTTTGGGAAATACTTTTAGCTATTTTAAAAGAAAATGATACGAAAGTGATAAAAAACTTGAGATAAATCAAAAAAAAAACGGGTAAGCTTTGCACTCACCCGTCAGACCCTAAAGTCTAGAAACATAAAAACCCTACGACAAATTTAATACAGAATTTCATTTTCACAAATTTTTTTTTAATTTTTTACATAAAATCTTAGAAAATTAATATAAGATATGTGGATAACTATTGCAACCAAACTGCAAATGAAATAAAATTTACTGAAAATCAAACAATTAAGAATTAAATAAATTTAATATCCTAATAAATTAAATTACGGTAAATAAAAGACTAAAATATCCTTATTTAGACATTAAAGACATCTATATCCTATAAAATAAGAAAAAAAGAGGAAAATCTACGCTCAATGAAAAGCAAATTGTTGAATCATAGAGAAAAGTTCGCCTTTTAAGTTGGTAGTTTCTTTAGGTATATATTTATAAATCTTACAATCCGTATCAACAGCGATATTTCTAAGTTGTAAATGCTGGTTGATAAATTGCATCTCCAAATCGGGGAAAATATCTTTAAAGGTCAATGCAATTTCCATTATAGATTTATTGAAATCAACCATATTATAATCGCCGGAGGGCACATTTAAAAATGGAATTTCAGTAAGATATTTGGCCGCTTTGTCCACATTTATAAAAGAACGAATTTGTCGGCCATCGCCATGTATTGATATCTTTTTTAAGAAATTGGCATCAAAAGCAAAATGATTGATTACCGCATCGAAACGCATAGTTTGGTTGAATCCGTACACATTTCCCAATCGGATAATATAGGTATCCATATTTTTATTCTTCATCAATCGCTCTACAAATGCTTCTCCTCGCATTTTTGAAATACCATATACCGTTCTTGGGTTTAGCTTAGTAGCCTCTGTAATCAATTTCTCTTTTACCGAGGCACCATAAACCGATAAACTACTTACATGTATGAGTTTTTTAACGTCACTTTCTTCAATCGCATAGGAAAGTTCAGCTGTGCCCCAATGATTTATTTGTTCGTATAAATGCGGATCAGCGTCGGCATAAGGAGAGGTAATTTTTGCTGCTAAATGAAATACGACCTCTACGCCTTGAAGTTCTTTTTTCAATTTACGGGTATCCAAAATATCACCTTGTACAAATCGGATATTATTTCCTCCAATACAACTGCACAAGAAAAAATTATATCCTCCTCTGCTTAAATTATCATAAACAACAATCTCTTTTATTTTAGGAATGGCTACTAATTTTTTCACTAATTCTGTTCCTAAATATCCTGCACCGCCTGTTATTAATACTTTCATTTTGTATATTGCTTTCTATTGTTCTTTTGATTACTTTATTAATTCTGTATGTAGCCCACATTCTGTTTTATTTAATCCGAACCATCTTGCCATACGCTCATCTCCCATTTGAGTCGGATCTATTTTTCGAGTACAAGGCTCGCAACCAATACTGGTATAGCCGGCGGCATCTAATGGGTGGTGCGGAATATTATATTCTTTAATGTATGCCCAAATCATTTGCTTAGTCCATTTCAGCATGGGATGGTAACGCATAGCACGTTGTGGTGTGCGCTGCTCTTCTTTCATCTTTGCACGGTTCGCATTTTGGTCAGCACGTACACCATTTATCCAAATATCATGCGTTTGGAGAATGGGCTCCATTGGGGCTACTTTATTTAAATGGCAGCAAAAATCGGGATCCGAAGTAAATAACAACCTGCCATTACTGTCTTTTTGCATATTTCTTGGTGTAGATGATTTTAAATCTATCACCTTTATACCAAATAATTCTGCTATCTGGTCTTTATACTCAATAGTTTGAGGAAAAAGATAGCCGGTATTTAAAAAATAAATAGGGATAGACGTATCTATTTTAGATAAAATATGCAACATCGGAATGGAATGCGTTTGGAAAGACGATCCGGCAAACATTAATTTTCCTTCGGATTTATATGCTTCTAATTTAGTTCTGATACTATCTATTTCTGCTTCAAAAGACATACAATAAAAATAAGTGCTTATTTAACTAACCAAAAGCCTATTATATTATTTAATCATTAGGCTTCTACTATTTTATAGAATATTGAATGAATAAAATCAGGCAAACAGGATTTTTAAATGTAGAATAATATGCGTAATCGGAACTTTCACTTCGTAAAAAATGTTATCTTTAATCAAATAAAAAAAGTTATGACTAAGAAATTTTTATCCTTTTTGCTAATTGCAGTAAGCGTTTTACTGTTGCCGAGTTGTTCGTACAATAGTTTAGTATCTAAAGACGAAGCCAGCAAAAAAGCATGGGCTGATGTAGAAGCAGCCTATCAGCGCAGAAGCGATTTAATTGGAAATCTGGTAGAAACCGTAAAAGGAGAAGCAAAATTTGAGAAAGAAACCCTAACTGCCGTTGTGGAAGCACGCTCTAAAGCCACATCAATTCAGTTAAGTGCAGATGATTTAACGCCGGAAAATATTCAAAAATTCCAAGCGGCTCAAGCCCAATTAAGTGGAGCATTATCGCGCTTGTTAGCAGTAGCGGAATCATATCCCGACTTAAAAACAAACGCACAATTTGGTGAATTGATGAATGAATTAGAAAGAACAGAAAACAGAATAAACATTGCCCGAAGGGATTACAACCAATCTGTACAAGAGTATAACACACAAGTGCGTTCATTCCCTTCCAATATTACGGCAGGGCTTTTTAAATTCAAACAACGAGAGCCTTTCAAAGCCGATCCGGGTGCAGAGAAAGCTCCTAAAGTACAATTCTAAAAATGGCATCTGCAAAAGATTTTTTTAGCGAAGCAGAACAAGAAGCAATTGTAAATGCTATACGTGCCGCAGAACTCCATACCAGCGGCGAAATTCGAGTGCATGCCGATAACCGCTGTGATGGGGATGCATACAAACGTGCGCAGATTGTTTTCCATAACTTACAGATGGACAGGAAGCCATTTAAAAATGCGGTGCTTATATATGTTGCCGTGAAGGATAAAAAATTTGCATTAATTGGAGATGAAGCGATTCATACCAAAGTCGGTGATAGTTATTGGAAAAATATTTCACAGGCATTGCAAGCTCATTTTAAAAAAGGAAATTTTACACTCGGAATTATTGAAGCCATCCAAACAATCGGGCAAACATTAACAAAATATTTCCCCGACATCGATGAATTAGACAAAAACACATTACCCGATGATATCTCCTTTGAATAAAATAATACTCTATATATTTTTGTTGCTGCAAATTGTTGCTTATGGGCAAACTATAGACAAACAAGGCATACCCGACAGAACGAATCCTCCTCATTTAGTAAATGATTTTGCCGGATTAATGAGTGCCGATAACCAACAAGCCTTAGAGGAAAAATTAGTAGCTTATAATGATTCTACTTCAACGCAAATTTGTATCGTCACTGTAAAATCTATTGGTGCATACAGCATTGAAGATTTTGCTGTTCGGTTAGGCAGAAAATGGGGAGTAGGGCAAAAAGATAAAAACAATGGAATTTTAATTGCCGTAGCTAAAGACGAGCGAAAAGTGGATATAGAAATAGGCTACGGATTAGAAGAGCACATTACGGATTACGACAGCAAGCACATTATAGACGAACTTATTTTGCCGGCATTTAAGCAAAGTAATTATTACGAAGGATTGGATGCGGCAACAAACAGAATGATTGCACAGCTGCAAGGCACATTTACCCATGACAACACTACAAGCAATAATGAAGAATTTCCGACTTGGGTGATTATATTAATTATTATTTTTATTGTATTTATCATTATCAGCTCTTCTATAGGCGGCTCCGGTGGTGCAATGCGCAGCGGCGGTACCGCATGGACTTGGAGTAGTGGCGGTGGCAGCTCGTGGGGCGGTGGAGGCAGCTCGGGTGGTTTTGGTGGTTTTGGTGGCGGAAGCTTTGGCGGCGGTGGCAGTTCAGGAAGTTGGTAAGGTTTTTGATAGTTATACCTAAAAAAACAGTATAAGAATTATGCAAAAGATAGTATTCATATTATCCCTAGTATTTACAGTTGCTGCTTGTCAGCAAGACCGCAAAAATGTAGAATTTAAACGCGTGGATAATTTAGATATGGGCAATTTATCTAAAGGAGAAGCTAAACTAAGTGGCACATTGGTTTTTACTAATTTATCCGATAATGATTTAACGGTAAAAGATATCGTAATGGATTATTCTGTCGATGGAAAAGATATTGGAACGGTAGTCGTAAAATCTGGAAAAAAAAGTACCGCTAAAGCGGAGTTTTCAATTCCATTTCAATACAACTACAATACAGATGCCTTAAAACTACAAGGCCATGACCCATCTGCTAAGTATGCCGTTGTTTTAAATGGAAAAATAACGCTTTTAGATGCAACAAATAAAGAAGTAACTGTCACCATAAAGTATTCGGATTCTTTTGAATATCACACCAAACAAGAGATACGCCAACAAAAGCGCAACGATAGAAAAGAACAACGGCAAGAACGCAGAGAACAACGCAAAGAACGTAGAGAACAACGCAAAAACAATTCAAATTAATGAAAAGACATTTTATACTATTATTATCAATCCTTTTTATTGCTATTGCTCCGGCACATGCGGATGACAAAGAACCTTACTTAGTAAAAACTAAAGACTTTCATGTAAATGATTTTTCATTAAAAGAAATAAGTTTAGGAATAACCGCCGTTATTTACAATCCATATAAAGTAAAAGTAAAAATTGAAGAAATATTAATTGATGTTTTTATCGGTGACAAAAAATTAGGTACGATTACCGAAGCGGCAGATGAAGTAAAAATTCCAAAAGAAAGTGCATTTGATTTACCTGTAAATATCAATGTAAAAACAGGGCCGACGGTGACTAAATTTTTTACGGAAGGGACAAAAATGGTTGTTTTAGGGCAGAAGATAAAAGTAGATTACAAAGGATATATAAAAGTTAAAGCATTAGGTTTTATTCCGGTAAAAGTAAAAATAGACCAAAGTGCCTATTTTACGCTCAAGGATATTATTAAAACCAACAGCGATACTACCCACCAAAAAGCACCGGCTACAAAGCCGCAGTAACTACAAGTAGATAATAAAATCGTACCTTAGCAAAGATGCGCAATGCTACGGGAAATACTTCTATGTTTCGACAATTTACGGTGCTTTTCGCCGGATTAATTGTTGTGCAACTAATCAATTTTTTATTTTCCCTTTTATTTCCCCGCTACTTTACACCGGAAGTATTTGCAGAGTTTGGGGTTTTCACATCCATAGTTTTTATTTTAATAGAAGTTATAAATGCAAAATTAGATATTGCGCTGATGCTCGGCAAGGACGATGCTGAAGTGAAACGCATTTTGAATGCCGCTTTTACAATGGCTTGCATCGCATCCCTATTGTTATTTACCTTCCAAACTATTTTTTTGTTTTTTATTCCTCAGGTGTATTTGTTACTGACACCCACAATTTTTCTTTACGGCATACAACAACCGATATTAGTCTATTGGAATAAGCTCGAAAAATATGTTTCGATAAATATTTTCAGAACCATACAAGTAATATGCACGGGAGGTTTTACAATTGCATTCGGAATTTTACATATCCGCCACGCTCCTATTTTGGGTTTTGTAATTGGTGTATGTATTTCAACAATTTATCTTTTACTCATTACCCGTCCAAAATTTTCTTGGGAAACACTAAAACAAATTTTCAAGCAATACGATCAATTTCCAAAGTATGGCACATGGTCTGCCTTGCTGAATAATTTTTCACGCAATAGCATTCCAATACTTTTATCTGTATTTTTTCCGATGTCATTAGTCGGGTTATACGCTTACGCCACCCGCTTGTTAAATGCACCTACCGGCATGTACACATCGGCATTAGGACAAATATATTTCAAAAAAGCGGCAGAATCTGAACGTAGTGAATTAAAAAAAATCACACGAAATAGTATTAGAAATACCTTTTTATTAAGCATTATCCCCTCCATAATTATATTATTTTTTGGTAGAGAAATTTTTGCTTTTTTATTTCATCATGAATGGGCAGATGCAGGAAAGATAGCGCAATATCTGATTCTTTGGTATTTATGTGGAGTTGTTGTATCACCTGTCTCTACGATATTGGACATAAGAAACAAATTGAAATTTGAATTTAATTTCAACCTTACACTATCGCTGGGCAGAGTGATTGCAATTCTTATCGGAGGAGTAATGCATCAATTTTATGTGGCAATTTTTTTATTTGCTTTAATAGGTATTGTAATGAATGTTTACTTACTTTATTATATTCAAAATAGAATTTTAAACTTTGATAGAAATTAATCTAAAATATAATCTCTACCATCAATGGCTACAGCAAGATGCCGTATTTATAATTGGAAAAGCATTTAAAGACGGTCAGCTTTTAACCAAAACAGATTTAGCGGCACTATTTCATACGGTGAAAAATGAAGCTGCATTTTTGCAAGCATTAGCAGAGATAGATGGGCATTTTGCTATAGTTTTAGAAACAGATACAACCTATTTTGTAGCAGTTGACCGGATACGGACATTTCCTATTTTTTTAAAAAACAACAATCAAAACATTCAAATTACAGATTCCATTGTTTTTAATGGCGATACAAGAAACGAAGCCGCAATTGAATATTTTAAACATACTTATTGCACATTGGAGAATACCACTTTATTAAAAGAATGGCAGCAACTGCAAGCAGGACAGTACGCTGTAATTACTAAAAATAATAAAAAATACTACATTAAAAATTACTATAAACATACTGCCATCATTCAAAATACTTCCACGGAAAAACGGGTAGAACAATTGAAAGAGAGCGAAAAGGCACTTGTTGAAAAAATCTGGAAATACGCCGATGGCAGAACGATAGTCATTCCTTTATCCGGTGGCTATGACTCCCGATATCTTTTAGCCGTATTAAAGCAAAGTAACTATCCCAATATCGAATGTTTTACTTATGGAAAGACAGACAGTTTTGAAGTACTGACCGCCAAAAAAGTATGCGAACAATTGCAGGTAAAATGGCATTTTGTAGAGTATGGCGATGAATTATTAAAGTTGTTCTTTACGGAAAAATGGCAACAATACGCCTCACTTAATCATCATTATACTTCATTGCCGCATGAGCAAGATTTTTTTTCTTTACATTATTTAAAAGAAAGAAATATAATTCCCAAAGAGGCAGTTATAATGAATGGATTTTGCCAAGATATACACTCCGGAAGTTATTTGGAGGAGAAAAAGAAGTTTAATTTAAACAATCATATTTTTGAGAAACATGCAATAAAACCAATACTTTCCGCTTATGAAAACAATTGGACGGGGTATAGAGAATGGCTCATAAAAAATCGGTTATCCAAATTTATTATCAATTCAGTGCGGGTGTATGAATATTTTGGTTGGGATTTTTATTTGCCTTTTTGGCAAAAAAGATTGGATAGAATTTTGGTATTCGCTAAAAGAGGAACAATTACTACATCAACATTTTTATTCGGAATATTTATTTTCAGGGATTTTTAAAAATTATAATATTGCTATAAAAAAGGAAGACTATCCGAAAAGTAATAAGCTAACAAATATCAAACAATCTCTCCAACCATTTATACCCAATCCGGTACTGCGTATGCTGCATACGTTAAAAAAACAAAAAAAAACAGACGATATAAACAATACCTTTTATCTTTACAATGCACTATATAATTGCACCAAAGAGCATCCATTTATTAAGGATTATAAGATAAACAATATTCACGCATTATATTTGCTTCAAAATTTAAAAAACAGTAATCAACTTTAAGATTAATATATGTAAGAACGAAAAAACAATTTTATACAAAACGTGTTCTAAAATAAAACAAATGAAAAAGCTACTACTACTTGCAATCCCCGTTATAGTTATCGGTTTAATATTTTCAAATTGTAACAGAAAAGCAAATGCTGCTGCCAAAAACAACAGCGACAATAAAAGAACTGCAACACTAACGACCATGACCAAAAATGGAATCACACTTACCGAATTATATTCTCCGGAAACTTTTGATAATGCTACGTTAGAGCAAGCTTTATCTACCAATTCAGATGATTTGGATAGCAATAAATTTACACTGACGTTTAAAACGAGTAACTATACGTTAGGAGCACAAACATCGATGACAGAGGTAAAAACTTGTGCCAACTCTGCGCAAGGGCAGCATATACATTGTATTATTGACAATGAGCCTTATTCGGCATTGTATAATTCTACCGCAAAATTAAATGCATTAAAAGATGGGCAACATACTGTTTTGACTTTCTTATCTCGCTCCTACCACGAGAGTATAAAAAATAAAAATGCATTTTCGCTTACCTCAGTAATTACCGGTAAATCAAGATATACCGCACGATACGCACAACCCGATTTTTCAAAACCGATGTTGTTTTACAGTCGTCCAAAAGGTACTTATTCCGGTATTGAGACCGATGCAGTATTATTGGATTTTTATTTGATAAATTGTGATTTATCTAAAAATGGATATAAAGTAAAAGCTAATATCAATGGTAATGAGTTTATCATAACCAAATGGTGCGGTTATTTTATGGAAGGCTTGCCTATCGGCGAATCTACAATAAAATTAACCCTTTTAGATGCTAATGGAAAGCAAGTAGATAGTCCATTCAGCTATTCTGAAAGAAAAATTACACTAAAAAAATAATCCTTCGATTAATCGAAATAAGCTAACGCCATTTCATAGCTTTTCAATCCAAATCCTACAATTACTCCTTTTGCTACCGGAGAAATGAAAGAATGGTGGCGAAACGTTTCGCGCGAAAAGGTATTGCTAATATGTACTTCTACTACCGGCGATTTTATGGCTCTAATTGCATCGGCAATAGCGATAGAGGTGTGCGTATATCCGGCAGCATTTAGGATAATACCATTATAGGTAAATCCCGTTTCATGCAGTTTGGTTATTAGCTCTCCTTCAATATTGCTTTGGAAGTAATCTATTTCCAAATGCGTATGTTTTTTTCGAAGTTCATCCAAAAAATTCTCAAATGTTTCAGAACCATACACAGAAGGCTCGCGTTTCCCTAGCAAATTCAAATTAGGGCCATTGATGATAATTATCTTTTTCACGTAATATTATTTTTAAAGTTCTGAATTGTAAATCTACTATTTTATGTACCGTATAAACTGTTCCAAAAATAGTGGCTGTAAATTAAAATTACAAGATAAAATTAAATTTCAAAAAATTTATTCTCCCATGTTTATCTGCTATCTTCGCAAATAGTATTATGGCAGATTGGAAATTATATTTAAAATATTTTGAAGCGTATTTAAAAATTGAAAAATCGCTATCTCCCAATTCGGTAGAAGCCTATTTACATGATATACAATTGCTATTGCAGTATTTATCTATTGAAAATAAAAACGTAAATCCCGATAGCCTGACCTTGCAAGATATGGAACATTTCATTGCGTATCTTCATGATTTGGGCTTGAGCGACCGAAGTCAAGCAAGAATTATTTCCGGATTAAAAGCGTTTTACAAATATTTAGTGATAGATGAGCACGTGAAAAATGACCCGACGACATTATTAGAAGGACCCAAATTAAGTAAAAAACTTCCCGATACACTTTCCTTTGAAGAAATAGAACAACTGATTGGTGCATTAGATGTAAGCAAAGATGAAAACGTAAGAAACAAAGCAATGCTCGAAACTTTGTACAGCAGCGGCTTACGGGTTTCAGAGCTTATCGGATTGCAAATTTCGCATATTTATTTCGATGTCGGGTTTATTCGAGTAATTGGGAAAGGCAATAAAGAGAGGTTAGTACCCATTGGAAGCGAAGCTTTAAAACATATTGAAATTTATTTGGAACACGTTCGGACCAAGTTGCCGCAATACCCTAAATATTCTGACATTTTATTTTTAAATAAAAGAGGTACTCCTATTTCGCGCGTGATGGTGTTTTTAGTGATTAAGCAATTAGCAGAAAAAATAAACTTGAACAAAAACATTTCGCCTCACACTTTTCGTCATTCTTTTGCCACACATTTAATAGAAGGCGGCGCCGATTTACGAGCTGTGCAGCAAATGCTAGGACACTCGTCCATTACCACTACAGAAATTTACACCCATTTAGACCAGCAATATTTAAAAGAATCTTTGTCTTTACATCACCCCAGATATAGGCATAAATAAATAAATTTTCATTTTCTAATAAAAAAAACGGTATCTTATAAGCGGTACACGTTATACACTTAAAGTTTTACACTGCAATAAAAATCTCATTATGACAGAAATACAAAATAGAGAAGAAGAAAACAGAGCGCTATTACTAAAACAAAAAAATTGGGATAATTTAATTATAAATAGTAAGCGAATAATAAAAGATGTTTTGTTCATCATTGCCGGAATACTGGCTGCCGGATTTGGGCTTAAAAGCTTTTTATTACCCAATAAATTTATTGACGGAGGAGCGACCGGAATTTCATTATTAATATCCCAAGTATCACAAATTTCACTTTCCTATTTAATCATTTTGGTAAATATTCCTTTTATCTTTTTAGGGATTCGGGTAATTAATAAAAAGTTTGTTTTTAAAACAATTTTAGCAATCATTGCATTGGCAGTTGTTATAGAATTTATTCCATTTCCACATACGACCAACGACAAATTACTAATTTCTATTTTCGGTGGTTTTTTTCTTGGTGCAGGTATTGGATTTGCGATAAGAGGCGGCTCCGTTATTGATGGAACAGAAATATTGGCGATCTACTTAAGCAGACGGTTAGGCAGCAGCATTGGAGATATTATCATGGTTATAAATGTAATTATTTTTTCGTTTGCCGCATATTTGTTATCTATTGAAACGGCAATGTACTCGATGCTTACCTACTTGGCAGCAGCGAAAACAGTAGATTTTGTGGTGGAAGGCTTCGAAGAATATATGGGCATTACGATTGTTTCGGAGCATTGTGGCGAAATTTGTTCTATGTTAAAAAATAAATTAAACAGAGGCTATACTATTTATAAACAAAAAAAAGGCAGTGGCAAAAGAGGCGAAAAAAATGAAGATGCCGAAATTGTTTATACCGTAATTACACGCTTAGAATTGGGCAACTTATACAGTGAATTAGAAAAAATTGATGCCGATGCATTTATTATTACACAAAGTGTAAAAAATATAAAAGGCGGTTTAGTAAAAAAACGTCCTTTAGACAAGCATTAATAGTACTGTAAAAACGTCAACACGTCGTGCTGTACTTGCATTGGTTTTTCCATCATGGGTACATGCCCGCAACTGTCGTAAATTATTTCCCGGCTGTTTTTTATATCTGCATGAAATTGGGCGGCATATTTCGGATTAATAATAATATCTTGTTTTCCCCAAACAATCAAAGTTGGGCATTCAATTTGTTTTATTCGCTCCGGATTGGGATAAGCATCCGATAATGCCATATTTATAATTTGCTGCAAATTACCTGCTCTATTCCATAAATCATTGATGCGTTGAGTGCGCTCTTGTGTTAGCATTTTTTTATTATAAAACACCCTATTCATTCCGTTTTTAGTTAAAAAAATCGGGATACCTTTTTTCAATACCAGCTGCACTATTGGGTTTCTAAATTCGTCGGCACGGGCCGTTTTCATTACCGCTTTCATGTCATAGCCTGCGCTATTAAACAGCACTAATTTCTTCACCACATCCGGACGGTTTACCGCTAAATTCCAACTCATTAAACCGCCTAGTGAATTGCCCATTACATAGCAAGTATCAATATGCAAAGTATCGATTAGAAAATTAAAATACGCATTATATACCGCAATATAATCCGGATTCGTGCCGATTTGCTTAGGAAAATCAGACAAGCCAAAGCCCGGCAAATCCACACGTATTACTCTATATTTATCATTCAATAAAGAATCTAAAATTCTGAAATCCCAATTACTTCCACCAAAGCCATGTATCATTAATATAGGTATTCCCTTCCCGCTATCGGTATAATGCAACTCTCCCCCTTTCCAAGTAATAAAGTGAGAATTTGAAAATCGGTATTTTTCTTTTACGTATTCTTTAGAAAGTATTAAGTTTTTTCTGCCATAAGCTATAAATATAAAAAGCGTAACTAAAACAATTGCAATTAATAAGAGTGTAGAAATTATTTTTTTGAACATAAACAAAATTGAATCAACTAAGATAGTAAAAAAAATACTGCAACTTATCTCGTTCTATAGGCTTAGTAAATTTAGAAATTCGCTGTGTCCAACAACAAACAGAAATTCACAATGTTGAATTAAACCATAAAACACTACAAACCAACAAATTATACTTTCGCAAAATAAATATAAAACTTCATAATTCAATTTATAATGCAATAAAAAAACACTGTCAATTTGTCACTTTACTGTATTTGTTGTATCTTTGAAATCCATTATTTTTTTATGAACGAGTTATTAGATTATATAGAAAGCAAAAAACACGATGAATCTCGACAAGGGGAAGCATTAGATATGAAATTGGAAGCAGCTGAATTTAAAAACAATAAGTATTTTTATATAGAAAGCTACGGCTGCCAAATGAATTTTAGCGATAGCGAAATTGTAGCTTCCATTTTATCCCAACAGGGCTATGGGCTTACGACCAACATCTTTGATGCTGATTTAATTTTATTAAACACCTGTTCTATTCGAGACAAAGCGGAACAAACCGTTCGCCAGCGATTGCGCACAATAAACGAAATAAAAGAGCAAAAACCCGGTGTATTGGTAGGCGTATTAGGCTGTATGGCAGAGCGGTTAAAAGCTAAATTTTTAGAAGAAGAGAAATTAGTGGATTTAGTAGTTGGGCCGGATGCCTATCGCTCTTTACCCGAATTATTGGTAGAAGCCGAAGGAGGGCAAAAAGCAGTGAATGTGTTGCTCTCTCGCGAGGAAACGTATGCCGATATTTCACCGGTCAGATTAGATAAAAACGGAATCTCCGGATTCATATCAATCATGCGCGGATGTGATAATATGTGTTCCTTTTGCGTAGTGCCTTTTACACGTGGACGCGAGCGTAGCAGAAACCCTGAAACTATTGTGCAAGAAGCCAGCGATTTATTTAATAAAGGCTATAAGGAAGTTACTTTATTAGGGCAAAACGTGGATTCCTACAAATGGAGAGGAGAAGGAAAAAATGACGATAAAAATGCTGCTGTTTTAACCAACTTTGCACAATTATTGGAATTGGTCGCATTGGTACACCCCGATTTGCGGGTGCGCTTTTCTACCTCACACCCCAAAGACATTACAGATGAAGTATTAGAAACCATAGCAAAACATGAAAACATTTGCAATTACATCCATTTACCGGTTCAATCCGGTAGTTCTGCTTGCTTAGAACGCATGAACAGAACGTACGACCGAGATTGGTATAAAAACCGGGTAGATGCCATTCGGCGTATAATTCCCGATTGTGCCATATCCTCCGATGTTATTGCCGGTTTTTGTGGCGAAACAGAAGAAGAACACCAAGACACGCTTTCCATGATGGAATATGCTCAATACGACTATAGTTACATGTTCTATTACTCAGAAAGACCGGGTACTTTGGCTGCCAGAAAATATACCGATGATGTACCCGAAGAAACCAAAAAACGACGACTGAACGAAATTATAGCTCTACAAAATAAACTTTCGATAGAAAGCAACCTAAAAGACATCGGCAAAACGTTTAAAGTATTAATAGAAAAAAACTCTAAAAAAAGTGAAGCAGAATGGTGTGGCAGAAATTCTCAAAATAAAGTGATTGTATTTCCGAAAGGCAACCACAAACCGGGAGATTATGTAAACGTTTTAGTTGAAAGTGTAACGCAAGGAACGCTAATCGGAAAAGTAGTATAATCTATTAAAAAAATATGGACAGTAAGAAACAGTGGTGTAATTTTTCTGTTTATTACTTCATTACTCATTTGACTATCAACGTAAAAAAACTATGGATTTACTTTCAATAAAACAACGATTTGGTATAATTGGAAATTCACCGGCATTAAACCGTGCCTTGGAAGTAGCCGCACGGGTAGCTCCTACAAATTTATCGGTACTGATAACCGGAGAAAGTGGTGTGGGTAAAGAAGTATTTTCTCAAATCATACATAACTTATCGACCAGAAAGCATGAAAATTTTATTGCAGTAAACTGCGGTGCAATCCCCGAAGGTACTATAGATTCAGAATTATTCGGACATGAAAAAGGAGCGTTTACCGGTGCTCACGATAAACGTAAAGGATATTTTGAAACAGTAAATGGCGGTACAATATTTTTAGATGAAATCGGTGAAATGCCCATCGGTACTCAAGCAAGATTATTGCGGTTATTGGAAAGTGGCGAATTTATTAAAGTAGGCTCCTCCATTGTACAAAAAACAGATGTACGTGTGTTAGCGGCTACCAACGTAGATTTACCTAAATTAATAAAAAAAGACCGCTTTAGAGAAGATTTATACTATCGGTTAAATACGGTCCCCATTTTCGTTCCTCCATTGCGAGAGCGCAAGGAAGATATAATATTATTGTTCCGTAAATTTGCTTCCGATTTTTCTGAAAAATACAGAATGCAACCGATACAACTTACGGATGAAGCCAAGCAACTGCTTACAAATTATCGGTTTCCGGGAAACATTAGAGAATTGAAAAATATAGCAGAACAAGTTTCTGTTTTAGCTAAAGACAAAACCGTTTCTAAAGAAGAGCTTGCACAATTTATCCCCAATATCGAAACAACAAACCTTCCGGCAGTGGTAAACACAGGTGAAGCAAACACGTATAGCGACAGGGAAATTTTATACAAAATGATTTTTGATATGAAGAACGATTTGAACGAATTAAAGCGATTTGTTTGGGATTCCAATAACGGCAATTACGATACTTCAAAAATTGACTTTAGCGATGTTGCCGGTTTAGAACACCCAACTACTGCTTTGCAAAATTCAAATGTTTACACCGCCAAACATATTCCTACCATAGAATCTATTAGCAGCACCAATCCGACCATAATACTCAACGAAGAACCACAGTACGAAGAAGAAAGTATTGAAACCAATTTATCGTTGGCGGATATGGAAAAAACAATGATTATAAAAGCATTGGAAAAACACAGAGGGAAACGACGTGATGCTGCTTTAGACCTTGGAATTTCAGAAAGAACATTGTACAGAAAAATCAAGGAATACGAATTAGAATAATAGCTGAACGAAAATGAACAACCCCAAAAAAACAAATTCCATACGCCTCCTAAACACCTATAAATTTTGGGGTACAATGCTATTGCTCTTCGGAACTTTTTGTATTCCTGCTTGTAAAATATATCGTTTTACGGATGCCAGCGTAGATCCAAATTGGAAAACATTTTCTGTAGCTCCTACCATAAATGTAGCAACACTGCAAAACCCAAATGCCGCTCCTACCTTTACCGATAAATTGAAAGAAAGTTTTTTACGAAACACCCGCCTAACTCTAATTCGCGATTCAGGGGATTTGGAATTTAGCGTTACTATCACAGAATACAACGTAGAACCGGTAGCAATTACCAATACGGAAACTACGGCACAAAACAGACTCAATATCTCCGTAAAAGTGGACTGCGTAAACCAAAGAGATAAAGCAAAAAGTTTTTCCCAAACATTTAGAGATGGTGAGAATTACGGCGCAGGCAGACAACTTTCAGATGTTGAAAATAGCTTAATAAATACTATATTTGACCGATTAGTTCAACAAATTTTCAACCGTACATTTGGAAACTGGTAACATGAATTATCAGATTAACGACATATTATCCAATCCGTCCCATATCATTGATGTGCCGGAGGATGTATTGCAAAATTGGATAAGCAAATACCCTTTTGTACCTCTATTGCATTTATATGCTTTAAAGAAAAAAGAAAATTATTCCGATTCCGATTTACATCGTACAGCATTTCATCTTATTAACAGAGAAAAACTATATTATTTATTAAAAAGTAAAACTACAACTCAAAGAGAATCCGAAGTGGAAAAGCCAATTTCCAAGATGGAAAAAGCAATACCGGTGCAACCAGAAAAAGTTGTAGAAAATGAATTGACACCGGAAGAGATTACTGCGGAAAGTACAATAGAAATTACGGAAAAAACAATAGCTGAACCAATACAACAAACAGAAGAAACCACAAAGGATAATGAACTAATTTCAACCCAAGAAATCAGCGCCAACCTCGAAGCAACAGAAAACACACCAACTATTGAAATTGAAGAGCAGCCATTGTCTATTGCCGACAAAATATTATTAGAAATCCAACAACTAAAGGCAGAACGAGCTAAACAAGCCGCAGAAGCAGAAGCACTTGTAAATAATGCAAAAATTACTGACGAAAAAAATGCACCTGCAACTGAACATATTCCGGAAGAAAGCAGTGAAAGTATAACTCAAGAAAATACTACTGAAATAGAAGACGGAAAAAATGTACAAAAACTACCGGAAACCACTCCTACCCTTTCCATCCAAGACGAAGTAATAGCAAGAATACGTAAAATACAAGAAGAACGAGAAAAGCAACAACAATCTATTGGGCATACCGAAGCATTATCCACTACAATACCATTGGAAAATGAAACAGTAACAGAAGAAATAAAAATTGATGACAGTAAGCATACGCAACCTATATATACTGAAACCGCTGCTGTATCTACTCCTTTAGAAGAAAAAACGGAGGCCGCAGAGGAACAAAAAACATTAACCATCCAAGAGGAAGTAATAGCAAGAATACGGAAAATACAAGAAGAACGAGAAAATAAATCCATACAAGAAAATGTATTACCAACAACTGCAATAACAACTTCACCTCCTATACAGAATGAAGAAACGGAAGTAAAATTACCAAAAGACACCTCTGAAATTGAAAAAAACAACGACGTAAAACAACCAATAGCGGAAATACAAATTGTAGAAAAACCAACACGTGAAAATATACTACCGGAAATAGAAAAAAGCAAAACCTTATCGCCAATAGAACAACCGGCAGATAGAGATATAAAAATTATTGACACTAAAAATACCGCTTCTGAAACAGAAATTACAGCTACTCCCCCTGCTGCTGATACGGAAATTGCTACTTTAAATACAGAATTTGCAATTGAAAAAACAATTATAGAAAGTGAAGCGTTGGGCGAAATATTTCCCGAACCGTTATTGGTTCAACTGTCGGCCTCCGATATAGAATCGGCAGCAAAAACAGAATACATTGAAGTAGAAAAAAAATTACCTGAACCTCCATTACAAGAAGAAGCTAAAGATATAAAACCCTCAATTACAACACCTATTACTCCGAAAAAATCGGAAATAACGTCGGAAATCACAGAAATACTACCGGAAGAATATCCTACAGAGGTGATAGAAAATACGGCTAAAATTGTAGAAAAAGACACTCTATATATACCGGAGATTGAGGAAGACAAGATTGAAGAACATATAGACAATAGCATTACATCTGACAAAGAAACTCCTATAGCAACTCCGCACGAGCCATCTATTGATGATCAAATCATCACAAAAGAGATTACTTTAGAAGTAAAAAAAGAACCACATACGTTTATTGAATGGCTGAAACTTTTAGATGGAAACCTACAAATCCAGACAACAGAAGCCCTAAAAGAACCTGAAAATTGGATAGAAATACCTCGATACGAAGTAGAACAAACATTGGCACAAAAAAAAGAAATTCAACAGGAAGAACAAAAATTATTTGAACCAAATTTTGAAGAGGGCGAAGTGGACTTATTTAATGAAATAGATGAAGAAGTAAGCAAGGTAGCGACTGATTCTGTGCAGTTTAAACAAGATATGATGACAGAAACATTGGCAAAAATATACCACAAACAAGGTAAATACGATAAAGCTTTAGAGATTTATAACACACTTCGTTTGAAATTTCCGGAAAAAAGTGCTTACTTTGCAGCCTTAATTGAAAAACTAGAAAAAGAAAAATAAGATGTTTACCTTTTTAACCGTATTAATTATACTCGTAAGTTTGTTTATTATTTTAGTGGTATTAATCCAAAATCCTAAAGGTGGTGGATTAAATGGCGGCATCGGTTCTGCTGCTTCAAGCGTAATTGGGGTGCAAAGTGCCGGAGATGTAATGGAAAAAACAACTTGGGGAAGTGCTATTATTTTGTTAGCACTATGCGTAATCACGGCTTTTGTTGTTCCTAAGGTAAATGATAAAGGACAAGTAAAAACGCTCACCGAAGATGCAGCAAAAATGAAAATGCCGGCAATGCCTGCACCTACAACACCACAGCCTGCCGCACCAACAGCACCTGCTAAGTAGAAATTGGTAATAATATAAAAGAGGCTGCCCAAAGTATCGGACAGCCTCTTTTTATTTTATCCGCATAGAAATTTGATGCAATTTCATTAAACAAAAAATTACAACTAAAATAGATTAATCCTTCTTTAAAACTGCCGCACTGATTAAGGATACAATTGCGCCAATAAACAAGGAACTAAATGTAGAAATAACAGCCATAATGGTTGGACTCATAAATTTTTTACTCAACTCTATCCCTTGTTCTATTTGTTCTTCGCTTAATCCTCGTTCAGCCATTTGTTTCCGAGAAAGCTCTAATAAATTATTGATAAAATCCGTTTCAATAAAATTAGCATAAAAGAAAAAATACACTACACTGATTATTGTAATAATTGCAGTAATGATCATCCCGCCTTTAAATAAAATACCAAACGGAATTAATCTGTTTTTATGAGCCGCAGCAATAGCTTTTACACCCAAAAATATAGCTACTATCATTATTAACGACTGTAGCCACTTTGACCAAGATTCATATTGTAAATTGCTGATAAATAAAATCAGCGATATTAAAATACCGGCTAACCCTCCAATTATTCCAAACTTTATTGCTATATCTTTTATTTCAATAGTGGGCTGGGCGGTTGGATTTTCGTCTAAAACGTCTTTCATGTTATTGTTTTTTCAAATGTACTAAATATTCCGTTTTATACCTATATATTTTCTGCAATACTACACGCTGCAATATAGCCTGTAGTCCACGCTGCTTGAAAATTAAAACCACCTGTTACAGCATCAATATTTAAAACTTCACCGGCAAAATACAAGTTCGGAAAAAGTTTACTTTCCATAGTTTTAAAATTCACTTCTTTTAAATCGACCCCACCGGCAGTTACAAATTCGTCTTTGTTGGTATTTTTAGAGTGTACTGTAAGTATAGATTTGGTTAATATTTGTGCTATATTTTGAATGTCATTTTTCGAAATATCCGCTACTAACTTTAAAGAGGAAATACCATTAACTTCCAACACTTTCAGCCAAAACCGATGTGGTAAGTTATAAAAAGAAAAATTCCCGAGTTGCTTGCGTGCCTGTATTTCTTTTTCTTGTTTTAATGTTGAAATCACAGTATCTATAGATTCATTCAGCCAATTTATTTCCAACTTAAATTGATAATTTTTTTCTTGCAAAATGCGTGCAGCAAAAGCAGATAATTTTAAAATTGCCGGACCACTCAATCCGGTATGCGTAATCAGTAACGCACCATTACTAGAAATTTTAGTTGTATGTAAATGTAGCTGAACCAAATGCAACGAAACCCCTTCTAACCCTTTAAGCAATTCACTTTTTATATTAAAAGTAAATAACGATGGTACCGGTAAAACAATCGAATGCCCCATATTTTGCAACAACTTCCAAATACTCGTGTTGCTCCCTGTTGCTATTATTATTTTTTGAGCGGAAAGAAAATCTTGATTAAAATGAACCGTAAAATTTTGAGCCTTTGTAATGTTTAATACTTTTGCTTGTTTTATTATTTTAATTTGATGCTTTTCAATTTGCGCTAAAAAACAATTAATAATGGTTTGAGAACTGTCGGTAATCGGAAACACCCGCCCATCGTTTTCCGTTTTTAATTTTACGCCTTTTTCTTTAAACCATTCGATAGTATTTTCACAATTAAACCTATAAAAAATAGGTTGAAGCTCCTTTTGCCCTCTTGGATAATATTGGATTAAATCTTTTACGTCAAAACAGGCATGCGTTACATTACACCTTCCGCCTCCGGATATTTTCACTTTCCCCAAAACCTCATTTCCTTGCTCTAAAATGGCTATTTTCAGCCCCGGTTTCTGCTCCGCAGCCACAATCGCTGCAAAAAATCCGGCAGCGCCTCCGCCTATCACTAACAAATCATATAAAAATGCCTCTTTTTTCACTTTTACGAAGATAACTTTTTAAGAAAAATTAACAGAATTAAAATGCAAAATAATACCGTGAAAATTATAGCAACGGTGTGGATAAACAAGCAGCTATTAACAGCGAAAAATAGCCTAAAAAATGGTATCTTTGAAGGCTAAAATAAGTATAAATGTCAGAAGAATTAGAGGGATTGCACAAGCCCGGTATAGTACCGATTAACATTGAAGATGAAATGAAATCCGCCTACATAGATTATTCTATGTCGGTTATCGTATCCCGCGCATTACCGGATGTGAGAGATGGGTTGAAACCCGTACACAGAAGGGTGTTATTTGGTATGTCAGAATTGGGAATGACCTCTACCAAACCGTATAAAAAATCAGCACGTATCGTAGGGGAAGTATTGGGTAAATACCACCCGCATGGCGATAGCTCAGTATATATGGCAATGGTGCGTATGGCACAAGAATGGTCAATGCGCTATACCTTAATTGACGGACAAGGTAACTTCGGTTCAATTGACGGCGATCCACCGGCTGCTATGCGTTACACGGAAGCTCGTTTAAAGAAGATTTCCGAAGATATGTTGGAAGATTTACACAAAGAAACCGTAGATTTTCAACTAAATTTTGACGACTCCCTAGAAGAACCAACCGTATTGCCCACCCGTATTCCACAATTATTAGTGAATGGCGGTTCGGGAATTGCAGTAGGTATGGCAACGAATATGCTTCCTCATAATTTATCCGAAGTAATTGACGGAATTATTGCCTACATTGATGACCGTGAAATTACAATAGATGACTTAATGAAATTTGTAAAAGCCCCCGATTTCCCAACCGGTGGTATTATCTATGGTTACGAAGGGGTAAAAGATGCCATGCGTACCGGAAGAGGAAAAATTAGAGTAAGAGGAAAAGCACGAATAGAAGAAAACAAAGAAGGTAGAACACAAATCATCATCACCGAAGTTCCTTACCAAGTAGAACCCAAAATGATTATTACCAGAGCAGCAGATTTGGTAAACGAAAAAAAATTAGAAGGAATTGCAGAAATACGAGATGAATCGGACAGAGAAGGATTGCGTGTAGTATTTGATTTAAAACGAGATGCAATTCCAAATGTAGTATTGAACAACCTTTACCAATACACCCCGCTGCAAACCAGCTTTGGGGTAAACAACATAGCCTTGGTTCATGGCCGTCCGGAAATATTAAACTTAAAAGACATCATCCGCCACTTTGTCGATTTCAGGCATGAAGTAGTAACCCGAAGAACACAATTCGAACTCCGAAAAGCAGAAGAACGATTACACATTTTAGAAGGTTATTTGATAGCTTTAGATGCATTAGATGAAGTAATCAAATTAATTAGAAACTCTAAAAATCCGGAAGAAGCCAAAGACGGTTTAATAACTAATTTCGGAATGTCCGAAATTCAAGCAAAAGCCGTGCTGGCATTAACGCTACAGCGTTTAACCGGTCTTGAAATTGACAAAATTCGGGCAGAACATAAAGAAGTTTCTGACCTCATCGCTCATCTCAAAGATATTTTGACGCATGAACATCTGCGCTTTGAAATTATCAAAGAAGAAATGGCTGAAATCAAGAAAAAATATGGAGATGAAAGACGCTCTGAAATTGTATTGTACGGAGATAATATTTCTTATGAAGACATGATTGCCGAAGAAGAAATGGTCGTTACCATTTCACACTTAGGCTATATAAAACGTACTTCTTTAGATGAATACAAAAAACAAAATCGTGGAGGTAAAGGCTCGCAAGGCGGAAAAACTCGAGATGCCGATTTTATTGAACACTTGTTTGTAGCTTCTACCCATAATTATTTATTACTGTTTACCGAACAAGGGAAATGCTACTGGCTAAAAGTATATGAAATTCCGGAAGGCAATAAAACCTCCAAAGGTCGCCCGATTCAAAATATCATTAATATTCCGCAAGACGATAAAATAAAGGCATTTATCAATGTGGAAGATTTAAAGAAAGAAGAATTTTTAAATACCCATTTTATTGTAATGGCAACAAAAAGAGGAACGGTGAAAAAAACATCGATGCGCGAATATTCCCGCCCTCGCTCCAACGGGGTAAACGCAATTACAGTTCGAGAAGGCGATGAATTGGTAACCGCTTCCTTAACCAATGGCGTATCTGAAATTATTTTAGGCTCTAAAAAAGGATATGCCGTCCGCTTCAATGAAGAAGATGTACGCGCTATCGGCAGAACCGGTGCCGGTGTAAGAGGTATTACGCTGCGTGGTGAGGACGATGAATTGATTGGCATGGTTTGTGTAGATACCAAAGCAGAAACAAAAGAAGATATCATGGTGGTTTCTGAAAATGGGTTTGGAAAACGCTCTGCATTAGAAGATTATCGTATAACTTCTCGTGGTGGAAAAGGGGTGATTTCTTTAAACGTAACAGATAAAACCGGAAATATGATTTCCATCCAATCCGTTACAGATGACAACGATTTAATGATTATCAATAAGTCGGGCTTGACAATTCGCATTGGATTGAATACCTTACGCACCATGGGCAGAAATACGCAAGGGGTAAGTTTAATAAAATTAAAAGATACCGATGCTATTGCCGCCGTTTCCAAAATTGAACACGAAGAAGAAGAAGAACTCGAAGACGGGCAAACGAACCTAGAAGAAAACGAAAATGGTGCTAACCACGAACAATCCGATGAGACCGCATCAAATAATGAATCTACAAATTGAACAACTAACTAAATATAGCATAACATGAAAAAAACAACATGGATCGTCTTGAGTATTAGTGCAATGAGCTTTACTCAAATAACGTATGCGCAAAAAGCAAAAATATCCTCTGCTCAAATAAGCTTGCAAGATGGAAAAGTAATGGATGCAAAGAAAGAAATTGATGCAGCACTACAAGATCCGGATGTACAGAAAAGAGTAGATGCTTGGACCACAAAAGGCGATGTGTATAAAGATATTTACGAAACAAAAATCTATTACGCCTTAAATCCAACTTGCTTGTTTGAGGCTAAAGATGCTTACATGAAAGCCTCCGACTTAGAAACAAATCCTAAAAAACAAAAGAACTTTACAATGCCTTTAACAAATATTGAAGGCTATCTTTTTAATGAAGGATTAGGCAGATTTAATTCTAAAAAATACGATGATGCCTACAAACATTTTGATGCAGCCAGAAAAATAAACGAATTTCTTGTCAGTAAAGGACTTTCTACGGCAATCGATACAAATGCAATTTACGCAACTGCCATGTCAGGCGTAAGTATCGATAAAAGCAAAGAAGTAACGCCACTCTTGCAAAAGCTAATAGACATGAATTACAACAATGCCTCTGTTTATGAATCTCTGGCGCAGATATACGAAACCAACGGCGACAAAGAAGCTTTAAGTAAATTGGTAAAAAAAGGATTAGAAAAATTCCCTACTAGCAAAAATTTACAGATTTATGAACTGAACCAATCTTTAGATGGTGGCGACCTTAAAGAATCTATAGCAAAGTTTGAAAAAGCATTTGCTTCCGATCCTAAAAATGCATCCATTGCTTTTAATTTAGGCGTTTTGTATGATAAATTACAAAATGTAGAAAAAACTAAAGAATATTACGAAAAGGCAATTGCATTAAAACCCGATTATGGTGACGCATTTTTCAATTTAGGGGTGATGTATTTTAACTTAGGGGTTGCAAAGAATAAAGAAATGAATGCTGTTGATGATGCTAAAGACAAAGACGGAAGGATATATGCCGGGTTAAAAGCAGAACGCGATGCATTATTTCAACAAGCATTACCTAACCTGGAAAAAGCATACCAAGTGGATCCTAAAAATAAAGAATATAAAGCAAACTTAAAAAAAGTATATGCAAGTATGAATATGCTGGAAAAAGCAAAAGCATTAAGCGACGAATAATTTTCCTGTAAAGATTATACAACAAATATAAAATAGGCTGCCGGTTTCGACAGCCTATTCTCTTTTATACATAAGATAGTTTCTCCCTTTTTTAAATAATCACTTCTTAGGAACTTTAGTCACCCCGTCTTTACTTACCGATACAGTACTAGTACTATCTTTTTGATTTGCAGCTGTGTCCGGGGCTGCTGCAACGGCTGCCACCGAATCTGTAGTTACTGAACTTTGTGCAGTATTGGTGGAGTCATCAAAATCTCTACTTTTGAATAAATCGCAAGATGTAAATACTACCATTACAACTGCTGAAATCATAAATATCTTTCTCATTGGTCTTAATTTTAATTACAATTTAAACTATTAGAAGGCAATTTAGCTATATAATTATTGAATTTTAAGAAAATTTAGCACTGTAGAAAATCTTTTTTATTTCAATTAAATCCGACAGAGGTCATTGCACGGGATATTCAACTATATTTTTTTCGGTTTCCCATAATTTGATATACAACTCGTATTTTGCATCTAATTTTGCCCGAATCAAATTATAAATCACTACAATAATATTTTCTGCCGTAGGATTAAGATGTTTAAATTCTACTGTATCTAAATTCAGATTCTTATGGTCAAACCGTTCCTCCACTTCATTTTTTATGATCTCTTTTAATATCTTCAAATCTATCACATATCCGGTTTCCGAATCTATCTCTCCTATTACTTTTACTTCTAAAATATAATTATGCCCATGGTAATGTTCATTAGCACATAACCCGAAAACAGCCTTGTTTTTCTCGGAATCCCATTGGTCATTCCATAATTTATGTGCTGCATTGAAATTAGCTCTTCTTATTACGGCTACTCTATTCATCGGTTAATTGCATTTAAAATAATAATAATTAAAAATTTTCATTTAATACGGCTAAAAATAACAAACAATTTTAATGCTTAACAGCATACCACGTGATTTGTTTTTTTATAAAAATAAATGTTTAAAAAAATCTTTTTATCCTTTACGCTAACTCATTTCTTCCTATTATCTTCGTACATGCTTTTTAGTGAGGTAATCGGACAGCACGAGACAAAACAACATTTACTCGATTTAGTTAAATCAGGAAAAATACCGCACGCCCAATTATTTTTAGAACAACAGGGCGCCGGCGGATTAGCGCTGGCTTTGGCATTTTCTCAATACATTGTCTGTGAAGATAAAAAAGAAAATGACAGTTGTGGTGTTTGCAGTGCATGTGTAAAATCGGCAAAACTAATACACCCGGATTTGCAGTTCACCTATCCCATTGTTCCCAAAAAACCAAGCCCTCACGTATCGCTATGCAAAGATTATATACAAGAATGGCGTACAGAAATAATAAAAAATCCATATATCAATGAATTAGAATGGCTGCAAAGTATTGGAGCAGAAAATAGACAAGGAAATATTTCAGCCGAGGTAATTCGTACAATTTTAAGAGGCGTAACATTGACAACATTTGAAGCCGATTATAAAATACAAATTATATGGATGGCGGAAAACTTATCTAAAGAAGGGAATATATTATTGAAATTATTAGAAGAACCCCCTGAAAATACCTTGCTAATTTTAATTGCAGAAAATCAGGAAGACATACTACCTACTATTTTATCCAGGTGTCAAATTGTAAAAATAAATAAAATTGAGGATGCCGCAATTTCGCAGGCATTACTAAGCAAAGGCGTACCTCAATCCAATACAATGCATATAGCCTATTTAGCAGATGGCAATTTCAATGAAGCACTCAAACTAATAGATAGCGAAACAGATGAAAGCACAAAAATATTAACCCATTGGTTGGATTTTTCTATAAATAAAAAACCCGGTGAATTATTGAAATGGACAGAAGAAACCGGAAAAATGGGCAGAGAAAATTTAAAATCCTTTTTCGAATATGCTACCCATATATTCCGCGAGGCAATGCTATTGCTTTATATTAAAGACTATACGGCGAGATTATCTAACCACGAGTTGCAACTGGCAAATCGAATTAATAAATTCCTGACCTACCAAAAATTAGAACAATTACTTCAGCTGATAAGCAAAAAACACTACGAAATAGAACGAAACGTAAGCCCAAAAATAGCATTAATGGACATGTCGTTGCAAATGAAAAACATAATTAGAAGTAAATAGATTTTTTTATAGCTCTTTACCAATAACAACCATTGCCCTTTTTACTCCATTTTATTTTAAGTTTTAGGATTTGCAATATAAATCTTAAAAATTAGTACCTTAGAGAAATAACAAATGTAAAAATCTGATAACTAATTGTCATTTTTTCTGATATAATACATAATTTTACCACTTAGCACTCAAAATATATGCTTAACTATGTTATTCCAAGAATTAAAGACTGGCCTATCAACCTGATAGCGCGAAAAAGAGATAAGATATTGCAGGAAACTATCTCGGAAGCCATATTGGAATTTAATAAAGCGCATCCAACAAATGCGCAGCTACGAAGCCAGCTACAAAAAACACTATACCTCGAAAATATTCGTATCCGAAATGAAGCTTGGGAAGTAGATCCTGAAGATGAAAAAGAATTTTGGGGAAAAGTAAAAAAGAAATTACTAAAAGCAGACCCTGCACAAACAGAGGAAGAGGTTTCCAAAGAGCAACATCAAGAGCTACTGCAAGACATCATGTCGAGGTATGCCCATGAAATTATAGGAAATTTTAATCCAAATATATTTTGGTTCGCCCGTCAATTATTGGTTCGCTTTTTTGCCCGATTGTTCAATTCTCACTTTGGGGGTTTTAAAGGTTTATTTAATCCTAAAGAAGAATTAATAAATAAACTTATAGTAGCCGGTCCGGTAGATAAACTTCGAAATCTGGCATTAAAAGGAACGGTTATCCTTGTTCCTACCCACTTTAGCAATCTCGACTCTGCCATCATAGGGTTCGGAATGGATTATATCGGTATGCCTGCTTTCCAATACGGCGCCGGACTTAATTTATTCAATTCCAAATTTTTCAGCTTTTTTATGGGAAATTTGGGCGCTTATAAACTTGACAGACGGAAGAAAAATCCCATTTATTTAGAAACGCTTAAATCATTCTCTCGAACAAATATTTTAGCAGGTGCTCATACTATTTTTTTTCCGGGCGGCACCCGATCTCGAGCAGGAAAT
This sequence comes from Chitinophagales bacterium, assembly GCA_046329805.1. Taxonomy (GTDB): domain Bacteria; phylum Bacteroidota; class Bacteroidia; order Chitinophagales; family JADIYW01; genus JADJSS01. The sequence continues at coordinate 60,286 of JAXLUA010000002.1, forward strand.
ATCGAAACCGATTTAAAACTCGGATTATTAGGAACGGTAATGGATGCACAACGTACCCATTTTGAAAAAAACCCTTCTAATTTAGCTCCAAAAATATTTGTTGTCCCCCTTACGATAAGCTACCACTTTGTGCTGGAAGCCTCTTCTTTAATTGAAGATCAATTGCGAAGAACAGGAAAAGAGCAATATTTAGTCTATGACACTCCTCAACCCACAGGAAAAGCTATATGGAAATACTTCTGGGAAACTTTTTCTAAATCGACCGATATAACGCTCTCATTAAGTGAACCTATGGATGTATTTGGTAATGCTTTAGATGATGATGGAAATAGTCTAGACAAAATGGGAAATCCTATTAACATAAAAGATTATTTCTTAAATAAAGGACAATTAAAACCAGACGAACAACGGGAAATGATATACACTCAAATGTTAGGCGATAAAATTATTGAAGGATTTTTTAAAAACAATGTCGTATATTCTTCCCACGTGGTTTCCTTTGTCGCTTTTGAAGTCTTAAAGAAAAAATTAGACTATCCCGATTTATTCACCTTGTTGCGTATTTCTGACGAAGACCGAGAGATAGATGGGCATGAATTTAAAATGACCGTAAAACGGGTTATAGATGAATTATATACCTTAAACAATAAAGGGAAAATTAAATTATCCCCGGTGTTAACCTCCAAAGAATTAGAAGAAATTATCGATTTAGGTATCAATAATGTATGTATTTACCATACTAACTTGCCGGTGATGCGCACCAAAGACGGTAACATCACCAGCGAAGATTTAAAATTATTATATTACTATCACAATAGATTATTAGGTTATGGGCTTGAAAAATGTATCTGATAAATATCCGGTTGCAGTTATTGGTGCAGGAAGTTTTGGTACAGCCGTAGCCAATCTTTTAGCAGAAAACGGAGAAGTACTCCTTCATTCGCGCCGTCCGGACGCCGTAGAAATCATAAATCACAAACGCATCAACAATGGGCAAGAAATACACCCTAACGTGCGTGCCACATCGGATATACAAGAAATCACAGAAAGTTGCTATTTGCTATTCCCATCGGTTTCTTCCGATGCATTTCGGCATACCATGCAACAAATGGCACCGCTATTGCGGCCCTACCATATAATGATACATTGCACCAAAGGATTTGACATCAAATTAGAACCCGGCAAAACTATTTTAGATAAAGACATCTCATTAAGGCCTTCCGATATTTATACCATGAGTAAAGTTATTCTGGAAGAAACTTGCGTAAAACGTGTAGGCTGCATGAGCGGCCCTAATTTAGCTCGCGAAATTGCAAACAAACACCCGGCAGCTACAGTAATTGCCAGCAAATTTGACGAGGTAATCCGAGAAGGGGAAAGTGCTATCAGAAGCAAAAGACTGCAAGTTTATAGCAGTCATGATATTTATGCCATAGAATTAGCCGGAGTATTAAAAAACTCGATGGCACTGGCTGCCGGCGCATTAGGCGGCTTAGGATACGGACAAAATGCAATGGCTTTTTTAATAACGCGCGGCTTAGGAGAAATCATAAGGCTGGCAACCGCAATGGGTGCAAACCGACAGGCATTTCTGGGCTTAGCGGGCATCGGCGACTTAGTGGCAACCTGCACCTCACCCCTGAGCAGGAACTACACGGTAGGTGCACGACTGGCTAAAGGGGAAACCTTAGAACAAATTATTGCCACCTCAACAGAAGTGGCCGAAGGTATAAAAACGGTAAGCATTTCCAAAAAATTAGCAGATTCTACCGACATAAAATTGCCTATCATACAAAATATCTACAGAGTATTGTTTGAAGGTATGAATGTAGAACAAGCTCTAAATTATTTGATGGAATACCGTTGGGGCTACGATGCAGATTATATGTAATAACAAGCATCGGGCTAAATACACACTTAAGTATTTGTTTTTTATTTTTTAAACAAATTGAAACTAAGGGCACGCCGGCACTCAAAAAACAACAAGTTTTATAATTTTTAGGTAAAGTTGTTTGTTGTTTCCGTTCTGCCACGTACCTTTGCGTATGCATTCCAAAATTCTTATCTTCGACTTCGGTTCACAATACACTCAACTTATTGCAAGAAGAATCCGCGAACTAAATATTTATTGCGAAATTCACCCCTATAACCAGCTTTCTGCGCTGGAAAAAAGAGATTTTAACGGCATTATACTTTCCGGATCCCCCTTTTCTGTACTACAAGACGATGCACTCCACTTTCCGGTAAAAGAAGTATTGGAAAAATACCCTGTACCTCTGCTCGGTGTATGCTACGGCGCACAATACCTCGCGCACGTTTTTGGCGGAAAAGTAGAACGCTCCTCCAAACGAGAATACGGAAGAGCAAATTTAGATTTTATACAAACTAAATCTAAATTACTGCAATCCATACCACCTAAATCACAAGTATGGATGAGTCACGGAGATTCCGTATTGGAATTACCTCCACATTTTGAATTATTGGCAAATACGGACACTATTCCGGTTGCAGCTTTTAAACTTGCGGGCAAAGAAGTATATGCTATCCAATTTCATCCCGAAGTAACGCACTCTACAGACGGAAAAACATTACTTCAAAATTTTGCTGTTACAATTTGCGGCTGCCGACAAGACTGGACTCCCCTTTCTTTTATCGAAGAAACAATCTCAGAAATAAAAGAGCAAGTTGGAGACGACCATGTAGTACTCGGACTTAGCGGTGGCGTAGATTCAAGTGTTGCTGCAATTTTATTACATCAAGCAATTGGAAATCAACTTACTTGTATATTTGTAAATAATGGATTATTACGCTATAATGAATTTGATGCAGTACTGGATTCTTACCATCATCTTGGATTAAATGTAGTGGGAATAGACGCCGCACAACGGTTTTATAAAGAACTAAAAGGCCTCACAGATCCGGAAGCAAAAAGAAAAGCAATCGGCAAAGTATTTATAGATGTGTTTCAAGAAGAAGCGCAAAAGCTCAACGGCGTGAAATGGTTAGGGCAAGGCACAATTTATCCGGATGTAATCGAATCTGTATCAGTACATGGCCCATCCGCCAAAATAAAATCTCATCACAACGTCGGTGGTTTGCCCGAAAAAATGCACCTGAAAATAATTGAGCCGCTCAACCGATTATTTAAAGACGAGGTACGCAGAGTTGGAAAAGCATTGAATTTACCGGAAAACATCTTAAACAGACATCCGTTTCCGGGCCCGGGACTTGGTATCAGAATTTTAGGAGAAGTAAATGCTGAAAAAGTAGAAATTCTTCAAAAAGCAGATCAAATTTTCATCGAAAGCCTAAAAAAGGAAGATTTATACAAAAATGTTTGGCAAGCCGGTGTTATTTTTCTTCCGATACAAAGCGTAGGAGTAATGGGAGATGAAAGAACATACGAGCATGTTGTCGCACTAAGAGCCGTAACCAGTGTAGATGGCATGACTGCCGACTGGTGTCATCTGCCTTATGAATTTTTGGCACGAGTTTCGAATGAGATTATCAATAACGTAAAAGGAATAAACAGAGTAGTATATGACATTAGCTCCAAACCGCCTGCCACTATTGAATGGGAATAACTTTTTGATTTTATTCACTATAATAGCTGGTATCTCATCTTGTTCTTCAAAAAAAATAACCTCCACACAGCGAGTAGAAGTAGTAAGTATAAAAATGCCATCTACAGAAAAAAGCACAAAAAAGGAAGATTCCTTGTGGAGAAAACCGGAAGCAGTAGATATCGATAATAACTTAAATAAAACACAATTATTAAATTCAAATACAGGAACTTATACAAAAGACAACATATACTTACCACAAGAAACAAACAGAATTCGGAACTTGGCAGTTATTCTACCGTTTCACCTTAATCAAATTCCATTAGGGCAATATGCCGATGATACCACAAAGCAATTAAACCCCGAATCCAAATACGCAATGGACTTTTATTTAGGCTGCTTAATGGCTAAGGAAAAATTCGCAAATTCTAACTTAAAAGCCAATGTGTACTTTTTAGATGATGCTAACGACTCCCTTTCGACCGTTAATTTACTCTACCAAAAACCATTTCCCAACGTAGATTATATCATCGGACCATTATATGGTAAAAACCTGAAGAGTATTGCAGATTACGCCAAAACCAATAAAATTACTATGCTATCACCTTTGGTTAACTCTATGTATATCAGAGACAATGCCTATTATTTTAATGGCATAGCTTCACCAATCACACAATATAACTTTATATTTGAGCATATTAAGAAAAAATATTTAGGAAAAACAATAGAAGTAGTTTATGACGGACAAGATGCGAGCGATGAAAATATAGATATACTTAAACCATTAGCAGATAAACACTTCCGTTTCAATGAAATAAAATATATTTCTATCCCAATGGGGGCAGATGTATCAAAAGCACTTAATTCACCTGACACCACAACTGACAGAATAATCTTAATCTACTCTAATAAAGACAGTTACAATAAGTTTATTATAGGAAAACTTAAACAATTTAAAAATCATTTTGAAGTTTTCACCTCCTCTTGCACTAGAAACACAAAAGCACTTGTTGAAGTTAAAAGCACCAATACGGTTTATACGGTTTCTCCCTACAACACTTCTAACCCTAATTATGCACACTTTGCCGCTAAGTTTGAAGAAAAATACAAAAAGACGCCAAATGATGCAGTAACCATAGGGTTTGATTTAATGATGCATTTATTTTACCTAATGGAAAAAGGAATTATACTGCAAGACAATACCTTTAATCTTTCAGCTGATTTTGACAATACGCAAACAAAATTTCAGTTTAAGCCCATTTTAAATAAAAGCGAAGCTATTGATTTTTACGATAATACTTACCTAAATCTGTACAAATACTCGAACGGCACGTTTATACCCTTTATCCCTTAATAGTGATAACTAATTAATAGTCAAACGTTTTGAACGATAAGAAATTCAAATAAGTCAGTAGCTGCTTTCGTAATACACAAATTCCACTCGATTGGTAACATTTGTGTATTAATCTTTTCTAAATTAAGTACAGAAATAGTATATTTGCGCCCTTATTTAACTAAATAACCATCATGGGCAAAGGAACTAGATCGGCGTTGGTAATACTTACCACATTAGTAGTATTAATTTGTATTTACTGCTTATCATTCACATTTAAAGTAAATTCGATAGAGAGCAAAGCGGTGGCTTTGGCAGAGAAGAGCATTCCAATGGAAAACTTGGAAAAAAGATATCCGGGCGACCAGCTGGCACAATTTTTATACGAAGATTCTATACAACAAGAAAGAATCGGATTTAAAAACAGATATCTTGACTCTATTTCGAATGAAAAAGTATTCCTATGGAATACTTACAAAATGTGTAAAGAACAACAATTAAACTTAGGCTTAGACTTACAAGGCGGAATGAGCGTAGTGCTGCAAGTTTCCATAAAAGAACTTTTACAGTCTTTATCGGATAACAACCGAGACCCTAAGTTCAACAAAGCCTTAGATATTGCCGAGCAACGCATGGCTACCAGCAGCGATGACTATTTGACTTTATTTTTTAAAGCCTACAAGGAATTAGACCCGAATGGGAAATTAGCCACCTTTTTTGCTACAAGAAACAGTAAAGACGATAAAATTACTTATGAAAGCTCTAACAGCGACATAGAATCTTATGTGCGCAAACAAGCTGCCGATGCGATAAACACCACCTACAATATCTTACATACCCGTATCGACCAATTTGGAACAAAAGAACCAACCATTCGTTTAGATGCCAACCGAGGACGTATTATTGTAGAAATCGCAGGCGTAGATAACCCGGCGCGTGTACGCAGATTATTGCAAGCTACTGCAAACTTAGAATTTTGGGAAACGTACAAAGCTACAGAAATTGCAAAATCTATAAACGATGCAAATACTGCTCTGAAAAATTATGTAGATACACAAAAAGACTTAGGCAAAGATTCAGCAGCAGCAGAAAAAGCTAAAAACTTATTGACGGGAGGCACTGAAGATACCTCAAAAGCCGTTAATCCATTAACCGGAAAAAAAGACACCAAAGCAGATACCTCACAAGCAAAGAAATTTGAACAATTTAAAAATGAAAACCCGTTATTTGCTATATTACAACCGGCTGTTGACAATAATAACCAATTTCAAGCATCGCCAATAATTGGATATGTAAGTACATTAGATACCGCTAAACTCAGTGCTGACTTGAATAATCCGGACGTTCGAGCCGTATTCCCCAAGGATATTGATTTTATGTATTCCGCAAAATCTTTTGGCGACAAGCAAAAATATTTGACGTTATATGCCATAAAGAAAAATACCAATAACGGTAAAGCACCATTAGACGGTAGTGTTATCACACAAGCAAGACAAGACTATGACCCGAATGGACAAGTAACCGTAAGTATGCAAATGAACACTATCGGAGGAAGAGCATGGAGAGATTTAACACGTAAAAATGTTGGAAATAATATTGCTATCGTTTTAGATAACCAAGTATATTCAGCACCAAACGTAAATGGGGAAATAGACGGCGGTAACTCCCAAATTACCGGCGGTTTTGACGTACAAGAAGCTACCGACTTAGCAAATGTATTAAAAACAGGTAAACTTCCGGCATCTGCGCGGATTATCGAAGAGGTGTTAGTAGGCCCATCATTAGGAAAACAGGCAATTCATGCGGGAATAATATCCTTAATAGTGAGCTTTATTCTTATCGTATTATTTATGATTTTCTTCTATTCTTCTGCAGGTATTGTTGCCGACATCGTGTTGTTATTAAACTTATTTATGATAATTGGTTTGATGGCTGGTTTCGGTTCCACACTTACACTTCCCGGATTAGCAGGTATAGTGCTTACACTCGGTATGGCTGTTGACGCAAACGTTATTATCTATGAGCGCGTGAAAGAAGAACTACGCTTAGGGAAAAGTTTGGTTATCGCTGCACAAGAAGGATTTAAACATTCCTTGCCGGCAATCTTAGACGGAAACATCACCACTCTCCTAACCGGTATTATCCTTGCTTGGATTGGCATGGGCCCTATCAAAGGTTTCGCTATCACCCTAATTATCGGTATCCTTACTACATTATATACTACCTTATTACTTTCAAGAGTTATTATTGAAAAAAGATTAGAAAGTGGAAAAATAATTAATTTCCAAACCCCGTGGACTAAAAATTTCTTACATGGACATAATTTTGATTTTATTGGAAAAAGAAAAATCACCTATTCTATTTCTATAATTATCATCATTATAGGTGTAATTTCTTTCGTAACCCGAGGCTTTGAAATGGGTATCGACTTTAAAGGCGGTAGAGAGTACAAAGTACGATTTGAAAGACCGGTGAATACCGTTGAAGTAAGTCAAGCACTTACCAAAACAATCGGCGAAGGTACCATTGTAAAACAATTCGGCTCTGCCAATCAAGTAAAAATTACTACCTCCTATTTAATCGACAAACCGGGTAAGGATATCGACAATAAAGTGGAAACTGCCGTTTATGAAGGGTTACAAAAATTCTTGCCAAATACTTCTTTTGAAACCTTCAAACGTGTAAACGAAATGAGTTCTTCTAAAGTAGATCCTACTATTTCTGTGGACTTTAGAAATACCTCAATCATTGCTACTCTCTTCTCTTTAGTAGTAATCGGTATCTACCTCTTATTGCGATTTAAACATAAAGGATATTCAATTGGAGCTATTGCCTCTACTGCACACGATGCATTTGTTATTTTGGCATTGTTCTCTTTGTTACATGGCATTGTACCATTTGCAATGGAAGTGGACTCTACTTTTATTGCCGCCATATTAACAGTTATCGGTTATTCTTTAAATGATACCGTAATTATCTTCGACCGATTAAGAGAGTATTTGAATTTAAAACCAAATGCGGATATGAAAGATACAATGAATGAAGCAATCAACAGTACACTATCCAGAACTTTCAACACCGCATTTACCGTATTTATTGTGGTATTTATCTTGTTCTTGTTCGGTGGTTCTACTTTAAAATCATTCTCCTTTGCTATGCTAATAGGCGTTGTAGTAGGCTGTTACTCTTCCATCTTCATCGCCTCTCCTATTATGTATGATTTAGATAACGACCACTCTAAATATACTTCTGGTAATAACAAACCAAAAAGTACTACAAAGAAAAAATAAACGTTTCATCATATAAAAAAGTCCCGATTTTGTCGGGACTTTTTTATTTTTCGACATGAATAATTTAGAACTTCTGCAAGCATTAAAATTCCCATTTCCAGTTCGACAACAAGTGCTTTGGGGCGAAATGGATGCATTCAATCATATCAACAATGTGATTTATTTCAGGTATTTTGAAACGGGACGTATCACATTTTTCAATGAGGCCAACTTGTGGAAGTTATTAAACGAAAACAAGATTAGAATTGTAGTGGTAAAATTAGATTGCAATTATATCCAAGAAATTACTTATCCGGCAGAGATTGAAATAGCTGTGGCGATTAAAAAGGTGGGGAATTCCAGCTTGACGGTACATCATATAGTAAAAAAAGATGGAAATATTGCTGCGCATGGCGAAGGGGTGATTGTGGCCACAAACCCGGAAACCGGAAAATCAACGCCTTGGACAGATAGCCTTAAAGCTGCTTTTGCAAAATGGCTATAATGCTTGTGTAGAAACAGTGAAATTAATGCCTTTAGCTTCCAATTCACCAATTGCATTTGCCAAAATAGAATTGACAACTTCTAAATGATGGGGTTCTTCAAACAATAAATCGCTGTAATTAAAAATAAGCAAATGAATTTCTTTTTCCTGTATCCATGATAAATCATTCAGACATTCGTCTAATGAATCAAAATTAGGGTGAAAATAATCAGGAAAATTGAGTGCTTTGGCAATTTCTTCATAAAAATGGGATAAGACTGCACATTTCTCTCCATCTAAAAATGCGAAAAATACGTCGTTGACTGTAATATTATTTTTAAACGTCTGCATGTGCTACTTCATTTCTATAAAAGTGTTATAATGATCCGGTGTGTACCACGCTCTGCCATCGCTACCGGTTACAATACGGCGCGCACCTCTATTCTGCCCTTGCACTTTTGGTTGTATATCCCATTCTTGGTATCTTATTTTGTTTCCTGAGGCATCCAACTGAGGCAAATTATGCTCATAATTTCCAAATGTCCTTCCACCTTCATAACCATCGGGTGCTTGGTTGTTTTTTTGTATGTAGGATAATACAACTATTGCTTTTTGCGGAATAGTTGGGTTAGAAATACCCGTTGGTTCTTTTTCGATAGCACCTCCTCTTTCATTTTCGGGAGTAGTTGGAAGGGAATAATTTTTCTCTTTTGAATTTTCAGAAGACGATTTATCTTTTACCGCTTTTGCACCGTCATTGTAGCCATCTTTATACCCAAGGTGGTATTGCTCGCTCTTTGATGACGTATTACACGAAATAAAAAAAATAAAACAGAAAACCGGCAAGAACAAATACCCTGAAATGGAAGCTATGTGCTTTATTGCTTTCATTATATCTAAAAATTATTTTTGATTTGCTTTGGCATGGTCAGCCAAAAACTGTGCTAACCCTTTGTCTGTTAATGGATGATGGAACAATCCGTTTATCGAGCTTAAAGGGCATGTAACCACATCAGCCCCTGCTTCGGCACATTTTACAATATGCAAAGCACTACGGATAGATGCCGCCAGTATCTGCGTTTCATATTGGTAGTTATCGTAAATATGTCTGATTTGATGGATAAGTTCTATTCCGTCTTGGTTCATATCATCTAAACGACCTACAAACGGACTTAAATAAGTAGCTCCGGCTTTTGCGGCCAATATTGCTTGCCCCGGCGAAAATACCAACGTACAATTGGTTTTTATGCCGTTATCCGAAAAATATTTTATGGCCTTTATACCGTCTTTTATCATCGGTACTTTTACTACAATATTCTTATGTAATTTTGCTAATTTCCTGCCCTCTGCCACCATTTCTTTATATTCTGTAGAAATTACCTCTGCGCTCACATCTCCATCTACAATCTCACATATTTTTTTATAATGCTGTAATACATTTTTTTCGCCTACAATTCCCTCTTTCGCCATCAAGGTAGGATTGGTAGTACAACCGTCTAAAATTCCTAAGTCAGCGGCTTCTTGTATTTGTTGCAGGTTAGCGGTATCTATAAAAAATTTCATTGTACTTGTTTTATTTATTTATTGTACAATATTAGGGAAATAAAGTGGAAAAACCTGAAAATCTTATTCACGAAAAATGATATGCAATTGGTATAACTGTGCATATACGTTAATGATATTTAAGGTTAATTTAGTACAGAAAAGTTTACTTTTGCACGTATGAAATTAAATAAAGCATTTTACCCGTTCCTTTTTTCGGTTATCCTTGCATTCGGTATTTTTTTAGGTTTTAAAATTCAAGGCAGAAGCAATGCCAACAGCAGCGTCTTTAACACAAAAAGCAATTCTAAATTGGAATATCTTTTACGGTTAATAGATGCCAAATATGTAGATAGTGTTGATATTTCTAAACTGTACGACGATGCTATCAGTAAGATGTTGAGCGACTTAGATCCGCATAGTGTTTACCTTCCGCCGGTGGAGATGAAACATGAGGCAGAAATAATGGAAGGAAATTTTGAAGGTATCGGAATTGAATTTTCTATTGTAAAAGATACCATACAAGTAGTAACTCCTATTAGTGGCGGTCCGTCTGAGCAGGCAGGCATTGGTGCAGGAGATAAAATTATTAAAATAAATGACTCTACCGTTGCCGGAATAAAAATTACTAATGAGATGGTGATGAAAAAACTAAAAGGGCCGAAAGGCACACAAGTAAAGCTGACCATCTTAAAGAGCAGTAATCATAAAATAATAAATTATACGATTAAGCGCGACAGAATTCCGATTTACAGCGTAGATGCAGGGTTTATGCTGGACAAAACAACAGGGTACATAAAGATTAACCGCTTTTCTAAAACAACTTATGAGGAATTTTACCAAAAATTAGAAGCACTCAACAAACAAGGCATGCAAAATCTCATCTTGGATTTACGACAAAACCCGGGAGGTTTTATGGATCAGGCAACTGCTATTGCCGATGAATTTTTAGATGGCAACAAAACCATAGTTTACACCGAAGGCAGAACCGTACCTCGGACGTATGATAAAGCACGTACAGCAGGCTTATTTGAGAAAGGAAAATTAGCGGTATTAATTGATGAAGGTTCGGCTTCTGCAAGCGAAATAGTAAGTGGCGCAATTCAAGATTGGGATAGAGGTATTATCATCGGTCGCCGCTCCTTTGGGAAAGGGCTGGTGCAGCAAGAATACCCACTCGGTGATGGCAGCTCCGTTCGGCTTACTATCGCAAAATATTATACGCCAAGCGGGAGAAGTATTCAACGCCCCTACGACGATAATTTAGACAAATACTATGGAGATATAACCAAACGCTTTAATGATGGAGAAGCATTTAGCCAAGACAGCATAAAGCAAGATAAAAAAGAAGTGTACAAAACGCTTATTAAAGGCAGAACCGTTTATGGCGGCGGCGGCATCACACCGGATATTTATATTCCGATGGATACGAGCATGCTCAACCCTTTTGTAATGGGCGTTTATACCAATAATTTATTACCGGAGTTTGCATACAATTATTTTGCCGACAATAAAGCCATTTTTACAAAATATACCTCCGCAGACGACTTTAAAACCAACTTTATAGTAGGAGATAAATTATATAACGATTTTGTAAGCTACTGTTTTGAACACGGCGTACCGAAAAGTACCGAAAGCTATGTTGAAAAATCTAAGAAGTATTTAAGTTACCGACTCAAAGCCTTTTTAGCAAAACAAGGATGGAAAAGTGATGGCTTTTATGAAGTAGCTGCTCAAGACGACAAAATGATACAACGAGCCTTGCAAGAGTTAGAGAAATAAAAGTGCAAAATAATATCGTTCTGCTTTATTCATAGCAGTCTCCAATGCGTTGGTAAGTAGCAAGGCAGGGACTCTGCGAAATAACCCGCAGAGTCCTTTTCAAGAGACTCTGCTACGAAATAAAAAACATTAGACCATATCTTACACAAAACCATAGAAATTGTACGACCCAATAGAAGAGAACCCAGAAACCACAAAATTAAAAAACCAAAGTCAATGAATTATAAGATTTTATAAATATATTCGCTTAACTAAACGACATTGAATTCTATATATGTAAGATGTTCCACAACATCTATAACTCATTTCTCAAACGAACAAATAATACTATGCTTTTTTATGAACTAAAGTTCTCTTATCTTTGTAAAATCATTGTAATACTTGTCTAAAATGAGCAATACATTAAACATTGGGGGTAAAATAAGCCTCCTTCGCAAAGAAAAAAACTGGTCTCAAGGCGACTTGGCTCAACAGATTGATGCTTCCAGAGAGATTATAGGAAAGTATGAACGCAATGAAAATTTGCCTTCTATTGAAATGACTTTAAAAATGGCTAAGGCTTTTGGGGTTACAGTGGATTTCTTGTTAGGCGAAGACGAATATTCTTCTTATGATAAAGATACCGTTGACAGGCTTAAAAGCATTCAAAAAATGGATGTCAATACAAAAAGTGTTCTCTTCAATGTAATTGATACTTACATTCAAAATTTTAAAACTAAACAGGCATTTGCCACTAAATAATTTGTGCAATGAAAATATTATTGGATATACCCGACAACAAAGCAACTTCATTAATGGATGTATTAAGAAGTATTTCTTATGTAAAGGCTAAACCACTCACAGATGCTAAAGCTTTACTAATGGAAGAAATTAGAGAAGCTGTTGAAGAAATAAAACTAATTAGATCTGGCAAAAAGAAAGCTCGTAACGCAGAAGATTTTTTAAATGAGCTATAAGGTAAAAACCATTGGTGTTTTTGAGAAGCAGGCCAAAAGGCTAATCAAAAAATACGTCTCTCTGAAAGTAGAACTTTTAGAACTTGTGCAGGAACTCAAAGAAAATCCCGAACAAGGCACTCCAATTGGTAAAGGTTGTTATAAAATCCGTATTGCAATTGCTTCTAAAGGTAAAGGCAAAAGCGGTGGAGCAAGATTAATTGCAAATATTATAATTACCGAAGAAACGGTTTATCTACTTGCCATTTACGATAAATCTGAAAAAGAAAATCTTACCGATAAAGAACTAGATGAACTACTAAAATATGTGCCCGCTTAAAGTAAAGAAGCCCGCTTTTCTGCCCCCATGTTGTCGCAAGTTTAGCAATACATAGCCTTAGCTTAGCTTGCGAGAGCCGGTGCAGGTCCATACTGGCGCGAGTCTTCCATAGGATGGCTCGTGGCTATTGATAGTAGCGGTCTCTGACCGCATACCACAAATGCCTAATTTAAAATCACACCTATTCAATATTTCATTCACGAGCTAGAGTAGATTATTTTTTTGAAATGCTTTTATCGGTTGCTTTAGGTTTGCGGTCAGAGACCGACTGAACTATTAGGCGCAGGTCGTCCTGCGGAAGACCTGCGCCAGAAAAGGTGTTACTCTTTTAATTCTAATCCCTTTGACACTCCTAATTCCTCCCGCTTCTGTAAATATTCTTGCCTATCAAAAGGACCGTAAATACTATCCTTAATTTTATTGATTACCCAAAATTGACGTAAAGAACTTTCTTTAAATTTTTTTTCCTGTTCTTTAAAAGTCATGTCAAGGTTAGTATTTATGTCTTTCATAATTAAATCTCTAGGCATTTGCTCCACAATAATAAATATGGAATCAAAATTAAAATCTAATATATTGCCATAGATATTTTTATTAACACCAAATATCATATAGTCCATGCTAATTGATGGATCATTATCGAATCGATAACCTCTCCCAAGATCAACACTTTTCTTTTCATTACATCCATATATTGTCATAAATATTATTACTAAAGTTATTCTGTAACACTTCATATTATTATTTTTTAAGGGTAATGGTTCCTTGAAAGTTAATCCAATAAGGACCACCAAAGATAAGAGAAGGACTTAAACCTATTGGCACATTATCTATAACAGGAAATATTGTTTTAAAGTTTTTCATTTAGGCAATAATTAAATCATATTTTAATAGCATATCAAATTTATACTTTAATATACTTTTTTCAATTTCTTTCTGAATAATTTCAGGTGAGGTAAAAAATAATTCTATTTTGCTAAGCAATGGATTATAATATTCATTATATAATCGTTTTATTCCCGTCTCTTTCTTTTTTATTTCTTCCATATAATGATTATGCATCTTTTCTTTTTCAATTTCACTAATATTTGAAATCGAATACAAATATAAAATAGCTCTGTATAAGCTAAAATGAGTACTAAAAACTGCTCGTTCTGATTTTATTTCGTTCTCAAGTAAGTGTAATAAATATGGCACAGACATGTGATTCAAAAGTAATGGTTCAAAATCCTTTCTTGCTTGTATCAATACATCATCATGTATATTATGATTTTCATAGGTATTTAACTTAATAGCTCTTAGATTCAAGTTGCAAATGCAACTTTTTGCAGAATACAAAGTAAAGGTTAAAAAAATCAAAGCAGCAGACAAATAAATGTTCTACTGCTTTGAGAAGAAAGATAATCATTATTTTGTTCTGTACTAAAAGCGCATCATAATGGCACACCTAACTTCACAACAAAGATACACAATAGAACAACTTCTAAAAGCTAAAAAATCACAACAATATATTGCCGATATTATTGGCAAAGACAAAAGCGTAGTAAGTAGAGAAATCAAACGCAATAGCATGTACAATGGTATTTATAAATCAGATAATGCACAATCTTATTATCTTTTTAACCGGGAAAAATCTAGGCGTAAAAGCAAATGGACACTTACATTACAGGAGGAAATCATAAAAACCCTAAAAGAAGATAAAAGCCCTGAGCAGGTAGTGGGTATTCGTAAAAAAAATAAACAAGACACCGTATCTGTTGAAAGTATTTACACCTTTATTTGGCAGGATAAAAAGAATGGTGGGAGTCTTTATACCCATTTGCGCAATGGAGCTAAAAGATACAGAAAACGAGGTAATTACAAGGACAATAGAGGTATTGTCAAAGACAAAGTGATGATTGTTGAACGACCAGAAATAGTAGCTAAAAAAGAACGAGTTGGGGATGTAGAAGTTGATTTAGTAATAGGCGCAAATCATCAACACGCACTACTTACTATTGTAGATAGAAGTACAGGATTTGCTTGGATAAGAAAACTAGAAAGTAAAAATGCAACAGCGGTAAGCACTCAAATTATTGATGCGCTAAGACCGCATAAGCACTGGATAAGAACCATTACCTCAGACAATGGAAAAGAATTTGCAAATCATAAAACAATAGCTACAGCCTTAGAAATAGATTATTATTTTGCCAATCCATACCACAGTTGGGAAAGAGGTTGTAATGAAAACTACAACCGATTGGTAAGACAATATTTTCCTAAAAAATCAGACTTTACAATTATTACTAAACAACAAGTTCAAGAGGTAGAAAACAAACTAAACCAAAGAGAACGAAAACGATTAGATTTTGAAAATCCAATCAACTATATTTACAAAAAATTATTAACCCAAAAAGTTGCATTTGCAACTTGAATCTTGCGCTTTATTATTATCGTATTTTAATTCTCTATATAGACATATATCAGGCAATATTAATAGATCATTAACACACATATCAATTTCTAAATAGGTCGAATAAGCTGTATTGTCAAATTTATCCCATACTATGTTTAAATGAAAAACAAAAGCACCATAGCGTTTTGATATTCTTAATGTACTAGTCTTTACATAGTCTGGAAATGCTATTTTCCATTCATTCAATCTGTCTGTCTTTACAGAAGCAGGAATTTTTATTAACTTATTTTGTTCCATATTAGGGTATCTTGTTGAGGGTAACGAAAAAATGAGAAAGATGCCCTGCCTTTGTTGGTGTTCTTCACCAACAAACCACTTCCCGTATTGTATTGCAACTCAATCATCCGCATCTGTCAAAAAATCCCAATCCTTTCTGTTGGCTATATAATATCCGGCACTGCTATATTTGTATTCTTCTTCCAATGCACACAAACCTACTTTCACAGGGTTATTATGTATGTAATCCAATTTCTGCTTGCCGTTGTTGGAGCTCTTCTCCAACAAACCACCCTACCGTAAATATACGTTTTAAAAGTACATTAGTTGTTGGTGACGTTTACTTCGCTTTGGCTTCGTAAACTAACACCAACAACGGCGAGGGGTTATAATTCTCCCCTGTTTTTCTTTTCCATCAAGTAAAAACATAAAATTATTAATCCTATCGACAAAACAAAATAGCTGATAGCAAAAACTTTTCCTCTGTTTTTCTCTTTTGTGGTTTCATTTTCATAGTTCTTTGCTATTTCTAAAAACTTCTTTTTATGAACAAAGGAAAAATATAAGAGCGTAGCAAGTAAAAAATAGCAGATGCCTATTTTTAATCCTGTATTCAAACCCAAATCTATTTTATACCCGAGTACATAAGAGATGGAAGTAATACTATAAAAATTCAGCCACAAAGTCGTTGCCATTAATAATACAGCAAAATATTCAGCAACATCTCCATTACCAACACTTATCATTAGTTGGTATAGTCTGTAAAATAAATAGCGGAATGGCTTCATAGGTACTGGTTATTTTTTATTTCGTAGCAGAGTCTCTTGAAAAGGACTCTGCGGACTATTTCGTCACTTTACCATACCCAACTAAAGCAGATTACCGACGCTGGTAACGACCAATAGAATAATATAAAATTATGGCTTATACAATTGCTTATTTTTTTCTAAAGAAAATATTGATAGGAACGCCCGATAACTTAAATTGCTCCCGCATTCTATTTTCTAAATAATTGCGATAGGATTCCTTTATATAATTCGGATGATTACAAAAAAATGCAAATGATGGCGTACTGCTTGGCAATTGGGTTACATATTTTATTTTAATGTATTCTCCTCGGTATGCCGGAGGGCCATATTTCTCTATTTCTGCCAGCATTACTTCATTCAGCTGATGCGTAGGAATTTTAATTTGCTTATTATTATAAACTTCCAATACTTTGTCTATAGCTTGATAAATACGTTGTTTTTCGGTAGCAGAGATAAACACAATCGGAACATCTGAAAATGGGGCTATTTTCTCTTTAATGCGTTTTTCAAAATCTAAAGTAGTTTTAGAATCTTTTTCAATGGCATCCCATTTATTCACCAATATTACAACACCTTTTTTGCGCTGTACGATGATGCTGAAAATTTTCAAATCTTGCAATTCGATGCCTACCGTAGCATCTATCATTAAAATACAAACATCGGATTCTTCAATGGCTTTTACGGCGCGTATGACCGAATAAAATTCTAAATCTTCATGTACTTTGCTTTTTTTACGAATTCCTGCGGTATCTATCAGCAAAAATTCTTTTCCATATAAATTGTAATGCGTATGAATGGAATCACGAGTTGTGCCGGCAATTTCTGTTACAATATTGCGTTCCTCGCCTATCAATGCATTTAACAAGGTAGATTTTCCGGCATTGGGCTGCCCTACAATTGCAATCTTAGGCAAGGAGGCATAAATATCTACGGCATTTTCAATTTCTTCCGGAATTTGTTCGGTTACAAAATCCAATATTTCGCCGGTACCGCTGCCGCTCATTGACGACACACAAAAAAGGTTTTCAAATCCTAATCCGTAAAATTCGTTGGCAGCATAAGAACGTTCTGTGTTATCCACTTTGTTTACTGCAATAATTACCGGTTTTTTTGTTCGGCGAAGCTCTTGAGCTAAAGCCTCATCCAAATCGGTAATTCCGGTGGTAACGTCCACCATAAAAATCATCAAGTCTGCTTCTTGTATTGCCATGCGCACTTGCGTCCGAATAGCTTTTTCAAAAATATCTTCGGAATGCGGAACAAAACCACCTGTATCTATAACATTAAAGGATTTACCGTTCCATTCTGAAATACCATACTGCCGATCTCGCGTAACTCCGCTAAAATCATCGGTAATGGCCTTTCTTTCTTCCAATAAGCGATTAAAAAATGTGGACTTCCCTACATTCGGGCGGCCTATGATAGCAACTGTATATGACACTTTATTTTATTTATACTTGCGGTGAATGATTAAAAAAGAATGTGCAAAGGTACAAAACAATAATGAATGTTTACAATACACTATGCAGGGTGCTAGAATGTTAAAATTCCCTATAGCCAAACTTACGAAGCATGGCATCGTTGTTTCTCCAATTATCAGAAACTTTTACGCGTGTTTCTAAGTATATTTTCTTGCCAAAGAATTTTTCTAAGTCTATCCTTGCTTGTGTGCCTACTGTTTTCAGCATTTCCCCATTTTTACCAATCAATATTGGCTTTTGGCTTTCACGTTCTACATAAATATCTGCCGACATTTTTATGATGTCACCATCTTCCATAAAATACGTGCATACCACCTCGCAGCTATACGGAATTTCTTGTTTGTAGTTGAGTAATATTTTTTCGCGTATCACCTCTGTAACAAAAAAACGCTCCGGTCTGTCTGTAATATCATCTTTATCAAAATAAGGAGGATTTTCGGGCAAATGCTCCAATATATCCTTCATCAGCGTTTCTAAATTCCAATTAAACTTGGCAGAAAACGGCAATACTTTAGCTGCCGAAAAATCGGATTCCCAAATGGCGGCTTGTTGTGCTACTTCATCATGTTCAGCAATATCCATTTTATTCAACAAAAGAATAACGGGAATATTCAGCTGTTTTATTTTGTTGTATTCCTCCGGTTGATTTTCCGGTTTATCGCCAATCTGCACCATATATATAAATATATCTGCATCCTCTAAAGAGGTGCGTACAAAATCCATCATAGATTCCTGCATTTTGTATGCCGGTTTTATGATACCGGGTAAATCGGAAAAAATCATCTGAAAATCGTCTCCGTTTACAATTCCTAAAATTCTGTGTCGCGTAGTTTGAGCTTTAGAAGTAATAATGGACAACCGCTCTCCCACCAATGCATTCATTAGTGTGGACTTTCCTACATTGGGCTTGCCCAATATATTAATATAACCTGCTTTATGGTTCATAAGGTGATCTAAATTTTAAAAGAATAAAATCCTATCAAAAATCAATACAACGAAGATAGTAAATTTTAAATAAAACCGCTAAAATAAATACAAATGCCATTTTACAAATTCCACAACACAACATTTGATGCAAATCGTTAGGAGAGCAAAATAAAAATAATATCTTTGCTTTTAACCTAAATAAGAATGAGCAAAGCGTGGATACTTGTTGGAATTGGTGGTTTATTGGGCAGCATCAGCCGATATGCAATGGCAACTTACATTACTACCACTTTTCCATATTCATTTCCCATAGGTACTTTTTTAGTAAATAGTATAGGGTGCCTGCTCATTGGAATTTTTTATGCTTTAGCGGATCAATTTGGTTGGCTTTCTCCGGAATGGCGTATTTTTCTCACTACTGGTTTTTGTGGTGGGTTTACTACATTTTCTTCTTTTGCTTATGAGAATTTAATGCTCCTGCAAAGAGCAGAATTTACAACCTTTGCATTATACAGCATAGGCAGCTTTGCCGTGGGTATATTAGCAGTTTTTAGTGGATTATTTATTACAAAATTAGTTATATCATGACACATCCTTGGCATCAGGTTAGCATTGGCAACCAACAACCCGACATCGTACATTCTATTATTGAAATTCCGAAAGGCAGTAGAGCAAAATATGAATTGGACAAAGAAACAGGCTTACTTCGCCTCGACAGGGTATTATATTCTGCTGTTTATTATCCTGCTAATTACGGATTTATTCCACAAACATTAGGGGATGACCATGATCCTTTGGATATTCTGGTTTTATCCCAAATAGATATCGTACCGCTTTGTATCGTTGATGCAAAAGTAATTGGCGTAATGCGAATGATTGACAACAACGAAGGAGACGATAAAATAATAGCAGTTGCTGCCAACGATATCAGCGTGGCTCACATCAATAGCATTTCTGAGTTACCCAAACATTTTATTGAGGAATTAAAGAACTTTTTTGAGGAATATAAAAAATTAGAAAAGAAAACAGTTCTCGTTCAAGATTTTCAAGATAAAAATGTAGCTATTCAAATTATACAAAAAGCAATAGATGAATATCAAAAAATGTATAATCCTACCAATAATGTCTGATTAATCTATTATGGCTCACCAACACAAATACGACGCCCAAGGCAGACAACTCTGTTGCACGCAAGAGGAAAAAATATATACTAACGCGGGTGCACAAAATCTGCTACAGGATGATGGTTGTTGTAATACCCAAAAAAGCACTCCTCACAATCATAGTGATGAGCACGGGCACGACCATTCCGGAGGAAACGATAGCGCCATCGGCATGTTTTTACCTGCAATATTGTCTTTTATATTGCTGATTTCCGGTATAGTAATAGAAAATTGGTTTCCACAACCATGGTTTACCGGATGGATAAAAATTATATTTTTTGTTAGTGCCTATATTCCAGTGGGCATTCCGGTAGTAAAGGAAGCACTAGAAGGCATCCTTAAAGGAGATATTTTTTCTGAATTTTTATTGATGAGCATTGCTACTATCGGAGCATTTGCTATCGGTCAATATCCTGAAGGCGTTGCCGTGATGTTATTTTATGCGGTGGGCGAGATATTCCAAACGTTAGCCGTAAAACGTGCTAAAGCCAACATAAAATCATTATTAGACCAAAGACCGGATGAAGTAACCATTTTAGAAAACAACTTTCCTAAAACAGTAGCAGCAGAAAACGTAAATATTGGTGCAATTATACAATTGAAACCCGGAGAAAAGTTAGGCTTAGATGGCACTCTGATATCAGAAACGGCTGCATTTAATACTGCTGCTTTAACAGGGGAAAGCCAGCCAGACATCAAAACAAAAGGAGAAACCGTTTTGGCCGGAATGATAAATTTAAACACCGTTTCGCAAATTAAAGTAACCACTGCATACTCCGACAGTAAATTGAGTAAAATTTTAGAGTTAGTGCAAAATGCAACTGCACAAAAAGCTCCTACCGAATTATTTATTCGCAAGTTTGCCAAACTATATACTCCTGCTGTGGTAATATCGGCAATTGCAATTTGCCTTATACCTTTCTTTTTTGATAAAAATTATCACTTTTCAGAATGGCTGTATCGTGCTTTGATTTTCTTGGTCATTTCTTGCCCTTGTGCCTTAGTAATTTCAATTCCGTTAGGCTATTTCGGCGGTATAGGCGCAGCCAGCAGAAATGGAATTTTAGTTAAAGGCAGTAACTTTTTAGATACGTTGGCAACCGTTCAGCATGTGGTGATGGATAAAACAGGCACAATGACTGAAGGCGTTTTTAAAGTGCAAGAGATAGTTTTTAATCCTGAATACAACAAAGCAGAGATATTATTAATGGTATGCGCCTTAGAGCGGTTGAGTACACACCCGGTTGCCACAGCCCTTCAAGAATATATTGGAAATGTAACCACTGAAATTAAATTAGAACAAACAGAAGAAATTTCCGGACATGGACTAAAAGCGTCCATAAATGGGAAACAATTGTTAGTTGGAAATTTTAAATTAATGGACAAATTCAACATTAAACATAATGCTGATTGGAGTAAAATTATTTATACTGTAATTGCCGTTGCTTATGACAATAAATTTGTTGGGTACCTTACAGTTGCAGATAACATTAAAGCAGATGCGCAAGTTGCAATCGACAATTTAAAGGCATTGAATATAAAAACCACTATGCTGAGTGGCGATAAAAACTCGGTAGTACAATATGTTGCCCAACAATTAGGAATTACAAATGCTTACGGCGATTTATTACCGGAAGATAAAGTGGATAAAGTAAAAGAAATCAAAGCACTAAATGAAATCGTTGCATTTGTTGGCGATGGCGTAAACGATGCACCGGTGGTTGCACTGAGTGATGTTGGTATCGCAATGGGTGGTTTAGGTAGCGATGCTACTATAGAAACTGCAGATGTGGTTATCCAAGATGACCAACCCAGTAGAATTGCAATGGCCATAAATATTGGTAAACAAACCAAGAAAATAGTTTGGCAAAATATAACAATGGCGTTTGTAGTTAAAGGCGTCGTGCTTATTCTTGGCGCAGGCGGATTGGCTACTATGTGGGAAGCAGTATTTGCAGACGTGGGCGTTGCATTATTAGCAATATTAAATGCAGTAAGAATACAAAAAATGAAATTCTAATACATTGAAATAAAAGATAACGTACATTTCAATTGTTTTTTTAGGCTTCATAAGAATACAGCAAGTAATTTTGAAACTTACTAATTACTATCGTAGCAATGCAATTATACAATCCATTCCAACCAATTTCTTTTAAAGAAAATAGTTGCTTTTTAACCGGGAAACATTTATCCGAAATGGAAACACAAACAATACCTGTTTTCCCCCAATGGCTTATCGAACGTTATCAGCTCGAAGAGGCAAGTATTGCTATGATTGACAATCATAAAATGAAATACAAAAATATGCAATTGCCGGCATGCAAAGAAGTTGCAGAGGCTATAAAACAATTGGATATTGATACACAAATAGCTTTTACAACAGGATATGAAGCTATAATAAAAATGGATGAAATAACTTTATTTCAATGGATGGCGCGGATATTATATGGAGTGTTATATCAAGATTTTGTTTACGCTATTCAATATCACCAAGAAAAGGAAAAAGAATTTAAAATTTCTGAGTTAATGCAACAAAAAATTACATACTTACTCGGAATGCTTCAATCTTTAATTCGGCCGATTAAATTTATAAATTTCAAACCATGGTCTATCCGGTGTTATCAAGTGAATATTTCAAAAGATATCTTAAACTACAAAGACGAAACACATCATTTCAATTTCTGTTTAGGCATGAATGGATTTGGAATTATTGCTTGTTTGCAAGACAACGGCGCCGTAGCCCATTACAATAAGGAAGTATTAGACAAAGTAGGCAGTGCCGTTTTACACCCCGTTCAATTTGAAGAATTGTACGGAAGATTTCTTTATTCTAATTATCTTTTAAAAGATGCCACTAATTATCAAATAAGTGATGTAAATGGAGTTACAACCTATCAGCGACCGGCAAATAACACAGAAGATACGGACTATTTTGCACCATGGGAGGATAAGCTATTTGCACAAGCATTATCCAACCTTTGGCAGCCATGGGGCATTCCGTTCAATAAAATTTACAACTTTCCAAATTCTCCGGTGAGCTATTTAATAGATGAGCGAACGCAAGAATTTATTCCGAAAGCACAAATCGGGCTACCGTTTTAGCCTTTACTATACATTATTATTCACTTCACTATCAACAAAAACGGAGATGTGGAAATAATACCGGGTTCATTATTTCAGTTCGTTGTATTTTTACAAAAATTCTAACATGGACGCACCGTTTCATTTTCCAAAACAAAACAGTTTTTACAAAGGAAAAGTCAGAGATGTATATAATATCAATGATCAATATCTTGTGATGGTGGTCAGTAACCGTATTTCTGCATTTGATGTTGTATTGCCTCGTCCAATTCCATATAAAGGACAAGTGCTGAACCAAATTGCAGCAAAATTTTTAAACGCCACACAAGATATTGTACCCAATTGGGTAATAGATGTGCCTGCGGCAAATGTAACTATAGGCAAAGTATGCGAGCCGTTTCGTGTAGAAATGGTTATCCGCGGCTATTTAGCAGGTTCTGCGTGGAGAGCATACAAAAATGGAGACAGAAAGTTATGCGGGGTAACACTACCGGATGGTATGAGAGAAAATCAAAAATTTGAAACACCAATTATTACGCCTACTACCAAAGCCGATGTCGGACACGATGAAGAAATTTCGAAAGAAGATATAATTGCCCGTGGAATCGTCAGCAAAGAAGCGTATGAACAACTCGAAAATTATACCCGACAACTATTTCAAAGAGGTACAGAAATAGCTGCTGCGCAAGGGTTAATTTTGGTAGATACAAAATATGAATTCGGAAAAATTGGCGATACCATTTACTTGATAGATGAAATACACACGCCTGATTCCTCCAGGTATTTCTATGCAAACGGCTATGAAGAAAAATTAGTAAAGAACGAGCCTCAAAAACAACTTTCGAAAGAATTTGTAAGAGAATGGTTGATAGCCAATAATTTTATGGGAAAAGAAGGGCAAACTATACCCGAGATGACCGATGAAATTGTAGAAAACATTTCCAACCGATATATAGAATTATACGAGCTGATTTTAGGCGAAAAATTCATCAAACAAGAAGATGAAAATGTAGAAAAAATGATTTTGCAGTCCTTAGAAAAACTGGGAGTTACGGCCTGATTTTTATATTTTATGCTATTATATATCCGTAGTTTCTCCTACAAAATCTTATTCTAATAAAATAAGAAACTGCTATATTTGCAGCATGTTACAACGCCCAAGAAGAAACCGAAAAAGCGCAGCCGTGCGCGGATTGACGGAAGAAATACAACTACTTCCTCAACATTTAGTACAACCTTTGTTTTTGGTAGATGGAAAAAACAAAAGCAACGCGATAAAATCACTGCCGGGCATGTCGCAATTAAGCATCGACAATGCACTGAAAGAAATTGAAAGTTGCTTAAAAGTAGGGGTAAACAGTTTTATACTATTTCCGGCAGTAGAAGAATCTTTGAAAAACAAGACGGCGAGTTACAGCTATTCCGCCAAAAATTTTTATTTAAAGGCAATAGCAGAATTTAAAAAGAAATTTCCTGAATGTTGTTTAATCAGTGACATTGCAATGGATCCCTATTCTTCTGATGGGCATGATGGATACGTTGAAAATGGAAAAATTGTAAACGACAAAACCTTACCTATTTTAGCAAAAATGGCACTCGCACAAGCCAATGCCGGAATTGACATTTTAGGTCCCAGCGACATGATGGACGGTCGCGTGGGATATATTCGCGAAGCATTAGACGACAAAGGATTTACGGAAACCTCCATAATGTCATATACTGCAAAATATGCCAGCGGGTTTTATGGGCCATTTAGAGATGCCTTAGAATCTGCGCCTAAGGCAGGCGACAAAAAAACGTATCAAATGAATCCGGCAAATAAGCGGGAAGCCTTATTGGAAGCCGAATTAGACTATACTGAAGGTGCCGATTTTTTAATGGTGAAGCCTGCGACCGTATATTTAGACATTATACATGAATTAAAACAAAATTTTCCATTGCCCATTGCGGCCTATCATGTAAGCGGAGAATTTGCAATGCTGAAGGCAGCCGCAAAAAATGGTTGGCTGGATTACAATAAGTGCCTGCACGAAACATTATTGAGTATTTATCGGGCCGGTGCGGATGTAGTGATTACCTACGGCGCAAAAGATTTTGCCTCCAACAGGTAATTTTTAGGATTAAAAAAAAGGGAAAGTCTTAAGACTTTCCCTTTTTTATCTTCTAATTTAAAATTATTAGTCTGTAATTAAGTCAGTGGCACGTTTTGGTTTTTCCTCTGCTTGACTTTTTCCAAAAGTATAAATATAGCCTACACCGATAGTTAATCTTGATGGAGTGATTTTTACTTTATCAGGAGATGGGAAATAGGCCGGAACTTCATTTTTAAATGTTTTCAAGAAGCCATAATCATAGTTAATATCAAAAGTTACACAGCTTTTTAATTTTTTGTCCACATATACTTGAATACCAGCCCCTAATCTTACTCCTGCATCTAATGCATTATAAACGTTTTTGTAATCTGATTTCACAAAGCCGTCATTTGGCTGAGTGCTTCCATTTAAAGTTATTACTTGTTTATCTTGGCCAAACACATTGTACCCGAAATAACCGCCAAAATTACCAAAGACTCTCAAGCGTTCATTTCCCCAGCCTACCATAGCCGTTAATGGAATTGTTACTTGTCCTTCTTTATGTGTTTGTTTTAGGCTGTTTAAACCTAATACACGAGTAACGGTACTGCCCGTATAATTAAATTCGCCGGCTAAATTAAGTCCTATGAATTTATTGAACCAAATGCGTGCTTGGATTCCTGCGTGTGCGCCGGTTTGATATCCTAATGTACCACCTGCCGTTGCTAATTTTGCATTAAATGCACCATTGTTCCATCTGCCAAAGCCCGGACCTACTTTAATTCCTACGCCAGCTTGAATTTTTGCTTGAGCCGGAAGTGTAATTGTCGCTAAAAGCAGTAAGATTGCTACTAATTTTCTCATGTTGGTTTTTTTTGGTTAAACGTGTTAAGACTTAATTTTAAAAATCGACGTTAAATTACAAAATACATTTAATATTTTTAACTTTTACACACATTATTTAACCCAAATAATACATATTCTATTCCATATCCCATAAAAAGATAAAAATCTATCCCTTTTTGTTTTCAATTTTAACTAAATTGATAAAATTGAGTTTAGGTTTTTGGAGTATCTTCTATTACTTTATTATGCTGAAAAAATAACCCGAACATCATTATTAAAGCGGTGATAACAACGACTTGTGTCATTAATGAATTATTTACGATTGCTATATTTTGCGAAACCGGTAAGGATAAAAATAACAAAATCGTGATTAAGCCTCTGGGAGCTATAAACAATAATGGGTTTATCGGTATAGAAAATAACTTTAAAACGATCCACCGAATTAGTAAAATTGCTGTTACTATAATTATTGTCAACACTAAAGTTTCTCGGTTAAGCAATTCCTGCATTTGAATAAGGTAGCCAAACAATAGAAAAAATAATGCGCGAATTAAAAAGGTAGCTTCTGCCACTAACTCATGGAAGCGTACGACTTCAATTTCTAATTTTTCTGTATTTAAGGTGCCTAATCCTTTTATTGTTTTAATTTCTTGAAGATTGGATAAAAATAATCCAAAAATTAAGATAAAAATTAATGCAGGCAAATGGTATTCCTTAGATATTGCATAAATGAGAATTACCAAAATCATTATTGGAATAAATTTCACATGATGGTCTATTCTGTTCAGCAGAACCGCCAAAATACCTGTAGCTATAAATGAAATAAAGCAAATTATAATAACTTCAAAAATAAAATGAAGTACTGAAATGCCATTAATAATTTCATTGAGTGCAATAAAATTAAAAAATAAAACGCCTAAAATATCCGACAAACTGCTTTCGTAAATAATAAACTCTCTATTGTGTTCATTCATATTTCTGGCACTTGGTATTGCAATTGAACTACTAATTACGCACAATGGTATTGCATTTGCCAAGCTTTGCTTAAATGAAAAGTTGCCTAAATATTGGAATAATACCACTAAGAATATCCCTAATAAGAGAATGGGGATAAAGGCTATTAAAAATGATTTTTTTATTATTGGCAATTTGGTTTTATTTAATTTCAAATCCAATGTACCTTCTAATACTATTAGTATTAAACCAACGGTGCCAAATACGGGCAGCAATGGGAATAAATTAGGCACTTGCCATTCAAAATAGGCGGTAATGTAATGTGCTGTACTTCCCAGTAGCAATAAAAGAATAACTGACGGTATTTTTGTTTTAGAAGAGGTCAAATCAAATACGTATGCAAATAACAATAAGATACAAATTGAAATAATAACCATAATTATTCCGTTTTAAAGGTTTACAATTTGTACAATATACAAAAAATAAAAACTAAAAAAGCATCCCATAAGGATGCTTTGTGTACCGAAGGTGGGACTCGAACCCACACACTTGCGTACACGAGTTTGAGTCGTGCGCGTCTACCAGTTCCGCCACTTCGGCATTTCAGACGGACGGATATAAAAAAAGTTATATCCTATTTAGTAACTGCCACTTCGGCGTAGTTGTCTAAGAACGGAGTGCAAAGATAATTGAAAAAAGAACTTTACGAAATTTTTTTAATGAAAAAATGCACGAATTAAATCCATTCCGTTGGCAAACAACAATAATCCCAATATAATGAACATTCCGACGCTTTGTGCATATTGCTGTACTTTTTCCGGCAATGGTTTTCCACGCAACATTTCATACAATAAAAATACTACGTATCCGCCGTCGAGCATTGGAATGGGCAAAATATTCATAAATGCCAATATTACTGAGATGGTTGCAGTGAGTAACCAAAAATGCTCCCAATTAAAAGTATCGGGGAACATTTTTCCCATTGATACAAAGCCGCCCAAACTATCTTTAACTTTTACTTCTTTAGAGGTAAATAGCATTTTCATGCTTTTAAAATAATTTCCTAACGTAGAGAATGCCCTGTCAATTCCGGCGGGTATGGCAGCAGCAAAATTATAATTTATGCGTTCTGTTTTCAATAATTCTGAATAGGACTGTGTGCCAAAGCCAAATAATCCTTCTTTAGATACTGCGCCTTCCACTTCTATGGGTTGCCCTTTTCGGTCAACGGTTACTTTAATGTTTTTCCCTTTATTTTCCGTAATTGCTGCTTTCACTTCATCGTAAAAGGGTGTAGCTACCCCATTTATTGCCGTTATCTTATCTCCTACCTTTAATCCTGATTTTGCGGCACCGGAGCCATCTTGTATTTGTGCAATCACACTCGGTACACGCGGAAGTATAAAAGCTCCTTTTTTTTGTTTCATAATTTTAGCCAGCATACCGGGTTTAAAATCCAATACTTGTTGCTGTCCGTCGCGAAGTATGGTAATAGATTTTGCATCATTCAATACTAAATCTTTCTGAAATTCTTCAAAGTTACCTGCAGGTTGGTTATCGAAAGCTATAATTTTGTCTCCGTTTTTTAAGCCCAAATCATAGCCGATAGAGTCCACCACCATGATACCGTTCGTCATGTTTTTCATTGGTAAAAATTCTTCTCCATACTTCCATAGCAATCCCGAAAAAATCACCATCGCCAAAATCATATTCACAGTAACGCCACCAACCATAATAATCAATCGTTGCCAAGCCGGTTTGCTTCTAAACTCCCATGGCTGCGGGGGGGTATTTTTCAGCGTTTCTGCGTCCTGGGTTTCGTCTGCCATACCGGCTATCTGCACATAACCGCCAAAGGGAAACCAGCCGATACCGTATTCTGTATCGCCTATTTTCTTTTTGAATATAGTAAAATTGGCAATATTTGGAAATGGAAACAAAAAATCAAAGAATAGATAAAATTTATGAACGCGAGTTCCAAATAATTTTGCCGGAATAAAGTGCCCTAACTCATGCAGAACGACTAATATAGACAAACTCAGTATCAGTAAAATAACTTTTGTAGCGGTGCCGCTTAATGCAAATAATAACATGATTTATACTACTATTTTTATATTCTAATTCGTTTTAATGTCAATTTTCAAACTAATCTTTGCAAGATTCAATTATGAAACGGCAAAAATACAAAAATCGTTCCGTTTATTGAAGGGTTTCGTAATTCGTTAATAACGATGTAATATTGTCAGATAAGCAGGTATATATTTTCTAAAACGCTATAAACTGTCTTTTCTTCAGTGCGGATGAACTACCGTTTGCAGTTCTTTGGCTAATGTTTTGCGTTTTTCCTGAAGTTCCATTTTTTTCAAAATAGAAGCTACCATTTCTTCAAAATTACCCTCTTTGTCGGAGGTTCTGATTTTTTCATCTACTATTTTTATAGCTTCCATTAATTTAAAATACTGAAAACGTTTCATTCCTGAAACCACATCCGTTTTATAGGTTCTGTTGGCATCTTTTACGACAATCTCATGTCGGGCAAACCAGTTTGGGCTTAGTTCATACGGAGAGGTCATTATCTCTATCAAACATTGTTTTACTTCCGTATCGGCGATATAATTCAAATTTTTGATTTCATCAAAAGGAATTTCTTCTTGATAAGCGTTTAAGTACATTTTTATGATTTTATCAAAAACGGGGTTATTCAGTGTTATATCCACCAATTCAAAAATTATATATTCTGCTACGGAAAGCCCTTCTTCCATAGGCTGGTCGCCATGTTCTATTAAAATTCTGATAATGTCTTTTTCTTGATAATACAGCGGCGGCGATTTAGCAACCCGTTGGGAGTGTTCTTCAGGAATATTTACATATTGGGTAAGTGCATCCGCTTCTTCTTGTTGCAGTTCTTTGTTCTTTTTAAAAAGTTGCGTGCGTATTTTATTCACTTCATTTACCAGCACGGCTTCCGATACATCCACAATATCAGAGCAATGTTTTATATAAACTTGTCTTTTTATTCCGTCATTAACTTTTGCTATACTTTCTACTATATCTCTGATTACCGCTGTTTTCTTTATCGGGTCATGGTCGATTTCTTTAATGCCTTGCGAAGCTTTAAATAAAATAAAATCTTGTTGTTGGTTTTCAATATACTCCAGTGTTGCATCTACTCCTTTATTTTTCACAAAAGAATCCGGGTCTTCCTTATCCGGCAGCAGCACTAATTTTACGTTTAGCCCCTGCTCCAATACAATGTCCAAACCACGCAAAGCTGCTTTTATGCCTGCCGCATCGCCATCATACAAAATGACAATATTTTCGGTAAACCGTTTTACCAACAATACTTGTTCTTTGGTCAGCGCTGTGCCACTGGAGGCCACTACATTTTTTATCCCTGCTTGATAAAGAGAAATTACATCGGTGTATCCTTCTACTAAATAGCACACATCTTGTTTTCGTATAGCTGCTTTTGCCTGCGAAATCCCATAAAGTATTTGGCTTTTGTGGTATAATTCTGTTTCAGCCGTATTGATATATTTGGGTTGATTTTCAGATTTTCTCAAAATACGACCGGCAAAAGCGATTACTTTTCCGCTTACATTATGGATTGGAAACATCACTCTATCGCGAAAAAAATCATAGGCTTTATCGTTTTTTTCTTTTATCAAACCTGTCTTTAGCAATAACTCATTATTGTAGCCATTTTTCAGGGCATCTTTCAATAAACTATCGTAACTATCCGGTGCATACCCTAACTGAAAAGCCTGAATGGTATCCTCCAAAAATCCTCTTTCTTTAAAATAAGATAAGCCGATGGCTTTTCCCTCTTCCGTTTCGGAAAGTTGGTGTTGATAAAATTTAGCGGCATAACTTAAAATTATCATCAAGCTTTCTTTCTCGTCTTGTGCTTGTTTATCTTCGGTAGAAGTTTGAGTTTCTTCAATTTCTATATGGTATTTATTAGCAAGATAACGCAAGGCTTCGGGAAAGGAAAATTTTTCGTGTTCCATAATAAAAGTAACACTATCGCCGCCCACGCCACAACCAAAGCATTTAAAAATATTTTTATTGGGATTTACGACAAAAGACGGAGTTTTCTCTTGATGAAAAGGGCAATTTCCTTTTAATATAGAGCCTGATTTTTTCAGATTTACAAAATCACGTACAACGTCTTCTATTTGAGCCGTATCTAATATTTTTAATATGGTATCTCGTGTAATCAATTTTATATATTAATAAAAAAATGTACTATTTTGATGTATTAGAAACTGGTTATTTTTTCAATTCTGCGTAATATTTGTAAAAGTATGGAATAGTTTCAATGCCTTTGTAATAATTGAATAAACCATAATGTTCATTAGGGGAATGGATAGCATCGCTATCTAATCCAAAGCCCATCAACACAGATTTTAAGCCTAAAATTTCTTCAAACAAGGCAACTATCGGAATGCTGGCACCGTTTCGCATGGCTAAAGGTTTTTTACCAAACGTTGTTTCCATGGCTTTGTTTGCTGCTTGAAATTCTATCGAGTTCACCGGAGTAACATACGGCTCGCCGCCATGGTGTTCGGTTACGGTTACTTTTACGGTGTTAGGAGCAATTTTCTCAAAATATTTTGTAAAAAGTGCCGCAATTTTTTTAGGTGATTGGTTAGGCACCAAGCGCATACTTATTTTCGCATTTGCTTTGGAGGGCAGTACTGTTTTTGCACCTTCACCGGTGTATCCGCCCCATATTCCATTTACATCTAAAGTTGGACGTATGGATAATTGCTCCAATAATGTATAGCCTTTTTCGCCAAACGACTTCGGCAGTCCTATGTTTTCTTCAAATTCTTTTTCGGTAATTGGAATTGCATTGATTTGCTTGCGCTCCTCGTCTGATAATTCAATTACATCATCATAAAATCCTTCGATAGTTATATGTCCGTTATCGTCTTTCAGTGCTCCAATCAACTTACATAATACATTCAACGGATTATCTACGCCGCCGCCATAAATACCGGAATGTAAATCTCTGTTGGGGCCTAGCACTTCTACTTCCATATAGCACAATCCGCGTAATCCGTTTGTGATACATGGCGTTTCGTTATTTATAATTCCAGTATCTGAAATCAAAATTACATCGGCTTTTAATTTGTCTTTATTTGCTATTAAAAAATCTCCTAAATTTACGGAACCAACTTCTTCTTCTCCTTCAATTATTACTTTTACATTACAAGGCAAATCATTGTTTTCGAGCATCATTTCTAATGCTTTTACATGCATATATACTTGCCCTTTGTCATCGCAAGCCCCTCGAGCAAAGATTGCACCTTGCGGATGTGTAGGAGTAGTTTTTATTACGGGATCAAAGGGAGGGACGTCCCATAGTTCATACGGATCGGCAGGCTGCACGTCGTAATGGCCATACACCAATACGGTGGGCTTTGCGGGGTCAGTAATTTTTTCGGCATACACTACAGGGTAACCTTTGGTTGGCAACAGTTGTGCGTTTTCCATACCTACTTTTTCAAATTGAGTTTTTAGGTATTCCGCCGCTTTTACAACGTCAGCCTTAAATTTTGGATCTGCGGAAACAGATGGAATTTTCAACCAATCCATTAGTTCTATTGCGAAGCGTTCTTTATTTAATTCTATTGTTTCTAAAACGTAATTCATAATTTTTTTTTAACCAAGGTGTAAATTTAAACAAAATAAGATGCAAGTATGGAGAATTTATGTGATTTTCATTTTGTTAAAAAAGATTATTATACCATAAACAGTAGTAATAACCAATAAATGGTATTATTTTTGGTCAGTTATGATGATGAAAAAAATAATTTACGTTGTTCTATTAAACTGTATCTCTTTATTGGCATTAAATGCTAAAGAAATAATACAGTTTTCCGGTTATGTTCGCGATGCTGAATCAGGCTCAGTAGTACCTTTATGTGCTGTTTATATACAAGGAGAAAATCGAGGAACTATTTCGGGATATGACGGTTTTTTTACTTTTGCAGCCGCCAAAGGGGATACAATTGTTGTTAAATCCTTAGGCTATAAATCATTTAAAGTAGTAATTCCGAATGATATAGAAAACAAGAGTTTTACAAAAGAAATTTCGTTAGACAGAGATGCTTATGAATTAAAAGGCGTAACTATCAAGCCACTTCCGTCGCCGGGGCAATTGCGACAAGCAATGCTCAACTTAGATATTCCGGATAATTTACAGCAGCTGGCTCAACAAACTATCGAGCAGTCTATATTAAACGATGAAATTTCTAAGAAAATTAATTATGACGGTAAAGAAAATTTCAAACAATATGTACAATCACAAGTTGGCTATTACTATAACCAATACGGGAATCAGCATCCGGGTATTTCTTTAACGGATCCATTTGCATGGGCGCGCTTCATTAAAGATATTAAAGCAAAGAAGAAAAAGAAAAATTAAGATAGTTTCGTTATTTCTTGAATATTTTAACGCGATAATCCACATCAACTTCGCCTTTGGAAATTTTATTGAGTTTTGGCAGCAATAATTTCTTTTTAAGCGGTTTTAACTTGTCGGTAAATAAGATTCCTTCGATATGGTCATATTCGTGTTGAATAACACGGGCATTCATTTCATCAAAAGTTTCTATAAATTCATTAAAATTTTCATCGTAAAAACGAATTTTTATAACGGGATTTCTAAATACATCTTCTCTAATTCCGGGAATGCTCAAGCATCCTTCTTCATATTTCCACTCTTCGCCGGTTTCTGTTAAAATAGTTGGATTAATAAAAACTTTTTTGATGCCTTTGAAATTTGTTTTTCGCTTTTCTTCTAATTGCACGGTATCTACGATAAACAAGCGGATAGACAATGCTACTTGTGGGGCAGCTAAGCCAATACCTGAAGCGGCATACATAGTTTGCCACATATTTTTTATTATTTCCTGTAAATTAGGATGATTTTCAGTGAGCTCCTCTGCGCGTTTTTTCAAAATCGGATCGCCATAAAGTGTTACAGGTAAAATCATACTATTTTTTTATAAATTTATTTTCATCGCAGTAATTTCCGATGATAATTTTTACAAAGGTAGTAAATTATAATGTTTCCAGAAAATTTTGCAATAGTATCGTTGCTGAAATTTCATCAACCAGCGCTTTATTTTGTCGGTCTTTCTTCTTCATACCACTGTCAATCATAGATTGGAACGCCATTTTTGAAGTAAACCGCTCATCCATATCAAAAATCTGAATATCGGGAAACTTATTTTTGAGTTGTCGCTTAAAAAATTCTATTTTAGGGACTATTTGTGCTAATTCATTATTGAGCTTTTTAGGAAGCCCAATGACTATAGTGTCCACTTTTTCGGTTAAAACAACCTGCGTTAGATAAGCAAGGTTATTTTTTGTTTCTTGTGTAGATAATCCAAAAGCAAAAATTTTGCTATCATCGGAAATGGCATATCCGGTGCGTTTCATTCCATAATCGATAGCTAATACTTTCATTGATTATTATATCTATTTAAAACCAACTTTTCTTATTTTTAGAAGGAGTTACTTTTATGCTAAATGTTACCGTAGTAATTGGAGGGTTGGTATTGGCTTGTATCATTACGCTTTTAGTATTTGCTCCTGCCCTATTTGCCGAATTAAATTCTACTTCAATTTTACCCTTTTTGCCCGGCTGTACCGGTTCTTTATCATACGTAGGAACGGTACATCCGCAGCTGCCGTAGGCTTGCTCAATAATTAAAGGTAATTTCCCGGTATTGGTAAATTCGATATTTTTTTTCACTTTATCGCCTTCATTACAAGTTCCAAAATCATACACTTCTTTATCAAATTTTATAGAAGTAACCGTTTTCAAGCGTTCTTCTTCGGACTGTTCCGTACTATTACGCACAGAATCTACTTTTTTCAGTGTTTTATCATTCGCAAGAATCGAATCATGGTTGAATTTTTCTACGGATATTGTTGGTGCCGAAGGTTTAGAACGGCATTGAGTAAAGAGCAATACACTTAGTATAACTATTCCATTTGTCCATTTCAATCCACTCATATTTTTTATTTAATTTTTACAAAAATACAAAAATGTTTATCTGCTTTTTTGCTGTAAATATTTTTCAAAGTTATTTTTAGTTAAAGCATTTAAGGTGTTTTGTTTTAATAAGCCCCCTTTGCGAGCTACATTTACCCCAAAGCGGATATCATGTACGCCATGTAAGTTGTGTGCATCCGGATTTATGGATACGAATACATTTTTGTTTTGGCAATAATCTATCCAACGATAATCTATATCCAACCGGTATGGGTTGGCATTTAATTCTATACAAACCGCATTGGCGGCACAAGCATCAATAATTTTTTTATGGTCAATAGGATACCCTTCGCGTGATAACAATAGACGCCCGGTAAGATGTCCTAAAATAGTAGTGTATGGGTTTTCAATTGCTTTTATCAGACGCTGCATAGCTTTCTCTTCCGACATTTTTAGCACAGAATGTACGGAAGCGATAACCATATCAAATGAAGCTAAAATATCCTTATTGTAATCCAATTGTCCATCAATTAAAATGTCGGATTCTACGCTTTTAAAAATTTTAAACGGCGCCAGTTCTATATTTAATTTATCGATTTCTTTATGTTGTTCCAAAATCGTTTCTTCCTTCATCCCATTGGCATAAAATGCACTTTTACTATGGTCGGAAATTACCAAATACTCAAAACCCTGCTCTTTTACAAAATGTGCTAACGCTGCCAATGTATTTCCACCATCGCTGTATTGGGTATGCGTATGAATTATCCCTTTTAAATCTTTCAGCGTAATCAGATCTTTCAACGTATCGTTTTCCACCATCTTCCATTCTAAAATATTATCTCTCAATTCGGGAACTATAAACGGATATCCGGCGGCTTCATAAATTGATTTTTCGGAATTGTAATAATTTGTATGCTCTATTTTATACGAAAGAAAACTAAAATGTGCTGCTGCGCTTGAAAGCTCCAGCAATTTTAAATAAAAGGATTCTTTACTACAAAAATAAAACGTAGCCAAATGTTGGTGGTATTTTTCTTTAATAGCTTGGATGGTTTGCGGATGTTCCGTTCCTACTAAAATATCTACCGTAGTTACAATTGGCATTTTTCTTCTAAAATCGCCACAAAGCGAAAACTGCAAATCAGGATATTGTTGCTGAAGGTCGTGCAAAATTTCATTTGCCATTTCTTCTACACTCGCCCATAAAAATTTGCCTGCATTTTGTTTTATAAACTGAATTTGTTGAAAGATATTTTGTTGTGTTTTTGTACCAAATCCTTTCAGTTCTACGAGTCTGTTTTCTTGGCAAGCATATTCCAATTCCCCCAAGCTTTCAATTTCCAGTTCTCGCCACAATTGTCCTATTTTCTTCGGACCAATTCCTTTCAGCTGCAAAAGTTCAATAATTCCATGCGGCGTTGATTGGATATATTTATCTAACAAATCCAGCTTTCCTGTTTTGCATAAATGAAAAATTTTAGCCGCAATAGCCTGCCCTACTCCATCAATTTTTTCTAATTGTTCGATAGATAACCCTTGCAATGGAGTTTCAATATTCTTTAAGTGACGAGCAGCAAAGGCGTAACTTTTTATTTTAAAAGGATTTTCATTATGCAGCTCCATCAAATCGGAAAGCAAAGCAAAATGACGAGCAATTTCTGAATTTGTCATGCATCAAAATTAATCAATCTAAAATTGAACAGAAATAAAAAAATATTTAATTGCTAATGCTATAAATCGTGTGATGAACAAAACGCATATAATCGTTCTTGATTTAATAAATATTAAGTATATTCGGATAACAATAAGAAACATGGCAAAGAAAATTTTGGGAATAGCAATGGCTATACTTTTAGTGGTTGCTATTTTTTTCCTAAATCGTCCATCCGGCGAAACCCCTGCTCTCGGGTATTTCCTATCACCAACTCATGGTTTTTGGAAAAGCACATCATTAAATGGTTGCAAAAATACGACATTGGAGATTCCTTGTGTTAATGGTGTTGCAACAATAGTGTATGATGAATTAGGTGTCCCGCATATTTTTGCAGACAATACCGAAGATGTAATTTTTGCACAAGGATATGCAGAAGCAAAAGACAGATTGTGGCAAATGGAATTTCAAACACTTGCTGCTGCCGGAAGACTTAGTGAAATTGTAGGCGAAAAAGCATTACCCATAGATAGATTTAATAGACGGATTGGAATTTTACGCGCTGCAAAAAATTCATTAATAGAAATAGAAAAAAATCCGGAAAGTAAAAAGATAGTGGAAAGTTTTACCGCCGGAGTAAATGCTTACATTCACCAACTTAAAGAAACAGATATTCCTATTGAGTATAAATTAATCGGCTATAAGCCTGAAGCATGGGCGCCTATAAAATGTGCCTTGCTGATGAAATATATGGCAAAAGACCTTACGTATTACGATACCGATGTAGAAAATACAAATGCGTTGCATACATTTGGTATAGAAGCGTACAAAAAATTATATCCTGATTTTCCGCCACCGATATTGGACCCAATTATACCTATTGGCACTAAATGGAATTTTAAATCTGTCGATTCATTTTCCAGTAAAGTATCTTCAAAATCTAATTTCATATCGAATGCATTGTACAAGAATCCATATAAAGAATTTTATGCCAATAAGTTTTACGGCAGCAATAATTGGTGTGTAAACGGCAGTAAAACAAAATCTGGAAATCCCATATTATGTGGGGATCCGCACCTAAATTTAAGCCTGCCATCTATTTGGTATGCAGTACAACTGCATACTCCCGAATTAAATGTAGAAGGAGTAACAATCCCCGGCGCACCGGGCATTATTATTGGGCATAATGACAGTATTGCTTGGAGTGTAACCAATGCGGAGCGCGATGTTATCAACTCCTTTTCTGTAGAATACAAAGACAATAATAAAACTGCGTATAAATTAGGAAATAAATTTATTCCATTTGATTATGATGTAGAAATTTTTAAAGTAAAAGGTGGAAATGACGTAGTCGATAGTATTAGAATGACAAAAGTTGGTGCCATTGTGTATGATGAAAAATTTGGAGAAGTCGATGACAAAAAACATATCGCAATTTATTGGAGAGCTGAAGAACCTGCCAATGATTTAATGACATTTTATTATTTAAACAAAGCTAAAAACCAAGCTGATTATTTACAAGCATTGACGTATTATTCATGTCCCGGGCAAAACTTTATTTATGCAGATGTACACAACAATATTTCCATTAAACAGCAAGGAAATTTTATGCTGCGCACAATGTATGGGGACGGTTCATTTGTAACGCCATTAGCAGAAGTAAATATTACAAAATTAAAAGCACGGATTCCAATTGAACAAAACCCTTATACGCTAAATCCGGAACGAAATTTTTGCAGCAGTGCCAATCAAAATCCTGTTGATCAGACATACCCTTATTTAACAAACGGAAATTATGAAAATTATCGCAATCGCGTAATAAACTCGACTTTAACTACTGGTAGTAATTATACATGGCAAGATATGGGGAAACTGCAAAACAACAATTTAAGTTTGTTGGCAAAAGAAATTCTCCCTACACTATTATCCAATATAACACTTACGGATGATAAGGAGGCGGTAGCGATTTACAACAATTTAAAATCTTGGAATTATTATGCAGATTACCCACTAACGGCACCAAGTTATTTTTATAAATTTTGGGAATTAATAGAAAAAAACACCTACGATGAAATGCTTAACAGCAAGTTATCTTATAGGATTCCAGAAAATTACGTTACTGCAAATCTAATTATCCATGAACCTACATTTAAAATTTTTGACATCATAAATACCAATAAAATTGAAACCGCAAAAGACATAATCAATATTGCATTTGCCCAAACAGTAGATTATTTTAAAGAAAGCATAAAAGAAAAAAAGAATATTCAGTGGCAGCAATATAAACATACAACAATAGCGCATTTGGTTCCGTTTTTTGGTGCATTTTCTGTAAAAGACGTTGCCATCGGAGGGTATAATAACATTGTGAATGCAGCTTCGGAACATGCCGGTCCATCGTGGCGGATGATTGTAGATTTTGCCGGTGGTGCGCCAAAATGTTATGGGGTGTATCCGGGCGGGCAAAGCGGAAATGTAGCGGATAAAAGTTTCACCGAATTTATAGATAAATGGAGCAAAGGCGAATATTATGCATTCCATTTTTTTGCAAATAAAGAAGAGGCTTTGAAAGCAATAAAACAACACTAATTTCCATTCGACATTAAAAATAGTATTTATGTTTTTTGTAAAATTATTAACCATTATCATACTGAGTACCATACTTACATTGTTTTTGCCGTGGTACACTCCTTTTATAATTTGTTTTTTAGTTGGGTTGGCATTATCCAACCGACCGGGCAATAATTTCTTAGCAGGGTTACTGGGCGTTGGAATTTTTTGGTTTGGATATGCATTATTTTTAGACGTTAAAAACGAACATGTATTGAGCAATAAAGTGGCAGAATTATTTTCAGATAGCTTAAAAACAACTATCACCGGAGGCGTACTGCTTATGGTTACTACGTTTTTGGGTGCATTGCTCGGTGGGCTGAGTGCAATGGCAGGGGCAATGATAACGGATAATGGCGAGCGAGGACGCACCAGAAAAGCCGTAAAAACCAAAAAATATTCTTTAAAATTATAAAATACTACTTTGCTAAAAAAAAGTAGATTACTAACCAATTCTTTACATAAGTAATAAAAGTCAACTTTTACTTTATATCGTTTTGTGAGCCGAAAGATTTCTCTATCTTAGTACAATAAAATTACACCATGTCAAAGACGATAGAGATACAATCATTTGCATCACCGGCAGCTTCTTATGCACGCATTGCTACTACTTTATTAAAAAAAGGAAAAGGAAATTTACCGGACATTACTATTCATTTACCAAAAGCAAAATTGCAACCGGAAGACTTGAAAAAATACAATAAAGTTTGCGGTTTTGACCATACATTAATAGTACCGGCCACCTACATACATACTTTTGTATTTCCGATGCACACACTATTGCTCAGCCAGTCCGAAGTGCCTTATCCATTACCGGGCTTAGTACATTTTGCAAATTCCATAAAACAAATCAGGCCGCTGTATGTTGGGGAAGAATTTTCTGCTACGGTAAAATTTGGAAACCTTATTGCACATGAAAAAGGACAAGCTTTTGAATTATTCAGCTATATAGAAGTAAACGGAAAACGTATATGGGAAGATACGAGTATTTATATGTTTAAAGGTAAAGAAGGTATCGGTAGTGTATTAGAATGGGAACAACCGACGTTAGCAGAAAATAGTATAAAGGCAACATGGGATTTACCCAATAATTTAGGCATCGAATATGCTAAAGCTTCCGGCGATTTTAATCCGATACATTTACATCCGCTTACGGCAAAATTATTCGGATTTCAACGCCATATAATACATGGCATGTGGAGTGCCGGAAAAATTCTTGCATTATTAGAAAAGCGTGCAGAGCCGAGTTTTGAATTTACCGTTTTATTTAAGCTTCCCATTTTTTTACCGGCAAGTGTCATTTACAGACATGAAAAAACAAACACCGGGTTTAATTTTGACGTAATGGACAAAAACCAAGAAAAGCCGCATGTAAAAGGGTATTTAAAAAATCTATAATCACATCATGCAAAAATTATTTGATACCCTGTACCGACAAGCTGAAAGGTTAATATCTTCAGATACTTTGATATCTAAACTAATAGACAAAGCGGCAGTAAAAGCCGGAGAATTATCGGAAAAATACTATCAAATACAAGATAGCGTAATTGCATTGACTCGTATGTTGCGAGCATGGCTGCACGGAGATTATAAAAATATATCTACAAAAACCATCATAGCAGTTATTGCCGCTTTAATTTATTTTGTAAATCCGATAGACCTTATTCCCGATTTTATTCCCGTGATTGGACAGTTAGATGATATTTTTATTTTAGGGTATTTAATAAAAATACTAAACAAAGAAATAGAACGATTTATGGCTTGGGAAGAAACACAAGCATCATCAACAAAAGCATAACAGATGGAAGCCTCTTTATTAACCGTTATCATTCGGCGCTACTATCCGCAAACGGCAAAAAATGTACAAGCATTGGTAGCCTCTAATTCGTTATTAGAAAAACTATCCAACAAAGTGTACCAAAAAGCGGAACAGGCGGTACAAAACTATGCAGATACTGCTGCCCGAATAATGACGGTAACAAGAATGCTGCGGGCTTGGAGGAAAAAAGAATATCGTAACATTGATAAATCTTCTATTTTTATCGCTGTTGTCATATTATTATATTATGTAAATCCAATAGACTTAATCCCTGATTTTATTCCGGTAATCGGTGGGCTTGATGACCTAATTTTATTAGGATTTCTATTAAAAGTAATAGACAAAGAAATAGAAAAATTTACTACTTGGGAGCAACAACAAGCTACAGCCGAATAAAGCTATACTAATCCTTTTTTATAAGCAATTTTTAGTAATGCGGCAGTATTGTTCACATTCAATTTTGCCAACATATTTTTCCGGTGCGTCTCAACCGTATTTTTACTTATAAATAATTTATTCGCAATATCTTGAGAGGTCAAGCCTAAAGAAATCAATTGTAGGATTTCTAACTCGCGCTGCGTGATCTGCGAAGCCAGTTCATCATAATTTCGGTCATCTTCTTCTTCCGTGTTAGACATTGAGGCAATCAGCTTTTCTTGCGATTCCACATCTAAATAAGGTTTATCTTGAAAAACGGTATCTATGGCTTTCAACAAATCGTCTTTAGAAATATTTTTCATCACATACCCTTTTGCGCCAATTTCCAAACATTCTTTAATAAATCGAGGCTCGCTATGCATCGTCAACATTAAAATTTTTATATCCGGATGTGTTTTCTTTAACAGCTTTGTCGCTTCTATTCCATCCATCTCCGGCATATTGATATCCATTAACACGACATCTGTTTTTTGCTGTTTGATTTTTTCAACGGCTTGTTTGCCGTTATGCGCTGTTCCAATAATTTTTATATTCGGTTCATCGGTCAGCAAAGAAACAATACCATCTAAAAATATTTGGTGATCATCTACTACAAAA
Source organism: Chitinophagales bacterium (assembly GCA_046329805.1). Lineage (GTDB taxonomy): Bacteria > Bacteroidota > Bacteroidia > Chitinophagales > JADIYW01 > JADJSS01. Next base: position 102,667 of record JAXLUA010000002.1, read on the forward strand.
ACATTTATTGTTTGCATACGTTGGTTTTAGTTGAGCAAAGGTATTTTATATTCATCAATTTTCGAACCAATTTACCAATATTTCACAAATGAGAACCATTTCCTTGTTTTCAGGTAATTATAATTGGTTTCATTGGCATACGCTTCTTTTTCAAAGGAAATATTTCGATAAGCCGTTTGCGCATCTTTATATTGTATAAATCGTAGAAAAAACTCTATGTAATATAGTAAAATAAACGGAATTACAAACAACTCCATTTGCTGATAGATGTGTATCAACTCATGATTGATAAATGTTTTATCTTGCTTTTGTTGGTTGCTTTCTAAAATTATAAACGGAAATATAGTGATTCCGGCAATTTGATTCGGGGTAAATAGCTTTATAAAAGTTGGGCTTATCCAAATCCACCACATAATTTATTTTTTTTGTAACTATTTACGAAAATGTCGGCACCTTGTTTTCTAATCGCCATTGCAAGTCATCCAAAACGGATGTACGCCATTGTTCGCTACCAATTTCTGACGCAAATTTATTTTTGTAGGCTTTTATATTAAAATATTCTAAGTTCATTTTAACGTTTTAAATAATTTGGGTAATCCTTCGCCCGGCACTTGTACATGGTGCAATCCGCCACTATAAGCAATCACCATATCACCCTTATTTAAAGTAGCTAAAATATCCAAAACACCGGATTTAACAGTCATTTTATTCCCTTCTAAATCCAATCCTGATGTTCTTTTCATACGACCTTCCGGCGCAATAATAATTATAGAATCGGTTTTTATATTGTCTTTAAAATTCTCCCAACTGGTATCGCGTTTTCTTGTAATAGATATCATTCCGGGATTAAATATTTTGAAGAATAAACCTACCAAAGGTCTGTCCATCGTTTTATTGGCAGCAGGAGCTACCATGCGTTTGGATAAATTACACAAAAACGCATTAGGTAAAAAACCTAAATACAGAAACTCATACAATGACGTATGGTTTAAGAAAATGATTAAGCGTATTTCCTCCCACTGTATGGGTTCTTTAGGCCATGATATTTTAAAGTGGTAAAATAATTTTGCAAAATATTTCAAACTCATTAAAACTATAAAACTGATAAAATTTGCCATACCGAAAATATTGATTTTTATGCCAATACTAATATCGAAATAAAAATCGAATATGATTTTATTTTTCCCAAAAAAGTAAGCCGGATTTAGGAGTCCGCTAAGGTGGATTGTTTTAGCTCTAATTTTCGGATAGAAGGTGCCACTACGTACATTACCCCCACCACAACACACGTCATACAACCACCGAAAATCACGGCAGGTACAGTACCCATCAGTGCGGCAGTAGCGCCACTTTCAAATTCACCAATTTCATTGGACGAGCTGATAAACATAGAATTTACAGCTGACACCCGCCCTCTCATGGTATCCGGCGTAGCCAACTGTATAATCGTTTGCCGTACCGATACGCTTATTCCGTCTAAAGCACCACTAATAATAAGACATACCATCGAAAACCAAAATATTTTGCTAATGCCAAAAAGTATCATAAATACACCGAAGCCAAAAACGGCGGCTAATAAAATTTTCCCAACATTTCTTTTTATCGGAAAATAGGCTAAAAATAACAACATAATAATTGCTCCTGCCGCTTGAGCGGCTCTCAGCCAGCCTAATCCTTCAGCGCCAACATGTAAAATATCTTTGGCATAAACCGGCAATAAAGCAATTGCCCCACCAAATAAAACGGCGAATAAATCAAGTGAAATACAAGACAATATCACTTTATTATCAAATACAAATTTCAATCCTTGTGATACACTTTCAAAAATACTTTCCTCTTTTGGTACATATTGTATTGGTTTCTTTTCAATTTTTAACAAGCAAAATATAGCAATGCCCAAAAAAATAATTATGATAATAAATGCATTTGTAATCCCTAATTTTCCTAATAGAATACCACCGAATGCGGGGCCTAACACTGCACCGGATTGCCATGCAGCACTCGACCAAATAACAGCATTTTGGTACATTTCGCGAGGAAGGAGTTGGGCTACTAATCCGAATGAAGCAGGACTGTAAAAGCTGCGGGCAATACCTGTAAAAAAAATTGCTGCGAAAATTATGAACAACACCTTTTTATTTCCAATGGAGGCAATGGTAGAGGTATGCGTAAAAAACAACAACAGTACACACATTAGCGTATATAAAGAAATATACAGCACCATCATCGTGCGCTTCTCCGATTTATCGGCTACATAGCCACCATATAAAGCATTTCCGATTGCCGGAATAGCTTCTGTTAATCCAATTAGGCCTAAGGCTAATTTGGAATTGCTCAACTCGTACACTTCATATCCGATAATCACGGCTTGCATGGTCAATGCCATGGTGATAAGAAACCTTGCCAAAACATAAAAACGAAATTCTTTATATCGTAATGACCAATACGGGTCGCTCTGTGCAGTAGCCATAGTAAAATGCAGGAATTATACGAAGTGAAATTAGTAAAAATCACTTCTATATGCTTTTCCTTTGCGTTATTAATTGCAAAGGAAGTGAAATTTAGCCTAATCTTTTTTTATAATCTTGAAATCCGAACTGTTGTAAAATTTCGTATTCGCCGTCTGTTTTTATAATTCCGATATCCGGAAGATTAATTCCATTAAAAGTGCTTGTCTTTACCATTGTATAGTGAATCATATCTTCAAAAATAATTCTATCGCCCACTTTTAATTCATTATCAAACTTCCAAGTGCCCATAAAGTCACCTGCCAAGCAGCTCATTCCACCTAAATTATATTCAAATTTTCCGGTTTCAGTTTCACTCCATACTTTAGGTTTATAAGGCATTTCCAAGCAATCGGGCATGTGGCAAGTAAAGGACACATCGAGCATTGCTGTAGGAAAATCACCATTCGGCACAATATCTAATACCGTAGAAACCAAAACACCCGTTTGCCAACCGACAGCACTTCCGGGTTCTAAAATAATTTCTTCCAAATTTGGGTATTGGGCTTTAAATTCTTTTAGAATTTTTATCAAATGTTCCGGCTCGTAATCTTTTCTTGTAATAAGATGTCCGCCGCCCATATTCACCCATTTTGCTTGTTGAATTAAAGGATGATATAGTTTGATGAAAGAGGTTAAAACGCGCTCTAAGGTATGTGAAGTATTTTCGCATAGCGCATGAAAATGTATCCCTTCAATACCATCAGGCAGCTTATCGCCCAGTAAGCTTCGCGGAATACCCAATCTAGAATTGGGAGATGCCGGATTATATAAATCCGTGGTAATCTCCGAATAGCCCGGATTTACACGTATTCCGTAAGAAATAGTCGCATTTAGTTTATCCTTATACTGCTCATATTGCGATAGCGAGTTAAAGGATATATGAGAGGATATAGCTTGTATTTCGTCAAATTCTTGCGGCACATATACCGGACAGTAAGTATGTGCTTTGGTATGCATTTCCTCGAACACTAATTTTGCTTCATGCAAAGAACTTGCTGTAGCGCCGGCAAGGTACTTTTTTACTAATGGGAAAACAGGGTGAAATGAAAACCCTTTTAAGGCACAAATGATTTGTACTCCGGCAGCATCTTGTACGTGCTTCAGCAACTGAAGATTTTTTATCAGTTTATCTTCTTCTAATACATACGCCGGCGATGGGATTTGTTGGTATTTATTCATTTCTATAGTAATGTGCAACAAAGGTACATTAATCTTTTATTTCCAGTTCACAAAACTGAAAAGCTTCGCCATCAAACAAGCCTTTATCACTTAGTTTTAATTGAGGAATCACTAATAATGCCATAAACGACATCGACATAAATGGAGATTGTAATGTGCAGCCAATCTGTTGGGCAAATTGCATTAATTCAGTATATTTCTGTGCTACTACTTCACAGCTATCTGCACTCATTAATCCTGCGATAGGAAGCGGTAACACTTTTGTATGTTCGCCATCAGTTACGGACAAACCTCCTTTTTCTTCAATAACGGCATTTACTGCTTTACAGATACTTTCATCATCAACGCCTACTACGATAATATTATGCGAGTCGTGCGCCACTGAAGATGCCAATGCGCCTTTCTTTAAGCCAAAATTTTTAATAAACGCCACTGCTATCGGTGCTTGATGATAGCGATTGACTACTGCTATTTTAAGAATATCATCTTCCACATTCGAGATAGCATTTCCTTCTACATCTAAATCTACTTCACCAATGTATGTTTTCGTAATCAACTGCCCGTCAATTGCCTCAATTACTTTTATTTTGGTATGTATCAATTGAATTTTAAAATCAGCAACCTCTTTTTCTTCTATATTAAAATTATTGATGATGTACTCCGGCGTAGTTTCTATTTTGCTCTCTCCTTTTTCGGCAACAAGCACTCCGTTGATGTACGTTTGAAGAATATTAAAATCTTTCAAATTGTCAACCAAAATAAAATCTGCGGCATCATTTACGTTTAGTAATCCAACTTCTAATTGATAATGCTTAACAGGATTTACACACGCTGCTTTTAAAATCTTAAAGAGGTCGATTCCATTTTCAATAGCTCTTTTTACTAATAAATTAATATGTCCGAACATCAAGTCATCGGGATGTTTATCATCAGAACAAAACATGATACCATCGGGATAATCTTGTAACAGCGGAAAGAGTGCTTCAAAATTTTTAGCAGCACTACCCTCTCTAATTAAAATTTTCATGCCATTTAACCGCTTAAATTTTGCTTCTTCGTAGGTAAAACATTCATGGTCTGTAGAAATTCCGGCATTTATGTATTGTATGGCTTTTTCACCTGTTAGTCCTGGGGCATGTCCGTCAATGGGTTTGTGGTATTTATGGGCAATAGCTATTTTATCCATCACCATTTTATCTTGAAATAAAACCCCTGGATAGTTCATCATTTCCGCTAAATATTTAATATCACTGCGCTGCATTAATTCATCAATATCGTCTGCGGATATTTCGGCACCGGCGGTTTCAAAAATGGTAGCGGGAACACAAGAAGGCGCTCCGAAATTAAATTTCAGTGGAGATTTTTTTGCATTTTCCAACATATAATACACCCCTTCTTTGCCTAATACGTTTGCAATTTCGTGTGGATCAGATACCGTGGCTACCGTTCCGTGTATTACTGCTTTCTTGGCAAATTCAGTAGGCACCAACATTGAACTTTCGATATGCACATGCGCATCTACAAAACCCGGTAAAATATAGTGAACAACCTCGTCTTTTGTTTTGGTAACAGAACTAATTTTCCCATTTTTAACAAATACAATCGCGGGATAAATTTCTCGATTAAGAATATCTATAAAATTTGCTTTTATTTCCATATTAGTAATATTCAAACACTATATTTTTTTTAAAATCGAGCATAAACACCCAATGGTAAAAACTGCTTAGAAGTAGATGGAATAAATAGTTCTCCATATTCAGGTTGTACATTCAACAAATTTACTTTATTCAAATTGTCCGATAATAAATTTTGCAAAATAAGTGATGAAAACCCTAAAGAATACGTATTTAAAATTAGAAAATGATGTTCTTTATCCAGCAGTTGCAGCACATCAAAAATCATTTCATTTATTTGGTCTTCTAATTTCCATTTTTCACCGTCGGTGCCATGGCCATACGCCGGAGGATCTAAAATAATGCCTTGGTAAATTTTTCCTCTTTTCCGTTCGCGTTTTACAAATTTTACGGCATCTTCTACTACCCAGCGTATATCTTTCAAATTGGACGACTCCATATTTCTATTCGCCCAGCTCACTACTTGTTTAATTGAATCGACATGGTAGGTTTCCGCTCCTGCAGCGCATGCCGCCAAGCTTGCTCCACCGGTATAGGCAAATAAATTCAATACTTTAGAGGTAACACCTTGTTCTTTTTGTTTTTTAACACGTTTATAAATAAATTCCCAATTGGTGCTTTGCTCCGGAAAAACGCCCACATGCTTAAACTTGGTCAATGCCAAATTAAACACTAAAGAAGCATTACCTAAATCATAATGGATATTCCAATTTTCGGGCATTTTTTTCAGAAATTCCCATTTTCCGGAAGAAGAAGACACTCCCATAAATTTCACTTGCGCCATTGAGTTCCATTCGGTAGCAGCTAATTGTTTGTTCCATACGGCTTGTGGTTCAGGTCGTATCGTAATATAATTTCCAAAGCGTTCTAATTTTTCAAAATCACCCGAATCAATCAATTCATAATCTTTCCAATGTTCGGGATATATGGTGTGAATCGTATTCATATACAATGTTACTGTTTTTTTCTGTATTCTAATTTGAAGAATAGTAATAAAAAAGGTTTCGCAGCATTTGCGAAACCTAATTTTTTACTTGCGATTATGGTGCGAGTGCTTAATATTCATGTGGCAATATCGGGTTTATCTCTTCGTGCCAAGGCAAGCCATAGCCACCAATTTGCGACATAAATGGATCGGGATCCATTTCTTCCGTATTGTACACGCCCGGTTTCATCCATACTCCTTCTAACATTAATTTCGCTCCTAACATTGCCGGAACACCCGTAGTATAGCTTACGCCTTGTGCTTTTGCATCATTGTAAGCATCTTGGTGTTTGCAATTATTCCATATAAAATACGTTTTATCTTTGCCATCTTTTATTCCTTTTATCTGGCATCCGATAGAGGTTTCGCCGGAATAATTTTCACCTAAAGAACCCGGTTCCGGTAATAAGGCTTTTAAAAATTCTATAGGAATAATTTCACGACCTTGAAACATAATCGGTTTGATGGAAGTGATACCGATATTTTGCATTACTTCTAAGTGTTTTAAATACTGTGCCCCAAACGTCATCCAGAAACGGGCACGTTTTATGGTTGGGAAATTCTTCACTAAAGACTCTAATTCTTCATGATACAATAAATAAGATTCTTTAGCGCCAATATTTGGATATTCGATAGGCTTATGAATAGACATTGCCGGAATTACTTTCCATGCTCCGTTTTCCCAATATTTTCCGTCTTGCGTAATTTCTCTTATATTGATTTCAGGGTTAAAATTGGTGGCAAATGCTTGTCCGTGGTCGCCGGCATTGCAGTCCACAATATCTAAATAATGGATTTCATCAAAATGGTGTTTGGCGGCATGTGCTACATAAATTTGTGATTGACCCGGGTCAAAGCCGCAGCCCAACAATGCCATGATGCCCTTTTCCTTAAAACGCTCTTGATATGCCCATTGCCAAGAGTATTCAAACTTGGCTTCGTCTTTAGGTTCATAATTAGCGGTATCTAAGTAATGTACTCCCGTTTCTAAGCAAGCATCCATTATTGTTAAATCCTGATAAGGCAATGCGATATTCATCACCAAATCCGGTTTAAATTGATTAATTAAAGCTACTATTTCGGGTACGTTGTCCGCATCTAACGCCGCTGTATGGATTTTCCTATTTTTTATATCTGCAGCTATAGCATCGCACTTAGATTTGGTGCGGCTTGCCAACATGATTTCGCTAAATACTTCCGGTACGGATGCGCATTTGCGCACTACCACATTGCCTACGCCACCGGCTCCAATAATAAGGACTCTTTTTCCCATTTTTTATAATTTATTTTTGAACTGCAAAGGTACAAAAAGACCCGAAATTTTTAAAAGATATTTTTGATGGCAGTGTAACTATTTAAGTTTATAATTTAGTACACTTTTAATTATAGTATTCACCACTTACCATTCACATTTACCATTCACATTTACCATTCACATTTCTAAGCTAATTTGTCTTTTTATAGCGTCTTCATGTTCTAAAAGCAATTGCTTACGCCACAATCCACCTGCGTAACCTATCAGTTTTCCGTTACTTCCAATTACACGATGGCAAGGTACAATTATAGAAAAAGGATTTTTGCCATTTGCAGTTCCTGCTGCTCGAATGCATTTGGGATCGCCTAATTGTGTAGCTAACTGTAAATAGGAAATCGTCTTTCCATAAGGAATAGTTTGCAGTTGCCGCCATACTTTATTTTGAAATTCTGTTCCTGAAAAAAACAATGGCAAATCAAAATCGAATCTTTTTTTTTCGAAGTATGCGGTTAGCTGTTGCCTCGCTTGTTGGGTGATTGCATTTTCTTGCAACCGTTTTTCAGTTTTCTTTTCATTTAAAAATTCTATCTGCAAAATATGTGTTTCATTTGCAATTATTTCTATTTCGCCTACTATTGAAGTTAGATAAGAGGCAAATTCCTCTGCCATTTATTTTAAGCTTTTGTAATAATTAAAGATATCTGACAATGTTTTTTTAGGTTTGAAATTGAACGTTTTCACAAATAAACTGCCATCGATAATTACCGGATATTTAAAATAATTAATTAGATATGGCGGAAATGATTTCCATTTTAAAAATCGGGAAATAGATTCTGTTAATTTAGGAGGAATGCTTGGAATGGGAATAGGCACAGCGCCTGCTGCTTTAATTGCATCTTGAAAACCTATATAATCATTAGGTGCTACGTTGTAAACACCGGGAATATTTTTATCGAATGCTAAACAAATTGCATCGCGCATATCATCGATATGAATAAATTGCATTAACGGAGAAAATCCCCATAATACCGGAGAGCGTTTTTCAGAAAGCAATAAGGAGAATGTATTGCGCACACCCGGCCCTGCAATATTGCATGGGCGTAAGATGGTAATATTTAATTCAGGATGTTTATACAAGTATATAGTGGATAAATTCTCCAATTCTACAGAATCTACTAAATCCATTGTTAGCTCTGATGCTTTTAGCGGGGTAGTTTCATCTAACAATGACGGGTTGTATGCGGAGGCGCCATATACAAAATAAGTGGACAGTACTAAAACCTTAGGTACTTTATATTTTAAAGCTAAGTCGAATAATTTTCTAGTGCCAATTACATTCGCATTATATCTTGAAAAGCGATTCATTTCTTGAGCAGAAATTCTACCTAAGTGTATAATTCCGTCAAATTGATGTTCACGGAAAATATCTTCAAACAATCTTTTATTGAAATCAATTTTATAGCTTTCTATCGGAACGCCTAAATCTACTTTTGTACGAAAGTCAATAGCTACAATTTTATATTCTTTTTTTAAGCATTCTATTACTTTTTTTGCCAATGCTCCGGCAGCCCCTGTTACTAATATTTTTTTACGTGGTTCCATAGTTATAAAATGGGTTTATCGATTATTTTATTTTTTTATTTCATTTTGTTCTTCTAAATAAGCAGTTCTCATTGTCAAGCCTTCTTGTAATAGTTCATTTATTGCTGCTTTTACCATATCTACTCTATGTTGTATATCCGATTCTTTAGTAATATCATTATTGAAATACATAGGTTTTCCAAAATGAATATACACTTTTGATTTAAAAATATATGGAATTACCAAGGGTGCTACGGGCATTCCCAATAATTTCGCCAATGGTTTAACATCTGCATAAGAGCGTATTGATTCCTCCATACCTACTATTCCTACCGGAATTATTGGCGTATTGTGTTTCATTGCGAGGTGCATAAATCCGGTTCCGAATCGTTGTAGTTGGTAGCGTAACTTGTAGAGTTTGTTCGATCCCCGAACACCTTCGGGAAAAACAATTACAGCTTCTTCATTTTCCAACATACGTTCGCAATTTATCGGGTCACCGATTACAGAACCCAACGAATTTAACCAATTGCCTATAAATGGCACAGTAGGTAAAAACCTTTCCATCATTGCTTTAGGTGCACGCGGACCGTACGGGTTGGTAAGCATAGCATACCCCAAAAAAGCGCCATCAATTGGGAGTTGTCCACTGTGGTTTGCAATTATTAAACACCTTCCGCTTTTAGGTATATTTTCTAAGCCGAAAACATCCACTTTAAAATAATCATCGTATAGGTATTTTAATATCCGCATGTTATTTTTCATGTGTTTGATATTAAACCCCCATGCGTCATACCCGTAAGAACCTACGTTATTGGGAAAGACGTTAATATACTCTTGGATTTTACTATCGTCTAAAATTTTAGATAACAAGGATGTTTTTTTCTGTGCCATAATTTAAAGGGATACTATATTACTAAAAAACGTGCATAATTTTCTATTTATGGATTGATTTTATTATTTTGTAACACATAAAATCACACACCATGTTCGAACAAAGTAACAAGTTTCAGCTTATTGGTATTTTTTGCTTACTATTTATCGCATTTTCTTGTAAAAAAGAAAACAATGCTAATGCACCTGCAGATGTATTACTAAAAAGATCCTACGATAGTGTATGTTTTTTAATGACACATAACGCCATGAATAATTCTGAAAAAGGATTCACGATTCCCAATCAAACCTACTCCATTACCCATCAATTAAAAAATGGAGTAAGAGGATTAATGATTGATACGTACGACGGGGATAATGGGGTGGCGCTTACCTACCATGTTACTCCTATTTTTGGTTCTGAAAAACTGGTTGATGTGTTAATAGAAATTAAAAATTTTATGCTGGCAAATCCTAAAGAAATAATTAGCATAATTTTTGAAAACAACGGAAGTAATTCCCAACTCATAAAAGCTATTGACAGCAGCGGGTTAAACAATTATTCCTACATCCATACCGGTGGCACAAAGTGGCCTACATTGCAAGCATTGATAGACAGTAACCAACGCCTTGTATTATTTGTAGAGCAAGATAAAAGCCCGAAAATAAATTATTTGATGTATGCTTGGGGTACTATTTTTGATACGCCTTATACGTTTAAAAGTGTAAGCGAATTTAACAGCAATGTAAATCGCGGCGGCAGTGGTACGAAGGAATTATATTTAGTAAACCACTGGCTGTCTAACGCATTGGGAATGCCCGATAAAAACTTAGCGCCACAGGCCAATACACGTGCTGTGCTCGGCAAACGGGTACAAGATTGCAGCAGCGCCAACCATCATTTCATCAATTATTTAGGTGTTGATTTTTTTGAAATAGGTGCTGCAAAAGCTATTGTAGATTCTATTAATGGATTGTAATTATTCTGCTTGTTTTTTGCTTAAATTTATTCTGTTTCTTGTAATATCCACCTCAATAATTTTCACTTTAATGGCTTGTTGTAACTTTACAGCTTCATTGGGGTCTTTTATAAATTTATTTGCCAATTCAGAAATATGGATTAATCCATCTTGTTTTACGCCAATGTTTACAAAGCAGCCAAAATTGGTAATATTGGTCACTAACCCCGGTACTACCATTCCTATATGTAAATCGTGAATCGTTTTTATAGTAGGATCAAATTCAAACGCCTGAATTTCTTCCCGTGGATCACGCCCCGGTTTTTCTAATTCTTTCATTATATCTTCTAATGTAGGTAAGCCCACTTCGTTTGAAACATAATTTTTTATATTAATTTTTTTGCGCAAATCTTTATTTTTCAATAAATCGCCAATGCTTATATTTTGGTCTTTTGCCATCCGTTCCACCAATGCATATCGCTCGGGATGTACTGCACTATTATCCAATGGGTTTTCAGCATCTGTAATGCGTAAAAATCCCGCAGCTTGTTCAAAAATTTTATCTCCCAATCTATTAACATTCAATAGTTCTTTTCTATTCTTAAATCCGCCGTTTTGTGTTCGATATTGTACAATATTTTCAGCAGTGCTTTGCCCCAAGCCTGCAACATACATCAGCAAATGTTTGCTCGCTGTATTAAGGTTAACGCCTACTTGGCTCACACAACTAACCACCGTTTCATCTAAAGATTGTTTTAGCAAGTATTGATTTACGTCATGCTGGTATTGTCCTACACCGATAGACTTAGGGTCTATTTTCACCAACTCAGCAAGGGGATCCATAAGCCTTCTTCCTATGGACACTGCGCCGCGCACCGTTACATCTTTATCCGGAAATTCCTCGCGCGCTACTTCGGATGCCGAATAAATAGATGCACCACTTTCGTTTACTGAAAATATTAGAGGTTTACGCTCCCATTTTATCTTTTGCAACCAGTCTTCGGTTTCTCTTCCCGCAGTTCCATTGCCTACTGCAATAGTTTGGATTCCATATTTATACATCAGTCCTCGAACAATTTCTTCCGCTTCTCTTGTTTTATTTTGTGGCGGATGCGGATAAATAACACTATCTTCCAGCAAAGTTCCCTTATCATCTAAACATACCAGCTTGCAACCGGTTACAAATCCCGGATCTAAAGCCAAAATAGGCTTTTGCCCTAATACCGGTGCTAATAAAAGCTGACGTAAGTTTTTCACAAAAACATCTATTGCTTCTTTATCGGCTTTCTCTTTTGAGCTGTTTCTAAATTCAAATTCGATAGAGAATTTCATTAAACGTTTATAGGCATCTTTTAAAGCAATAGCCACTTGTTCCGAAGCGGCATTGTTTCCCTTTACTACTCGATGTTGTAGAATGTCGAGCATTTGCTCTTCATCAGGCGCAATATGCAAGTACAAAAAGCCTTCTTCCTCCCCTCTACGCATGGCTAACAAACGATGGGAAGGGCAATGTTTTAAGGGTTCTTCCCATTCAAAATAATCTCTAAATTTTTGCGCTTCTTTATCTTGTTCTTTACCAAACGCAACTTTTGTTTTTATTACGGCATGTTGCTCAAATTGGCGGCGAACTAAAGCACGCACTATCATATCTTCGTTTATCCATTCTGCAATGATATCGCGAGCGCCTTGCAAGGCTTCTTCTGCATTAGCTACATTTTCAGTAATAAAATCAGTTGCTTTTGTAATTACATCACGCTCTTGCTGTTTATAAATAAGTGTTGCCAATGGCTCCAACCCTTTCTCTTTGGCGATAGAAGCTTTTGTTTTTCTTTTCGGCTTATAAGGCAGATAAATATCCTCTAAAATAGCGGCATCATAGCAAGATATAATCTTCTCTTTCAGCTCATCCGTTAATTTTCCTTGATCTTCAATTGATTTTAAAATAGATTCTTTGCGTTTTTCTATATCTCTATATTTTTGAATGCAATTTTTTATCCATCCTATTTCTACTTCATCTAAGCTGCCGGTTTTTTCTTTACGATAACGCGCAATAAATGGGATTGTCGCACCTTCATCTAAAAGCGCTACGGTGGCTTGTACTTGCTGTTGATCTATTAATGTTTCTTTGGCTACTAAGGCTATTAACTCTTGCATATCTCACTTTTGAAAGGCTGCAAAAATAGAATAAAATACGCAATAGGAAAATGAAAAATAAAGAATGTTATTAACTTTAAAAAGAGAAAATTTAATAATGATAGGTTATAAATATTTCTTCAATTGTATCCGCCAATAGCTTAGAACGCCCCAAATTCCTAAGCGATGATATAATACTCTATATTTTGTCTTTTTGCTTTCTGAATGATAACCACTAATTCCTAAATCATTAAATATACAAATAATACTATCTATATATTTAATTTTTATTTTTTCATTATAAAAACAACGCAAAAATAAATCCCAGTCTCCGGCATATTTTAAAGTGGCATCGTACACTCCTACTGCGTCAAAAATGCGTTTATGAAAAAATGCTGCTTGATGGCAAATAGAACAATCAATAATTTTTCTTTTATCGGAGGCACCGTTGTAGATGATTTGTTTATGTTTAAACCAGACATTTCCATAAATCAAATCAAAACTTTTTGTTTCATCGGTAATTTGCGACAACACAAGTTCATTGTAAAAAACATCATCGCTGCCCATAAAATAGAGATAATCTCCCGAAGCCATTTGTATTCCTTTATTCATGGCATCATAAATACCATTATCTTTTTCTGATAGGAATTTTAGGTGTGGATATTTTTTTGAAAAATCCATAATTATATTAATCGTATTATCATTTGAATTTCCGTCAATAATAATATGTTCGATATTGGTATATGTTTGAGCAGCAACCGACTTCAGGCATTGTTCAATTTCTTTTTCATTATTGAACACAGGCGTAATTATAGAAAATTTTGGTGTTTGCATATTTTTGTAAAATTATACCACATTTTTGATAATTAATCTATTTCTTTGCAGTTAAGCAAAATAATATGGCATTAAAACGGTTCTTAATAGATATTGCAAATACATTTGGCTTTGACGTATATAAAAAACCAGGCAAAACCTATACTTACCTATTGCAATTATTAAAAAATCATCAGATTAATTGCATTTTAGATGTGGGTGCCAATGAAGGGCAATATGCACAGAAATTAATAAAATATGGCTATCAGGGAGAAATCCATTCATTTGAACCTGTTGCTGCTACGTATAAAATATTATCTGCCAATACGGCAAAACATCCTCAATGGAAAGCCTATAATTACGCTTTAGCAGCGGTAGATGGCACATCCGAAATACACATTTCTGAAAATACAGTAAGCAGTTCTCTATTAGAAATTGAAGAAACACATTTATCGGCTGCTCCGGATTCTAAATACCTAAAAAAGGAAACTATACAATTAAAAAAATTAGACAGCATTTTTGAGGAAGAATTAAACTTGAGAAACAAAAATGTATTTTTGAAAATCGATACTCAAGGCTTTGAAATGGAAGTGCTAAAAGGCGCTGATAATGTTCTAAAAAATATTATCGGGTTGCAATTAGAATTATCGATAACAGAGATGTATAAAGGTGAAGCATTATTTGATGAAATCATTGCATATTTAAAACAAAGAGCATTTGTGTTGTATCAATTAGAGCCGGGGTTAGTAAATACAAACACCGGAAGATTATTGCAGTTTGATGGGATATTTTATAAATCATAAATAAAAAAAATGGGCGTAGTAAGTTTTTCAATACCAAGAGAATTAGTATTAAGTTTTACACAAAAACATCCAATAAAATATTTTGTAGAAACGGGTACATTCAAAGGAGATTCTTCCATTTGGGCTTCACAATATTTCGAAAAAGTTTATACTATTGAAATTGATGAAACGCTTCACAAAAATGCAAGCTCTCGTAGCGATGCGCCAAAAAATATTACGTTTGTTTTGGGGAACAGCAAAGACCAATTAGCAAATATTGTTAAAGAAATAGATGCGCCCGCATTGTATTGGTTAGACGGGCACTGGTGCATGGGGGCAGGCGGTAAAGACCATGAATGTCCATTAGCGGATGAATTGAAAGCTATTCAGCCGCGTCAAGATTCCATTATTTTGATTGATGATGCACGCTGTTTTTTAGGCAAACTTCCACCGCCACACAATGCGGAGGATTGGCCAAGAGTTGATGATGTTTTCAAATTATTTTTTGAATTATTTCCTCAACATCAAGTAACAATTATACAAGATGTGATTGTGGCTTTTCCTAAAAATATGCGCCAAGAAGTAGATAACTATTGGGTGAAAAACTTTGATAATTTCTATAATGAAAGACGCAAGTTGGAAAAAATATCATTATACAAACTCTTTAAAATAAAGCTGCTTCAGCTTTTTTCACGTAAATAGAAATAAAAAAAGACCGAACGAAACATTCGGTCTTTTTCTTAATCAGTTGTTTTTTGGCTAATCTACAAACAATTCGCCTTTGTCGGCTTTTTCCTGTAGTAATTTTGGAACGGCAAAACGTTCGCCATATTTAGCTTCTAATTTCTTTGCTTTTGCTATTACGTTTTTCAAACCTTCCCCGTTGATGTATTGTAATGTACCGCCGTGGAAAGGCGCAAACCCCCAACCAAATATAGAACCGATGTTTGCATCTGCAACAGAGCGTAACACACCTTCCTCTAAACAACGCACGGTATCTAATGCTTGTACAATTAAAATTCTATCTATCATTTCTTGCTGTGATAAAGGTGCTTGTTGTGGGAACATTTTTGTCAACTCAGGCCATAAATATTTTGTACCACCTTGCGGATACTCATAAAATCCGGCGCCTGCAGCTTTACCCGGACGGTTAGCTTCCAACAATTTTTCGCATACGGCAAATCCCGGATGTTTAGGAACAGGTTTACCTTCGGCTTGTAAATCTTTTTCTGTTTGACGACGAATGTGATCCATCAACTTCATACTTACTTCATCCGTTAATGCTAATGGGCCAACCGGCATGCCTGCTTTCAATCCCGCCATTTCTATCACATGTGGATGTTGCCCTTCGCCCAACATGGCAATCCCTTCCATTACATAGGTAGAGAATACTCTTGAGGTATAGAAACCACGTGAGTCGTTCACCACAATCGGAGTTTTCTTTATTTGTAATACATAGTCGAATGCTTTAGCTAAAGTAGCATCATCCGTTTCAGCACCACAAATAATTTCTACCAATGGCATTTTATCTACCGGAGAAAAGAAATGCAAACCGATAAATTGTTTCGGGCGTGAAGAGGCTTTTGCCAATCCTGTAATTGGTAAAGTAGAAGTATTAGAAGCGAAAGTTCCTTCCGGCAACATTGTTGTTTCTGCTTCTTGCGTTACTTTTGCTTTTAGTGTTCTATCTTCAAAAACGGCTTCAATTATTAAATCACAACCTTCAAATTCCGGTTTGTCAGTGGCTTTAATTCTATTTAAAACTTCTTCCATTTTTTCTTTGGTCATCTTGCCTTTGCTTACTCTTTTCTTCAATAAGCCTTCTGAATAAGATTTTCCTTTTTCTGCCGCTTCGATGCTCACGTCTTTTAATACTACCTCCATGCCTGAAATGGCTGTAACATAAGCAATTCCGGCACCCATCATGCCGGCGCCTAACACGCCAACTTTTTTTGTAGTGTATTTTTCAAAACCTTTTGGTCGAGAGCCACCTGCGTTAATTGCATTTAAGTTGTACCAAAACGTATTAATCATATTTTTGGAAACTTGCCCTGTTGCCAATGAAGTAAAATAACGAGATTCAATTCTGCAGGCGGTATCAAAATCCACTACGCTACCTTCTACTGCTGTATTGATAATAGCTTCCACAGCCGGGTAATTTCCGTGCGTTTTCTTCTTGGTCATAGCCGGAACAATCGGAATCATACTGGCCACTTTTGGGTTTTTAGCATCACCGCCCGGAAACTTAAACCCTTTGTCATCCCAAGGATTAATAGCTTTTGGATTAGCTTTTATCCAAGCTTTTGCTTTAGCGAGCATCTCTTCAGATGTTTCAGCAATTTCGTTGACTAATCCATTGCTCAATGCTTCTTTTGCTTTTAATCTTTTTCCTTCGGTTAATAAAGGTAGAGATGGCTGTAAGCCTATCATGCGGGTTAAACGAACAATACCGCCTCCGCCGGGCAATAAGCCTAAGCCCACTTCCGGCAAACCAAATTGTGCTTTTGGATTATTTAGTGCAATTCTATAATGACAAGCTAATGCTATTTCTAAACCGCCGCCTAATGCAGTACCGTTTAATGCAGCCACTACAGGTTTTCCAAAAGTCTCTAATCGGCGCAACTGCGCTTTCAAGCCTTCTGTCATATTAAAAATTTCTTGGGCATCGGTTTGTTTGTACAGATTATCAATATCTGCACCAGCAAAGAAAGTTGACTTCGCTGATGTTAAAATTACACCTGCGATATCTGCTTTTTCCTTCTCCAGTCTGTCCATGGTTTCTAACCATAATTTTCCAAATGCTTCGTTGATTACGTTAGCACTTCTTCCTTGCATATCCATTGTTATGGTTACAATGTTGTCTTGGTCTTTTTCGTATTTGAACATGTTTATTGATTTAGTTTTTAGTAATGAGTTTTTAGAAATAAGTAGTTAGTAGTTAGATTATTGATATTGTTTGGCGTGGAATTTACTTTCCAGCGAAGTCTCCTGAAAAGGCACTGCGGTAATATATTCTATATTTTGTTTTTTAGTTTTCATTATTACTTTTGTTTGACGCAGAGTCCTCAATGAGAGACGCTGCTGGTATAGATTTTATTTTCTATTGTTTTATTTTAAAGAATACCGGTAAAGTATAATAAACCCTGACAATCTTCCCATCCTTACTTCCGGGTTTCCATTTGGGCATTAGATTAACCACTCTAATTACTTCTTCTCGACATCCCTCTCCTACTCCGTCTTTCAAAATAACTGGATTTTTAACGCTGCCATCAATATCAATGTAAAATTTCACAACTACTTTTCCTTCAAGCCCATTCTTCTCCGCTTGTTTAGGATATATAATATTTTTTCCTACAAAAGAGGTCAATCCCTTCATTTTTCCCGGAAACTCAGGCATTATCTCAACCGAATCATATATTAATAAAGATGTATCTACCGGATAACATTCTATTTCATTACCAATACTATCATAACAAGTAGATACGAGTAATGTATCTCTGGCAAAAACATCTTGTCTCTTTAATTTTCCATTTTCATAAAAGGTAAAACTTCTGCCGTTTCTAAGATTGTTTTTATACATTTCTCTTATCTCGATAAAATTCTTTTCTTTATTGAAAGCAGTCCAAATCCCCTCCATATTGTTATTAATATACATACCTTTAAAACTGGTATTACCATTATAAAAGTAGTTTTCGTATTCACCATCTAAAATTTCAGGTTTCAATGAACTATAATGCGCCTTAGCATATTTATTTCCATTTATGTAATAGGTAATAACTTCAATAGGATTAACACTATAATTAATTGTTTTGTAATAAAGTGCTTTTTCTTTTGTTGTAGCTATTGTATCGTCGATTCTATGTAAATAAACAGTATCCTGTGCATTGGATTTTACAAAAAGAAATAATGTTAAAATTGAAAAAAATGTTTTCATTTTTTGGGTTATTTCTTTCAAATGCTATACCAACTCTACAATGGTTGCAATGCCCATTCCACCGCCTACGCATAGTGTTGCCAAGCCGGTGGCTTTTCCTGTGCGTTCTAATTCATCTACTAAAGTTCCTAAAATCATTGCGCCCGTGGCACCAAGTGGATGGCCTAATGCAATTGCACCGCCATTTACATTCAGTTTTTCATCCGGCACATTAATATCTTTTTGCAAACGTAACACTGCCGAAGCAAACGCCTCATTCATTTCTACCAAATCAATATCGTTAATAGTCATCCCTGCTTTTTTCATTGCAATTTTTGAAGCCGGTCCGGGACCTGTCAGCATAATGGTGGGTTCTGTGGAAGTAACTGCTACCGAGCGAATAATTGCTCGTGGTTTTAATCCTAACTTCTCTCCTATTTCTTTGTTGCCAATCAACACCAAACTTGCACCGTCCACAATACCGGATGAGTTGCCCGGTGTATGCACGTGATTGATTTTTTCTAAAGTGGTATATTTTTCCAAGGCTGTGTTATCAAAACCCATTTCACCCATCATTTGAAACGCAGGATTTAGGGATGCCAATCCAGCCATGGTTGTATCCGGACGGTTGTATTCGTCTTCCTCTAATATAGAAAGTCCATTGATGTCCACAATAGGAACTATCGATTTTTTAAAGCGGCCTTCTGCTTTAGCGATACCGGCTAATTTTTGAGAACGTAAAGCGTAATTATCACAGTCTTCTCTGGAAAAACCTTCCAATGTAGCTATTAAATCAGCACTGATGCCTTGCGGAACAAAATCTGTATGATTGTTTACACGCATATCTAATACCCATGCACCACCATCATACCCCATCGGTACGCGCGACATAGATTCTACACCGCCGGCAATGATTAAATCTTGCCAGCCCGAGCGCACTTTCATGGCTGCTAAGTTTACGGCTTCTAAGCCTGATGCACAAAAACGATTTAGTTGAAATCCGGGAACGTTGTTGGGATAGTCTGCCATCATTACGGCTGTTTTAGCAATATTGCCCCCTTGATCGCCAATTGGTGTTACACAACCTACTATTACGTCTTCGACCAAAGACGTATCCAAGTTGTTTCGTTTTTGAATTGCTTTTAGCATTTGTGCTAATAATTCCGTGGGCGTTACTTCGTGTAGTGCTCCGTTTTTTTTGCCTTTGCCGCGTGGTGTTCGTACGCAATCGTAGATGTAAGCTTCTGCCATTTTAATTTCTGATTTAAAGATTTATGAACTCAGATTTATTTATAATTTTTCAATGTACGTTGTATAACTTATCAAACAAAATGAGCTTTATAGAATGTATAACCTCTCATTTGCGTCTTGTTGTTACCAAACGTTCGTTTGATAAAAGTAGAAATTAATTTTCTAAAAACAAGAAAATAAGAAAAAATTATCTTTGGTATATTAGTAAATATGAAAGAACCACTTTAAAGAATGTAGGTTTACCGTACTATAAATAGGATTTATAAAAATAAAACCAATTATCTTTGACATTTCTAAAACAACAAATACTCTTATGAAGAAGCGAGTGCGATTTATCGTAAATCCTAAATCCGGTGGTACGTTTGGTGCAAAATTTTCAGAGCGATTGGTTAAACAAAATTTAGATTTATCGAAATTCGATTATGACATTTTTGTTACTCGATATGCCGGGCATGCGATAAAAATTGCACAACAATCACTTATCGAAAAAATAGATATTATTGCAGTGGCGGGTGGCGATGGTACGCAAAATGAAGTAGGACAAGTATTGCTGAATAAGCCGGTAATTATGGCAAGCATTCCTACCGGCTCCGGAAATGCGAATGCAAGGAAAATGAAAATACCTATAGATGTAGCGAAATCAATTCAGTTGATAAATACCGGAAAAGCGTACAAAATAGATGCGTTGATTTTAAACGGTCAACCCTTTTTTATGACCGCCGGAATTGGATATGATGCCAAAGTAATAGAGCAATTTGATAAAATTCCGTTTCGAGGGGTAGGTGCTTATGTTACGGGAATTATATCGACTGCATTTACCTATAAGCTGCCCCATTTTTCTATAGAAATTGATGAACACAAAAAAATAGAAACCGAAGCATTTGCCGTTTTAATTACAAGTACAGGGCAATTAGGCTACAATGTCGAATTTACTAAAAACAGTATTTTAAATGATGGAAAATTTGAAATTACTATTGTCAAAAATTTTGACAGAACCAAAGTTCCGTATTTAATCTATGAAGCGTTTTTTGGAGATATTGCAAGCCAAGAAATGGTAGAAACACATCAAGTAAATAAAATTTTAAAAATACGTGCTAATAAAATTGAAAGCATACAAATGGATGGCGATTATAAAGGAAAAACTAATTATATTGAAGTCATTTGCAAGCAGCAAGCATTAAATTTTATGGTAGCCGACGATTTTGAACTGTAAAAAACAACTAATGATAGAAGATTGGAAAAAGAAATTGAGCAGTAATACGGTATATTCTACCGATCCGAATTTTAAATTTGAAACGCAAGAGCAAGAAGTGGAAACACTACCCAACTCGCAACAATTATTGACTGTTTCCATTGACAAAAAACAACGGAAAGGCAAAACGGTAACACTCATTCAGGGATTTATCGGAAACACTACAGACTTAGAAAATTTGGCTAAAATGCTAAAAACAAAATGTGGCGTTGGAGGTTCTGCTAAAGAAGGAGAAATAGTAATACAAGGGGATTTTAAGCAAAAAATAAAAGAAATTTTAGAGAAAGAAAATTACAAAATAAAGCTTAGATAATTGTTTTATGAGTGATTTAGAAAACGAAATAGCTGCGTTAAAACAACAAGCACTACAAAACAAAAAAAAATACACCCGGCTAACACAGCAATTGAAAAAGCTAAAACCTTATGATGTAGATGAACTTTTCCACACGCAGCACGATTTTGTATTTTCTGAAATTGATTGCTTGCAATGCGCAAATTGCTGCAAAACCACCCCTGCTTTAGTTTCTAATGATGACATTAACAGAATAGCAAATCATTTGCGAATTTCTCCAAAAGATGTTGTAGCAAAATATGTAACCAAAGACAGTGACGGTGATACGGTATTAAATAAAACACCGTGTTCATTTTTAAATGCAGACAATACTTGTTCCATCTATGAAGTGCGTCCGTTTGCTTGTAAGGATTACCCGCATACACACCGAAAAAAAATGCAAACTATATTAAACCTTACAGTAAAAAATGCAGAAATATGCCCTGCTGTTGCGCGAATACTTAATCAGCTAAGCGATGATCTATTGGAATAATTATTTAGTAAATAATTTAAGCATTTTATCCCAAAACCAATTTTCTTCTGCTTTAAAAATCACCTCCAGCAATTTATCTACGCTTAGTGCTAATTTATGCACATCGTTTACCAATTTTTGAAACTGCTTGGTATCTTCATTTTTTACCGGAAAATCTAATTCTTTTAAAGTAGAAAATAAATTTAAAATTGGGTCTAATTCTTTAGCTTTACGGACTTTTGCCACTTGCCGTGCAATTTTCCATACCTCTTTTTCGCCTACAAAATAATCTCTACGCTCGCCGGGTTTAAAAACTTTAAAAACCAACCCCCAATCGGTAAGTTCACGGATGTTCATATTTGCATTTCCACGAGAAATAGACAGTTCCTCCATAATTTCCTCTGTGCTTAGCGGCTCTGTCGAAACCATCATCAGCGCATGAATTTGCGCCAGTGTTTTATTAATTCCCCACTGAGAACCTAATGCTCCCCAACCTTGAACAAACTGTTTTTTAGCGTCTTTGATCTGCATACTTACGAAAGTACACAAACTTTTTAAAGTTTCAAATACTATAGAAAAATGTCCTCTTCTGTCTAATTTACCGAATACTCATCAAAACCGACCGTTTACTCATTCGAATTGATGTATATCAAAAACATCATTTAATATTGTACTACAAGAACCAAAGATATAAACGAACTAACTACAAAAACAACCTAAACTATGATTCTCCCAATGAGGTTTACTCATCATTAATAATTCTTAGTTGCGTGTGCTCGGGTGCAATGCCCGAGCTTTTTTTTTACTGTAAATCAATGCAGTAAAATGTTGAAAAATAAAAAAGACCACTTCGTGATTTTATGAAAAGGGGAGTCGTAATTTTAAATACGAATTTTCATTTAAATACACACTAAAAATCATAAATATGTGCGATTTTGCTCCACTCCATTGTCATACACAATACTCCCTATTAGATGGAGCTGCAGATGTTGAAGCTATGGTAAAAAAAGCCAAAGCGGATAATATGCCCGCCGTAGCCATTACCGACCATGGCAATATGTTTGGAGCATTTAAATTCTTTGCCGCTTGCAAAAAACATGGAGTAAAACCGATTCTAGGATGCGAAGTATATGTTGTTGAAGACCGTTTTAATAAAAAATTTACACGGGAAAATAAAGACAAGCGTTATCATCAACTATTATTGGCTAAAAATGAAGAAGGCTATCGCAATTTAATGAAAATAGTATCACAAGGATTTATCGATGGCATATACATGGATTTTCCGCGTGTAGATATAGAATTAATTAAAGAATATCATAATGGAATAATTGCAACTACCTGCTGCGTAGGTGCTGAAGTGCCGCAAACTATGATAAATAAAGGAATAGAGGCCGCCGAAAAAGTATTTTTGAAATGGTTAGACATTTTTAAAGAAGATTACTATATAGAATTGCAGCGACATGCCATTGATGATTTAGACGGCACCGGTTGGAGCCAAGAAGCCATTAACCAGGAATTACTAAAATTTTCTAAAAAGCATCAAGTAAAAGTTATAGCGACCAACGATTCTCATTATGTAGATCAAAAAGATGCGGAAGCACATGATATTTTATTGTGTTTACAAACCGGAAAAGATTTTACCGATCCGGACAGATTTAGGTTTGCCAATAACAAGTTCTTTTTCAAAACACAGTTTGAAATGAAAGAACTGTTTAAAGATGTACCCTACGCCATTGAAAACACCTTGGAAATAGTAGAAAAAGTACAGCCGTTAAATTTACAACGCGATATTTTATTGCCTGCCTTCAAACTACCGGTAGGATTTAAAAACCAAGATGAATACCTGCGTTTTCTAACCTTTAATGGAGCAAAAAAAAGATGGGGCGACATACTCCCCATACACGTAATAGAACGATTGGATTTTGAGTTAAATACCATCCAACACATGGGATTTCCGGGTTACTTTCTCATCGTGCAAGATTTTATTAATGAAGGCAGAAACCTCGGCGTTTCCATTGGTCCGGGACGCGGCTCTGCTGCCGGCTCTGCAGTTGCTTATGCTATTGGCATCACCAATGTAGATCCGGTAAAATATAATTTACTCTTTGAGCGTTTCTTAAACCCAGACCGTATCTCTATGCCGGATATTGATATTGATTTTGATGATGAAGGCCGGCAACGAGTAATAGATTATGTAGTAGAAAAATACGGAAAAAATCAAGTAGCGCAAATTATTACCTACGGAACAATGGCTGCAAAATCTTCCATTAAAGACGTAGGACGGGTATTAAAAGTTCCATTATCCGACACAGATAAATTATCCAAATTAGTACCCGAAAGACCAAAAATTACTTTGGAAAAAGCGTATGAAGAAGTAGAAGAACTTCGTCACTATCGAGACAATCCACTGTTCAAACCTACACTAAAACTTGCGGAAGAACTTGAAGGCTCTATTCGAAACAGAGGTATCCATGCTTCTGCAGTTATTATTGCACCCGATGATATCGTAAAATATGTGCCGGTATGCACCTCCAAAGATGCAGAATTACTCGTTACCCAATTTGATGGAAGCATAATTGAGTCGGCCGGTATGCTAAAAATGGACTTTTTAGGATTAAAAACATTAACCATTTTAAAAACAGCATTAGAACTCATTGAGAAAAACCACAACATAAAAATAGATTTAAACGCTATACCATTAGACGACAAAAAAACATTTGAGCTATATCAACGAGGCGATACCATAGGAACTTTCCAATTTGAAAGTCCCGGTATGCAGAAATATTTACGCGATTTACGCCCTGACAAATTTGACGATTTAATCGCCATGAATGCCTTATACCGACCGGGGCCAATGGAGTATATTCCCAATTTTGCAGATCGAAAAAATGGCAAAGAAAAAGTTACTTATGACCTACCCGAAATGCAGGAATTTTTGGAAGAAACGTACGGCATCACCGTATATCAAGAGCAAGTAATGTTGCTCTCGCAAAAATTAGCAGGTTTTACCAAAGGGAAAGCAGATGAGCTTCGAAAGGCCATGGGAAAAAAAGACCGTGCAAAGTTAGACTCCTTAAAGCCGTTGTTTATGGAAGGCTGTAAAAACAATAAATTAGACGAGCTAACTTGTGAGAAAATATGGGTGGATTGGGAAAAATTTGCATCGTATGCATTTAATAAATCGCACTCTACTTGCTATGCTTTTGTTGCCTTTCAAACGGCTTACTTAAAAGCACATTATCCGGCGGAGTACATGGCTGCTGTTTTATCACACAATATGAGCGACATAAAACAAATCAATTTCTTTTTGAGTGAATGCAGAAGAATGAATATCCCTACGCTCGGACCGGATATCAATGAAAGCGACGTAAAGTTTTCAGTAAATAAGGCAGGAGAAATTCGATTTGCACTATCCGCAATAAAAGGCGTGGGAGAAGCTGCAGTTACAGACCTTTTACAAGAAAGAGATAAAAACGGTGCATTCAAAAATATATTTAATCTTACAAAACGCGTAAACTCCAGAACGGTCAATAAAAAAAATATTGAAGCCTTAGCACAAGCCGGAGCATTTGACAGTTTTAATGATACCCACCGTGCACAGTATTTCCATAAATACAAAGATGACACCACTCTTATTGAGTTGGCAATTAAATTTGGAAACAACGTAAAAGACCAGCAATCCTCCGCTGCATTTTCATTATTCGGAGGCACTACAGATGCTGAAATTCCGGAACCTGAAATGCCACACACGCAACCGTGGCCGGCATTTGAAAAACTACAAAAAGAAAAAGACGTTATAGGCATTTATATTTCAGGACATCCATTAGATGATTTCAAATTAGAAATAGCACAGTTTACCAATTGCTCTTTTGATGAAATTGATTCCTATAAGAATAAAGAAGTGACGATTGCATGTATGGTTTCATCTATCAACAAACGTGTAAATAAAGATGGAAGACCTTGGGCAAGTGCTATATTTGAAGATTTAGAAAGTAGTCTTGAAACTAGATTTTTCAGTGAAGATTACAATAAATTTCTGGCATTTTTAGAGCAAGGAAATCGGTTGTTGATAAAAGGAATTTATCGACCAAGTTTTAGGGATAAAGAAGTATTTGAATTGAAAATAACGCAAATAGAATTTATGCAAGATGTGATGGAAAAATATGGCAAAGGCATACGATTAATGTTGCATTATAAAAATTTAGACAATACTATAGTCGATCGGATTTACAATATCATTTCTAAATATAAAGGTAAAAAGTCGTTTACAATTTATTTGTATGATGACAATGAACAGCCATTGACTTTTCAATCTACTAAAGGAGGCGTGCGTATTTGCAAGGAATTGTATTATCTTTTAGATGCACTACCCAATACAGTTGTAAAAATAATATAGCGTCATTTTTATACGCTTATTTTGCTGTCAAACACTTTGGCACGTGGATTGTAATACACTTTTCAACTAAATTTTTAATCTTGGAATCACAGTAACAAAATGTTTGATGAAAACAAACACGGAGGACTAAAGTGCTTTCACATAACAATTAAAAAGTATTTATATGAAAAAAATATTTACACTCGCATTTTCCATGTTGTCTGCAGTATCGATATTTGCTGCATCAGAATTTTTTATAAAATTAAATAACAATGGAAATTACACGGTTAGTTTAAACAACCAATCTATCACGTCAACATCTACTATTTTTAGATTTTTTGATTTATATAGCGGAACTTATACGCTCACCGTATATGAGAATGGATATAATGGACGATTGCTATTTACCCAACCGGTAAACATAAGCGATGGCTATCGTACCGTAGCGGAATTAGATAGATTTTATGGGTTGCGAATAATCGATAAAATTCCATTTATTCAAAAATCTTGGTATGTTGATGTGCTGCAACAACCACAAGTGCAATATCCGCCGGTTTGTACTATTCCTGCGCCAACTTGCCCTCCTAAACCGGGACATGGCGGATTTGGAAATAATTATCCGTACAATACATATCCCAACAATTACCCAAACAACTATCCGAATAATTACCCAAACAATTATCCTAATGGAGGTGGCTATTATGGAGGTTACGGAAATCTAATGGACGATGCAAGCATGCAAAGTTTATTACAAACAATGAAGAATGCCGTATTTGAAGAGAAAATGATAGAAATTGCAAAAACAGGTTTGAAAGATAGATTAATAAAAACCAATCAAGTACACCAAATTTTAGAGTTGTTTTCTTTTGATAAAAATAAATTAGACGCTGCAAAATTATGCTACGATAAAACAATTGACAAAAGTAATTATTACACTTTGTACAACGACTTTACATTTAGTAATTACAGCTCACAGTTAGACAAATATATCAACAGTAAGTAAGTCCATACAATAAAAAACACAATATATCGTTAAAAAAATACCGCTAAGCCGTAGCGGTATTTTTTTAAACCATATTGGTAAATTACAGTCTAAGAAAGTATATGAAACCACTATTTACTTTACTACTGCTATCATTTTTTAGTTATGGCCATGGGCAATCCTCCTATTTTCCGCCATCTGACAATAGCACATGGGATACCCTATCTCCCACCCGATTGGGTTGGTGTTCCTCCAGAATAGATTCATTATACAATTATTTACAAAGCACAAAAACAGATGCTTTTATAGTATTAAAAGACGGAAAGATTGTGATTGAAAAATATTTTGGAACCTTTACACAAGATTCTATTCATTATTGGGCATCCGCAGGTAAGAGCTTAACCTCAATGATGATAGGCATTGCACAACAAAAAGGATTGTTAAATATCAACGACACTGTGTCTAACTATTTAGGAATGGGATGGACAAGTGAACCTGCAGCAAAAGAAAAATTGATCACCATAAAGCATTTGTTAACCATGACGAGTGGCATGAATGATTTGCCCGCGCTGCCTTGCCTTACCACCAGTGACAACAGTGCTTGCTTACAATACTTGGCAGATGCGGGAATGCGGTGGTCATACCATACGGGAGCTTATAGAAAATTAGAAGATATCATTAGCACCGTAACCGGGCAAAATTATACTGCCACTACCAATAGCTTCATAGGAAATAAAATAGGCATGCATGGTATTTGGTTTCAAAGCGTGTATTACAGCAAAGCGCGCGAAATGGCACGTTTCGGGTTACTTGCATTAAATAAGGGTATATGGAGAAATGATACAATAGTGAAAGATACCGCATACTATCGTGCAATGCTTAACTCCTCTCAGCCTTATAATTTAGCGTATGGATATTTATGGTGGTTAAATGGGAAAGCATCGGCTATGGTACCTTTTTCACAAATTCAATATCCTACTAAATTAATTCCCAATGCTCCCAATGATTTATTTTGTGCATTAGGGAAAAATGACCAGAAAATATATGTAATCCCAAGTATGAATATGGTGATAATACGAATGGGAAATGCTGCTTATGAAGGAGAAACGGTAACTGTATATGACTCGATACTTTGGAGTTATATCAACAAACTGAATGATGGTTGTATAACTACCGGAGTTAAAACATATAAGAATACAAAAGACTGTAAGCTGTTTCCAAATCCTGCAACCAATTTTTTATCATTTACGGGATTTGCAGAAGATGGAATTATACATTATTCTATTATAAATACACAGGGGCAATTACAGTATGAAGACGACACCAACAATCATTCTATAAACCTAACAGAGTTGCCGGCAGGGCAATATTATTTGCATTTACAGCAGGAAGATTCTGAAGCAATAAAGCCTTTTATTAAAAATTAATCTAACTTTGACTCTAAAAACAGAAACAACATTTAACGGATTACAATCATCCCATAAACCATGAGTTTAAAGACGCATAAAGTAACTATCGTATCGGCTTCGTTAATGGAAATAAAACCTTTGTTTTTGCAATACCAACCTATTAAAAGTAATTTTCATGGCTTATGGATTGCGAGCGAGCAACTCCATTTTTTAATTACGGGAATGGGTATGCTAAATACAGCAACACATTTAGCAATTTATACTCAAAAATATACCCGTGATTTTTACATCAATGCCGGAATTTGTGGAGCTTTCAATAAGACATTGAAAATTGGTGACGTGCTGCAAATCAGCTCTGAAACTTATGGCGACTTTGGGGTAGAGTCCGATGATCAATTTCAAGATTTTTTTAAAATGGGATTTATCGACCGAGTGGAAGATGCTTTTCAGTACGGTCAGTGTGTACCCATTCCATCTGCATTTCATCTGCTCATACATTTACCTAAAGCTATTTCTGTTACGGTAAATAAAGTGCATAGCAATCCCAAATCCATACAACAGATTACCGAGAAATATCGTGCTGACATAGAGAATATGGAGGGTTTGGCATTTTATTATGTACTAAAACAAGTAAACCAACCCGGTATTGAAATTCGATCCGTTTCCAATTATGTAGAAAAAAGAAATAATGAAAATTGGGATATCCAAAAAGCGGTAATACAGCTCAACAAAGCGGTACAGCAACTTTTAAGCTAACAATTACTTTCTTTAATAATATACAAAGGGCGTTTTTTCACGTTATCCATTATTCTTCCGAGGTATTCACCAATAATACCCAAACAAATTAATTGCACGCCTCCGATAAATAAAATACTAATCATCAAAGAAGACCAACCTTGTACGGTATTGTGGTTTATATATTTTTGATATAACGTATAAAGTATAACTAAAAATGAAATAATTGACACCAAAAACCCCATATAGGTTGCTAATCGAAGCGGCATATTTGAAAAAGCAGTAATGCCGTCAAATGCGAACGACAGCATTTTTGTATAAGAATAATTGGTACGTCCTGCATATCGTTCATCCCGTTGGTACAAAACAGAAGTTTGATTAAATCCCGTCCATGCAATTTGTCCGCGCAAAAATTTATTTTGCTCCGGCATAGAAACAATTAAATCATTTATCTTTTTTGTAAAAATGCGAAAATCGCCCGTATCCATAGGAATAGGCACTTCCGACATCCTATTGATAAAACGATAAAATAATTTTGCTGTAATTAACTTATGCCACGATTCCCCTTTTCGATGTTCTCGTTGCGCATACACCACTTCGTATCCTTCTTTTAATTTGGCATATAAATCTCTTATCAACTCCGGCGGATCTTGTAAATCGGCATCAATAATGACAACTGCAGCGCCTTTGGCATATTCTAATCCTGCAAATACAGCCAGCTGATGTCCAAAATTTTTACTAAAATCTATATATCGAACTTGAGTATTTTGTTGTGCAAATGATTTTAAAATAGCTAAAGACGCATCTTTGCTTCCATCATTTACAAAAATAAGCTCGTAATTATTGGTTAAGGAGGTAACACTATTTACCAAGCGCTCATATAACACGTTCAAGTTCTGTGCCTCGTTGTAAACCGGTATGATTACTGAAATATCCACGATTTGAATTTACAAAATAGGAATAATAAATTTTAATTTACGGCGCATGAAATCTAGTATTTTTATACACAATCATCTCCGTCATAAAACTTCGATACGTGAATAAAGAGCTCCAATGCTTTAATTCCGCTAACTGCTCATCGGAAAAATCATTGCAAACGGTGGCATATAAAACATACTCCAAACTGTCCATATTTCGCCCATTTACATTTAACATCCGTGTTGTATCCTCTATCATATCAGACTGGTGCAAGCTTGTATTTACCGGAAACACAGTACCTACTTTACTTCTATCGATGTGATAACTATTCTCCATTGTTTCCAACACATATTTCTTATTCAACGAATAACCAATGTGCACCAACGAACAATCCCAGCCATTCGATATGGGTTGAGGATAAATTAGAAAATGACCAAACATCAATACACCGATAGTTACAATAGTAAATATAATTTTCTTTGACATTAAAACAGGAATTACTGCAAATAACATCAACACATAAACAATAAGGAAATATCTATGATTAATAGGATTGGAAAAAGGTAAAAAAGCAACAGAAAACAATACCGCCGGCACTATCCAAATCACTATATTTTCATTTATTTTTTTGTGTAAATAAACATACCACAAACTCATTATGCTCAATACAAAAACACCTAAATCAAAATAGCAGCGGGCAATGGATATTCCATTTTTAAACATCCCCTTAATGTTAACTATACCACGTTGTTGCGCCCACCCTTCGGCATTGGTGGAGATGAACCACCCGGTTTCCTTATAATGATATCCGTACCAGATACCGATAATTGCTATAGCCGGAAGTAATAATAAAATCCAATTAATTGATGACTTCCAATTATTTTTATTCAGAAAAAATATCGTAACCGCCAATGAAGCTATGCCAAACAATCCGCGTAAAGAAACACCAACAATTCCAATTAGTACAATAGAAAAAACAAATTTTCTATTTTCAAAATAAGCAACTAATGCCGATAAATATAAACTTAGTAGTACGGCATCATAGCTGATTAAACTATATTGTGTAAGAACAGCCGGCGTAATCATGAATAGCAAAAAACCTAACCACTGCGCTCTTTGTGAAAAAGAAAAATGTTGCATTAATCTTAAAAAGGCAATCACGCCGAGCAGGTGGAAAGGCAACATACCTAAGTGTGCGGAAATTAAATTCCTACCCATTAGCTTAAATAGTACGGTAATATAAATGTAAAATAATGGTGGATGTCCGGCATCATACTGCGGTGGCGGTATAAAATTCCCAAAGCCATAATCAAAAAAATGTTGTGTAATGGTAGAGGTTAAAATGGTGTCCCAAAAAAATGGCAATCGCCACGAAAAGATATTTATTGCCAATACAGAAAATATTGCGGCGATATAGATTTTATATTTTTCAAATACAGACACTATTCAAAAATACAAATTCTACAAGCATTTAAAAACAAAAAAATAGCACATAAATTATTAAAAAGAGGGTTAATCTTGTGGAACGGTGGCGTAATCTTTCAACGCATCTAATCGTTTTCGAATAGTAAGTTCCCACTTTTGTTGCGCTGCCGTATTTATACTATGATTGGTTTCGATATCATATTTACGTTGTTCAGCGTTCCAAGCCGCAATCAATTTTTTACCTATGGAAATCAACGTTTTTATGTCCGTAACGTTATGAACATTATCTTGCAATTGCTTGCGCAACATTCGAGCATATAGTTCCGTAATATCAAAATGCAGCCTTTCATGTTTCAAAATATTATCCGTTGCCGAAGCAGGAATATACCAAGATAAATTAGGGTAAAATTTCGGTGTCACCTTCCATCCTATTTTATTTCCTGATGTATAATAATTATACTCTACCGAAGAGGCTGTCATAGCAACTTCAGCAGCATTTTCAATTGGGGTACCTTGAAAATCTGACCAATTTAATTGGGTATCCTTCGACCAAACAATAAATTTCTTGTAGGCTTCATTATTGGAAGGTGGTGCTGCGATATTCGACAACGCCAAAAAAATTAACTGTATAAAAATGAAGAAACGCATAATCTGTTACTGCAAAAAACATTCCTAAATTTATTGCTTATTCGAATTAAGGGTTATTAATACAAATTCTTTTTGGTAAACATCAAACGCATTAATTAAATCTTGGATAAACGCTTCTCCATAACTTGCATAATAGGGTGAAAAATTTTCCACGCGCTCTTGTAAAGAATGATTGGGAAAAAGTTGATTTTTTATTTTTTCAATCTGCAATAGTTCCGTCTCATTTTTTTGCTTCACGGATTTTATCAGTTTTTTCTGAATTGCATCCATATTCTGTAACGTCTTTTGTAGCTCCGCACCTACTGTATTTATTAGGCTTCCATCTATTTTTTTAGCAACATCTTGTAGTTTTAAAAATGTTGTTTCTATTTCTTTCTTGTAGCCGGAAATATCAACATCGTCTTCTGTTTTTTGTAAAATAAATAGTTTTTTCAACTGTTCTATATCTTGAAAAAAATCCGTTACCATCCACTCTAATTTATCTATTTTTTTTTGTGTAGGTGCATTCACCAATAAAGCAGAATTTCTCAAAATCAATTGGGGAAAATTAATTTTATAATACTCGAAAAGCGGTTTTAATTGCAACCAATAGCTCAGTTCACCACCGCCGCCAATATAGGCTAAAGCCGGTAATACTTTCTGTTGGTAAAGTGGGCGTAAAATTACATTGGGCGAAAATCGCTCCGGGTGTTGTAATACTTCTTGCAAAATCTCATCTCTGCTAAATGAAATCGAAGTATTTAAAACTACATATCTTTTAGTATCCGCAGTATATTCTATGCGCTCTCTGCTGTTTTCACCTAAATAAAATAAATTGATTGGGCGTGGAAATGCTTGTTGTTTATACCCGGACGATTCTAACTTATCAATTTGTTCATTTACCAATTGTGCTGCGTGTTGCTGCAATAATTCATCTTGTAATACAGTAGTAAACTGTTGTTTTAATTCTGCATCATCTCCATCAATTACCACTAATCCATATTTTCCAAAAAGTGCATGTACCAAGTATCTTGTTGCATTTGACAAGTTATCTTGTTGATATGCTTTTGAAAATATATCCATCAATTCTGCAGTATATTTATCATTACCTACAATTGTTTTTAAGTCTTCTAAAACAGCTGCAAAACGTTGTGTGGTATATCTGCCGGTTGCGCCCCCTTGTTTGTCGTTCCATTCTACTTTTTTATTAAAAACGCTGATATGGTTGATTTCTTCAAAATCATGGTCCTCGCTTCCCATCCAATACACAGGAATAAAATTATATGCAGGATAGCTTTCTTTTAATTGCTTACAAGTAGAAATTGTTTGTGCTATTTTATAAATAAAATATAGTGGGCCGCCTAAAATATTTAACTGATGTGCCGTAACAATACAAAAAGAATTTTGAGATTGAAAGGAAAGAATATGCTGTTGTACCACATCGAATTGTGGCAAGCCCAAACAAGATTTATATTGGCGTTGAATACTATTGGATACGGCAACACGGTCAATGTTTTCTTTCTGTTTATCAAAAATAATTTGCTCAATAGCCTCAACGGTATTTGGATATTGGTAAAAAGGTTGTACACTTTTTTCCTGTGCTTGATAGTTTAGTACCAACTTTGAAAAATAAGAAGTATCCGAAAAATTTATGGAGCGAGTAATCATTTAAAGCTATTTTCTTCAAACAAATAACAATCGGGTTTGTTTAGTGAAATTAATTTATTACTTCTGCATATAAATCAAAATCGGTAGCGTCATAAACTTTTACCCTGCAGAAATCGCCAATTCTACAAAAATATTTCTTGGCATCAATCAGCACTTCATTATCTACTTCAGGCGAATCAAATTCTGTTCTCCCTACAAAATAGCCACCCTCTTTTCTGTCAATTAATACGTTGAACGTATGTCCAATTTTATCTAAATTTTTCTGAAAAGAAATTTCTTGCTGCAACTGCATTAATCGGCTTGCACGCTCTTCTTTGGTAGCTGCATCTACATCGTCTTCCATTTTATGCGCTGCCGTATCGTCTTCGTGCGAATATTGGAAAACGCCTAATCGTTCGAATTGCATTTCCTGAACAAAATCACATAAATCGTTAAAATCCTCTTCAGATTCTCCGGGAAAACCGACCAGCATAGTGGTTCTAATCGCTATATTTGGAATTTCACTTCTAATTTGATGTATTAATGCACGAGTTTCTTCTTGGGTAATTTGACGTTGCATATTTTTCAACACCTTATTGTTAGCGTGTTGCAAAGGCAAATCCAAATATTTACACACTTTATCACAATTTTTTATTGCCTCTAATAGGTCTATCGGAAATTTACTCGGATAGGCATAATGCAAGCGAATCCACTCTATGCCTTCTACTTCATTTAAAGCATATAAAAGTTTAGATAATGCTCTTTCTTTATAAATATCTAATCCGTAATAGGTCAGCTCCTGC
Organism: Chitinophagales bacterium; assembly: GCA_046329805.1. GTDB lineage: Bacteria > Bacteroidota > Bacteroidia > Chitinophagales > JADIYW01 > JADJSS01. The sequence continues at coordinate 137,511 of JAXLUA010000002.1, forward strand.
GCTATCAACATAATTTCTTTCACGCCTTGTTTGGCTAAATTCTGCGCTTCTGCCACAATTTCATCTATTGTTTTCGAAACGTGCATGCCCCGCATCAGCGGTATGGCACAGAATGTACAAGTACGGTTACACCCTTCCGAAATTTTCACATAGGCATAATGCTGCGGGGTAGTCAAAAATCGCTCCCCTACCAGTTCGTGTTTATAATCCGCATTTAATTTATCTAATAATTGTGGCAATTCTAAAGTACCGAAGTAGGCATCTACTTGTGGTATTTCTTCTTCCAAAGAATCTTTATAGCGTTGCGACAAACACCCGGTAACATATAATTTATCTATCTTGCCTTTATCTTTTAAGTCGGCATAAGCAAGTATCGTATTTACAGATTCTTCTTTCGCTCTATCAATAAATCCGCAAGTGTTAATGATAATAATATTAGCATCATTTTGCTCCGATTGGTGCTCTACATCAAAATCATTATGTTTTAACTGTGAAATTAAAACTTCTGAATCTACCAAATTCTTGGAGCATCCTAAAGTAATGACGTTATATTTATCTTTTGTAATTTTCTTTGTTCTCATTTGTACTGCAAAAATACAAATTAAGAGTTTATTGGACTGTTAAAACTCAATCAAAATTGCAATAACCATTTTACGGTTTCTTGGGTATCCGCTATCGACCACGAGTGGGGATGTTTAATTTTTACAATTTTACGGAATCCTTTATCTTTTGTCAGAATAAGTTTGGCATTTTTATTACCTAAAATAGTTAACTCATTTATAAATCCGACGTTATCCAACACATTCAAATCATAAGCATTCCAATGTTTTTCCTTCATACCCCATAAAAAATCAGGTTCGCAATAGGTAAGAATGGGCATATTTCCAAATAATCGGGCACCGTAATTATTCCTATCTTCATTGCAATACGGCGAAAGTGTTACATAATTTTCATACGCAGTATATACATTTCCTTTAAAAAAGGTGCGCATTTTCTCCAACACTATTTTGTAAAAAGGTTTATTGGAGAAATAGGTTGTGCTATCATTGAGCCATTGTTCATATACTTTATACATACGTACAAAATCCAATGGAGGATCGATGGTAAAAACGGCTTTGGGCTTAGGATAAATATCATAAATAGCACAATGCTGAACATATTTTACTACGCCGGAGCCGCCAAGCGAAAAACCACCCATATAGTAGGCATCATTTGGAATATTATTTCTTTTTAGTAAAATAGGAATAATACTATCTAAGTAATACTGCGAATTTCCGTCTATCTGAAAGGCATTACTGCCTTCGTTATTGCATAAAATCACAGTTAAAATGCCATGGGTGGCTGCCACTTGCGGAATATCCGTTTCTATTTCTGCCAATTGTGGCGACTCGCCTAAACTTGGCAATAAAAGCAACATTTTTTTTGCCGGTGCATTTGGCCGATAGACGATAGCGTAATTTTTTGTACTGTCCGTTTTGTCAAAATACTCTATAGCCCTAAAATAAGCATTGTTTTTTTGTGCCAATACTACGGTGTAAATACAGCTAAAAAACAAAAAAATTATGTATTTCATTGCCATCATCTCGTCGGACTACAAATATTGTATTTTTTATCCAATTCCATTCTACTCTTTTTAAAAAAAACACTGCAAAAAATTACTTGACATATTAAAAATCTTTTAAAAAAATAAATTCTTACTTTAGATAATTTTTTCATTGTTTTGCAGTTTATATTCCAAAAAATAATTGTAGCTTGAAATTGTCAATTATCAAAGACTAAATTAAAAACTATGCGTTCCTTTATTAAAATTATAGTAGCTGTTAGCAGTGCTTTCCTATTCACGACTTGCCATAAATACACTCCGGAAAATGCCGTACGCTGCGTAATGACCAACTTTGACCAAGAAATTGAAAACAACCAGAATTTGGTTTTCACATTCAATAAAGAATTATTAAAAAACGATTCTTTAATAGACAAATGGGTAGATAACGATTTCATAAAAATCTCCCCTAATGTACCCGGTCGCTGTAAATGGACTTCTACACGTGAGTTGGTTTTCTCCCCGTTAAGTGATTTTCCATCAGCAACCGATTTTAAAATTACCCTTTTAGATAAAGTAACTAAAGATGCTCCAAAAGCATTACAACTATATGGAACAGTAAGCTATAATGTACATACTACTTATTTAACATTAATCGGCTCCCACTCGCACTGGCGTGCCGCAAGCAATGATGCAACAAAAATAGAACTGCAAACAGATGTAAAGTTCAATATTCCCATAAATCCCAAAAAAGCAGCAGGCCTATTGGAAGCAACTATAAATGGCGAAAAAGCAGATTTCAAAATAATAAATACTCGCCCCTCAAAAGTGCTATCTATTGTATTTCCAAATCCAAAAGCTACGAATGAAACTTCTAAAGTAAAAGTAGTTTTGAAAAAAGTAGGTAAAAGCATGAAAGAAGAACAATTTACCGAAAAATCAACGGTTCCGGGCATTCAAAAATTAAAATTAGAAGAGGTAGAAACAGTTCATAACGGCGTTTCAGGCACTGTATTTATAGGCACTTCCCAACCTGTTTCCGAAAAAAACTTAAAAGAATCGATAAAAATAGAACCCGCCGTAAATTTTACGGCTACTGCCGATGACAAAGGAATTACCATATCCAGCGAAGAATTTGCTCCCAATCAAGAATACGAAATAAACGTAACAGAAAATGTAATTGGAATTTTTGGCGGAAAATTAAATTCATCCTATTCAAGCGATGTAGCTTTTGGGGAAATAGCTCCGCAAATAAAATTCGATAATACCAAAGCTACTTACCTTGATGCTAAGGGGAGCAAAAATGTTTCTATTTTAATTACTCAAAGCGAAAAAGTAAAAGTTACAGTGTATAAAGTATTCCAAAATAATATCTATGCTTTTATAAATAAAGGAACAGATTGGGGATACCAAGATGATTACGACACCGCCGCTAACAGATACACTTATCACGATTATCAATATTACAACATAGAAAATGTTGGTGAGAAAATATTTGAAAAAAAATACCGAACCGACGATTTAAAAGATTACGGACACTCCAAACTATTAAATATAGATTTTGAAGATAAATTCAAAGAATTTAAAGGAATCTATGTAGTACAAGTAGAAGACAATGACAGAATATGGCTGCAAGATTCCAAAATCATATCACTGTCGGATATTGGATTAATTGTAAAACAAGATAAAAATACAGTGCATATTTTTGCCAATTCTATTTTAAACACAGAGCCACTAAAAAATATAGAAGTAAAAATAATCAGTACTTCAAATCAAGAGTTAGGAAAAGCAAAAACAAATAAAGAAGGCTATGCTTCTTTTGAAATTCCCGATGCTTACAAAGATTTTAGAGTAGGTATGATTACTGCACTATCTGAGGACAGTGATTTTAATTATGTGTATTACAGAAATTCATTAGTGGACAATACCCGGTTTGACGTTGGCGGTAAGCGCTTAAACACCTCTAACTACGATGCCTATTTATATGCCGAGCGCGATATCTACCGCCCCGGCGAGACGATACACCTCAACACCATTGTTCGCACCAATGAATGGAACCAGCCCGGAGAAATGCCCGTAAAAATGCGCATCTTATCGCCTAATGGAAAGGAGTATCAAACGTTCAAAAACGTATTAAATACACAAGGTGCGTTTGAAACCAGTTTGCCATTACCTACAGATGCTGTAACAGGTATTTATACCTTTCAGCTACTTACCGGCAATGACGTTTTGATGGCAGCTAAAGGAATTATGGTAGAAGAATTTATGCCGGACAGAATAAAAGTAGAGTTAAAAACCGATAGAGATGAATACCGTCCGAAAGACAAAGTAATCGCAACATTTACAGCTACTAATTATTTCGGCCCTCCGGCAGCAAACAGAAATTATGAAACCACTTTCTCGTTGAATAAAAATAAATTCACGGCAAAAGAATTTGAACGATATACTTTTGAGGTAAGCAAAACGGCTGAATATTATACTACGGTAAGAAACGGAATTACAGATGCAAATGGAAATGGTGCGGAAACTTTTGAAATACCCGCACAATACAACGAAACCGGATTATTGACCGGCAGAGTATTAACCACTGTTTTTGATGAAACCGGAAGACCCGTAAACCGCCTAAAAACATTTGACGTATTTACGCAAGACGTATTTTATGGTGTCCGAACCGATCAAGATTTTTTCAGCACCAAGCAACCTATTAAAATTCCTATTGTTGCCGTAAACAAAAAAGGCATTCCCTACAATTCACAAGTCGCAAACGTAAAAATCATTAAAAGAAAATGGGAAACTATACTTCAAAAAGCAGGCGGACAATTAAAGTATATTTCTCAAATGAAAGAAGAGATTATTGACAATAAAAATATCAATATCCTTGGTTCAAAATCTGTATATCCGTTTACGGCAAAGGAAAGCGGAGATTATGAATTCCGCATCTCCGCCCCCAACAGCGAGAGCTATGTTTCTTTCTTTTTTTATGCCTATGGATTTGGCAACACGTACAGTTCCTCTTTTGAAGTAAATACCGAAGGAAAAATTGATATTACCTTAGATAAAGACAAATACAACGTAGGCGATAAAGCAAAAGCGTTGTTAAAACTTCCATTTGACGGCAAAGTATTAATTACCGTAGAGCGCGATAAAATGTTGCAGTATTATTATGTAAAATCCGATAACAAATCGGTATCTATTGATTTAAAATTGGAAGACCAACACGTGCCAAACGTATATATTACAGCTACGCTTATCAAGCCCAACATTGCTGACGGAATGCCGCTAACGGTTGCCTATGGCTTTGCTCCGATTAGCGTAGAAAATCCAAGCAACAAAATACCGATAGACTTACAATGTGTAAATACTGCTCGAAGTAAAACGACACAAACGGTAAAAATAAAATCAAAGCCTAATTGTGAAATGACGATTGCCGTAGTAGATGAAGGTATTTTGGCGTTAAAAGATCAAAAATCGCCAAATCCCTACAATTATTTCTATTCCAAACGAGCATTAGAAGTAGATATGTACACAATTTATCCTTATTTATTTCCGGAAGTAACATCACTGGGAGGAGGATTTGATGATATTTCCAAAAGAGTAAATCCATTGACCAACAAACGCATAAAATTAGTTTCTGTTTGGAGTGGAATTATACACACTAACACATTTGGGAATGCTGAATTTAGCTTCCAAATCCCTCAATTCTCGGGTAGCTTACGGGTAATGGCAGTTGCGTATGACGGTAAAAAATTTGGCGCAACTGAAAAGAACATTACCGTTGCCGATCCTATCGTTATCAGTACCGGTGCGCCACGCTTTGTAGCTCCCAATGACGAACTCACAATTCCAATTACGGTAAGCAATACCACCAAAACAAAAACACCGGCAACTGTAACCGTAAAAGCAGAAGGTGTTTTGCAAAACTCAGCCGCTAACAGCATTACCACCGAAATAGAGCCGAACAGTGAAAAACAAATAGAGTTTGCCATACTCACCAGAAATTTAATTGGGGAGGGTAAACTAATTGTAACGGTAGATGCTCTAAAAGAACATTTTTCAGACACTACATTTATCACGTCAAGGCCCAATGCGACATTCCAGAAATTTTCCGGCGCCGGAAATATCGCTGCCGGAAAGCAAGCAAATATTGCATTTGCAGGGAATTTACCCTTACTCTCTTCTTCTAAAAAATTGATTGTAAGTAACTCTCCATTGGTACAATATGGAAAAAATTTAAGCTTTTTAATAAACTATCCTTATGGCTGTGCAGAGCAAACTATTTCGGCAGCATTTCCGCAGTTATATTTTTCGGATTTAGCCAAAAACGTACAAAACCTAACGTCAAATACTAAAACAGCAGTAAGCAATGTGCAAATGGCAATCGAAAAATTACAAGCTATGCAATTATCGAACGGTGCGCTTAGTTACTGGCAAGGCGGCGACTCCGAATCGTGGTGGAGCACTATATACGCAGCACACTTTATGTTAGAAGCTCAAAAAGCAGGCTACACTGTAAATGAGAAATTCTTAACCAAACTATTCGATTATTTAAACGCACGCTTGCGGACCAAAGAAGTAGAGTTTAAATATTTTTCTGATGGCAGCAAAATTGAAGTAGTAAAAGAAGAAGTACCGTATAGTTTGTATGTTTTGGCATTAGCAGACAGAGCAAGAACGTCTGAGTTGAACTACTACAAATCCAATCCGCAACTATTAACGCAAAGTGGAAAATATCTAATAGCCGCAGCTTTTGCATTAGAAGGCGATAAAAAGAAATTTTATCAAATGCTACCGAAAGGCTATGTAAACGAAAAAGCAGACCCTGCTTTTAATGGGAATTTCTACTCCGATTTTAGAGATCTGGCACTTGTATTAAATACCTTACTGGAAGTAGATCCACAAAACACACAAATCAACTACATGGCGAAACAAGTAGCACAAACCTTACTCACCCAAAACTATTTGAATACCCAAGAAAATGTTTTTGGATTTTTAGCAATGGGTAAAATTGCTAAAGCAGCTAATAAAGGCAATGCAACTGCAACAATTATTTCTAACGGAAAAACTATTGCCAATTTTGACGGTAAAAACAATGTGGTAATTACCGGCAAACAACTCGCCGGAAACGCTGCTACCATAACTACTACGGGAAGTGGAAAGGTATTTTATTTCTGGGAGGCAGAAGGCATTCCAACACAAAGTACCAACAAGCCCGAAGATAGCTATCTGGAAGTGCGTAAAGTATATCGCGACCGATATGGAAAACCATTTAATAATGCATTTTATCAAAATGATTTAGTGGTGGTAGAAATCAGCATACGAAGCACTAATGGAATCACCGTACCGAATGTAGCAATTACAGATTTACTGCCCGCAGGTTTTGAAATTGAAAACGCAAGAATTACAGAAATACCGCAATTGGAATGGCTGAAGAACACGGCAACACCGGAGTATAAAGACATAAGAGATGATCGGATAAACCTTATTGTAACGGCAACGCCAAAAATTAATAAATATTATTATCTCTGCCGTGCAGTATCCTTAGGAACGTATAACGTAGGCGCCGTAGGCGCCGATGCCATGTATCGTGGAGAATATCATTCGTATAGTGGTGTCGGAAAAATTATGATAAGTAAAAAAATAAATAAAGCGATTTAATAGCGCTTGAAATTATTTCGATGCAACTTTTTGGGAGTAGTATTTCAGCAAGAAATCTACTCCTTTAATTTAATAGCTGAATAGCGTTGGCATATTTCATTCTTGAATCTAAGAACAATATTGTTATGTATATACTTTATAATATGTATTATTTGTTTTTTATGTATGTATTGCCTCAAATCCTAAAGAAAGATTTGAACAACATATTAGAGGGGCGTATAGTGATGAATCACATCTTTTTAAATCAAAGTTTATTCAAAAGTACCACAATCAAGTGAAACAAAATATCATATACGAAGGAACTAAAAGAGCTTGTAAAATCTTTGAAAGAAATTACATTGCGGAACATCAACCATTAGGAAATATGACAGAAGGAGGTGAAGGATAAAAATTTATTGCAAAGTAATTTTTTGTATCTTTGTACGAAGCATTATGTTATGGAAAATGAACAAAAAAGAACGATAGACAAGCAAACAAGAGATAAAATCAGTTTTATTTCATTCATTGTTCCTTCCTTTGCAGAAGCCTACAAAATGAATGTTCAACAAGCATATTTGTATTTAAAAATATGGAGCTTGGGATTATCTCAACAAACACTGGTGGGCTTTGCATACCGATAGCGAATTTTGGGCAGTCCGAGATTTATATGAAGTATGCTATAACAATGGTGGGAAACGATGAAAATTTATCACGGTAGCTATACTAAAACCGAAGTCATTGATTTGGATAAAGCCAAACCTTACAAGGATTTTGGAGCAGGTTTTTATGCTACAAAATTTCCAAATCAAGCCAAAATTTGGGCAGAGTGAATTGGAGGAAAAACAAAAAAAACAGGATTTGTTACCGAGTTTGAATTTAACGAATATGCGTACAGAAATGAAAACATAAAGGTTTTAAAATTTGACACTTATAATAGTGAATGGTTTGAGTTTGTAATTCAAAATCGTCAAAGTGAAGCTAACACACACGGTTATGATATTGTAGAAGGTCCGATTGCAGATGATAGAATACAAACACGAATACACGTTTTTTTAGACAATAAAATTAGTAAAGAACAATTTTTAGAAGAACTGAAATGGCACGAAGAAACACATCAAATTTGTTTTTGCACGGTTGCTTCATTACAATTCCTCAAACGAATTAAAGCCAATGAGCATATTTCTAATTTTCTATATATAAACGAACCTATCGTAGGGAAATTGGTTGCAGATTTTGGCTTTGATGAACAAACAGCTTCGGACAAATTTTTCACATCAAACATCTTTTCCCAAATATCCAACACATCAACCAAATTACATCTGAAAGATTGGACGGAAATTTACCAATTATTACTCGCAGAACTAAACTTGAAATAATACGGGCGAACACCCAACATCGGTTTTGCAAGAGAGCGGGTTAAACGCTTCCCCGCCTGCCGGACGGGCAGGGTTTGAAACTTTTTCGTACATTTGAACATTCGGCTTCGTATCAAAGGTAGTGCTAAAAATCCGCTCCCTCGCAAAGCCGCCAACCATTGTAGGCAATAAGAGATACCCTGTAATTAACAATCGGCAGACAGAATGAGCAGAACATATAACACAATTGGTTCACTGACGACTTTAAAATCACATTTAGCAGAAAATAAAATTTCTGACTTTAAATCATTAAAGGAGGTTATTGATTTTCAAAACTCATTTGCAACTTCCCGACAGCAATTAATTTCTCATCATAGAAACCTAATTGAGGAAGAAAAAAACTTGCTCAATGTGGAATTGAAAGACTTAGACACAGCAATAGAAACAAAGCGACAACAGACAGAACAAATATTGACAAACGAAATAGAAGAAATTAGACAACAAGTAAGCCCATAATTTTAATATTTAAAATAGTATTTCGCAGCCCCTGCCTTGCTACTTACCAACGCATTGGAGACCCTGCTGAAAAAAGAAAATAAGGAGGCATGTTGGATAGTTAAATATAAGATATAAAAAGCAATACAGTATGCGTATATTTGAGCGTTGGTGGCAAGTGTAAAGGAAGACCCGACAACAACAAACAGACGACTAAAAACAAGAAAAAAGTAAACCATTTTGACAGGTGACCAAGGACATAGAAACGATTCAATAAACGGACAGCGAGTAAGCCGGTCTCGATGGCTATCGGGACCGACCCTATGTTTTTTATTTTTTTCCCACCGCTCATTTTTAATAACAAATAAGCGAAGCGATTCACGAGCACCGTTAAAAGAAAAATTAAATTTGCGAGTAATTTTAACCAGCTCGCAAGTGGCACATTTGGTTTTGTCCGACATCCCGATATTTATCGGGACCAACACTTCGAAAAACCAAAAGAGCCACTTCTTTGCCTACGCACCGATAAGAATGATAAATTTGACCTATTAACAAGACACTGAAAGAATAAATGCAAGGAAAACAACTTAGAAAATTAGAAGCTGAACTGTGGAGAGCAGCAGACCAACTCAGAGCTAACAGTAAACTGACTGCTTCGGAGTACTCAATGCCCGTGCTGGGACTGATATTTTTACGACACGCATACAACCGTTTTCAGAAAGTAAAAATTGAAGTAGAGAAAGACTTACCCGTGCATCCGCAGCGTGGCAGACGACCTATTACTAAAAAAGATTTTGAAGAACGCAATGCCATGTTCCTGCCCGAAAAATCACAGTTTGACTATTTGGTTTCATTACCCGAAAGTGCCGATACGGGCGAAGCAATTGACAACGCCATGAAGTTAATTGAGGAGGAATATGACAACCTCAAAGGTGTATTGCCCAAAAACTTTTCTATTTTTAGTAAAGACCTGTTGCGAGAGTTACTCCGCATTTTCAATAAAGAAGTTTTACAAAAAGCCGAAGGCGATTTGTTCGGAAAGATTTACGAATACTTCCTCAACAAATTTGCAATGACCGGTGCACAGGAGGGCGGAGAGTTTTTTACGCCTATGAGTTTGGTGCAAACTATTGTAAATGTGATTGAACCCGACCACGGAATTGTATTTGACCCTGCCTGTGGCAGTGCTGGTATGTTTGTGCAAACGGGTTATTTCATAGAAAGCGAAGGATTGAAACCTGCTGAGAAAGTTACTTTTTACGGACAGGAAAAAGCCGATCTCAATACCAAGTTAGCAAAAATGAACTTAACTGTTCACGGATTGGAAGGCAACATACAAGAAGGAAATACGTTTTACGAAGACAAACACAACCTCGTTGGTGGTGCAGATTTTGTAATGGCAAATCCACCGTTTAATGTGGATGGTGTGGACAAAGCCAAAGATGCTGTAAAGAAAGACCCTCGTTTGATGATAGACGGCAAAGTAAACTTGCCGAAAAACGACAACGCCAATTATTTGTGGATTCAGTATTTCTACAACTACCTGAAACCAACAGGCAGAGCAGGTTTTGTAATGGCTTCGTCTGCCAGCGATGCAGGACACAGCGAAAAAGACATTCGGGAGAAGTTGATAAAAACAGGTGCGGTAGATGTGATGATGGCTATTGGTAACAACTTTTTCTATACCCGTTCATTGCCTTGCACCCTTTGGTTTTTTGACAGAGCAAAGGAAATCCTCACCCTAAATCCCTCTCCAAATGGAGAGGGACTTGTTACCGTTGAAACTGATTTGCCCAAACAACTTTTGAAAAATGCTAGAGAACTAAGGAAAAATCAAACAGAAGCTGAGGAGTTATTGTGGCAATTGTTAAGAAACAGACAGGTTAATAACCTTAAATTCAGAAGACAACACCCGTTGAAAGTCGGGTTTATTCTTGATTTCTATTGTGCAGAAGCCAAATTAGGAATTGAAGTAGATGGTGCATACCATAATCAAAATGAACAACAAAAATACGATGCTGAAAGAACAAAAATTATTGGTGAGTATGACATAAGAATAATTCGATTTACTAATGAACAAGTACTCCAAAATACAGAACAAGTCATTAAGGATATTGTTGCCGCTGCAACTCACCCCTCTCCGCTTGGAGAGGGGCCGGGGGTGAGGAACAAAAACACTGTTTTAATGCTAGATGCCCGAAAAATTTACCGCAAGGTAACGAGCAAGGTAAACGATTTTAGCCCCGAGCAATTGCAAAACCTTATTTGCATCGTAAACCTTTATAGAGGCAATACTAAAAAGTTTGAAACCACCGTAAAAAGCTATTTGCAAACATCTACCGAATTAGCCAAAGAAACAGCCGAAGCAACTATCGAACTACAACAATATTTGAAGAAAATTATTGAAACGCTAAGCACATTCAGTCTGAAACAGGATTTTAAGGATTTAGGGATTGACAAGATTATCACGGAGTGGAATGAATTGCAAAATGAAGCCAAATCAATTTTTGAATTGCAAACCCAATTGATAGAAACTGTCAAGAAAAATCAAGGTAATCAGTTTATCAAAGAAATCACAGTTCAGACAAAAACATTACGCAAACCGCAAGACAAACTGATTAAGCAATTATTAGATGCTATCAGCACCGCACAGAAAGAATACCAACTGAACAAAAATAAAGACTGGAAAGAGTTGAACTTAAAAGAACAACTCGACCAGTTGAAAGCCTTGCAACAACAACTCAGCGGCAATCCCGATGAAGAAGAACCGGGATTGTTGCACGAAACCGAATATTTCTACAAACAAGCACAATGGCTCACTACCCGTTTCCCAAATGGTGTTTATACTGATGTGGAAGGACTTTGCAAAGTAGTAACGCAAAAAGAGATTGAAGAAAAAGACTGGAGCCTAAGCCCGGGTAGGTATGTTGGCGTGGACACCGCTACCGATGAAGATTTTGATTACGAAGAACGCCTGAACGAAATACATATTGAGTTGGAAGGGCTGAACGAAGAAGCGGTACAATTGGCAAAACTGATTGCTGATAACTATAAAAGCCTGTCGTTATGAGCAATGAACTAATCATATCACAAGAACACATAGAAAATCGGATTTTTAACATTCGTGGGGTGCAAGTTATGTTTGATGGTGATTTGGCAGAAATGTACGGAATATCTACAAGTAGGTTAAATGAGCAAGTAAAAAGAAACATAGAGCGTTTTCCTGATGATTTTATGTTCCAATTAACTCAAAAAGAGTGGGAAAGCTTAACATCGCAAAAAGTGGGCTTAGGTTTAACATCGCAAAATGCGATCTTAAAAGACAAGCGGGGAAAACACCGAAAATACCTTCCGTATGTTTTTACAGAACAAGGGGTGTCCGGCTTGTCGGGGGTGTTAAGAAGCGAAACCGCTGCAAAGATGCACGTTGCTATCATGCGGGCTTTTGTAGAAATGCGAAAGTTTATCTACAACCATAGTGGACTATTGCAGCGCATGGACGGCATCGAACGAAAACAAGTAGAAGCCGACCACAAATTTGAAGCAATTTTTAAAGCCTTAGAAGGTAACACGATACCCACCCAAGGTGTTTTCTTTGACGGACAAATTTTTGATGCCTACGAACTGGCTTCACGGATTATTCGCTCTGCCAAAAAGGAAATAATACTGATAGATAACTATATTGACGAAAACACTTTAATGCACTTAGCCAAAAAAGAGAAAAGAGTAAAGGTGTTGTTGCTTACTAAAAATATCAGCAGGCAATTGAATTTGGATATTAAAAAAGCCAATGAACAATACGGTAATTTTGAAGCAAAGACATTAACCAACAGCCACGACCGATTTTTGATTATTGACCAAAAAGAAATCTACCATTTGGGGGCTTCGCTCAAAGACTTGGGTAAAAAATGGTTTGCTTTTTCTAAAATGGACAACAGTGTAGCAAAATTAATCTTAGAACAATTAAAAAAGGAGGTGGCAATATGAGCAAATGTCTGAACAATGATTTAGCTGATTTGTATGATTTGATGATTAACCAGGGTAATCCTGAAATCATAAAAACCAAAGTGCAGACCATTATTTTTGAACAATTAAAAAAGGAGGTGGTAATATGAAGTGGGAGAAAGTTGAATTTGGCGAACTATATTTACTTCCATCTAAAAACGGACTAAATCGTCCAAGTCGTGTCCGTGGCAGTGGCTATAAAATGATAAATATGGGAGAGTTGTTTGCTTTTGACAGAATCAAAGATATTCCGATGGAACTTGTTCCAATGAATGATAGAGAAATTGAAACTTCAAATATTTTAGAAGAAGATTTGCTTTTTGCTAGACAATCCATTGTTGCTTCTGGAGCTGGTAAATGTTCTATAGTTCTAGAAGTTCCGGAAATAACAACTTTTGAAAGTCATATTATTCGTGTCAGATTAAATACCGAAAAAGCAAGCCCTCTTTATTACTATTATTATTTTAAGTCACCTTTTGCGAATATGAAATCATTGGTACAACAAGGTGTTCAAGCAGGAATCAGAGGCTCTGAGTTAAAGAACTTAATAGTTTCTTATCCTCCCCTCCCCACCCAACGCCGCATCGCATCCATTTTATCGGCTTATGATGATTTGATAGAGAATAATTTGAAAAGAATAAAGTTGTTGGAGGAGAAGGCGTTTGCGAGGTATAAACAGATTGTGAGGGAGGAGAAAATGGAAAAACATATCTTGTCTGATTTTGGAGATATAATTACTGGTAAAACACCTTCAACCACTATCGCTGATTATTTTGGTGATAATGTTCCGTTTATTAAAACTCCTGATATGCACAATCAAATTTTCATTGAGCATACAGACCAAATGTTAAGTGAGCTTGGAGCAAAATCGCAGGAGAAAAAATTCCTTCCACCATTAAGCCTTTGTGTAAGTTGCATTGGAACAGCAGGAGTTGTTGGTATAACTTCTAAACCAAGTCAAACCAATCAGCAAATCAATTCAATTGTTTTCTATCAGCCAAAAAATGTCTATTTCTTCTATGCATTAATGTCCCAAATGAAAGAACAGCTTGATGCATTAGGAAGCAATGGCTCAACTTTCACTAATGTAAACAAGAACAAATTTGAAAATATGGAAGTCTTTGTGCCAAATCAAAAAGTGTTATCAGAATACGCACAAGAATTTGAATCACCTTTCAATTTGATTTTAACTCTCCAAAAACAAAACACCAAACTCCGCGAAGCACGGGATATATTATTACCAAAATTGATGAGCGGGCAAATAGAAGTCTGAACTGTGATTAAGCTGATTATAGGATTAATTTGATTATAAAAATGGAAATGGAAATGGAAATGAAAATGAAAATTGAAATAAAAAATCAGGGTAATCCCGAAATCAAAAAAATCATAGTTCAGACAATTAGCTGATTATTAAATGAAATAAAAACAAAGTTCAGACAATGATAAAGCAAGAATACAAATACTCAGAACTGACCTCTAAGATTATTGGTTGTGCGATGAAAGTGCATAGCGCTTTAGGCAATGGTTTCCAGGAGGTAATTTATCAAAGGGCATTGGAGATAGAAATGAATGATAATGGTATTACTTTTTCGAGAGAGCACGAAATGCCCGTTTATTACAAGAATCAGCAGATTGGTACCCGGAGAGTTGATTTTTTAGTAGAAGGAGTTGTGTCGGTTGAGTTGAAAGCCATTATCAAACTGGAAGATGTTCATTTTGCGCAAGCCATTAATTACTTGGAAGCCTACGACCTTGAAGTTGGTTTACTGATTAACTTTGGTGCAAAAAGTTTAGAGGTTAAAAGGCTTTTGAACAGTAAGTTTAAACAAAAAAATCAGGGAAATCCTGAAATCAAATAAAACCATAATTCAGACAATTGATAACTGATAAGTAAAGGAATAGATATGACCTGGGAATATTCGGAAGATAATTTAATAGAACAAACCGCCATTGATTTATTCTTTCATCAATTGGGCTGGGATACGCTATTGGCCTACAACAAAGAAAGCTATGGCGAGGGCAGCACCTTGGGCAGACTGAACAAAAAAGAAGTGGTACTGAAAAGGATTTTCTTGGAGAAAATAAAACAGTTTAATCCCAATTTACCCGAACAAGCTTACATCCAAGCCTACGAAAAACTCACGGAAGAAAGCATTACCAAGTCATTAGCTGAAATCAATTTTGAGAAACATCAACTTTTAAGAAACGGAATACCCGTTGACTTCATCAACGAAAAAGGCGAACAGGTAAAAAACAAAACGCTTAAAGTTTTTGATTTCGATAATGTGAACAATAATAACTTTTTAGCTGTTCGTCAATTATGGATTCAGGGCAAAAGCAACCGTGAACGCAGACCCGATATTATAGGTTTTGTCAATGGAATTCCACTCCTGTTCATAGAACTGAAAGCAGCACACCGCAAATTAGAAAATGCTTACAACGATAATTTTACGGACTATAAAGACGTAATTCCAAAACTCTTTCACTACAATGCTTTTGTACTATTGAGCAACGGCATTGAGAGCCGCATTGGAAGTGTAACAGGCAAGTATCAGCATTTCCACGAATGGAAACGTATTACAGAAGAAGACGAAGGCATTGTTGCCTTAGATAGAATTATTGTTGGTGTTTGCGAGAAAAAACGCTTTTTGGATTTATTCGAGAACTTTATTCTGTTTGATAATTCATTGGGCAAAGTGGTAAAACTCATTGCCCGAAACCATCAGTTTATAGGCGTAAACAAAGCCATTGAAAACATACAGCACAAAGAACAACTCTACAAACTGGGCAAAATCAGTTTAGAAGAAAAACAAAAACTCGGTGTTTTTTGGCATACGCAAGGAAGCGGAAAATCGTATTCAATGGTTTTCTTCTGCCAAAAGATTCACCACAAGTTTACAGGCAGTTACACTTTTCTGATTGTTACAGACCGTAACGAATTAGACACACAGATTTATGGCACATTCAGCGGAGTGGGTGCAGTGCCGCAAGTAAAAGCAGGAGCAAAAGATTCTTTGAAAGCCAACAGCGGAAAGCATTTAAGAGAGTTGTTGAGTTCAGAACATCGCTATTTGTTTACACTCATTCACAAATTCAATTTTGAAGAAGAAATAACCAAACGGGATAATATCATTGTCATATCAGACGAAGCACACCGAACACAGGGCGGAAATTTAGCAATGAACTTGCGTAACGCTTTGCCAAACGCTTCATTTATTGGTTTTACAGGAACACCACTATTCAAAGACGATGAAATTACCAAGCGAATTTTCGGTGATTATGTTTCCCGATACGATTTTAAACGAAGTGTAGATGATGGAGCAACTGTTCCACTTTATTACGAAAACCGAGGCGAGTATTTAGGCTTGAAAAATCCGGTAATCAATGAGCAAATCAGAGCCGTAATAGATGCCGAAAGCGAAGATTTAGACAGCGACCAACGCAGCAGGGTTGAACAACTTTTTGCAAGAGAATATCCAATACTTACTGCCAAAAAACGATTAGATGCCATTGCCAAAGATGCCGTTTGGCATTTCTGCAACAGAGGATATAAAGGCAAAGGAATGTTTATCGCATTAGATAAACTTACTGCCGTAAAAATGTATGACCTGATTACGGAGCATTGGAAAAAGTATGTTGAACAATTAGAAATGGAAGTTTCCAGAGGGAAATATGGCGACCAGGAGTTATTGGAGAAAAGTCGTGAATTGCAATGGATAAAAGAAACAGAGATTTGTGTAGTAGTAAGTTCGGAACAAAATGAAATTCAGAAGTTTCAGAAATGGGATTTAGACATTGAGCCACATCGGGAGAAAATGAATACCCAAGACCTTGAAACAAGGTTTAAAGATGAAGATGACCCTTTCCGTTTCGTGATTGTTTGTGCAATGTGGATTACAGGTTTTGATGTTCCCACACTTTCTACATTGTATTTAGACAAACCTTTGAAGTCGCATACACTAATGCAAGCCATCGCAAGAGCCAATCGTATCAGCGAAGGCAAAAACAACGGTTTAATAGTTGACTACATTGAAACTTATACTGCCTTGTTGGATGCTTTGGCAATTTACGGTTCAGGCGGTGATGAAGGCGGTGGCGGTGGCGGTGAAAAACCCGAACCACCCGTAAAGCCGAAAGAAGAACTTATCAAACAGTTGGAGGAAGCATTAGAAGCGACTGAAACATTTTTGCAAGATGAAGTAAATTTTGATTTGAAGGAACTCATCAGTGCAGACGGTTTGCACAAATTGGCTGCAATGGAAAAGGCAGTAAATGCCGTTTACACCAATGATGAAACCAAACGCAAATTTCAGGTATTGGCAAGAGAGGTTTTCAAGAAATACAAAGCACTTCAGCCCGACAAGGTATTAAACCAATATGCACCGAGAAAGAACGCTATTGATGTAATCTACACCGCCATTGAAGACAATATTGAAAGTGCGGATGTAGCAGATATAATGCGTAAAATTCAAAATGTGGTGGATGAATCTATAGAAAATATGGTCGCTGAACCTCACCCCTCTCCGGAAGGGAGAGGGGCTGGGGGTGAGGGTATTGACCTGAGTGGTTTAAACTTTGATTTATTGGAACAATACTTTTTGAAAACCAAAAATAAAAATGCAGCCGTTCAGTCACTCAAAGACAAAGTAGAAAAGCAACTGAAACAAATGGTAGAACGTAATCCTTTAACAGTTGATTATTATAAGCGCTATCAAGAAATCATCGAAGAATACAACAGAGGAAAAGATGAAGTTGTAATCAAAGAGACATTCAGAAAATTGATTGAACTCGTAAACTCCTATTCAGAAGAAGAAGCCGACACTAAACGAGAAGGACTGACTGACGAGCAAAAAGCCATTTTCGACATTCTCAGACATGGTAAAAAACTGGAAGAAAATGAGAAAAACGAAATCAAGAAAATAGCAGTTGAGCTACTTGATGAATTGAAAAAAGACAAACTGAAAGTGGAACAGGTGTGGGAAAAAGCAGAAACTACAGCAGCAGTTTACCGATATGTAAATGATACCTTGTTTGAAAAACTTCCTTACCCTACTTATCAAACAGATGATATTGACCTTAAAACAAATTTAGTATATGAGCATTTAAAACATCAATATTTTGGAGGAGGAATGAGTATTTACGGACAATATTAGCCCACGCATTTTACAAGCAATTACTCACGGCTAACTGCTGTTTTTATTTGTGTTCGTGAATGCTTCGTATTTGCCAAAGCCACACAACTTGTCCCGATACATCGGGAAGCCAGCGCACAGACCAAAGCTTTGTCAAATGGAGCGAAGCGGAATTCGTGAACACCAATGAAAAAATAAATATGAGGTGAACAAAGAGCTTGCAAAGCCAACGCAGGACAAAATTGTTTTTATTAAGCCCATAATTTTAATATTTAAAATAGTATTTCGCAGCCCCTGCCTTGCTACTTACCAACGCATTGGAGACCCTGCTGAAAAAAGATTTTTTGTTCATTATTTTTCTTGATTTTTGTTATTGTAAAAATCAAATCCGCTTCCTCGCAACTACTCGTTTAATTGCAATAATTGAATAGCATTGGCGCATGCATTTTGTTCAGCTTCCTTTTTATTTTTACCTATTCCGGTAGCTCTCTCTTCGCCGTCTATTTTTAATACCACACGAAAAGAACCTATTTCTGTTGGTGCGGTGAGATGCTCAAAAGCAAGTTGCTTTTTTTGGGATTGTATCCACTCTATCAAATAACTTTTAGCGTCTAAAATTTGCTTGTGAAAATTTGCTGCATCAAAATCTTTCAACAACAAACTTTCCATCATAAGCTTTACGGTATCCATACCATAATCTAAAAAATAAGCCCCTATCAATGCCTCAAAAGCATTGCCAATCATATCGGGGGCATCATCAATATGTTTGGTATGCAACTTATGTCTGAGATATTTTGCAATTCCAATTTCTAATCCAATCTTATTTAGGTGTTTTCTATTCACTATCGAAGACCTCGCTTTGGTAAGTGTTCCTTCATCTTTATCCTGCATTTTAAAATACAAGGCTTCTGCCACGCAAAAATTTATTACGGCATCGCCCAAAAACTCCAATCGTTCATTTTTCTCTTGTAATTTTTTTGTGTAGGAAGAATGAGTCAGCGCTCGTATATAATTTTCTTCTGATGCTAATGGATATTTATTCAAATATTCATAAATCCCTCTTAGAAGAAAATCGTTTTCTTTTGTTTTTTGTAAGGAAGAAAAAAATCGTTTTAAAAAGGAAATCATACACGAATTTAACACATTATTCGATATATCTTTTGAAAACTACAGCCGCATTATGTCCTCCGAAACCGAAGTTATTGGACAGCACCACATCTACTTTGCGATGTTGTGCGCTATTAAACGTGTAATTTAAAGAAGTATCCATTGCAGGGTCTATAGTAGAATGATTGATGGTCGGTGGAATTGTATTTTCTTGTATCGTTAATACGGAAGCAATGGCTTCTACAATTCCTGCTGCTCCCATTAAATGTCCCGTCATGGATTTGGTAGCGCTAATATGTAATTTTTGCGCAT
Source organism: Chitinophagales bacterium (assembly GCA_046329805.1). Classification (GTDB taxonomy): domain Bacteria; phylum Bacteroidota; class Bacteroidia; order Chitinophagales; family JADIYW01; genus JADJSS01. The sequence continues at coordinate 157,091 of JAXLUA010000002.1, forward strand.
GCGCACCAAATAATTTTCGTATTGCATTAATTTCTGCAATATCTCCCAATGGCGTAGAGGTACCATGTACATTGATATATTCTACTGCAGATAGCTTTTGCCCTGCATCGTCCAAGGCTTCTTGCATTACTTGCACCACCGATTCACCGTCGGGGTTAGGAGCGGTGATATGGTAGGCATCGGCATTCATACTGCCTCCTGCAAGCTCGGCATATATTTTTGCACCTCTGCGTTGTGCATGTTCCAAACTTTCCAGCACCATACAGCCGGCACCTTCTCCCATCACAAAACCATCCCGATACAAATCAAATGGTCGCGAGGCAGTAGCCGGGTCGTCATTTCGCTCCGACAATGCTTTCATAGCACTAAATGCGCCTATGGCTACTTCTGTAATTGAAGCCTCCGAACCACCAACAATCAGTACATCTGCTTTACCCAAGCGGATATAATTCATTGCATTTATTAAAGCAATAGTAGAGCTTGCGCAAGCGGCGACCACCGAAAAATTCATCCCTTTAAATCCATATTTAATGGAAATAACGCCTCCTGCTAAATCAAGTAAGGTGCGCGGCACAAAAAATGGGCTGAAGTATCGTGGATTTTTTTGGTGGTAATGGTACGCTAAAAGCTCTTGCTCGAAAGTATGCACTCCGCCAAATCCCGAAGTATAGAGAACGCCCACTTTATTTTTGTTCAATGCCGGATACGCTAATAAGGCAGCGTCTTTTATGGCTTCATCTACCGAAATCAAAGCATATTGTGCAAAGGCATCTAACTTTTTCAATTCTTTTTTATCAAAAAATTCCTCGGGAGTATATCCTTTTAGTTCACAAGCAATTTTAGTACGAAACTGAGAAGTGTCAAACTTAGAAATTAAAGTACATCCACTTGTTCCCAACATCAGGTGGCGAGAAAAATCCGGTACAGAATTTCCTAATGGCGTAATGGCGCCCATGCCTGTTACCACTACACGATTTAGTTTCATAAAATGTATTTATGCTAAAATACAAAAAGTAAGTAATTAATATAGGAAGACCTATGAAAAGATAAAGGTTTAAACGTTTGCTTCCAGGTAGGCAATAGCTTCTCCTACTGTTTTTATTTTATCCGCTTGTTCATCAGGAATAATGATATTGAATTCTTTTTCAAATTCCATAATCAACTCAACTGTTTCTAATGAGTCTGCTTTTAAATCATTTTCAAAACTTGCTTCTGGTGTTACTTCGTTTTCCTCTACATTTAGTTTTTCAACGATTATCTTTCTTACGCGTTCTGCAATAGTTGACATGTTTGTTTTTTTAATAGCTGTGCAAAATTAGAGTAATTTTTGAAATTATCTATATCCTAAGGCTAAAATTAATATATCGCAACGTGCTGAATATCAATTACATTTTGATTTATTTTAATAATTGTTGAAAAACATTCTTCTAAAACATTATTTCCTTACTTATTTTGTAACAGTAAATGGCAAAGAAAACGTTAATAGATTTTAGTTTTGATTTCAATATTTGGGGCATAAATTCCGGCATGGAAGATTATCGGCTCTGCCAGTTTCTCAATCATCACATGAAATGGAAGATGAAGCGCACCTTAGATATTGAATTTTACAATCGTTCGATAAAAAAATTAGAACATTTTAACACCTATAAATATACGAATGAAATTGACCTATATACTGTTGAATTAATTCAAAATAAAAATTTTGGTTTTACACTTCTTCCTGAATTAAAAAACATCGATTTTTTATTTTTATTAAAAGGTGAAGATGATTATTTCAATGAGGAAACATTTTTAGAATCCTTATCTTCAACGCCCGGTGTACAATCTGTTTTACCCATAGATGTACAGTCTTTAAAATCAAAACACAACTTATTAATTAGCCATTTTAATGAATCCGTCAAAAAGAAAAACTAAGATTATTGCCACTATCGGTCCGGCAAGCAGCAGTTATGAAAAATTGGTAGAACTATACCAAAGTGGCGTGAATGTTTTTCGACTAAATTTCTCTCATGGGAAACACGATGACCATGAACAGGTGATACAAAGAATTGTACAATTAAACAGTGCCTACAAAGCTCACGTAAGTATTTTAGCCGATTTGCAAGGCCCAAAACTTCGCACCGGATTAATGCAAAATAATGGAATTGAGCTTATTGAAGGCAACAGTATAAATGTAACTTGCGAAGAGGTAATCGGGACAAGCGAGTTAATTTCTGTAACGTATGAACACCTCTCCAACGATTTAAAAGTAGGTGAATCCATTTTGATAGACGATGGAAAACTTGAATTGCAAGTAGCCGAAATTATAAATGATAAAATTATCCGATGCACTATAATTTCCGGTGGACTATTATCTTCCAAAAAAGGATTTAATTTACCCAATACCAATATCTCGTTGCCATGTTTGACAGAAAAAGACAAGTCGGATTTAGCTTTTATTTTAACGCAGCCTGTCAATTGGATTGCCCTTTCTTTTGTGCGCTCAGCGAATGATATTGAGGAGTTAAAAGCAATTTTACGCCACCATAAATCGCCACTGAAAGTAGTAGCAAAAATAGAGAAACCGGAAGCAGTAACCAATATTGACAGTATCATAAAAAGTACAGATGCCGTAATGGTAGCACGGGGCGATTTGGGCGTAGAGGTAGCCATGGAAGAAATGCCATTGATACAAAAAAACATAATTGAAAAATGCATCCAATGCTCTACGCCGGTTATTCTGGCAACACAAGTAATGGAGTCGATGATTGAGATGCCGAGACCAACGCGTGCCGAAATAACTGATGTGGCAAATGGCGTTTTAGATGGCGCAGATGCAATCATGCTAAGCGGGGAAACTTCAGTAGGAAAGAACCCCGCAAAGGTGGTACAAACGATAAATAAAATTATTTTGCGCACCGAGCAAGAAGACGAAATTTACTACAAACATTTATTGCCCGATAAATCTTCCAAAACATTTTTATCCGATGCTATTTGCTTTAATGCTTGCACTATTGCCGCTGAAGTAGAAGCTAAAGCCATTAACGGGATGACCTATTCCGGATATACGGCATTTATGTTGGCAAGTAACCGCCCGAAAGCCGATATACATATTTTTACCAGTAACAAAACACTATTAAATACATTAGGATTAATTTGGGGTGTGGATGTATTTTATTACAATAAATTTGTCAGCACCGACCAATCAGTTGAAGATATTATTGAAATTTTGAAAAGCAAAACATTGGTAGAAAAAGGCGACATTGTAGTAAGTACAGCAAGTATGCCCATCACCGGACGCGGACGTACCAATATGCTAAAAATAAGCTCTGTGCTGTAAATGCTTCGAAAACGGGTTGTCTCTTTTTATAAATTTAGTTTCTGCCGCTTTACTTCGTATAAAGCCATTGCGGTAGCCACCGATACATTATACGATTCTAACTCGCTGCTCATCGGCAATTTGGCTAATTCATCAATTTGCCGTATTACAGCATTGGAAATGCCTTCATCTTCCGAGCCCGCAATTAATGCCAATGGCACTCGTGCATCTATTTCATAAAAATATTTCTGCGCTGTACCATCCAATCCTACTAATTTTATCCCATTATTTTTAATATCTTTAATGGTAGCAATAATATTGTCAACTCTGCAAATCGGAATTTTCAATAAAGCTCCCGCAGAAATTTTCACCGCTACGTCATTCACCGCTGCACTTTCTTTTTTCGGAAATATAATTGCATGTACCCCTAATCCTAATGCCGTTCGGGCAAGTGCCCCCAAGTTGCGTATATCGGTTACATTTTCCAAAATTAACAGTAACGGCTCCTCTCCTTTTGCAAATATAAAATCAATAATTTGTTGCACTTCTTGGTACTCAATTAATGCAGTAAAAGCCAATACCCCTTGATGATTAGCTTTCGAAAGTGAATTAATTTTAATTTCGGGAACAAATTGATAATACACTCCTTTTTCTCTACAAATACGGATTATCTCTTTTACTACCTCGCCGGAAGCATTTTTAGACAATAATACTTTTTCTACTTCATTCGCTGATTGTAGTAATTCCAATACCGGGTTACGTCCGGCTATAAGTTGTTGTTTCGACATATAAAAAAGAGGCAAGATACAAAACATTCCGTAGCTATAAAATAAAAGCTGCCCCTTGCGGGGCAGCCAAGATAGTTCTAGACTAATTGGGGTATCTTTTACTTCTTTAATAAATCTCTAATTTCAGCAAGTAATTTTTCTTGAGCCGTAGGTTCAGGCGCCGCTGCTGGTGCTTCTACTTCTTTTTTCTTCGCCGCATTCATTCCTTTTATTACCATAAATAAAACAAATGCAATAATTACAAAATTGATAACTGCCGCTAAAAAATTACCGTATTTCACTGTTCCAAAAATGGTTAGCTCTTCCAACTTATTCAGATGTGCTGCATCTAAAGCCGGTTTTAATAATAACGGTGTAATAACATCATCGATAAATGAGCTGATGATTTTTCCAAAAGCTCCGCCAATGATAACTGCAACAGCTAAATCCACCACGTTGCCTTTCATGGCAAAATCTTTAAATTCTTTAAGCATTCCCATATTTATTATTTTATTTCATCAAATGTACAAAAAAAATTGATATATGTCAAATTATCTAAAAATTTGCTGTGGCACTTGTTGATTAGAATCCAAAGTAGCCGTAGCAACTAATGCAGGAAATGCATCATTTAGTTGTTTTTTAAATGCTGCATCTTTGTACATAATCGATAACATTTCCATACGTTTAACCAACTCCTCTGCTGATTTCTTTTCGTTAGAATACAATGCAGCAAAATCATCATTAGGTAAATTGTAGAAGCGTAAACAATCTTTCAAGTCTTTGATAAGCAACTCTTTAATTTTTATAGCTTTTTCAGGTGCTCCGGCTCTGTAATACAAATCAATCCATTGTACGCTCTGAATATTAAAGAATCTGTTATTTGGCGTATAGTAAGGTGCATTTACATACTGGAACTCTTTCTGTGCCCGATCCAATACTTTTACAGCATCGGCTTGGCGGCTATTGCGAATTAAATCATCTGCAAGGCTAAAGTGAACACTTTTCAACGTATTCATTATGCGACCAGAATTTTCATCTACAAACATTTCCCTATCGCCCAAGCCGCCATACTTGAATTTATTCATTACAATATCAAAACTTTTCTGTGTATTTGTGGCCGTATAACCACGTTGATTTTCTTCAAATCGGCAAGGAACAAATCGCAATACTTCGCCTTCCTGCACCAAATACTTATTTAATCCATTATAATAAGCATCATCTACCGTATTCGAAAAACAAATTGGACGACTCCAATCTCCTGCTGCTACCATTGCCAATAAAGCTAAATCGTATTTTATAACTCTATTTTTGCCCAAATCCCATGTAATCTCATCCACTTCTTTATCTTTAAATTGCTCGGGAACTACGTGGTATTTTTCTACAGCAGCTTTATCCACTTTTAATTTAAATTTTGTAGTGGGTAAATAATTAACCGTTTCTCCTCTGCCGGTTTGTGCTTTCATCTGCGGATCATCACTTAATACAAATGCCATAATATTTTGGATATCATAGTAATTATTAGGATCTGCAAAATTAGATTGATCATTATATTGAATATAATCTCGATTATTACCTCTGTATTTGTCTGTAGTAAAATCTTTATAAAAAGGAATCGGTGCGGATTTGTTTGAAGCACGATGCAAGAAATCAATATACCAATCTACCCCCAATAAACTAAGGTTTACGATTCGCACATCTGTTCGGATGCCTTCTACTTCTTGAGCATACCACAATGGATAAGTATCGTTATCTCCTTGGGTAAATAAAATGGCATTGGGTGGGCAACTTTCCAGATAATTTGCAGCAAAATCACGCGCCATATATCTGCCATGTCTATTGTGAGATGCCCAACCTGCTTTTCCCATGATATAAGGAACTGTCAGGCAGCATAAGGTTATCACCGCTGCCAAAGGTACTGTCGGTATTTTTATTTTATTTTTTAGATAATCATAAATTGCTAATACGGCAAGACCGAGCCAAATACAGAATGTATAAAACGACCCGACCGATACATAATCTCGTTCACGAGGTTCGCGTGGTGGTTGGTTCATGTAAATAATTAAGGCTATACCGGTAACGAAGAACAATAAGCCAAATACAAGTGTGTATTCTTTGTTTTTGGAATACATATACCACAAGCCAATGATACCGAGCAGTAATGGCAATAAATAAAATTTAGTACGTGCTTTTTCTCTCAAAATTTGATAAGGCAATCCATCTTGGCTGCCTAAGTGTAAATTATCTACTACCGGAACACCACTTAGCCAGTCGCCGTTCATTTTTTCATTGCCCGGGGTGCCTTGCAGATCATCTTGTCGTCCGGCGAAATTCCACAAGAAATACCGCCAATACATATAGCGCAATTGATAATGGAAAAAATAGTTTAAGTTATCTGCAAATGTCGGGGAGCCGGTATATCCTGTCCAATATTGATATAAAGCGGCTGCACTTTCCCCGTCGTTGGTAGGGCCCATGCGCGGAAATAACATTTCATCTTCGGAATTATACGTATATTCAATTTTCTCTCCTTTTACTTCATAGCGTTTTGTTTTTGGATCCGGATAATAATCTTTTCCTGTGGTTTTATATCCCGTTGGCTGCGCATCAAACAAAGGGCCTTTAATTAAAGGACGCGTACCATATTGCTCCCGATTTAAATAAGACAATAAGCTAAAGGCATCTTTAGGTGCATTCATATTTATTGGTGGGTTTGCTGCTGCACGAATAGGCACCATTATATACGACGAGAAGCCAATAAATATTACCAATAAGCATACTGCTGCCAATTGTAAATCGGCATGTTTTATTTTATGGGCATAATAAATTCCAAAGATTAAAATGGCAAATAACAATATCCAAGCAAAAACAAAACCGATGTTAAACGGCATTCCCAATACATTTACAAAGAATAGTTCTATTTGTCCTGCTATTTGCAATGCACTTATTACAACGCCTATTTGAACGATACCTAAAATAACAAATCCGACAAAGAAAGCGATACAGAAACCTAAAAAGGTAGGTTTAAATTTTTTGAAATAATAAATTAAAACGGCGCATGGAATAACCAATAGCGACAATAAGTGTACACCTAAAGATACGCCTATCATATAAGATGCAAAAACCAACCATCGGTTACCATGTGGTTTATCGGCTTCTTCATCCCATTTTACTACTGCCCACAATACTATAGATATGAAAAACATGGAGGAAGCATATACCTCTGCTTCTACCCCCGAGAACCACATCGTATCGGAAAATGAACATGCCAACGCTCCTACTGCTGCTGAACCCACTATTGCTACAATGTCGCCCATGGTTAATTCTTCTTGCTTAGCTGTTATTAACCTTTTAGCTACCATTGCAATTACAAAATATAAAAACAATACACATCCTGCTGACATCAATCCGGACATGAAGTTGATCATTATTACCGGATTGCTTGGATTTAGCATCATAAATATTCTGCCTAAAAGCATAAAGAATGGTGCTCCCGGCGGGTGCGCTACCTGTAATTTATCAACGCAGGAGGCAAACTCACCACAGTCCCACAAACTGCCGGCGGATTCTAATGTAGATGTGTACTGCCAAAGAGAGATTGCAAAAACAATAAAGCCTACTATGGCATTTATTCGTTTATATTGTTTGGTCATTAAATAGAATTTTGGACAAAAATAAAAAAATAAGGCATTTAAGCAGTATATCAGGTGTGAATAAATGCAAATGTTGATAAAGTATCTCCATCATCTGCAATAAACAGTTCTATAATTGAAAAAATAAATTTTATCTGTCCGTTGTTATCGTAATTTAGGAATATATACAACATAAAGATTTTTTAAAAAAGGCTCAAAAAAATTGTTTGTTTTTGAAAAATTTTATTTTAACTTTGCACCTCGTTAGTGACCGATGGTGTAACGGTAGCACAGAAGTTTTTGGTGCTTTTAGTTGAGGTTCGAATCCTTGTCGGTCAACAAGTCCTGATTTTTTCAGGACTTTTTTAGTTGTAAAAAATAACACCTTAGTTTTAGGCTTTCTACAAATGGCGTTACGTTATAGGAATTTACGTTAAATAAAAATTATTTTGTTTTTTTAAATACATATACCAAACTCGAATACTCTCCTGTTTTTCGGGCGGCTTGATTGCTTAAAAATCCATTCCTGCCTTGTCTTTTTTAAGTCAGCTAATTCAATTGGGTTAAAAATTCAATTATTTTAGAAGTTAACAGAGAACTCATTTTTTCACTTAAAATCCAATAAAAAACCGCCTCAGGTTTTAGTAATGAGGCGGCTTCTTCTTAAATTTGTTAATTATTAATCCATCCTAAAATCTGTAATGCTTATTTAGGACTAGTCAAGTTTTAATATTATGGTTGTATATTCAGCAAAGCACAGATTTCATTATAAGGCATAACACGCAATTGACTTTCTGAATAAACACGCCCATTTATAGTAGCTGCTTTTTCAGCTCCCCTTCTATATGTAGCTGTATTTTCAGCTTTTCTTACTGTAGTACCACCGGGGATTACTACATATCTGTATTCCATATCACTACTAGGTATCCATCCTACTACAGGATTGGCTGTAAGATTTACAGTGTAATAAATTATCTTTCCTACGGCAGGAGCCATACCTATCTTATAAAGATAACCTGGATTAGGTGTAAATATATACGGTAGCATGTTAGGGCCATTGGTGCCGGTTACGACTACACGCACAAAAGAAATGACAATACCATTATCAATTATCGCAGATGAAATAGATGGTGCGGAGAGTATAGCACGCTTTACAGTACCTGCATAATCCGGTAAAGAAGTATCTGCATAATTACTGCTAAATGCAGCTTTTTTAACCCATGCTGAATAAATAACATTCGCAGTTCCGGCTGGACCTTGTGGACCTTCTTTAGTGCAACTAATAGCAAAGAATGTAATTGCTAAAGCTAAAATGGATAAAAGTTTTAAATTTTTCATGTGTTTTAATTTAGATTTTGTAGTAGTGAATTTAATTAAATATCTTATATCGTACAATATTTTTTTTAGAAATCGAAAAAAATTAAACAGATATTATCCTCTTGCTATTGGGCAGGTGTTTAGTTTGCGAGCCAAAGCGAAGCAAACGTCACCTGCCAACCACCATGCTGTCGCAAGTTTAGCAATACATAGCCTTAGCTTAGCTTGCGTAACTTGTGATAGTAAATAAGTTATGTTTGTAACTTAACATACTACAATAATAAAATATCAATCAATCTCTTGCCTTTGTTGGTGTTCTTCACCAACAAACCACCCTACCGTAAATATACGTTTTAAAAGTACATTAGTTGGCTGGCAGGTGACGCACCAACGTTGCGTAGCTACGCTTAGCTAAACACCTGCCAAGGGCGAGGTTTTTTTTAGTTGCAAAAAATTACACCTTAATTTTAGGCTTTCTACAAATGGCGTTACGTTATAGGAATTTACGTTAAATAAAAATTATTTTGCTTTTTTAAATACATATACCAAACTCGAATACTCTCCTGTTTTTCGAGCCGCTCGGTTGCTTAAAAATCCATTCTTTAAAGCGCGTAAAACAGCAAGAAATGAGCCGGTTTTTTTTAACCATTCGCTATGCAGTGAAATATAATATGCGTCAAAAGGTAACGCATGTTTTCCTACCAATGTAAACCCCAAGCGTTGCATTAAAATAGAGATGGTCGTAGTATTAAAATGGTAAATATGGCGGGGAACATCGTAAGCAGCCCAATAGCTTCCGTAAATTTTTCTATCTAAACAATTGATATTAGGAACTGCAATTGCTAAAATACCATTTTCATCTAATAATTTATGAAATAAAGCTATCACTTCGTCAACATTATGTATATGCTCTAAAACATGCCAAAGGGTAATAACATCTAATGAATTTTGAGGAAGTGCACCTAACTCTTCCGGCGATTTTAACGGTATCCCATGAGTATCTGCTGCTGCTTTTCTACAGGAGGCATCTTGTTCTATTCCTATTGTTTTTTTAATATTTTGTGCTATACAATAAGCTAAGAAGTCGCCGGAAGCTGCACCGTAATCCATTAACGAAATTTCATTGTACGGCTTTCTAAAATAAGTACGGATATAACCCATTTTCTTACCGAACATATAGTTTCTAATTAAACGATACAGTTGGTGAAAAAGCGAAGTATTAGTGGAGTGATGAGAAATATAATTTTCAGATTGGTAATACCTCCCAATCTCTTTAATACTTGGGCGTGGATTGGTAAATTCAAAACTACAATTCAGGCATTTACTTAAATGGAAAGATTCATTTGTAAGAAAGAAATCTGATATCGTATCGCCAGGCGTTATTTGTTTACTTTGACAACAAGGACATTGCTCTAATTGCTCCACAGAAAATTATTTATAACTACTATTATTAATCGCCTCAAAGATACAAATATTGCAATAAAACCATTGAAATAAAGTATATTACTATTCTTGGTATCCATTTGCAAATCCTAAATAAAAAAATTAATTTTAAAGTCTCTAAAACAAGATTATGTCAACAGCTCAATCAGAAATAAAACGAGTAACTACGCAAAAATTGCGTGAAATGAAAAACCGTGGCGAAAAAATTTCCATGCTTACGGCATACGATTACTCTATGGCTAAAATTTTAGATGATGCCGGTATTGATATATTATTAGTCGGTGACTCCGCCTCCAACGTAATGGCTGGGCATGAAACGACATTACCCATTACCTTAGACCAAATGATATACCATGCACAAAGTGTAGTGAGAGCTGTAAAAAGATGCTTTGTGGTAGTAGATTTGCCTTTTGGCTCTTATCAAGGAAATTCTCGAGAAGCACTTAATGCATCGATCCGGATTATGAAAGAAACAGGCGGACATGGTGTAAAATTAGAAGGAGGCAAAGAGGTGGGCGAATCCGTAATCCGTATTCTAACGGCCGGAATTCCGGTGATGGGGCATTTGGGGTTAACGCCACAATCGATTTATAAATTTGGGACTTACACTGTTCGTGCCAAAGAAGAGGAAGAAGCAGATCGCTTAATTGAAGATGCTAAATACTTAGAGAGTATTGGTTGCTTTGCATTGGTATTAGAAAAAATTCCGGCGGCTTTGGCAAAGAAAGTTTCTGAAAGTATTTCAATTCCGGTGATTGGTATCGGCGCCGGACAACATGTAGATGGACAAGTGTTGGTAACGCATGATATGCTGGGCATTACGCATGAATTTAAGCCTCGTTTTTTGCGACAGTATTTACATTTATACGAAGATATAAAACACGCCACTCAGCAATACATTGCAGATATAAAGAACAAAGATTTCCCTAATGACAAGGAACAATATTAAGGTATTGAACTAAAAAAAGAAAGGACGTGTTAGTGTACTAAATCATGCTCGGCAGCATATTGGCTTACCAATTTGCTTGCAATAATTTCTGCAGATTCTCTGCCGGAACGCAATGCGGATTCCATGCTTCCTACAGACAAGCTATCCCCACATGCATAAACGGTAGAAGAGATTTTTTTTGAAAATTCAATTTCGTCTAATATGGGTTTAAACGGCATAGCATATTTAATATGGTATGTTTTCAGATGCTTCCAGTCCATTACTTTTAAGCCAAACCATTCCGATAATTCTGTTAAGCATTTTGCCTCCAACTCTTCATCGTCTAAGTCGTGGTCTTTTACTACACTTACCGCAACTAAATGTTTTCCGGCAGGAGCATATTCCGGATGTAGCAAGGTAGGAACAAACACATGATTAACTAATGTAGTGCCGTTATCACCATTCAACATCACCACCGGTTTGCTTAAAGGGGCCTGTTCTGTTGTAAAATATAAAGTAGATACGTGCGAGCACTCTGCGGGCATTTCATTTTTCCCTATTATAGCATTTGCATGAATTGCATTGGTAGCAATTAGTACAAATTTAGCGTTCATAAATTCACCATTCAAAAGCTCTACGCCCTGTTCTGTAACCCGCTTTACTTTTGTTTTGTAAAGCACCGTATGTTCGTCTAGTTGCTCAACTATTTTTTCTGCAATACTACCGATGCCTTTTTGTGGCAATGCCACATGGTCTTGAAATAGAGATTTCAGATACAGCTTAGAAAAACGGGAAGAGGATTGTAAATTATAATCAAAAATGTTTGCGGCTAACATAGGGCGGAAAAATGAATCTATCAATTTTTTGCTAAACCCATTTTTAGAAAGATATTCAAAAGTAGAAGACTCCGGTTCTTTTACCAATTTATTGTACGTCGTTGTTTTTAATTTAGCATATAATCCGAATAATCGAAATTTATCGGAGAAAGTTGCATTTTTTGCTAATGCTGTAGATACTGTATCCAAGGTTTGATACAATGGATTGGTAAACAGATTAAATGTACCCTGATAGCGCAACAAGTAACCGGGATATGTATTTTTTAACCCTAAGGAATTTGTATTAATAATTTTTGCTAATTCCGTAGTAGAATTATGGTAAAAATGTACGCCTCTGTCTAATGTAAAGCCCTCCATTTTATCGGAACGAGCTCTGCCGCCGGCATGGGAGGTTGCCTCCAATATTTTTACTTGCAACCCTTTACGTTGCAAGTAATATGCTGCAGATAATCCGGAAAATCCGGCGCCAATAATTATAACATCCAAGGGTTCCATCTTGCGTAAAGCAAAATTAGAGCAAATACTGTACTACAACTGTTTTTAACAGATTATATAAGCATTAAGCAAAGTTTATCTTTATAAATTGTAATTGATAATGAATAACTTAAGGCAATTTAACAACAATTGGAGGGGTAGTAATTACGTTACTTTGGTGATTTGCCCTATCGGTAACATACATTTTAAACGTAAATGTATCGATAGAAATACCCTTGGATATAAAATAAGCTTCATACGAATTAAACAAAGCTGCGGATAGTTTCATCTCAATAGTGCCACTTATCGCTTTAGTGGTTCCCTTTTGGGGGATTACGGGAATTACATAATATCTGTCTCTGTTAAAGAAAACAGTATCCCGCTGGTTGCGGTACCACAAACGAGAAGAGGAATCGGCATTATTTAATTTTCCTAAATCTCCGTCACCATCTGTAAAACTCAAAACTAAATTTCCTGTATCTCCTAAAGTAAAAACTGCGTTGGGCTTGGTAAATGCTTCAAACTTTATTGTTGGTGCAATAGGATATTGAGGCGTTTTATAGCAAGCTACAAACCCGAGCAACGTAATACATATTAGGACTATACGATTTAACTTCATAAAATTATATACCTTTGTTTCGTGCAAGATATGGTTTCAAAAATACGAGAAAAAATCTTTTCGGGCGAAAAAATTAATTTTGAAGAAATTGCGCTATCGCTCTTTGAATTTCAATATCTGAATAATCCCATTTATCGGCAATTTACAGATTACCTGAATATCAATTACAAAAAAGTTCAATCCATTTCCCAAATACCATTTTTACCCATCGATTTTTTTAAAACACACTCTATACTTACCCAAAACGCTGCAATAGAAAAAATATTTGAAAGTAGTGGCACTACCGGACAAATAACCAGCAAGCATTTCGTGGCCGATTTATCGCTGTATGAGCAAAGTTTTATAAATGGATTTGAGTTATTTTATGGAGCTGCCGCTGACTGGATAATACTTGCCTTGCTTCCGTCCTATTTGGAAAGAAATACATCTTCGTTGGTGTATATGGTGGACGATTTAATAAAAAAAACCAACAATGAACACTCCGGATTTTATTTGAATAATTTGCAAGAATTAGCCCAAAAAATCACTTATTTAAAGGAAATTAAGAACAATAAAAAAATATTGCTTATTGGCGTAACGTTTGCTTTATTGGACTTTGCCGAACAATTTCCCATGGATTTAACGGAGGTAGTAATAATGGAAACCGGCGGCATGAAAGGAAGGCGCAAAGAGATGATGCGCGAGGAGGTTCACGCCATTTTAAAACAAAATTTCAATGTTCCCCAAATTCACTCGGAATATGGAATGACAGAACTTCTATCTCAAGGGTATTCTGCCGGAGAGGGGATTTTTAAAACCCCGCCATGGTTGAAAATTCTAAAGCGAGACCTTTACAATCCGTTACAAGTTTCTGCAAATAGTGGTCGTGGTGCACTAAACATAATAGATATGGCAAATATCTACTCTTGTGCATTTATAGCCACACAAGATTTGGTAAATATTATTTCAGATTCTACATTTGAAATAATTGGAAGGACAGATAACTCCGACATTAGAGGCTGTAATTTGATGGTGGCTTTGTAAGTAAAAATGGTAATTATTTTTACGTCGAAAAATGTAATTACCAATTTTGAATTTCCTGTAACACTCTAGCAATAGGCAGTCCCATTACATTTTCAAATTCCCCCTCAATTTTATCTATTCCGCAATATTCCTGAATATTATAAGCACCTGCTTTATCTAAGGTTTGGTGCGTGTGGACATACTGCCAAATTTCTTCATCCGACAACTTTTTGAAAAAAACTTTTGCCTGTTCTGCGAATGAAATTTGCTTACCGGCATAGCGCATAGAAACACCGGTAATAACGTCGTGTTGCTTTCCATTCATGTTTTTCAAAAACACAAAGGATTGATTACTATCTAAAGGTTTTCCTATTAATTGATGATTAAAAATAACTACTGTATCTGCACAAATAATAAATTTATCATCGTTAGCAATTGTAGCATAAATTTCTTGCATCTTTAGGTTTGATAAAAATTCCGGTGCAGCATATATGGACATTTCCGAAGGAAAAATTTCATCTATATTTGGGGCGATAACTTGAACCAAAAACCCCGCATGTTCAAGTATTTCTAAGCGTCTCGGCGATTGTGAGCCTAAAATAATGCTTTCAGGTTTTTTCATATAACTATAGTAATTTCTCTAAGAAATTGGCAAATTGCATAAATATATATGGCCCGATTCCGCCTATAAAATAAAGCATCGTCGAGATACCCAAAAACATAAATAGCTTTATCAGATTACTCGTATAATAAAATTGTTTGGCTGTATTAGAAATAGCAATTAATACAGCTATTAGCAACAATGGCAATAGCAACCCCAACACAATTATATATGCTACGTATTTTATTTGTATAGAAGGAAAAAACCAAACGAATAATGCCAATTGGATAGACAATAAAATAACAATAAAAAAAGCAATTCCTTTTGCACCTTTTATTCCCAAAACAATCGGTATCGTTTTACAATTACCATGTCTATCACCACTTACATCTTCCATGTCTTTTACCAACTCGCGCAAGAAGGTGCTAAAAAAGGCAAATATCCCGTAAACAATACCGGCGATGGCAATTCCACTTTGTATTTCTAATTGCATATCACTATCCTCCCCTTTACCTCCAATTTCAAATAAAGTAGGCAGCAATACGACAAACGCTGTGGATAAAGCAATCATAAAATTCCCCACAAAAAATTGTTTCTTAAAAGTGTGTGCATAAAAATTAAGAATAAGCATGATAATCAATGGCAGCATTGACAATCGGAGATTGTGCGTTAGAAATGCCAAAACGAATGTGCACATAACCCCCGAAACAGATAGTATTTTATAAAAATTATACGCCGCTGTTTCAGAAATATGTTTGCCTACAATTTGCTTTTCCGGTCGGTTTACAGCATCCATTTCAATATCATAAATATCATTTACAACATATCCGCCGGCTGCAACAAGCACTGTCGTCAATACCATAAATAGATAAGCAATAGTGCTTACTGCAGGTTGTACGTAAAATATTTTATAGGGAGTTGCCGCTACGATGCAAATTCGGAACAAGACCATCGTAAAAATAATCATCAATAAATTTAGAGGACGAATAAGTTTTAAATAATACATATTTTAAAAATATTTTTCTTAAAAAGTAAACCAATTATTTTGAGATTTCAATACCATTTCAATCACCTCTCGCACGCACGCATCGCCGCCTTTATTCATACATACATAATCTGCAATGCTTATAATTTCCGGAACGGCATCTTTTGGGCAGCACTTAACGCCGCAATAATTCATTGCATGATAATCCAGAATATCATCGCCAATATATAGTGCATTTTCGGGCAATAGATTTTCTGTTTCTAAAAAGGATTTTAATACACTTAATTTATCTCTTATCCGAAAGTAATTATGTGTAACGCCTAAGAGTTCAAACCGTTTGTGTACGGCACTTGAAGCCCCTCCCGTAATTATACAGACTTTGTATCCTTTTTCAATCGCAGTATTTAGGGCAAAGCCATCTTTTGCATTAAAAGTTCGCACTAAATCACCGGTCTCCATTGCAATAAGCTGATTATTGGTAAAAACGCCATCTACATCAAATACTAATGCTTTGATTTTATGGAGTTTTGTCAAGTAGGATTCCTTCGGCATGGCGCAAAGATACATTTTGAATATGTATTGACCAACTATACCATCATTTGGGTATTTATAACCTGAATTTATATGCTACCTTTAATAGAAAAATATTTTTATGAAAAACCTATTTTTATTGCTTACGGCACTATTTATATTTTCCGCAGCTGCATATTCACAAAATGGCAGAGTAGTGCTTTGCGAAGATTATAATAAAACAGACGGCACGCCTACAGGCATTAATAAAAACTGGGATATAGACTCTGCAAAAGGTAGTTATGTATATATTATTTATTTACAAGATAATATAATAAAAGATAATTTAATGTTATATGTTGACCGAAAAAACAATAATGGTGAATACGTAGCCGATGATACTAAAGACATTGATATCAAGACTAATTCTGAAAAGAAAAAATGGGCATTGGTAGATTATTTATTTTCAAAATCCGGAGATTATAAAATTTCTGTAATAGGCAAAGACGAAAAAGTACTTGCTACAGCTTATACGAATATCGGATATATGAAAAACAAAAACTCAACTACAACAGACGGAGATGGCATTACGGATACTTATTATTATTCAGAATCAAAAATTGAATTTGGCGAAGGGACTAATTCTGATGGAACAATAAAAGGGGAAGCAACAGAATTTAGGTTAATCAATGGAAAAAGAGATATCACCTGCTTATTAACGTGTGATAAAGCTTTAAAATTAAAAAGTGTTTATTTATCTGTTTTCACAGGCGAAAATTACAAAGAAAAAGTTTCAGAAAAAGAATACTCCGTAAAATCGCCGGATTGGGATTGGGTAAGTTTTCCCATTACAGTTACAAAAGTAGGAAAATACGCAGTTGATATTTATAACGAGCATGACATTTATGTAAATTCTGCCTATTTCGAAATAAAGAAATAACCAAATTTAAAAAGTTAGCGTAATTATAAGTGCAATGCTATTTTTAGTAAATTCTTCAATGCTCTAATTTTCAATATTCTTTTCTGTGGCTTTAATTTATAATGCTTGGGGACAAAACCATTTTTAACTTCATAAGAGCAAATGGTTGTTCCGTATTTATCTATGGCAGCTAAAGTAACGGTGCTATCGCCATGAACGGTAACCTTTCCGTAAGCATCGTTATAATTATTGTTGCCTATCCCCTGCCCACCTTGATTCCATAAATTCATTCTCAAATTATTTTTAATAATAGCCGCTAATTTGGAATTTTTTTGTGCCAATCCACCTGCCATTAACTCCGGAAATCCGGCATTTTTCCCATTATCTATTGCTGCGGTATGTGCATCTCCACTAAGTGCTATTACATTTCTTATTTTATTTTCTCTGCAAAAATTCAATAATTTCACTTGAGACTCAGGAAATGCAAACCACATAGTAGCTAATGATGCTGCCACATAAGCGCCATTCATCCCGTTTGGTAAAATTCTTTTTTGTGCGCGCAGCGTGATATCTAATACTTTTTTATACGATTGATTAAAGGTAACGCCGCTGACAATAAATTTCCATGTAGCGGTTGATTTTTTTAGCCCTTGTAATAGCCAATCCATTTGCATCGTATCTAAGATAATATGCCCTTTCGGTACTTTGTATTTCCATCTACCTGATTTTGACAAATGAAAGCTTTCGGTATTTGGCGAGCGAGTAGAACGGGTATCTAAGAAGAAAATTTCTGCATTGCCACAGCTAAAGGAATGATATGCCTGAGTATTAGTTGTTGGATAGCTCGGAAAAAAAGTATGCAACCCTTCTATAGTAATTTGTCGCAATGAGTCGGGATAAGGAATTTCTTGCATCGTAGTTTTATTTCCACTCCTTTTCAGTTCGGTATATGTCTTTTTTGAAAAATCATCGAAAACGCCATCTTCATCATCAAAAATAAAATCCATCGGAGTGGTAAGCAGCATATTTTTCAAATTAGGCATTTCATACCGCTTCCAAAATAATTCTCGTTGATGATGTAAATTTTCTGCATAATAAAAGGGACGTTCGTTAAAATTATTCGCATACAGCCAGTCGCCTAAATGCAAGAAAAATAACGGTTGTTGTTTTTTCATTTCTATAAAAATAGAATCGTTATGATGTTGTTCGGTGCAAGAGCCTAAAGTAAAAGAAAATGTCGTTGTATCCTGCTGTTTCGGAAATGTTTTAAAAGAACCACTTACAAGAAATATATTGGCATCTTCTTTGGTCTTCTCATAAATCGAATACTTATATTGACAATTGGGCGTAAGTGTATCTAATTGCGCAACGAATATGCCGTTTGTATTTACAAATGTTGTAGTGCGTATATTTTTGCTTTCAGTAAAAAAATGAATAAAATACTTTGCCTCTACCTTATCGGATAAAAATAAAATTTTTGCGGAACTACTCGTAACGGCGCCTACAACCGGAGTTATGGAAATATATTGCGCATAGCCAAGCTGTATAAGCCAGCAAAAAAGTATTGTTATTACACTTCTGTTCGGCATTTTTTAGTATCTACTTATCAAAAATAGCAAATATATGGGGAATTTACATTCTTTGGTTTCCCTTCTATTTCTATTACTTTTTAAATATTTACAATCATTTTAATGCTAAAATTTCTTCCCATATTAAAAACACCAACACGGTTTGTATGAAGATTCTCCGGAGCATATTTCAGTCGGCTTAAATGATTCTGATATGCGATATTGGCCAAATTTTCTGCATTAAAATACATACTGAACACGTCTTTACGTTTGGAGGATGAAAAACTCAACCCCATTCCTGCACTTAACAATGTATATCCCGGCGTTTTCGATTCCGTATGGTAAGCACTATAAATTTTATTTTGCGCAAAATAATAATCTACATTAAAGCGAACAAAAAAATCAGAAATGTATTTACTTAGAGTTTTAAATTGCGCTTTCACGCCACCACGATAATGCGGTGCGGGAAGATATGGCAAATATTTGGTACTATCCGATTGATGTATTTGCATACCCAATACATAAGAAAAGGAATTTTCTACATGCAGCCAATCCAAAGGATGCGGATGAAAATCAAAATATATTTCACCACCGGTGAGTATTGCATTTCCTGCTGTGTAGTTAAACGTCGGAGAAGAATCATTGGGATTTAGAAAAATTGCATTACCCAAACTATCTCTTTGCTTTTCAAGAAAAATATAATTACTGATAAAATTTACAAAAGGGCTAATTTCAAAAGTAATATGTTCTGAGTTTAATGCATAATCTATATCCAATTGATGGCTAAATTCAGGCTTCAATTTAGTATTTCCTATTTCATATCGGAATGTACCTTCGTGTTTTCCATTAGAGGCTAACTCCGCAATATTTGGAGCACGAAACCCATTTGAGAAATTAAACTTAAGTGTA
The DNA here is from genome assembly GCA_046329805.1 of Chitinophagales bacterium. GTDB lineage: Bacteria > Bacteroidota > Bacteroidia > Chitinophagales > JADIYW01 > JADJSS01. Next base: position 176,896 of record JAXLUA010000002.1, read on the forward strand.
GAATTTTTTGTTATCTGGTAAGTCAAACCAATACTTCCCGATGCACCAAAATAGTTCTTATGGTTAGCCGCAAATTTTAAGGTAGTACTCGAATCTGCAATTACAATCGGTTGCTCACTTGAGTCTAATAATAATTGTCGGGTATTCAGGTGAATAATGTCGAATCGCAACCCTCCGGCAACTGTTAGTTTCTTTATTGTTTTTTGTGTGAATATAAATGCACCTAAGTCCAATGAATTATAATTTGGAATCAAAAATTCAGTTCCCTTATTTTTATTAAACTGAAGCGTACCACTTGTTCCAACCGTAGTTTCCCATCCCTTTTTGTTTTCTAAATTGTAGCGTAAATTGTAATTTAGCGTATTCAACAACAGAAATAATCCTGTAGTTTTCGGATGTTCAAAATCTGCATATTCTCTTCGTAGATTAAGCTGAAAACTAAATTCAGCGTTCAAAGTTCCTTTTTTCAATACCATAAAATTATTAACCGCAATACTTTGGTGATTCACCCATTGATAAGGTACTTTAATAGTATAGCTGCTTAAATCTTTTTTATCGGCAACTATTATTTTATTTTGCAAATTGGTATAAACAAAATTACCGAGACTATCTCGTTCGCCATCTATAATTCCTATGTTTGTATTATAAGAATTAAAAGAAATTTGCGAGTGTCCCCATTTTTTTATAACTCCTAAAGAAGCATTGCCATCGTATTCTTTAAATCCTGAATTATACACACGACCATCAAATATATTTTTATAGTTTGCGGCAAATTTATTGGTAAACCCTACTATCCATTGAAGCCCGTTTTTATTCCCTGCGTTAGCAAAGGAATATCCAATTTGGTTATTGTTGCTTTGATAGTTCGTCAGCAGTTGTGTTTTTACAATTCCAATAGGCGGCGGTTTGGGGGGCAAAAAATTCAACACCCCTGCTATCCCATCAGAGCCATAGAGCAAACTGCCGGGCCCTTTTACAATTTCAGCTCTATTAATTGCGTATTCATCAATTTCAATTCCATGCTCGTCGCCCCATTGCTGCCCTTCTTGTTTTATCCCGTTATTAAGCGTTATTATCCGATTATATCCTAACCCTCTGATGACGGGTTTTGAAATATTAGGTCCGGAAGTAATCTGACTGACTCCGGGAATTTCTTTCAAAGCATCAATCAGATTAGTCGCACTGCTTTGGCGAAAGCTCGAACCATCCATAATGGACACGACAATGGGATTTCGTTTCAATTCTGTTACACGCGTCACTCCGGTCACCACTACTTCACTAAGTTCCGTTGACGTTGGTTCTAAAAAAAAATAAATGACGGTATCATTAGCCATTGATATTTTATCAGTTATGGTTTTATATCCGGCATAACTTAATTCTATAATATAGTCACTGCTTTTTAAATTTTGAACGGTAAAGTTACCATCCAAATTTGAAGATGAACCTACTTTTAACTCCGGTAAATATACAGATACGCCGATTAATGGCTCTTGAGTAATACGATCTTTCACATTGCCCGACAAATTAAATTGTGCAAAAAGAGGTATTGATGAAAAAATAGAACAAATAATAAAAATAGGTTTCATAAAGCTTATTGGGTAACATATCCGCAATACCATATTACAAGATATGAGATTAAATAAATGCAACTTAGTTGCAAATATACTATTTTATATTAAAATAGAAAGGAAGAAGAATGAAAAAAATGAAAATAAAACGGAATTGTAGAAACTCGGTATGAATGATTACTTTTGTATAAATCTAAAATTTGTCCTTTCAAGATAAAATAATATTTATTGTTGGAAACTCACGGAGTGGCACTACCATGATGCTCCGCATATTCAATAATCACCCTCAATTGATGGTTTTAAATGAGTTGCATTTTTTTGAGCAATTATGGTCGCCGGAAGATAAAGGTAAGCCCATTAGCAAAGAGCAAGCGGAAACAATTGCAGCCAAATTACTACTTACACAGCGAGTGGGCTATATGACGCACGATCAAAATTTTAATCAATTTAAGGAAGAAGCTCGACAATTAGTAAATGAAATAAATAAACAGCCGCTTTTCTCCGAAGATGTATTTAATCATTTTACCAAAAGAGAAGTTGCTTTGCATCACAAAAATAGTGTTTGCGAAAAAACACCACAAAATGTATTTTACCTAAAAGAAATCTTTGAGCTTTATCCCAATGCAAAAATAATAAATATGGTGCGCGACCCACGTGCCATTATGCTATCGCAGAAAAATAAGTGGAACAGAAGAAATTTAGGTGGCGATTATATGACCGCAAGAGAAGCGTTACGCTTGCGCATCAACTATCATCCAATAACTTTAAGCAAACTATGGAATGCAGCAATTAATGCCGCTAAAAAATTTAAGCACGATAACCGCATATACTCCGTTCGATTTGAAGACTTATTGGAAAATCCGCAACAAACCTTGCAAAAAATTTGTACCCATATCGATATTGCTTTTGACAATAACATGCTAAATATTACACAAGAAAGTTCTTCGATAGAAAAAGACTCCAAAGAAATTGGATTTAAAAAAGAGCGAGCTAGTAATTGGAAAAAAGGCGGCTTAAATAGTACGGAGCGTTGGATTTGCCAAAAACAGTGCAATGAAAATCTTGAATTTTACCACTATGAAAAAGAGCAAGTTTCGCCAAACCTGCTGCTTTTAGGCTATTACTACGTTAGCTTTCCCGTTAAATTGGGTTTAGCATTTTTAATGAATCTAAACCGAATGAAAAATATTACTGAGACCTTAAAAAGAAGATGGCGGTAATGGAAAATTCAATCATCAAGCAGTCTGTATTTAATTTAGATTTTGTAGCCGCCGATAATTTTGACGCTATCATAAATGATATTATTCACAACAAGGACAGTGTACATTTTCCGGTTGTGATAACACCGAATGTTGACTTAACCGTTCACTTAAATAAAAACAAAGACATCTTGTCAATTTTCCAAAATGCAAGATATATTTTGCCGGATGGTGCACCCATTATCTGGTTTTCTAAGCTATTAGGAAAGCCATTAAAAAAGAGATTGGCAGGTAGTGATTTATTTCCGTTGATATGGAAAGCCGGCATTCAACATCAAAAAAAGATGTTTTTAATTCTGCCTAATGAAATTGTAAAAGAGAAACTGACACAAGAATATCCGGCAGCACAAAGCTATATCCCACCATTTTTTGAAGCCACTGCAGCAGAAGTTGAAAAAGAAGCACTGCAAATTTTTCCATTACTCCAACAACAGCAACCGGATTTCGTGTTCTTAGGATTGCGCTACCCCAAACAAGAAATGTTGATTATAAATTTACACAAAAAATTAAAACAAGAAAACATCAAACTACCTGTATTCTTTAATCTTGGCGCCTCTTATGAATTTTATACCGGTATAAAAAGCAGAGCACCGAAATGGATGCAAAATATAGGATTAGAATGGCTACATCGATTTTTATCAGAACCTAAGCGAACTTTCAAACGATACTTTTATGACGATTTATATATTTTCGTACTGTTTTTAAAAGAATTATTAAGTAAGCAATAATACTTTAGAACATAAGCAGAATAGATGTTTTGCAAGATATGCAAAGTAAAATTGAGTATTTTTTTACTATATTTGTGCAATGCAAATTTTCAATAATATATTAGAAACAATCGGAAATACGCCTATTGTAAAACTGAATAAAATAACTGCTCATATTCCTGCGACGGTATGTGTAAAAATTGAATCTTTCAATCCGGGTAATTCCATTAAAGACAGAATGGCGGTGAAGATGATTGAAGATGCAGAAAAAAATGGCAGGCTGAAACCCGGTGGCACTATCATTGAATGTACATCGGGAAATACAGGCATGGGATTAGCCATGGCGGCTTGTATTAAAGGCTATAAATGTATTTTTACTTCTACCGATAAACAATCCAAAGAAAAATTTGACATGCTGCGTGCTATGGGGGCAGAAGTTATCGTATGTCCAACTAATGTCGAAGCGGATGATCCACGCTCCTATTATTCTGTTGCTAAAAAATTAGCCGAAGAAATTCCTAATTCCGTTTGGATGAATCAGTATGATAATTTATCAAACAGGCAAGCACACTACGAAAGTACCGGGCCGGAAATTTGGGCACAAACAGACGGGAAAATAACCCATTTTGTTGTAGGGATTGGCACCGGTGGTACAGTAACCGGAACTTCAAAATACTTAAAAGAGCAAAATCCGGCAATTAAAACGTATGGAATAGATACGTATGGTTCTATTCTTAAACAATATCATGAAACGGGAACTTTTGACCCAAAAGAAATTCATTCGTATATAACAGAAGGAATTGGTGAAGATATAATTCCTCAAAATTATGATTTTTCGCTAATCGATTATATAGAAAAAGTAACCGATAAAGATGCCGCACTAATGCAACGACGTTTAGCAAAAGAAGAAGGTATTTTTGCCGGAAATTCAGCAGGGTCTGCGGTACAAGGTGTACTACAAATCCACGAAAAATTCCCATTTACAAAAGAGGATTTAATAGTAATAATTCTGCACGATCATGGCTCTCGCTATGTAGCCAAATTTTTTAACGATGATTGGATGCGGGAGAAAGGATTTATCGAGTAATTGTTTTCAAAATAAAAAAGTGGAGCATATCGGATTCGAACCGATCGCCTCTACGCTGCCAGCGTAGCGCTCTAGCCAAATGAGCTAATGCCCCATAAATTTTAAAGAACGCTGCAAAGATATAAATTAATTCCGTTCTTGCAATTGTTGTATCCATTTAGCTGCATTTTTTGAGGCACCCGGTGTTCCAATTTTTTCGTTTAATAATTTGTAGCTATCCTCCAAAGGTGCAGTCAATAGGGTATTTAGTGCTTTAGAAATATTTTCTGCGGTGCAATCCTGCTGTATGAGTTCTGGAACTATTTGTTTGCCGGCAATTAAATTAGGCAATGCTATAAATTGCACTTTTACTACTCTTTTACCAATTTGATAATTTAACCATGATGTTCTATAAACCACTATTTGAGGTACGTTAAACAATGCCGTTTCTAATGTAGCTGTGCCGCTGCAAACTACAGCAGCTTTAGACTGTCGCAACACATTATAGGTTTCCTCAAAGCATATTTTCATATTGGAAGGTAAGTCGGCAGGATATAAATTTACCATTGAGGTCATACCGGCTATTACAAATTGCTCATTCTGAAACCGTTGGGCTAATTGTAAAAAAATGGGCATTAACGATTGTATTTCTTGTGTTCTACTGCCGGGCAATAGCGCAATATGTTTCTTCAAATTTTGATTGGATGCCGTTACCGTAATTGCATCTAACAAGGGATGACCAATAAAATGTGCTTTTGTGTAAAAATGCTTACGATAAAATGCTTCCTCAAACGGCAATATACACAGCATTAAATCGACATATTTTTTAATGTTTTGTACCCGATTTTCTCGCCATGCCCAAAATTTTGGCGAAATATAATATACTACTTTATACCCTTGCTGCTTGCACCATTTTGCCATCCGCATATTAAAACCGGGGTAATCAATTAAAATTAACACATCGGGCTGGAACGCAGTGACAGCCTGTTTTAGTATAGAAAAATTTTTACGAATCGTATTCCAATTTTTTACTACTTCCCAAAAACCCATAAATGCCATTTGCTCGATGGAAAGCACTATTTCCATTCCGGAATTTGATAAATATTGCCCGCCTGTGCCTTTAAACACGGCGTGTTTATCCAATTCAGCAATTTCTTTTATAAGATTACTTCCATGTAAATCTCCCGATACTTCGCCGGTTAGGATAAAATACTTCAAGGTTTTATTGAATTAAATCAATGAATATATTTGACGCCAAACATCAATGCAATGTACAACAAAGAAGCAAAAAAGATTCCTTTACAAAGTTGGAAACGCTTCATCAAATTAAATAGAAAAAATACAGGGAGATTTATAAAGACACTTACTTTTATGAAGGAGGGCAAAACAGACAAGTCCTTTGCTCCGGCAACATATTTATCCCAGCTCAAGTAAGAGAATTTCATTTCTTTATATAAAATAAACATGAGCATAGGCAAAATCATTCCTAAAATAAAACCGAACAAGGTTTGGTCTGCTTTATCTAAAAAAGACTGTTTCTCTATTTCTTGATTCATCCTTTAAAATTTTATTCAAAAATACTGTATTGATTCGATTAAACCTACTGTAATCAATCGACACTACCGACTCAATTTTAGATTATACAATTGTCCTACCCCTGCTGTGATGCCGCCAATGCCGCTAAGGAGATGTGTAGGGGTTTCTGCGGTATGAAAAAAGAGTTTTAATATTGCGGCAGCAAATAATAACATTAACCCAAAAAAGAAAATATAGGCCGGTAGCTTTTTTTGATGATGGTGCTTATAACTATGCAAGATGGAAGAAGTACCTAAAATAAAAACACTGCCCACTAAAATATATTCCACCCAATGGTATTGCTCAAAATAAGCAGCAGCTACAGGCATTATTACCAATAATACCGGCGTAAGCATACAGTGAATAGCACATAGCGCCGATAAAAAAACAGTAGCCTGCTCTGCATAATGTTTGTGCGTATGTGTATCTTTGTGTACTTTCATTTTGTAATTCTGTTGCAAATATACTATTTATTTTGCAATTCAGTTGCATAAAAAAACAAATATGCATCCATTAGAAAAAATACTTCACCAGCATCGTTTGCGTGTCACCCCTATACGCAGGGAAATTTTGGAGTATTTCCAGAAAAATAAAAATGCGCTGACCCATGCCGATTTAGAGGTTCAATTTTCAGCAAAATTTGATCGTGTTACTATTTACAGAACGCTTACCTCCTTTTTAGAAAACGGATTATTACATAAAATTCCGGACGATTCCGGAATTGCAAAATATGCCTTGTGCCACCACGAATCGACAGAGCATACCCACGATGATTTTCATATACATTTTAAATGTAAAAAATGCAATAAAATAGAATGTATGCACGACATGGAAATTCCAAAATTGCATTTACCTAAAAAATATAGTATGGAAAATGTAAATTTACTAATTGAAGGTGTATGTGCCATTTGCCACTCTTAACTCTGTATTTTTCTGCTATTCTGTAATAAACGAATGAAGAAGATAAAACAAAATATAAAACCTAAAGAGTACGAAAATTCGATAAGTGAAAAATACAGCAATTACAAATGGATGTTGTATATCGGAATGGGCGGGTTGCTATTGATGTTCTTTGATTTGACATTTATGTTTGCGATGAGCAGAACCTATTATACTGAAGCACCCATAAAATTACCACTTGTTTTTTACTGGAACACCCTTATCCTTTTGTTTAGCAGTATTATTTTAGAATTTGTAAAAAAATATTATCGTACAGATGATTACTCTAAGTATAAAACGGCATTGATTTTTCTTCCGGCTATGGGGATTTTGTTTTTATTAGGACAAGTAGGCGGTTGGGCGGTTTTATTTACTTCAGGGTATCAGCCTACCAATCATTATGCGGCATATTTATATGTAATATCTGCTATACACGCATTGCACATCATTGGATGTTTGGTGTTTTTATTTTATTTTATAAATAAAAGTTTTAAGGTACTTACTAATTATGCCACTTCTATCGTCTATTTCACAGATCCGGTTATAAAATCGCAATTAAAATTATTTTCTATATTATGGCATTTTTTAGGAGCAATGTGGCTTTATCTGATGTTGTTTTTTTTACTTATGAAATGAAACAAAATCAATACTTTTTTTATTAAAATAGCTGATGCACAAAATGACCGAGTGCGTCTTTCCATAAAACGACAATATATAATACGCCCCATAGTGCACCAAAAAAGTGCGCATCGTGTCCAATATTATCCGTTCCTTTTCTTCCCATATAATACGAATACACCAAATACATCGGGCCTAAAATATAGGAAGGAATAAAAAATGGAATTGGGAAAATCATAAGTTTTTGCGAAGGAAATAGAATAATGCTTACAAATAAAACGGCAGAGACTGCTCCCGAAGCTCCTACTGCGTTGTACCTTGGGTTTTCTTTATTTTTAAAATACGAAAACATAGCACTCATTATCAAAGCAGAAAAATATAAAACAATATAAGCCAAAGTGCCTAAGCCTTGAAAAATTTCTTTGAATGCTAATTCTACATTTGTACCAAATAAATACAAAGCGTACATATTAAACAATAGATGCATCCAATCGGCATGAATAAATCCTGCAGAAATAAAACGATAGTATTGCTTTCGACTATCAATTATAAACGGATTGAAAACGGCTTCGGAAAATAATTTTTGATTTCCAAAGGTTAGAACACTCGTTATTACTGTTATTGCAATAAGTAAATAGGTTATCATGATTCCAATTTAACTGTCTTGCTTTTTTTTCTTGTTGCCGGATATTCCGGGCATCATTCTTTTCAATACCGCACCGGCTAAGGAGGTAGCGCCATTTCTATTTAATATTCTATTATTGATAAACACTTGAGTTTTATTTATAAACCCGGGTACTATGGAGCTGCTTTTGCCTAAATTGTCTAATGCTGATTGCACTACTGGAGCTGCTTCCATCAGCATTGGGCTATCTTTTAGCCCGCGCGTCATTTCCGATTTTGTAAATCCGGGGCACAATGCCAAAACATCTACATTTTTATCTTTCAATTCATAGTTCATGCCTTCTGCTAAGGATAAAATATAAGCTTTTGTGGCCGCATAATGCGTTAAAAATGGATGCGCATTAAATGCGCTAATGCTGGACGTAAAAATAATTCCTCCACGCCCTCTACTGATAAAATGTTTGCCATATTCATACGCTAAAATATAGGGTGCTTTCATGTTGAGTTGCAGCATTTGTAAATTTTTATCGAGAGTACCTCTATAAAAATGGCCTTCACAGCTCATGCCGGCATTGTTTACCAATAATCCGACATCTAAATCGTTAGTGGCATCTAACAACATGGACTGAAAGCCATCGAGGCTTAAATCAACTTCAACCACTTTGGTTTGTATAGCATATTTTTCAATTAACTCATCCGAAAATGCCTCTAATAATTGTTTGCGGCGGGCTACCAAAACTACATTTATTCCTTTTGCGGCTAATTGCCGAGAAAACTCCACTCCTATTCCGCTGGAAGCACCTGTAACTATTGCCCAAGGGCCGTATTTTTCTATAAATGTGCTCATATCAATTGCATATATTATTTATAAATTAAAATCACCTGCTGCTTCAGGCTGATAGATAATTTCATCAACTCGTATTTTGGTAAGCCCGGCAGGAACAAGCCATTCAACTTCATCTTGCACTTTGTATCCTATTAATGCCGTGGCTATTGGAGAGAAAATAGAAATTTTATTTTCTTTAATATTTGCATTTTCAGGATATACGATTTGAAATTGTATTTGTTTATTGTTGTTTAAAAAACTCAATTTCACAATAGAATTCATCGTTACTACATTTGCAGGCATATTTTCAGGTTCTACTATTTCTGCAGAATTTAATTCGCGCATTAATTTATCTTCATCTGCTGCATTTATAGATTTGAATTGACGGGCATCTGAGATACTTTTTTTGATTCTTGCATAATCTAATCTGTTTACAATTAACTTACTCATTCGGTATTAAATTTAAATTTTATAAAAATACAAAACTATTACTAAGCATAGACGCAATAGGATACAATAGTTGTGCAATGCACTAATTTAGATTAAAATAGTTGAAAAGCCAAATAGGTTGCAACAACTATTCTTCGGACATATAAGGATAGGTATAATATTTTGGAGGCACATAGTTCTCTTTAACTGTTCGTGGCGATACCCAGCGCAATAAATTCCACTTACTGCCGGCCTTATCGTTGGTGCCACTTTTTCGGGCGCCGCCAAAAGGCTGCTGCCCCACTACAGCTCCGGTGCATTTGTCATTTACATAAAAATTTCCTGCGCTATTGGTAAAGGCATTTTTCAGTTTTTCTATTGCATAGGTATCTTGTGCAATAATTGCACCCGTCAAGGCATAATCAGAAGTGGTATCTACTAAATGAATTGCTTCATCTAACAAATCATCTTCATAAACATAAATAGTAAGCACCGGTCCAAAAATCTCTTCTCTCATCGTTGTAGATTTTGGGTCTTTGGTTAAGATTACAGTGGGTTCTATAAAGTAGCCTAATTTCTTATCGTATCCACCGCCATACATTATAATATTTTCAGGGTTTGCCTTTGCATTATCTATGTATCTCACTATTCGGGTGTAGGCATCTTCAGAAATTACGGCGCCCATGATGGTTCTAAAATCCTCCACATTGCCCACTTTAAAGGTTTTCAAAGTGTCATACATTTTTTCCCAAGTTTTTTCCCAAATTGATTTAGGGATATACGCTCTTGAGCATGCGGAACATTTTTGTCCTTGATATTCAAAGGCACCGCGTAGCAGAGCGGTGGACAATACATCAACATCTGCACTGTGATGCGCAAAGATGAAGTCTTTTCCACCGGTTTCGCCTACTATTCTCGGATAGTTTTTATAAAGATGTAAGTTTTTACCTATTGTTTCCCAAATACTGTTAAATACGCCTGTAGAGCCTGTAAAATGGACGCCCGCAAATTCGGGGTGCGACAATATAATAGATGTTGTTTCAATTGGATCCGTAAAAATCATATTTATTACACCTGCCGGTACTCCGGCTTCGTGGAAAATTTCCATTATCGTCCATGCCGAATATATTTGGGTATTAGAGGGTTTCCAAACAACCACATTCCCCATTAATGCGGGAGAAACGGATAAATTTCCTGCAATTGCCGTGAAATTAAATGGAGAAATAGCATATACAAATCCTTCCAACGCTCGATACTCGATGGTGTTGCGCATTCCCGAAGGCGATATGGGTTGTTCGGCATAAATTTCTGCTGCAAAATGCACATTGAAACGTAAAAAATCGGCAAATTCGCAAGCAGCATCAATTTCTGCTTGATATGCATTTTTTGATTGCCCTAACATTGTTGCTGCATTAATAGCGGCTCTGTATGGGCCTGAAATCAAATCGGCTGCTTTTAAAAAAATAGACGCTCTATCTTCCCAATGCATTGCTGCCCAATGTTTGCGCGCTGCTAATGCCGCATCTATTGCTTGGTGTACGTGTTCGGCCTTGCCTTTATGGTAATGGGCTATTTTATGGGCTATTTCGTGCGGCGGGAAAATATCTACTGTATCTTTAGTTCTTACCTCTTTCCCATTGATAACCATGGGGATATCGTAAACCATTTTTTTGCGCTTCGCTATTTCAGCTTTTAAGGCTGTGCGTTCTGCGCTTCCCGGAAGGTATCCTAAAATGGGATCATTTTGTGGACGAGGAATAGAGGCTATCTTGTTTGGCATAAAATTAGTTTAATATATTTACAGTAATAAACATCATAAACACTAACAAAATTAAATGTTTTTAGTTGTTTTGCCAGGTATAATTATTGAATATTCGTTGCTTTGAATGTTTTTTAATCTCTAAAAGCGACTACGGAATGGTATTCTTTTTCAAATTCTTTTAAAAACTTAACTGCCGTTGCAGCCGAAAATTCTACTTGTTGAGCAAAAAAAGTATCTAATTCCTCTAAGCAGCTATTTAATTCGGGACGCTCAAAATATAATCTTCCCGTTCTTCTTATAATAAAATCAGCGGTGTTATTGGTCATTTCGTTTTCTATGCAATATTCGGCTTCAGCAAGTAATAGATTGTTATTAAAATTAGTTTGGGCGGCTGCCAAAATATATTGCGTGTTGCTTCCATATTTTAGCACTAAATTCAATACATCGTCTAAATAAAATTGTTTAAAATCATCTTGTAGATTTCGTGCGTATTCGGCAGGATAATTTTGTAAATCACCACCACTTAATTTAATAAACTCGGTACTGCACTTTGGAAACTGTCGCCCTTCTTCCATTTTCAGTTGTTTGCATACAACATTTACGCTGCGTTCTGCCATTTTTCGAAAACCGGTGAGTTTGCCTCCGGCTATAGATATCAAATTAGAGGGAGAGATAAAAATCTCATCTTTTCGAGATAAGTCGGAAGGGGATTTTCCATCTTCGTGAATTAGTGGTCGCAAGCCTGCCCATGTTGACTCTACATCTTCTATTTTTATTGGCGCAGAGGGAAACATGTAATTAGCAGCGTCCAACAAATAGGCTACATCTTCTTTAGTAGCGTAAGGCGCATTAATATCTGAGGTATAATTAGTATCAGTAGTACCGATATATACTTTTTTGCCGCGAGGTATAGCAAATATCATTCTGCCGTCTTTTACATCAAAATAAACCGCTTGTTTGATGGGTAGTTTATCATTGGGCAATACGATATGAATACCTTTTGTTAGGTGTAATCTTTTTTTGGTTAAAGATTTATCTGTTTTTCGCAAATCATCTACCCATGGACCACAGGCATTTATAACTTTTTTTGCTTTTATTTTAATTTCACTTTCCGTAAATACGTCCTTGCATACTGCGCCTTTTATAACGTTTTTATCATTTAAAATAAAAGAGGAACACTCTACATAATTTATACATAAAGCTCCTTTATCTACGGCAGTTTTCAGTACTTCTATTGTCAATCGGGCGTCATCGCTTCTATACTCAACATACATTCCTCCTCCCTTTAAGATTGCCTTATTCAACAATGGCTCTTGTTGTATCGTTTCTTCTTTAGAAAGCATGTTTCTACGTTCTTCTTTCTCTACTCCTGCTAATCTATCATATACATACAACCCCAAAGAGGTAGAATATTTACCCAATGAGCCGCCTTCTATAATCGGCAGTAGCATACGCTCCGGCGTAACGATGTGCGGAGCATTTTTATATAAAATTGCACGCTCTTGTCCTACTTCACGTACGATGCCAAATTCTAATTGCTTTAAATAACGCAAACCACCGTGAATAAGTTTGGTAGAACGGGAACTAGTACCGGAGGCAAAATCTGATTTTTCAATCAAGCAAACTTTCAACCCTCTGGTAACGGCATCTAATGCAATGCCTGCACCTGTAATTCCGCCACCAATAACCAATAAATCAAACTGTTCTGTTGTTAATTGCTGTAAATATTGCGCCCTTCTGCGTGCTGAAAATGACATGCTGTAATTTATTATTTAGCTAAAGATAAGAGAATTGTAATTTACGGAAATAGTATTACCACAAATTAACTATAAATAATAATATCTTAAATCACATTTTGCCAAAAAGGGATACAAAATCCGGTGGTAGTTCTTTTATTTTTCGAGCATTAAAATCAAAAAAAACGCAACGTGTGCTTAGCAAAGCAAGTGTTTTACCGTTATCTTTTAAGAAATGAAATATTAAATTAAAGCTACACTCCGTCACTTCATTTATACCCGCTTGACAAGTTATTTTATCGCCTAAAAACCCTTCTGCTTTATATACTGCTATATGATTGGCAATAACAATTCCCAATTGATTCTCTATATCAAATAAATTTAGATGTAATGCCTTAAACATATTTTCCCGAATCGTATTGGCGAGTACTAAAATACGTTCGTTACCCATGTGGTTTGCCATATTAATATCCTCTTCGCCAATAGTAATTGTTTCGGTGTAAAGTATATTTTCAGGGATTTCAATTCTTACTTTTTGCATAATAGTTATTTATTAAAATTCTAATCTTGCTTTTATTGGAATGTCTATAGGACAAAATTCATTGCGCAGGTATTTATAATATGCGGTTATAGCAATCATTCCGGCATTATCTGTACAATATTGAAAATCAGGGATATAAACATTGCATTTGTTTTCATTTCCAAATTCTAATACTGCTGTTCTCAACCCTGAATTAGCACTTACGCCACCGGCAATTGCAATTTCTCGGATAGCAGTTTGTCGTACTGCTTTTTTTAATTTTTTCAATAAAATAGAAATAATAGTCTGTTGAACAGAGGCGCAAATATCATTCAAATTTTGTGAAATAAATTCAGGATTTGTTTTAAGTTCTTTTTGTACAAAATAAAGTATGTTTGTTTTTAATCCACTAAAAGAAAAATTTAATCCATCGATTTGTGGTTCTGAAAATTTGTACGCATTTGGATTTCCCATTTGCGCATACTTATCTATCATTGGCCCGCCCGGATAGGGTAAGTGTAAGATTTTCGCTGTTTTATCGAAAGCCTCTCCTACCGCATCATCTATAGTAGTACCAATGATTTCCATATCTAAATAATCTTTCACCAAAACAATCTGCGTATGTCCGCCCGAAACAGTAAGGCATAAAAATGGAAATTTAGGCTTAGGTTCATCGATAAAATGAGCTAAAACATGCGCTTGAAGATGGTGAACTTCTATAAGCGGAACATGTAAAGCCTGCGCCATAGATTTTGCAAAAACACCGCCCACCAATAACGCCCCCATCAGCCCGGGGCCGCGTGTAAATGCAATGGCAGAAACATCTTTAGAAGATATAGCTGCCTTTTTCAGTGCTTCGCTTACTACCGGTACTATATTTTTTATATGCTCTCTGCTTGCTAATTCGGGCACTACACCACCATATAATTCGTGTACCTTTTGGTTGGCGGTGAGGTTTGAAACCACATGCCCATTTATACAAACAGCGGCAGAGGTATCATCACAGGAAGATTCTATTGCTAATATATTTATATTGGGCATAATTTTTGGTTATTTTTGGGTAATTTTGCGACTTTTATACCGTTGAAAAAATTCCTCAAATATACATTTCGGACTGTATTAGCCATTTTGCTATTATTGTCTGTTCTTTTTATTTCTTTATTTTTTCTAATTCAGCAGCCAAAAGTACAAACTTTTCTTGTACACAAGGTAGGCGATTATTTATCTAAGCAATTAGGCAGCGAAGTAAAAGTAGATTCGGTAAGCATTGATTTTATCCGTACCGTAGAAATTTACAACGTATATCTATCTTCTCAGAAGAGCAAAACCGACACTATTTTATTTGTAAAAAAATTAGACGTTGATCTGATGCTGGGGAAAACCTTACTAAATCA
Source organism: Chitinophagales bacterium (assembly GCA_046329805.1). Classification (GTDB taxonomy): domain Bacteria; phylum Bacteroidota; class Bacteroidia; order Chitinophagales; family JADIYW01; genus JADJSS01. Next base: position 191,919 of record JAXLUA010000002.1, read on the forward strand.
GGTGAACAAATTAAAACAAAGCAAAATATATATAGACAATGTAAGCTTAGATGGAGTAAGATTTAACGGATACCGCGCAAAAGAGGACAGTGTATATAATTTTCATTTTTTACTGGAGCAATTCTCGTCAAAAAATCCTACCCCCAAAAAAAAGAAAAACAGCAAGCCGATTGAGTTGCGGTTAAATCATCTGTTATTAACGAATTCAAATTTAATTTTAGACGATCCGCATACGGATAAACGTATGGACATTCGTTTTACAAAGATAGAAGCAAATGTACGGGAGTTTGCCATTAGCCCACTGAAAATAGATGTAAAAAAATTAGAGTTGGTTGACCCATTTTACAAACTCACCTTATACAATGAAATAGAAAAAATAAAAGACCCTAATCACCACAGTAATGGATTTGACGTGCAAGGGTTGGGAAAAAAATTAAATATAACCGTAGATGAATTAACGATGCACAACGGAAACCATGCCATGGACTTTAAAAATAGAGATATAAAAGCAGGTACGTTTCTGATTAGCAAGATGAATATACACAACATCAACATCGACATAAATAAATACCGATGGGATTCAACCGGCATGCATGTAAATATCGAAAATTTAAGCGCAATTGGAGATGACAATTTGAATGTAAAAAAAATTAGTGCCGCCACATTATTAGACAATGACGGCATATACATGGAGGACGCAGACATTGCTTACAACAACAGTAACCTGCAAGGAAATTTATCGATTCAGTTTTCTGATGAATGGCGTTCATTCAGCAATTTTGAAAATAAAGTAACCATGAAGGCCGACATCAAAAAGGCAACAGTATTTGCAAAAGATGTTGCCGTATTTGCACCAAAATTTCAAAAATACATACCCGAAAATTTACAACTACACGGTTTTGTAAAAGGCAAACTTTCCAATTTGCGAACAGAACAACTTTTTGTAAGTGCCGGAAAAAATACCAGAATAGATATTTCGGGAAACATCAAAGGACTTCCGCACATAAACAATACGCTTTTCGATTTAAAAGTAAACGAACTCCGCACTACACCGGAGGATTTAAAGAAACTATTGACATTTGTAAAAATTCCAAAGCAAATAGACAATGCCGGAATCATCACATTTAAAGGTACCTATTTTGGGTTTATAAATGACTTTGTAGCCCGAGGAGCGCTAACTACTACCAATTTAGGAAATGTAGTAACCGACATGCGCATGAGTTTTCCGAAAGGCAAAGCACCGCAATACTCCGGAAGCCTAATAGCCAAAGGACTAAACTTAGCAGAAATTACCGGAAACCACAAGCTATTGGGTACAGTTGATTTGAATGTAAATGCCGATGGAAGTGGTTTTAAATCCAAAGATTTGAATACGAAACTCGTTGGAACACTTAATAATTTCTATTTCAACGGATTTGTTTTTGATAAAATAAACCTAAATGGACAATTAGAAAAATTAAAATTTACCGGAAAAGCAAACTATGATGATAGTTGTATGCTTTTAAAATTTGATGGTGTTGCCGATTTTAATGATAGTATTCCTAAATACGACTTTTTTACCAACATTAAAAATGCGGATTTACATAAACTCAACCTCACAAAAGACACACTAGTCATATCCTTAAATGGGGAAATACACGGGCACGGCAAAACGATAAACACGATTACCGGAAAAGGTAAATTCAGCAATATTATTTTACAAAATGCCAAAGATATTTTAGCACTCTCTGATGTTTCTGTAGATCTGAAAAATGACGGTGTTATAAAAGATTATACCGTTACGTCTGACCAGTTTAATGCCAACTTTAACGGAGCATTTGACCCACTTACAATTGTTCCGTCTATGAAAATATTTTTGAGTAAATATTCTAAATTAATAAAGCCGACCGAAAAAGATATTAAACAAAATAAACCACAACAATTAGATGTAACCCTGAAATTAAAATCAGACTTTGGATTGATAAAAGTATTTGTACCTAATCTGAAATACTTAAGCGAGTTGGATTTGAATGCCGCAATCAACACCGAACAAAACAATTTAGACGTAAGCATAAAACTTGACTCTGCCAACTATAACAATATTGCATTTAATAAAATTGCGATAAGCGGAAACACCAATAATTCTGATTTACTTTTAAATGGAACTATTGAAAACATTAACGTAAAAAAAACAGATATCAAAGAAATAAAATTAGGTGTTAACAGCTCACTTCAACAGCTACTCACCAACATCAGTATTTCCAATGATACAGCGGACAACTCCTTGCGTTTATTATCCGCTTTAGATTTTAATGGCGATAGCATTGTTGCAAAAATCATAGACTCTAAAATAAAACTGAACAATAAAATATGGCAAGTGCAACGCGGAAACGAGTTGGCTATTATCGACAGTATCTTCATCGCACAAAATTTCTCTTTAATACAAGACAATCAAAAAATAAGTATCCTGAACGGCCGCAATAGCCTAGCCGATGCCAAAATAAACATAGAAAATGTAGAACTCAAAGACATTGGCCAATTAATAGACACAACCGGAATTATTCGGAACGGGCAACTTTCCGGTATCGTCAACTTAAAAAATATTCTTACAAAATTACAAGCCAATGCCGACATTACCATTAAAAACTTACAAGTATTAGACTATAAAGTAAAATATATAGGCTTAGACGGTATTTACGGACGAAACGGCAAAAATACGGTAGAAGCAGGCGGAACTATCGAAGATAGCAGCTATCAACTTTCTTTTGACGGTACTTATGACATGCAAATTAAAGGAAAAGAAAAATTAGATGTAAATGCAGACATCGAAAAACTAAACTTGAATTTCTTAGAAGCCATCTTAAAAAAAGAACTCTTAGTGCCGCGAGCATTTATTAAAGGACAGGTAAATTTATCGGGCAATTTACAAAAACCTATCCTCACCGGAACTGCACAAATTATAGATACTGCCGAATTGAAATTGCGCTTTTTAGGTACAACATTTAAAATGTACAACGAAGTCATTAATCTAACCAATAAAGGGTTCGACTTCGGCTCCATTACATTGTATGATAATTTTGGAAATACCGCATTATTAACCGGAAAACTCTTGCACGATGGATTTAAAAATTGGCGAGTGGACAAAGCCAACTTAACTGCGCCTTTGGGGTACAACTTCATGAACACTACTTATGATGACAACCAAGATTTTTATGGGAAGGTATTTGCAAAAGGAGATGTGGATATCAACGGCTCGTTTGATGATTTAACCATCAACGTAAACCGTTTGGAAACACTGAAAAATACGGAATTTAATCTTCCTGTATCCGGAAAAGCAGCTGACAAAGAATATACCTTTATAAAATTTGTAAACCCTAAAGACACCGTTAAAAAAATTGAATACAAATCGAAATTCAGTGGTATAAATATAAACATGAACATTACGGCAACGCAGGATGCTTTAGTGAGTATTATTTTAGACCAATCCGCAAATGACAAAATCGTAGCACGCGGTACGGGAGATTTGAATTTTACATTAGACAAAAAAGGTGAAATGGCGCTGAACGGGGTATATAATCTCGTTGACGGAAAATATGACTTCAACTTTCAAGGTATTTTAAATAAAACATTCAATATTGGCAGCGGTAGTAAAATTACCTTTAATGGCGATCCGTTAAAAGCAGAATTAGGCGTTAATGCATTATACAACATAAAATCTGCCTCCGTAAGAAATTTATTTGACAGTACCGTAGCCATTCGGAACCGCACTTTCCCGATCGACTTAAAGCTAATGATTGGAGGCACTTTAGACAAATCTACAATTGGGTTTAACATCGAATCACCCAATGTACCGCCCGATGATTTAGCCAGAAAATTAACAGAAATAAACAGCAATCAGAATGAGGTAAACAACCAAGCCGGATTTCTTTTATTGTTCAATTCATTTCTACCTACCGGCTCTTCTTCTGACCAAAAAGTAAGTGGATATTCCAATACGGTAACGCAATTAATTTCAGATCAGATTTCCAAAATTCTATCGCAAGGGTTAGGAAGTTTAATAAAAGGAGCTTCCTTAGATGTTTTATTAAGTGATTTAGAGTCTAAAGAATCTCGAAATTTCGGATTTAGCTATAAACAAGAAATTTTAGGAGGCAGATTAATCCTAACGATAGGTGGAAATGTAAATTTTGGAAACAACACACTTACCTCCAATGGCATTCCGAATACAGGACAGACAACCAATAACAACGCTGCTATTGCCGGCGATTTCGTGTTGGAATATCTTGTAACTGCAGATGGCAGAATACGGCTAAAAACGTATGCCAGAACGGCAAATTACGATTTAATCAATCAAGATAAAATACGTACCGGTGTCGCAATTTCCTTCCAGAAAAATTTTGATAACATCCAAGAATTATTTAAACGAAAAATAAAAACAAATACTCAAGCACCGGAACCCGAAAAAGTCGAAAAGAATACTATTCTATTTAAAACGCCTGAGAAAGACAGTATAAAGCAATAATTATTGTTTCAGCTTTAAGTCCTTCAGCTCATGTCCCATTTTATCACGCTTAGTATTTAGGTACTTTTCATTGTGTATGTTTGGAATAATTTGAATAGGCACATTTTCTATAATCTCCAAGCCATATCCTTTTAATGCGGCACGCTTTTTAGGATTATTGGTTATTAATTTAATTTTAGTAATATTCAAATCTCGTAAAATTTGAGCTCCAATTCCAAAATCTCGTTGGTCGGCTTTAAAGCCCAAAGCCAAGTTGGCATCTACTGTATCTAAGCCTTCTTCTTGCAATTTATAGGCTTTCAATTTATTCATAAATCCTATCCCTCGGCCTTCTTGCATCATATATAAAATTACTCCTTTGCCCGCTTGCTCTACCATTCTCATGGCATTATGCAATTGATCGCCGCAATCGCAGCGCAACGAGCCTAAAATATCTCCGGTAATGCAAGAGGAATGCACACGCACCAACACCGGCTCATCGTTTTTCCATTCTCCTTTTACCAATGCAAAATGTTCTTCATTAGAGGATAATTGCTTATAGGCAATAAGCTTAAAATCACCATATTTTGTAGGCATGTCCACTTCCACTTCTCTACTTATCATTCTATCGTGCTGCAATCTATACTCTACCAAATCTTTGATAGAAACAATCGGCATATTGAATTTTTTAGCTATCGGAAGTAAATCATTTAATCGGGCACATTCGCCATCTTCTTTTAATATTTCTACCAATAATCCAGCAGGCTCAAATCCCGCCAAACGGGCTAAATCTACCGCAGCCTCTGTATGGCCGGTGCGGCGCAATACGCCTTCTTTTTTTGCCTTTAATGGGAAAATATGCCCGGGTTTTCCCAATTCATCGGGACGTGTATTTTTATTAATTAATGCTTGTACTGTTTTTGCGCGGTCAGAGGCAGAAATTCCGGTAGTGCAGCCATGCCCAATCAAATCTACCGATACCGTAAAAGGGGTTTCATAGTGTGATGAGTTTGAATTTACCATTAAATCTAATCCCAACTCTACACAACGGTCTTCTACTAAGGGGGCACAAATTAAGCCTCGGCCGTGAGTAGCCATAAAATTAATTACTTCGGGGGTTGCATTACGCGCAGCCGTGATAAAATCGCCTTCATTTTCTCTATCTTCATCATCTACTACAATTACGATTTTTCCGTTTCTTATTGCTTCAATTGCTGACGCTATCGTGTCTAATTTAGTGTCAGTTTCGTGTTGTTGGTTGCCAGACATTTGTTTTAATTCCTTTACAAAATTTAATAAAACCGATAAATACGGCAATATTCATAAGTATAAAATAGTGAAACTGCCGTAAAGGTTTAAATTTTAACCCAAAAGTAAACAAAAGGAAGTCAATTATCGGTAAAAATAAAGTTACGATTAAGATAAACAATGTATATTTCAACAATAGCAGATAATACATTATCAATAATAAAAATGGTGTTTTCCATCTTATTACTTTATGCGAAACAAATACTTTACCGATATCCGTATGTAATTGTAGGGCATATTTTTTAAAATGCCATAAATTTTGAAAATTGCCGGCGGAGATTCTAATTTTCCGGTAAAACTCTTGCGTCCAATTGGTTAACATATCTTCATAACAAACGGCATTTTTATTTATTATGGTAAAATGAGCTTGAGTAGCAATAGTAAAACCTATATAAAAATCATCTACTAAAAAAGAATCGGGAATTTTTGAAAACAAAGCCCTGCGGATGGCATAGCAGCCGCCGGAAGGTCCGGGAATAATGCCAAATACAATACTTTCGTTTTGCTTTATCTGCATTTCGTAATTCCAATAATCTTTTTCGTTTTCGTTGCTTACTTCATTAGGGCAAATATTGGAATCTACCAACCCAATTGTATTGTCTTTAAAATATTTTACCAATTCAAAAATGGTCGTTGCGGTAAAAAGCACATTGGCATCTGTCAATATCAAAATAGCATCATCTTCGGGAAATTGTTCTACCAGCTGGTTTAAGATTGACGGCTTTCCTTGCCGTTCGTTGTACGCAGTAACGCTTATATTTTTGAGGTTAAACTCAGTATTAATAATTGCTAAAGTATCATCTGTGCTTTTGTCAACTCCAATATAAATGGTAATTTTTTCTTTCGGATAATTGGTTTGTAAAATGCTGTTTATTTTCTGTTTTATTATTCGCTCTTCATTGCAAACGGGTAGTACAATTCTGACGTTTGGCAGTTCATCTTCTGGCGAAAAAAAAGAGAATTTTAATTCTTTGCCTTTGGCTTTATTTTTCAAAATAGCCGGATACAGCAAATAGGCGTATGCTAAAAAGAAAAAACAAAGTATGAAAAGAAAATATGTCAAATTGTCGTCTTTATTCTTTTTCTAAATATAGCAATAATCTTCTGAAAGAAATTCAAATATCCTTCTTTTCTAAAAAGTACAGAATCGTTATTGGCTTTATAAGTGAGGAATAAGGCCAGCGGCATAAGCACTAAAGAAGCCAGCCACATGCCGGCGAATGGTGGGATTACTAAGCCTTTCGCTAATTTTTCTCCGATAACATTTAACACATGAAAGATTACAAAATAAATTACGGCAATTAAAATAGGCATACCAAAGCCGCCTTTTCGTACTATTGCCCCCATGGAGCACCCAACAAACAGCAACACCATACAAGCAAAAGACAAGCTAAATTTCCGATACCATTCGCAATAATAATTTACATAATTGGTTTGCATATACTCTAAATCATTCACCGACATATTGGTATAATCTCGAAGCGCTTGCACATTTCCTTGTGCCGCCGAAATACAGTTTGGTGTGATATTTCTTTTAAAAACGTCATTTATCGAAATGGATGGTGGTATTTTAGTAATTTTTATTTTTTTGGCTGAATCGGGTAATACCCGAATAGAGGAAATGTAATTGGCATCATTCAAACGGATATCTTCAATTCGTTTTTCTATATCTTTTCTGCTCGAATCTGCTTCATGCATTAATTGTGCTGCATTATACATCATATAATGGCTTTTAAACAATGATTGGTCGGTGCGAGTCATTTTAAATTCACGTAGGTCGAAAATTTTTCGCCAACGTTTAAACTCCATTACTGTTTGCTCCGAAAACGAGTTATCTGCACCTTGATTTCTTTTTTTTACATCTTGGTATTGCTTTCCATTATATAATGTCAAAATGAGGTGCTGCCCTGTATTACTCAACGCAATTTCACCTTTTTCCGCTAATACTACATTATCATTGCTTTTCCCTTGCGAATGGTCATAGACCATTATGCCATATAAAGTTCTGTTATCCTGATCTTTATGCTGTATTTTTAATGCAAAACCCGAAATTCCTCTATAAAAAACGCCTTCCTTAATATCTAATGCGGGTTTTTGCTTTCGGATATCATAGAGAAGTGAATAAAACTTCAAATGCACCTTCGGTAAAATATTATTAGAGAAAAAAAATGCCCCAAACGATAAAAATACCGTAAAAACAATTAAACTGCCCATAATACGCAGCAAAGAAAGACCTCCGGTTTTATACGCTGTTAGTTCGTTATTCTCTCCCAAAGTGCCAATAACCATTGTAGATGCCAACAAAATAGCTAAGGGCAATGCCATAGGCACAATTGTTAAAGTAAACAATCCGACTACCTTAACCAACAAACTCGTTTCCAACCCCTTACCAACAAAATCATCGATGTATTTCCAAAGAAATTGCATCATAAAAATAAAAGAGGTAAGACCAAACGTAATAATTAAAGGTAAAATAAAGCTACCCAAAACAACTCTGTCAACTCTTTTTAACATCTACAAATTTTCTGTTGCTAAAATAGGGATATTCTAACAAATGAGATACTTTAATCTACTGTTAAGATATTGACATTCCTATTGAAAATCATTAACTTTGCCCACTTTAAAAAAACTATCCACTTTATCCAAAAATTATGCGTCAGCTAAAGATTACCAAATCCATTACCAACCGCGAGAGCCAATCCCTTGAAAAATACTTACAAGAAATTGGAAAGGTTGATTTATTAACACCGGAAGAAGAAGTTGATTTAGCTCAGCGTATCAGAGCCGGCGATCAAATTGCTTTAGAACGATTAACAAAAGCCAACTTACGTTTCGTTGTGTCTGTAGCCAAACAATACCAAAACCAAGGATTAACCTTGAGTGACTTAATCAATGAAGGTAATTTAGGCTTAATTAAAGCCGCCCAACGTTTCGATGAAACCAGAGGTTTTAAATTCATCTCGTATGCCGTTTGGTGGATTCGTCAATCTATTTTGCAAGCCTTAGCCGAACAATCTCGTATAGTAAGATTACCATTAAACAAAGTAGGATCATTAAATAAAATCAATAAAGCATTCTCTAACTTAGAGCAAGAGTTTGAGCGCGAGCCATCGGCTGATGAATTAGCCGAAATGTTGGAAATAACACGTGAAGAGGTAGAAACTACTTTAGGCGTTGCTGCACGACATGTATCCGTAGATGCGCCCTTCCAAGAAGGCGAAGAAAATTCATTATTAGATGTATTGGAAAACACTTCGGCACCACGAACAGACTTGCAATTAGAGTATTTGGAATCGCTGCGTAAAGAAATCGAGCGCTCTTTATCTACCTTAACGGACAGACAAAAAGACGTTATCAAATATTACTTCGGTATTGGCGTTGAACACCCAATGTCATTAGAAGATATTGGTGAAAGATTTGGATTAACACGTGAGCGTGTGCGACAAATAAAAGACAAAGCCATAAACAAATTAAGAGCTACTTCAAGAAGTAAATTATTGAAAAATTATCTTGGAAACTAAATATAAAAACAACAAACTGCTGCCGCAGTCTAAAACTCAATAAAAATATAAAACATAAAAAAATGAGCAATTGGAATTCTAAAGAGAAAAATGCACTCGAACTAATTAACATCGCAGGTACACTTTGGTTAGACAAAAACGTAGAATTGGTATTATTGAGAAGAAACATTGTAGATGCTCGATATACAGAAGTTTTAAACCATAAAGAATACGCAAAAAAATATTTAGGACTTCCACTTACAATTGAAGTATTATTAGATTTAGCAAAAGCAATTTCAAAATTAGAAATAGCTCCGACAAGAATTGATTTGGCACGTCTAAGTGAAGAGTGGATGCAAGAAGGAAAAGGAGATTATGATGCGTTTGTAACGGATAAATTAAAAAATTACGGAAAAGAAAAACGTAAAATACAACCGATTGATGTAGTGTTATTCGGCTTCGGACGTATTGGACGATTAGCGGCTCGCGAATTAATTCAACAACACGGCAACGGAGAGCAATTGCGCTTAAAAGCAATTGTAACACGCGGAAAAAATACCGACGAAGAAATTAAAAAGCGTTCTTCTTTATTGCGCAAAGACTCTGTACATGGGAAATTCCGCGGTGTAATTACGGAAGACTTTGAAAAAAAAGCATTAATTGCCAACGGCAACGTAATACACATGATTGTTTCCGATGACCCTTCTACCATTGATTATACTGCGTATGGCATTAAAGATGCTTTACTAATCGACAACTCCGGTATTTTTAGAGATGAAGAAAAATTAGGAAACCACTTAAAAGCAAAAGGAATTGCAAAAGTATTATTGACTGCACCCGGAAAAGGCAGCTTACCTAATATCGTTTACGGCGTAAACCATTTAAGCTTTAATCCTGATGAAAGACAAATATTTACTGCTGCATCTTGTACTACCAATGCCATCTCTCCTATTATTAAAGTAATAGCGGACAAACTAGGAATAGAAAGCGGACACGTAGAAACTGTACACTCCTATACTAACGACCAAAACTTATTAGATAATTATCACAAAAGCTATCGCCGTGGTCGTTCCGCACCATTAAATATGGTAATTACGGAAACCGGAGCAGCAAGCGCAATCACAAAGGTAATGCCTTCCATGTCAGGAAAATTTACCGGAAATGCCGTTCGCGTACCGACACCGGACGTTTCTTTAGCTATCTTAAATTTAAACTTGTCTAAAGAAGTGGACTCTATCGACGAAGTGAATAACATCATTCGGGAAGCGGCAACGCATGGCGATTTAGTAGAACAAATTGATTTCTCAACTTCACGTGAGTTAGTATCAACAGATTGCGTAGGAAACGCACATGCATCTATTGTAGATTCTCCGGCAACATTAATCTCACCAAACAAAAAATCAATCGTTTTATATGTGTGGTATGATAACGAATACGGCTACACACGTCAGGTGATTCGTTTAGCAAAATATTTAGGAAAGGTTCAAAGATTAACCTACTACTAAGTAGTAATGGGTAAAATGTGCTACGTGATGAGCAACAAAATCAATAGTTATACCATTTTGATTGCATAGCAAAAGTATGGTCGTATCCGTCAGATTTCAAGTTCTTGCACATCATTTCCTGCTAATATTGCTAAAGGTTGGAAGTGAGATAACAACTAAAATTTTATCCACTATTTAAAAATAGTAAAAGGGTCATACGAATTGGAAATACATCAGATTGAGTCGGAAATATAAACTATATAGTGGACGCAACGCTATAAGAAATACAAATGAAATAGAAGAAAAAAGAAAATTAATAAACGGATTAATAAATAGTATTCTACAACCAAAAAACCAATCACTCTTTACTAATCACTAATCATTAATCATCATGTTTGAAAACTTACAGGATAAACTCGAAGGTGCATTTAAAAATTTAAAAGGACAAGGTACTTTAACAGAGCTAAATATTGCATCTACCGTAAAAGATATACGCAGAGCGTTAGTAGAAGCGGATGTAAACTATAAAATCGCCAAAGAATTTACAGACACCATCAAAGATAAAGCCATGGGGCAGAATGTTTTAACAGCTGTATCTCCTGGGCAATTAATGGTAAAGATTGTAAGCGATGAACTTACTCAATTAATGGGCGGAACGGTTAGCGAAATCAACATAAAAGGCACACCGGCTGTTATTTTAATCTCTGGGCTACAAGGTTCGGGGAAAACTACATTCTCAGGAAAATTAGCCCATTATATTAAATCAAAACTTCACAAAACGCCTTTATTGGTTGCGTGCGACGTGTATCGACCGGCTGCTGTGGACCAACTTAAAGTATTAGGAGAGCAAATTGGGGTGGAAGTGTATTCCGAAACTGAAAATAAAAATCCTGTAGCGATTGCTCAAAATGCCATTGCGCATGCCAAGCAAAAAGGGCAAAATGTTGTCATTGTCGATACAGCAGGGCGCTTAGCCGTGGATGAAGAAATGATGAACGAAATCTACAACGTAAAACAAGCTATACAGCCGCAAGAAACATTATTTGTAGTAGATTCCATGACGGGGCAAGATGCAGTAAATACAGCAAAAGCTTTTAACGATAGAATAAATTTTGACGGAGTAGTATTGACCAAATTAGATGGGGATACACGAGGAGGTGCAGCATTATCTATTAAATACACCGTAAACAAACCCATTAAATTTGTATCGCGTGGCGAAAAATTAATTGACACGCTGGATATATTTTATCCTGAACGGATGTCGCAACGTATCCTCGGCATGGGCGATATCGTTTCTTTTGTAGAAAAAGCGCAAGAGCAGTTTGACGAAAAAGAAGCACAACGTTTACATAAAAAAATCGCTAAAAACCAATTCGATTTTGAAGATTTCTTACAACAAATCAATCAGATTCGAAAAATGGGAAATATCAAAGATTTATTAGGTATGATACCGGGCGTTGGCAAAGCCGTAAAAGATATTGACATCGACGATAATGCATTCAAAAAAATTGAAGCTATCATATTTTCTATGACGCCCGAAGAACGAAGAAACCCCGATTTGATAAACGGGAAACGCAGAGAACGCTTAGCAAAAGGTTCGGGAAATACCATACAAGAAGTAAACGCTTTTATCAAACAATTTGACCAAATGAAAGTAATGATGAAACGTATGCAAAGTATGGGAATGGGGAAAAAGTAATAGAGATGTGAGATGTGAGATGTTGCATTTCACTTTCCGGCACTTCGGAACACTATTTACTATTTACTATTTCATACTTCACCTTAACACAAACATCATTTTTATTCTTTTTAATTCTAATCTTTAGAGAACAACAAATTTCCAATGATTTCATTATATTTGAATAAAATCATTTGCCATGATTATAGAAAGAACAAAAAAAGAAGTAATTATAAAACTCCCAAGCACCACTAATATTGATACGCTTCAAGATGTAATGGATTGGATAGAATTTAAAGAACTATCAAAAAAGGCAAAAGCAACACAAAAGCAAATAGATAACTTAGTAAAAGAAATTAAAAAAGGGCGTTGGTCAAAAACTAAAGCATTGCTTTCAAAATGAGAATAATCATTGATACTAATATTGTTTTTAGTGCAATACTAAATACAAATAATAAAATTGCACGAATTATTTTTCAGCCCAAAACAGGTTTTAATTTTTATGCAACTCCCAAACTACTAGAAGAAGTTGAAGAACATAAAACAAAAATTCTATCACTAACAAAATTATCAAACACTGAATTAGATAGAATAATCTCGCTAATCAGTAACAAAATTCGATTCATCAACTACAATTTAATTCCTATTGAAATTTATAATTTTGCGGAAAAACTTACGTATGATGTTGACATTGACGACACTGAATTTATTGCATTAACAGAACACATAAAAGGTAAACTTTGGACAGGAGACAAAGAACTGAAAAAAGGATTGCAACTAAAAAATTGGAATAAATTCATTTCAACAGATGAATTAGCAATAAAATTAAATTGAAAATTAATCCAGCTCCAGCATTTAACAAAAATATCATTTCTTATTTTGTTCGTACTTATTTATTTCTATTAATTTAGAATTTTATAACCGCTTTGCGCCCTTTGCGCTTTAATGTTCCCGTGTGTAAAAAAGTAAAAAATGAACGATAATATAAAAGTAGGAATCATCGGAGCAGCCGGATACACCGGTGGCGAATTAATCCGTATTCTTCTACAACACCCAAAAGTAGAAATTACTTTTTGCTTCAGCAGAAGTCAAAACGGAAAATTAGTTTCCGAAGTACACACCGATTTAATTGGCGATACTGTGCTGCAATTTACAAACGAATTAAATTCACTTGCAGATGTTGTTTTTCTGTGCTTACCGCACGGAGAATCTACTGCATTTATAGCAACAAACACCTTCGCTCCTACTACTAAAATCATCGACTTGAGCAATGACTTCCGATTAAAGAAAAATGCTCAAGAATTTATTTACGGACTTCCGGAACTCAATAAAAACAGCATAAAAAAAGCACATAAGATTGCGAATGCCGGCTGTTTTGCTTCTGCCATTCAATTGGCCCTATTGCCTTTGGCAAATGCCCAACTTTTGCACGGCGATATCCATATTTCGGGTATTACCGGAAGCACCGGCGCAGGTACAGGGCTAAGTACAACTTCTCATTTCAGTTGGAGAAACAATAATATTTCTGTTTACAAACCATTCACCCATCAGCATTTAGGCGAAATAACAGAATCGCTGACGCAATTACAACCCAATTATAATTCTAAAATTCATTTTATTCCTTATCGCGGAAATTTTTCGCGTGGCATTCTCATCACGGCATATCTAAATTTTTCAGGCAGTACCGAAAACGCTTATCGCTTGTTTAACGATTATTACCAAGACGCTCCTTTCACTATTGTATCCACTAAAAATATAGACTTAAAGCAAGTGGTAAATACCAATAAATGTTTACTGTATTTAGAAAAACACGAAGATACGTTAATGATAATTGCCGCTATCGATAATTTGGTAAAAGGTGCATCAGGGCAGGCGGTTCAAAACATGAATCTGATGTTCGGATTCGAGGAAACAGAAGGACTCAAACTTAAACCCATTGCTTATTAATTTCATTATTTTGCTATGAAACTATTCGACGTATATCCCTTAATTGATGTAAATTTAGTAAAAGGCGAAAGCTGTTTTGTATATGATGACAAAAATACACAATACCTGGATTTTTATGGTGGTCATGCTGTAATTTCTGTAGGACATGCACATCCGCATTACATAAAAAGAGTAGAACAGCAACTTCATCAATTATCCTTTTACTCTAACTCTGTACATTTAGAAATCCAACAACAATTGGCCGATAAATTAGGGCAACTATCCGGGTATAATGACTATCAATTATTTTTGGTAAATAGCGGTGCCGAAGCCAATGAAAACGCCTTAAAAGTAGCCTCATTTCACAACAACAGAAAAAAAGTAATTGCCTTTAAAGGAGCTTTTCATGGCAGAACTGCAGGTGCCGTAGCCGTTACAGACAATCCCAAAATAAAACCTCCTATTAATGATGATTCGCATGTAATTTTCTTGGATTTTAATGACGAATCTGCACTAAAAGCGGCATTTGAAAATAATGAAATTTGCGCCGTAATAATAGAACCAATACAAGGTGTAAATGGAATTTACGAACCCTCATCTGCCTTCCTAAAATTGATACAAGAATTATGTACCCAAAACGATGCTTTGTTTATAGCCGATGAAGTACAATGCGGCTACGGAAGAAGCGGGAAATTTTTCGCCCATCAATTTGCAGAAGTACAACCCGATATTATTACAATGGCAAAAGGTATGGGCAACGGATTTCCAATCGGCGGCATACTTATACATCCAAAATACGCAGCAAAATATGGCATGTTGGGCACTACTTTCGGTGGCGCACCATTGGCATGTGCAGCAGCATTAGCCGTTTTGGAAATTATGGAAACTGAACAACTGATAGAAAATACAATAACCGTTGGAAATTATTTAATAGCACAATGCAACGCATTACCAAAAGTAAAAGAAGTGCGCGGTAAAGGATTGATGATTGGGGTAGAATTTGAATTTACTATAAATGAACTTCGAAATAAATTGATACACGAACATAAAATATTTACGGGCAATTCCAATCAGCCTAATACCTTGCGTTTATTGCCTGCAATGAATATTTCAAAAGAGGCAGCCGACGTATTTATAAATGCTGTAAAAACTATTTTGGCATGAAACAATTTTTAAATGTACACGACGTAGAAAGTCCGGAATTACTGGCACAGCAAGCCATTGCCATAAAACAAAACCGCTTTGCCTTTAAAAAATTAGGCGAAAATAAAACGATGGTTTTATTGTTTTTAAATTCCAGTTTACGCACCCGAATTTCCACACAAAAAGCGGCACAAAATTTAGGAATGAATACAATTGTGTTGAATTTAGGACAAGACAGTTGGCAAATGGAATACGAAGACGGCGCAATAATGAACGGCAACACCGCCGAACATATAAAAGAAGGGGCTGCCGTTATTGCCCAATATGCCGATATCATTGGTATTCGCGCATTTCCTACGTTGACAGATAAAAAAAGAGATTACACCGAATGGGTATTACACAAGTTTTTAGAAAATGTAAATGTGCCTATCGTAAATATGGAATCCGCTACGGTACATCCACTACAATCGTTGACTGATTTAATTACGATTAGAGAGCATACCGAAAAGAAACGTCCTAAAGTAGTATTAAGTTGGGCACCACATATCAGAGCCTTACCCCAATGTGTTTCCAATTCATTTGCTGAATGGATGAATAAATCCGATGTTGAATTGGTGATTACACATCCTGAAGGATATGAATTAGACAAACGATTTTCAGGCAATGCCCCCATTATTTACAACCAAAAAGAAGCATTTGAAAATGCCGATTTTATATATGCCAAAAACTGGAGCTCTTTTACAGATTACGGAAAAATAATCGGCAACCATGAGGATTGGATGATTACCGACAAAAAAATGCAATGGACTAATAATGCCAAATTTATGCACTGCTTACCAACCAGACGAAATGTAGAAGTAGCCGATGATGTATTGGATGCCCCTTATTCCTTAGTGATAAAAGAAGCTGCCAACCGTGAGTTTGCCGCACAAGCAGTATTAAAAAACATTTTGGAAACTATCCAATAACTCCAAAAATGCCACAAGTTTGAAATAACTATTAAATCAACCTCTACAACTTGATTTATATCAAGATTTGAGTTAACTTTAGTGTATATACAAACTATAGATGGTAAAACTTATACAGCTAATTGTAATTATACTTGCAACAGCAATTGGGGGTTTTGCATTTTCACCAAAAGAGTTTATAAAAAAAGGAACTCGGCTAATCTACGACGTAAGGCGGGATGGCGGCAGTTATACCCTTGAAATTGATGTAAAAAACAATACGAAAGAATTGTTTTTGAATTGGCAAATAAATGGCCCTGCAAAATTAAACGGCTCTTTAACTTTAAATAATGGACTGTTAGACAGTGCCGATGGTATTATCAACTATTTTACAGATAATACCGCTATGAATACTAATTTATGTACTCTGATTTTAAGTAAAAAAATGTTTGAAAGATTAGATAAAAACCAAGCAATAGAAATATTTACAGACAAAAAAAATGATATAAAATCGGTGTTTGGCAATCCGGTAGCGCTCACGCAAACAATTGGATACAATACCAACTTCTCTAACGAACTGGATTGTAAAACAGTAAACAACGGAGACAATTATCAAATTACCTACCTCAACGATGCTGATTTTCCATTGATAGTAGAGCTACAATTGGATTGGTACATGAAATTAAGAACCATAGAAAATCGGTAAAAAAAGACACTAAAAAATTGAACAAAGAATAACACTATATTTTTTAAATACTGGTGCGTGTACTGTATTTTTATACTCAAATTATTTTTCGTTGAATACAATCATTATCCTAAAAATTGGAGGAAACATTATAGATGATGCGGCTTCATTAAGCGCATTTCTAAAAGATTTTGCAAAAATAAAAGCTCCTAAAATTTTAATTCATGGCGGCGGTAAGATGGCGACACAGCTTAGTAAAACCTTAGGTATTGAAACGAAAATGATAGACGGCAGACGCATTACCGATGAACAAACATTGAAAGTAGTAACAATGGTTTATGCCGGCTGGATAAACAAAAATATTGTCGCTACTTTGCAAGCACAAAACTGCAATGCCATAGGATTATGTGGCGCAGATGCCAATGTAATTACAGCACACAAACGTAAGCACCCCACCATCGACTATGGTTTTGTAGGCGATATTGATACGGTAAACGTCGCATTGTTAGAAAGTCTATTACAACAAAATTGCACTCCGATAATTGCTCCGATTACGCATGATGGAAATGGAAATTTATTAAATACCAACGCTGATACTGTTGCTTCTTCTATTGCCATAGAATTATCTAAAGATAAAAATGTAACATTCTTATATTGCTTTGAAAAGAGAGGGTTGCTGGAAAATATGGAAGATGACAACAGTATAATTCCCGCACTAAATATAGCACAAGTGGAACAACTCAAAGAGAAACAAATCATTACAGAAGGTATGCTGCCAAAAGTGCAAAACATTATAAATGCATTGGAAAACAATGTGGAAAAAGTTATCTTGTGTCATGCGCAAGATGCACTTTCTATTGTAAATGAAAATGCTAAATTTGGAACAGTATTCACTAAAAATTAAAATGACAAAAATCCAAGAAGACATACAAACGCAATGTATTGAAGTGCTGCAAAAGCTGATAAATACTACATCTTTCAGCAAAGAAGAAGAAAAGGCAGCAGAAGTTATTCGCAAGTTTTTAAAATCGAAAAAAATCGCTTTCGAAACAAAACAAAATAACACTTGGGTTAAGAATAAACATTATAATTTTTTAAAACCTACCATCTTACTCAACTCGCATATTGATACGGTGAAACCGGTAAATGGCTGGGTGCATGATCCATTTTCTGCAATTATAGAGGACGATAAATTAATTGGCTTAGGAAGCAACGATGCCGGAGCGTCACTGGTTGCGCTGTTGGCTACATTCCTACATTTCTACGACAAAGAAGACTTAAAATACAATCTTATTTTTGCGGCAACTGCCGAAGAAGAAATTTCCGGTAAAAATGGTATTGAGCTTATTGAAGATATTACTTCAGCCTGTGAATTTGCCATAGTAGGAGAACCTACGGAAATGAAAATGGCAATTGCCGAAAAAGGGTTATTGGTAATAGATGGCGAGGTAAAAGGCAAAGCCGGACACGCAGCACGTAATGAAGGCGTGAACGCAATTTATTTGGCAATGATAGATGTACAATGGTTTCAAAATTATCAATTCAAAAAAATAAACCCAATTTTAGGACCGGTGAAAATGACGGTAAGCATGATAAATGCGGGCACACAACACAATGTAATCCCTGATGTATGCCGATATACCGTAGATGTACGCACCATACCGGAATATACTTCCGATCAAATTTTAGAAATTTTACATGATAATGTAAAAGCAGAAATAAAGGTTCGCTCTACACGCTTACAGCCATCGCAAATCGACAAAGAGCATGTATTGGTACGTGCTGCCGAAAAATTAGGCATTGAAACTTTCGGCTCTTCTACCCTCTCCGATCAAACTTTACTGAAAATACCAAGTGTAAAAATTGGTCCCGGGAAATCGGAACGCTCTCATACCGCCGATGAATTTATTTTCATACCTGAAATTGAAAATGGGATTAAAACATATATAAAATTATTAGAGCATGTAATATAATACTACCTGCTTTACACCATCGCTTCGTTACTGTTTGCTTATCCTGTCATTTCGTTCTCCACCAGTTTTATTTCGGAGCAGCGTCTCATGAAAAGGACTCTACATGCTATTTCGCAGAGTCCCTGCCTTGCTACTTACCACAACACATTGGAGATTCTGCTGAAAAAAAATACTAAAATCATTAAACGAGTTAAATAATTTAGAAACAAAAAGAAAAATAGTATTTTTAATGTATAAAGTTTTATTAATAACCATAAACCTTAATAAAACTAAATAAATACTCCTTAATTTTTAAAATTATGAATGTACTTACACTAAATAAAATTAACGAGAAACTCAAAAGAATTCCAGATACATTAGCTCAGGATGTTTTGAATTATTTAGACTACTTGGATTTTAAAAGTTCTAATAGAGATTGGTATCAAGAGCTCTCCGATTCAGAAATGGCATTGATACAACAAGGTGATGATGATATAAAAAATGGAAAAACATATTCTCATACCCAAGCTAAATCTCTAATTGCTCAGCATATTCAAAGCAAAACAAAATGACAGAAATTGTTTGGTCGGAAACTGCTCTTAAAACATATCTGAATATTATTGATTATTTGTTTATAGAATGGACGCAGAAAGAAATTATAACTTTTGAAACTGAAGTAGATACACTCTTAGGACATATTACTTCGAACAATTATCTATGTAAACCTTCCAAGATTTCTCCATACAGAAAATGTATTATCAACAAACATACTACCCTTATATATACAGTTAAAAATAATGTTGTTTATCTTATTACTTTTTTACACAACAAATCCAATCATTCCTATTAATTAGTATTTTTTTTGAATAAAAAGAATTCAGTAATAAATGCAACAAAAATTATAGAATTTATTTCGGAGCAGCGTCTCATGAAAAGTACCCTACATGCTATTTCGCAGAGTCCCTGCCTTGCTACTTACCAACGCATTGGAGACTCTGCTGAAAAAAATTGAGCATCTGATAAAATACCAGATGCTCTATCTTGTTACTATTCGTTAAATAATTACCCTGCCATTTCGTTCTCCACCAGTTTGTAGCCTTGTCCGTGGATATTTAATATCTGTAAGCGCTCATCTTCTTTCAAGTATTTTCTGATTTTGGAGATAAATACATCCAT
Organism: Chitinophagales bacterium; assembly: GCA_046329805.1. Lineage (GTDB taxonomy): Bacteria > Bacteroidota > Bacteroidia > Chitinophagales > JADIYW01 > JADJSS01. Next base: position 212,198 of record JAXLUA010000002.1, read on the forward strand.
ACTCCTTGCGGTGAAGTAGCTGTCATCTTGCCAAACGTGTTTTAATGCTAATTCACGTTCTAAAATTTGGTTCTTTTTTTCAAAGAATAAACGCAACAATTCATTTTCTTTAGTAGTCAATTTTATTTCGCTGCCTTTAACTTTCAATTTATGGTTTTTATAATCTAACACGCAATCCCCTGCGGTATATTCGTCTTGTGCCGTTTGCACTTCATGTTTTTCCGTTCTGCGCAAAATGGCGTTCATCTTCAATTCCAAAATTTCCATACTGAAAGGCTTAGTGATATAATCATCTGCGCCAATGGTAAGTCCTTTTATTTTATCTTCTTTTAACGATTTTGCAGTCAAGAAAATAATCGGAATATCTTTATCATCTTTGCGGATATCTTCGGCAACGGAAAATCCGTCTTTCTTCGGCATCATCACATCAAGCAATACAATATCATAAGAGCCTTTGCGAAAGGCAAACAAACCTTCTACGCCATCGCGTTTCAGATCCACGTCAAAGTCTTTATGCTTTAGATATTCTTGCAATAACATCCCTAAATTTGGGTCGTCTTCAACTAACAGTACTTTCTTTTTAATTGTGGTGTTCATATAATTTATTTTTAGTGGTTAAACGTTATTTATACAATGTCTGATGGTAGTTGTATGATAAATTTTGAGCCTTCTTTCAATTTGCTTTCTACCCATACTTTCCCATTATGTTTATCCATAATAGATTTTACATAACTCAATCCCAGTCCGAAACCTTTTGTATCGTGTATATTTCCTTTCGATACGCGATAAAACTTTTCAAATACCTTTTGTTGATCCTCTCTACTCAATCCGACTCCATTATCTTCTACCTCAATTTGTATGCCCGTTATAATATTGAAAGTGTTAATTTTTATTAACGGCATTGGTTTGTCGTTATATTTTATAGCATTATCTATCAAATTATTAATGGCATTGGTAAAATGCATCTCATCTACTTTAAAAATCGAATGTTCTGCTTTCAGATTCAATTCAATGCTTCCGTTCATTTCTTGCAATATCAAATTAAAACGGGCAGCCGTAGCCATAATTATACTATGAACATCTCTATCTTCTAAGTTTAGTTGCAGCTCATCTTTCTCCAGTCGGGCAATTTGCAATACTTGTTCAACGTGATTATATAATCGTTTATTTTCGTCAAAAATAATTCCGGCATATTTTGCTCTATTTTCCGGGTACTCGGAAATAGAATTATCTTTCAGCATTTCGCTGGCAATAGAAATCGTAGCTATCGGAGTTTTTAATTCGTGTGTCATATTATTAATAAAATCCGTTTTCATATCCGATAATTTCTTTTGACGGAAAATGATTTTAAAAGATAAAATAAATGCTATCACTACCATAATAAAAAATGCTGCCGAAGAAAATATCATCGGAGTCATGGAGGAGTACAAGAATTTTTTTCTATCGGGGAATAATAATTTTAAGGCTTTATTGTCGTCAAACATACTTCTTCTGAATAAATCCACAGAATAAGAGGTTTTATAGAGTTCTGCCAGGGGTGCATTTTTAGATAGTAGCACAAAATTATTAGGCGCATATTCTGTAATACCATAACGTACTTTTGTTTTTATGCCATGTGCTTTTAAAGATTCGTCTATTATTTGCTTCAGTTTAGAGGTATCTAACAATTCTGTGATGGGTTGCAGGCTTGTCATTTGTTGCAACATAAACTCTTGTAAGTTATCAATTTCTAAAGGATAAGAATTGTTTCCGTTTTCACTAAGTGGCGATGGGTTTAGCAATGGATTGTAATCCTCATTGGTGTTGCTCCATCGCGGATGGTGGGGATCAACAATAATTGGATATGCTTCTTGCCGCAATTTATACTCACTTTCGTTTCCATCCGCATCCGACATTTCAATCACTACCTCTCCATGCTTATTAGTGTGTACATGCCTCGAATTTAGCATTTTGGTTACTATCGGATGGTAGGATAAATCCTCAATTTTGGTGGACATATCATTTAATGCCTCAAATACAGCTTTATCAAAATCTTGTTCTCTGGATTTTATTGCCCCTTTAAGCCAAAAAATTTGCACTATCCCGATACCAAATAGTCCGAGAAACAGTAAAACGGAGGTTAAAAGAATAAGATTCCTATTCACGCAATAAATTTACAATTACAATGAAATGGTAAATGTTAACAATACTTAATACGTTCATATAGTATTTTATAATCTGTATTTATAAAAAACGGAAACAAACGTAAGCTCAAATTTTGTACTTTTAAATTCATGAAAAAATCAAGTATTGTTCTATTCTTAGTGGTGGCTTGCTTTACAAGTGCTTGCAGCCATCAATCAATTGTAGAAACAGGAAAAATTTATCCGCATATTCCATTGGAGAAAGACACTTCTTTGTCGTATGCAATTTATATTCCCAAAAAGATAAAAACAAATTTGGCATTTATATTTTTCGACCCGCATGGCAGTGGTTTTTTGCCGGTGCAATTATATCAACCGCTTGCCGATGAATTTGGCATAACGCTGATTGGCAATAATAACTCCGCCAATGGAATGGATTTTTCTTTAATTGCTTCGCACTTCGCTGCATTATTAAACGAAATAAAAAAAAATTATCTGCTTAACGAAGCGGCTATCGCATTATGGGGATTTTCAGGCGGTGCTAAGGCTGCCCTATTCAATACGGGGTTTAAAAATAACATACAGTATTGTATTTATGGGGGTGCAGTATCCCAAACGCCAAACAACAACACAAATCTGTTAGGCTTTAATGGAAAGCAAGACATGAACTATACCGACTTATTAGAATTTGCGCTACAGCAATCTCAAAATGCACATCATTTCCAAATAGAATTTAACGGCAAACACGCATGGGTAGATACTGCAACTGCTAAAGATGCTTTCCGGTGGTTACTCTTGGAAAAAATGCGCCATAAAGAGATTCCGACGAATCCAAAAATCATCCAAGATGCCTATAATAGCTATCAAAAAGAAGTAAAAAAAGCACGCAGTGACAAGCAATATTTAGTAGCCTATCAGGCATGTATAAAAGCCATTTATTTATTAAAATCTACGACAGACATAAACTATTTTGTGCAACAGAGAGAAGAACTATCCAAAATGCCTTTATTAAAAAAAGAAGTGGAAAAATGGCAGACCACCTTGCAACAAGAAGTGCAATTAAAATCGCAATACAGTGCTACCTATTTTTCTAAAGACACTGTATATTGGAAGTCGCTTATTGAACAACTGCAAAAAACAGCCCCTACGGATGTTACCGGCATGCAAGCTCGGTTATTGGGGTTTTTATCGTTGATGAGTTACTCTTACGCCGTGCGAGCCTTTGCAGAAAACAATTTAGCGGCTTTGTCTCAAATTTTATTTATCTACCAACACGCCGATCCTACCAATGCCGAACAGGCATTTATGCGCGCAAAGTTATTTTTATTAGAAAACAATATTGATGGTGCTAAAGCAGCTTTGCAAGATGCTATACAATTGGGTATTGACAGCAATAGAATAGCTGCAGATGCAACTTTAAAGGAAATAATTTTTTCTATAAAAAACTAAAAATTATTTAAGTATTATCTGTTTAGCTTCTTCTATCTTTTTATCAATTTGTCCGGTATAGAAATGGTAAGACATTATAAAATCAGAGGCTAAACTAAACAATGGATATTTAAAAGTGGCCGGTCTATTTTTTTCAAACACAAAATGGCCTATCCATGCAAAAGCATACCCCACTACCGGAAGGAGCAATAATAGTTTTGCATTACCAAAGTAAACGGCTGCGCCTACTACTGCCAATAATAAAGTAGTTCCGGCGTAATGCAGTGCTCTGCAAGTCGGGTGGAGGTGCTCGGTTAAATAATACGGATAAAATTCTTTTAACGTTTGATATCGTTGTTCCATCATAGCTATTTTAGTGCTTAAATGTAAGTATAATTCAGATATAATATCTCCATTTGCATTATAAACATTCCTTTTTTTACTTTTGTAAAATGCAATTACAACGTAAGGCTTATTTAAACATGCATATTGCCACATTTCTGTGGGGGATTACCGCTATTTTAGGGCGTGTTATTTCCATACAAGAATTTCCGTTGGTGTGGTTTCGCGTTTGTATTGTAAGCATTGCCATGAGTTTTATTCCTAAACTTATTTTGCAATTAAAACAATTAAAACGCAAAGAAATTTTTATAGTAAGTGGCATAGGTATTCTTTTAACTATACACTGGCTATTATGGTACGGCTCCATTAAATATGCCAACGCCTCCGTGGCGGTAAGCTGTATTGCCTGCATTAGTTTTTTTGTTTCTATTTTAGAACCCATACTCCTTAAGAAGCCATTTGACTCGTCCAATTTGTTTTTAGGAATTATGGTAATACCCGGTATATTATTGATTAATCAATCCCTAGAGTTAAATTATAAAATCGGATTTTTGTTAGGCATACTTTCGGCTGTTTTTGCTGCACTATTTACTATTTACAACAAAAAATACACACAACATATTTCCCCCAGCCTTATCACTTTTATACAAATGTTGAGTGGGTTGTTATTCCTTACGGTACTGCTTCCATTTTATATGCAGTGGCAGCCAAATAATTTTCATTTTCCCAATCAAAAAGATTTTATTTTATTATTGATTTTAGCGTTGGGATGCACCGTTATTCCCTATAATTTATTTCTAAGAACGTTAAAAGTTACTGATGCATTTACCACTACGCTCATCAATAATTTAGAACCTGTGTATGGTATTGTGTTAGCTGCTATTTTATTGGGCGAAAGCAAAGAATTAAATTGGAAATTTTATGTGGGCACTGCTATTATTTTATCAGCGGTATTTGCACATGCTTTCTTAACACACCGCCGGCAAAAGTTAGAAAAAATAAAGTAATTCTAAATTCTTCCTATTATGCAAGAGGCATTAAAACCGGAAATATTAATAGAAATAACACGCCTAAAAATGCCGTTTGGAAAATACAAAGACCGACTTCTTTGCGATTTGCCGATTTCCTATTTAGAGTGGTTTGCTTCCAAAGGATTTCCGGATGGAAAATTAGGCATGTTGCTTTCTACTCTTTATGTAATAAAAACAAACGGATTAGAGTATTTATTAACGCCAATAAAAAAGCAGCAATTTTAGATGGTGAAATTGGGAGTGGAGTACAATAAGAGGCTAACTTTTACAAGTTTCAAATGCAGCTTGAATTTTGAAATATATACTAAAATTTGAAAAAAGTTGAATATTTTTCAAAATGAAAAACCAATTACTACTACTTGTCTTCTGCTGTTTTGCAGTATTCGCTAAAGCTATTGACAAAGGAGATATTTGTGTGCAAGCGGGTATTTATAATCCGGTATTATATAGATATTACCAGCAACACACGAAAGGGCAAGGGCAAAATTATGAAACTTTTTTAGCCATATTAACTTTAGGTATGTATCCACCTTCTTCTACTGTTAATGCCTATTACACTTTTAATTCCTATTTTTCATTAGGTGCGTCTTTTGGGGTTGGAGGCATTAAGTCTTTCTTGGAATTATCATCAACTGCAAATGCCTATTTACATATTCTGCAACCTATATTTGATAAGAAAAAATCAGACGCTGGGGATATTGCAGATTTATATCTCCTCACCTTTACAGGAATTGATTATTATAAAACAAAAACAGTACAATACGATTCAACATCTACTTTTAAAACATTCATAAATAAGAAAAACACCGTCAACTGGGGCGTTGGAATCGGATATAAAATACAGCTTGCAAATATTGGTGTGTACAGTTTTGGTGAATTTGGCAAATTGGAAATGAGTTACGTTAAAATCGGATTTGGGTATAAGTTAAATTACAAACAAAAGCATTCGCGAACTAAAAACACTTAAACGCCTATTTATTTCTACATAAAAAATGGCTAAATAAATTTAACTTTACCTAAAAAAATATGACCTTTGAAGAACGTGTAAAACTATCGGAGACACATATATTTAAAGCAGTGTTTCCTAATACTACCAATCACTACGACACCCTTTTTGGGGGTACCGCCATGCAATTAATGGATGAAGTTGCCTTCATTACCGCCACACGGTTTGCTCGGCAAAAAATGGTTACGGTGTCGTCTGATAAAATAGATTTTAATGTACCTATTCCCAGCGGTACTATCATTGAATTGGTAGGCAGAGTAGTGCGTTTGGGACACACCAGCCTCGAAATTACCGTAGAAATTTACATCGAATTGATGAACTCCGACAAGCGCGAACTTGCCATCAACGGATTGTTTAAATTTGTAGCGGTAGGCGAAGACAAACGCCCCATAAAAATTGATGTAACTTGCATAAAAAAAGATTAACGATATGAAAAAATTCATGTTTTTGCTTTTGATATTGGTTAATATCGCAGCCACCTTCGCACAAGAAGCCGGAATGCAAATTGAACATAATGCCACTTGGCAACAAATCCTCGACAAAGCAAAAAAGGAAAATAAATTTATTTTTTTAGATGCTTATGCCAGCTGGTGCGGTCCGTGCAAGTGGATGGCGAAAGAAGTATTTCCAACCCCCGAAGTGGGCAATGCCGTAAATCCGTTTTATGTATCTGCAAAGATAGATATGGAAAAAGGCGAAGGAGTAGCTTTAGCAAAAAAATACAATGTCAGAAACTATCCGACGTATTTATTTTTTAATGCCGCCGGAGAATTGGTACATAGAAGTTTAGGGTCGATGCCGGCGAAAGATTTTATTACACTTTGCCAAAATTCGTTAAAGCCCGAACATCAATTTATTTCATTGAAAAAACAATACGAAGCAGGCAACAGAGATACTGCATTTTTGAGAAATTTTGCAGAAAAAGCCAACGATGCACAAGATAGCTTAGCACAGCCTGCATTAGTGCAATTTCTTGCTGCAACAAGCTATGATTTAACTCCCGCCAATATGCACCTCATCAGCTATATGACGAACAGCCTGCATGATACCGGATATAGTATTATACTTGCCAATAAAGAAAAATTTATCGCCACTATCGGTAAGCAGGAAATTGAAAGTTTGATCGAAGAGTTAGTGTGGAATGAAGCTAAAAAAGCAGGAAAGAAAGGCACCGACAAAGAAGCGTTTAAAAAAGTAATACAACACTATTTACCGGAAAAAACGGATTTGCTATGTGCGGAATACGAACTTAGTTTATTAAAACGCAGCGGAAACTGGAAAAGTTATTTACCCAAAGCCGTAGCATTTGCAAATAAATACGCTGCGACTGACTATGACCAATTAAATAGTATTGCGGGAACAATATGGGAAAATTATAAAGATAAAACTACCTTGCAAAAAGGATTGGAATTTGCTTTGCGCTCCATAAAAATCAACAGCAACTTTGATAACAACGATACCGCAGCACGTTTGTACGGCAAATTGAACGACAATAAAAATGCTAAACTCTATGCAACAACCGCATTGGACTTGGCAAAAAAAGCCGGCGTAGATACTTTCGCAATTGAAGCCTTTTTAAAGACGCTGAAATAGTTATTTTTTTATCGGGGTAATAGGTTTTGTATCGGCTAAGGTAATTTTCACCATCTCGCTTTTGCTCATATCGGAATTTAGAATATACGTACGGGAAGTAGTGCCGTCGTCAATAGAAATTGCGGCCGTATTGGGCGGAATGCTTCCTAAATTTTCCGCAAACAACAACAATTGGTTATCTTTCTTTTTTAATTCAATAGGTATAGTATATTTTTCATTTTTCAATGGAAAATTGGTTAAAACCCAAGTATTGTTGAGTTTGAGCGATATTACATCACCATCTTCTTGATTATTATCCCAAACCTGCAAAGTAATCTTAGTCTTTTTTACAAAACATTCTTTTGAGGAAACCACCTTGCGGCGAACAACTTCATCTGCTCTAAACCTTTTAAACGCAATCATCGAATCGGCTTTCTTTTCTAAGGTGGAATGCGAAGTATCCGACTCTAACGGTTGAAGCATTACGGAAGTAAAACATTCAAATCCCGGTACAAAATTCCCGTCGCCGTCGAGATTGGTAAATTCTTCAATTTTATGGTAAACGGCATTTCTGTACAAATCCAATTGTTTTGACTTCGACGTAATTTGTTTCAATAAGAAATAACCTGTAAAACAATCTTCAATATGCAAATAAGGATAAGGAAATTCGCTTACTTTCGTCAATTTTTTAATTACCAGTTTTTTTCCATCCATTAAATTTAACTGCAATAAAAATTCGCCTGTATAGTCATCACTAAAAATTTTCATCTTCATATTATATTCTCCGGATTTCTTTTTTTCCGCCAACTCTGCTTGGATAAAATAATTTCTATTATCCACATGCCCAATAATTGCCCCTCGCCATTTGCCGGATAAATTTTCATCTGCAAATGTTCTTTTTGCTGCGAATGAAATCAAAAAAACAGCTATCCAAATAAATTTCATATTACGCTATTTGATTATACAATTTTATACTTTCTGCAGCAGCTTTCACATCGTGTACGCGCAAGATGGCAGCCCCCTGCATCAATGCTACCATGTTGGCGGCAGTGGTTGCATTAAGTACCTCATCCGGGGTTGTTTCCAACAATTTATATAACATGCTTTTGCGTGACAAACCGGCTACAATAGGTCTTCCTAACTGCTCTAATATATGTAAATTCTTTAATAAATAAAAATTTTGTTCTATGCTTTTTGAAAATCCAAAACCGGGGTCGATAATAATATCGTGCACGCCGGCAGTAATTGCTTTTTTTAGCTGTTTATTAAAATCATCCAGTATATCCGATAAAAAATCAACATATTTTATAGGCCGGTGCATCGTATCAAAAGTACCCCGACGGTGCATTAAAATATATGGACAATGATATTTTGCGGCAATATCAAAAATCTTATCGTCTTCCGTTCCTCCAGAAATATCGTTTATTATTGATGCGCCCAATTGTATTGCGGTTTCTGCTACTTTACTTCTAAACGTATCTACACTAATGAGGGCTTGCGGAAAGTAACTATGGATTTTCTCTATCGATGGAGCTATGTTTTGTATTTCTTGTTCTTCAGAAATAGTGGTAGCATTGGGGCGAGTGGACATACCGCCAATATCCAAAATCGAAGCACCTGCTTGTAGCATTTCCTCCGCTTGCTTTAGAACAACCTCTACATTGAGGTATTTGCCACCATCATAAAAAGAATCCGGTGTACAATTTATAATTCCCATTACCATAGGATGTTCTACAGGCAATGGCACACCTTTGCAATTCAGGGTAAATTTTTTCATAAATACGAAACGAAGTCGGCTTTTTAATTGAAAACAAAGTTAAAGTTATGTATTTTAGCGGTTTGTGGGAATATTTTTTACAATCCACATATAGTGTTTTGATTATCAATTAATTAAAAATGAACGAAAAAACATTACAGCAATATGAAACTGCTTTTGCAAAATGCAAAGATGTGTTTTTGAAAAAAACCAAAGATTACGGTACCTCGTGGCGTATTTTGAGAGCACGCTCCATTACTGACCAAATATATATAAAAGCCAAACGCATACGCACAATTGATGAAACCGGAGAAAACAAAGTAGGCGACAGTATAGAATCTGAATTTGTTGGATGTGTAAATTATGGGATTATCGCCATAATACAATTAGGCATTCAAGATAAAAAAGAAATACCCATTGAGCTGAAATACGAAGAAGCAGCGTTGCTTTTTGATGAACAATACAATACCGTTAAAAAATTATTTTTAGCAAAAAATCACGATTACGGCGAAGCTTGGCGAGATATGCGCATAAGTTCATTCACTGATTTAATTTTATCGAAGCTACATCGTATAAAACAAATAGAGGAAAATAAAGGACAAACTTTAATTTCCGAAGGTATTGAAGCCAACTATATGGACATTGTCAATTACGCAATTTTTGCGATAATAAAATGGAGTGAACAAAACAACTAATATATCGTTTCTATTTTTTCAATCATAACTTAATAATTATGGATTTAATTACACTTATCGGGTTATTTGCATCTATTGCAGCAGTGCTGACATTTATTGGCAAAACCGTTTTTAAGCAATCTAATTTTTTGATTAATTTCTTACGTTACTTTGTAGGCGTTTGGTTTGTATTTTCCGGCGTTGTAAAAGCTATAGACCCAGCCGGAACAGCCATAAAAATGGAAGAGTATTTTGAGATATTTGAAAAATCTGCGCCAACATTTGCCGCGTTATGGAAATTTTCGGCAGATCATGCTTTAGCCATTTCTTTTATAATGATTATTTTTGAAATTTATTTGGGAATTGCCTTGGTTTTAGGCACATGGAAAAAATCAACCATTTGGCTTTTAGTTTTATTGATTGCATTTTTTACCTTTCTGACCGGATATTCGGCAAAAACCGGAAAAGTAACCGATTGTGGTTGTTTTGGAGATTTTTTAAAATTAGCCCCCATTCAATCTTTTTATAAAGATATTTTTCTTTCTGTATTAATTGTAATAATTCTATTAGGACAAAAATCCGTAAAAGAACTCTTTGGAAAAGTAATAAACCGTGGACTATTAATTTTATTAACGCTTGCTTCTATTGCATTTGCTTACAGAAATATATATTACGAACCTATAGTTGATTTTCGCCCCTACCAAACCGGCGTTTCAATTCCTGAAGGATTAAAATTACCGCCAAATGCAAAACCTTATAAATACGAAAACACATTCATTTACAAAAACAAAGCAAGTGGTGAAGTAAAAGCATTTAAAGGCACTTGGCCTCAGGACATAGACAATTGGACATTCGTGGATAGAAAAGATGTAATGATTCAGAAAGGAGATGATCCTAAGCTAAAAGATTTTGCAATAAAAGATGCAAACGGAGGCGACAATACAGCATCATTTTTTGAAGAAGATGAATATATTTTCTTTATCATTATTCCAGAATTAAAAAAAGTAAACGATGCCGGGTTTGACAAAATAAAAACAGTAGCTGAAGCCGCCGAAAAAGATAATAAATATGCTTTTATCTTAACAGGAAGCTTGATTGATGACGTGAAAAAATTTGAAACGCAACACCAAGCGCATTTTGAAATTTACAATACGGATGCAACCCCTTTAAAAACAATAATGCGCTCCAATCCGGGTTTATTGATTCTTAAAAAAGGAGTAATTGTAGCAAAATATCATTACAATGAACTTCCGGAGTATGCAACTATAAAAAAAGATGTGCTGAAATAAGTATATTGTGGTATTAATTGTATGGTCAAATTTATTTTAAGCAAATTTTTCTACGGAATATTAGTATTGATTGGGGTGGTGTTTATCATTTTCGCCTTGTTTAATATTCTTCCGGTCGATCCGGCACGCCTTACGTTAGGGCAACGTGCTGACGTGGAATCGGTAGAAGCCATCTATAAAGAATTAGGATTAGACCAACCTAAATATATTCAGTTAGCCTTATATATTAATGACCTCTCTCCTATTTCTGTTTATGACACCAGTGCAGCCTCGCAGGCAAAATATCATTACACGCCACTTTTTGCTATCGGAAAAACAAAAGCATTAGTAATAAAACCACCCTATCTGCGGCGCTCTTATCAAACAAAAGAAAACGTAGTGGATATTCTAAAACGAGCATTGCCACAAACTATCTTATTAGCCATTTCAGCAATGTTCTTAGCGGTAATCATTGGAATATTATTAGGCGTAATTGCTGCCGTAAAACAGCATTCTTGGTTCGACAATATTGCGATGTCGGTTTCTGTATTGGGTATTTCCGTTCCTTCCTATTTTTCAGCCATCGTATTAGGGTATTTTTTTGGGATAGTATTGCACCAATATACCGGATTAGAACAAACCGGCGGGCTTACGATGATTGATGATTATGGCAATGAAGTGATGATGTATAAAAATCTTATACTGCCGGCAATTGCTTTAGGATCAAGGCCAATAGGAATCATATTTCAATTAACCCGAAGCACGATGTTAGATGTGCTTTCGCAAGATTTTGTGCGTACCGCCAAAGCAAAAGGCTTAGACTCCATTACCATATTATTCAAACACGCTTTGCGCAATGCATTAAACCCTGTGGTGACGGCTGTTTCCGGTTGGTTTGCCTCTTTATTGGCAGGTGCTTTTTTTGTAGAAGTAATTTTTGATATAAAAGGATTAGGATATACCGCTGTTGATGCATTGCAGAAATTTGATTTTCCGGTAGCGATGGGCACTGTATTATTTACTGCGGTCGTATTTATTGTAATGAATTTCTTGGTGGATATACTTTATGCTGTTTTAGATCCGCGCATCCGAATTGGAAAATAATATTTATAGAAAAATAAAACTCATGCTTGTATTTTTAATCGGATTTATGGGATGCGGAAAATCGTACACCGGCAGGCACTTAGCCCCCTTGTTAGGCTATGAATTTGTGGATATGGATAAATGGATAGAAGAAAAGGAAGGGCTAACCATAAATGCAATTTTTGAACAAAAAGGCGAAGAATATTTCCGGCAAATGGAACGCAATTACTTACAGCAATTAGATACGCATAAAAATTTAATTATAAGTACAGGTGGCGGCGCTCCTTGCTTTTATGATAATATGAAAGTGATGAACGAAAAAGGAATTACCATTTACCTGAATAGAGCCAAAAATAAGGTTGTGGAACGCTTGATAAAAGGGCAGCACAAACGTCCTTTGTTAGCGGGACTTACGCCCGAACAATTAGCCGATTTTTACGACGATCGATTAACCGCAAGGAAATCATTTTACGAGCAAGCACAGCTACACGTTGGCGATGCTGATGTAGAAGAAATTGCGCATGTACTACGACAAAAATCGTCCATTAAGCAATAGTAATTTTCTTTCCTAAAAAATGTGGTTTTGTATGAAAAAGATACAAGTCCATAAACATTAAAATGCGTGCAACTTTTTCTCTAAAAAAAGTATAAAGCCCATTTCTGAAGCCCACATCGCTTGCATTAAATCCTACTGCATCTAACCCATATTTTCGAGCGATGAATAAAGCACGTTTATTATGAAACGGCTGCGAGATAATGGTAACGCTTTGCTGCCCGAAAATTTCTTTACACCGTATAACGGAATCATGTGTTCTAAAGCCTGCAAAATCGCAAACCATACACGAATCGGGGATTCCCATCACCCTAAAAGTATCCACAAAATCTTCCGGTTCATTATAGCCATGCCAGCCATTATCGCCAGAGATTAAAATTTTATCTATCTTTTTTGATTTCCATAGTTTGTAAGCGGCCTCGGCTCTATATTGCCAAAATGGATTAATTGTTACATGGTCATCCATTGTTTTGCAAGTGCCTAACAGTAATCCTACTTTATGGTAAGGAATGTCATCCGTTGAGGAGTATAATTTCCCATCAGCATTTTTATCTACGGCATAAGAGCAGGCTGCAATTACAACGAGTAACAGTATCGTTAATGGAAGGTAAACACGGAAAACAAGTTTCTTATTAAAAAAATATCGAATACAATGCATTTGTGTTACTTAATCTTATAAAAGTATTTCAACTGCAAATCTAAAGGAAGTGAAGCATACTTGTAAAGGTTTTCTTTATACGGCACATTATTTTTCTCTAAAAGTTGTACCAAATTATATCCGGTAGTACCGATATAAAAACGCTTATCGTCTAATTCATTATAAAAATGAATCTCTGATTTATCTTTTTCATTAAAGGAGAAATTCTGCGCATACATTCCGTCGTGTTCAACAATATATGGCGGCGGTGTAATCTGAGTAAAATCTTCTTTTAATATTCTTTCCATTTTCAAACACGTACCTTCTAATTTTTCCCAAAAGCTTTCAATGTTGGAAATATTGTCTTTATATTTTTTTACAAAATCTCTTTGGCGGTTGGCTCTTACTTTTAAAAACTGTGTATATAATTTTATTTCTTCTTCCATCGATGTGGCTGCTACCGCTCTTTCCAACAAATCGTTTTCTAATTTCACGGAATCTTTGAACGATTTATCTTTTAAGTAAAACACTTGCAGGCTATCCATATCCATCCATTTTTTTTCATCATATAAGCGTAGTACGTAGGTAAGAATTGCTTCGTTGGAATATTGATATTGATGATACAGTTCATGCATTAACGCGATAGACCATTGCTGGGTATTGGTAATATTTTCTTTTTCGCGTTTCATTAATTCCGGTGAGCTGCAAAACAATACCGGTCGTCTGTAATTTATATATACTTTTGCTTTGGGATTAAATTGAAACTGTGTTTCCATTACATAAGGCGTGCTGTCAAACGGCATTCGTAACTTCCAGATACTCCAATCGTATTCATTTTCCAACACGGAATATTTACTCACTTTGTCTTTCATTTCTGATAATGGATTAATGAAATACGACGCAGAGTCATTAAAATAAACTATAGTGCCGGGAAAGCTATTGACAGAAAAATCTTTCCAATAAATTTTACCTACAAAACTTTTGATGAGTTTAATATATTCAAAGCGTTCTTCAATTAATTTTTCCTGCTCCGTAGGTTTTAAAATTAATTGTGCGGATGCGCTGTATCCAACAGCGAAAAACAGTACTAATGCAACAATTCTTGATTTCATGTGATAGTATTTTTAGGTATTAGATGCAAAAACGAAGTATCCTTTCATTAAAGACTACAAATACATTTTGCTTTTTCATAGATGAACAATAATGGTTTTAGAGTATAATATACTACAGATATTACACATTTGCAAAAAAATTAAAATAAATAAGCTCCTTCAGGCTGTCCGTTTTCAATCTTCACAATAATATGTTCATTTAAAGTAGTGGCTATCGGAAAGCCGACAATATCTGCATTTATCGGAAATGTTTTATGGGTTCTATCTACCAATACTGCAACTATAATTTTATCAGGGGTAAATTTTGCCAAAGGTTGCAAGGCATAAAATAACGTTCTACCGGAGTTCCCTACATCATCTACCAACAAAATCGTTTTATTATTTAGGTCAATAGTATCTTTTAGATAAGGCGCATTGGCTAATGGGGTTTGTTTATTTATTTCTATAGAGGTAAACTCTACGTGTTTAGAAGTATCGTATGCAACTATTTTGTTTGCCAAAATTTTAGCTAAGTCAATACCTCCGCCCGGCTCAATGCCAATAATAACCAAACCGGCACTCCCATAAGTCAGCTCCAATGCTTGAAAAGCCATCCTATCTAATTTCAATTCAATCTTTTGTGCATCTAAAATCTTTTGTGCAGTAGTAGGAATAAGCATATTTCTTAATTTAGATTGTTTCTAAATAAAAGTGATTTAAACATTCTTTCAAATACGGATTTAAAAATAAGTAGATAATGCTGTATTTTCGCAATAAAATCAAATTTTTTACTAATGACTTTTCTATCTATCGTACAAATTATCCTGTTTATTGCATTAGTAGGCACAAGTTTCTTTATTGCATTTAGAAAATTTAAAGAAATTTATGACAATATCATGATGGGACAACCGGAACAAATCAACACAACGCTTGGTTTCCGATTGAAAAAAATGCTCTTAATTGCCTTTGGGCAAAAGAAAATGTTCAAAATAACATTTCCGGCACTTTTACACCTTGTTATTTATGCTTCATTTGTAATAACACAAATCGAATTAATCGAAATATTTATTGATGGGCTCAGCGGCGGACATCGAACATTATATCATGCATTTGAAAACATTGGATTTTTACATGCACTATATGTTTTTGTAATCAATTTTATCGAAGTGCTTTCTTTATTAACTTTCTTTGTTACTATCTTATTTATTTTAAGAAGAACGTCTTTTAAAGTAGCAAGATTCCAAAAACCGGAAATGAAAGGGTGGCCAAAAAAAGATGGTTTAATCATCTTAGGGTTTGAGTTAACATTAATTACTTTTATTTTTTTAATGAATGGGGCAGACAGCGCATTGCACATTAAAGAAACCGGACACGGCTACGGGTTTTTATTGAGTGGTGCACTCGGCAGCACAATGACGGGTATGTCTGACTTTAGCTTGGAGGCCTTAGAAAAGCTGGGCTGGTGGGGACATTTAAGTATGGTATTGACATTCTTAGTATATCTTCCTTATTCCAAACATTTACATATTTTATTGGCATTCCCCAATACTTTCTTTTCACGTCCGGAGGCAAAAGGTGAAATTAGAAATATGCCGGCTATACAACATGAAGTACAGTCTATGATAGACCCGAGTTTTGTGGTACCTGCAACGGATGGTGAAATAAAATTTGGTGCTAAAGATGTTTATGATTTATCTTGGAAAAGTTTGTTAGATGCCTACAGCTGTACGGAATGCGGTAGATGTACGGCTGCCTGCCCTGCAAATATTACGGGTAAAAAACTATCTCCTCGAAAAATAATGATGGCAACGCGCGACCGGATGGAAGATATCAGTAAGTGTAAAAAAGAACACGGCCCCGATTTTGTGGACAATAAATCATTATTAGGCGACTATATTACTTCTGAAGAATTAAGAGCATGTACTACTTGTAATGCTTGTGTAGAAGAATGCCCGGTAAATATTTCTCCATTAAACATCATCTTGGAATTGCGCAGAAACCTAATTATGGAACAATCCGATTCACCTAATGAATGGAATAATATGTTTGCCAATATGGAAAATAATCAAGCACCGTGGCAGTTTTCTCCCAATGACCGCTTGAATTGGACAAATGATTTAAACTAAAAACAATAAATAAACAACAACATAATATTATGCAATATAAAATACCAGTAATGGCGGAATTGGCCGCTGAAGGAAAAACGCCCGATGTGATTTTTTGGGTAGGCTGCGCCGGAAGCTTTGACCAACGCGCACAACGCGTCACTTTAGCATTTACAAAAATCTTAAACCAACTTGAAATAAATTTTGCAGTATTAGGCACTGAAGAAGCTTGTACCGGCGACCCGGCAAGACGAGCAGGAAATGAGTTTGTATTTCAGATGCTGGCACAACAAAACATTGCCACACTAAACGGATATGGCGTAACAAAAATACTAACTACTTGTCCGCACTGCTTCAACACTATAAAAAATGAATACCCTGCTTTAGGCGGAAATTATGAAGTATTGCACCACGCTACCTACTTGCAACAATTAATAAATGACGGCAAATTGAAAGTAGAAGGCGGCGCATATAAAGGAAAGCGCATCACGTACCACGATTCTTGTTACTTAGGAAGAGCCAACGATATTTACGAAGCCCCTCGCACCGTTATTGAAGCTTTAGATGCTGACTTAGTAGAAATAGATAAAAGTAAAGCGAACGGCTTATGCTGTGGCGCCGGTGGCGCTCAAATGTGGAAAGAAGATGAGCCGGGTAATAAGCGTATTAATACACAACGCACCGAGCAACTGATGGAAGTTTATCCGGATGTGATAGCAGTGGCTTGTCCTTATTGCAATACCATGCTTACTGACGGTGTAAAAACGGAAAACAAACAAGATGAAATTAAAGTTTTAGATATTGCTGAATTAATCGCTCAAAACAATGGATATTAATCTTTTGTTATAGCTTAAAATGTAATACTATCACCTTTTAAAGAACGGAATTTACACAACATGTTAACGCCCTATCATTTATTTCCTGACGATGCTAAAGTTTGGGTTTATCAAGCAAATCGTAGTTTTACGCAAGATGAAATTGGAGAAATCAGTAAAATTATAGAAAACTTTGCTGACCAATGGAAATCTCACGGAAAAGATATTACCGCATATACGTCGATATACTACCGTCGGTTTATAGTATTTGTAGCCGATGAGCATAAATGCCATGTTGGCGGCTGCTCTATTGCCGATTCGATTAAATTAATACAAGAATTGGAGCATGCGCTAAATATCAACTTTTTTGACCGCTTAAAAATTTGCTATAAAATAAATAGCGATATGGTAGGTAGTTTTCCGTTGAGCCAACTCAATGAAATGTTAGAAAGTGGAAAAATTTCGGACGATACCATTTTGTTTAATAATTCGGTAAGCAACAAAAAAGATTTTGAAACCAAATGGGAAGTAGCTTTAAAAAATTCTCCATTTGTCCGATTCATTGGATAATCCATAATTTTTTACTACTTTTAGTATCAAGATGAAACAAAAATCATTTATAGCTATTGCTATTTTAATACTTTTGGTAAGTAGTTGCGCCAGACCATATCGAAAAATCAATATGACGGCTGTACCGTTTAATGAATACCGAAGCGACCAAAACATCAGTTATTCTATCCGTCAGGGCGTATTATATAATATGCGCGATTTTTTCTTTGCCCGCCGGGAAATGAAAAAAAATTTATCGTTAGTCGCATTAAAAATTGTAAATAACAGCGATACGGTAATAAATATAAACGACTTAAAATTTACATGTGGTGCTTTATTGCCAATTCAGCAAATTGGGGTGAACGAATATTTTAATGCGATAAAACAGAAACCTGCTTTGTATTGGTTGTATTCCGTAGGTGCGGTGGTATATCCTAAGCCGGCAGTATATACTGACCCTGTTACCAATAATCAAATTCCAAGACCTGATAATCCTAAAAAATTTATCAAGAATGGTAAGCAATTTATTCCAATACCTGTTGGGCTGCCTATAGCCGCTGCCAACTATGCGATAGCTTACAGATCCAACAAAAAAATGCTTTTAGATTTACAATTATTAAATTTAACCAATCGGGTAATACAACCACACGATACAATACAAGGCATTTTAATGTTTAAAAACACCGCAAATTGCAGCGATATTTACATTTCGTCTGTAAAGTGAGCTGCTTTTTATTCCTCTTCTCCTCCTACATTCTTTAAAGCCATCAGCAAGGAATACGCTCCTTTTACGGCAATCTTTTTACCGGCAAATGCTTGTGCATTTAAAATTTCTGTAAATCCGTTTTCAGTATTTCCAATTTGTACTTCCGACATTCCAAATTGCTTATTTCCATTTTCTACAAACACAAAATTTTTATTTTCGAAATGCACAATTGCATCTTCCGGCAAAACAGCTGTATGGGTGTCAGAAAGTTCAACAACTGCATTCATAAACATACCGGGCAGTAACGTTTTATCATATTGTTTAAAATGACAATGTACTTGAGTGGAGTTATCGGAATTCAAACTTTTACTGATTAGGATAATTTCACATTCATATTTTTTTTCGGGGTGAGTATTTGTGTATGCAACTAATTTTTGACCGATAGATAGCTTGCTTAAATCTTTATCAAATACCGTTAATGCCAAATGAATATCACTCGGATTTACTAATTCAAACAATACATCACTCGGGGTAACATATTTTCCAATATTGACATTAACAGACGATACAAATCCTGAAATTGGCGAATGAATTTGGATACTTTTAGAAATTGTATTTGGAGTAATCGTGCTAGGATTTACTCCTATCAACTTCAGTTTTTGCTCTAATGCTTTTATCATAATATTTTGTGTTTGATAAGTAGCTTTAACTTGCTCAAATACTTTATCGCTGGCGGCTTTGCTTTGGTTTAATTCTTTCTGACGCAAGTACTCGCTTTCATTGTATTCAAACTGTGCTTTGGCGGTAAGGTAATCTTGTTGGATTTGTATATACTGCGGATCTTCCATTACAGCAAGCACCTCGCCTTTATTAACATGCATTCCCGGCAATAATTGCGTTGATTTCAAATACCCGCCCAAAGGCACACTGATAGATACCATATTTTGTGGCGGCACATCAATTTTACCATTTAATTTTATGGTAGAGGAAATTACTTTTGAATCTATTTTTCCTATTTCAATTCCTGCATTTTTATAT
Source organism: Chitinophagales bacterium (assembly GCA_046329805.1). Classification (GTDB taxonomy): domain Bacteria; phylum Bacteroidota; class Bacteroidia; order Chitinophagales; family JADIYW01; genus JADJSS01. Next base: position 231,975 of record JAXLUA010000002.1, read on the forward strand.
TGTGCCTCTGTAAGCGTAACATTGTTACTTTGAATATCGGCAGCTATTTGCTGCTCGGCTTTCGGCTTATTATTACACGAATAAAAAAATACTATTGAACTTATAATGAAGATTACTTTTTTCATTTTTAATTTTTTATTTATTTTGATAATAGTTTAATTCCAATAACGAATAATTTCTATTGCGAATGGCGTCCACATAATCACTCTGAACAGCTACCGCTTGATTCATCAGCAGTACCCATTCTAGGTAATTTATTTCTCCATTTTGGTATTGCTTATTCGCTGTAGTTTTTATGGCTTCCGCATTTTTTAATGCAGTGTTTTCATAATACAACACCGTTGCTTGATTTTTATGGTATTGCAGCAATACCGCAGCATAATCTGTTTGCATTTTTTTCAAATTTACTTCATACTCATTGGCCGCTACTTGTTCATTTATTTTTGATGCAGTAATTTTTGCTTTTTGTCCACTTCTAAAAATCGGAATACCCAAGCCTACTTGTGCGGATTGGAAACGAGGAGCATGATTGTAATCAATATTATTTGCCCCCACTCCTTTCATACTCATCAGATTATAGCCAAAGGAAAAATCCGGTAAAAGTTTGGCATGTTCCATTTTGGTATTTGCTGTTGCAATGCTTTGCTGCTGCTTCCAATATTGCATTAGCGGATGTGTTGCTAAAGCAGTGGTATCCAATAGGGAAATACTGTTTACTTCAGCCTCTTTATTTTCCGGAACATACGTGGTGGTGGTGTTAAGTAATAATTGAAATTGCAACTGTAAAATATCATTATCCGCTGCTAACTGTGCCAGTTGCAAGGCAATTTGTCCGCGCTGATGCTCTGCTGTAGTTTTTTCTAAAATAGTACTTTCTCCTTTATTAAACCGCAAGATAGATTTACTCAGAAACTCAGCAAACATACTGTCATTTTTCAGGAGTAAATTTTTCTTTTCTTGTAGATACAATAAATTATAAAACACTTCTGATACCATTTTTTTTAATTCTGTTTCTTTTACTCGAACATTCAACACGCTGCTTTTCCATTCTTCACTCAGCACATTTTTTTGAGCGGCATACACCTTTGGGAAGTTCACTGTTTGCAAAAAACCAATTTTTATATCGGGATAAATACTGTTGATTTGTCCGAATTCCGTATTTAAACTTGTAGCAGGAATATTTACTCCGGACTTGATAAGTTTTTTATGATAGTCCGTTTTTAAATTTTCATTTTTTAATAGCAGATTATTCGCCAATGCAGTATCTATAGCTTGTTGTAGCGTTATTTTATTTTGAGCATTTACATTAAGCGCTATAAATGCGAATAGTACTACGGAAATCGTTTTTATTGAATTCTTTTTCATGGAAAATTCACGGGTATTAAAAATGATATACAATATAGGTAATACAAAAAGCGTAAGAAAGGTAGCAACCAGCAACCCACCAATTACTACTGTAGCTAAAGGGCGTTGTACTTCGGCACCTTCGCCGTGGCTAAATGCCATTGGCAGAAAACCTAATGACGCAACAAACGCCGTCATTAATACCGGACGCAAGCGTGTTTTTGTTCCCATAATCACAATGCGCTTCAAGTCGGAATAACCTTCGCTTTTCAGTCGGTTAAATTCAGCAACCAATACAATGCCATTTAGTACCGCAACACCAAATAATGCTATAAATCCGATACCGGCGCTTACGCTGAAAGGAATACCTCGAATAGCTAAAGCAATGATTCCGCCAATGGCAGAAAGGGGAATTGCTGTATATATCAACAGCCCTTGCTTTATAGAACCAAAAGCAAAATAGAGCAATAAGAAAATTAATACTAAAGAAATCGGAACAGCAATGTATAACCTTGACTTTGCAGCTTCTAAGTTTTCAAAAGCACCACCGTAGGTAATTGAATACCCCGTAGGTAATTTTATTTGTTGTCCTATTTTTTGTTGCAATTCTTGCACGGTACTTTGGATATCTCTTTCTCTAACATTGAATCCGACAATAATTCTACGTTGGGAATTTTCTCTTTGTATTTGATTGGGGCCTTCCACAATATCTACCGTTGCAACTGTATTTAAAGGTATTTGTGTGCCTCTCGGCGTAGCAATTAAGAGATTCTGAATATCCTCCAAATTTTTTCTATTATCACCGGATAAGCGAACGACAAGATCAAATCTCTTTTCACCTTCATACACCAATCCGCTGCTTTCACCTGCAAAGGCGGTATTTATTATCCGATTGATATCGCTAACATTTAATCCATATTGTGCAATTGTAGCTCGATTATATTTTATTACAATTTGCGGCATACCGGTAACTGACTCAACGTATAGTGCCTCCGTGCCTTTTACACTTTTGGCAATTTTACCCAACTGGCCGGCATACGCAGCCAACGTATCCAAGTTCTCCCCGTAAATTTTACATACCACATCTTGTCTTGCTCCCGAAATTAATTCATTAAAACGCATCGCTACGGGATATTGAAATCCGAAAGTAACCCCCGGTATGGCTTCTAACGCTTTTGACATTTTTGCTTCCAATTCAGGATAAGTTTTTGCAGACGTCCATTTGCTTCTGTCTTTTAAAATAATCATTAGGTCAGTAGCATCGATGGGCATAGGATCTGTAGGCACTTCGCTGCTTCCCGTTTTACCTACTACTTGCTCTACTTCCGGAAAATTTTTTAACAATATCTTTGAAGCTTTAGAAACGGCATCTATCGTGGTATTCAGATTACTACCGGGTAATACACGTGTTTCAACTGCAAAATCACCTTCCGGCAACGAGGGAATAAATTCACCTCCTAAAGTGGTAAGTATATATAATGCAAGGGCAAACAAGCTTACCACAGCCATTAATACTGATTTTTGATAACGGATAATTTTCAATAAATATTTTTGGTAAAATTGTTCTAACCGATACATCATCTTATCTGAAATCGTTTTTTTGTGCGTGATATTTTTACTCAAAAACAAAGCACTCATCATCGGCACATAGGTTAGGGAAAGTAAAAATGCCCCTAACAATGCAAATGCAACTGTTTGTGCCATAGGTTTAAACATTTTCCCTTCTATTCCTTCTAAAGTAAATATGGGCAGATATACAATTAATATGATAACTTGTCCAAATACGGCACTATTCATCATACGAGAAGCGGAAGTTTTCACTTCATTATCCATTTCATTTTGAGAAAGCTTATTTACCTTCGCAAACAACTTACTATGCGATAGCTTATGCATCACGGCTTCTACAATAATTACGGCGCCATCTACTATTAAACCGAAATCCAAAGCACCTAAGCTCATCAAATTCCCACTCACCCCAAATGTGTTCATTAAAATAATGGCAAATAACATAGATAGCGGAATAACGGAAGCCACCAATAATCCGGCTCTAAAATTCCCCAAGAAAAGCACCAAGACAAAAATGACAATCAATGCTCCTTCCAGCAAATTTTTGGTTACTGTTCTAATGGCATTATTCACCATTTTTGTTCTATCTAAGAAAGGCTCTACCACTACCCCTTCGGGTAATGTTTTTTGAATTTTTGCTATTCGTTCTTTGATATTTTTAATTACTTCATTGCTATTTGCCCCTTTCAGCATCATAACTACCGCACCGGATACTTGTTGCTCACCATTATACGTCAATGCGCCATATCGCGGTGCATTACCCAATCTTACTTCGCCTACATCGCGGATAAGAAGCGGCATACCATTGGATAGGTTTTTTACAACAATATTTTGAATATCCTCAGTAGTGCCTACTAATCCTTCGCTTCTGATATATAAAACAGTGGGTCCTTTTTCGATATAAGCCCCTCCGGTATTTTGGTTGTTTTTTTCTAATGCATTAAATACATCACCGATAGTAATCCCATACGCCATTAGTTTTTCCGGTACTACGGCAATTTCATATTGTTTAAGTAATCCGCCAAAACTGCTTACCTCTGCCACTCCTTTTACCCCTAATAGTTGTCGGCGTACCAGCCAATCTTGGATAGTGCGTAATTCCATAGCATTGTATTTATTTTCATAGCCTTTTTTAGGACGAACCGTGTATTGGTAAATCTCTCCAAGTCCGGTAGTAACGGGAGCTAATACCGGAGTGCCAAATCCTTTCGGTATTTGTTCTTGAGCTTGTTGCAAACGCTCCGAAACTTGTTGCCTTGCCCAGTAAATATCTGTTTTATCATCAAAAACGATAGTAACCACAGATAAACCGAAACGGGAAAAGCTACGCAATTCTAATAAGCCCGGAATATTACTATTGACTTGTTCTATTGGAAAAGTTATCAAACGCTCTATATCCGGCGCACCCAATGCAGGAGCTACAGTAATCACTTGAACTTGATTATTGGTAATATCCGGCACTGCATCTATAGGTAATTTTTTTACCTCATATATTCCAAAAGCTATTAAACCCAATACCAATAAGCCTATGATGAGTTTGTTCTTTATCGAAAATTCGATTATTTTATTTAGCATTTTTACATTTTATTTTAGATTTTCAATTTGCAGTTGCATATATGCAGATAATAAAAGGAAGTAAAACGGTATAGTTGTACTATTTACAGATAGAATACTGACATTAAATCAGCTCTTCCATTTTATTAATTGCGAGAAAAACTAAGATAAACGCGGCGGTTGCCAAATAGTATTAATAGTGGTATTGGAGTATGCCTGTTGATGATGGATGATAACCTCATTAGTAAAATACCCAAGAATGGTATTAGCCATGAATAAAAAAGGTGGTTCTAAAGAAACTACGTGAACAAAATGAACATTTGTAGTTTTAAACGGCAAATTCTCATGGTCGTGGTGCTTGTCGTTATGTTGATGGTTAATCGAAGTTCCGTAGTGTTTTGCTAAAAAATCAAAAAAAGAAACATCTTTATCCTTTTGTGCATGTTCCGTATAATGTTCAAACAAGACCGGCAATTTCAATACTTCGCCAAATGCAGTATTTGCACACATGAAAATGAAGATAAAGTATATGCTCCAAAATTTTTGCATCATACAAATTTACTATACGTCTAATTTTAAAAAACACCTTAATTGTTAAAAATTCTTACCAATAGATTATGCTTATGTAATTCTAAGGATTAAAAGGTTTGTGTATCTTCGTCCAAGCAAAAACAAACTTTCAAAATGGAAACTACCTCAAACACTAAAATTATCGACTCCTTAGTACAACGGTTTTTAGTAATTGGAAAAACAGAAGGCTACAGTTATTTGATTTTATTATTCATCGCAATGCCTTTAAAATATGCAGCAGGATTTCCGATTGCTGTTCGAATTGCCGGCTCGTTGCACGGTATTTTATTTATAGCATTCGTATATTATATTTTAAAAATGCTGCAAGCCAATCGGTTAGACCTTAAAAAAGCAGTTTTCGCCTTTATTTTATCTCTCCTTCCGTTTGGCACTTTTTATCTTAGAAGACTTATTTGATTTCTTTTTACAGTCATTTTGTCAGTAAATTTTCGTTGGCACAGTCCTTGTCCATATTCGTAAAACAAACAACGAAAATTAATAATTATGGGAAAAATAATCGGAATTGACTTAGGAACTACCAACTCTTGCGTTGCCGTTATGGAAGGCAGCGAGCCGGTAGTAATTACAACAGATGAAGGACAAAGAACGTTACCTTCTATCGTAGGTTTTTTAGAAAATGGCGAACGTAAAGTTGGCGCACCTGCAAAGCGTCAGGCTATTACCAACCCCAAAAACACCGTTTCTTCTATTAAACGTTTTATGGGTAAACATTATAGCGATACAGCTAAAGAACAAAAATATGTTGCCTACAACGTAGAACAAGGAGACAATGACACTGTGCGTGTACGCTTGCATGACAGATTGTACACACCACAAGAAATCTCTGCTATCATTTTGCAAAAATGTAAAAAAATGGCAGAAGACTATTTAGGGCAAACGGTATCGGAAGCCGTAATAACAGTACCTGCCTATTTCAACGACTCTGAACGTCAAGCTACAAAAGAAGCGGGATTAATTGCCGGATTAGATGTAAAACGTATTATCAATGAACCTACAGCAGCAGCCTTAGCTTATGGTTTAGACAAAGGGGGCAAAGACATGAAAATTGCAGTGTACGACTTAGGCGGTGGTACATTTGATATCTCCATCTTGGAATTAGGCGATGGCGTTTTTGAAGTAAAATCTACCAATGGCGACGTACACTTAGGAGGAGATGATTTCGACCAAGTAATCATAGATTGGTTGGCGAATGAATTCCAAAATGAAGAACGCATTGACTTGAGAAAAGATCCGATGGCATTGCAACGTTTGAAAGAAGCAGCAGAAAAAGCTAAAATTGAACTCTCTTCTGCATCTGAAACAGAAATAAACTTACCTTATATCACTGCAGTAGATGGAGTGCCTAAACACTTAGTAAAAAAATTATCTCGTGCAAAATTTGAGCAATTAAGCGATAATTTAGTGGAAAGAACATTAGAGCCTTGCAGAAAAGCATTAAAAGACTCAAACCTTTCTGCAGCACAAATCGACGAAGTGATTTTAGTAGGTGGTTCTACTCGTATTCCAAAAATACAGGAAGTAGTGGAGAAATTCTTTGGTAAAAAACCATCAAAAGGGGTAAATCCCGATGAAGTTGTAGCGGTAGGTGCAGCTATCCAAGGTGGCGTATTAACCGGAGATGTAAAAGACGTATTATTGTTAGACGTTACACCGCTTTCTTTAGGTATAGAAACGTATGGTGGTGTATTCACTAAATTAATAGAAGCCAATACAACTATTCCATCTAAAAAATCGGAAACATTCTCTACCGCTGCAGATAATCAGCCGTCCGTAGAATTAAATGTATTGCAAGGTGAGCGCCCGATGGCAAAAGATAACAAAAGTTTAGGTCGCTTCCACTTAGACAGTATTCCACCGGCACCGCGTGGAGTACCTCAAATTGAAGTAATATTCGATATCGACGCAAACGGGATTTTGAGTGTTACGGCTAAAGACAAAGGAACAGGAAAGGAACAAAATATCCGTATCACAGCTTCTACCGGCTTGAGTAAAGAAGAGATAGAAAAAATGAAGGCAGAAGCAAAAGCAAACGAAGCATCTGATAAAGAAGCGAGAGCAAAAGTGGATAAAATGAACGAAGCTGACAACTTGATTTTCCAAAGCGAAAAACAGTTGAAAGAATTTGGCGACAAACTTCCTGCGGATAAAAAAGGTACTATTGAAAGCGCAGTAAACAAACTGAAAGAAGCGCACAAAATACAAGATATGGCTGGCGTTGAAGTAGCATTAACCGAGCTTAACAATGCATGGCAAGCTGCTTCACAAGACATGTACAATGCTTCGCAACAAGGAGGCGCACAGCCGGAGGGCGATGCACACCAATCCGGAAACTCAGATGATGTTCAGGATGCTGAAGTAGTAGAAGAAGTAAAATAAGAATATTGCGTAAAAAGTGATACGTACAACACTTTTACTCTTACTAAAAAGCGTGACAAATTTGTCACGCTTTTTTTTATAAATACAAAAAAGTTTATAACATAATTTAGAACTAAAAAATTGATTATTGTCGATACATTTCAGATATTTGAGCAAATCATTTTTAATGAAAAAGACCTTTCTTAGAATAATTATGGCATGCTGTATTTTGTGCTGCACTGCTTGCTTTGATATCCAAGAAAATCTTTTCTTGAAAAAAGATGGTTCAGGAAATTTTTCGCTCCTTGTTAATTTAGAACAAACTAAGTCTTTGCTGGGTATGTTTACTGAATTTACTACAACTACAGAAAATAAAAGTACTGAAGCGCAAAAAAACAATGTATCTTCTTCTTTCAGCAAATTCAACGAATCATTTGATAAAACAAAACAAAAGCTAAAAACCGTAGAAGGGCTTAGCAATATCAAACTTATTGAAGATACCCTACATTATAATTTTGGCATTTCATTTGATTTTAAAGATGTAAATGCACTTAATGCCGGTTTAAACTATCTCTTCAAAGATGACAACGACACTACTCATCAAAACATAACATTTTTTGAATACAAAGACAACCAGCTAACCCGATTAGAAGACTTAGATACAAAATCTATGTTAGGAAATTCAAAATCAATAGACGGATTAAAAAAACCCGAAAATGCACATCAGCAATTTGACCCTGAAAAATTTTTCAGTACCGTAAGTTATACGGCAACGTATGAATTTGAAAATAAAGTCAGCAGCATAAAAAATGAAAACTCTTTACTATCGCCAAACCATCAAAAAGTAACTTTAAAAATATTTCCATTTGCTTCTCCAAAAGATAGTACCGAAAAAAAGCAAACTATTGCAAATACTATCATTTTTAAACAATAAGGAACGCCACAATGAACACAGCGCGCAATTGGACATTACTTACACTGTTTACCATCCTATCCTTTTTTGCTGTAAAATGGTTAGCAGCCTACCAAGAGCGTAAAAACACCATTGCCGAACCCACCGTAGAAACCGACATAGAACAAATAAAAGAAAGAGGGACATTACGAGTTATTTTAGAATACAACTCCATCAGTTATTTTATATACAAAGGTCAACGCTTAGGATTTGAATATGAGCTTATGCAACATTTTGCACAATCTATAGGTGTAAAACTTGAAGTAGTGCTTGCAAAGCCTTCCGAAGACCCCTATAATTTGCTAAATGAAGGCAAAGGCGACATTATTGCAAATGGATTATTCAGCAATAATAAAACAATGCAACAAGCAGCATTAACAAATCCATATAGAAGTATTGAGCAAGTAATAATTCAACGAAAGACAGGTATTAGCATCAATCCTACAGACAGTATGCAAAAACGAGATACGGCTATACAAAACATTACTGAGCTTTCCAATAAAATTGTATATGTACCGGACAATTCTATTTACTACAATCGCCTCAAAGAATTATCTGATTCCGACGGCATAAATTTGGATGTGCGCATATTACCAAACGACAGAGGTACAGACGATATTATTGAAGCCGTTGCCGATGGAGAAATCGACTACACCATTGCCAACAAAGATATAGCAATGATCAATAAATCTTATTTCGAAAATCTAAATATTGATGTAGCAATAGATAAACCTGAGCCGCTGCACTGGGCAGTACGAAAAAATGCACCGCATCTATTAGCTTCTATTAATTATTGGATAAAAAAATTTGAAGCAGAAAAAATTTACGCAGACATTTACTATAAATATTTTAATGAAGTAAAAAATGTAGCCTACGGGTACAATGATGATGCCACATTACAGCAAGGCATGATCTCTCATTATGACCACATTATACAACGCTATGCTAAAAATATAAATTGGGATTGGCGGTTAGTAGCCGCTGTTATCCATCAAGAATCCAGATTTAATCCTAATGCAAGAAGCTGGTGCGGTGCACAAGGATTAATGCAATTAATGCCCGGTACTGCCCACCAATTAGGCGTTTACAACAATGTTTACAATCCGGAAATAAACATACAAGCCGGAACTAATTATTTAAAACAAATAGAAAAAACATGGGCAAACATCCAAGATTATACCCAACGCATAAAATTTATTTTGGCCTCTTATAATGCCGGCGTAGGGCACGTTGCCGATGCTGCCCGCCTTGCCGAAAAAAACGGATACCCAAAAGACAAATGGGATGGCTCTGTTGAATATTTTATGTTGTATAAATCTAACCCGGTATATTATAACGACCCTGTGGTAAAATATGGCTATTGCAGAGGACAAGAGCCTTTTAATTATGTAAGGAACATTATTAAAAAATATTTTGATTACGAAACAAAAATAAACTACTCCTCTGCAGCACAAACGCCAATGGCAATGCGCTTAGAGCAAATAGAAAATATCCCGTTCGACGGAGTTGAAGGCATGTATAACCCAATGCAGGGGCTAATATCGCGCTCTGCCCGCCGTGAGTTATTTTTATCGCACAAGCTCTTTGACGATGAAACACAATTGATACCGCGCAATGCCCCTAAAAATCCATTTGACCAACCCAAGAAAGAATTATTTGTCCGAACAGAACCCGCTCAAGATTCCGCACGGAAATTATTTAAAGGCAAACGCCCTCTTTTTCAAGTGCAGCAAGCAACAACTCCGGGGTATGGCTTACAGCCCAGCGACAACGAAAGCAAAATAAACAATTTGAAACCACGACGATAAGTAACTGTTTGATTTATGCCACAACATCTATATAATCTCTATAAATTAAAAACTGTATCTTTGCGTTTATAAAATAAAAAAAATTGGAATTTAGTGAATTTGGATTTGATGAACACGTGCTAGAAGGAATTGCTGCCATGAATTATAAAACAGCAACCCCCGTACAAGAGCAAGTTATTCCCATCATACAAGCAGGAAAAGATTTGATTGCCTCCGCACAAACCGGCACGGGAAAAACAGCAGCATTTTTATTGCCTGTATTAAACGAATTAATCATTAAAGAAAGACAAGAAGACCAAATTAATGCACTTATTATAGTACCTACACGAGAATTAGCCGTGCAAATAGCACAAAATTTAGAAGCATTTGCATACTTCACGCCTATATCCTCCATTGCAATATATGGAGGCAGCGATGGTTCTACTTTTGAAAATGAAAAAAGAGCACTTTCGCATGGTGCAGATATTGTAATATGCACACCCGGCAGAATGATTAGCCATTTAGCATCGGGATATGTTCGCTTAAATGGACTTAAACACCTGATTTTAGATGAAGCTGACCGCATGTTAGATATGGGGTTTCAGGAGGATATCATGAAAATAATCCGGTATCTTCCGATAAATAAACAGACCTTATTGTTTTCTGCCACTATGCCTCCAAAAATCCGGCAATTAGGATTAACTATTTTAAAAAATCCGGAGCAAGTAAATATTTCCATTTCAAAACCACCCGAAAAAATTGTGCAGAAAGCATATATTTTATACGAAACACAAAAACCGCCAATTGTACAATCTATTTTAAAGGATACACAATACAATAAAATCGTAGTCTTTTGCTCAAAAAAAGAAAATGTAAAAAAATTGAGTCGAGAGCTAAATAGAGCCGGAATAAAAAATGAAGAAATACACTCTGACTTAGAACAAAACGAAAGAGAAAATGTATTGCTAAATTTCCGAAGTGGCAAAACACATATTATTGTAGCTACAGATGTAATATCAAGAGGTATAGATATTGAAGATATTGACTTAGTAATCAACTACGATGTACCTAATGACGGCGAAGATTACGTACACCGCATCGGGCGAACGGCGCGGGCAGAAACAGATGGAACGGCAATTACATTAGTGAGTGAAGCAGAACAACTAAAACTATTTACCATAGAAGAATTATTAGGGTATCCTGTGCCTAAGGCATCCATTGATGCTTCTTTTGGTGAAACGCCGGCGTATTATCCACAGCCAAAAAAGAAATTCAATTCTTACCAAAAACGAAAACCATTTAGGAAAAAAGGAGGCTCTCGCCCACCGCAGCAATCCTAAAATTAAGGGTAGATTTTTAATAGACTATTATTTCAAACCTTTGACGGCATGCCTATCAATTAAAAAAATCTTAAAAGTAAGGCTGCATACGAATTTTCAGGTTAGATATAGTATTTTTGATATCTAAATTTCAACACGTGAGTATGATTGAGCGTCCGACGGACAGTTTACCCAAAGCAAAATTAAATAAAGCATCTTTCAATAAATTACTGCAACTCTTCGCCTATATACAACCCTATAAATGGTATTTTATTGCCGGCATGGTTTGTTTGGTGTTTTCGAGTACTACTGTAATGGCATTTCCTAAAAGCATCGGGCTATTGGTGGATGCATCCATCGGGAAAGCAACAGGAATGATATCTAACCGAGGGCAAGTCGCTATGTTGCTCTTCGGAATAATTTTATTGCAAAGTGCTTTTTCATTTTCAAGAGTTTGGTTTTTCACTCAAGTGAATGAGCGTGCATTAGCCAATATCCGAAGGGATTTATACAATAAAATGATATGCTTGCCTATCTCCTATTTTGAAGAAAAAAGAGTGGGCGAATTAAACAGCAGAATCACCAATGATGTAGCTGCATTGCAAGATACTTTATCTATAACATTAGCTGAATTTTTCAGACAAACTACTACACTGCTCGTTGGGATTGGGCTTTTATTTTACAGAAGTGTTCATCTTACACTTATTATGTTAATGTCTTTTCCGGTAATTATTATTTTGGCAGTTTTTTTTGGAAAATTTATTCGCAAGATATCTAAACACACACAAGATGCATTGGCAGAAGCAAATATTGTTGTAAATGAAACATTTCAAGGAATAAATATTGTAAAAGCATACGTAAATGAACGTTTTGAGTCTAAGCGTTTTGATACCGGCGTTACAAAATCCATGGAGCTTGGCCTAAAAGGCGGTATATACCGAGGCGCTTTTATTTCATTTATTATTTTTGCATTATTTGGCTCGTTTATTTTTGTGTTGTGGCAAGGCAGCGGGTTAGTGGCTTTAAATACGCAGACTAATGGTGCCGAGGGGATTACCTTAGGTGCATTGATTGAATTTTTGATGTACACCCTATTTATTGGCGGCTCACTTGCCGGCATGAGCGATACCTATACACGCTTACTAAAATCTATCGGAGCATCAGAGCGAATTATTGACATCATTCACAGCGAGCAAGAGACAGACACGCATCCATTTGAATTTTCAAAATTAAAAGGTGCAATACAATTTAAAGACGTAAATTTTTTCTACCCTACACGTAGTGATGTGCAAGTATTGAAAGGTATGAATTTCTCCATTCAGCCGGGTGAAAAAATTGCATTAGTAGGCCCGTCAGGTGCAGGAAAATCTACGGTGATACAGCTATTACTAAAATTCTACACTATTAATTCCGGTAAAATAGTAATAGACGACAATGATATTAACAAACTATCGGTAAAAGAATTGCGTGCTAATATGGCAATTGTACCACAAGAAGTACTATTGTTTGGCGGTACCATTCGAGAGAATATACTATATGGAAAATTAAATGCTTCCGAAGAAGAGTTGTTAAATGCTGCAAAAAAAGCAAATGCATTAGAGTTTATCTCTAAATTTCCGGACGGATTAGAAACTATAGTTGGTGAGCGCGGAGTAAAATTATCCGGCGGACAACGGCAGCGAATTGCCATTGCCCGTGCTATATTAAAAGATCCGTCCATCTTGCTTTTAGATGAGGCAACAAGTGCATTAGATGCTGAATCAGAAAAATTAGTACAGTCGGCTTTAGATACTTTAATGGAAGGGCGAACGACAATTATTATTGCGCACCGTTTATCTACCATTCGCAATGTGGACAAAATTTTAGTAATCAACCACGGGCATGTAACCGAAGAAGGCAATCATCAAGCATTGAGTTTATTAAACGATGGCTTATACAATCATCTATTAAAACTACAATATCAGTTAAATTAGGTTTTTACAGAATAATTTCTAATACGCTTATTCTATTTTATTGTGTTGCAACGTTACATTTGCAAATCGTAAATTTCTCACGTCGCAAATACCATTTTCAATTACTGCATCTAAATCAGCATCTAACTCGCCGGTTGCAAGGTTGGTATTTCTATTATATCCGGTAAGTTTTAACCGTCCGCGATTATTGTGTATTGTACCGCCGTACATGGCATTTACACCATCTTTATTTTTAATAAATGCGGTTACCAATACTTTCTGCCCTGTATCAAAAGCATAGGAAAATGGAATTTTATTTAGTAACGCCAAATCTCTAATAGCAATATAAACTTCCATTTTATTTACTTCGTCATACATTTTTATAATGTAATATTGGTCATTATCAATCATATTCATCCCGCTATCCATAGGATGGTCTAACGGGTATTTAGTTGCATCTACGCCATTAAATTGTCTCCCCATTATTATACCTCTACAGATAATTTCTTTTTTTACTTTATTTAGTAAATAACTGGAGTCAATCGGTTCGGATTGAGTGATCGTTGGTTTGGCTAAATGAAGTCGGTAACGGAATTTATACAACCCTACTGCTACTAAAAGCACTAATAATGGCACTACCTTCCATAATGATTTTAAATTGTTCATATCGTTATAACTAAAATTAAAACTTAGCTGCTTGCAATATAATAAATTTATGTTTTGATTTTTATTTTAAAATCTATCTACAGAGATTTCGGGTAATATTTTAAAGTTATGTTCTAAAAAATCAGCTAAATACGTAGAAAAATATGGCGACAGCGAAACGCCTTTTGTGCCCATACCGTTAAATACATATAAGTTTTTATATTCAGGATGCCTGCCCACTACCGGTCGTCTATCGCGCATAGCAGGGCGTATGGCTGCCTTTTCTTCTACTATTGTAAATGCATCGCTTGAAATTTTTTTGAATTTCTGCAGCATTTCTTCTCTTCCGGCATCCGTAACATTTTCTTCCATGTCGTCCCAAAGAAATGTAGAGCCGATTTTATATAAATGATTGCCGATTGGAATAACAAAAATATTTTTGTTCAATACACAATCTGTTTCTAATTTTTCTGCATGGATTAAAAGATGTTCTCCTTTTGCAAAGCAAAACGGAATCCATTTAAAGTATGGATTTTGATAGGCTTTATAGCCTTCACAAAAAATAATCTTTTCCGCTTCAATATTTTTATATTGTAGCGTATCGGAAATTATAAGTTCATCATAGTCAAAATTTTCTTCCAATATTCTATTTTGAGATTTTAAAAATGTTCTTGTAGCTTTGGTAAATTCAGGCACATTGACACCAAATGCTTGTTTTATAATACCCGCTCCAAACGGCGCATTTATAGAAGGATGCATTTCATCCGCAGCTATCATTTCCCCCATATAAGGCATATATTCAGTATCTGCTTGTCGTTTTTTCCATTGTTCAATGTCGTCATGGGAAGAGAAAATTTTAAGTAATTTATTTTCATGTACAAATTGTGTTTGCAGCAATACTTCTAAATTCTTATAGGTTTGTTTGGCAAAGGGCAATAGTTCGTCAATCATCCAAGTTTTCACCATTTTTCTTCCTGTAATTGGATTCACTACTCCGGAGGCAATATTAGAGGAGGAATTGGGATGAAACTGGTCAATTACTAAAATATTTTTTCCTCTCGATAACAGTGTATGTGCCATCATACTTCCGGCTATACCTTGTCCAATAATTATATATTCATATTTGGTTTTCATCATTATGTTTTATTGCTTTAGTCATTTCTCTTTTTCCCGGAGGGCCGGGTAAGGCTACTACTTCAAATCCTACCGATTTCATTGTGCGTTTTACTATTCCTTTTGCACAATAGGTAACTAATATTCCTTCATTTTTTAAGGCTTTATACATGATTTTAAAAATATCTTCTGTCCATAATTCGGGTTGTGCTGAAGGGGCAAAGGCATCGTAATACAGTACATCAAACGCGTTTGTAAATTCAATTGTTTTAAAATCAGCTTTTATTTTTTTTAGGAAAAAATTCTGAGAAATAGCTGTCATTTGTTCCCATTCACAGTCATGAATTTTTTTAAACCAATTGCTGCAATTTGGGTCATCCACTAATGAACAAAAATTCAACTGTGTAATAAATTCAGGCGAAATAGGGTATTTTTCTATAGTTGTATATTGGATGGCTACGTTTTGCTTCATGCTCTCTATAGCGGTCAGCAATGCATTTAATCCGGTGCCAAATCCGATTTCTAAAATTTGAATTTCCTTTTTTGATGCCAGTAACGGTTTTAATCCCGCATGGATAAAAACATGCATTGACTCTTGGATAGCTCCATGAATAGAATGATAATGTTCATCTAAATCGGGAATAAAAAGCGAAGTGCTACCATCACCGGTAACCACCAGTTTTGTTTCCATTATTGCTTTATCAATTTTGAGTAAAAACTATGCTCTGTACCTTGTATTTGCAAGAAATATGGGCTGTTGGGCCAATGTGTAAAGTCAGAAATACCCAAAGGATTTATTCCATTTTGCAAAACATACTTCCTTGTAAATTGTAATTGACCTGCTGCATTATAAACGTTAATAATTGCAGGCATTGCAGCTGTGTTTTTCATGGAAATAACAATGTCATTGTCTGCAATATAGGATAAGGCAGCAATGCTATTTTGTTTAATACCTACGGTAGGTGTAAAATTAACGGAATCAATCAAACTGTAGGTAACCTGATTCGTATTATCTTCCATTTTCAACCGATAATAATAAATACCGGAGTTTGTATTAAGCTCATGCAAGAAATTATACGTTGTAAGTACTGTTGAAAACCCGGCTGCCGGTACCGTATCTACATCAATAAATGTAATTCCATCAAATGAATATTGAATAATAAAATCTCTACTATTAATTTCTCGAGAAGTTTGCCATTGCAAATACACATCATCGTTCAATATTTGTGCGGAGAAATCTTGAATATTAATATTTTGAATGGCATTCGCATCTTGCTTGGTGCTGATGAGGTAAAATTCTCCTAAGGTGTCGGTTTGAAATTCTACATAATATCCATTTTGAAAAGGATAAAATCTGATATCTTGTGGCGTATAATATTTATAATATGCTCTCACATGATTATCTCCAATATCTAAATCGGTGTTTAATCCAATATACCGAATCATGCCGATATCTCCCATGCGATTAATGGAATCTTCGTTTAAAATATAATTGGTGTATTCGCTGTTCAATACATACAGCCGAACGGTATAATTACTGAGCACGGCATTTTGTGGTTTTATGACCCAATTTCGAGGAAAGATATTTTTACTGTTAAATACTTTATGCTTGTTTGGATTAGCCTCGTACCCTACTATAACATTTCCTAAATTCTTATTATTATCGAATAATTCGGCTACAATTTTTCCATTTCTATAAAAGGAAACCCAACCATTTCCGGTAGAATTTGCTGAAACATACGCCGAGTCAGCGGTTGCGATATCTTGGTAATTGGTAAAGATATGCACATCATCAATGCCCACTCCGTCTGCCACCAAATAATCATCCGAAAGCATACGAATGCGGTACATAAAATTCTCGGGATGATTAATATTTGCTAAAGAAACTTTAGTATGTGCTACTTGCCAAGGAAAAGTAGCTACATCCCAATGCGGTTTGTTTTGATAGCCATTATACCAATTCAATCCGCAATTATAGCAACCCAATCGAGACCATGTAGTGCCATCTGTAGAGTATTCTGCAAAAGCGGAATCAGAAAGTGTTTGTATATCGCTAATAAAATTAAATGCTATCATCGGATCGGTTGTCAGTGAAGAAAAATCCATACATCCCATGTAGAGATAGGAATCTTCATTAAAATTATAGCCGTTTGTAATTCCTGTTGTCCAAGCTTTATTTCCTTGTGCGGCATCGTTTATCGTGTATTTTTGCGGAGTTCCCCATGCCCATGAACTGTTATCTCCTTCCGCAAAAACATTTCCGTTATTATTTTCAAAATCGTTGTAATAAGGAAAAGAATCTATGGTTTTCATTACAATTTGTGTTGTTGAGAGCGTATCATTCCATGGATATAAATCGCCTGCATTTTTCACCCATGCTTTTATAAAATATTGTCCGGGTGAAGTAGTATTAATTAATGTAGAAAAAGTATAAGTAAGCGTATCATCGGGAACGATAGTAGTTGGGATATTTTCTGCAACAATTGCACCATTTCCAACTTGATAAAATACCGGCAAATTCGTTACCGGTTGGGCTGAATTATTATAAACTGTAATGCGTATAGGTTGTGGTGTAATTGATTTAGAGCAATTTACTTTTTTTGTAGTAACATCTATAGTTGCTATATCTTGTCCTGCAATGTATAATTTAAAATCGTCAAAAGTATATCCTCCATTTCCGTAAGGCGTATAAGCTGTTTTAGCACCGGATTGTACAATTTTTATTTGTGTAGAAGAAGAAAAACTTTGGTTGTTTTCTACTTTTAAAATTTCATAAAGATTAATCCCTTGTATTTGCTGATACGTTCCTAATGCTCCTCTATTGGCATATAAATTAATTATATTCACCCAAGGTTTCGTATCATCACCGCGGGCAAGAATATAATTTGCCGTATCTGTTTCTCCTCTGTTCATATAGTAAAAATCGAAGTAAATTAAGGAGTCGGTATAATTCGATAAATTGTACGTAAATGTCATTTCATTTCTTGCTCTTCCTGAACCGGAATAGTTATCTAAGGTAATGGCTCTCTTTCCGGTGTGTGCATACAAATTTCCTTCATTCGAGCGCAACATTCCTTTATTTTGAGGATAGTAATCGGCGTATTCCAATCCGCTTAATCCAAAAACAGCAGTAGATTGTTGTGTGTTTAACGTTTCAAATGATTCGGACATCGGAAGCGTTATCGGTGCATTAGGCAATTGGCGAATAACATATTGCAAGGTATCATTTGCAGGGTTATTATCTCCTGTTAAACTTGTCCAAGCTACAACAGTATAATTTCCAACTGCACTCATATTTTCATTTATAGTAAAATAAATTATAGAGGTATCATTTGAGTTTATCGTTCTTGCGAGCGTTGCTGTACGTACAGTTCCGCCATTTACGCTATAGGAAATAGTAATATTGTTCTGCGCCGCAGTGCCGAAATTTTTAATAACGAACGATAGTTTTTGTGCCGAAGATAATGCGGAAGAAGTAAACAACCTACCGCCGGAAGGACTATTTATTGCATAAATTCCTACGTCATTTGTGGTAGTGCATGCACCTGCTTGAGGAGAAAATCCTTTACCTAAACTATGATTTCCTTCTATGCCGTTTTTTACCACTGAAATGGAATAAAAATAGTTTTTACCATTAATTAAGTTGTTAATGGTGTAAGTAGATTGATTGGTTTCTGCAATAAATGACCATGCTGTATCTACAAATAAATATATCCGATAGGTCGCTCCGGTTATCGGCGACCAATTAATTTTTACGGTTCTATCGCAAACGGTATGGCTAATAGAATTATAGTTTATTTGAGCACCAATGGTAAATGGAGCAGCAGAAACAGCGACATTATTTCCCGAAGTAATTTTTACTAAACATTGATTGCTAACCACCGAAGGCAATGCCCAAGAATAGATTTGTGCCGTTAACTGTTGAGGATTTATCACTGATTGCCATGTAGCCCCATTATCGGGAGAAAATTCAATTTTGGAAGTAGAGTCAATCGTATTATTATACCAACGTATGGTGGTAGTGCCGGGGTCTAATATTTCGCCGCCGTTAGGATGTGTCAATTCAATTTTACGTTCTTGAGTATAGTAGGCTACGGCATAATCTTGTGGCCCGTATGGTACGGAAGTGCCTTTCACTACAATAGTATAATTTCCTGCTTGCGGTTTGTCTATGGTAATTTGTTCGTTATTGTTTACATTATCTACTCCACGTAGTGCATTGTTTCTCGGCTTTGAGGGGTTTAATTTCCAAGGCAAAACTGTATCACCTGAAGGGGTCACCACTTTCAAATCTAAGTTATTTACTAAAGACTGTGTGGCGGCAGGGTTTCCTTCTTTATCTGTCCATGATAGTGTCACTTTTAAATGGGCAGTATTATTGGGTACTGTAATGGTATTTACATTAAATCCGTCTTGGGCAATAGAATTTTCAACATACAAATGATTAGCAATAGAGAACACTGCCCTATTGGCATCGGGAATACCAAAGCCAAATTTATAGTCAGGGCCCGGATTTCCTAAATCACGTGCTGTATTAAAAAGTATTGCTTTTATTAAAGCAGCATTTGGCATTGACCCGTTATCTTGTTGGTATTTTTGGTATAATAAAGTAGCGATACCGGCAACTCCCGGAGCAGCGTAGGAAGATCCCCAAACATTGCCAATTCCATTATTGGGATATAATGCGGTAACGGCAAAACCTTTAGAAGTTAATTCAGGTTTTAAACGGCCATCTTCTGTTGGTCCGCGACCGCTATTTTCTACCAATCTTTTATCGGCAAAAAGCCAACCTACTGTAATAGCATTTTTACATCCTTGAAAACCGATATCTACCGAACTAAATGTGTCGGTGGCTACGGCACAATTTGCGCTTGCTGTATTTCCCACGGCCACCACCGGAAGCATGGTCGGATTATCATGCACCGCTCTGTCTAAGTCTGCCGCTTCGGGAATATACATACCCGACTGAAAGCAATTGCTTGCCGTAAAGCTATATGAATGATTGGAGATATTGACGTTATAGGTACGTTGTCCCGTCAACATTTCATTTACTATATCGCCGGCAATATCCCAATAATATATACTGGAGCGCGGTGCCATACCATGTAAGGGAGCATACAAATTTCCACTACCTCCTATACATCCACCTACTTCGGTAGGGTGCGACATAGAGCCGGGTGAGCTATATTCTTTATCAATAACAAAATTTCTATTGTTTGGTAAATCAATGGAAACGCCGACTGCTCCTATATCCCAAACCCCTACATTCATGCCTTCGCCTTTCAGATTATAGCCATAAGGGAGTTGGTTTTGCACTTGATTAGTGCCCGTCATTAACATGGATTCATACATCAATGGCGTTTTATTGGGGTAATATTTTGTAATAAAATAAACAAAAGGATATTTTGCAATTTGCTGTAATTGCTGTTCACTTACATTAGCAGAAAAATGATGGTTTTGCGTATTTTTTTGAATTATATTAATGCTTGTTTGAGCAATTATTTCATCTAAAGTAATGCTGCTTATATTAGGTGCATACATTACCGTTATGGCTTGTGTGCCGTGCTGCTCCAAAAGTATTTTATCTATTTTACTGTCCGCATCAATATATCCTAATTTATTGTACTGAATATTTTGAAAAGAGTTATCTGCAGTGGCAGCAACCGAAACAAAATAATATCCATCGCCTAAATAGGATGCAACATCTAAAGAATTTGATGTTAAATATTGTGGCGAGTTGATTTTAGGTTGTATAACAAAAAAGTCTGTTTGATTGTACCGAAATGCGCTAGTATTTATTTTTGCAGACGCATTATTTAACATATTGGGATTAAATTCTATTAGTTGAATTTTCGGTGTTGAAAATGATAAAAAAACAGCTGCTACAATCAGCAAACACAAAGTAAAAGACTTTGCCATAGGAGATAAGATTTAGTATAAATATAAGTTTTTTCATTGAAACTAAACACCGGTAGAGCGTATTTATTTTAGCTTATTTCATTTCTACGAGCGTAATGCCATCGCCGCCAAATTGTTCGCTTTCATATTTATATGATTTTACATGCGGATATTTTTTTAAAAATTGTTGCACCGTTTGTTTTAATGCACCGGTGCCGCGACCGTGAATAATTTTTATATTTTTCATTCCATACATTACTACCTTATCCATAAAATTATCTAAAGTGGTAATAGCTTCGTCTTTCATCAAGCCGCGAATATCCAACTTATAATCAAATTCACTTTTTTCAATTAACAGTTTAGACGAATATTTTTTATGCGGAACCACAGAAGCGGTTGGTTTATTGTTTACCGGAATCAAATGTGTTAATTTCACTTTAGTCTGCAAACTACCAAATAGCACTACCGCCAGGTTATTTTTTATAGATAAAACTTCGCCTACTTCGCTACCGTCTTCCAGTTTCACCAAAGTACCTACTTGAATTGCACTTAATTTATCTTCTGAAATTACGTTTGGCGCATCTTCTAATTTATTTTCGATATGTGTTCTGTTATTATCTATATAATTCCGAACTTCTAAAAACTTTTCTTTATCCTTTTTTTGTTCTTTCCATTTGCGCATTTCATTTTCCAGATTCCTGCTTTCCTCGTTAAAACGCTCCAACAATCGAGCTTCGTATTGCTTTAGCAAGCGTTTTTTTTCTTTTTCTAATTCTTTGTGGAGTTGTTCATAGCTGCTTGTTAGATTTTGTAATTGTGATTCTTTTTCTTGTACATTTTTTCGCAAGCCTTTAATAAAATGTTTTTCTGTTTGTATATCGGTTAATACATCCTCTAAGGCTTTTTTATTATCGCCAATTTTATTGTTTGCATTTTTAATAATATAGTCAGGGAGTCCGCTTTTACGAGCTATTTCAAACGTAAAAGAGCTTCCCGGCTGTCCAATTTGTAATTGATACAATGGTTTTAATTGTTTGGTATCAAATGCCATAGCGCCACTTTGCATATTAGGGGTATTGGAAGCAAATACTTTTAAGTTATTAAAGTGCGTGGTTATAATTCCGAAGATATTTTTTTGATGTAATTTTTCCAATACGGCCTCCGCCATCGGGCCTCCTAAAGCAGGGTCGGTGCCCATGCCCATTTCGTCCATCAACACTAATGTTTTGGCATTTGCATGCGACAAAAAATATTGCATATTTGATAAATGTGAGCTGTACGTGCTTAAATCATTCTCTATAGATTGTTCATCGCCAATATCTACAAACAACTGTTCAAAAACGGACATAACGGAATTTTCTTTTGCAGGCACCAACATTCCAAATTGAAACATCAACTGTATTAAACCGACTGCTTTCAACACAATAGACTTACCGCCGGCATTGGGCCCTGAAATTACCAATACACTATTTTTTGTATCTAACAGTACCGTATTATCAATAATGGGCTTATGTTGTTTTTGATGATGATAATACAATACAGGATGGATAAATTCTCTTAAATAAACGACTTGTTCTTTTGAAATTTGAGGTAGGGAGCATTTGAAATTTACAGCAAAATATGCCTTTGCCCGTATTACATCTAAAGCCGCCATTAATTGTTGTAATTGCTCTATTGTTTCTTTGTGCGGCCGTATTGTAGCTGTCACAGACACCAAAATTTTATGTATTTCGCGACGCTCATCCAAATACAATTCTGTCAATTCATTATTGATAAAGACAGTTTCATTAGGCTCTATGTAGGTAATATTTCCGTTGTCACTTTCATCGGTTATTATACCTTTCAAACTTCGTTTGTATTCTGATTTTACTGACAATACACGCCTTCCGTCTCGGATGGTTTCCTCTGTTTCTGCTAATATATTTTGTTGTTTATATACTAATAATGCTCTTCGAAAAGCGGCATTAATTTCCTGTATTTTATCTTGTATTTGTTTTCTAATTTTTGCTAATTCGGGGGTTGCGTTATCTTTTATGGTTTCTTTGTCAATATCAATAATTTTTGAAATCGAATTGATTATTCCAAATTCTATTGAATATGAAGCAATCATGTTGTTAAGGTAAGGATATAATTGCTGTCGTGCTTTCGGGGTAAAAAAGCGGAATAGCTCTGCAACGGCAGTTAATGAATAATACAACTCTATCAGTTCTTTAATTTCGAGTGCATAGTTTTCAATTGAAAGCTTATTTAGAAATGGTAATTTATTAAAGCCATATTGTGGCAGTGAAGTATCGTTTTCGATAATTTCTTTTACTTCCCGAACATATTGCAGTTGTTGGGTGAGCGTTTGTATATCTGTATAAAATGTTTGAACCGTTAATAATTCTTTTCCTAATGATCCGGAGCAAAGCCCGTTCAATTCTTTTAGAATAAAAGGAAAATCTAGTTTTTCGGCGCATTTAGTAGGGAATAGTAACATTATGAGTACATTTTCAAAATGGAATCTGTCATTACTTTATAGATGCTCGACAGATGTTCATCTTCTGTATTTAGTAGTTGCAATTGTTTATTGATAATTTCATAGTCTTTACGTTTTGCCGGACCTGTCTGAGCATCGTGTGGGGATAGTGCGTCTATTTTCAGAATTGTTTCGCGGATTAGCGGCAATAAAAGCTGATAATCTAATTGGTGTTTCTCGCAATAATCTTGTGCTAAGGCAAATAAATGATTGGCAAAGTTATTTACAAATACGGCGGCAATATGCAAGTGTTTTCGTTGTTCATCGGTGTATTCTAATACGTTGTTGCTTAGGCGCGCTGCTAACTGTTTCAGTTTCTCTTTAAAGGCAGCATTATCAGAAGTAATAAGAAATGGCACTTCAGATAAATCTAATTTTTTTGTTTTGGAGAAAGATTGCAACGGATAAAAAATACCGGTGTTGGGGTAGTTTTCAAATACGTCTAAGCCTACCGTTCCGGAGGTATGCACAACAGGCATATCGGGTTTTTTCTTTAAAATTTCTTGCGATAAAATTTTTATCACTTCATCTTTTACGGCAAAAATTAATAAATCTACTTCTAAATTTAATTCTTCTAAATTGCAGATATAAATTGAATTGGCTTGCCATGCCAAAATCTCTGAATTATCGCAAGTTTGGCTGTAAATTTGTTGAATGGTAATTCCTTTTTTAGAAAAAGCTTTTGCCAAATGCGTGGCGACATTGCCACTACCTATAAAAGATATTTTTTGAATACCGGAACTCAATGTAATTATTTATGAAGCAAAAATACTTATTTGATTGCATTTCTTGCTACACCCATACACGCTATTTTGATGTTTAGTAAGTTGAATCGAAATAAATGGCATATTTTGCTAAACCGAGGGCATTTTTTACATTTAGTTTTTTCAGTAAATGCTTCCGATGCGAGTCCACCGTGGCTTTCCCTATAAATAATTGTTCTGCTATTTCCGGTGTGGTGTATTCCTTACTTATATAGTGTAAAATTTCTTTTTCACGGTCGGTCAACTTTTGATAAAGTTCCCATTTCGGGGTTAAAGTACCTATTTTTTCAGCACTTGTTTCTTCCAATACAATTTCTTCTTCTTTTACGATATTATTGATATCGCAAAAAGTAGTAAAAATATAACGTGGTGTTCCATCTTTTTGAAATGCAGCAATTTGGGCACAAGAGTACAGCCATTTCCAATTTTTGGATGTCTTTGCAAAATAAATAAATTCATATTGGTTTTGATAATTATCCGGGTTTTCAAAAAAAGCTACTTCTGCTGCACTCAAATGGTTATTTTCCGGTTGTAAAAAATTAGCACAAAATTGCATCCCGATAGTTTCTATTTTATCTTTTTCTATTCCCAAAAAATCGGACGCCATTGAATTAGCATAGTATATATTATATGTTGCAAAATCTGTTATAGTTAATAGGTTAGGATAAGCATCGCAAACTTGTTTTAATTTGTCAAGCACCTTCAAATAATCTGCAGAAATGGATGGCTGCAGCGATTTTATGGTATGTTGTAATTTGATGCTAATTTCGTTCATGGCTTTGTAATTTATAGTTTTCGGTAAGCTACATTAAATCAAACATAAGTGCAAATTTCACTAAGCCTATAGAGGAGCGTACGCCCAATTTTTTTATAATATTATTTCTGTGGGTATCTACGGTTGTATTGCTAATATGTAGCAGATTTCCTATTTCAATGCTATTTTTTTCTTCTACGATTAATTTCAGTATTATTTTTTCTCGCTCAGATAATGATTCAACTAATTTTCTATTCGCATTAATAAACTGAGCGTCTTTTCTAAATTTTGTTATCTTTTTTTTCCCTTCCAAATAACAAGAAATATCAGAACCGTGCACAACAATATATTTTGCTTTTCCATCTCGAGTAAGTGTTGCAACTTGGGAGTAATTGTACAACCATCTATAGCCGCTTTTTGCTTTTACATAATAGATATAAGAGAGCGGTTGGCTATAATTTTCAGGATTAGAAAAAAAGTTCAAATGCGATGTGATGACATTAAAATTGACCGGATGCAAGTATTGAAGTAAGTAATTAAATCCAAGTTTGTTCAATTCTTCATTCGTAACGCCGAAATAATTTACGGCGGTAGGATTAAAATATATTTGAGCCGATTTTTCGTTATCTACAATTTGGCAAATATTGGGCGATTTCTCCAATTTATCTATTAATGTATTCAATGCTAATTCATAATTTCTGGAATATACTTCTAAATTTCCCGAAACATCATTTATAGAATTTAATAACTCTTGATTTAATTGTTTCATGGTGCGTTGTTTTATGGTCATTAAATATACAATATAAAATAAACTGACATGATGACTTTAATCAAATAATCATAAGTTTAACATAATTATTCAAATAAATTCAATTTATATCTACAAAAAGGTCGTTATTTTCCGACTTTAGTTGCTGTATTGTCCTATTTACTACTAATTTATAGGTACAAGTTAGCTCTAAAGTATTATTTTACTCCTTATAATTGAGTAAACGGTAAAAACACTGTGTAAGCGGTAAATGCGTAAAAATTCAGATGGATTTAGTGCATCGTAGTGATAGTGTTTTCTTTTTTGCGGCGTAAAATACTGATGAAAATACCGGATAACATAATAAAACAGCCCAACCACAATACATTGATGTATGGAAAGCGTATCGCCTTCATAATGATGAACTTATTCAATTTTTGCTGAACTAATATCTGAAATTTATTTTCTTCTGTCAATATTTTTACGATAGAAAAACTTACGTTATGCTTATCTACTTTAGCCGGAATACTGGTAGCTACTACATCTCGAACCAAATACACGGGCTCAATCTGGTAGGTAGTATCTAAGGAAATAAATTTCATTCTCACTCCAATAGCAATATCTTTCGGTTTTTTCTCAAATCCGTGTATATGTGCATCAGGGTCAATACCTTCCAAAACCACCAGACAGCGAGAAGCGGGAATCGTATCTCCTAATCCAACGGTGTATGTTTCCTCCACTAAAGAATCTACTTCGGTGCCATCTTCTTTAAGCGGTGCGGAGGTAATGTGTGTATATAAATCGTAGCTAAGTGTTTTTCGGGTTGATGGTACCGGGTTATTGCCCATTTTGCTGTTCATCAATATATTTGGATGCAGCGTGAACGTGTTGGTTACATTTCCTTTTTTATTCAGTTCCTCGTATCTGACATTGAAATAAATATTTTGAGCCGTTGAAGAATCCCCTAAATAAGTTACGCGATATTTTCCCATATCCGATGGCTCATTTTGGTATAATAATACATTTTCAGCAATTTCTTTATCTGAAAAACCTTTACCATAATCTATACCGAATTTGTTTACAGATAGTACATGCTGTTCGCCCTGAGAAATAATAATGCCGATGAGTACTAATGCAAACCCGATATGAGAGATGGCGCCTCCCGAAATATTCCATTTACTATGTAAAATCTGATAGATGTATTGAGCATTTGCCAAAAGTGCAAACCAACCGGAAAATACCAATAAAATATAGTCTATCCGGTACATTTTATAAGGAATTACAACTAGCAGCATCAATAGTATAGAAATAATAAATGTCGGTAATAATCGCTTTACAACTTTACCGATGCTTGTGCTTTTGTATTTTAGAAAATGTGTAAATGCCGAACCTAATGCCACTAATGCCGCCATCCATATTTGCACATTATTATAATGGCTTTTTATATCGGATGGAGGAGCTAATTTAGAATGGAATACTTTATTTATTACCGGAAATGAAGTTAGTACCGTAATATGTATTGCTGCAAAAATAAAAACTAAAGAGCCGATAAATAGCCAAAATTCTCTTGAGGTTAAATCTTCTTCCGTTTGCTTTCCGGGTATTTGTTTTTTTATGGTTCTATCTATTAATAAATAAGCAGATGGCAATAAAAATGCTAATATTATAACCACTAACTGTCCGCTCATTCCTAAATCAGTGAAGGAGTGCACGGAAGCTTCTCCTAAAACGCCGCTTTTCGTTAAAAAAGAAGAATACAATACCATTATAAAGCATAATATAAAGAAGGTATAAGTGGCATGTAAAGAATAGCCGGTATGCTTATAGGCCATTAGGGTATGGATACCTGCCGCTAAAATCAGCCAGGGTACTAATGAAGCATTTTCTACCGGGTCCCACGCCCAAAAACCGCCAAAGCTTAATGCTTCATACGCCCACGCTCCTCCTAATAATATTCCGGTGCCTAAAATCATCAGGGCAAATAAGCTCCACGGCAGTACGGGTTTTATCCAGCCTGTAAAATCTTTTAGCCAAAGCGAAGCAATAGCATAAGCGGCTGGTATGGTGCAAGCGGCAAAGCCCAAAAATAGAGTAGGTGGATGTATTACCATCCAATAATTTTGCAAGGATGGATTTAAACCGGTGCCGTCTTCTGCTACCCAATCGGGGTTCATTTTAAATACGGGAATATCCATAGTATCGCGCAACAAGGCAAACGGACTGGAGCCAAATTTATAGCCAAATAAAACTATACCAAGCAACATAGAACCTAATAATACTTGAGCCAGTGCAACAATTGACAATACGGGGCTTTCCCATTCTTTTGCCTTAAATATTAACACGCAACCTAATACGCCATGCCAAAACATCCACAGTAACGTACTCCCCTCTTGTCCGCTCCACATGGCTGAAAATTGATAATAAAAAGGCAAAGATTTAGAAGTGTGCTCCCAAACATATTTATATTCAAAAGAGTGAGTATGTATGAGTATGAGCAAACTTGCCATCACGCCAAATACACTTACGGCATGCAGCACGTACATTTTTCTGCCAAAAGCAATCCACGGAATTGATTTTTTGGTTTCGTTTCTGTTTAATGTAGCGAAGAAATAGGCTAAACAAGCTGCCAGCGAAGTGGCAAAAGATAAAATCACCAAAAGATGCCCTAATTTTCCGAGCATCATATTTTGACCAATAGCGTGAATATTCATGATAAAAGAGGGATGAATTTGTAATACAGAAGTACGTTAAATGCTGCTTCCGTTATTTACTAATTGTTCTTTATTTTTATATTTAGAAGGGCATTTTAATAATATTTCTGTCGCTTCAAATGTATTGCCGTTCATTTTTCCGGTTACCACAATCTTTTCTGATTTTTCGATATCTCTGGGTTTGGCTTTGTTTACTACTACCAATTTTTCTACTTTATTATCATCTATTACGTACATAGAAAATTGATTGGGATTTTGTTCGGGTTTATAAGTTATACCTTTTTCTTTATTCAAATAGCCTACAACTGTAAATTCTTTACCTTGTTTTGCATAAGCAGATTCAAAGTTTTCGTAACGACTAAATCCTTTTCCTAACATTACGGTAAGTGATGCCACCAATACGGCTACAAAAACTAATGCGATGATATGTGTACGTTTCATATTGTGTTTTCTATTTATAAAAACGCTTCAGAAAATTCATTTCTTCAATTCCTCATTTTTTTGAATTTATCTGAATTTATGTTTTCCCTTTTCAGTATCAAAGGTAAGGCTCTTTGAATAAATAAACATAGAATGTAGGTTATTTATTCTTTACATTAAATGGTACATATTTACATAACCTTATGATAAATTGGCACTTATGAGTTTAACAAACTCCGAGCGAGTAGCTTGTTTTTCAAATTCACCGGTAAATGCAGACGTTGTGGTTACAGAATTTTGTTTTTGAATGCCACGCATCATCATACACATGTGCTTAGCTTCTATCACTACGGCAACACCGAGTGGGTCTAATGCTTCGTGTATGCAATCGCGAATTTGTACCGTCAGGCGTTCTTGCACTTGCAAGCGGCGGGCAAATGCATCAACGACTCTTGCAATTTTACTTAGTCCTGTAATTTTTCCATTGGGTATATAGGCTACATGCGCCTTTCCAAAAAATGGCAGCATGTGGTGCTCGCACATAGAATATAATTCGATGTCTTTTACTATCACCATCTGATTATGTTCTTCCGTAAACATTGCGGAGCGAATAATCTCCACCGGATTTACTTGGTAGCCGTGTGTTACATATTGCAAGGCTTGCGCTACACGATGTGGGGTCTTTATCAACCCTTCACGTGCAGGGTCTTCGCCTAATAATCCTAATATTTCTTTGTAGTGTTTTTCGAGTTTTAAGTTGACTTTAATATCCGATTCGTTATTATTTTCCATAATTTGAAATTAAGTTAAAAGCGTATTTATTTCATTTGCTTAAAATTTGCACTAAAAGTACAAAAATTATAGAACAAGGTTTTGGCATTATTGTTTTAAAAAGAATAGCATTTTTGTCCACATCTATAGTGTACTATTTTTAAAGGGTTTAGGTGCGTTAAAATCAGTTATAAAAAAAATGAGGCTGCCTATGTTAAGGACAGCCTCATCAACTCTTTTGTTGGAAGTTCTTAGTTTTTTTTGCCTAATAACAAGATGTCATTTGCATTGATTTCTGTTATAGTACGTTTTACACCTTCTTTGTCTTCATACTGGCGATAGACAATTTTTCCGGTAAGTGCCACTTCTGACCCTTTATCCAAAAATTTCTCTACAACATCTACTTGCTTGCCCCATACTACTACATTGTGCCATTGCGTTTGTGTTTGGCGATCGCCTTTGTTGTCGTAGTAATAATCTGAGGTAGCAACACTGAAAGTTGCAAATTTCTTGTCGGTGCCGAATGTTTTGATTTCCGGTTTTTTTCCTAAGTTTCCGATTAACTGTACTTGATTTCTGATAGCTGACATGATTAAATTTTTTTTACGTTTAAAAATCAATTTGTTGTCCAAAGCATTTCGGTGGTATTCGCGATTTAGTACTTTACCGTTTTGCTTCTTTCGTACATTGAGATACACGAATGCCGCAATTTCCATAAATAATTTTTATTTTTTTTGAAAAAAAACATCAACTCGTTGATTATCAGGTAAATAATTTTGAATTATTTTTTTTACAAATTCTAAAACTGAAGCCAATGAGTCGGTTCAGTGAAATTTATCAATCGTCATTTCTGGAGCAAAAGTGGCAGATGTAATTCCCCGTTTTTCGCAAAGTGTACTATATTTTACTCTATTTTCTGTAGAATATAAGTTATTACCGGCGTTGATATATTGAATTTTCGGCAAATCGAAAAAACAATCAGGGATTTCTTTTAACTTATTGCTTAAAAATGCTACATAGTTTATATTTTTTGCTTTACAAATAACCGGATTAATTTCTTCCAATAGATTACAACCAAAAGCGACGTATCTCATTTTGGGTAGTAACAGTAATTCGTCCGGTATTTTCTTTATTTGGTTTAAAGTAAAAATTACTTTTTCCAATTCTCTAAGTTTTCCAATTTCAGGTGATACCTCTTTAAGTTTGCTATCTAAAAAGATTAGCTGACGTAACGAGTGTAGTTTAAAAATAGATTTAGGAATAGTTGAAAAATCGGAATTGGAAACATCTAAATACTCCAAATTGGATAGCATAGCAAGGTTGGGGCTAATGGAGTCTAAGCAATTATTATTGATGTACAAATATTTTAGTTTGGATAATAGAAAAACAGGTGGTGGGATTGTTTTAAAATTATTCCGGTTCAGGTTTATACTTTCTAAACTGTTTATATCGGCAAGCCATGAAGGCAAATCCGACAAATTGTTATCCGATACATCTAAAAATTTCAAATTGGGAAATGCCAATATTGTATCTGGCAATTGTGTATATCCTTGTTGGCTTATATTAAGCTGTACTACAGCATAAGGATTTTTTATGGCTTCACGTATAGAATTATAAATGCCTTCTTGTGCTTGTATAGTTTTAGCAAGAAAAACAACAGCAAAAGCAAGTACAATTTTGATTGAATTCATTGCGTAATGTACAAAGATTGTTTTGATATTTTTAAAAATTAATAAAAATTAAATGCTAAAACTATTTTTTAGGAATATCGATTTTTAAATCTTCAATAGCTTTACTGGAATACAGTTGTTTGGTAATGGGTGTAATGGTATTTCCGGCATCCACCACATTAGAATTATATTCAGCCAAAAAATAATTTTTATACTTTTCCGGTGCAATATTCCTGATTTTTAATTGATAGAAATACCAATTTTTCAAAAAAACAGCGGTAAACCATTTGTCTTTATACTTAAACATTCTGCCATAGGATAATAGAATTTTTTCCATTCCATGTGGGTTGAAATTTAACGTATGTTGTGTAAGAGAAATTGGAGTGTTAGAGAATAAATCGTATAAAATACCGTCATCACCAATATATTCTATACTAATCCAACCGCCTTGATTGGAAGGCTCGGGTGCAAACATTTTCCAAAATTGATCTTGAAATGAATTTTCTGCTATCCTTGGTATATCTATTGATTTCATTGCTTTATACAGTATTGTCGGCTGCATATTTTTATGACTTTGCAGTGTAGCTAAGAATAACAGATTTTTTTGAATGAAGGTAAATAATACTAAAGCTGTACCCGAAAAAATAAGATACCTTATACGGTTACTGTATTTTTTTTGCACGTACTTTATTCCATGTTTTATATTAAAATATTCCCAAAAAGAAGCCGGCAACAACAAACCGGCGGCGGCTATTCCGGTATAGGAAAAATTTCCTACGTCTGTAATAAGCAGGATGCTAATATGGAATACTAACAAAAATACAACTGCGAAATATCGGAATAAATCTTTTTTAACCGGAACAAATAGAAATATAGGAAATGCTACTTCTGCTATTAATGTTAGATATGTTAATGGGGTATAGATAAAAGCATTATTTCTAAATAATTCTGCCATTGAAGAGTTCATCCAAATGTCAGAAGCCATTATTTTTATGGCATATCCCTGTTTCCACGCCTCCCCTGTTTTAGCAAATCCGGTAGCACAATAGATACATGCAATTTGCGTGATGAGAATAATGGAAACCCAAAGTTGAGTTTTATATTTTGTTGGGTTTGCTTTTACTGCAAAAAAATTAGAAAGCGGTAAAAAACACGACCATGTTAGCAACTGGAAAGTATATTTATCAAATCCTGCATTGTACCGAGCATACGCTTGTAATAAATTAAAGAAGAAAAACAGCAACAAAAAAGAAATCCATTTGGTATAAAAACCGATAGTATATAAGAACGCTAATAATATTGCGGTAAGCATCCAAAAATAGGCGAACGTATCGTTTCGTATCCAATCAAAAATACTAAATGCACCAGCGCCGTTCATTTTTTTCATTAATGCTACTGGGATAATTGGGTGTTCGCCCCAAATTTGAATAGTATATGGAAATTTTAATATAATTAGAGAATATAACATACTAATACCTAATAAAATTCTAAAAAGCGAAACGGAACGCTCGTCTAACCGTAGAAATTCTATTTTGGATTGTATGTAGTTAAGTCGTTGCAAAATTTATTTAGTAAAAATAAAAGTACTAAATTAAACGAAATGGTGTAGGCTAAAAAAATAGTTTTATTTTAGAGCATGGATAATCAGAAAAACAACCTCCGCTATTATTTAATTTTTGCTGTACTCATATTGGCTTTTTATTATAACTCTTTACACAATGAATTTAGTTTAGATGATAATTACATCTTTCAAAGTATTCCACCCAAAGGATCTTCCTTTTCTGAAGTATTTAGCGTTTTTGCAAAACGGTTTGATATCTTAGATTATCGCCCAGTGGCTATGTTTACCTTTGCTATTGAACAATTTGTATTTGGAGAAATAAATCCAGTAGTTTCCCATTCTATCAACTTATTTATCTATTTTATTTTATGTTGTTTAATTTTTTATACGCTACAGCGATTGCCCATCAATAAAGCAAAATCCATTGCACTGATTGCTACCATTTTATTTATAGTGCATCCGGTACATGCTGGTACAATCAACAATCTAAAAAGTAGAGATGGGCTGTTCAGTATGCTGTTTGTCATACTTGCAGTGAACAGCTATATTAATTACGAAAACACAAAAAAAATCTATCCCTTAATATTCATAGCTATATTTTTTGTATTGGGTATTATAGCTAAAAAAGATGCTTACAATATTTTAGTTATCCTGCCTATTCTTTCCTATTTTGTCTATCATCGAAAAATAAAATTTGCTGTAATTCCTGCAATAACTCTTATTTATCTATACATTCTAACGGAGCTTGTCATCAACCATTTTATTCCGGTGGGTGCAGCTGCTACGGCTAAACAGGTATTGATTACAGAAAATCCGCTTGCCAACAGCGATACGTTTTTAAATAGAATAAGTATGGGAATTACCACTTATTTTTATTACCTCAAATTTATGTTTATCCCCAAAGGGTACTACTTTTATTTTGGGTATAATCAAATTCCGCTTCATCCAATATACCACTACCTTACACTTTTGCAATTTATTGCAGTGTTGTTGCCTTTGGGAGCAGCGGCCTATTTTTATAAAAAAAGTAAAACATTTGCCATCGGAATTTTAATTTTTTATAGCAGTATATTGTACTGTGCCAATATAATTTTACCCGTGCAAGGCATATTAGCCGATAGGTATGTATTTATTGGAAGTTTGGGAATGTGCCTTGCTTTCGCTGCTTTATTATTTGAGATTATACCTTTAGATAAAATCAATACCTTTCTGCAACAGAAAATTTGGAAAAAGAGTAAGCGTGAATTTATACCTTTACTTATCGTAGCCGTATTAGTGTTAATATACTACCCATTTGTGCAAGCTCGAAACAATGCTTGGCAAAATATCGACACGTTGCTTGCAGAAGATATGCCCCATTTGTCCAACTCTTTTGAGGCGAACAGAATTGCCTCTACCATTACAGCAAAAGAAGGTATGGCGGCTACCGACCCTGCACAGCGCGAAGCCTATTTCTTAAAAGCACTGCAATATTCCAAACAAGCCAATGCCATTTATGACAGCACCATTTACACCCAAGAAACGCAAGGCATCGCCTATTATGGATTAGGAAAAAAAATAGAAGCGGAAAAGCAATTTAAAAAAGTAATTCATCAATTTGATACTTCAACCGTAAGCTGGGATTTACTGGGCGATATCACTTTTTCGAGAAAAAACTATGATAGCGCCGCACTTTGCTACGCCAACGTATATAGAATTGACAAAC
Organism: Chitinophagales bacterium; assembly: GCA_046329805.1. GTDB lineage: Bacteria > Bacteroidota > Bacteroidia > Chitinophagales > JADIYW01 > JADJSS01. The sequence continues at coordinate 266,673 of JAXLUA010000002.1, forward strand.
AAAACGAATCAGTATATTACAAATATCCTAATACATTGCAAAAAGCCGGAAAAACAGACAGTGCGGTAGCATTTCTTATAAATTTAAACAAACAATACCCGGATTGGTATGTACCTTACGAAAGTATTGCTTATCTATTTTATAATTCCGGAAAGAACTTACAAGCCATGCAATATTTGGTAATCGCCTTTGAGAAAGGTTTAAAAAACAAAGCTACTTATACTTCTACTAAACAAGAAATACAAAGAGGCATACAGCAAGGCGATAAAAAAGACAATGCTGCTTACAAGAGCCTTTTAATGCGATTAAACAAGATAAATATTTAGTACAAACTATACTTTCGACAAATCGGAAGGATAAATTCCTTGATTTATTTTATTGCGTAATGCAGCAATTACTAAATCTTTTTCTTCGGAATAAGTGACTCCACACCAATCTCTGCCATCCGGTAATAATTGTACCTCTACTTTTCCGGCTTTCATCATAGTGGATACCACTGTCGGGATTAAAAACTCTGCTTTGGGTTCGTTTCTATTTTTTTCATAAAACGCCTTCCATTGCGTTTCTAATTCATCAAACAGAAAGCAAGTAAATCCCCAAAAATTCATGGAGGCATAACTATTTATAGGAATATCTGTAAATGAGCCATCGGAGTTTTCATTTTGCAGCTTTCCGTCATGCATATCTATTTGCGTCATTTCGGTAATGGAAATAAGTTTATTGTTTTTATCCAACGTACATACACCGCGCGAAACTGAACCTATGTCCGAAAGGGTATTTTGCAGTGGATAGCCCACTAATGAGAATAGTGGTTCTTCCGCTTTGCAAGCCGAAAGCAACTTATGTATAGATTGGTAGGCTTCTCTACCATAAAAATCATCGGCGTTTATTACTACAAAAGGATTTTTCACCAATTCTTTCGTTGCCAAAATTGCTTGCCCGGTGCCCCACGGCTTCGTCCGGTCGGGGTTGGCATCCGCCGGTGGTTGCTGAATCGCAAACTGAATAGGAATTCTATTTCCCCAAATTTTTTGCAGATGTTCCTGCATATCTACCAGCAAATCTGTTCTGGTTATAATCACGACATCTTTAAAACCCGCTTGTTGAGCATCATAAATTGCATAATCCATCAGCCACTCTCCGCTCGGGCCAAAACTTGCGGCCTGTTTTACTCCACCATAGCGGCTACCCATTCCGGCTGCCATTATTACTAACGTTGTATCTCCCATGCGGCAAATATAAAAAATACTGTGGCAAGAAAAAATGAAAAAAAAGAGCTACAGTAGAAATTAAGTCAAGTACAATATTTTTATAAAAATACAATATATAGTTAATACTTTAAAACTTCGCTTTAGATTTCATTTTTTAATTACCTAAGGGTGCTTTGTGGGTTGGTTGCTATTTCCTACCTTTGCGGTTCAACTTTTTAATATTTATGGAATTTGACAAAAATACGGTCATTGGTATTACACTTATTATACTGATATTCTTAGGATTTTCTATTTATACGCAGCAACAAGAAGCGAAATACCAAAAAGAGCATCCCCAACAAGAGCAAACCTCTAAATATCCTACGGATAGCATAAAAAAAGACATGGCAGCAACAAATACACCACCTGCTACCATTGAAAAGCAAGCTGTTGATTCGGTTTCTAAGGCAAAAATGGGAAGTTTTGCTGCGTATTCTTCCGGAAATGAGCAATTAACGACTATAGAAAATGACGACTGTATTTATACCTTTTCCAATAAAGGAGGGGTTATAAAAAAAGTAATTTTAAAAGCGTACAAAACATTTGAGCAGCAACCACTCGTGCTTTTTGAAGATAATGGCTATGATTTTAATTTCTCGTTTATCACCAATGACAGTAAAACGCCGATTCAGACGGAGAAATTATATTTTACCTCAACCGCTGTATCGCAAAAAATTTCAGGCAATAAAAAAATAGACCTTGTATATAAAATTGATTTGGGCGAAGGAAAAGTGTATGAACATAAATATACATTAAACGGCAAAGGCTACGTGGCTGATTTTTCTATTACTGCTTTAAATTTTGGTACTGTAATTCCTGCGAATCAATCTATTTCCCTAAACTGGACACAGCAACTTCCTTCTCAAGAAGGTGGTTTAGATGACCAGCGTTACAATTCTTCATTGCACTATTACAGCAACGAAAAAGAAGAAGACAATATATCCAGAGATAAAGAAAAGGAATTAAATACTCCAATAGAGTGGGTAGCATACAAACAAAAATTCTTCAATACTTCTTTAATTGCAGAAAAGGGGCTGTTTAAAACCGGAGCTAAAGTTTCCGTTTCCACTCCAAAAACAGACGAGCATATTGTAAAGACATTTTCAACACAATTACAAATACCTTTTAATAATAGCAATACATTCAATTTTCCGATGCGAATGTATATGGGCCCTAATAAGTACAATAATTTAGCACAATTAAATGTTGGATTAGAAGAAATCGTTCCGTTGGGTTGGAATATTTTAGGGTTAATCAATAAATATTTTATAGGACCTATATTTTATTTTTTGGCCAAATTTATTTCTAATTATGGAATAATAATTTTAATACTTTCTATCATCATAAAATTAGTTACATTTCCATTTACGTTCAAATCTACCATATCGATGGCGAAGATGCGCGTACTAAAGCCCGAAATTGATGAATTGAAGAAGAAATACCCGAATCAAGCTGAATTTGGACAAAAACAAATGGAGCTCTACTCGCAAACCGGAGTAAGTCCGTTTGGAGGTTGCTTACCGATGCTTCTACAAATGCCTATTTTGATTGCTATGTACCGCTTCATTCCGTCCAATATCGACTTACGCCAGCAACCTTTTTTGTGGGCAAAAGATTTATCCAGTTTTGATTCTATTATCAGTTGGAGCCACAACATTCCGGTGGTAAGCTCATTATTTGGAAATCACATTAGTTTATTTACCATTTTAATGGCAATATCATCAATTGCGGTAACGAAATTAACGAGCCAAACCCAACCTACTACCGGCGGTGATAATGATTTCATGGCGCAGCAAATGAAAATCATGCAATATTTTATGCCGGTAATGTTGATGTTTATGTTTAACAAACAGCCCGCCGCATTGAGCTATTACTACTTATTATTTAACGTATTGACGATTGGACAAAATTGGATTATTCAAAAATTCTTTATCAATGAAGAACAAATCCATTTACAAATACAAGAAAATAAAAAGAAACCGCCTAAGCAAAATTCTTTCCAGCAAAAAATGCAAGAAATAATGAAGCAGCAACAAGAGATAAAAAATAAAAAATAATTCTTAACCAAAAGAAGGAAGCCACAATTAAAAATTGTGGCTTTTTTTTATTATACTTGTTTAAACTATTTATTTCGTAAGTGCAGTATAAATTATCGCATCTTCCATTAGTAAAAATACTACTTCCATTGCTGATGGGAATTGTAGCTTTTCATTTTTTCACAGCTTCGTACGCTATACTTATTATTTCAAGTTTGATACTTTTTCTTTGTGTAATAGTCAGTCATGTTTCTATTATGCATCCGTATGCAAAGCGAGCAAATGCTGTATTAATTTCAGTTTTCTTATTTCTATTGGGTGGCTGTATGATTAGTTCTACTCAATATAAAAATCAACCATTTCATTTTGGCAAATATAAAACTGTATTTGTAAAAGCCGTTATTTATACCCCTATAGAAGAAAAAGAAAATACCTATAAAACAATTTTACAAATAAATAAAGTTATCGACAGCTCAAAAACGTTGCATTACAGCAATGGGAAAATAATGGTTTACTTCAAGAAATCACCTAACGTGCAGCAGCTCGAAATTGGAGATGAGTTACTAATAGCATTATCCCCTAAACCAATAGATACTCCCAAAAACCCCGGGCAATTTAACTATGCCGAATTTTTGGCACACAAAGGAGTTTACCATCAAGCATACGTGCGGGAAAGTGACTGGATAATAACTCAAAAGCATAAGGCATTTACAATTTTAAGAATCAGTAATACTGTTGGAGAATATGTTCAATCCATTTTAAAAAAATACATTCCCGGCAAAGCGCATTTCACTTTAGCAGACGGAATTTTATTAGGTCATCGTGCTGATATTGACCTTGAATTATACAATGCTTTTGCCTATACCGGTATTTTGCATATCCTTTCTGTTTCCGGCTTACATGTCGGCATTATTTATGGAATGTTGCTGTTTTTACTAAGTTTTATTCCCGATAAAAACAGAAAAATAAAAATTGGAAAATTTATTTTTATCTTTTGCTTTATTTGGTTGTTTACGTTTGTTACAGGCTTTTCAGCCGCTTGTGTAAGAGCTGCCATTTTATTCTCGTTACTAAATTTTGGGCAACTTATAAAAGAGCACACCAACAACTTAAATTTATTAGCCGGAGCAGCTTTATTGCAATTATTTATAAATCCAAATAATGTATTTGACATCGGATTTCAACTTTCTTATTTGGCAATGTTAGGGTTATTTATCTTCACACAACCGATATATGCCTTATTTTATTCCAAATATAAATTAATAGATTGGACATGGAAATTATGGGCGGCAAGCATCGGAGCGCAAGCATTTACCGTTCCACTAAGCATCTATTATTTCGGAAATTTCCCAACGTATTTTCTATTTGCTAATATTTTTGCCATCCCATTATCTACGCTAATACTTTGGATGAGTCTTGCTTTGCTTCCATTAAGCATTATTCCATTTGCTGCAAAAATAATTGGATGGATTGATGCATGGATAGTAGAATTGTTTATTCAATTTACGTACTTTTTTTCACACCTTCCATTAGGTAAAATTTATAATTTATACCTTTCGCCATTACAAGTTATTTTATTAATGAGTGCTTCGGCCTTACTCGCATTTTCGGTGATGCACAGAAAAGCAAAATACGCTATAATCTGTATATGTGTCTGGCTTGGCGTAATTGGTATCTCCTATTTTCATGCTATTGCACAATGGCAAAAAACAGAGCTTATACTGTATTCTGTTCCTAAAAACTTTGTATTAGGCATCAAGCATCAAAACCGACAATTGATATTATACAAAGACAGTATTTCGGATAAATTATACAGCTTTAATATTCAAAATGCACACCGAAAATACAGAACGGATGAAATTGAAAAAAGATTTTTATCGGACAGCATAAACGAAAAACAGGTTTATCTAAAAGAAAATTTAGCGATTATTTACAATATTCCTTTTTACTTTCTAACAAAAGGTAACACCCGAAAAACATTTACAGCGCCTTTGGAAATTGATTATTTGGTGATTAGCGATAATTGCTACCTCGATATTGAAAGTGTAAAAGCAAATTACAAATACAAAAACCTAATTTTATCGAGCGATAACGATACACGACATTTGAATATATACAGAAAAATTTTAAACGCCAACCGGCTACCTTTTATCGATTTAAGTGAAAAATACATAGAAATTCCAATATAACTACAACAAATCCAATACTTCATTTATTGCGTTATAAACTTTTGCCAATTGTTGCTTTGTAATTATATAAGGCGGTAAAACGTAAACGGTGTTTCCTAAAGGGCGTAAAATAACACCACGTGCAATAAAATTTTGATATAAAAAATCTCGAAGTTGATTAAAGTAATTAGACGTGGAAAATGTTTTTACTTCAAATGCTACTACAGTTCCAATTTGTCTTATATTTTCAATTTTTGGATGCGTTGCTAATTGTGCAAAAAATTGACTTTGAAGTTGTACTAACGCATCAATTAGAGGGCTGGCATTTTGTAATAAAAGCAAACTTGCCGAAGCAGCGGCACATGCCAAAGGGTTTCCGGTGTAAGAGTGCCCATGAAAAAATGTTTTCAATTTATCATCGCTCAAAAATGCAGAATAAATTTCTGCAGTACAGGTAGTTAAACCCAACGGCAAAAAACCGCCTGTAATTCCTTTAGATAAGCAAAATATATCCGGTTTATGGGTTAAATAATCGGAGGCAAATAATTTTCCGGTACGCCCAAACCCTGTCATTACCTCATCAGCAATACACAGCACATTATATTTCCGACAAAGCGCAATCAGTTCATCTAAGTAAACAGCATCATACATTAACATTCCGCCAGAACCTAACAATAAAGGCTCAAAGATAAACGCGGCCACTTCTTGTGTTTCTAAAATCTGTATAAACGTTTCTTTTAATTGCTCAAAATTGGCTGAGGTGGGGAGTTCAATGCTTTTAATTTCAAATAAAAATGACTCAAAAGGTTGATTAAAACTCCCTCTTGCCCCTACCGACATCGCTCCGAACGTATCACCATGGTAGGCATTATTAAATGCAATTATCGTTTTTTTAGAAGTATTTTTATTGTACCAATATTGTATTGCCATCTTCAGAGCAACTTCTACAGCCGTAGAGCCATTGTCCGAAAAAAAAACTTTTTGTTGATCGGGAGGTAATATTCCCAGAATTTTTTCAGCCACGTCAACAGCAGGTTGATGCGTGAACCCCGCAAAGATGACATGCTCTAATTGCTCCGACTGTAGCTTAATTGCTTCGGCTATATAAGGATTGGAATGACCAAAAATATTCGTCCACCAACTAGAAATTGCGTCAATATATTCCATGCCATTTTCATCCCAAAGCAGCGCATCTTTGCCTTTCACTATAGCAATATTCGGCGGAGCTGTTTGATGCTGCGTAAACGGGTGCCAAATTAATTTACTGTCTTTATCAGAAAGATTCATAATCTAAAGAAAGTGGATCGGAAAATGGATTTGGAGTAACATCTTGTATCAAAGGTAAAATATTTTTACGCAATCGCTCTGCCTGTTGAACAATAAATCCTTTTGACAAAATGTCAGCATTTGGAATATTTCCTAATAAAGTAACCCCACTATAGTTCAAGATATAGTTTTCACTTTCCCTATTGGATTCGCCATTAAAAATTATTCCGGCAATAGGAATATCCGCTTGTTTTAAAACTTCAATAGTCAGCAAAGTATGATTTATACTACCTAAATAATTTTTAGAAACAACAATTACAGATAGTTGTAATAGTTTTATTAAATCTTTAATTAAAGAATTATCGGACAAGGGCACCATTACTCCTCCTGCACCCTCTACTATCAAGTGATTATTTATGTTAATCGGCTTAATAGTATTGATTTTTATAGATTTATCTTCATATTCTGCAGCTAAATGAGGAGATACAGCTTCCATGAACCGGTATGCTTCAGGATGTATCATTTTCCCATTCAGCGTATAGTCTTTTATAAAATCCGAGTCGGTATAATCCAGATTTCCTGCTTGTATCGGTTTCCAATAGTCTGCATGTAATGCCTCAACTAAAACTGCTGACACCACCGTTTTTCCGACATCTGTTCCGATACCTGTAACAAAAAATGAAGACATAGTTCGTAATTTATTTATAATCAATAAGTAATGAAATCAAAAAATCAATTTCCTCTTTAGTATTAAAGCTATGCAGGATTACTCTCAACCGCTCCGAACCCATAGGAACTGTGGGAGATAATATCGGACGCACATCCAATCCATTTTGCTGTAGATGATGTGCAAAATTTCTACAGAAATCATTTTGAGGAGTAATAATACCAAAAATCGGGCCTTCTCCACGCACCTCAAACATCAACTTACTTGCTCGAATTTTATCTATAAAGTATTGAATTAATAAAAGTAACTTATTTCGCTGATTTAAAGCAAATTGTGACATGAAAACACTATGTTTCACGGAAAGTAACGTATGAATTATCTGTGGCTGTTGTATAAATAAAATTCTTAGAAAAATTGATCAAATAGGTTTTCAACCATGCTGCACCGACCACTACTGCGCCGTGTCCGCCCATCGCCTTTCCGAAGGTATATACACGTGCAAGCACCTGTTTTCAATGTTCTGCTCATTACATAACCCGCTGCCAAAGCTGCCAAAAATTCCGGTTGCATGCGCCTCATCGACTACCAACTTAGCGTTGTATTTTGCAGATAGATTTGCAATTTGGTGTAAATCTGCCTTATCTCCTTCCATAGAAAATACAGATTCCGTAACAATAAAGCGATTAAAAGAAGGAGGAATTTGAGCCAGTTTTGTTTCCAAATCTTCTAAATTATTGTGCTTAAAAGCCACCAACGTTGCACCGCTTAGGGTCATCCCTTGATGGATGGAAGCATGCACTAATTCATCATAAAAGATGTAATCCTCCGGACGGGCTACTGTTGCTATTAGCCCGACGTTGGCATCAAAACCTGAATTGAATAATACTGCGCTCTCCGCATGAAAATGAGCCGCTAAAAGTTGTTCTACGGTTTCATGTAGTTCAAAATTACCATTTAACAAACGAGAGCCGGTTGCGCCAGAACACTGATTGCGATACTGATTATATTCTTCTTCTACTCGCTGCCGTATTAAAGCAGAACGGGAGAATCCTAAATAATCATTGGAAGAAAAATCAATTTTATCTTTTACAATTGCAAGTTTTCGAAGCAACCCCGATTGGCTTCTCTGTTCTATAAAATATTTAATTCTGTGTTCTACATCCATTAAGACATAAATTCAGCGGTGGTATTTGCATTTTTAAATGCGTCTCTGGGTTTTAATCCTAAAAGTTTAAACATTTCCATATCATTCATAAAGCTTGGATTGGGGGTAGTCAATAGTTTATCTCCGGCAAATATGGAATTAGCCCCTGCCATAAAACAAAGTGCTTGTTCAGCCACCGCCATATCCAACCTACCGGCGCTCAGGCGAACTAATGTTTTGGGCATTACTATACGAACAGTGGCTATCATTCTTACCATTTCAAAGATAGAAACCCGCTTCATTTCTTCCAATGGAGTTCCTTCTACTGCCACCAAAGCATTAATCGGTACAGACCCAGGGTGTTCAGGAAGATTAGCTAAAGTATAAATCATTCCAATACGCGCTTCATCGGTTTCGCCTAACCCTATAATGCCGCCACTACATACGCTAATCCCTGCTTTTCGAACGTTTTCTATGGTATTCAATCGGTCGGTGTACGTTCGGGTAGTAATAACTTTATCGTAGTACTCTTCAGAGGTGTCAATATTGTGGTTATAAGCATAAAGCCCTGCTTCTTTTAATTTATGAGCTTGTTCTGCGGTAAGCATACCCATTGTGCAGCAAACTTCCATTCCTAAATCGTTCACTCCTCTAACCATGTCCAATACTTTGTCAAAATCCTTATTATCTCTGATTTCTCGCCATGCAGCACCCATGCAAAAGCGGGTGGAGCCGCTTTCTTTCGCTTCATTAGCTTTGATTAAAACAGCATCTACATCCATCAATTTATGAACATTTATCCCTGTATGGTATCGAGCAGCTTGTGGGCAATACGAACAATCTTCGGTGCACCCTCCTGTTTTCACGGATAGCAACGTAGAAACTTGTACTTCGCCTATTTTATTGTATTTATTATGTACCGTTGCCGCCTCAAACATAAGCTCCAACAAGGGTTTATTGTATATTTCTTCAATTTCCTGAATTGTCCAATTATTTCTAATACTCATAAGTTGTATTTGTATGTTGGTAAAATACGTATTTTGTTTTATTTTATAGCGTGATATTGCTTTATTTTCTTCACAATAGTACTGTCTGTCTGTTTCATTTTCACCAAATCTGCAGCTTTACCTCTAAAATTCAACAACTCTTCTACATTCTTTGGTGGTTGTATCGTGTCTTGGTTTATCGTTGTGGTATCTAATGGTTTTATTTTCAACAAGGTGGAATCGACTAAAGCTAAAATTTTCAAAAAATCTTTGGGATGCGCTTGATAATAATTGAATGTAGAATAAAACGCTGCACTATCTACTTTATGTTGTTTTAATATTGCAGGATAAACTATTTTTTTTAACTGAACCAATGAGTCTGTGCTTAGTGTTTTAAATTTTTCACTAACATACGCTTCCATTAAAAAGGCATCTGATAATACTTGAGAAAACGTAACCGCTGATAATTGTCTTTTATCTTTATCAAACTTATGTTTTCGCACACAAGAAATTAATAACAATAAAGAAAACACGGATAGAATGATTTTTGGTTTATATTTATAAAAATTTCGCATCCGATGGCAAATATTACTGCACTGCAAGATATAACAAAAATCATTAATGCCAAAAAGGCAATATTAGTTGCAATTTCCAAGACCAAATCCGTGGATGAAATTAAAAAAGTATATGATGCCGGTCAACGGATTTTTGGTGAAAATAAAGTACAGGAACTTATTGAAAAACAAGAAAAACTCCCCAAAGACATCCAATGGCACATGGTGGGAAATCTGCAAACCAATAAAGTAAAATACATTGCCCCATTTATAGATTTAATCCATTCTGTGGATAGTTTAAAATTAGCGATAGAAATAAACAAACAAGCATTAAAAAACAATAGAGTTATTAATATCTTATTGGAAATACACATTGCTGCAGAAACCAGCAAATCCGGTTTTTCCGAAGAAGAATTGATTGACCATTTAGATATTAAAGCGTTTGATTCTCTAAAAAATATACATATTGTAGGCTTAATGGGAATGGCTACAAATACGAAAAGTCAGGTTTTAATAAAAAATGAATTTGCCGGCTTAAAGCATTTTTTTGACGAATTAAAATCAACCTATTTTAAAAATCAAAAGGATTTCCAAGTTTTATCAATGGGTATGAGTAGTGATTACCTTACTGCGCTGGAACAAGGTTCTACAATGGTAAGAATAGGATCCGCTATTTTTGGAGAACGCGAAATAAAGCGAAATCCAAATATTCCTATTTAAAAATAGTATTAGCCACACTCATAGCTTCAATAAATGCATCTTTATTCAATCCATGTGGAATATTGTGCTGTTCAAAATAAGATAATAAATTTTCAGTTGGCATATTTCCTGTCAATTTATCTGTTGCCATCGGGCAACCGCCATAGCCTTTTATAGCTCCGTCAAATCTATTACAACCGGCATTCCATGCTGCTTCTACCTTCTCTTGCCATGTTGTAGGTGTAGTATGAAAATGAGCACCAAATCCTATTTCAGGGAAATCTTCTGACAGTACGGTAAATACTTCCGTAATCAATTCAGGCGTAGCAACCCCTATGGTATCCGAAATAGAGAATTTTGTAACCCCTACTTCCAATAATCTATCCACCCAATGTTCTACAAGTGTAGCATCATAAAAATCATTATATGGATTTCCAAAAGCCATAGACACATAACAAACAAAGGTATGTCCCGTACACTCACAAATATTCATAATCTCTTCTACTCTTTGCAGCGATTCTTCTATACTACAATTTGTATTGCGCTGCTGAAATGTTTCAGAAATTGAAAATGGGTAACCCACATAAGAAATTTCATCAAATTCACAAGCATCTCTTGCGCCTCTCGAATTGGCAACAATTACTGATAATTTTGTATCTGTATCTTCTAATTTAAGCTGTGGAATTACCAACTTCGTATCTACCATTTGCGGTATTGATTGCTCTGATACAAAACTGCCGCAATCCAATGTATGAAAGCCAACTTTTAATAAGGCATTCATATACTCAATTTTTTTTATTGTTGGAATAAAATTGCTAATGCCTTGCATAGCATCTCGTGGACATTCAATAATTTTTACACTTTTCATTTCGATATAAAAATAATAAAAAATGCGTTCAATAAAAAATCCCCGATTGCTCGGGGATTTTTAGTGTGGTTTATACTATTATCCGTTCCGTTATTGTTTCACTACTTTGTGGTAATATACTTCATCGTCCACATTTAATCTCAAGATATACACCCCTTTCGCTACGTCTTGCAGGTTCAACTCCTCATTCAACACTCGTATGTTCGTATAACTTTGTCCGTACAACTCTCTGCCATCCGGGCTGTACATTCGCAATTGTACGGCCGCATTCTTCGTTAAACTGATATTCAACTTCAACTTCCCTTCCGTTGGATTCGGATATACTTCAAATACACTCACCGAGTTGCTTGCATTTTTAACCCCTGTGTATATTGCCGCATAAGGTGCTGACTCGCTACTGCAATTGCCATTCTTCACTTTCACCGTATAGATACCTGCAGCTGTCAGGATATAGTATGGAGTGCTGGTCGTTGTCTGCAATATGCCTCCTTTGTACCACTCATACGATGCACCTACCAAGATACTGCTACTGTGTAAAGTGTCGCCACTTTGGGTAATACTTGGCATTACCGGTGTCGTGGTTACTGTTACATTCGCTATTGCCGTATTGCTGCAATTGTTTGTCGTACCCGTTACCGTATAGCTCGTACTTGACGTTAATACCGGAGTGGTCGGGTTCGATACCGACGCCAAGCCGCCTGTCCACGTATAGCTGTCGGCGCCATGCGCTTGCAGGGTTGCTGTCTCGCCGGAGCAAATCGGGCTTACCGCATCTACCGTTACCGTAGGCTTAGGCGTTACCGATACATTTACGATTGCACTATTACTGCATCCGTTGGTTGTTCCTGTTACCGTATAACTTGCATTAGCGTTTAATACCGGCGTAGTTGGATTTGATACCGATGCCAAGCCACCTGTCCACGTGTAGCTGTCGGCGCCATGCGCTTGTAGGGTTGCTGTTTGTCCACCACATATTGGGCTTACCGCATCTACCGTTACCGTAGGTTTAGGGGTTACTGTTATATTGATGGAGCTTGTTCCTGCTGTACTGCATCCGGTTACCGTACCGCTCACGTTCACCGTTATCGTGCTTGTTGGGGTAAATGTCAACGTACTTCCTGTGGTAGTACCCGTTTGGCTGGAACTCCAACTATAGTTATTCGCTCCATTTCCCGTTAATTGAATAGATTCGCCTTGGCACACACTTGCGCTGCTTGGCGTAGTACTTATCGTTACTGTTGGTGCTGTTGTATTTACTATTACATTAGATACTGCCGTATTGCTGCAGTTGCCCACTGTGCCCGTTACCGTGTAGCTTGCATTAGCCGTTAGTACCGGGGTGGTAACTGTTGCTCCGCTGCCAATGTTCGGACTCCAGCTATAGCTGTCGGCGCCACTCGCTTGTATCGTAGCAGTTGAGCCTGCGCAAATACTCGGAGAGGTAACGGTTACATTTGGCAATGCAGTTACCGTTACATTGGATACTGCCGTATTGCTACAACTACCTACTGTACCCGTTACCGTGTAGCTTGTGTTTGCCGTTAGTACCGGAGTAGTCGGATTCGATACGGATGCTAAGCCGCCTGTCCACGTATAGCTGTCGGCGCCACTCGCTTGTAATGTTGCCGTTTTGCCCGAGCAAATGGTTGGAGAGGTCACCGTTACATTTGGCAATGCAGTTACCGTTACATTGGATACTGCTGTATTGCTGCAACTTCCTACTGTACCCGTTACCGTGTAGCTTGTGTTTGCCGTTAGTACCGGAGTAGTCGGGTTCGATACGGATGCTAAGCCGCCTGTCCATGTGTAGCTGTCGGCGCCACTCGCTTGTAATGTTGCCGTTTTACCCGAACAGATGGTTGGGGAGGTCACCGTTACATTGGGCAATGCTGTTACCGTTACGTTAGCAGTGGCGGTACCTACACAACCGTCTTTGGTGCCCGTTACGGTATAGCTTGCATTTGCCGTTAATATCGGAGTGGTAACTGTTGCTCCGCTGCCAATGTTCGGATTCCAAGTATAACTTGTTGCTCCGCTGGCCGTTAGTGTCGCCGTTTTACCCGAACAAATAGTCGGAGAGTTAACACCTACCGTTGGGTTTGATTTTACACGTATCGTTTGGGTTGCCGCAGGGCTGGCATTGCCTGATTTGTACGCTACTAAGCTGATCGTATATGTTCCTGCGGTATTGAAGGTCGCATTGACCGTCGTCATAGAATTTGATGTACCCGGCGTGCCGCCTGCTATCGTCCATCTTACTGAATCAGGGCTGCCTGCACTTGCCGTAGAAGTGTTCGTAAACGTCAGGCTGCCTCCTTGGCACACCACTGTGTCACTTGAGGTAAAGCTCGCTGTTGCCGTTGGACCTGCATTACAAGCAGGTGGTAAATTATAAGCAGCAGTTTGGTCGGTAGCACTATTAGCAGAACCTTGCTTTGCAGAATATCCCATACCTCTGCGTGCGAATGCACTCCATATTTCACATTTATCTGCATAACCATATAATATAGAGTCTGCTTTAAGGATTGCATTTCTAGAATCAAGGAAACCCGGGTTGCAAGGTTGTTGTTTTAAGCCTTCCACTACCAGTTTAATCGCTCTATTATTTCCCGCAGTACCATTATACAAATCTGTACTATATCCATATTTTTCGACTAAGTTCCAATACATATCCCATAAAGTAGCCGCCCAAATTTCTCCTATATCATGAACTTCAGGATTTGCAGCCATATCGGCATACGTTAAAGGATTAATCGTCATGTCGTATGAATAAGGATATCTTCTGATACCAGCACCATTAGCATCTTCTCCAACCACATAATTTCCAACACCTCTTGGGGTATTTTTAGTATCTGTTGGTTTCTTAGTAAGCGACAAAGCAAAGAAATCACTCCATCCTTCACCAGCTTGTTCTGCATTACTTAAACAAGAACTTGTACCACCTGTTCCAGTGCTTAAGCCGGTCAAACGTGTTGAAATTCCATGACCGTATTCATGCGAAACGATAGCATTATCTAATGCACCATCAAAATCCAAACAGTTGTTTGTAGAAATACGATACATTGTAACGGTGGCAGTAGCAATATTATCTCTTAATTTTTGTCCTTGGGCATACGTTACAAACATTGCCGGTATAGTTACAGAGTTAGCAAAAGCACCAGCAGCCATACCGATAATAGAGTCGCCGGCAGATTGTCTATTTATTATAATAACCCCAATTGCACCGGCTAACTGAGCGTTATAAACTTTAGCTGAGAATTCACAATCTCCTCTATCTATTAAAGCGATTTTACCGGAAACGGCGGCAGGATTGGTAACGGTACCGCAGACATAGCTTGCTGGAGAAGTGCTACCAAGTGCATTAACTACGGAACCTGTTACATTATAGGAGCATGGTCCCCAGCCGTTTTGAGATCCATGTGTGATATCACCTGCAATATTTGCCGGGGTAAGATAAGTTAATGTAGAAGGTGGTGTACCTGTCCACATATACATCTGCATACGTGTTCTATTAAATTTTGTATTTACCCCATCCGGTGAGGTAGCAAAATTTGCATTATCTAAATTGCGTGGGTTTGCTAAAGAGCCATCATGTGCCTCTGCCCATACAAAGTCATTACCACCGGCAACGCCTGTATAATTTTTAGATTGGAAGTTTCTATTGGATTCTGTAAAACCGTATTTAAAGAAAATATCGTGCATGATATTATTCATGTAAAACAACTGTGTTACTACCGCTTTTGAATTAGTGAGTGTATCTAGTTTTGTAGAAAAATCAAGAGGAAAGTCAAAAACAAGAGAAGCGCCGCCATCTGGTGAAGAGTCCGGATCTGGAACGTCATCATTATCTTTATCTGTATAAGCGTAAACGTTATTCCCTCTAGTAATGGTATATTCCGGACCGGGAACGCCATTCGTATCATGCCAACCATAAGGAGAGGCATCGGGATTATCAGGATTAGTCAACAATTGGCGAGGCCCATAAACGGGCGATTCTGTAGGAATAGCATATACTCTGTAAGAACCTGCCATTACTTGAGCTACAGGATCTGTTCCACCATTAGTTGATCCGGGAGTGTCTAATCGTGTATTTGTATTATCTGCAGCAGATAAAAAACCGCCTCTACCAAAATCGCAATGTAAAACTTGATCGTATTTATTTATTAGATTTCCATTTTTTGCATCAATATCAATATTCCAAAAATTATATTCATCTAAAGAGTGGAATTGTACTTCCCAACATAATTGAACATTATCTTGCTTGTCTTTTACTAAAAGTAGCTCAGCGTGGATTTCAATATTGCTCACACCACTAACCGGCTTAAAAATATATACTGCATTTTCTTTGGATTGCAGTTCGATTGCCCCTATTGCGCTAACGCCTACATTGCTTGCTGCTTTAGCAACTGCATCTTTTGCTGAAAGTGTTGGAACTATCGAGTTAATTTGCTTTTTTAGGTCTAAAACGCCACTATTTGTAATATTCACTACTTTGCCGTTCATATAATGTACAGAAACCATTCCACTTTTAAGAGGAATTCCGTAAGCAGTTTGCTGAAACCAGACGCGGTTTATTTTACTATACTCGTCATAATAATCTTTCAGCAGAATTAAATCTTGAATGTCCTGTGTGGACAGATTAATTTCTTTTTGATGCTCTGTCAAGTATCCTATGGCTTCTTTTTGAAACCCTTTCGAAGTTGCAAATGCAAACAGCATAGAAACGACCAACCAGCTTGTTAGTGTAATTCTTTTTATCATCTTTTTGGAGTTATTTGATAAGTAAAATTAGCGATTTTGGCTAAAACTGCAAAATTATGTTAATAAAAAAGCTAAAATTTAACGTATTAGCGTTTATACAAATAATTGTATTTCAATTTATTACAAATAAAACTAAAAAAAGAAATTCGTCAATGTTCAACCTAATCAATACGCAATCAATAAATTACACTAAACAACGACATTGATAATTCTTCCGGGAACAACGATGAATTTCTTTGGAATTTTACCTTCGGTAAATTTCAACACACGTTCATCTGCCATTACGATTTGTTGAATTTTATCTTGCGGCATATCTAATGCAATTTCGATATTCGCTCTATGTTTTCCATTTATTTGTATCGGGTAATTAAAATTAGATTCCAATAAATATTGTTCATCATGTACCGGAAATTCTTCACTTACTACGCAGGTTGTATGCCCTAATATTGTCCATAAAATTTCTGCCGTATGAGGAGCAAAAGGAGCAATTAAACGAACTAAGGTTTGCTGTGTGGTAGCGGAAACAGACTTGAGTTTCGACAGTTCATTTACTCCAATCATAAATGTTGACACGCAGGTATTAAATGCTAATCGTTCAATATCGTCATTTATTTTTTTTATTGTTTTATGTAAGATTTTCAACTCCTCCGCCGTTGCTTCCTGAGCTACTGACTTTTTAGTTCCATTATCTTCAAAATATAGGCGCCAGAATTTACGCAAGAAATTAGAAACGCCGGAAATACCGTTCGTATCCCAAGGTTTAGCAGTATCAATCGGGCCTAAGAACATTTCATACATTCGGAAAGTATCAGCACCGTATTGTGTAACCATATCATCGGGGTTAACGACATTCAAATATCGTTTCGACATTTTTTCTAATTGTACCTCTAAAGAAATATATGCTCTTCCTTCTTTATCATTTTCCCATTGTACATCTGTTGAAGAAATATTTTCGAAACGATTATCCTCAGCTTTCAGTTGCTCAAAATTTTCTTTATACAATTTATCATTTTCGGCTAATAGTACCGGAATATGCAATTGTATTTCTACATTTTTTATTTGCCCGATTTTTGTCAATAAACTTCTACCACCAATCATCCCCTGATTCACCATCTTTTGAAAAGGTTCTTCGGTGCTTACTTTTCCAATATCTTTTAAAAACTTATGCCAAAAACGAGAGTACAATAAATGTCCTACGGCATGTTCTGAACCGCCCACATAAAAATCTACATTCTTCCAATATTCCTGTGCTTCTTTGCTTACAATTTCATTCTCATTTTTAGCATCCATGTACCGCAAGAAATACCAAGAACTGCCGGCATATCCCGGCATGGTGTCTGTTTCCATGTGGGTATCTTCTCCGTATTGATGCACCCATTCTGTTGCCGTTGCCAGCGGGCTTTCCCCTGTTCCTGTGGGTTTGTAGCTGCTTACTTTAGGTAAAGTAACCGGCAATTTATCTTCAGAAACGGCATGAATGATTCCGTCTTTGTCGTAATAAATTGGGAACGGTTCTCCCCAATAGCGCTGACGAGAGTAGCCTGCATCGCGCATTTTATAGTTTATTTTTCCGTACCCGATGTTTTGTTCTTCCAATTTTTGAATCAACAAGGCAACGGCTTCTTTATAATTCAATCCATTGATAAAATCGGAGTTGATGTATTTTCCTTCTTTGGTAGCGTCTGCTTCGTTTTCCAAATTTTGTTGCGCATCAGAAATCGGAATAATTGGTAAATTAAATTTCTTAGCGAACAAATAATCGCGCTGGTCGCCGGAAGGCACCGCCATTACTGCGCCCGTGCCGTATCCTGCCAACACGTAATCTGCAATATAAACCGGCACTTCTTGTTGTGTAAACGGATGCAGTACATACGCTCCGGTGAATTGTCCGCTCACTTGCTTTTCTGATTGTCGCTCAATATCTGATTTTACCGCACAAGCTATTACATATTGCTCCACTTGGTCTTTATATTCTTCTGTTGTAATTTTTGCTACCAACTCATGTTCGGGTGCAATAACCAAAAAGGAAACTCCAAAAATCGTATCAACGCGTGTAGTAAATACTTCAACTTTTTCCGAATGATTTTTTAATGCGAAAGCAACCATTGCACCCACTGATTTTCCAATCCAATTGCGTTGCATTTCTTTCATGCTTTCGCTCCAATCCAACGTATCTAATCCTTGCAACAAACGTTCTGCATACGCAGTGATACGCAAAAACCATTGTGACATTTTTTTCTTTTCTACCGGATGGCCACCACGTTCAGAAACGCCATTAATGATTTCGTCATTTGCTAAAACTGTTCCTAATGCAGGACACCAATTCACAAACGATTCTTTTTGAAATGCCAAGCGGTAATCCATTAAAATATCTTGTTGTTGTTTTGCAGAAAATGAAGACCACTCTTCTGCGGAAAATTTTAATATATTATCCTCGCAAGCTGCTTTTATATTTTTATTTCCTTCTTGTTTGAAAATAGAAATCAAATTGTTGATAGCATCTGCTTTTTCTGTTTCTTTATTATACCACGAGTTAAAAAGTTGAAGAAAAATCCATTGTGTATGTTTGTAATATTCAGGCTCACAAGTGCTCACTTGTCGCGACCAATCATAGCTAAACCCTATTTTTTGTAATTGGCTGATATATGTTTCAATATTTTTTTGTGTAGTAATTTCCGGGTGTTGTCCTGTTTGAATGGCATATTGTTCTGCGGGCAATCCAAAAGCATCGAATCCCATAGGATGCAACACATTAAACCCTTTCATGCGCTTATATCGTGCATAGATATCTGAAAAAATATAGCCGAGCGGATGACCGACATGTAACCCCGCACCACTTGGATAAGGAAACATATCTAACACATAATATTTAGGCTTGCTGCTGTTGTTCTCAACTTTATAAATGGCATTCGCTTGCCACTTTTGACGCGCTTGTTGTTCTATTTCCGAAAAATTATATTCCATAAAAATAATATTACCACAAAAATAAGAAATGCATACAACATCTTGAATATTTAGAGTTTACGATTGTGTTAGAAGTTTATATCTTTGTTTGGATGCCAAGAAGTAAGATTTACGATATCATTTTTATACTTTTCATTGCCAGTAGCTGCCACTTTTTGTTTTCTAAATATGGCTTCAACCCGACGGATGAAGGCTTTGTTTTATCGACAACTAACAGAGTATTACATGGTCAAATTCCACATATTGATTTTTCTTCTGTTCGTCCTTTAGGCTATGCCTATCTGCATATTCCGGAGTTGTTAATTTCTAAGACGCACTTCTTTTTAGTATCTAGATTTGTATTTTGGTTAGAGCAAATTTTGATTGCATATTTATGGGTTTGTTTTCTTGTGAAACTGACTACTAAAACTATTTCAATATGGGAAAAATATGCTCTAATTCTAATTTGTTTCATTTTTAATGTACATTACTTTCCTGCGTCTGTCCTGCATACTATCGACGGATTATTGATGAGTATAATTGGACTGAATATTATTATCAGCAAAAACAGATGGAATATTTTAGGCTATTTTTTTATTGGGTTTGCGGCATTATGTAAACAGAATTATTTAATTGTGTTGCCTGTTTCTATTATTTTATTTGGGAGAGAAAAGATAATCCAAAACATACTTACCGGCATTTTACCAATCATTATTTATGTTGTATCGATAAGCGCATTAGGCGGTTGGAATGATTTAACAACTCAACTTAGCGGGCATAATGAACTCCTCAAAGTTGGATTTGTCGCCTATCTTTTTAATCCGTTTTTTTTAATAACATTTTTGGGAGTGCTTTTATTTAATAAACTTTTCAAAAACTATTATCTATCATTCCTATTTTTTATCGTTTATCTTCTTTTATTAATTACCAATCACTATCACGGAAAGCTTGGGTTTATCATAGTAGCGTATTTGGTAGCGATACTGCTCACCTACCTGTTTAAACCTCTTTCTAATTTTAAAGAAGAAGTAAAAGCTCTATGTATAACAATAGTATTAGCATGGTGTGTTTCCATTTCTGTTGGATACAACTCACCTGCTTTATTTGTTGGAGGTTGCTTTGCTTGGTTACTTCTATTGCCTAATTATTCTTTCTTTTATAGCTTTAAAAATACAAAAAGCAAGTTAATTTCATGTAGTATTTTCCTTGCTATTGCAGGTTTTATTTATGCTCGTTATACTAATATTTATAGAGATGGGAAGGTTTGCCAACTCAATTACAAATTAGACAAACTCGTGGAAGGCGCATCTGGTATTTATACGAATAAAAACACTTTTGCTGTTTTAAAAGAATTAGATTCGCTCAAAAAAACAAACTCAAATCTCATTGTATTGCCTGATTTTACGGCTTGCAATATTCTACATTCGCATCAATCTAAAATACTAACTGAATGGCCCAATAAAACAGAAATACCGAATGAGAAAATAGTAAAAAAAGTTACCTCTAAAATAAATGGAGATACAACACTTACATTCGCAGTACCTGTATTCCAAACTGCTTTATTGCCCACCGGATTTTCGCCTTTAGAAAACAGTGGAAAGGATTATGCAATCATTCGATATATTAAGGCGCATTATACTACAAAAGTAGCTGTTTCGTATTTTATTATTTATAAAAATTGATAGTTCATTTTCACAAAACCATTCATTAATACAACAACAATTGATATCAAAAAAATTGATTTACAATACTTTATGCATACACAAACGTTAAAAAAATTCAATTGCAACTATTTTTTCTATTTACAGGCTTTATTCATTAAATTTACGGACAAACAGATTGGTACTAAATTTGTAATATCAAACAAAAGCAATAAATAATTACACGAAAAATGAAAACGATTACCTTAAAACAAGTTGCATTTGCATTAGCAATTTTGTTTATGTTTAATGCTGCAACTGCAAAAGTAAAAACGGTTGCACTCAATGGCAACGACATAAAATGGACTACAATAGAACAAGCAGTTAGCAACGCCAAATCCGACAACAAGAAATTTATTTTAGTGGATTTATATACCGATTGGTGCGGTTGGTGTAAAAAAATGGATGAAAACGCCTATCAAGATGGTGGAGTTGTAGGATTGATGAATGAAAATTTTACTGCGGTAAAATTTAATGCTGAAAGCCCAAACTCTATCACGTTTAATGGCAAATCCTACCCGTTTGTAAAAACAGGCGCACGAGGAGCAAACCAATTAGCTTTAGACTTAGGCAGCATTGGCGGAAAATTAGGTTACCCAACAATTGTTGTATTAGATGAAACTGGAAAGAAATTACAATCTTTTCCGGGATATAAAGATGTAGAAACACTTACGGCTATTTTAAAATATTTTAAAAGCGGAAGCTATAAAACTATGGACTTCCAGCAATTTCAAAGTGGTCAATAAAAAAATAGAATAATAATATGAATAAAATTGCTTTAAAGACCGCTTTATTATCTCTATCGCTTCTTATAATATGTACGGTACATGGCGCACCTCCAAAAGCCAAAGCGGAGAAAACGGCTAAACCAACTCCCGCAAAAACAACACCCGTTGAAACGATTACGGAAAAAAAAATAAAATGGTTGACATGGAATGAAATGGTGAAACTCAACGAGAAAAATCCTAAAAAAATATTTATCGATTTTTATACCAGTTGGTGCGGATGGTGCAAAGTAATGGACAGAAACACTTTTGAAGATTCTATCGTAGCCGGATTGATGATGAAAGATTTTTATTGCGTGAAATTTGATGCCGAGCGAAAAGATACCATACATTTCTTAAATAGAGATTGGGTATTTGTGCCGAGCGGCAGAAGCGGATATCATGAGTTAGCGGCATACTTTATGCAAAACCAACTCTCCTATCCTACTTTCTGTGTGCTCACTTCCGATTTTAAATTAATAACGCCATTAAAAGGATATATTCCACCGCCAAGCTTTGAACCTATTATCAGTTTTTTAGGCAATGATTTTTGGAAACCCGAAAAAGCAAAAAATTTAGAGGAGTATAAATTACACTATGTAAGTCCTCGAACTACTCCTTGGGAGCCTCAACAATAATTTTATTTTACCTAAAGCTGCTGCAAGGCAGCTTTAATTTTATTCTAACACATGAGGGTATTATCGTTTTTTATCGCAGTAGCTTGCTCGTTTTTTTTTACAGAAGGATTCAGTAAAAACACTAAAAAGGAAAACACATTTTCTTTAGACAAAGCACTTCCCACGCAAAACTCATTACTTTGGCAAATATCCGGGAATGGACTAAACAAGCCATCGTATTTGTATGGCACTATCCATTTAATTTCTCAAGATGATTATTTCTTAGGAAAAAATGTACTGAAGAAATTACAGAACAGTGACAAATTGGTAATGGAAGTGGATTTGGAAAAAATAAATATCGCAGCGCTTACTACACTTAGTGTTTTAGACAGTGGCTATACTATTCGGAAATACTTGAGCGATACAGATTATTGGTTAATACAAAATTTCATGGAAGACTCTGTAGGAATTAAAAAATTTACATTTGAGAATTTTTATGCCCGTTTAAAGCCATTTTATTTAGAGCAATTGCTGTATTTCCGCTATTTAGGACAAGAAAAAGAATCTTACGAGCAAAATTTCAACAAAATTGCTGTTCAAAAGAAAATACCCACTATCGGATTAGAAACAATGGAAGAGCAATTACAATTTGTAAATGAAGTTCCTATTGAAACACAATTATCAAGTATTGTAAAAACCATAAAAAATTACAACACAGAATTAAAACGTTTGGATACAATGGTAAGAGCGTATAAAACTCAAGACTTATCGGCATTGACAAAATCCTTTGAAGAAGATGAGGAGGACAGCGTATTAGTAGAAAAATTAGTAACCAAAAGAAATAACAATTGGATACCGAAATTACAAACTCTAATAGCAAAAAATTCATGTTTTATCGCTGTAGGGGCCGGGCATTTAGGCGGTAAAAATGGTTTAATACAATTACTCCAAAATAAAGGCTATACCGTAACGCCTATTTCCATTCATTAAACTCAAAAAATAATTGATAGTTAACAATTATCCATTAACAATTATAATGGCTGCAACAACATTTTTGTATTTTTGTATAATCTATTGAATACAATACAAATAGACATTTATTACCGAACACGATAAATATATGCAAGAGCTTCCTAAAAATCCCGACCACCGGCAACTCGAAAAGAAATGGTACACACATTGGTTAGATAAAAAATATTTTAAATCCGTTCCTGATGAGCGCGAACCTTATACCATTGTGATTCCGCCGCCAAACGTAACCGGCGTGTTGCACATGGGGCACATGCTTAATAATACCATTCAAGATGTATTAATTCGCAGAGCGCGTATGCAAGGTAAAAATGCTTGCTGGGTGCCGGGCACTGACCACGCTTCTATTGCTACAGAAGCAAAAGTGGTAAACTTATTGAAAGAACAAGGCATAAACAAAAAAGATATTTCTCGTGAGGAATTTTTAAAACATGCTTGGGCTTGGAAAGAAAAATATGGTGGCATTATTTTAAAACAATTAGAAAAATTAGGTGCTTCTTGCGATTGGGATAGAACTCGATTTACGATGGAAGAAGACTTGAGTGCTGCCGTAATTGAAGTGTTCGTTGACCTTTACAACAAAGGGAAAATATATCGCGGGGTGCGCATGGTAAATTGGGATCCCAAAGGATTAACTGCCTTATCCGATGAAGAAGTAATTCACAAAGAAGTTAATTCCAAATTATATTATGTACGCTATGCCATACAAGGAACCGACGAATATATAACCATTGCCACTACGCGGCCGGAAACTATTTTGGGCGATACTGCCGTTTGTGTGCATCCTGATGATGAACGATATCAACATCTGAAAGGGAAATCTGCAATTGTTCCTTTAGTAAACCGCATTGTTCCTATAATTTTTGATGAGTATATTGATATTGAATTTGGAACGGGCGCATTAAAAGTAACTCCGGCACATGATATCAACGACTATAATCTCGGCATCAAACATCATTTAGAAGTTATTGATACGCTAAACGAAGACGGCACACTGAGCGAAAAAGCACAATTGTACGTTGGCGAAGACAGATTTGCCGTGCGTAAAAAAATTGCTGTTGACTTAGAAGAGAAAGGATATTTAGTTAAGATTGAAGAAATAAAAAACAAAGTTGGTTTTTCTGAAAGAACGGATGCCGTTATCGAACCAAAATTATCTATGCAATGGTTTTTGAAAATGGAAGACTTGGCAAAGCCTGCATTAGAAAATGTGATGAATGACAACATCCAACTGATACCGGATAAATTTAAAAACACCTACAAACATTGGATGGAAAATGTACACGATTGGTGCATTTCGCGTCAGCTTTGGTGGGGACATCGAATACCGGCTTGGTACGATGCAAAAGGAAATTTTGTAGTAGCAAAAACAGAAGAAGAAGCAAAAAGAATCTACGCAGAAAAATTTCCAAATCAAAACGCTGAAACCTTAAGCCAAGAGGAAGATGTATTAGATACATGGTTTTCTTCGTGGTTGTGGCCAATTTCTGTTTTTGATGGTTTTAAAAATCCGAATGGAAAAGACATTAACTATTATTACCCGACCAACGATTTGGTAACGGCTCCTGAAATTTTATTTTTCTGGGTGGCTCGCATGATAATTGCAGGATATGAATACAGAAATGAAAAACCATTTTCCAATGTATATCTTACGGGAATTGTGCGCGACAAGCAAGGGCGAAAGATGTCGAAATCATTAGGTAATTCGCCTGACCCATTGGATTTAATTGACAAATATTCGGCAGATGGTGTGCGTACCGGAATGTTGTTCTGCTCTCCTGCCGGCAACGATTTACCATTTGATGAAAAGCTTTGCGAACAAGGAAGAAATTTTACCAATAAAATTTGGAACGCCTTGCGTTTAATAAAAGGTTGGGAAGTAAGTGAAGCAACGGATTCGGAGCAAAATCCAATATTTATTTGGTTTGAAAATAAGTTGGAGCAAGTAAAAGAGAGCTTGGAAAAATCATATACTTCCTATCGTTTATCAGAAGCATTAATCGATTTATATAAATTTATTTGGGATGATTTTTGTGCTTGGTATTTAGAGTTTGTAAAACCACCTTTCGGCGAAAAAATAGATAAAACAACATACAAGAAAACGGTTTATTATTTTGAAGAATTAATGAAGTTGCTGCATCCGTTTATGCCATTTATTACAGAAGATATTTACCATCATTTACAAGAAAACCGGACGGACGATATTTGTGTGGCTAAGTACCCCAATAACCAGTCATTCGATAATTCCATTATTGCCGAAGGAGAAAAATTAAAAGAAATTATTTCTGCTATTCGCGATACAAGAAATAAAAACGGATTATCGCCAAAAGTAACGTTGAAAGTGTATATACAAACGCAAGACAAAAGCATGTACGATAAATTTGGTAGTCTAATTATAAAAATTGCCAATATTCATCCGATTGAATTTACGGAAAACGAAATTGAAAACACTGTTTCACAACTTATACAAACAGACAAAATATTTATTGAAACGGGAATTGAGATTGATGCAGAGATCGAGAAGAAGAAAATACAGCAAGAGATAGAATACTATCAAGGTTTTATTGCAGCAGTAGAAAAGAAATTGA
The DNA here is from genome assembly GCA_046329805.1 of Chitinophagales bacterium. GTDB lineage: Bacteria > Bacteroidota > Bacteroidia > Chitinophagales > JADIYW01 > JADJSS01. The sequence goes on from JAXLUA010000002.1 coordinate 292,713, forward strand.
GCAACGAAAAATTTGTAGCCAATGCAAAACCTGAAATTATTGACAATGAGCGCAAAAAACTTGCGGATGGACAACTGAAATTACAAGCATTGAAAGAAAGTTGGAATAAATTGTAACGCTGCTTATTCAAACAAGTACGAGATATCTTCTTGTGTTAGATTTTTAACGAAATTCTCTTCTTCGTTAATCAATCCTTCAGAGGTAATTTGCTTACGTTGTTGTATTTCTATAATTTTCTCTTCAATGGAATCTTTACAAATCATCTTGTAAGCAAATACATTTTTGGTTTGTCCTATTCGGTGCGTGCGGTCTATCGCCTGTTGCTCTATTGCCGTGTTCCACCAAGGATCTACCAGAAATACATAATCGGCAGCGGTGAGTGTAATACCTGCATTTCCTGTTTTCAAACTCATCAAAAATACATTTGTTGTGTTATTTTCTTCTTGAAACGTAGAAACTAAATCCATTCTATCTTCCACTTTTGTATCGCCATCGAAGTGGAAATAAGAAATTTGTTTTTCGTTTAATTCTTTTGCTATTAAATGCAGCATTTCTTTAAACTGCGAAAACACCAACACTTTATTTCCAGACAAATTATTTTGAATTTCATCTAACAATACCTCAATTTTTATAGATGTAGATGCCGGAAGTGTTTCATCTTTGAGCAATACCGGCGAGCAGCAAGCTTGGCGTAATTTGATGATACCTTGCAGTACGGAAAGCTTGCTTTTATTAAATCCATCATTTTTTATATTCAGAAAAACACTCCGTCTGATTTTGTTTTTTATGGTATCATAAATTTCACGTTGAATACTGTCCATCTCACACCACAGCACTAATTCTGTTTTTGCCGGCAAGTCAGTAGCTACTTGTGCTTTTGTTCTTCGCAATATAAATGGTTGCGTTAATTTATTTAATGCCGATATTTTATCTTTATTTCTATCGCGGTCTATCGGCAGTACATATTCTTTTTTGAAAAAATCCTGGGTTCCCAAAAACCCCGGCAGTAGATAATTTAATTGTGAATACAAATCAAAAGTGTTGTTAATTATGGGTGTCCCACTCAATGCGATTCTATTTTTAGCAATTATCTGATATACAGCTTTTGTTGTTTGTGCGTACAAAGTTTTTATATTATGACTCTCATCCAACACAATTGTATTCCAAAATACATTTTTTAGCTTTTCGATATCGACACGCAAAGTAGAGTAAGGCGTGATTAAAACAGTATAATCATTGGATAAAAACTCTTCAAACTTTCTATTGTTGGCGTAATAGATAAATGACTTACAGGCCGGGAAAAATTTCTGTAATTCTAATTGCCAATTATACATCAAAGAACCGGGGCACACAATAATAAAACGTGCAGTTGGATGCTGCTCCAGCTGCGCTGCTAAAAAACAAATTGTTTGCAGCGTTTTCCCCAAACCCATATCATCTGCCAAACAAATTCCGGCATTAATTTCAGACAATAAACGCATCCATTCGTATCCTTTGTGCTGGTACGGTCGCAGCGTTGCATTTACCGTTTTAGGCACGTCGTATAAGTTGCTGTTTATATCTTGCCACGTTGTCCATTTTTGCCACCAATTTTCATTTATTATAAATTTTAAGGCTTGCAGTGCAGCAATTTCTTTAGCACTTACCAACAGCCATTGCGGGAATGAGATTTTATCTTTTTCAATTTTTGCATGTCGTAATAATGCACCATAATTCTCCAACCATTCATCTTCTAACATCCCAATGCTATTATCGCTGAGCAAAATACTTTTCTGGTGGTTTTGTATTACTTTTTGCAGTTCTACTAAATTTACTTGTTCTTGCCCAAAGCTTACTTTTAAAACAGCTTCAACAAGATAGTCTGTTGCTTTTATGTTTGTAAATTCTGAATGGATGGCGTGTTGTGAATACCTGAAATTCCCCAACATATCCATTCCTATCAATTCAATATTTTGTGCTAACAATTGGTGGTAGCATTTTAAAAACCAATTTTTCTTTTTTGCGTCCTCAAAAGACAGAAAAAAATAGCCGTTAAATTGTTTGCTAAAATTTGGGTGCAGCTCTTTTATAAAACTTAAAAATGCAGCTTCCGCCTCTTTATCTCTATATACACAATAGACCTCACCACCAATCGTAGTTTCGTGTTCTGCTTTATACTCTCCTTCTACTAATACTTCATCATACTTCCATTGTGGAGTAAGCATAAGAAACGAACCACTGTTTATTTCACTTAAATAAATACAATTTTCAGGCTTTGAATGAATTGATTTTCGTTCAATTGCATTGCATTTATCTACGGTATATCTTTGCTCTAATGGATGCACTACATTTTGTATAAAAGCGGTACTATCATTGTTGTATTTTGATATTTCCAATTTATCTATCCCATCTAAAGTAAGCGTATCTATAATGCTAAGAAGGTAGTATTTATTATTTTGTTCTAATAAAAACCCATTGCGATTGTATTGCGATAATGCTTGCTTTTTATCATCAATCGTAACATAACACTGTAAGGATAAATTATTGGCCGATTGTTTTATTACCTCGAAAGATAACTTTGGAACAGATTCAGAAAATGAGCAAGGCGCAGTAAGTATATTCTCCGTTTTAGGGTTTTTTATTTTATGATAAATAGAAATTTCATGTTGAATGCTCGTCAGCTCTTTGAAATACGCTTGTATGTCCTTCTGTATAGCCTTGGCGAGATAAACATCAACAGAAATGCCCATTTTCTGACGTTTTACAAACTTAGTATGTTCTGACACCCGAAGATGTAAATTATCTAAAGTAAAATTTTCTAAAACGCGACGAACATTTACTGAGATAGACCGCGCAATTAGCTCTAAAAATGCCATTTCTATGGGTTGTGCGGCATATTCCGTTTTTGTTTTTGTTTTAGTTATTTTTATTAATTCAAATGCATCACTCCCTGTATTTAACTTAGAAGCGGTAAAGCAAAATGCAAACTTGACCGTAGCTTTTTCTTGTGCCATAATAGATTGGCAAAGGTGAAAAAATTATTTATGAAATATCAAAAAAACAGCTAAAAAAACTAAAAAAACTCACGACTACCACACTAATGATTGCTAATTACACAAGCAAACGCCCGAATACTAAGTGAAAAGTGCCAAATACTAAGTAATAAAGCAAAAAATAGCAGAATAATTTAACTTCAATTTACCTTTTTTTCATTATGAAGCATAAAACTAAATATAGAGCTATGGATATTAAAGAATTTGAATTGCCAATGGAAGGTACTGTAATGCCTCAGAGCATAAATATATCTTCTACCCCTACAAAGCGTAAAAAAAGCAGTACTCCAAAACCACAATCTGTATCGAAGCAAAAGGCAAAAGACATCAACAAAAAGAAATAATTGAGCAAATCAGTAAAGCTTATTTATAATCTTGAATGGCTAATTGTCGATCACAAAAATCATACTCATACGTCTGATTAGAGCCAATAATCACTAATCTATCTTGTGTAAATTGATGTATTAAATTCAAATACCAATCTATGGCTTTGGTATCAAAATTAGAAGTTGGTTCATCCAATAATAACACCGATGAATCTGTAAGGAATGCCAAAGATAATTTTAATCGCTGCTTCATTCCCGACGAAAAATTTTTGATATATTTCTGTTGGTGCATTCCCAACTGCGAAAGTTCCATAAATTCATTTTTGGAATTCGATTTCATCGATTTGAATGCAGTATGAAAATCATACAATTCGCTTAACGTAAAATCTTCTATCAATGAAATATATGGAGCTGCATAAGCAATATCTTTTGAGAAGAGGGTTTCGTCCTCTACCGATTTATTTTCGTGTTGGTAAACGACTTTGCCGGCAGTAGGTGTTGCACCGCCTGAAATTATTTTTAATAATGTTGATTTTCCACTGCCATTAGGCCCAACGATGGCGTATTTTCCACCGGCTTCAAATTGGAAATCAATTTTTTTGAAAATCCATTCAAAACCAAATCGTTTACTGATATTTTCGAGTTGTATTGTCAATTTAATCTATTCCTTTTATTATACCTCGCTTAGAATCTCGCACAAATTGAATTATATAATCTCGGTGCGGAGACGAAGGAATTTCTTCTACCATCTTCAGTAATGCTTGTGAAGTATTCAGTCCGCTACCATACAAAATACGATATACATCTTGAATTAAATGAATATCCTCTTTAGAAAAATGTTGTCTTTTTAGCCCCACGGAATTTATGCCGGCATATTGCGCCGGATTGCGCATTACCAAACAATACGGAGGTACATCTTTCCCAATCATACTACCTCCTGAAATAAAGCAATGTTTTCCTATTTTGGTAAATTGGTGTGCGCCACTCATTCCTCCGAAATAAGCAAAATCTTCCACTAGTACATGCCCGGCTAAATTGGTAGAATTTGCTAATATACAATGTGCTCCAATGTTACAATCGTGTGCAATGTGTACATACGCCATCAGCATGGAATCATTTCCAACTTTTGTAGTTCCGGCAGCTTCTGTTCCTCTATTTATGGTAGCACATTCTCTTACTATTACTCTATCGCCTATTTCTACCGTTGAATGTTCGCCGTGAAATTTTAAATCTTGAGGTATAGCCCCTATTACTGCGCCGGGAAAAATTTTACAATCGCTACCAATGCGCGTACCGGGAAACAGGGTAACATTTGAGCCAATCCAGGTATTGTTGCCGATAATTACATCTTCGTAAATAGTAGAAAAATGCTCTACTTTTACGTTAGTACCTAATTGTGCTTGAGTATGTATAAAATTATTCAATAATTTAATTTTCACAAAGATAGTAAATGAATTAGAAAGTATTCAAAAAGTAAATTAGTTGCAAAGAACTTTATTGAATTTACTTTGTTACTTTTAGGGTAAAGAATTTTGATTCGGCAATAAAAGACAACTATTATGAAAAAAATTTATGCAACATTTGTATGCTTTGCTATGGTATGGAATGGCTTTAGCCAAGTAGCAAAAACATTAAGTAGTATTCCTGATCCCTCTAAAAAAATAATGCTTTTAGATGCATCTTGCGGAGAATGTAAATTTGGAATGGATGGTGCGGACTGTGATTTAGCAGTACGTATCAATGGAACGCCATATTTTGTTGATGGTGTCGGCATTAAAGAATATGGGCATCCACACAATAAAAACGGGTTTTGTGTAGCTGTTCGAAAAGCGGAAGTGCAAGGTGAAATCGTAAATGGCAGATTTAAAGCCAGCTATTTTAAACTTCTCGACGTAGAAGACAAAAAACCGGTGAAGAAAAATTAATTTCCGTATAATTCTGTTATTAATTTACTTTCACATCGAAAGGCAATCTGTATTGGTAAATTCCTAAAGACTGAATACGCTCCAATTGTTTTAAATATAATAGTTGTGGGGTTAAATTTTTCATCATCTTAGATTGAGCATCTTCTTTTTTACCCATAAATTCATCTACAATACTTTCCATTACAGATTTACTTTTAGGATATTCAACTAATTCTGCATCTTTAATTTTTGCTAATGATTTCGCTTCTTTTATAGCTGCATCTAAATTTCCTAATTCATCTACTAAGCCTATTTTTAAGGCATCTTGCCCTGTCCACACTCTTCCACGCGCAATTTTATTTACTGCAGCCGTATCCATTTTTCTACCTTTTGCCACTCTATCCAAAAACACGCCGTAGCCTTTTTCTACATGTTGTTGTACTTTAGCAGTTTCTAAATCATCCCAATTATTTGTAAGATTAAAGAAATTAGCATGTTCGGCTGTTTTTACTTCATCGAATGTAACCCCTATTTTATCATTTAGTGCTTTTCTGATATTCGGAATTAAGCCAAAAATACCGATAGAACCTGTAATGGTGTTGGGTTGTGCAATAATTTTGTCTGCAATAGCTGAAATATAATACCCGCCTGAAGCAGCATAATCACCCATCGAAACGACAATTGGTTTTTTAGCTTTAATGCGTTGTAAGGCATGGTAAATTTGCTCTGATGCAAATGCACTGCCACCGGGTGAATTTACACGCAATACAATACCTTTCACGGCATTATCTTTTTCTAATTTTTGTAGTAATTTTATATAAGCTTCTCCGCCTATTACACCATCATCGGACTTACTATCGTTTATTTCGCCTTCTGCATACACCACTGCAATTTTATTGTCTTTCGTTTTACTATTTTTTAATTTTACAATCTCTTTATAATCGTTGTACGAAATCATTTTTAACTCATCGCTTTTTTTGTAGCCTAATTTTTCTTTTAGTGCATCTTTTACTTCATCTTCATATTTCAAAGCTGTTGCAAGCCCATGTTTTACGGCATCCGTACCATCCATTACCATTAAATTATTTTGGAAATACTGCAAAGAATCAACCGGAACTTTTGTAGCCGATTCAATATTCGATAGATAGTCTTTCGAAATATCCGTCAATAATTCTGTGCGTTGCAATCTATCTTCGGGGCTCATATCTTTTCTTCTAAACATTTCTGTTGCACTCTTATATTCCCCTACATAAAACACTTTATATTCTACCCCCAATTTATCCATTAAGCCTTTTACATAATCCATTTGCATAGCAAAGCCATCAAACTCACATTCGCCTAATGGGTTAATATAAAATTTATCGGCAACGGTATTTAGCATCAAATTTAATTCGGGCGTAGCATTAGAATAAGCATAAATAAATTTTTTAGATGTTTTAAAATCTTGCAATGCATCACGCAAATCAAACATCGTAGCGGGATGCCCTTGTAAATTGTCAATATTCAGATATATTCCTTTTATGTGATCATCTTGTTTGGCATATTTTAGTACGTTTTTTAATTCCATTAATCCGATGGTTGGCTCTTGAGAAAAAGAACCGGATAAAGCAGACATTGCACTGGCATTTCTGAACGGATTATTATATGGTCTATCCGTAATTTCGCCTTTAAGCGTTAGGTTTAAAATGCTGTTCGCTTCTACTTTTGTGGCTTTTGTGCTACTTCCGCTGCTAAATACGCCACCGACCAATACCACAAACAATAGAAAAAATGTAATCCCAAGTGCTAATAAACACGCAAAAAATACCTTTAAGAAACTTTTCATAATAAAATTTTACAGTAAATTATAAGAATAAGATGAAAGTTCAAAATTAGTTGTTATTATTGGAAAAATATTATCGTTGCATAAAGTTTATTTATTATTAGGCTCTAATAAAGGAAATCGGCGTAAATTTCTGCTAATGGCAATGTATTTTCTACAACAGGAAATAGGTTCTATCCTTCGCACCTCATCGGTATATATAACAGCCCCTTGGGGAAACGACAATCAACCGAAATACCTAAACCAAGCACTTATTATAAACACACCGCATACGCCACTTCAACTTTTAAAAAAACTGCAAAAAATAGAAAAAAAATTAGGCCGAACCAACAAAAACCAATACACTTCGCGTACTATTGATATTGATATTTTATTTTATGATAATTTAATTTTCAAATCTAAAAACTTGGAAATTCCTCACCCGAGGTTGCATTTACGCAATTTTACCTTACGTCCTTTATTGGAGTTGGAGAAAAGTTATTCACATCCCAAATTAAAAAAATCGATAGAAGAACTTGCAAAAGATAGTGCAGATACCCTGAAAGTCAGTATTTTTGCAGGAAGCGAAGTAGCATTGTTCAAATAATTAAGTATGATTTACAAATTCATAGGCATAGAAGGAAATATTGGCGCCGGCAAGACTACTTTAGCTTCTTTATTGGCAGAAGAATTTAGAGGACAGCTCATATTAGAGGCTTTTGAAGACAATCCCTATTTACCCAAATTTTATGAAGATAACAGCAAATACGCTTTGCAATTAGAAATGTCATTTTTAATTGAACGCTACCAACAGCTTACACGCATTTTTGGAGAACCAAATATTTTCTCCAATTTTACAGTAACCGATTATATGCTGAAAAAATGTTTGCTGTTTGCCAAAGTAAATTTATCGAAGCAAGAATATAAATTATACAAACATTTCTTTGACCAAATTTATAAAAAACTACCCAAGCCGGAAATTATTTTTTACTTACATGCCGATACCGACCAACTTATGAAAAACATTAAAAAACGCGGGCGGGAATACGAACAAAATATGTCGCGCGTGTATCTAAATCGGTTAGAGAAAATGTATTTTGAATTTTTCAAACAAAACCCTGAAAGCAAATACGTAATAATAGATGTAAACGGAATTGATTGGATTAGCAATGTGTTTGCGTATCGGCAGTTGCTAAAATTATTTGACAGAGAATATAACTACGGTATGAACTTCGTAAAATTAGAGCAAGAAGAATTGCTGCACGCCGAACAGTAATTACAATCGCAATTTCTGTGCAAAATCCCAAAGTATAATACCGGCAGCCACAGCAATATTTAAGGAATGTTTCATTCCAAACTGTGGTATTTCTATGCAAGCATCACATTGCTGCATCACGTACTCCGAAACTCCCTCCACTTCATTGCCAAAAACTAACGCAAAATTCTGCTCCTTATCCGGAATAAATTCATGCAAATAAATAGACGCATCGGATTGCTCAACTGCCATAATCGAATATTTATCCAATTTAAGGTGACTTATACAATGCTCTATAGATTCGAAATAAACCCAATCGACCGTTTCTGTAGCCCCTAATGCCGCTTTTTGAATTTCTCTATTTGGCGGCGTAGCACATATACCCACCAAATAGATTGCTTTCACCAAAAAAGCATCACAAGTTCTAAAAACAGAGCCGACATTGGCAGCGCTTCTAATATTGTCCAGCACCACAATTATTGGTGTTTTTTCGGCTTGTTTAAAATCTGCTGTGGATAATCTGTTTAGCTCGTCTAATTTTAGTTTACGCATAAATTGTATTTTTGTAGGGTATATACACAACCGCAAAGGTCGTAAAGTTTTACACAAATTTTCGAAATATAAGAATACAAAAGTATTTTTATTCTTTGTGGATTTGCATAGCAAACATTGAAGAAAAAACAACTATTGTGGCAAAAGAAAAAGAAGCGAAAGAAACACCGCTGATGGGGCAATATAATCGGATAAAACAAAAATATCCCGATGCCATTTTATTATTTCGTGTAGGCGATTTTTATGAAACCTTTGGTGCCGATGCCATAAAAGCCTCACAAGTATTGGGTATTGTACTAACCAAGCGTGCTAATGGCAATCAAACCGAATTAGAATTAGCCGGATTTCCCTATCATTCGGTAGAAACCTATCTTCCAAAATTAGTGAGAGCCGGCTACCGAGTAGCAATTTGCGAACAGCTGGAAGATCCCAAAATGGTGAAAGGAATTGTAAAGCGCGGTGTTACGGAGTTGATAACCCCCGGTGTAGCGGTAAACGATAAAATCCTCGATCATAAATCCAATAATTTTTTAGCTTCTATTTTCTTTTCAGAGAATGGAATAGGTATTTCATTTTTAGATATATCCACCGGAGAGTTTTTAGTAGCCGAAGGCGATGAAAGCTATATCGATAAATTAATACAAAGTTTTGCGCCATCGGAAATTATATTCCCCAAATATCAACAAAAACGATTTGTAGGCTTATATGGCAATAAATATTACACTTTTGCCATCGAAGACTGGGTGTATCAATCGGATTTTTTACGAGAAAAAATACATCAACATTTCCAAGTACAAACCTTAAAAGGCTTTGGAATTGAAGAGTTAAATTTAGGCATTCAGGCAGCCGGCGCATGCTTGCATTATTTAGCAGAAACAGAGCACAACAAACTGCAACACATTGCAACTATCTCCAGAATTGAGCACGATAAATTTGTGTGGATAGATAGATTTACAGCACGAAATTTAGAATTAGTGCAAAGTATGCACGAAAAAGGTGTACCGCTTATTCAAGTTTTAGATAAAACGATTTCGCCCATGGGCAGCCGCTTACTGAAACGCTGGATAGTGCTTCCATTAAAAGATATCCATCAAATCAATGAGCGGTTGGATGCCGTAGAATATTTGATAAAAGACAGTGAAGTACATGCTACTATTACCCAATATATAAAACAAATCGGCGATTTAGAGCGATTAATATCCAAAGTACCGATGGGGAAAATTAACCCTCGCGAAGTTACACAACTCAAACGGGCATTATACGCCTTACAGCCGATAAAAGAAATATGTTTATCTTCTAACAATAATGGGTTAAAAAAAATTGGAGAACAAATACAACTTTGCCAACTCATAAAAGATAAAATAGAAAACACGCTGAATGAAGATGCGCCCGTGCAAGTGCAGAAAGGGAATGCTATAAAAAGCGGAATTTCGTCTGAATTGGACGAACTTAGAAATTTATCAACTTCCGGGAAAAATTATTTACTAGAAATACAAAATCGAGAGAGCGAACGTACGCAAATTCCCTCTTTAAAAATTGGCTTTAATAATGTTTTCGGATATTTCTTAGAGGTTCGGAATACACACAAAGATAAAGTACCAAATGATTGGATTCGCAAGCAAACACTGACCGGTGCGGAACGGTACATTACACCGGAATTGAAAGAATACGAAGAAAAAATAATGGGCGCTGATGAAAAAATTGTAACGCTCGAAGTAAAATTATTTGAAGAATTAGTCAATGAGATTTTAGATTATATACAGCCGATACAATTAAGCGCCAATTTAATTGCCCGATTAGATGTACTGCAATCCTTTGCAGCAATAGCATTAAAAAACCACTACCGACGCCCCGTGCTTTCTGATAATTTAGAATTAAAAATTACGGAAGGCCGGCATCCGGTGATAGAACACCAATTACAATTGGGGAATCCGTATATTCCGAACGATGTGTATTTACATCCTAAGGAACAACAGATAATCATTATTACAGGCCCCAACATGTCTGGTAAATCGGCAATACTCCGACAAACAGCATTGATTGTTTTGATGGCACAAATGGGCAGCTTTGTTCCTGCGCAAGAAGCAAACATCGGCATTGTAGATAAAATATTTACTCGCGTCGGTGCCAGTGACAACTTGAGTTTAGGAGAATCTACCTTTATGGTGGAGATGATAGAAACTGCAAGCATTGTCAATAATATTTCTGAAAAAAGTTTGGTATTGCTAGATGAAATTGGTCGCGGCACCAGTACCTACGATGGCATTTCTATTGCATGGAGTTTAGTAGAATTTTTGCATAATAATAAAGTAGCGCAACCCAAAACAATGTTCGCAACACACTACCATGAGCTAAACGAATTAGCAGATAAATTTCCACGAATAAAAAATTACAATGTAGCCGTAAAAGAAAGCGGGAATAAAGTGATTTTTCTTCGCAAATTGGTAGAAGGCGGCTCGCAACACAGCTTTGGTATTCACGTGGCAAAAATGGCCGGAATGCCCAATGAATTGATAAAACGTGCCAATGAAATACTGATAGAATTGGAATCGCAGCGCAATTTAGCTACGGATGTTACCACTACATTAAAAAATTTATCCGCTAAAGACGACAGCATACAACTGAATATGTTTGCAATGGATGACCCTCGATTGGTAAAACTTAAAGAAGTATTGGAAAAAGTAGATATCAACACGATGACGCCGGTAGAAGCAATGATGAAATTGGATGAATTAAGAAAATTATTGTAATTCAACCCTGATTAACTTCAGAAAAAAATAGTCCAAAACGTACGCATGCGAATTGTATTTTGAGATACAAAATCAACTAAATATCCACTTACTTATACTAAAGTTTTACACAACAAAACCTCCGTTACGCACACAAAAATGAAGGATATAAACAGAAAATTTGTAGTAATAAACACTAATAAACTTAACATTAGACACAACCCACTAATAATCAATTTATAAACATTATGTTTCACGGATTTTTCATTTATTAACACACAAAAGTTTATTTCTATACAACTTTGAGCAAACTTATTATTGTATTTTCGACGTCCCATGGAAGAACTATCAGCAGAAAATATAAAAAAGAGAACGACCAATCGAATATCCGGTAAATATAAAAACGAAGATATTTCTAATGCATTATACGGAAAAATACCACCGCAAGCCAGAGACTTGGAAGAAGCCGTATTGGGCGCCATTTTAATAGAAAAAGATGCCATTTCATACATTTCAGATATTTTAAAAACGGATAGTTTTTATGTAGAAGCACATGCTACAATTTACAAAGCCATTCAAAAATTGTTCGGAAAATCACAACCGATAGATTTACTTACAGTAACAGAAGAATTACGCAAAGATGGAAAATTAGAAGAAGTTGGCGGTGCGTATTACATCAGTGAATTAACCAATAAAATAGCCTCCTCTGCCAACGTTGAATTTCATGCACGGATCATTATCCAAAAATTTATCCAAAGAGAGCTTATCCGAATTTCTACAGAAATAATAAGAGATGCTTACGAAGATACTACCGACGTTTTTGACTTGTTGGATAAAGCTGAAAAACGCATATATGAAATTACCGACAAAAATTTAAGAAACTCAGTACAAGGTATTGGGCAGTTAGTTTCTAAATCCATCTTGCAAATTGACGGGTTAATAAATAGAGAAGATGGATTATTAGAAGACTCTGTACCTTCGGGATATTTAGAATTAGACAAGATGACGTCGGGGTGGAAAGCTACCGATTTAATTATAGTTGCTGCTCGCCCCTCAATGGGTAAAACGGCATTTGTACTCAACTTAGCCCGCAATGCTGCCGTAGATTACAACATGCCCGTAGCCATATTTTCATTAGAAATGGGTGCAGTGCAATTAGCAAAACGTCTTATTTCTGTAGAGTGCGAAATAGATGCCCAAAAAGTAGCAAACGGAAAAATGAGTGATGGCGAATTTGCCGTACTTAGAGATAAAGTAGAAAAACTATCTGCCTCACCAATATACATTAACGACCAGCCCGCAATAAATGTATATGAATTAAGAGCGCAATGCCGCCGATTGCAAAATGCACACGGCATTAAAATGGTAATTATCGATTACTTGCAATTAATGAGCGGCGGTGGCGACAAAGGCATGAACCGGGAGCAAGAAATTTCTACCATCTCCCGATCATTAAAAGGCTTAGCCAAAGAACTAAATATTCCGGTTATTGCACTATCTCAATTAAACCGAAGTGTAGAAACACGTGGCGGCGAAAAAAAACCGCAACTCTCCGACTTACGGGAGTCCGGCTCCATCGAGCAAGATGCAGATATGGTAATGTTCCTATATCGTCCGGCTTATTATAATTTAGCTGACGCAAATGATGGAACCTCCAGAAAAGATGTCGCTGAAGTAATCATCGCAAAACACCGTAACGGACCGGTAGGTACAGTAGAATTGCGGTTTAATAATAATTTTGGCCGATTCTACGATGCCGGTGGACTATACGAAGAAATGCAGGAATTTAGCAATTACAAAACCTTGCCCTCTAAAGGAAATTTTATGAAAGATGAAGAAAACAAAAATGCAGATAACTTTGACATTTTCTAACCTTTTGCAAACCTAAAGTGGATTAGCGAAAATCGCCTCCACAAAAAAAAACGTATTAAAGAATTTATTGATACAAATCAAAGGAAAATAAAATACTTTGCAGTAACTTTGTTTTAACAAAAAAATAAACATAGAAACATAAACCCCCTAAAAAGCCGTCTTACAGACGGTTTTTTATTTTTTATGTGGTAAACGTAGAAGATTCGTAGGATCTTCTTTAATATCATTCACCAAATGTTCGATATCTTCTTTTACGGTGTAAATACTTGGAATACCAAATTTCTGCAATACGTCATCCACTTTTATTCGAATATTCATTTGAAGGGTATCTACACGCTCGCGCAACTCCTCTAAAAAATTATCTGTAAGGCGTTTCCCTTCTTCTTCCGTATAATGATTATTTTGAATTAAATCTTCTATCAATTCCTTGAATTTTTCATTTGTAATAGAAGCTGCACCAATTGCAGTATAAATAATTTTATTACTAAATGCTGACATACTGCAAAATTAAAGTATTAATCTAAACTAATAGCGAATAACCAAACAACTTTTACATTTTTACCATTAATTAATACATGGATTAAAATGAATTTTTATAAAATTAGAACTCACTGAATATCTAATTCTAACGCATTTTTGCAAAAAATTCTTTATTACGAGTACAATTCAATAAATTAGAGGCAATTAATTATGTTTTCTAAAAAACGTTGGACATATCAATCGGCAGATGATGCAGAAGTAGAAGCATTGCAAAAGCAATTAAACATCCATCCTATTATCTGTAAATTATTAGTTCAACGAAATATTAAAACCTTTGACCAAGCCAAAGATTTCTTTCGCCCCAAATTAGAACATTTACACGATCCCTTCTTGATGAAAGATATGGATATTGCGATTAAAAGAATAGAAAAAGCGATTGAACAAAACGAAAGGATTTTAGTTTATGGCGACTATGATGTAGATGGTACAACTGCGGTGTCATTAGTTTATTCATACTTTAAAGATATATCAGATAAAATATTGTATTATATCCCGGATAGATATTCAGAAGGCTACGGCATTTCCTTTCAAGGAATTGATTTTGCACAAGAGCATAAGGTTACATTAATGATTGCATTAGATTGCGGAATAAAGGCGCATGACAAAATTAGCTATGCAAAAGAAAAAGGAATAGATTTTATTATTTGCGATCACCATTTACCCGGAGAAACATTGCCCGAAGCGATTGCAATATTAGATCCTAAACGAAGCGATTGCAGCTATCCGTTTAACGATTTAAGTGGCTGCGGTATCGGATTTAAATTAATACAAGCCTATGCTCAAAAAAACAATTTAAATAAAGAAAAAATTTACGAACAATTAGATTTAGTGGCCGTAAGTATCGCCTCTGATTTAGTTTCTGTAATTGGTGAAAACAGAATATTGGCAAAATTTGGAGTAGATAAAATAAATACCCATCCAAGAGCCGGATTTAAAGCACTTATGAGTGAATTGAAACTCCACAGAAACCTAGATATCACCGACTTGGTATTCATCATCGGGCCTCGGATAAATGCAGCCGGACGAATAGCGCACGGCTCCGAAGCCGTAACATTACTCATAGAAGAAGATTATGAAACAGCATTAGAAAAAACAAAAAAAGTACAACAAAACAATACCGACAGAAAAACACTGGATAAAGACATTACAGAGGAAGCATTCGCTATGATTGATGCAGAAGAAGTGTTAATCCATAAAAAATCAACCGTGCTGTATCAAGAACATTGGCACAAAGGCGTAATCGGAATAGTTGCTTCGCGATTGATTGAAAAATACCACCGCCCTACAATTATTTTAGCCTCATCAAACGGCAAAGCCGTAGGCTCCGGACGCTCCGTACCCGGATTCGACTTACATGATGCCATTGATGCATGTAGTGAACATTTGGTGCAATTTGGCGGACATAAGTATGCTGCAGGTCTTACCATTGAATTGCATAAAATTGAAGATTTTATAACGGCATTCGATAAGATAGTTTCTGAAAGAATAACCGAAGAGCAACTGATACCACAAATAGAAATAGATGCGGAAATAGAACTCACCGATATCAACGAAAAATTCTTTAACATCGTAGAACAAATGGGACCGTTTGGCCCGGGAAATATGCGACCGGTATTTGTTACCAAATGCGTGTACGATACCGGTTATAGCAAAATATTAAACGGAAACCATCTAAAGTTAAATATTTTAAAAGATGGACAAAACCCTAAAAATGGCATCGGTTTTGGGATGGGCGATTATATGAAAATAATAGAAAACAATGAAACATTTGACATTTGCTACCAGCTCTATGCCAACGTGTGGAATGGACAAACAAAAATAGAATTTAAGCTCAAAGACTTGAGATAAGAATTTGTATAACTTACTACGCTAAATACTATTTACATAAAAAAATAAATATAAAAACGTAAAAATGGTACTACGTTCAGAACATCTTATAAAAACGTACAGCAAACGAAAAGTGGTAAATGATGTTTCTATACAAGTAAATCAAGGAGAAATAGTAGGTTTGCTGGGACCTAATGGCGCCGGAAAAACTACTACCTTTTATATTACAGTGGGATTAGTAACTCCAGATGCCGGACGCGTATATTTGAATGACAAAGATATTTCCACGGTTGCAATGTACAAACGTGCCAAATTGGGAATTGGATATTTACCACAGGAAAACTCCGTATTTAGAACACTAAGCGTAGAAGACAATATCAAAGCCATACTTGAATTTACCCCATTAACTAAAGACCAACAACGAGAAAAATTAGAACTACTGATTGAAGAATTTGGCTTGAACCACGTGCGCAAAACAAAAGGAAAATTATTATCCGGTGGCGAACGCCGCCGTACAGAAATTGCAAGAGCATTAGCCTCTGACCCCAAATTTATTTTGTTAGATGAACCGTTTGCAGGTATAGACCCAATTGCAGTAGAAGACATCCAACAAATAGTAAGCAAGCTCAAAGAAAAAAACATAGGCATCCTCATTACCGACCATAACGTGCAAGAAACATTAAGTATTACCGATAGAGCCTACCTCCTATTTGAAGGAAAAATACTCAAACAAGGTACTGCCGAAGAATTAGCCTCCGACGAGCAAGTACGAAAAGTATATTTAGGGCAAAATTTTGAATTACGTAGAAAATAAGCCTACACCAGCAACCGCTCATCTAAACTAAAAGGAGTGTTCTCTATAATCTTTACACGATAAAAATCTGAATGCAACGGGTTAATCAGCACATTAAACTCCTCAGGCAACACAATAGACGGTACACTTAAAGCTAATGACGAAGATGCTCTAATCCATTCATCTCCAAAAGTATGCAATTGCGCATTAACCTTATACACTGCCACCTCCTCTTCTATTTCTTTATAATTTATTTGAGCAATATAAACATCCTCAGGAATTTCAATCGT
Organism: Chitinophagales bacterium; assembly: GCA_046329805.1. GTDB lineage: Bacteria > Bacteroidota > Bacteroidia > Chitinophagales > JADIYW01 > JADJSS01. The sequence continues at coordinate 309,634 of JAXLUA010000002.1, forward strand.
AACAAGCCTTAAATCATTGGGAACAAACGAATTTGTAGTATGCACCAATACCTCTAATACGGCCAAAGACCGATAAGAAGAAGTATATAATACCGATAAACCAGCCGAATTCCAACGCCCGCCAAATAGCCGTGCGCCAGTACCGGTTAAATCTGTTGAAAATTTATTTCGTACAATCCTATAAACTAACATAATGCGTATTATGCAAAAATCCCATGCTCTATCCGCCCGAGTTCTTGTTCTATTAATTCAAAACCAAAAATAGTATCTAAGTAAGTAATTGGTTTTTCATTATTAAAAATAAAAACAGGAGATTTCATCCATCGCTTAAATTTTTCTAACGAACCAAATACATCTTCTCCTCTTTCATAAAGCCGCTGTAAATGCAAAGCTCTGTCTGATGATTCTTTACTTAAAACATCCGAAGACTCATATCTTTGCAAAGTACGCTCCGATAAATTTAAGATGGCAGCAATTTCTTTTAAGCTGAGACCATATTTATCCATGTAGGCTTCAACCTTAAAAACAGGCAGCCCATGCCTTGATTGTTGAATTAAATTATGGGCACTACGTGGTGAAAAAACAACTGCCTCCGGAGTATAATAAGCAGGTGCAGCTTCATTTGCAACCAACAATGGCTGTTCTTCTTTAGAAGTGTATATCGTTTGCTTTTTGTTGTTCTTTTTCATAAAAACCGACATTTGACACAAATTTATGTAATTTTGTCCTAAATATCAATACCTACTCTAAAAAATGTTTTTCATCCTTCATTACATTTTCTAATGTCCATTCGATTTTCTTTTCAAATGGATAGACTCTATGCAAGCAATCCGTCTTCATACAACTTTTACAGCATCGAGGCAAGCAAGGATCCGCATGAATAAATGTTTCGAGATTATTTGGAATAGTTTCCTTTATATTTTTTTCAACCTTTTTAAGCTCCTCATGGACTTCCCGTGCGTTAAAATACCAAGGAATAGTGGTATGGCAGTCGATATGAATTTTTTCACCAAATTTTATAATTCTCAAATTATGGATATCCATCCAATTTACGCTTCTATTTTCGTTTAAATGTACAACCACTAATTTCAATAAAGAAAAATCAGCCTCATCCATTATTCCCGCAACCGACTTTTTTAATATCTTATAGCCGCTAAATATAATAACAACCCCTAAAATAATAGCAATCACGTTATCTAACCATACTATTCCCGAAAGCAGAATAAGTCCCAATCCAATTAATAAACCGATGGAAGTATAAGCATCTGCTTTTAAATGTTCGCCACTGGCAATAAGAGTCAAAGAGCTGTTTCGTTTTCCACTTTTTATGGCTAAGGTGCCTAAAAAATAATTTATTATTCCAGATATTACAATCAAGACCAATCCGACGTCAAGATGACCAATTGTTACAGGTATAAAAAAATTATACACCGACTTTATAATCATAATAAAGCCGGCAGCAAGAATTAAACTACCTTCTATACTGGCAGAGATAAATTCAATTTTTCCATGCCCGTAAGGATGGTCATCGTCATGCGGTTTTGATGCAAGGTATAAGCTATACATACCAAATCCGCCGGCTACGATATTGATAATACTTTCCAATGCATCTGTAAGTATAGCATTAGAATTTGTTTTAAAAAATGCAAAAAATTTAACGCCCATCAGCAACCCACCAACAAACAATGTAAATGCTTGTACTAAAAGTTTCTCCTTATTATCCGGCTTTTGCTGCGCTATACTCATAAAGCGTATAATAATAATTAATACTTGCGTTCCGTAATATAATTTACCAAATCTATCAGCCCTGTTTTGGCTTCCGTTTGTTCAATAGTTTTAATAAGCTCAAATGCACGATTTTTATACGCATACATTTTCTCCTCAGCGTATTTTATTCCCCCTTTACTAGTAATAAATCGAATTAACTCATCTACTTTTTCTTTATCTTCATTATGATTTTTCACTACATTAATCACCCACTTCTTTTCTGAGGCATTGCTATTTTTTAATGCAAAAATCAAAGGCAAGGTCATCTTTCTTTCTTTAATATCAATACCTCTTGGTTTGCCAATGTCTTCTTCACCATAATCAAATAAATCATCTTTTATCTGAAAAGCAATTCCTATCAACTCTCCAATTTCGTGCATTTTTGCTATCAATACTTCGTCTTTTGTTGCGGAAGCTGCTCCCACCTCACAGGCCGCCGCTATCAATGAAGCCGTTTTATTTTTAATTATTTCAAAATAAATTTCTTCATCAATATCTAACCTTCTGGCTTTTTCCATTTGCAGTAATTCTCCTTCACTCATTCGTTTTACCGCAGTAGAAGTAATATGCAGCAAATTATAGTTATTGGTATCTAGCGCCAATAATAAGCCTTTTGATAAAAAATAATCTCCCACTAAAACGGCGATTTTATTTTTCCAAATTGCATTTACCGAGAAAAAACCCCGGCGTTCATAAGAATCATCTACCACATCATCATGTACTAAAGTAGCCGTATGCAGTAGCTCTACCAAAGATGCACCGATATAAGTTGCTTCTGTTACTCCGCCACACATCTTAGCTGCTAAGAAAATAAACATCGGCCGTACCTGCTTCCCTTTGCGCTGATAAATGTAATAATTTACTTTATCCAATAAAGATACATGGCTACGCATCACCTCTCTAAATTTCTGCTCAAATAATTCGAGCTCTTCTTCTATCGGTGCTTTTAATTTATCTACAGAGCTACTCAAGGGGATAGTTGTTGATTTTAGAAAATACAATTAATTTGTAGCACAATATACGAACTTTAAGAATGCAAAAAACAGAATTAAATATTGAAGGCGCAAAAGGCAAAACGATATTGATGGATATTACTTACCTGCCTCATGAAAAACCAAAGCCCATTATCCTGTTTTGTCATGGATTTAAAGGATTTAAGGACTGGGGGCACTTCAATTTAATAGCTGATGAATTTGCAAAAAACAACTTTGTGTTTATAAAATTTTCATTTTCTCATAATGGAACTACTGCCGAGCATCCGACCGATTTTGTTGATTTGGATGCTTTTGGTAAAAATAATTTCTCTATTGAATTAGAAGATATCGACTGTGTACTTGATTATATTTACAAGAATGCAACTTCTTTTAATGGCAATTCGGAACAAATAACATTAATCGGACACAGCAGAGGTGGTGGAATTTCAATTTTAAAGGCTGCTAATACTACCAAAATTCAACAATTGGTTACATGGGCAAGTATTAAAGATTTAAATGATTTCTTTAGCAAAATAAATATAAACAACTGGGAATCTACTAATATTGAATACACCTATAATACCAGAACTAAACAAAACCTACCTTTATATTTTCAATTGTATGAAGATTACCTGCTAAATAAAGAAAAACTAAATATCCAAAAATCTGCAAATAGTATCCATATACCTTGGCTGATAATCCATGGAACAAAAGATAATTCAGTTCCGGTGGAATGTGCTAATAGTTTGCATCAATGGAATAGGGGCAGTAAGCTGGCATTGATACCGAATGCTGATCATACTTTTGGCGGAAAACATCCGTGGGCAACAAAAGAATTACCTGATTTCACAAAAGAACTAATTAAAGAAACTCTTCTGTTTTTAACTACAAAAAACTAATTCTTAGGCTGTTGTGATGAACTTTCTCCTCCTTTGTTATTTGGTTTATTCGGATTATTCCTATTAGGCTTTGGGGAGCGATTAAAACGTTGCTGGTTTTGAGCTTGCCGTTGGTCTTGTTTACCGCTATCCTTCTGCTTAGGTTGCTGTTGTGTGTTCGTATTTGTAGTAGTGCTTTTATTCTGTGGTTGGTTCCGATTACCTTTAGAATGTTGTTTTTTGTGCTTTTTATCTAAACTGGCTAAAGAGATTTGTCCTACAACATCTGCAAATTCAATACTTTCCTCCACTGACTTCTCTTCTATGACTACGAAATCTGTTAAATCTGCCGGTTTTTTGCCATTTTGATTCATTTCCAATATCAATTTCACATTGTCAAAAGTTAGAGGGTGAAAAACACCGGAGCCTTTTAATGTATAGAACATCAAACCTTTAAGTACATCTGTTTTCATCAACCGAGCCTCTCCCAATTCTAACTGTAGTGTTTCTGATTTTTCAGGAACAAAGCGCAATGCATCTAAGTATGTATCTAATTCATAATTCAAGCAACACTTTAACCTACCACATTGACCACTTAATTTTGTTTGATTTATAGATAAATTCTGATATCTGGCTGCTGAAGTATTTACGGACTTAAAGCTTGTCAACCAAGTAGAGCAGCAAAGTTCACGCCCACACGAACCAATACCTCCAACGATGCCGGCTTCTTGTCTTGCACCAATTTGGCGCATTTCAATTTTCACTTTAAATTCTGCTGCTAACACTTTGATTAGTTCGCGAAAATCTACTCTCCCATCAGCAGTGTAATAAAAAGTTGCTTTTTTTCCATCTGCTTGGTACAGCACATCCCCCAGCTTCATTTCTAATCCTAGGTTGCGCGCGAGTACTCTTGCTTTCAACATTGTTTGCTTTTCCTTAGCACGTGCTTGAGCCATCAAATCCAGCTCGCTATCTTTTGCTATTCGCAATATACTGCGAATATCTTCGGAAGTTTCTTTTACCTTTTTTTTCTTCATCTGCAAGCGCACCAACTCTCCGCTAAGGGTTACTTGCCCTAAGTCGTAGCCTTGTGCAGCTTCAACAATCACATAATCTCCGGTATATACATCAAAGCGTTTATCGTTGCGATAAAACCCTTTTTTTGCTCCATTTTTAAAGCTAACTTCAAAAATATTATATTTAGCAAAAGGATCAGGAGTAATATCGCTGAGCCAATCATGAACTTCTAATTTGGAGCATCCGCCCGTAGCGCAATGTCCGTTATTTCTACAGCCTGCCGGCGAGCTACCGCCGGATGTGCCACAACCACTACAACTCATATTCTATTTATATTTAAAGGTATTTGCCAAAAAAACAGCCGATACCGATTTGAAACAATTTATTAACAAAAGCAAAAATAAGGTAAAAGTTGAATTAATTCAAAAATGGATATACATTATTGTTAATAAAGCTCATTATTTCTCCATTAGTATTTCTACCAAAGACGAGAGGGTTAAAAATCAAACTAAAACTTCGATTTTAAGATATTTTCAGTCGCATTTACAAACGGATAGATGTAGTTATTTCTATTTAAATTGTTTATCGATTCGCTCCCTGTCATAATCAAGAATCCATTCATTATATTTTATCGGACAACAATGTTTTTAAATAACAAATGCTACTCTTTTGAATTTTGCAAATAGGCAACTGCCATTCTCAATTGTCCGAAAGTAAATCTGTCGCCAAAAGAGGTTTTCAACAAGGATAAAGAAAAATCATTGCTTTCATTTACTTGTTGCTTTATTGCTTGCAAATCTTCGCTTGCCAGTAAGGTATAAATATCTATCTCCCCCGTTGGTATAAAACTTGCCAGATGTGTTTCTATCGTTCCGGCCGCCATACCTCTTTCTGCAGCAATTTCCTCCACCGTTTTCCCTTCTTTATATAGTCGTAAGCTCTCGCGGTGCGATGCACCTTTTAGAGGCTTGGCATTTAATTGCTCACGTATTTCGGTATCCGGATTATAAAAAGTATTGCCTTCATAAAACGCAGTATCGCCAAATTGCAATTTCTCTATTTGTTTTAATTTTGTAATCAATGTCAATTCTACACTATCCGCATATTTCAAATACCCGCGAACACCTTTTTTATTTTGCTGCGACACAATATGCTGATGCAGTGGTTCTAAAATTTCTTTGGCTAATTTTTCTCCGAAATAATGAATTGCCTTCCCTACACGTTGTTGCAATAATTTTTGATACTCAGGTTGGTCTATCTGTTTCAAAATCTCTTGCAGCTGATTAGAAAATGTGGCAGCTGTTTGTTTTAAACCCAACATTTGTTGCTCCAAATTCCGAATCAAAGACAATGCAGCTTCTTTGTCTGCAATTTTTTTCTCGGTTGTAAATAAATAAAACTGCGATAACACCTCTACCAATTTACTCCATTCAAAAGCCTTCACCAATTGCACCTTTGCATACTCCATTTTACAAAATGGCAGCTGCTGTCGTAGGTTATCTTCCGAAGACAAATAATTTGCTGTAAAATCCACTATCCGTTGGTCACTCCTAATAGCAGATGCGGTAATCGGCGTGGATAAATACAACCCATTAATCGTTGTACACCTACTCAATGCCACATAGACTTGCCCAGCCGCAAATGCCCAGCCGGCATCTATTACTGCTTTTTCAAATGTCAATCCTTGGCTTTTATGTATTGTAATTGCCCAGGCTAAGCGCAACGGATATTGCAAAAAACTGCCTATCACCTCTTCTTCTATCTTATCTGTTCCGGCATTGTAGTTATACTTTATATTTTCCCATTTTTCTTTTTCTACCACAAATTCATTTCCGTCCTCAAAAAAGACTACCGTAATTTCATTGTTCGTTACTTTTTTTATAGTAGCTAATTTTCCATTATAAAACCGCTTTTCGGCACTACTATCATTACGGATAAACATCACTTGCGCACCTGCCTTAAATACCAAATTTGCTTCTGTAGGATAAGAATTTTCGTAAAAATCGCCCTCAATAAAGGCTTTAAATTCGTACGCCTCTCCTTCTAATTTTTGTAATTGCTGTTGGTTTATTCTATCTACCTTTACATTATGCGTGGAAAGGGTAATAAAATCTTCTAATTCAGTTACTATTTCCGGCTGGTAGCGTTCATTTAAGGCATCAAAATCATCTTCCGTCATTTCATTATTGCGTACCTTGTTCAACAAACGGATAAATTTTTCATCACTTTGCCGATAAATACGTGAAAACTCGATATTATGGAAGTTACTTTCTTTCATTACTTGGGCGCTAAAAAAGAAAGGCGTATCGTAATAGTCATTGAGCAACGCCCATTCTTCTTCTTTTACCACCGGTGGCAGCTGAAATAAATCGCCAATAAGCAAAAGCTGAACCCCTCCAAATGGTTCATTCCTATTTTTGCGCAATGTTCTTAATATAGTATCAATAGCATCTAAAGTATCGCAGCGGAGCATACTCACCTCATCAATAATCAGCAGTTCCAATTCTTTTATTAAGTCTAACTTGGCTTTTCCGAATTTAAAATTGCCAAAAAGAGTATTGATATTGGTAAATTCTGCCGGTACACGCTGTGTTGTAGGCAGAAATGCATTAAATGGAAGCTGAAAAAGGGAATGTAATGTAATGCCTCCTGCATTAATTGCAGCAACTCCGGTAGGTGCAGCTACAATTGTGTTTTTTGTGGTATTCTTACGAATGTCATGTAAAAAGGTAGTCTTTCCGGTTCCTGCTTTTCCCGTTACAAAAAGGTGTTCTGAGGTTTTAAGCGCAAATTCTGTCGCTAAATATTGTAATTCATATAAGTCATTTTGCGTCACCATAGTAGCAAAAGTAATTGATTAAAAATTCATTTTCTATTGAGATACACGAAAGTATCAAATTCCATAAATTTTATAAAAAGCTTAAATGCAGCTAAAATAGAAATAACACCTATTAGATGAGTTGAACACTATAGCTATACACGTACTTGGCGGGTGTTTAGCTAAACGTGGCTATTTGAGTAAGCAAGCTGTACTTACCAATCAGGTGCGTGGAATGATATTGCTAACTAAAGGCATTTACTCCTCTAAGAGGTACAAGTTAAACGCCTATCCAGAGTGAGGTACATGTACAATGTCGATATTAAGCAGTTGAGCTTAAAACCCAAATAGCTAAAAAAGGCATTTTTAGAAAATGTTATTAACAACAAAACAGAAGTGTTCGTGATAAAAATCATGTGGCTATTTAAAAACATAATACTATCTTTGCTTGTTGAAATATGGCAATGATACTTTCTGCAACACAACTATCTGTTTTTTTACCTGTAGCCATGATGTTTATTGTAGCATTAGGTTTTGTCGGGTTAGTAATGGGCGTTACCCATTGGATGGGTCCCAAACACAAATCTAAAATCAAACTAGAAAGTTTCGAATGTGGAATTGATGTGCAAGGAAACGCACGCTCACCAATTTCGGTGAAATATTTTCTAGTAGCCATTTTATTCGTACTTTTCGATGTGGAAGTAATTTTTATGTACCCTTGGGCAGTGAATTTCAGACAGTTAGGATTAATGGGAATTATAGAAATGTTCTCCTTTATAGGAATCTTCCTAGTGGGTTTTTTCTATATTATCAAAAAAGGTGCATTAAATTGGGAATAAGACGTACATATTATCCTAACAGCATTATAAAAGGATAAAAAATAAACAAATGAGCAAAACAACTGTAGATATTCACCCGTCTCACCAGCCTGAAGGCTATGAAGGACAAGGTTTTTTTGCTACTTCTTTAGATAAAGTAGTAGGCTTAGCTCGTGCCAATTCACTTTGGCCACTTCCATTTGCCACTTCTTGCTGCGGTATTGAATTTATGGCAACGATGGCTGCGCATTACGATTTGGGACGATTTGGAGCAGAACGATTAAGTTTCTCGCCTCGGCAGGCAGATTTATTAATGGTAATGGGGACCATTTCAAAAAAAATGGGGCCTATTCTCCGGCAGGTATATGAGCAAATGGCCGAACCCAAATGGGTACTTTGCATGGGAGCATGTGCAAGCACCGGTGGTATCTTTGATACCTATAGTGTATTACAAGGAATTGACCGAATTATTCCTGTAGATGTATATATTCCCGGATGCGCACCACGCCCCGAGCAAGTATTAGACGGTATTTTACAAATACAAAAATTAGCAGAAACCGAACAAAGAAGACGTAGAGAAATGCCGGAATACAAAGCACTATTGGCAAAATACGGAATTGATTAACCAACAATAAAATCCTTATTGGATTTAGAATATGAGCGAGCTATTAGAAATAGTACAAAACAAACTACAAAGCCAATTTGGCGATGCGCTTTCACATACGGAAATGGCTTACGATTTCCCTGTGTTTATAATTAAAAAAGAGGCTATAAAACCTGTTTTAGAATTTTTGAAAAATGACGAAGAATTAAATTTTCATTTTTTGACTACTTTATGCGGTTTACACCATCCCGAAAATGAACCGGAGAGGGAATTTGGCGTAATGTACCAATTGCACAATATGCCTAAAGGGTGGCGCATTCGACTAAAGACATTTATGCACAAAGCAGACATGAATGTACCGACAGTAACCGACTTATGGAAAACTGCCAATTGGATGGAAAGACAGGAATATGATTTCTTTGGATTTAATTTTGTAGGACACCCAAACTTAACCCGCATTCTTAATATGGATGAAATGAATTATTTTCCGATGCGAAAAGAATATGCTTTGGAAGACGAAACTCGTGAGGATAAAAATGATACAATGTTCGGCCGCTAATATTAAAAGACCATTGAGTAATGACTATTGACAATAAAATAAACGACGAAAAGCAATATACTACCTTAAATTTAGGGCCAACGCATCCTGCTACGCACGGTATTTTTCAAAATGTACTCACTATGGACGGCGAATTAATAATTGATACCGTACAAACCATAGGCTATATTCATCGAGCATTTGAAAAACTAGCAGAGCGTCGCCCGTTTAACCAAATCACACCGATTACAGACCGATTAAATTATTGTTCCTCTCCTATCAATAATATGGGTTGGCACATGACTGTAGAAAAATTAATAGGTGCTGAAATACCAAAACGCGCTCAATATATGCGCGTTATCATTATGGAATTATCACGTATTGCCGACCATATAGTTTGTGATACCGTAATTGCCGTAGATACCGGCGCTATGACAGGTTTCTTACACTTATTTCAAAGCAGAGAATGGATATATGAAATTTTTGAAGAAATATGTGGCGCAAGATTAACCACAAACATCGGCAGAATCGGTGGATTAGAAAGAGATTTTACGCCTAAAGTATGGGAGCGCATCCACCAATTTATCAAAGATTTTCCCAAAAAACTAAGCGAGTTTCAGCAATTGATGGATAGAAACAGAATCTTCATGGACAGAACAATTAATGTTGGTGGAATTTCTGACACTTTAGCATTAGAATACGGGTTCACAGGGCCTAACTTACGTGCTGCCGGAGTTGATTATGATGTACGTGTTGCTCACCCCTACTCCTCCTATGAAGATTTTCAATTTGATATTCCGGTAGGAACAAATGGCGATACTTACGACAGATACATGGTAAGAATGGAGGAAATGTGGCAAAGCTTACGCATTATAGAGCAAGCAGTAAAAAACATACCGGATGGCGAATTTCATGCAGACCTACCGGATTTCTATTTACCCGAAAAACAAAAAGTATATAGCGAAATGGAAGCTATGATTTACCATTTCAAAATAATTTATGGAGAAACAGAAATTCCAAAAGGAGAAGTGTATCACTGCGTAGAAGGAGGAAACGGCGAATTGGGATATTATTTAATCAGTGATGGCGGCAGGCAACCTTTCCGTCTGCATTTCCGCCGACCATGTTTCATCTACTATCAAGCCTATCCGGAAATGATAAAAGGCGCTATGCTGAGTGATGCAATTATCACCATGAGTAGTATGAATGTAATAGCAGGAGAATTAGATGCTTAAAAATAAATCACCTGAAGCAATAAACGAAGCAAAAACGAATGACAACAGCAGATATAACTTTCAGTGAAGAAGCGCAACAAAAAGTAAAAGATATACTTAGTCAATATCCTGCCGATAAAAGTAAATCGGCATTGCTGCCGCTATTACACTTGGCGCAAGCAGAATTTGACGGATGGCTTTCCGTGCCTGTAATGGATTATGTTGCAACGATACTAAATATCAAACCTATTGAAGTATATGAAGTCGCCACATTCTATTCGATGTATAATTTAGCACCTGTTGGGCAATACCTCATAGAAGTATGCCAAACTAGTTCTTGCTGGATGTGTGGCGCAGAAGACATCCTAAAATATTTAGAAAAAAAATTAGGCGTTCCTACCGGTGAAATTTCAAACGATGGAATGTTCCAAGTAAAAAAAGTAGAATGCTTAGGCTCTTGCGGAACAGCACCTATGTTTCAAATCGGTGATAAATTTTACGAGAACCTTACTTTTGAGAAAATAGATACTATTTTAGACGAATTAAGAAAAGAAAATAAGCGAAGCAGATACGTATAAACTGCATATACAAAGCTATTTTCAGCTTTAATTGAAGAAAAATGAGCAAAAAATTATTACTTACGTACGACCATATTGAAGGCATCAATACATTAGAAGTGTACAAAAAACACAATGGATATAAGGCATTGGAAAAAGCATTAAAATCCATGAAGCCCGAAGAAGTTGTGGAAGAAGTAAAAAAATCTGGATTGCGCGGACGTGGTGGTGCAGGCTTTCCAACGGGCATGAAATGGAGTTTCTTAGCAAAACCCGAAGGCGTTCCTCGTCATTTAGTATGTAATGCCGATGAATCGGAACCGGGCACATTCAAAGACAGATATTTAATGGAACGTATCCCGCATTTGCTCATCGAGGGTATGATAATTTCCAGCTATGCTTTAGGAGCTAATACCTCCTACATCTACGTTCGGGGGGAATATTATTATGTCATAAAAATTTTACAAAAAGCCATACAAGAAGCGTATGCTGCGGGCTTATTAGGCAAAAATATTTTAGGTTCCGGATTCGACTTGGATTTATACGTGCAGCCGGGCGCAGGTGCCTATATTTGTGGGGAAGAAACCGCTTTGTTGGAATCTTTAGAAGGCAAACGAGGTAATCCAAGAATAAAACCACCATTTCCGGCAGTTGCTGGTTTATGGGGAAGACCAACAGTTGTAAACAACGTAGAAACTATTGCCGCCGTTGTTCCGATATTGAATATAAGCGGCGAAGAATATGCTAAAATCGGCATTGGAAAATCAACAGGAACAAAACTAATTTCCGCATCAGGACACATAAACAAACCCGGTGTATATGAAATAGAGCTTGGCGTTCCTGTGGAAGAATTTATATTCAGCGATGCCTATTGCGGCGGAATTCGTAATGGAAAAAAATTAAAAGCAGTAGTAGCGGGCGGCTCTTCCGTTCCTATTTTACCCGCCGACTTGATTTTAAAAACAGCGAAAGGCGAAAACCGTTTGATGACGTATGAATCTTTGAGCGATGGAGGATTTGCAACAGGCACGATGTTAGGCTCCGGCGGATTTATAGTAATGGATGAAGACACTTCCATTGTGAAAAATTTATTTACTTTCGCAAGATTTTATCGCCATGAAAGTTGTGGGCAATGCTCACCTTGCCGTGAAGGCACCAGCTGGATGGAAAAGATATTACAGAAATTTATAGATGGCAAAGCCTCCATGAAAGATATCGACTTACTGTGGGATGTACAATCCAAAATTGAAGGCAAAACAATATGTCCGTTAGGAGATGCCGCAGCATGGCCGGTTGCAGCAGCTATACGCCACTTTCGCCATGAGTTTGAAGAATACGTCAACCACCCGGAATCGATACAAGAAGTACAACATTACTATCGATTGAATAATATTCCGGTATAAAACTACATCCTTTTCGAGGGCAACTATTCTTGCTTTCTACTATCCCATTGTTATTTCCAAAACAGGAGAATAGAATTTTTCTTGCAAATAAATGCATTACTTATTACTATTATCACCATATTAACCGCAAAAGGCAATTCAATATTGTCCTGACTTGTCCCTTTTAGTGCGGTGGAAATAATTTTCCCTCTATTTCCTTCATTTTTTCGCTTGACTCAGCTTTGATTGAAACGGTTTTGTTGGTCATAAGATTGAGGATTTGTCCGTCCACTATTTTTTTTGCTTCATACAAGAACTTTCGTATGGACACATTTGCTTTAATTTCAATGTGCTTTGATATGACCAGTGCCATAAAACAAATTAGAATGTGTAATTTAATAGGTTGTTCCTTGAAGTGAAAAATAGGTCTGGCCTGTAAATCGTTTTTTGATACTCTGAAAGCCTGTTCTATTCTATAAAGTTCGTGATAACGCTCTATGATTGTTTTATTGTTTACAGTCTTTTCTTCCAAATTGGTGTAATAACCTTTAATTCCGAGTAGTTTTTTTGTTTTTTCGATAAGGGCTTCATTTAGTTCTATTTGTTGTTTATTGTTCTGGGTAAACTTTGTTTTCTTTACTTTGGAAGGTGTAGCTATTACTTGTTTTGCTTTTTCGATTTGCTTATTCATCTCATACAAATCTTTGCGATACCGAACAGCAGAATAACTACATATCAGATAACCTAATTCTGTTTTTATTCTAATACTTTTTCCATCTTGTCTATCCATTTTTTTATCTATGATTTTGAGCAAATCTGTCGATATATTGCCCAATCTTGCCCCTACAATATAGTTGATATTGTTTTGAGTTAGTTGGGTAATGTTTTCCGAACTAATCATTGCTGCATCGGCAACTACTGTAAATTCTTTTACCTTGTTTCTTTCAATAAATGATTTGACAACCGGAATAATTGTATGTCCTTCAAAAGTGTTGCCACTAAATATTTCATAACCTATAGGGAAACCTTCTTTGCTAACCATCAAGGCTATCAATATTTGTGGTTGTTGGGATTTATTATCTTTAGAAAAACCATTCTTCCGTAAATCATCTTCTTCAAATGTCTCAAAGTACAGTGTGGTTACATCATAAAATACAATATCGAAGTTGAACGAATAATATTCTTGAGCAAATGTTACTACTTTGCTCTCTACGGTCTCTTTTAGCTCAATACATTCAGGAGCTATCTTGTAATAACTCTTTCGATTGTGTTTGATACCAAAAAATTGTTCCAATAATTCTAATGAACGAAGTTTGGAAGCCGGTTCAAATATCCTCATACATACCAAGTCATTCAATAAAGATGGGAGCTGGTCAAATCCAAATCGCTCTTGAATTAAAGTAATCTGTTCATAGAAATAACGGTATTGAACACCAATAAAGGTACAATGATTGAGGTGTAATAGTTTATTAGGACTTTCATCAGGAAAAACAGACAGTTGTTTAGTGTAATCTTTTATCCATTCTTGTGCTATAGCCATCAACTCCTCAAGCTCTGCATCATTGTGTGCTGAACCGATGTGTTGCATGATAATCCGCTTGCCATTTTGATACTGAACCACTTGAATCGCATTGGCTTGCGAAGCTGTCTTTACTGTCCTAATTTTCATAAAAAAACCCTTAGTGCGGTGAAAATACTAAAATAAAATCTTAATCACCTGACATACAGTAACTTATAACCGCACTAAATTTAAAGGGGACAAGTCAGGAGTTGTGGGCAATGCTCACCTTGCCGTGAAGGCACCAGCTGGATGGAAAAGATATTACAGAAATTTATAGATGGCAAAGCCTCCATGAAAGATATCGACTTACTGTGGGATGTACAATCCAAAATTGAAGGCAAAACAATATGTCCGTTAGGAGATGCCGCAGCATGGCCGGTTGCAGCAGCTATACGCCACTTTCGCCATGAGTTTGAAGAATACGTCAACCACCCGGAATCGATACAAGAAGTACAACATTACTATCGATTGAATAATATTCCGGTATAAAACTACATCCTTTTCGAGGGCAACTATTCTTGCTTTCTACTATCCCATTGTTATTTCCAAAACAGGAGAATAGAATTTTTCTTGCAAATAAATGCATTACTTATTACTATTATCACCATATTAACCGCAAAAGGCAATTCAATATTGTTTTTAAAATTTAACTGCCATTTACAAAAACTATTCATTTATAATTTCATATCTTACAGAAAAATGAAACGTGCAATCTAAGGATTTTTTTAAAAACAAAAAATGTATAATAACCGGTGCTGCCAGCGGAATTGGAAAATCGGTAGCCATACAATTAGGGGAATACGGAGCACAATTATTTTTGACAGATATCCAAAAAGAAGCATTAGAAAGTGTAGTAAAAAAAATTAAAAGTAAAGGCGGCCATGTTGCTAAAGCTAAAAATTTTGACATTACCAATTTTGAAGAAGTGCAGAATTTCGCAAACGAAATTCACGCACAGCATGGTGCTATGGATATCATTATGAATATTGCAGGCATCGCCATTTGGGGAGCAGTGGACAAAATGAAACACAGTGAATGGAAAAAAGTAATTGATGTAAATTTGATGGGACCTATCCATATCATCGAAGCATTTTTGCCACAACTAATCCAACAACGCAATGGCGGACACTTGGTAAATGTAGCCTCTGCAGCAGCACTGTTCGGATTACCTATGCATGGGGCATACTGTGCCAGCAAATATGGGTTGCGAGGGCTTTCTGATGTATTGCGTCACGACTTAAAGAAACACCGTATAAAAGTGCATTTAGTATGTCCGGGTGCTGTAGATACCGGCTTAGTACAAACACTACAAATCTCCGGCATCGATACTCAAACAGCTCACTTTGATACGCTTAAAAAACAATTTCAGCAACATGCTGTAAGCCCTGATAAAGCTGCTGCTGCCATCCTAACCGGAATAATAAATAACGACTATTTAGTATTCACCTCGCCGGATATAAAATTTGGATATTGGGGGCAACGCAAGTTTACCTATTTCTATAACTTAACCATGCAGGCAATGAATAATTATTTTCAAAAAATAATTAATGAGAAATAAGATTTTTAACTCGTGCAGTAAACTGCTGCATATTTTCTTCCATATCCGTATCTAACATCAAACCGGAACTATTTATTAGCCCGGCCAACATTTCATAATGACCAATCAATAACAAAATTTCTACCATTAATTTATCACTGTACCTATTACTTAAAAAATCCCATGTTGGCGATGAGATTACTTTATCCGCTAGTAACTCCTCACAAGCTTTAAGCAAATAAAATTCCTGTTTATTTTCAAAGGCCACACTGCCTCTTGATATTTTAATAATATCCTCATCTGTTAGCTTTGCAACCTGCTGCCCTATTTCGATGTGCTGCCCCCATTCATACCGGCATTTACACAACCAAGCCACTCTCAAAATCACTAACTCTCGCTCACGTGCTGCCAATTTTCCGTAAGGCATCATTTTAGAAGCAAAATGTAGCCACGGGAAAAATAAAGATGGATGTAGGGCTAACAGTTTAAAAACATCCGGGACTTCTGTTCTACCAAACCGTTTCGCCAAAACAGACGAGAATTGAAAAAAATATTTTGCGCGTTTGCTATTCGGAATTTTCAATCGTTCAGGACAATTATACCAACCTCCAACCGGATTTAAAACATCTTGCATAAAAAGAGATAATCCTCTAATATAAAAAACAGATTCCGGCAAACAAATAAAAAATACAAAGGTCAGTTTTTTACTTTGTTTAGAAATATTTTTTCAATTGAAGTAAAATACCCTTCAAAAACTGATTTTTATCATCATTTAGATACTAATCCACAATTAAAACAAAATAGTTAACGTAAAATAATTAAGTTCCTTTGGTTTAAATCATAACATAATTGTATTTTTGTGTCTTGATGTGATAGGTCAAACATTGTGATATGGCAAAAGTAACTATAGACGATATCACCATAGAAGTTCCTGATGGTACCAGCATTCTAAATGCTGCCCGAAAAATAGATGAACTACATGGTACAAACATCGCACCTCCTACGATGTGTTATTATTCTAAATTAGAGGCAACCGGCGGGTATTGCAGAACATGCTTAGTAAGTGTTGTACAAGGCTCGGAAAGAGACCCTCGTCCGATGCCAAAACCGGTAGCAAGCTGCCGAACGGCTGTTATGGACGGTATGGTGGTACGCAATAAAACATCGGCAGAAGCCTTAGAAGCACGTGCCGGTGTAGTAGAGTTTTTATTAATTAACCATCCGCTGGACTGTCCTGTTTGCGACCAAGCCGGAGAATGTGATTTACAAAATTTAAGCTACGAGCACGGCAGTGAAAAATCTCGGCTGGATTTTCCTAAACGAACCTACGAAGCGGATGATTTAGGCGATAAAATAAAGCTAAACATGGATCGATGCATCATGTGCTATCGATGTATAAAAGTATGCGACCAACTAACGGACAACCGTGTTCATGGAATGTTGTACCGTGGCGATCACTCCGAAATATCTACGTACATTGAAAAAGTAATCGATAATGATTTTTCAGGAAATGTAATAGACGTATGTCCGGTAGGTGCATTAACCGACAGGACTTTCCGTTTTAAAAGCCGGGTTTGGTTTACGAATCCGGTAGATGCACATAGAGATTGCACCAAATGCAAAGGCATTGTTCGGCTATGGCTGAAAGGCGATGACGTACTCCGTGTAACCGGACGTAAAGACCGATGGGGGGAAGTAGAACATTTTATCTGCAATGAATGTAGATTTGAAAAGAAAAAAACTAACGATTGGGTAATTGAAGGCCCTGCAAAAATTAACCATCATTCCGTTATTGCGCAAAATCATTATGAATTAAAATCACTGCAATTGGGTGTAAAAAGACAACTTAAACAATTGGAGGGAAAAAAAGCGGAATTAGGAGAAGGACCATTGAACCCAAACAATACAGAAAAGAAATGATAGTATTTATAATTTATAAGGCTGTACTTGTACTAATAGTGTTCTTGATTTCATTAGGCGTAGCAGCCTATTCAACTTACGGAGAGCGTAAAGTCGCTGCATTTATGCAAGACCGCGTTGGCCCCGACAGAGCCGGCCCTTTTGGAATGTTACAACCCTTAGCTGATGGATTGAAAATGTTTATGAAAGAAGAAATCATTCCTTCTGTATCTAATAAATTTCTTTTCGTTTTAGGCCCGAGCTTAGCTATGCTAACCGCTCTAATGACGGGGGTAGTAATACCTTGGGGCAGCAGTATTACTATCGGCAATTACACGTTCCCGCTACAGATTACCGATATCAATATCGGCGTTTTATATGTATTTAGCGTAGTATCTTTTGGCGTTTACGGCATCATGATTGGCGGTTGGGCATCTAACAATAAATATTCTTTATTAGGCGCTCTGCGTGCATCCTCTCAAATGATTAGCTATGAAATAGCAATGGGATTGGCCATAGTTGCATTAGTAATGAAAACAGGCTCGCTAAGTTTTTCAGAAATTGTAGCACAACAAGGTGGCACTTGGATAAATTTTATTTACCAACCTTTAGGATGTTTAATTTTTATCATTTGTGCATTTGCCGAAACCAATAGAACCCCTTTTGACTTACCCGAGTGCGAAACCGAATTAGTAGGTGGATATCATACGGAATATTCCTCCATGAAATTGGGATTCTATTTATTTGCTGAGTATGTAAACATGTTTATTTCATCTGCCGTAATCATGTCTTTATATTTCGGCGGATACAACTTACCCTTCCAAAATTTAATAGCAAGCCATGTAGATGGCAATATTTTGGCATTGCTGCAATTCTTATTTTTCTTTGCTAAAGTACTATTCGGTATTTTCTTTTTTATGTGGATTAGATGGACAATTCCAAGATTTAGATATGACCAATTAATGAATTTGGGATGGAAAATATTAATCCCATTATCCATATTTAATATTTTAGCTACCGGCGTATTGATGTATGCATTAGGAAAAGTATAAAATAACCTTATTTGAATAACGAGATGAAACTGACAGATAGAAAAAAAGTAGTAGTAAAAAAAGAGATGTCTCTTATTGAAAAACTGTACCTTCCGGCTATAACGGGCGGTATGGTGATTACATTAAAGCATCTATTTAAAAAACCCGCTACGGTAAGATATCCTGAAGTAAAACGAGAAATCGCAGATATATATAGAGGTCAGCATGTACTGAAAAGAGATGACCAAGGCGCTGAACGATGCACCGCTTGCGGCTTATGCGCCGTAGCCTGCCCTGCCGAAGCGATTACCAT
Organism: Chitinophagales bacterium; assembly: GCA_046329805.1. Classification (GTDB taxonomy): domain Bacteria; phylum Bacteroidota; class Bacteroidia; order Chitinophagales; family JADIYW01; genus JADJSS01. Next base: position 328,542 of record JAXLUA010000002.1, read on the forward strand.
GACCGCCGCAGAGCGCAAAAAAGGGGAAGAACATTTATACCGAGAAGAAAAATATGCCGCCGTTTACGAAATAAATATGTTGCGTTGTATCTTTTGCGGATTATGCGAAGAGGCATGCCCCAAAGAGGCCATTTTCCTAACAGACAGAATTGTTCCGGTTTCTACTAACCGAGAAGATATGATTTATGGAAAAGACAAATTAGTAGAAAACATGGAGGACAGATTTGATGTTTCGAGCCGACAAACTCCCGAAGTTTTAAAATTTAAAGAAGACAAAACCAAAGGACACAACCAAACGTGGGTGGACAAACAGAATTTAAGAAAAGACAGAAAAAAACATTAACCTAATTAAACAATACCATAACAACTGAATTTATCATTCAAAAACAAAACAAAAAATGCAATTATCACAATATTTATTCTTTTTCTTATCATTTCTTGCCGTTCTGAGTGCATTAATGGTAATTATAGATAAAAATCCGGTACATTCCGTATTGTATTTAATTGTTACATTTTTTGCCATTACAGGTCATTATTTTATTTTAAATGCACAATTTTTAGCCATTGTAAATATTATAGTTTACACCGGAGCTATTATGGTTTTGTTTTTATACGTAATAATGATGCTGAATTTAAACAAAGAAATAGAGCCACACAAAAAAAACATACCGAAAGTTGCTGCCGTAATATCAGCAGGTGTATTTATGTTGTTTTTAATAGCCTTATTAAAAGGTGCAGAAACCAACATGCTTACAGCAGCACGTAACAGCAATATCGGCTTAATGGATAACTTAGGAAAAGTATTATTTAAAGAATATATGTTACCCTTTGAAATTTCGTCTGTATTGTTTTTATCGGCAATGGTGGGAGCAGTTTTTTTAAGTAAAAAAGAAATACATTAACAAGAGAAAGCAGCATAATTTTCTGATATTATTTAAAATTATGCTTTAGAATAACAGATACAATATGAAAGAAGTAATAATAGGCATACCGATACAATGGTACATTTATCTAAGTGTAATCCTATTTTGCATTGGAGTAATGGGCGTTCTATTTCGCAGAAATGCCATCATTATTTTTATGTGTGTAGAATTGATGCTGAATGCGGTAAACTTATTAATGGTCGCATTCTCTCGATATTTCGGAGATACCGGCGCACAAGTATTTGTATTTTTTGTAATGGTAGTAGCCGCCGCCGAAGTAGCTGTAGGCTTAGCCATATTAATGATGATATATAGAAATACAAAATCCACGGATATAGACACTTTGAACAAATTAAAATGGTAATTAAAAAAATGACGACAATGAAAAAGATTAGTATTTTCTTGGTAGCTGCTTTAGCACTAAGTTCTTGCGTAACAAAAAAGAAATTTCAAGCTTCTCAATCCGCTAAAGACAAACTGGAAATGTCTTTAAGACAAACCACTTCCGACTTAGCAGAGTGTGAGAAAAAATTTGGTCAGAAATCCAGCGATTATGATGGATTGTCTGATGAATTAGCAAAAGCAAAAGCAAAGATTGAAGAATTGAATAAAGAAATTACGTACCAAAAATCTGCCAATGGGAAATTGTTAGACCAAATGACAGCATTATCCGTAATTAGCAAAGAAGGTGCTGCAAGTATAAAACAATCTTTAGAAACAATAGACAAACAACGCGGAGAAATTTCGTTATTAAACGCTCAAGTTCGTTCTAAAGACTCCTTAAACTTAGTATTAGTAATGAATTTAAAGCGTTCTTTATCTGATGTAAATGACACAGACGTAAATGTAAAAGTAGATAAAGGTGTCGTGTTAATTTCTTTATCAGACAATATGCTATACAAATCCGGAAGCTATGAAATATCTCCAAAAGCAGGAAATGTATTAGAAAAAATAGCAAAAGTCATCAACGATTATAAAACGTTTGACGTTTTAATAGAAGGCAATACCGACAACGTTCCAATTACAGGCAGTTGCATGGTGGACAATTGGGATTTAAGCGTAAAAAGAGCAACCTCTGTGGCGCGTTCTTTGCAAAAAAGTTACAATGTGGATCCTTCTCGCATCATCGCCGGCGGACGTTCTGAATACAACGCAAAAGTACCTAACGATACCAAAGCAAATAAATCGGCAAACAGACGCACAGAAATTATCATTATGCCGAAGTTGGATGAGTTTTTCAAATTATTAGAGATTAAAAATTAAAAAAAAGCGTGGAGCAATTAATATATCTGATTCCGTTATTCCCCTTGGTGAGTTTTCTCATCATTGCGCTATCCGGTAAAAGTTTATCTAAAACAATTACCACATTTTTAGCCCCGGGAAGCATCTTAGCCTCTTTTATAGTGGCACTGGTGTTGTTTGCTTCACTACAATCTCATCCGCAAGCCCTTACGGCACCGCTGTGCTCATGGATACATGTAGGCGATTTTCGTGCTGATTTTTCATTACTTATAGATCCTCTATCCATTTTATTTACGTTAGTAATTACCGGCGTAGGCTTTTTAATACATGTATATTCCACAGGATATATGCACGATGAAAAAGACTATAACCGCTATTTTGCCTACCTAAATTTATTCGTCTTCTTCATGTTAATATTAGTATTAGGCGACAACCTTTTATCTATGTTTATCGGGTGGGAAGGCGTAGGAATTTGCTCCTATTTGCTCATCGGATTTTGGTTTAAAAATATAAACTATGCAAGTGCAGCAAAGAAAGCATTTGTAATGAACCGTATCGGCGATACAGGGTTTATGTTAGGCATCATCTTGACGTTCGGTGTATTCGGCAGCATCAACTACCACCATATATTTGCAACGGTTGGCGACGTAATGATAGACGGAAAATTAATTACTTGGATTACCCTTTTATTGTTTATCGGAGCAATGGCAAAATCGGCTCAAATCCCTTTATATACATGGCTTCCCGATGCAATGGCCGGCCCTACTCCGGTATCGGCATTAATACATGCGGCTACCATGGTAACTGCCGGAATTTATATGGTAGCCCGTTTAGGCGTTCTATTTTCAATGTCTGAATTTACCATGCAATTTATTGCTATCATCGGCATATCTACCTCCCTACTGGCTGCTACAATTGCATTATACCAAAACGACATCAAAAAAATATTAGCCTACTCTACCGTTTCTCAATTAGGTTTAATTTTTTGTGCGTTAGGGGTTGGCGCATTTTCTGCCGGAGTGTTTCACGTAGTAACGCATGCATTTTTCAAGGCCTTATTATTCTTAGGAGCCGGTAGTGTTATTCATGGTATGAGCGGCGATCAAGATATCAGAAACATGGGCGGATTGAGAAAAAAAATGCCTGTCACGTATAGTACATTTTTAATCGCAACCATAGCAATTTCAGGTATTCCGCCATTTGCAGGTTTCTTTTCAAAAGACCAAATGCTGGCAGAAATATTTATCCATAACAAACTCCTATTTGGATTAGCATTAGTAGCTTCTTTAATGACTACATTCTACATGTTCCGCTTATTATTCCTTACATTTTTTGGAGAATTTAGAGGCAATGATATAGTAAAGAACCATGTACACGAATCGCCGAAAAGTATGACTGTTCCTTTGATGATTTTAGCGGTACTATCTACCATTGGCGGATTTATCGGATTTCCACACGAATTAGGGCACGCCATCGGAATTCCACATTGGTTAGACAGATTTTTAAGTACTGTAGTAAAAATGAACAGCGCAGAAATGACCTTAAATACCGAATTGGCATTAATGGGAATTACAATTGCATTAATCTTAGCAGTTATTTTATTCGCACGTACCCTATTTATATCTAACAAAAAAGTACCTGCAAGCGATGATGAAGCCATGTCACTTTGGAAAGAAATTGTGTATTATAAATTTTATATAGATGAACTATACGAAGCAATTATCGTAAAGCCATTAAACAGAATATCGGCATTAATTTATCAATATATCGAACGTTCTGGAATCGATGCAGCCGTAAATGGAATAGGCACCTCCGTAGTGAATTGGAGTCAACTACTTCGGTTAACGCAAACCGGTGGATTAGGATTTTACGTCATTGCAATGGTAGTAAGTATGATTATTTTATTAGCATTAATGTTTGTAAAATTATAAACCATGATACTTGTATTAATTTTAACAATATCGATAATAGCAATCCCCGTATTGCATTTTGTAAATGATAAGGCAGTGCAAAGAATTGCATTATTTATTGGAACATCACAATTGGTGTTATTAGCAATAACAGGCAAAATAGACGGTAAATTAGCTGATTTTATTGTTTTAAAATCGGATCAGTTATTTATGCACTCCTGCCATGTACTAATCCAAAAAATAATATGCTGGTGGAATGTTTAAGAGGATGAAATAAAAAATGAAATGTTAGTATTATTAATAATTATATTACCCTTACTTTTTGCTGCGCTGACGATTGCTGCGGGCGAAAAACAAGCTAAAAATACGGCTGCATTAGGTGCTGTATTAACCTTAGCGGCAGGCATAGCCGGCTTTCATCGCTTCGCCGTAGATGCTACTTCCAAACTTTTGGTTTTCCATACAGAATGGATAAAGGCATTAAATGCAGATTTTTATCTAAAAATAGATGGTATAAATAGCATACTCGTACTTCTTACGGTATTGCTCATGCCATTTATTATCCAAAGTACACAAGAAAGAACGATAAAAAGCCCGAGAGCATTTTACAGCTTAATGTTAGTAATGCAAAGCGCTATGTTGGGCGTATTCTTAGCAAAAGATGCCCTATTATTTTATATCTTTTGGGAACTATCTCTACTGCCTATTTATTTATTGGCATTAATTTGGGGAGGAGAGCATAAAAAACGCATTACATTCAAATTCTTCGTTTATACCCTCTTTGGAAGTTTGTTTATGCTGTTAGCCATTATTTTTGTTTGGTTGCACACCCCTTCTCGAAGTTTTAGTATTTATGATTTTTATACTACCGGTGCGCATCTGACGGCACCACAACAACTATTTGTTTTTATTGCCTTCTATTTAGCTTTTGCAATAAAAATACCCATTTTCCCTTTACACTCTTGGCAGCCTGACACATATGTTACAGCCCCTACGCAAGGCACAATGCTCTTGTCCGGAATTATGCTAAAAATGGGTGCTTTCGCATTAATTGTATGGTTGATTCCCATTGCACCATTAGGCTGGCATTTAGCTTCTAAATATGTTATCACGTTAAGTGTAATTAGCGTAGTTTATGGTTCCATGATGGCGTTGGTACAACACAATTTCAAACGCATGTTGGCATACTCCTCTTTAGGGCACGTAGGCTTAATAGCTGCAGGTATTTTTTCATGGAATTTACAAGGCGTGCAAGGAGGTATTTATCAAATGCTATCACATGGCGTAAATGTAGTTGCCTTATTTTATGTATGTGATATTTTAGTAAATAGAATGCATACCGACAACATGCAAAAAATGGGAGGCATAAGAAATATATCACAAATTTTCAGTGTCTTATTTTTAATTATAATATTTGGCAGTATTGCGATTCCATTAACTAATGGATTTGTAGGAGAATTTCTTCTGCTACATGGTATTTTCCAATACAATACGTTGATGGCAATCTTTTCAAGCTTTACCGTAATATTAGGCACCTTATACCTAATGCGTGCTTATCATAAAATAATGCATGGGGAGACGAATACCCTTACAGAAACTTTTGGTGCAATTACAAAAAATGAAAAAATAATACTTACCGGTTTTGTAGCGCTGATATTATTTTTTGGAATTTTTCCTAATATAATATTGCAAGTATCAGAGCCGCAAGTAAAACAACTCATCGAACATGTACACCATGCATTATCCATAGTGAAACATTAAAAATATAGTGAAGAGAAAGAAATGAAAGAATTATTACTGTTATCGGGCTTAGGAGTGCTGTCATTAATTGCAGAGATTCTAAGCATTCGCAAGCTAATATACCCATTAGTGATTATCGGGTTATTGGTAAATATTGGATTTTGTGTCAATGATTTTGGCAACAATGAAAATATTTACGGAATGATGATGTTGGACAGAACACCATTAGTTTTCACCATCCTATTCTCCTTTATAGCCATACTTTGGTTTACAATGGCAAATCATTATTTTGAAGATGAAACAAATTTAAGCGATCATTTTTCTCTAGTATTATTTTCCATGGTTGGTGTATTTATTTTAACCTCATATACGCACATGGTAATGCTATTTCTCGGTGTAGAAATTCTTTCAATTCCGGTGTATGTTTTAGCAGGTTCCGACAAGCGCAATATATTTTCCAATGAGGCTGCTTTCAAATATTTCTTATTAGGCTCTTTTGCCAGCGGATTTTTATTATTGGGTATAGCATTTATTTATGGAGCATTAGGAAGTTTCAACATTATACAAATTGCCTCTATGTCCATGTCGCCGTACGGCGTAAGCCAGCAATTACTAATTATCGGCACAGTATTAATTATTTTTGCATTAGCCTTTAAAATGTCGGCAGCTCCATTTCATTTTTGGGCACCCGATGTATATGTGGGAGCTCCAACAGTTATTACAGCATATATGTCCACCATTGTAAAAATTGGTGCTGTTGTTGCTTTCTTCCGACTATTCAGCCTCATACTTTCTTTTTATGCAACATACACCTATATACTATTAATAATTGCGTTATTAACCATTTGTATAGGAAATATCATTGCAGCATCACAAACAGATGTAAAACGGCTACTTGCCTATTCCAGTATCGGACACGCAGGCTTTATTTTATTAGGTATGACGCTCTTATCGCCATCTACAACTTACATTACGTGGTATTATTTATTTGCTTACTCCTTATCCAGTATTGCCTCTTTTTGGGTGTTGATGATTGTAGAACAAGCTACAACCAAAGGAAACTTAGACGCATTTAAAGGCTTAGTAAAACGCAGCCCTATATTAGCCGGCACTATGGTAATCGCATTATTGTCCATGGGAGGCATACCTCCATTGGCAGGTTTCTTTGCCAAATATTTTGTATTGGTGAGTGTGATAGATAAAGGGTATATTTCATTAGCCATTATTGCTATTTTAGCCTCTTTAGTTGGGGTATATGCCTATTTCAGAGTTATCATTTCTATATTCTCCAAAGCCTCCGGAGAACATACCGCACCGATAGAACTATCATTTGTAAATAAATGGATGCTCTTGTTTATATCTATACTATCCTTAGCAATAGGTATATTTCCTGATGCAATTTTCAGCTTATTTTTCAGATAAAAACAAACCTTATGAATTTTAATAATCTATTATGGGAAATCTCAGATAACATTTTGACAATTACCATAAACCGTGCAGACAAACTAAACGCATTAAACGGAGAAACAATTTTAGAAATAAAAGACGCATTTACAGCTGCCCGAAAAATAGAAAATTTAAAAGGTATAATTATTACCGGCGCAGGCGAAAAAGCATTTGTCGCCGGTGCTGACATTGCGGAATTCCAAGGATTAGATACCTCAAAAGCAAAGGAATTAGCCCAACGCGGGCATGATATTTTCTTTTTAATAGAGCACACCTCCGTGCCGGTAATTGCGGTAGTAAACGGATTTGCCTTAGGTGGCGGATGTGAATTATCTATGGCATGCCATCTGCGTATTGCAACTGCAAATGCAAAGTTCGGACAACCGGAAGTAAACCTCGGTATCATTGCGGGATACGGCGGCACACAACGGCTTATACAATATATCGGGAAAGCAAAAGCATTAGAACTACACCTTACTGCTGATATGATTGATGCACCAACTGCCTTAAATTTAGGTTTAGTAAATTATGTAGAAGCAGATAAAAATGCGGCTATTGAAAAAGCAAAATCTATTATTCAAAAAACAGCTACTAAAGGACCGATTGCCATTGCTAAAGTAATTGAATGCACCAACGCCTACTACAAAGATGGAGTGGACGGTTTTGAATATGAAGTAAATGCGTTTGCTTCCATTTTTCGCACCGACGATGTAAAAGAAGGCGTGAGTGCATTTTTAGAAAAACGAAAACCCGAGTTTAAAGGAAAATAAAAACAATAATCGTATCATTTATCATAATTAATACTCAAAAAAAATGGAATACAGAATAGAAAAAGACACCATGGGACAAGTAAAAGTTCCTGCTAATGTTTATTGGGGAGCGCAAACAGAACGCTCTGTAGAAAATTTCAGAATTGCACAAGACATCAATAAAATGCCGAAAGAAATCATTCGGGCATTTGCCTACTTAAAAAAAGCAGCCGCAATAACCAATTACAAAGCAAAAGTTTTAGACAAACAAAAATGTGAAATCATCGGAAAAGTATGTGATGAAATTTTAGATGGAAAATTAGATGACCAATTCCCATTAGTAGTATGGCAAACCGGCTCCGGCACACAATCTAACATGAACGTAAATGAAGTAATTGCCTACAGAGGACATGTATTACTGGGCGGAAAGCTAACCGACGAAAAAAAACTAATTGCCCCCAATGACGATGTCAATAAATCACAATCTTCTAACGATACATTCCCAACGGCTATGCACATCGCTGCCTATTCTATATTGATAGAAAAAACCATTCCGGGTATTAAAAAACTAAGAAATACATTAGCAAAAAAATCGAAAGAATTTGCAAAAATCGTAAAAATTGGCCGTACACACTTCATGGATGCAACTCCATTAACTTTAGGGCAAGAGTTTTCCGGATATGTATCACAATTAGATCACGGATTGAAAGCCATTGAAAACTCGCTAGCACATCTTTCCGAATTGGCCTTAGGCGGAACAGCAGTAGGTACGGGCATCAACACGCCAAAAGGGTATGCAAAAAATGTAGCAAAGGAAATTGCCAACCTTACCGGATTACCTTTTATAACGGCGCATAATAAATTTGAATCCTTAGCGGCACACGATGCAATTGTGGAAGCACATGGCGCATTAAAAACGGTAGCCGTTTCTTTAATGAAAATCGGAAACGATATCCGTATGCTTTCCTCCGGTCCCCGTTGCGGCATCGGTGAAATCCATATCCCTGACAATGAACCGGGCTCATCTATCATGCCGGGAAAAGTAAACCCTACCCAATGCGAAGCAATGACAATGGCAGCTGCTCAAGTATTAGGAAATGATGTAGCTATAAATATCGGCGGCAGTACCGGACATTTTGAATTAAACGTTTTCAAACCGGTAATGATTTACAACTTCTTGCACAGCGCCAGATTAATCGGTGATGTATGTGTATCCTTCAATGATAAATGCGCTATCGGCATCGAGCCATTGCTCGACAACATCAATAAAAACTTACACAACTCCTTGATGCTAGTAACTGCATTGAATACGAAAATTGGGTATTATAAAGCGGCAGAAATTGCACAAACTGCACATAAAAAAAATCAAACACTAAAACAAACTGCCATAGAATTGGGCTATGTAACCGCTAAACAATTCGATGAATGGGTAAAACCGGAAGATATGGTAGGCGGTTTGAAATAAACGTTATGTCTATTCTTTTAAAAGAGTTTATCGGGTATTCTCGATAAACTCTTTTTATTTTACATTACCCTGTTGACCTTTAATAAAACTTTATATACATTTGTAAAAAAATCATGCACAATACCTCTAATTCACCAGATTACAATTTCTCTTTAGACCACTCTTTAATTCAGCAACAAACCTTTATTACCCGCGTGTACGGCTGGATGTCTATTGCATTAATGATAACAGGCAGTGTAGCTTACCTAACGGCAACTACCCCTACCCTCACTCAGCTGATTTTTTCTAATACGCTCTTTTTTTATGGCTTATTAATACTTGAAATACTTTTAGTAATCGGATTAAGTGGATTAATAAATAAAATCAACGCAATTACTGCAACAATTCTATTTGTAATATATTCCATAGTAAATGGGCTTACGCTCTCTGTTATTTTCTTAGTTTATACGCAAGGTTCAATTGCCTCCACATTTTTTATTACTGCGGCTACCTTTGGCATCATGAGCGCTTATGGATATTTCACCAAAAAAGATTTAACCTCGATGGGAAATATAATGATGATGGCATTAATTGGATTAATTATTGCCTCTGTTGTAAATATATTTATGAAAAGCGAACTATTATATTGGATAATAACGTATGCCGGTATTCTAATTTTTGTTGGCTTAACGGCTTATGACACGCAAAAAATAAAAAATTTCAATGCGGCAGCACAAGAGGAAGAAGCCGTAAAAAAAAGTGCCATTTTAGGTGCGCTCACGCTATATCTTGATTTCATTAATCTATTTTTGATGTTGCTCCGATTATTGGGAAGACGAAAATAAAAAAGCTGCCTAAAAAGGCAGCCGGATAAAATAATTAAAACCAATAAGCTCATCGAGAGCAATATCCCTTAGGACAAGTATGATACATTTTCGCTAATTGATTATTATACTTACGTTCGTTTGTATATTTTAAATTGCTTTTACAAGCCCAAGTGCCGCATCCGGAGCTAACATTTCGACCGCAGGAACTCAACAAGAAAGTACATCCGATGAGCACTACTGCTAAGAATTTAGAAGAAGTAACAATTGTTTGTTTAACAGTGTAAGAAATTCCTCTTAGTGAATTTGCACTTACGATGGTTGGAATTGTTTTCATAGTTTTTGTTTTTGTTGTTATTGATGATGTAAACCTACACCCAATTAATTTTTCGAGCTATAAATAATGAGTAAACGGCAATTAAAATGAATTAATGGCATTTTTGAGTAAAATTTTTACAAGAATTGTTCTTTAAAATAAAATTCTTAACAAATCATTTAAGCCTATTGCAACAGAAATAAATTACATCTGCGTATTTTAGCAGCATAAATCCATTTCCCGTGAAAACGATTAAATCTGCACTTATCTCTGTTTATTATAAAGACGGTCTCGATGTACTTATACATACTCTTGCAAAGCATAATGTAACTTTTTACTCAACCGGAGGCACACAAGCATTTATAGAAAACTTAGGCTACAAAGTAATTCCCGTAGAAGAACTTACTTCCTATCCCAGTATTTTAGGCGGACGTGTAAAAACATTACATCCAAAAGTATTTGGCGGCATTTTAGCACGCAGAGAAAACAGTGAAGATGTGGCACAGTTAAAACAATATGAAATCCCTGAAATTGATTTAGTGGTGGTAGATTTATATCCGTTTGAAGAAACCGTAAAACAATACACCTCCTTATTTGCCGGAGAGCTTACGTCTGAAATCATAGAAAAAATAGATATTGGTGGCATTTCACTTATCCGTGCCGCAGCGAAAAATTTTGCAGATACAGTAATTGTTTCTCAAAAAAATCAATACGCCGATTTAACACAACATATTGAAGAAAATAAAGGAGCAACCTCTTTAGCCTTTCGACAAGATTATGCCACACAAGCATTTGCAGTAAGCTCACATTACGACACCTTAATCCATCGCTATTTTTCTTCTAAAACGCCTTATGGTACTTTTAAGGAAAGTTTTCTTACCGGCGAAGCATTGCGCTACGGCGAAAATCCTCATCAAAAAGGATATTTTTATGGAAATATCAATGAAGTATTTGATATTTTAAACGGCAAACAACTTTCTTACAACAACTTAGTAGATATTGATGCTGCAGTACATTTAATGGCAGAATTTAGCCGGCCCACATTTGCCATTTTAAAACACACAAATGCTTGCGGAGTAGCTACACGCGCTACGGCATTAGAAGCATGGTTGGCAGCATTAGCCGGAGATCCGGTATCCGCATTTGGCGGCGTTTTAATTTCAAATACAGCAATAGATATCGCTACTGCAACCGAAATAGACAAATTATTTTTTGAAGTATTGATTGCTCCCGCATTTAATGAAGATGCTTTACAACTATTAATGAAAAAGAAAAACAGGATTTTGCTGAAACAAAAGCTGTTTACATTCCCCGAAAAACAATTCAAATCTTTATTAAATGGAGTAATTGCTCAAGATTTTGACTATAAAATTGAGCAAAAAGAAGACTTGAAAACAGTAACTAAAATTGCGCCGACCGAAGCACAAATCGAGGACTTATTATTTGCCAATAAAATTGCAAAACATTTAAAATCAAACACCATCGTTTTAGCAAAAGATAAGCAATTATTGGGGATGGGATGCGGGCAAACCTCTCGTGTAGATGCTCTGCAACAAGCCATACACAAAGCCACGTCTTTTGGATTTGATTTACAAGATGCAGTAATGGCAAGTGATGCATTTTTTCCATTCCCGGACTGTGTAGAAATTGCAGATAAAGCAGGCATAAAAGCAGTTACCCATCCGGGAGGTAGTATTAAAGACCAAGATTCTATTGATTACTGCGATAAACAAGCGATGGCAATGGTATTGACAGGTATCCGACACTTCAAACATTAATTCCAGTTTAGGTAATTTTTGCTGCAATGTGAATAAAAATTAAATTTTCGTTGCAGCATTATATTCTCGTTTATATATCTTACTTTTGTTCTTTGATTAAAGACTAGTTAAGAAGAGAAAAAATGGGATTATTTAGCTTCCTGAATAAAGAAATTGCAATCGACCTTGGTACAGCTAACACGTTGATTATCTATAAAGACCAAGTAGTTGTAGATGAGCCGTCTATCGTAGCGATAAACAAAAAAACAAGTGAAGTAATTGCTGTAGGAACGAAAGCAATGTTAATGCATGAAAAAACACATGCAAATATTGAAACCATTAGACCGCTGAAAGACGGCGTAATTGCCGATTTTACGGCTGCTGAAGCCATGTTGAGGGGTTTTATAAATATGCTTACTGAAGGCAGCCGTTGGTTCAGGCCATCTCTTACAATGGTAATCTGTATTCCATCAGGGGTGACAGAAGTGGAAAAACGAGCCGTTATCGAAAGTGCCGAGCATGCCAATGCCCGTGAGCGTTACCTTATACACGAACCAATGGCAGGAGCTTTAGGTATAGGATTAGATGTAGAGTTGCCTGAAGGCAATATGATTATCGACATAGGCGGCGGAACGACCGACATAGCAGTTATCGCTCTTTCCGGTATCGTTACAGACCAATCTATCCGTGTTGCCGGTGATGATTTCACCTTAGACATTGTTGAATATGTAAAGCGACAACATAATATATTAATAGGAGAGCGAACTGCCGAGCAAGTAAAAATACATGTAGGTTCTGCCCTTCAAGATTTAGAAAACGCTCCCGAAGACTTTGCTGTACACGGAAGAGACTTACTTACCGGTATTCCAAAGCAAGTAACGGTGGCTTATACAGAAATTGCAGGTTGCTTAGACAAATCTATCTCAAAAATAGAAGAAGCAATTATGAAAGCATTGGAATCAACCCCACCGGAATTAGCTTCGGATATTTATAGAAAGGGAATATATTTAACGGGAGGTGGTGCCTTATTGCGAGGATTAGACAAACGTATTGCCATGAAAACAAAACTTCCGGTACGTGTAGCAGATGACCCACTTCGTGCCGTAGTGCGCGGAACAGGAATTGCCCTAAAAAACAGACATCGCTATACTTTCTTGATGAGCTAACAGCATTATGCGCAGCATATATTACTTAATTTCTCGTTTTTATGTGCTCATATTATTTGTGCTTTTAGAAGCATTTGCACTAATGCTCGTTTTTAAATCAAACAAATACCAAGAAATACGATTTCTGAATACTTCGGGTACTGTTACCGGTACTATTTCGGATTACATACATAGTGCTTATACTTTTATACATTCCGGTGCCAATAATAAACTGCTACTAGAAGAAAATGCAGCATTAAAACAGCAAATCTATTACCAAAACCAATATCCGAAAGATACTTCATTACCTAAAAAATCAAATAATTATACATTTGATTATATTCCTGCAAAAATTGTAAACAACACCTTTAATAAAAGTATCAATTACATTACTATCGACAAAGGCAGTATAGATGGCGTTCAAAAAGGATATGGCGTTATAAGCAGTAATGGCGTAGTAGGGATTGTAACCAATGTTTCCGAACACTTCTCCTTAGTTCTGTCGGTGATAAGCATGAAAACACAAATTAGCGTAAAACATAAAAACACCAATGCTATCGGAAATTTACATTGGAATGGAGAAGATCCATTTACGCTACAGGTTGGTGGAATAAGTAAAACATTACCCATAAAAAAGAATGACACTTTAGTTACCGCAGGTTTTTCTTCTATTTTTCCCCCCGACATACCAGTAGCTACCGTAAAGCATTTTGAACCCGAGGCAAGCACCAGTTTTTATGCTATAGATGTAAAATTAACCAACAACTTAAATTCATTAAGTTATGTATATGTAGTAAGAAATTACAAGAAAAAAGAATTAGACGCCTTAGAAAGCCAAGTAAACAATGAACAGTAAATTCGTAATCAATAACATCATCCGATTTGTGTTGCTAATTGCAGTACAGATAATGCTATTGAACGAATTGCCATTCGGTCGAGCTAATATAATGATATACCCTTTAGCTATATTATTATTACCGGTGTTTACGCCTCGAATTGTGGTATTATTATTAGCATTTCTTACCGGAATAATCATCGATATTTTTAGCAATGGTGGCGGATTACACACCGCAGCTCTTACAATGGTAGGCTACACCCGTAGTTACATTTTAGATACTTTCCAACCTCGTTCGGGGTGGGACAAGCTGGATGTTCCCAGTTTATCCAAGCAAGGATTATTGTGGTTTTTTTATTATACACTAATTATGTTTTCCATTCATCATTTCGTGTATTTCTTTTTAGAAGTTTTTTCTTTTGCCAATTTTTTCTCTACTATATTTAGGATTATTTTCAGCCTTGCCGGTTCTTTATTATTGGTATGGATGATTAGCTTCTTTTTTAAGAGAAACACAAGAGAATAATAATACATGCAACGTGGCAATGAAAGTGGAATCCTAGAGAAAGCGATTTATATCGCTGCATTTATACTTATTGTAAAATTATTCTTCTTGCAAGTGCTTACGCCGGAATACAAAATGAAGGCGCATGACAATGTAGTAAAAAAAGTAAATGTATATCCCTCCCGAGGCTTAATACTAGACAGAAAAGGAAGAGTAATGGTGTACAATGATGCTTCTTATGATATCTTAGTACAATGGAATATCACCAAAAACTTAGACACCCTTAAATTATGCGAAGTTCTAAATACAGATATAACTTATGTAAGAAAAAAATTAGACGAAATAAAACGAACTACGCCTAATAAACCTACGCCCTTCATCAAATTATTAGATGCGCAAACATTTGCTCGATTTCAAGAACATTTATACGAATTTCCTTCTTTCACCTTTCAAACCAGAACAGTGCGTCGATTTCCGGATAAAGACGGAGCAGCAGTCTTTGGCTATTTAAGTGAAGTAACCAAAGACAACATTGCAAAATCGAGCGGCTACTACGAATTGGGAGACTACATGGGCACTACCGGAATAGAACAATACTACGATAGTTTACTGCGCGGAGAAAAGGGATACAGCTATCAAGTGGTGGACGTAAAAAACACCTATAAAGGTAAATACCGAGATGGGAAAGATGACAAAACACCAATTGCAGGCTGGGATATGGTTTCGGGATTAGATGCTAAACTGCAAGCATTTGGAGAAAAACTCATGCAAGGAAAAGTAGGCGGAATCGTTGCCATCGAACCCTCCACCGGAGAAATACTGGCGTATGTAAGCAGCCCCGGCTACGACCCCAATTTATTAACCGGCCGATACCGTCGCCACAACTTCAATGTACTCTTTAACAATCCGTACAAACCTTTATTAAACCGCCCAATACAAGCAATGTACCCACCGGGTTCTACATTTAAAGCAGCTGCAGCATTGCTCACCTTACAAGAAAATATACATGGCGAAAAATGGTCATGGTTTTGCCCAGGAGGGTACCGTGTGGGCAACCACGTAGTAAAATGCCACGGCGTGCATGCCATCCCCGATGTTGAATCTGCATTGCAACACTCGTGTAACTCTTATTTTTGTAAAGTTTACAATGACTTCATCATGGATTCTACGTTTGCCACACCGGCAATCGGCTACCAAAAATGGTGGGATATGATGAGTGAATTTGGCTACGGAAAAAAATTAGGCATAGATTTATTTGGTGAAAAAAGAGGCAACCTACCTACCGTAAAATATTACAACAAAGTATTTGGCGAAGGAAAGTGGAGAGCAGCTACTATTATTTCCAATTCCATAGGCCAAGGCGAAGTATTGGCTACGCCATTGCAAATAGCAAATGCCATGGCGATAATTGCCAACCGTGGATATTATATTACACCAAAAATATGCAGAGCATTTATCAAAGGAAACCAAAAACGATATCCTGTAACACAAAAACACACTACTAACATTGATTCTGTTTACTATCGGTTTGTAGTAGATGGATTAGAAAAAGTAGTACAGCAAGGTACAGCACGCGGCGCAATGATTCCTGATATTTCATTTTGCGGAAAAACAGGAACCGCACAAAATCCGCACGGCAAAGACCACTCGATTTTTGCAGGCTTTGCACCAAAAGACAACCCTAAAATTGCCATTGCCGTATTTGTTGAAAATGCCGGATTTGGAGCTACTTATGCGGCTCCTATCGCTTCATTAATGGTAGAAATGTATTTGCATGATAGCATTGCCACAAAAAGAATACCCCTGCAAGAACGTATGTTTAAAGCACACATCATTAGCGATGACTTAGGCACCGGCATACCGAAAACGCCACAGCAGCTGCGACAAGATTCATTAGCAAAAGAAAAAGCAAAAGCCGACAGAGCAAAATATATCGAAGATTCTATAAAAGCAGTAAAAGAGAAAAAACCAATTCCCTTAAAAAACAGCACGCCCGAAAATGTAGGCATTCAAAAGAAAAATGAAGATTATCAAGAATAAAAATGCAACCCAATAAACGCGCATACGATCCTATTGACAGTACTGTTTTGTATTGTTATCTATTCTTAGTAACAGTAGGAATATTGTCTATTTTTGCCACAGAATACAATGGCAATATCAGTGCTTCATTCTTTAGTTTTAAACACAGCTACATCAAACAATCGGTATGGGCTTTGGCCAGCGGATTTATGTTTTTTTCCATTTTAGGATTTGACCGCCGAATGCTGCAACTCATCTCCTATCCTATGTATGGCTTTGTTTTATTCCTCTTATTAATGGTATTGGTAGTCGGACAAAAAACAAAAGGACAACAAAACTGGATTAATTTAGGTGCATTCAAATTACAGCCTTCAGAATTTGCAAAATTTGGTACCGCAATGGCGTTGGCAAAATACTTTGACACCCCCGGAATGCGATTTGTAACACGCAAAGAACATTTAACGGCTTATGCCATTCTCGGATTACCCTTATTATTTGTAGCCGCACAAGGCGATGCAGGTTCATGTTTAGTTTTTGCTGCATTTATTTTTGTTTTAAATAGAGAAGGGCTTTCCGATTTAGTTATCTACTTGGGGCTATATATTATTTTGGTTTCCGTACTTTCCTTATTGATTAACCAATACATAATCATTGGAATCAGCTTTATATTTTTCTGTATTTTAATTTATTGGAATTGGTTGAATAAACTACTGGTGAAAATATTGGCCGTAATGATGATTGGAACTTGTTTTTACACCTTCTCTGTAAGTTATATTTTTAACAATGTATTAGAAAAACACCAGCGTGACCGCATCAACGTAATACTTGGAAAAGAACTGACTAAAGAAGCACAACGTGGCGTAGCTTATAATCTCAACCAATCTAAAATTGCAATAGGCTCCGGCGGTATCATTGGCAAAGGCTACTTACATGGCACACAAACAAGATATAATTATGTACCCGAAACCAGTACAGATTTTATATTCTCTGCGTATGGTGAAGAATGGGGGTTTTTAGGTTCATTGGTATTAATCGGAATATATGTAATTATGTTGCAACGTTTACTCACCCTTGCCAACCGCCAACGCAGTCCTTATGGTAGGGTATATATCTATTCGGTAGTAGCCATATTTTTTACACATTTAGTCATTAATATTGGTATGACCATCGGATTATTGCCCGTAATTGGTATTCCATTACCACTCATCAGCTATGGCGGCTCCTCACTACTTTCATTTACCTTTATGATTGCTACCGCTTTAAAATTAGACAGTGAGCGCAGAATGACCATGCGCTAATGAACTTCTTTAACTTTTCATTTGTTTATGTAAATTTGACTATGGATGTATTAGCAATTTTCAGAGAAATTTTTGAACCCGGATTAATAAAAGAACTTACTTCTAAATCAAAGCTTATAACTGCAAATGCCGGTGATGTAATTTTAGAAGTTGGCGAAACAGTACGGCAGATTCCAATTGTATTAAAAGGCTCTATTAAAGTGTCTCGTGTAGAGGAAGACGGCAAAGAGTTATTACTATATTATGTAAATTCTAAAGAAAGCTGCGCCATGACTTTCACATGCTGCATGCAGCATTTTCCCAGTGAAATAAGAGCCGTAGCAGAAGACGAAGTGGAAATGCTTGCAGTACCTATAAACGTAATGGATCAATGGATTGTGAAATACCCGAGTTGGAAAAGTTTTGTAATGAAGACCATTCAAAATCGATTTAATGAGTTACTAAGAACTATTGACCAAATTGCATTTCAGAAATTAGACGAGCGATTAATCAATTACTTGAAAGAGAAATCCAAGGCTACCAATACCACGCTTATCAATCTCTCGCACCAACAAATAGCCGATGAATTGGCTACTTCGCGTGTAGTGGTTTCCAGGCTTTTAAAAAAATTAGAAAACGAAAAGCGGCTTTTGCTTTACCGCAACCAAATAAAGCTACTCCGTGATTTGTAACATTTGTAACTGACAAGCCTATTTTTCTGTTATACCTTTACAGCATAAAATTCTATGTTATGAAACAGAATATGGGCACTTTGGACAGAATAGTACGCACAATTGCGGCTGTAATTATTGCTGTATTATATTTTACTCACGTTATCAGTGGTATGTTAGCTATTATCTTATTAATAGTGGGCTTAGCGTTTATACTTACAAGCAGCATCAGCTTTTGCCCAATTTATCGAGTATTTAATATTTCTACAAAAAAAGAAGAACAGCAATAAAATTATTTATCAAATCATAAAAAACAAAAAAGAAGATGTTAGAACAAATGAAGAGTTTATTAGGCTTAGGGCCTAAAACCGATTACAAACAATTAATGCAGCAAGGCGCTACAATAGTAGATGTTCGCACAAAAGCAGAATATCAAGGTGGACACATAAAAGGTTCTGTGAACATTCCGTTGAATAATTTGTCAAATCATTATGCAAAATTAGACAAAAGCAAACCTATAATTACTTGTTGTGCATCAGGCATGAGAAGTGCGCAAGCAAAAAGTATTTTACAATCCAATGGATTTAAAGAGGTATATAATGGTGGTGGTTGGTACGGGTTGCAACAAAAAGTAAAATAATATGCTCGAAACATTCAAATACAATCTATTGAATAATTGGAATGCTGTCCGCATTATCCGATTGGTGTTGAGTATTATTATCATCGTTCAATCGGTGCAAATACACGATGCATTATTTGGCGGGTTAGGTGCATTTTTTATGTATCAAGCATTATCCAATACGGGCTGCTGCGGAGTGAATGGATGTGCACCAAGCACTATGAAAACACCTGCAAATACTGCAGAAGAAATTGAATTTACTGAAGTAAAAAACAATAATCATGCAAACCTCCCATAAAAAATCTTTTGCCGAACTTATACAATCCGACAAGCCGGTATTGGTTGATTTCTATGCCGATTGGTGTGGTCCATGCAAAGTAATGCATCCGCTATTAGAAGAATTGAAAAAAAAGATGAATGACAACATTACCATTCTTAAAATAAATGTAGATAAAAACTCTCGTGTGTCGGCGCAGTATCGCATCCAAAGTATTCCTACACTTATTTTATTTAAAAACGGACAAGCCAAATGGCGGCAATCCGGAGTAGTTCCGGTAAAGCAATTAGAGCAAATCATTGCGCAGTATCAATAATTTTTATTAATCATCCTTAAAATAAAAAAACAAACATGAAATTATTCTCTTTTATAGTAGCCGTACTGCTTTTTGCAGTATCATGCAATTCACAAAGTTCAGATCAAGTATTAAATGCTGCCGCATTTAAAGATAAAATTGCACAAACAAAAGATGCTGAAATATTAGATGTAAGAACGCCTGAAGAATATGCCGGAGGCTATATTGAAAATGCAAAAAACATAAACTATAATGGGTCGGAATTTAAAAGTGAAGTAGAAAAATTAGATAAAAATAAAACCTATTTTGTGTATTGCTTATCCGGTGCGCGCAGTGCATCGGCAGCAAGCTACATGCGTAGCAATGGCTTCAAACACGTTATCAACTTAGAAGGTGGAATATTGGCATGGCAAAGTCAAAATTTACCATTAGCCAGCGAAACGGCAGCAGCAGTTGCTGATAAAATTTCGGCCGAAGCTTATACACAAATGATAACATCCGATACCGCAGTTTTAGTAGATTATTATGCGCCATGGTGTGCACCTTGCTTGAAGATGAAACCTATGTTGGAGGAAATTTCTAAAGAGTACGCCGGAAAAGTAAAAGTAATCCGCTTAAACATTGATGAAAACAAAGGATTAGCACAACAACTCAATATTACTGCAATTCCGGTTTTGAAAAAATTTGAGAAAGGAAAAGAAACGTGGTCGCACGAGGGATATATCGAAAAAGCAGCATTAGTGAAAGCATTATAGTTAGTAGATATTTATTGGTTTTTGAAGTGAGCCCGCTATTTAGCGGGCTTTTTATTATCCCATCGTTCCATACAATACCCATTCGGGTTAAAATTGCTGTAATTAAAACGTAACTAGTTTTCTGCGTTTTACTTCTTGTTTCAGCAATTTCAATTCACGTCCCATTTGTCCGGCAACACTTGTATTTTCTTGCGCTCTGCGGATTAAATAAGGTATCACATCTTTCACGGGGCCATAGGGCATATACTTTCCGGCATTGTACCCCTCTGCTGCTAAATTAAAAGTGATTTGATCGCTCATTCCGAACAACTGTGAAAAATGAATATTGGGGTGGTTTTTAGGAAGGTTGTTTTGCTGCATCAATGTAGTCGCCAGCAAGGTGCTTTGCTCATTGTGTGTGGCTACACATACCGCTACCGTATTTATATTTTCGATAGCAAACTGCAGTGCCGCATTATAATCTTTATCTGTATTTTCTTTAGTGGGTTGAATTGGATTTTCATAGTTCAATGCTTTAGCACGGTCAGCTTCTTTTTCCATATAAGCTCCACGCACCAACTTTGCAGCATATATAATTCCTTCTTTATTTGCCCGTTGTACCTCTTGTTTAAAATAAGCCAATCTATCTTTTCTGTACAGCTGAAAAGTATTGTAAATAATAGGTTTTTCGCGGTTAAACTGTTGCATCAACTCAAATGTCAAATCATCTAAAGGTTGCTGTATCCAACTTTCTTCGGCATCTACAAAAAGACTTACATTATTATCGTAAGCTAATTTTGAAATGGAATAAATTCTATCTTTTGCTTTACGGTAAATGATTAGTTCATCGTTGGTCAGGCTTTGCTTAGCATGCAATTTTTCCAATATGGAAAACGGAATTAATCCGGTGAATTTGGAAGAAACAATATCTACTGCATCATTTTTTGCCGCAAATAAAATTGCTTCTTTTATCGCTTTTTCTGTCCGTGCAAAATCAGCTTCACTTTCTTTACCTTCAACGCCATAGTCTAAAATACATTTTACTTTGTAATGATAAAGCTTGTCAATCTTATAAGTCGTTTGCTGTAAGTCGTCACCGCCACAAAAAACGGCATACACCGTGGGGCGCATCCCAATAGCGATTGGGGTTTTAATACCTGCATTTATTAATTTTGAAGCCATCGAAGTTCCCAACTTCACCAACCATCCTTGATTGATTAATCGGAATATTTGGTAATCGCGAATAAGTTCTTTGTTGTTTTTATACGCAAATGCAATTTGTGTATTTTCAAAATTCAATGTTGCCATAACTCCTAATTCTATTCGTAATTGGTAAGGTAAAATTAGAAATAAATACGATACACTTTATATTTTTTTTGTGCAGCTGCTATAAACTATTCCAAATCTGCCAGCTTCTTTCTGCTTGCAGATAGAGCATTTCTAATCCGTTTTTAGTTTGCGCGCCATTTGCTTTTCCCTTTTTTATAAATTGTGTCTCTTCGGGATTATACACTAAATCATACAATAAAAATTGTTCATTAATCTCTTCATAATTAATAGGCGGTGCAGCGTCAATATTCGGATACATCCCAACCGGCGTAGTATTAATAATTATTGTATTGTTTTTCAAAAGATTTCCTGCATTTAATTCTTCATACGTTATCGTATTTGCAGATTTTTTTCTGGAAACATATTGATAGGCAATGTTTAATTTTTTCAGCACATATTCTACTGCTTTAGAAGCTCCGCCGGTGCCTAAAATTAATGCAGAAACAGCGTGCGGTTTCAGCAAAGGGCGCAAACTCATCTCGAAGCCATAGCCATCCGAATTATAGCCTATTTTTTTGCCGTTATCAAATTTTATAGTATTTACTGCTCCGATGGCTTTAGCTTCATCATCTAAAGCATCTAAATAGGGTATTATCTGTTCTTTGTACGGTATGGTGACATTAAGCCCAACTAAATTTGGATAGGAGGTGCAAAGCGAAGTAAAATCGTCTATTTTCTGTAAGGGAAAAATATCGTATTGGCTATCGGTAATATTTTCATTTAAAAATTTTTCCGCAAAATATCCTTTGGAAAACGAATGTGACAATGGATAGCCAATTAAACCAAATTGTTTCATGTCCAAAGATAATTAAATATATTCTGACAGGATTCTTTGAATGGATATATTATCGACCAACGCTTCATTAAATTCAAATATTGTATCGTATAATTCAGCATCTTCATCGAGCAACAATCTCAATAGTGTTTCTGCTTCTTTAAGTTTATTTTCCATGAAAGCGATAGCACAAATTGCATAATTTAGTTCAATGCTGGATTTACATACTTCTGCACCTTTCATCAATACTTCACGCGCAGTTTCTGTGTCGCCATTTAGCGCCATTATTTTACCTAAAATAAAATAAGCTTCGTAGCGTTTCATAAAAATATCTATGGCTGTTTCGCAAGCATCTATTGCCACTTCAGTTTCTCCAATTTCTAATGCGGCACCTGCCATTGCCAAGCAAAAATCGTATTGCTCTTTTTCGAGCTCATTTGCTTTCTGAAATGATTTGTACGCCTGCTCCCATTGTCCGTCTTGCTTATACGTTTCGCCAATCCTAAAATATACTTCCGATAAAGAAGGATTATCGTGTACGGCTTTTCTGTAACAATAGCGTGCCATTTTAGTATCTCCCAATGCTTCGTAGCATTTACCTTGCAAAAAATAGATTTCATCATCGGCTTCAAAAGCATTACATAAATCTTTTATTACTTCTAATGCTTTTTGAAACTGTCCGTTTTTATAATGTAATTCAGCCATATCCTGATATACAAAATCGGCTTCTTCATCTATAGCTAATACATACTCAAAGGCGTCTATGGATTTTTCATAAGCATCTATTCCCCGATAAGCACAAGCTAAATTATACCAAGCAAATTTGCTATATGGATCTTTGTCTATCAATTGAAGAATAAACGGAATACTTTCTTCAAATCTATCTGTAATTTCTACACAATAATTGAATCGATGAAGTGCTTCTTCGTTGGTTGGGTCTATTTTCAAACACAATAGCAAACAATCATAAACTTCAAAATATTTTTCCCAGTCTTCGTATATATCACACATTTGCAAATATATATCTGGTAAATCTGTTTTATCTGCTGTTTCTAAGATAGCATTAAGTATTTTTATTGCTTCTCCATATCTTGATTGAAATGTAAAAATCTCTGCTCTTAGCATGTAGATATCTATATCCGAGCTGTCATAGATTTCAGCCATGTCCAGCGCATCCAATGCTTGTGCTAATTGCTTGAGATTGAAATGTACTTGAGCTTTTTTAAATAATAATGCTGCCGAATAAGGATATTGAGCTATGGATTTATCCGTTACTTCTAAAGCTATATTAAATCGGGATTGTTGAAGATAATATTCTATGATAGCTTCGTAGTCATCTTCTTCAAAAAAGGAGGTGGCATCTCTTTTGGAAGCACTTTCATATTTTTTTACCAATTCTAATATATCTAATTGGTCTTCTGGTTCGTTATCAAAATCAAAATTACTCATAGCTATAGTATTTTAGCATTCGTTATCACAATATCAAAGTTAATATTTAATATTGCAGAAGATTGTACGGAAAAGTTAATTGTTAAAAATGAAATGTAAATCAATATTTATTAACATTTTGGTAGTATTCTCCTATTCTTGTGTTTATTCGCAAGATTCTACCTCTATTGAAGTAATAAACAAAAATTTAGCCGATGTGGTTCATTTTCCTAAATTACATTCGTTACAACAGAAATATTTGCATTGGGTGGATAAGCGAAATAAAGAGTTTCCGTTTGCCGTTCCTGCAATTGCATACAACAAATACGATGGTGTACAAGTAGGTGCAGCTTTGATAAATATTAAACAACCTGTAAAGCATGTCGATTTCTCGGCTTCATTATTTTATGGCATTAAATCGAAAAAAGTAAACGGAACCGTAAATGTAGATTATTACATTACCCCAAAAAACAGTGTGGTTACGCAGATAAAGCCGGGCTTAAAATTTCAATCTTTTACCTATTACGATTTTATAAAACCTCTAAAATATTATGCGATTCACCCCGAGTTGTTGTTGACCTTCAACCATAGAACGGAGAGATTGGAAAAATTAGAACATCAACTAAAATTCACTTCACATATTATTTTAAAAAAAGACCTCCGATTGGTAGAAACACTTATACCACCGGTAATTATAGAAGATACGCTGAAGCATTATTATGTAAATGAAATATCCTATACTTTTAAGCGAAAGGATGTAAATTTTCCGGTAAGCGTTACTTGGAACTTGGAGCAATCGGGGAGTTTTGTAAAAACCTCCTTGGAGGCGCAATCTTTTATCCGCTATCAATTAAAAAACAATAATACGGGAGTACATTTCCGTTGGTTTATGGGCGCATTTTTATGGCGTAAAATTAAAAAACCCAACGCAGGGTATTCATTACCCGGATTTAATTACAATTTGACAGGAACAACGGGCAGCAACGACTACAAGTTCGAGAATTATTATTTTGGAAGAAATGAAAATACCGGATTTATTTCCAATCAGATTACCGGCAATGACGGCTTTTTTAAAGTGTCAACGCCATTACAATCTCCGGCGGTGGGACAAACAGGAAGTTTTATTTTAGCATTGAATACGGTAATAGATTTTCCTATTGAGCATGTACCGCTGAAATTATTCTTCGACATGGGTTTCATTCAAGATAATGTATTAAATATCAATACACCGCCGGCACTCAAACAATTTGCGTATGATGGTGGAGTGATGTTTAGTTTTTTCAATCGAGGGTTAGAAATTTATTTACCGCTTTTTTACAGCAACGAATTTAAAACGTACTACAAATCCAACGCACCTAAATTTAAGCAGCGTATTACCTTCTTGTTTAATCTGCATCAATTAGAATTACACAAGAAGATTAGAGACATGAAATTTTAAAATTGATTTCTAATGTTAAAATCAGAACAAACAATATGCGGAAGAATGCAGAAATGTGTTAATAAATCCGATACCATTTTCTGTTATTAATTTTTTTATCTTTACAGCGTGAAGAAGGTGGAATTAGAAATCATCAACGTTACGCAGGGATTCACCCAGCATCACTCTTATGCCGTGTTGTTAGGGGAAAAAAACGGCAAGCGTCGCCTGCCCATCGTCATCGGTGCTGCCGAGGCACAAGCCATAGTTGTCGCTATAGAAAATATGCCGCCAACCCGCCCGCTAACGCATGATTTGATGAAAAATGTAATGGATACGTTCAACGTATTTTTAAGTGAAATTGTAATCACCAATTTATTAGATGGTATTTTTTATTCAAAATTGGTCTGTATTTTTAATGGCGAAGAACACGAAATAGATTCTCGGACTTCTGACGCGCTTGCTTTAGCTGCCCGATTTGGTTGCCCGATTTACATTTATGGAAATATATTCGAAATGTCGGGGATTGTATTGATGGAAGGAGCTGAAGAGGCGTCCACAGAAATGCTGCATGAACCTCCTACGGATACCTATTCCGGAAAATCCGATTACTCCATTTACACCCAAAAAGAATTGGAAACATTGATGAACGACGCCTTATCCAATGAAGATTACGAAAAAGCGGCCGCCATCCGAGATGAACTAAGCAAACGATAATTACTATATCTATAAAATGAAAGATGGCTGCTTTAGTGCAGCCATACTTTTAGGGTTTATGTTTCTTTGTTAAATCAAAGTTAAGGAAATAACATTTCTGTAGTATTGACCGATATCAAGAAATTAAAATTTAAGGAATTTTTTTTACTGCTTTAGCTTCTTCGAGCATTTGTAGTTCCCCTTCTGCTACGGTTGTAATATTTGCAAAATTTCCATTCCCCAAATTGGCTAATTTTTGCAATTTAGTTTTTACATAATCCGTATTCTTTCCAAAACAGAATATCGACAGTGAAATTTTATTTTGAATGCCGGTTTCAATAATTTGTTGCATTTTTTTGTATTCTTTTTCTCCCGAAGTAAAAATACCGTCGCTAGCTAAAATAATTCTATTATTGCCATTCGGTATAAAATTCTTTTGAGCAGCTTTATAAGCTTCATTTAGCGCCACGCCTCCTTGTGTAGTGCTTCCGAATGCTAATTCATCTATCGTTTTATTAATAAGCACTTTATCTATTGCCGCCGTAGAGGCTAAAATTTCCTTAGCCGTATTGGAAAAAGTCATAATAGCCACTTTATCGGTTGGTCTTAATTCATTTACCAAATATTTCATCGAAGTTTTTAATGCAGGCATCTTATCCGGTGCATTCATTGAAGAAGAAACATCTATTAAAAAAATAAGATTGTTGGTGGCATAGCCATCTAATTGATTACGTTTAACGGGCAATGGTTTTACAGTATCTGTTGTAGTTTGTAAAATCAATTGCGGCGTTTTGCTTTTCAAACTAAAATTAAAAGCACAATCTTTGGTTACATGTATAAATCCATTTAATTTATAATAGCCTTTCGCTTCTATTTCAATTCCGTAATACCCTTCTGGTACGATTGCCGTTGTATTAATTTTATACCTTCCGGCTGTATCTGTAGAATCAGAAAAAGTAAAGCCTTGAAAGAAAGAAATTTGAACGCTCGCCTGTTGGATTGGTTGTTTTGAATCTATATCCGTAATAAGCCCGTTTATATGCATACCATCAGCAAATGCACTTAGCATAGTACAAGAAAGCAATAAGGTAAAGATGTAATTCATATCAAAATTTATAGGAGTAAAGTTATACATTGTAAATTATATAGAAGTAAAAAAATTGTGCTATTTTTAGCTCTAGTAATACGCTGTAAAGTTGTATTTATAAATCTATATGCATGAAAAAACACCTTACCCTTATCATTGCGCTTTTATTATTGGTAAATAGCTTTGCGCAAGACTCGATGCGGCGGCAAAGTCTTTATAAATTTCGGCTAAGCGTAGATATTCCTATCGGGCTAATTTCCTTAGGAACGGGCGGTGCAGGATTGATTTTACATAAGAAAAAACATCCGCTCACAATAGAGGAAATCAATAATTTAAAACCTACAGATGTCAATAAATTTGACAGATATTCTATTTACCAACACTCCAAAGCGGCTGCAATTGCAAGCGATGTAATGCAAATAACGGCAGCCGTTAGCCCTGCGTTATTATTCATCGACAAGGATATTCGGCGGGATTGGAAAACCGTACTTCCGGTATGGGTAGAAACATTCGCGTTAACTTCTTCCCTAACCTTATTCACCAAAGAATTAGCCAAACGCACTCGGCCTTATGTGTATTCCGATTATGGGAATGGAGATAAATACAGCAAAGATGCTCGTGCTTCATTTTGGTCGGGGCATACTGCAATTACGGCATCCAGTACCTTTTTTATAGCCATGATGTATAGCGAGTATCATCCGCAATCGCGATGGAAGCCATTAATGTGGACAGGTGCAGCTATTGTTCCGGCGTTAGTTGGGTTCACTCGTGTAAAAGCCGGAAAGCATTATTGGACGGATGTGATAACCGGCTATGCCGTCGGGGCATTAGTGGGTACGCTTACGCCATTTTTGCACCGTAGAGAATTTAGAAAGCACTAATCTTTTCCGAACCAAACGTACATTTTATTCCCATTGGCATCTATAGAAAATGACTCGCGAAAAACTGTTGTAAACCTATTTTCAAACTGTTTATTTTCAATTTTACTATGTATGCTATCATCTATTTTGGAATAGATTAAAAGCCCATTTTTATTTACACATTTTCTCAACTGCTCTAGAAAATCGGGCTGTATGAATGGCAAAGGTGTTTTGTCGTCTATAAATACATCAAACAAAACAGCATCAAATTTATCTTTATTTTCTTTTACAAATTCTGCCGCATCAGCACATATAAACTGCACTTTACATTTCAGGTTAGATTGTAAATACTTTTGTGCTAACTCAATAATTACCTCATCTGCATCTATGGCTACAATTCGTTGTATATCGGTATGCTTTTCCAATAAATCGATAACGCTGCCTAAACCCACCCCCAGCACCAACACGCTAAAAATAGGGTGTGTGTCTATATTTAACTGCTTAAATGCCGTATCAAAGGAAGTGTATTTTTTACCGAAAGAATAAATAGCATTTCGTGTGCTCAACATGTATTGTCCTTGCCGTAGTGTGACTTCTACCTGTCCGCTGAATTGGCTTTCTCGTTGCTCTATCGGAATATCGACAATATAGCTGAATATTTTATTGATTAGTTCCAAAATGCTTTATTGGTTCTTATAATACTTGAGTGCTTCAGGTAAATATTTATTTTTAATATCGTTGATACGGGTTTCATCGCTGGGGTGCGTACTTAAAAACTCAGGCATTTTTTGTCCGCCATTTTGCGCTGCCATGCGTGTCCAAAAGGAAATTGCTTCATTCGGGTTGTATCCGGCTAAAGCCATAAAAATCAAGCCCATTCTATCGGCTTCACTTTCTTGCTTACGGCTAAATGGCAGCATAAATCCTAATTCAGTACCCATCCCTATTGCACTTTCAAAAATACTTCTTGTTTTTTCGGGCTTGCTGGCTAAAGCGGCATCTAATGCGGTAAACCCTAATTCTTGTAGCATTTGCGCACTCATGCGTTCATTTCCGTGACTGGCAATTGCATGTGCTATTTCATGGCCTAATACTACGGCTAATCCGGCTTCATTTTTTGTAAGTGGTAATATTCCGGTGTACACTACTACCTTTCCGCCCGGCATACACCATGCATTGGCAACAGAATCTCGTACTACATTAAATTCCCAACTATATTGTTTCATCTTATCTCCCATTCCTATTTGTGTCATGTAATCGGTTACAGCAGCAGCTATTTTACCGCCTACTTTTTTTACTAATTCTACATCGTATCCACCTTTTTCTACTTTTGTTTTATTTGTGGCAAGGAACTGTTGGTATTCGGTCAAAGACATAGAATTCATTTGATCGTCCGGTAATAGGGTTAATTGTTTTCTGCCGGTAATTGGGTTTTGGCTGCATGCTGCCAATAAAAAAGCGAATGCTACAATTAAGATTTTTTTCATTTTTTTGTTTTAGTAATAATTGAATAGTTGTTTGTTTATTGCGGTTGTTTCGGTTTATTGAATGTTTTATCTTTAAAGCGTTCCATAAAATCTTCCATTCTTACTACAAAATTGTCGCGCATACCAATATCTGCAGGCATAAACTGGAATACAACTTCCTTGCCAATTCTATAGGTTTTATCTGCATCTTTTAATAAAGTAATGGTATTGTATATTTCAGTGACTGATGAAGCGATGCCCATTTGTCCTTTTTTTATTTTAAAGAAAAACCAAGCTCCGTTTTTATTTTGCAAGTAAACATTTACAAAATCGCCGTTGTAGCCGCCATATCCTAATTCTATATATGCATCATAAGAGCGTTTAATTACATCGGGGCCAAAGAAGGTAAGGTTTATTTTTTCGGCACATTTAAAAGATGCATCTTGTGCATCCCAATAAAATTTGGTGCCAGTCATCATCATATTATAATCCATGCTTTGAGGAATAAATACAGAATCTGAAGTGTATATAGAAGCTAATAATCTATTGGCTTCTACCGTATCTTTGGTAAGAACAGACAATGTGCGTTGCGCCGTTTTATTGCGTTTATAAGGCGCAAAGCTTGCAGATTCTTCGGACAACATAAACTGATTAATGATAGTACTTGCAATAGCGGGCTGTATAGTAAATTTAATAGCAATGTCTGCGGGAATCTCTAAATTTGGGTTAGTAGGTTTATACTCGAGTGTTCCCACTGTGGTAACTTTACAAGGGTCGATATTTAGTCCGAATCCTATTTCGCCGGATGCTGTAATTACTCGGGTATTCTCATTATATTTTAAGCAAGTGCTATGCGAATAAGGGGAGGTAAATGCATTTTCGTTTCCAAAAACGATTACGCCCGGTTCGGTTTTGCTGTATTGCATAGCGCCTTTTGTGCTTATAATTGCAGCATCACTTGGGTTACGTTTTTCTTGTAATATAGTTGAGTAAAACTCCGGGATACTTTTATCCAGCATTAACCCTACAAATAAATTATTTGCTTTAGAAAGAATACTATCCATACTCACGGTAGGTTTCTTTGGGTCTAAGGTTTGGTTGTTAGGAATCCAATCACTATTTGTATTTGCGATATCAACTTTGATGGCACCGTCTAAGAAAATATCTCGATGTTTCGAATCAAAATTAAAATTCCCTTTATAATATACTTTGTTATCGAGTTTAAATTTTGCGTCTTCTTCAATGATGTTATTAGCATAGGTAAATATTTTGCTCATATCTCTGTTGTCATGCGCTTTCTTTCCCTTTTTCCCTTCCGGAATTACTTGTCCGCGGTAGGGATTATTAACTTTTATTTCAGGTACTGCAATTTTCTCAACTGTTCCGTTATTCATGGTGAAATAATAATTACCGCTGCCGGAGAAATCGTTTCGACCAATAATATTTACTTCTGCTTCTTTTACGGTATGGAAGGCGCTGTCTGCATTAAATACGACAGCAGCATTTTTCAAAGTTCTTACTGTACCGTCTTGCTCTATAAATATTTCTCCTTTATCAGGAATAACTTTTGAATCAGCTAAGCGCAATTCATTGATTCCGGCAAAATGGATAGAATTATCATTTAAGTTTAATTCTGCTTTTGCCGTTACAAATTTTAGAGAATCTTTTAAAGGATCCGTGGAGAGCAAGAAAAACTTAGAGCTTGCAGATGCCGCATTTAAGTCTAATGTATTTTTTGCTAAATCAAAATGCATAAATTTTGGGTTGGCAACGTATTTAAAGGATTCCAAAGGAATAGTATCATTTTTATTTAATTCGATGTCTGCAATTTTGTTATCTAAATCAAATTTTGCATTTACGTCGTTAGAGGCAAGTAAGGACACGCCATCATCCGTAGAAAGATTAAGATTTCCATTTTTTGCTTCAAATTTTCTTGCTTTAAATGTGATATCATTCGATTGTAATTTGGTATGATTCCAAGATAAAACGCCCACCCCGTAAAGGTTTTTACCGCTAAGAATAAGTTTACCGTCTAATTCTGTGGTATTATTATACATACTGAATTTTTCTCCTTTTCCTTCCGAAACAACTAGTGAATCTTTTTTTACATTCCATGCAAAAGCAGATGTATTAATTTTTGTTTGAGGAAAGTTGGCAGTTTTATCTTCTGTAATTCTAACGCTGTCTATCTCTGCATACACGCTATCCATAAAAAAGTAAGCAGTATCGGCATAGAGCTTTGCAGGGCCAAATTCAAACAACCCTTTTCCGGATAGTCCAGATGCGTCTAAGCGTAAATCGGCAGTGTATTTTCCTTTATTTCCAAATAAGTTGTATCCTTTACTTCCGGTATTTACATCTATACCAAATGCTTTATCGTCTTGTAATTTCAATCCTGATTTAATCGGTTCAAATATTCCGCCGGAAATCAATTGTCCGTCGAGGGAAAGTGTTTTAGTGTTTAGTGTGTTCAAGCTATCCAATTCAAACGGGTACACCTGATAGTAGAATTTATCTTTATCGTATTTTTTACCATTTGCTCCTTTATCATACGTAATTTTAGAAGTATCAGCACTAGCAAAATATGGATATTTCAGATTGTTGTTAGTACCCGATTTGTTATTGGGCTCCGCAATATGCAGCGTGCCTGTAATATTTTGTAATGGCGTTTTGGAACGTATTAATTTGATTACACCTTTTTCATTTGGCTTATCCGATTCAGGCACATAGATAACCATTGAATCAATATTTTTCATCGCAAAAGAATAGTTATCATAATCGAAATCTACTTTTTTGGCGACAAAGTCGAAGTTGCCTACTTGTATTTTTCCATTTAAAGTCATCATTCTGTTTTTGCCGATGCGAACCGTATCATTTGTCGGAATAAATTTCACTCCTGATTTAGTGCTCATGTTTATTTCTTCTACGCCATAAACTTCCAATAAGTTGGATTTAGTATCTAATCTTGCGTTTACGTTTCGTTTAAATGAAGCGAATTTTATAAAATCATAATCTTGTTTTCCTCTTGAGGCTAATGCCTGATTGACTAATTTTTCTTTCACTTCTATAGTTCTTGTAGAAGGATTGTAATTGATATATCCATCTTCTACCAATTTAAAAAATATAGTTTGCGTAGCCGAAAACGGCGCACCCGGATTAATATCTAAAGCCAATGCTTGTGCGTCTAAAAAGCGGTTAGTGCCGCCATCATAGTATCTGTAAATTTTATCAATTGGGCCTTGCTCCGAAGGGCCTTTATATTTATTTTCTAAATTGGGTTGATAGTAATTAAACGATTCAAAAATTGCAGGAATGTCGCCTGAGAGTGTAATCATTCCAAACTTGATTATTGTGCTATCCAAATTCCATTTAAATTCATCGGCATAAACAAACATTTTATGATATTCACTTACAAACGGTTGTTTGGACAAGGGTTTAGTATCTCTGTATGCTTTTATATCTTTTGTTTTGGAGTAATAACTAAAGTTGATATAAGGATGCGTGATGGTATTATCTTTTAAAAATATCGTCATAGAGGCATCTTCTGCATTAATATCTTTAAACTCTTTTATTTGGATTCTATTCGCTGTAACACGCACCAATTCTTTTCCTTCTTTATTCATCAATGAAATTTTTGGCAATACTGTATCTGAGCCTACGCCATAAATATTTGTACCTTCTAACTGAAAGCCTCCACTAAATTTTATTTCTTTACTCAGTGTATTAAAATTTACATTATTGCTATACGAGCGGAATTTTGGGTATAGTCGCTCTTGCGATTTTGCTTGTAATAATTTATCGGTATAGGTACCGATTTGTACTTCATTCAACACCGGCTTAAACGTTAGTTTTGCGGAATCAATGGTTATATCTGATTTTGTAAAATTGATTTGATGGTTACCAAAATTGACATAGTTATTTGCAGGATCAAAGCCGGAGCGTTGCATCGAAATTGTACCGTTTTTTCCTATCCATACATTTTCCAATGGATAAAAAACGCCTTTTTCATTTTTTATCACTAAAGTATCTGCATTGGAAGTACCTATTAAATCTGTTGAAGCAAAAGAAAACAGCGGTTTGTCATCTTTAAATTCAACCGTGTAATCTCCGGTAGTTTGCCAAGTATTTGTATTGGTATAATACAGTGAATTTTTAGAATACAAGTTGGTCAAATAATCTAAATATCCTGTAAATTCTTTTATATTCCCCGACTTGGCTCTGTCGATTAAAGCCTGTAAAATATCGAAATTTTTATCTATCGAATTAGGATTTGCTTTTGTTTCGTCTAACGTCAGCAACATCGAAGCAAGGCTCATAAACGCCGGATATGCCGGTGCTTTCTTCAAAAGCATGGATTGTGTAATCCCTTTTATTTTTAAAAAATACGTTGCTGCTTTTCCTGTAGTAATCGCTTTAGGAAATAACTCTGCAACTTTTTTACAATCATCACGGCTGCAATTTGCTTTTAAAAATTCGGAATATGATTTCCCATATCCGGCATTGTCCGCAGGAAATTCTTTTGGGTATTGTGCTTTTAGCGCATTAAATCCTGCAAAAAGCAGACAGAAGAGTATTATTATTTGTTTCATTTCCTAATTTTATACATTCACATTTTTTTTATTAAAAACGATACAATCCCAATTATGTAAATGGGTGTGATATGTAGCTATCAAATGGTGTTCCAAAGCCTTATTCAAAACCTGCTTTGCATCTTCGGAATAAAATCCCGACACGATAAGAAAGCCATTGGCATTTAATGCACTTGCCAATAGGTGCATGTTTTCCACTAAAAAGTTACGGTGAATGTTTGCCAAAATAATATCGAACGTACGATGGTTTATTTTCTCTATTCCACCAATTTCGGGTTGTATTTTTTGTGTATGATTTAATTGCATATTTTCCATACAATTCCGATAACACCATTCATCGTTATCTAAAGCAATACAACTTTGGGCGCCCAATTTTTCGGCAAGTATAGCTAAAATCCCCGTGCCAGAGCCGCAATCTAATACCGTCTTATCTTTAAAATCCAGCAAATGCATATTTTTTATCATCTGCGTAGTAGTTGGATGGTGTCCTGTGCCAAAAGACATTTTAGGTTCTATGATGATTTCATGTTTTACTGCCTTGTTTTCGGGATGAAAAGTGGCTCGTACATACACTTCATCATCAATTAAAATAGGTTGAAAACTACTCTCCCACTGGGCATTCCAATTTTTATTTTCTAATTCTGATTTTGTAAAGGTAGTGTTATAAATTTGACAAACATCTTCAATATATGGTAATGCTGCCGCAAGTTGCGAGTCATTTATATACACTTCTATTTTGTCCTCTTTTTCTTCTACGCCATCAACATCTATTACGGAGAATAAGCCGGCAAATTCTTCTTTATCGAATTGGTGCGGATACGGTATGGAATATATATTTATCATATTATGCGTTCATGGATTGAATAATAATTTTAAAATCAGTGGCGTTTAACGATGCTCCGCCAACTAATCCACCATCAATATCTTCACAAGAAAATAATTCCGTTGCATTTTTTGCATTCACACTACCTCCATATAAGATAGAAATTTCATCAGCAGTTGCAGAAGAGTATTTAATTGCAATTTCATTTCTGATAAATGCGTGCATTTCTTGTGCTTGCTCAGGAGATGCTGTTTTTCCTGTGCCTATTGCCCAGATAGGCTCATAGGCAATTACGCATTTTTTCAAATACGATTCATCTAATTGAAAAAGGCATTCCTTTAATTGTTGTTGTACAAACTCGTAATGCTTATCGGACAATCGAATATCCAGCGGTTCACCGCAGCAGAAAATTGGCGTTAAATGTTGTTTGTGTACTTGTAGTAATTTTTGCAATAGTATTTCATCGTTTTCATTAAAATACTGTCTGCGTTCAGAATGTCCAATTATTACAAATTGTACGTTTAAAGAAGCTAACATTTTTGCAGATACTTCGCCGGTATATGCCCCTTGTTCGTATTCGCTACAATTTTGTGCAGCGGTGTAATAATATTTTTGATGGGTAAATGCTGCTGTTGCAAAATGCAAATACGGAAACGGTGTAGCGACAACTACGATTTTATTTTCCGATAAATTTTCTTGTACTATATGGGCTGATAATGAATTTAATAGTGCTATAGCTTCTTCTTTGGTGGTATTCATTTTCCAATTTCCGGCTATTATTTTCTTTCGCATATTTTTCATTTTATTGTTGTTCAAAAATATGTTTTAGTATTACCTTATCATTCAACGTAAGGGTTCGTCCTCTTCTTTCCATTACGCGTTGCGCAACTTCATAGGCTTTTTCCAGCTCAAAGATGGCATTATTTCCCCATGAAAAATCACGGATAAATTTGGGTGGAAATCCGGCATCAAAAACATTTGCACACACGCCAACTACGGTTCCCGTATTAAATTGTGTATTGATAGCCGCTTTCGCATGGTCGCCCATAATTAATCCGCAAAATTGCAGGCCTGTACTTATATATCCTTTTGCTGCATAGCTATATGCATTTACTGTTCCATAATTATTTTTCAGGTTGGAGTTATTGGTATCTGCACCCAAATTACACCATTCTCCAATTACGGAATTACCTAAAAAGCCATCGTGTCCCTTGTTGGAAAATCCAAAAATAACCGAGTTCGATATTTCACCACCTACTTTAGAAAATGGCCCGACGGTTGTATCTCCGTAGGCTTTAGTTTGCATTTTTAAAGATGCATGTTCGCACAGTGCAAAAGTGCCACGGATGGTACAACCCTCCATCACTTCACTGTCTTTTCCCAAATAGATGGGACCGCCAATTGTATTCAATATCGAGCATTCGCAATTTGCACCTTCTTCTATATAAATTTCAGTACCCAAAAGTGTGTTTGTAGAAGATAGTTTTTCGGGATTGGGCTTTAACCCCAGCAACTGAATATCCTTTTTTATTTCATGTCCGTTGTACGTAAAAATATCCCAAGGATAGTTTAGCAGTTGTAGTTTAGCAGTTGTAGAAATATAACAATCAAGTCGTTTGTATATTCCTGCAAAATTAGTAACTGAAGTAATTGTTTGAGAAGTTTTAAATGCCACTATACTATCCATGTATTTTAATGCTTGTTCCTCTTTTAGAGTTAGAATTTCTGCTACTATTTCTACGTTTGGTAAAACATTGGCATTTATGAAAATGGTATTTTCTTGTTGTAAATACGGGTATTTTGCTTGCAGATAATCTTGAGTCAAAATATCAATTGAGGTATCAAAATATTTTTCCCATTTTTCTTTAATTGTCAAAATACCGATTCTTATATCGGCAACGGCGCGGGTTGCCGTTAGCGGCAATAATTGCTTCCATTGTTCGCCATCAAAAAGTATGTAATGTTGCTTAGGCATAGCGTAAAAATAAAAAAGTCGCAACGTAAAGTTGCGACTTTCTTGAAATATCTTTAGATAAATTATTTTTTAGCGTATTTTTTATTGAATTTATCAATACGTCCTGCTGTATCTAATAATTTTTGTTTTCCTGTATAGTAAGGATGTGACATATTAGAAACCTCTAATTTTACTAATGGGTAATCATTACCATCTGTCCATTTAATAGTTTCTCGGGAAGTTGCACAAGATTTAGCTAAAAACATGTGATCGCAAGAAAAGTCTTTAAAAACGACAAATCTGTATTCTTTTGGATGGATATCTGCTTTCATAAGATTCAATTTGGAGTGCAAAAATACAATTTTATTTGAATTTCTAATAACAAAAGCAGAAGATTAACATTAAATCTGAGTAAAATGAAAGAAGAATATTGAAAATAAAGCACTTATACGGTACGGCGATTCGTTACGTCATTTTTTATTGACGACAATTTTTAATGCGCCGCTTGTTTTCATTGTAGAAGTAAGCGAAACATTTTGTATTTTTTTGCCGTCTTTCACCGTTACTGATGCTGTATTTGGAGGTTCTTTCCCTAAATTTATTGCTTCTAACACCAAATAATTCTTTGTTTTATCTAATACTACTGTTATTGATTTTTTTGCTTTAGTCAATAATACATTTTGTAAAATTGGCTTTTTATTTAAATAAATATTTACAGAATCTCCATCTTCGGTATATCTATCCCAATATTCTATTACAATTTTCGAATTGCTTACTTCTATTTCATCTTTCACCTGTACTTTTCTCGATTTCATTTCTTCCAAATCTTCAATCACCGGCGCACGATCTTCATTTTTTGCTACCAACTTGGTTTCAGATTTATTAAAGTCTTCTATTTTTTCTGCAATATCTTGCTTAGGCGTTTCTTTTAGCTCCTTTTCATGTTGTGCTATTAATCTTGCTGTATCTGTTTGTTTTACAATAGGGATAATTTGGGTTAAAGGCTGGGTATCTGTTTTTTTAGTACTCGGCTTGGTATTTGCCAACATTTCATCTAAAGCTGCTTTATTTAGTTTTTTAGTAATAGTGGCTTTATCCCATATTTTCTCAAACTCTGCTATTTCTGATTGGTACTTTGCCTTGTGCAGGTAAGCGGAACGCAAGCATTGGAACATATCTTTTTGGATATATTTTAGTTTGCAAGTATTATTTCGTTGGTCTTGTAGCAACCAAGTGTCTGTAAAGGTCAATTCTGTTTCATCATCATTTAAATCGAATGTTCCATTAAGACAATCAATCCAATTGGATGCGCCACTTTCGCGCAGCAATACTATGGTAGATATTTCCAAGTATTTTTTATTGCAAATAAAGCCGCTGATATTGTATTCACCAAAGTAGTAGCTATCGGTGATGCGTAAGCGGGCAGAAAAAATATTTCCGGGAGGTAATTTTTTCACATTCAATTGTACGTCGTACGTATTATGGATATATTGTATAAAATTACCCGTCCAAACGCCATCAATATCTTGCGCAGTAGAAGCAAAATAACTAATAAAAGAGCACAAAAAATAGAATGCGTATTTTTTCACCTTGCAAAATTAGCAGAATACAAAGGTATTGAACAAATTTATTGCCAAACAAGTGTTAATAAATAGAAAAACTTATTCTGTTGTATCTTCCTTTACTTGCTGCAAACATTCTTTTATATATTGCATTACCTCTTTTCCGCCTCTGTGTCGCTCTGCGGAAGTCTGAATCATGGGCGGTAGCGATGTCCACTTTTCCAGCATCTTTGTTTTAAATTGTTTAATATTTTTTTGCACTTCCAACCCGCGACCTTTATCTGTTTTTGTAAAAATAATGGCAAAAGGAATTCTCATTTCACCGAGCCAATCTATAAAATCTACATCTATTTTTTGCGGAGGGATGCTAGAATCAATTAACACGAATAAGGTGAGCAATTGCATCCGATTGCTAATGTAAAATTTTAT
The DNA here is from genome assembly GCA_046329805.1 of Chitinophagales bacterium. Classification (GTDB taxonomy): domain Bacteria; phylum Bacteroidota; class Bacteroidia; order Chitinophagales; family JADIYW01; genus JADJSS01. The sequence goes on from JAXLUA010000002.1 coordinate 367,685, forward strand.
CATTTTACTAAATACCTCTCGGGTCGATTTAGAAACTCTAGCATAGCCATACCCGGGCAAATCTACCAAATGCCAATATTCATCTATTAAAAAAAGGTTAATCGTTTGCGTTTTTCCGGGTGTTTGCGATACTTTTGCTAAATCACGCATACCGGTAATTAAGTTTATCAAAGAGGATTTACCTACATTACTTCTTCCTATAAAAGCAAATTCCGGAAGGTCTGTTTGCGGGCAATCATCCGTTTTAGGAAATGCTCCAATAAATTTTGCTGACTTTATCAAGTTGAATATTTAATAATGCAAAGATGAGTAGTATTTTCCTAATTTTGTCCATAAATCGTATTATTGAGAGATATTGTATTTAAAATAGCACGCATTTTACTACAAAAACAAATCGCTTTTTGTATTTATCGCTTCCCAAAAGAGGAAACACTCCGGCTTGCTATTGCTAATGGTATCTTATCGCCGAAAACTAAAAAACTTTGGATTGCTCCTTTTCTCAATACCTCTAAAGCCGAGCCTGTATTTTTAGAGGTTTTAAACACAGAGGAACTAAATGAAACCGTCGTCAATACGTTAATCGCATTACCACCAAAAGAATACGCTTCAAAGGTACGTTTACCGAAAGAGACCACTAAAACAGAATACTTCACCTCCATAGAGGCATTTTTAAATGACATCCATTCGGGAAAATTAGACAAGGCGATTTTATCAAGAGTGATACTGCAAAGCAAACCTGAAAATTTTGATGTATTAGCTTGTTTTGAACAAATTTGCATTGCTTATCCCGATACTTTCTCTCACCTTTCCTTATTGCCAAATTCGGAAATTTGGATGGGCGCTACACCGGAATTACTATTAAATAAAGAGGGTAATACCATTCGAACCATGACGTTAGCCGGAACGCAAGCACGCCGTGATGACAATAATTATAGTTGGGGCAAAAAAGAATTGGAAGAACACGCTATGACAGGGCTGCATATCGAAAAAAATATATCAAAATACAATGGTGAAATAGTATCCAAAAACGAAACTCCATATACAGTAACATCGGGGAAGGTGGCTCATTTACGCACCGACTATATCTTTAATACGCCTACCAATTTCGATTTAACTGCATTTATTAATGCACTTCATCCTACGCCGGCAGTAGGCGGTCTTCCGGTAGCAAATGGATTGCAATGCATAAAAGAACATGAAGGCTACGACAGAGCGTATTACTGCGGTATTATTGGAGAAACAGACTTTGCTACAACTGCAAAATTATTTGTTAACTTGCGCTGCATGCAAATCGGCGAAAGCAATATAGCAATTTATGTAGGCGGTGGCATTACCTCGGCATCTGTGCCCGAAGATGAATGGCAAGAAACCATCTTAAAAAGCAAGACCATGACAGAAATAATACAGCCTAAAATTCCAAATTCTATTTTGCAATAAATTAAAATTCACTTCAAAAATTTTATTTTAAATGACATTATCAAATAAAAAAGGAGTTCAGCATATTGTATTAGCATTAGCAGAATTGGGAATAAAAGAAGTGATTATTTGTCCGGGCTCTCGAAATGCGCCATTAGTAATTTCTTTTAATCGCCACCCTAATTTTATTTGCACCAGCATACGAGATGAGCGGAGTGCCGGATTTTTTGCTTTAGGAAAATCCATCGAATCCAAACAACCCGTTGTCTTAGTTTGCACCAGCGGTTCTGCCGTTTTAAATTTTGCACCTGCTATCGTAGAAGCGTATTACCAACGTATTCCATTGATTATAATTACTGCCGACCGCCCAACGGAATGGGTAGATCAAGGGGATGGACAAACAATAAAACAGCACGAAATTTATAACAACTACATTCAAAAGAGCTATACCTTAGATGGCGACTCCGCAGACGCACAGAAAATATGGCATATAGCACGAAGTATCAGCGAAGGAGTTTCAATAGCTACTTCAACAAACAAAGGCCCCGTACATTTCAACATTTCAATGAATGAACCTTTGTATAAAACGGAAGAAATAAATATCAACAGTACTGTTTCTATTTTTAAAACTCCGATTACGCAAGAATTTATTTGCAACGAACAACTCCAAGAGTTTGCAACACAATTTTCTTCTACTAAAAAGATATTATTCTTAATCGGGCAGCTGCAAATTGACAAAGAATTAGAGTCGATGCTCATACATTTTGCAAAACAAGATAACGTAATTGTATTAACGGAATCCACTTCCAATGTACATCACCCTGATTTTATAGAAAACATAGATAGATGTATTACAAACTTAGGCGATGAAGCAGCAAAAGCATTAATGCCCGATTTACTGGTTACAATGGGCGGAGCGATTGTATCTAAAAGAATAAAAAGTTTACTCCGAAAATTCCGCCCTGCTGCGCATTGGAATATTCACCCCTACGATGCTACAATGGACACCTATCAATCGCTTACCACTGCAATATCTATGCAGCCGACAGCATTTTTAACGTTACTAAGTCAATATCATATTCCTGTAAATTCTGATTACAAAAACAATTGGCAACAGTTACAACAACAAAAGGTAACACTGCAACTTGAATTTGAAGCAATAGCACCATTTAGTGATTTTAAAGTCTTTCAAAAAACACTATCAGCAATTCCAAAAAATACGATATTACATGTAGCCAATAGCTCTCCCGTCCGGTATGTGCAATTATTCGACAATTCACATATTGCAGAAACGTGGAGCAATAGAGGCACCAGCGGAATTGATGGATGTACCAGCACAGCAATGGGCGCAGCGGCGGCAGCACCGGAAAAATCATTTGTTTTAATCACAGGTGATGTTTCATTTCAATATGATATAAATGCACTTTGGAATGACCAACAAATTCAAAATTTAAAAATCATTATCATTAATAATGGTGGCGGCGGAATTTTTAGAATTATTGAAGGACCAAATTCTATCGATGAACGAAGTGAATTTTTGGAAACAGCAATGACTACCCATTTTGCGCATATAGCACAACATTTTTCTTGGAATTATATACAAGCGAAAGATGAGCAAACATTAAATGAGGCACTACTTTATTTTTTTAATCCGGATAACAAAAGAATTATTTTAGAGATATTTACAGATGCAAAAAACAACCCTGTTGTATTAGCAGATTATTGGAATCATTTAAAAAATTAAAATAAAAAGCAATGGAGGATTTATATTGGGAAACCATTAAAACATATCAAGATATTACATTTCGGAAGTGCAATGGCGTAGCCAGAATTGCATTTAACCGTCCGGAAGTGCGCAATGCATTTCGCCCGGAGACAGTAACTGAATTGCAAGAAGCACTACATATTTGTCACGAATCACAAGAAATAGGGGTAGTATTGATTAGTGCAGAAGGACCTTCTCCGAAAGATGGCGGCTGGGCATTTTGTTCCGGCGGCGATCAAAGGGTGCGCTCCAAGACCGGCTACAAAGGCGGCGACGGCATCAACCGATTTAATATTTTAGATGTGCAGCGACAAATCCGTTTTATGAATAAGGTAGTAATTGCGGTAGTTCCGGGTTGGGCAGTTGGTGGCGGGCATAGCTTGCATGTTGTTTGTGATTTAACTTTAGCCAGTAAAGAACACGCCATCTTTAAACAGACAGATGTAAATGTTGCCAGCATCGATGGCGGCTACGGTTCTGCTTATTTAGCAAGAATGGTGGGACAAAAACGAGCAAGGGAAATTTTCTTTTTAGGAAAATCATATACTGCGCAAGAGGCTTATGAAATGGGTATGGTAAATGCTGTTGTACCGCATGATGAATTAGAAAATACCGCGTATGAGTGGGCGCAAGAAATATTAAGCAAAAGTCCGACCGCAATAAAAATGACAAAGTTTGCACTCAATTTAATTGACGATGGATTAGTGGGACAACAAGTATATGCAGGCGAAGCAACGAGGTTAATATATGGCACAGAGGAAGCCGAAGAAGGTAGAAATGCGTTCTTAGAAAAGCGCTCTCCTGATTTTAAAAAATTCCCTAAATTTCCATAAATAAAAAACATGGCATCTGTTTCGGCTTGGCTTACTGCATTTCGGTTAAATACTCTTCCATTATCGATTTCTACTATAATTATGGGGAGTTTTTTAGCGGCTTATCAACATCAATTTAATGGAGTAGTAACGACAGTAGCAATGATAACAACGTTATTTTTACAAATACTGAGCAATCTGGCTAACGACTATGGCGATGCAGAAAGTGGCGTAGATAACCATGACCGCTTAGGGCCTAAGCGAGGATTGCAAGCTGGCACTATTAGCAAAAAAAATATGAAAAAGGCAATTGTAATTTTTATTCTACTGTCTTTAATTTCCGGTATTTACTTGGTTATAGAAGGAACAAAAGGGGTACAATTATCTTATAGTTTACTTTTATTTTTAGTTGGAGTAGGAGCAATTATTGCAGCATTAAAATATACAATGGGCAAAAACCCTTATGGATACTCAGGGTTTGGCGATTTATTTGTTTTTATTTTCTTCGGATTGGTCGGCGTTTTAGGAACCTATTTTTTACATACACATCAATTGCCCGTAAAGGAGTTTTTACCTGCTATCTCTATGGGTTGTTTTAGCACAGGCGTTTTAAACTTAAATAACCTGCGTGACAGAGTGAATGATGCTGCCTTTAATAAAAGAACAATAGTAGTAAAATTAGGGTTGCAAAATGCTAAATATTACCACGCCATACTTTTAAGTATAGGAATGTTGTCTGCCATTATTTTCACTGTCCTCACACCGGCGTCTGCATGGAAATGGCTGTATCTCATCGCATTTATAGGAATAATTAGGAGTATAGTAATTGTAATGAAAAACGTAGAGCCTAAAACATTAGAACCGGAATTAAAAAAATTAGCATTAAGCACGTTGTTATTTTCAATTTTGTTTGGTGTTGGCTTATTATTATAACTAATGAATGAAGTAAATGCATTGTTATTACAAAAAATATACGCTTCATTTTAAAATACCTGCCGGTACTTCCAGAAACACGCTGCATACCAAAGATACTTACTTCATTTTTTTACAAAGCGGCAATAATATAGCAATAGGCGAATGTAATTTATTTGCAGGATTATCTTACGATGACCGACCGGAATACGAAAAGAAATTAGCTGAAATTTGCCAAAGATTACCTTATGAAAAAGAAGAATGCTTACATGGACTAGAAGCATTTCCTTCCATTTATTTTGGAGTTGAAACTGTTTTAAAAGATTATAACAATGGATGTAAGCAACTAATTTTTCCTGAAATTATAAATGCAAACGGGTTTTCAGTTGCTATTAATGGGTTGATTTGGATGGGAACTCCAACATTTATGCAGCAACAGATAGTTCAAAAATTAGAAACCGGCTTTACCTCCATAAAGCTAAAAGTTGGAGCCATTGATTTTGACACAGAGTTAGCATTAATAAAATATATTCGCAAGCAATTTTCAGAAAAGGAAGTAGAGATACGCTTAGATGCCAATGGTGCATTTACGCCAAAGGAAGCAATAGAAAAATTAAACCGGCTAACAGAATTAAATATCAGTTATATTGAGCAACCGATAAAGGCAGGGCAATGGCAAGAAATGGCAAAAATAGTAGAAAATTCGCCGATAAAAATTGCCTTAGATGAAGAATTAATCGGCATTATTTCAGAAAGCCAGCAAGCAGCATTACTCCAAACAATACAACCTGATTTGTTGGTTTTAAAACCGGCTCTTATCGGCGGATTTGCCGCTTGCACGGCTTGGAAAAAGAAAATTAAAGCGATGCAGGGAGATTGGGTAATTACGTCGGCATTGGAAAGTAATATCGGATTGAATGCCATTGCGCAATACGCTGCATTAGAGCCTTGCAATTACGCACAGGGTTTGGGCACCGGACGGTTATACACCAACAATATTCCGTCTCCATACACTGTAGATGCGAAGGGGTTGCATTATCACACGAATAAAAGCTGGGATTTCTCTGTATTGCAATGACACATTTAGACTACATAGAATTAAACATAAATGGGTATTTATTAAAAGAGAATGCCATTGTTGAATATTGCCAAAACAGCACGACACAAAATGGAATAGAACTAGCTCATTTTATGATAGATTGGTTAGATTCAAATTCAAAAATAAAATTACAAACCAGTGGCTCTACGGGCGTTCCTAAAACAATAGAAGTACAGAAAATACAGCTACTGCAAAGCGCCGCAGCTACTGCTAAATATTTCAATTTTTCCGAAGGAGAAGTTGCGGTTTTAGCATTACCGATAAAATATATTGCCGGAAAAATGATGGTAGTACGTGCATTGTACAGCAAGTTGCATCTAAAAGTAATAGAACCTACCAGCCATCCATTCGAATTTATCTCTGACGAGGAAAAAATAGATTTCATGCCTCTAACTCCAATGCAATTATCCAAGGTGACGAGCACTAAAAATGTACAAAAAATACTTTTAGGTGGAGCACCTATCAGCGAGGTATTAGAACAAGCTTTACAACCGTTGAAAGCAGCTATCTATCATGGGTATGGCATGACGGAAACCCTTAGCCATGTTGCACTTCGGAAAGTAAATGGCAAGGATAAAACTCCGTATTACACGGCTTTGCCGGGCGTTCATTTTTACACAAACAAGAAAGATTGTTTATGTATTCATGTTCCATTTTTACCACATCCAATTATTACCAATGACATTGTAGAATTGCTAAGCGAAACTGAATTTATTTGGAAAGGCAGAGCCGATCACGTTATCATCAGCGGAGGTGTAAAATTATTTCCGGAGCACATAGAAAATAAATTGGCAGCCTATATACCACACGCATTTTTTATTTCATCCGTTTCAGATATCGTTTTAGGGGAAAAATTGTGTTTGGTTATTGAAGCAGAACAATATTCAGCAGCGCAATTAAAACGATTAAAAGAAACGCTTCAACAACAGTTGGAAAAATTAGAAATCCCTAAACATATTTATTTCCATAAACCATTTACATATACAGAAAGTGGGAAAATACAGCGAAAACAAACAATACAACTGTTAGATAGCAGATAAATGCCATTTATTTCACATAAAAATAGAGTGTTTACCGTTCTAACGTCGTATTTTTATGTCGATTTATTTTATTTATATATTGCATGAGTACACCATTAACTCCATATAATTCGGGCGAAAGCAAAAAACAACAAGTAGCTACTATGTTCAATAACGTAGCCGGCACTTACGATTTTTTAAATCATTTTTTTTCTATAGGCATAGACAAACTGTGGCGAAGAAAATTAGTAAAACTTATTGGACAAAACCAACCTAAGATAATTTTGGATGTAGCAACCGGAACAGCAGACTTAGCCATTGCCGAAACCAAATTAAATCCTGATAAAATTATAGGAATTGATATATCAGAAAATATGTTGGCAGTTGGGCGCGAAAAGACTAAGTCATATCCAAATATAGAGTTACAATTGGGCGATGGCGAGCATTTGCCATTTAGCGAACAAACATTTGATGCCGTAAGTGTATCTTTTGGTATTCGAAATTTTGAAAATGTACTTGCCGGACTTATTGAAATGCGCCGAGTGCTAAAAACAAATGGGAAAGTATTTGTATTAGAATTTTCCAAACCCAGAAATTGGGTTGTACGAAAGCTATACTATTTCTATTTTTGTAACGTTTTACCATTTGTCGGCAAGTTAGTTTCTAAAGATGCGCGCGCATACAGCTACCTGCCGGAAAGCGTGCGACTATTTCCGGATGGAGCGCAATTTGTAAAATTATTAGAAGAAGCCGGCTATAAAAATATTATATGCAAAACATTAACTTTCGGAATAAGTACCATCTATATAGCGGAAAAATAATTCTTATTGCGTTATTAATAATGTGCCAAACAAAAATGTTGGCACAACGCAATGTAATGGAAAATGATTTAAAATTTGCCCGAAAACCTTATCATTTCGGCATTCACTTAGCTTCCGGATTTGGAGATTTTAAAATAAAACATGGTGCTCAATTTGCTACGAGTGACAGTATTTTATCCATCAAATCTAAATATGATGTAAACTTTGAGATTGCGGCGTTAATTAGTTATCATATCAACAAATACGTAGAATTGAGAACGATGCCGGGTTTTTTATTTTCCAATAAAAGTATTTCTTACGAATTTGGTGATGCTACCTTTAAGAAAAAGGCAACGCCGCAAGTATATTTTGATTTACCGGTGGAAGTGAAAATAAAATCTGAGCCGCTGAAAGATATTAAATTATATATGGTGGCCGGATTAAAATACGGATATGACGTAGGTTCTAATTTTAAAGACAGAAGGAGACCGGATCAACCCATCCAAAAGCCCAATGACTTTGGTGTGAATTATGGTGTAGGCATCGAAATACATTTCCCGTTATTTATCTTGTCGCCGGAATTTAAAATGTACAATTCATTCTTAAACATTCATCAAGGAAATGATGTCTTACCGTATTCAAAATACATAAAGGGATTATACAATCGTAATTTTATATTTTCTATTAATTTTGAAGGGTAACAGATTTAGTTATTTCCCAATTTTTCCTGAATTGACAAACGCAATTCTTCCATTGCATCATCAAAACTAATATTATTATTTACAATAATGTCGCAAGAAGATTTATAGGGTAGAATATATTTTTCATAAGACGGAAAAACATGATGTTGGTATCTATACAGCACATCTTCTAATGGGTAATTGCGTTCTATTTTATCTCGTTGGATACGTCGAATTAGTTTGATATGCTCATCTGCATCTATGAAAATTTTCAAGTCCATTAAATTAGAAACATCCATAAAATGGAATACAAAAATACCCTCAATTACAATTACCGGCGCAGGCTTATACACTACTTTTTTGGGTGTTGCCAACTCGTTATTATAAGTGTATTCGGTCAATACGACTTCTTCTCCATTTAGCAATTTCAATACATCTTGATAGTATTCTTCTTCTTTGAAGGACTCCGGTAAATCAAAATTCTTTTCCCCGATAGCATCAATTACTTGCTCTTCGCGCGGTTTGTAATAATTATCTTGGCTTAAAATACAAACTTGCTCTGTCGAAAAACTTGCCGCTAATTCTTTTACGAACGTAGTTTTTCCGCTTCCGCTTCCGCCCGAAATTCCAATCACAAAAGGTTTTTGATTCATCTGTTTATAAATATATTCCCCAAAACTAATCAATCGGAAATATCTTACCTATTTTTACGGTAAATTTTTACCATGGAATTATTAGATGGAAAGAAAATAGCTACAGAAATTAAAGCAGAAATAGCCATAGAAGTGAAAAATCTAAAAGCAAACGGCAAAAAAGTACCCCATTTGGCAGCTGTTTTAGTGGGAGATGATGGTGCAAGCCAAACGTATGTAAATAGCAAAGTAAAATCTTGTGAGGAAGTTGGGTTTAAATCTACTTTAGTCCGATTAAACAAAGACATTACGGAGAATGAATTATTAACGCAAATTAATTTATTAAATAACGATGACTCTGTTGATGGTTTTATTATCCAATTGCCCTTGCCGAAACACATCAATGAAGAAAAAATTTTATTAGCCGTTGCGCCGGAGAAAGATGTGGACGGATTTCATCCGATGAATGTGGGGCGTATGGCTTTAAATATGCCAACCTATTTACCGGCTACGCCAAAAGGAATTTTAGAACTGCTGAAACGATATAATATTTCAACAGAAGGTAAACATTGCGTCGTTATTGGAAGAAGTAATATTGTGGGATTACCGATGAGCATTTTGATGGCACGAAAAAATAAAATTGGAAATTGCACCGTGACGCTTTGCCATTCTAAAACAAAAAATTTAAAAGAGGAAACTTTGCGGGCCGATATTATTATTGCAGCGTTGGGGATTCCTGAATTTTTAAAAGGCGATATGGTAAAAAAAGGTGCAACAATTATAGATGTCGGAATTACTCGTGTGCAAGACCACAGCAAAAAATCGGGTTTTAGAATTGTGGGCGATGTTGATTTTAAAGCAGTAAGTCCAAAATGCAGCTATATTTCTCCGGTGCCGGGCGGCGTAGGCTTAATGACTGTTGTATCCCTTTTGCAAAACACGCTAAGTGCAGCCAAGGAAGAATTTTATAAGAAAACCATCAACTTCAATCTTGACGAAGTGTAGTTAAAGCTGTGGATGTTTTACGATAAAAAATGGATTTAATAAATCTTGCCGGTTGTAAGTAAGCGGTTGCAGGTTATCAAAACGCAAGACCTCCGCACCGGCTTCTGTGGCAACAATTTGTCCGGCACAGGTATCCCATTCCATTGTTGGTCCTAAGCGCGGATACACGTCGGCTTTGCCTTCTGCAAGCAAGCAAAATTTTAAAGAACTGCCTGCCGCTACAAACTCGACTGTGGCAAATTTGAGTTTTTGTTGCGCTACATATTCTAACAACTCCGGGGTTTGATGCGAGCGAGAGCCTACAATTTTTAAAATTCCGTCTGCTGCCAGCGATCGGATTTTTAAAGCTGTAGTTATATTATTTTCAATTTTAAAACTGCCTTTTCCAATTTCAGCAAAGTAGGTAATCTGTTGCGCAGGTACATGTACAACGCCCAATACGGGAATACCGTTTTCTACCAATGCAATATTAACCGTAAACTCTCCGTTTTTCTTTATAAATTCTTTTGTGCCGTCTAAAGGATCTACAATCCAACATTTTTTCCAAGATTTTCGGATTTCATACTCCAATAATTTATTTTCTTCTGAGATAATCGGAATGGTAGCATCTATATTTTTTAATGCGGTTACAATTATATCATTAGATTTTTTGTCGGCTATGGTTAATGGCGAATTGTCCGTTTTTAGTTCAACCGTAAAATCTTGTTTATAGATTTCTAGTATCGCTTCACCTGCGTTTATTGCGATTTCAATTATGGAATGTATCATTAATTTTTAGTAGCTAAAATTAAAATTTGCATTTTCAACAGTAGGATTTATGGCATCTTTCTCACTTAAAATTATATCTGCTTTAGGAATTTTCCAATCAATATTCAAAGATGCATCATTATAGGCAATCCCGCCTTCGGATGATTTATTGTAGTAATTATCGCATTTATAAAGAAACTCACAGGTTTCAGAAAGGACTACAAAGCCATGTGCAAATCCTTTGGGAATTAATAATTGAAGTTTATTTTCAGCGGACAATTCGATAGAGAAATGCTGTAAATAGGTTGGGGAGCCTTTTCGAATATCTACGGCTACATCTAATACTTTTCCTTGTGTTACCCGCACTAATTTGGTTTGTGCATAAGGATTATTTTGATAATGCAACCCACGCAATACGCCATACGAAGATTTAGAATGGTTGTCTTGAATAAAATGATAATCAATGTTATGGTCTTTTAATTTTTGGGCATTATAACTTTCATAAAAAAAGCCTCTATTATCTTGAAAAACGGTAGGTTCTATAACAAATAAATCGTTTATAGGAGTTGATATTAATTTCATTTCAATAAGCTGTTTAAGCAGATTTTATAGTTTCTTTAATGGATGCCCAATGATGTCTTCGCACATAAATAATTACAATTGCTATTATGTCTATAAAAGCACCTATTAGCATGTACATAATAAACTGATTTCTGGTAGAAACTACATCTTTTTGTAAGGGCAAATGAGGTTCATCAATGGTTTGGAACAAAGGCATGATAGATTGCAAATTTGTTTTAGAGCCTTCTAAAGCGGTGGCGGTCATAGAGTATAACCCCTCCAATAATGTTTTATTGCGAATATAACGCGTTTCATTTAAGTCGGCTTTAAATGTAACCAAGTTATTCGCTTTATCTTTATAGTCTGCCAAGTTAAATTCTGAGTTTTCTAACTGTGCTTTTACGTATGCTAATTTTTCTTCCAAGAAATCTACTGTAATTTTTGCTTTACGGGTAGCACGTTCAATATAGTAATCTATTAAATTATCGTAGAAACTTTCGCAAAGTAATTTTGAAAATTCTTCATCATTAGAAGTTACTGAGATAGAATAGATTTCCGCTTCGTTATAATCTATATTTACCATTGTTCTAATGTTTTTTAATATATTTTTAAACACTAGATAATCAGGTATATTCAAATCACTTACGGATGTAAAATCTTTATAATAACTATCTTTATAGCCAGACATCAAGCGCAAATAATGATTTGCCAAATAATCTTCTCGTCCGCGGAATACATATTTTTTAAAAAGCATCTTAGAGCCTACCTTTTCCGTAAAAGCATACTCTTTTAATTTTTTTGGGTTACCGAAATTGGCATTTGTAGTTTGCAATAAATTAGCAAAACTATTAGCCCCACCAAATCCCGGTACTTGCGGACGTTCTTCTGAAAGGAAAAATGTAATTTTTGCGGTATAGGTTGGTTTAACTTGAGTACCCTTATAGTAGCCATACATTCCGGTTAAAATAATTGGAATTACGAATATAAGGGCATAATTTTTAGCGATGCCCCCTAATTCTTTTACGATAGCCAAAAACTGCTTTAACCCTTGATCGTCTATTGTTTCTACGGCAGTTTCTTCCGGCTGTGGCTCCGTCGGATTGACAATTTCGTTTTCTTTATCTTTTTCCGGTTCTTCTTGCATAGCTACTTTTTAGTATTCCGAACGGTTTCAAATAATAAATATAAAGTTAAGATAGAGGTAAGTGCACCAATTGTTCCGGTAATTGTCTTCTGCAATATCAGACCATTACCCGTACTATGGAGTCTTTGTTTTTTCTCTTTAGGTGGTTTAGGTGGAATTACGATTACAGATCCTTTCTCTACCGATGGAAACTTCTTACCAAATAATGTTCTATGTGTTCTTAAAATTTGTCCATTAGGTCGAATTACATACGTTTTTCTACGGAAAGCGCTATCACTAAATCCGGCGCCATATTTATATATATAGAAACGTGCATCTCTGCCTTCATTATATGGAACGTATAAATTTTCAGGTTTTTCTTTAGAAGGATAATTAAACTCTCCGCGCAATGCTACTAAATCTTTTATTGCCGGAATTTCAATAATGTCGCCTTCTTTAAGCACGTAATTGTATTTTGATTTTTTATTTTTTAAAGCGATGTTCAAATCCGTAAGTATATTACCAATGCCGTCTTCTTTTCTGGATAATTTTGTTCCATCTGCATAAGCGAATCGTGTCAGACCGCCTGCTCGTTCAATTACAGAAGATAATTTTTCATCTTTAGTGGTTAATACATAATCACCGGGGTAGAGCACCTCTCCTTTTACCGTTACTTTCATCTGATATTCAAATTCCGGTGTAGGACGTACGTATATTTGGTCGAATGGTTGTAATTTAATAGAATTAGCTACAGCATCTTTTCCAATATTTTTGCTAATACTATAATTTAAAATCGTTACTTGTGTTGGCACAGACTGAGAAATGGCTTTATCGTAATTGGCAATACGGGCAATTTCAATTCTGTTGGAAGCTGCTTCCATCTTGAAGCCTTGTGCTAGTATTAATGCATCTGCCAAAGTCATGTTTTCCATATAAGGGAAAGTATCTGACTTACGCACCATCCCATTTACTTCTACATAATATCTATCGATACGTCTTAAATCTTTTAACACATAGATTTTATCTCTTTTTTTCAATTTAAATGTATCTAATGCCGCATAATTATTAGTAGTGTCAATTCTAAATGAAATCAATTTTTCTGTCAAATCATCATTGACACGATAAATAATAATTTTATCTAATAATGCTTCTTCTTTTAAGCCATTACACATAATAATTGCGTCGCGTAATGACATTCCTTTTTCTGATTCAAAATTGCGGGGCTTACGGACTTCTCCTTTTACTTCTATATCGAATTTATCAAAGTAATCCATTTTTGAATATACTTCTATTACATCTCTAAAAGATAGCAACATATTATCTTCGGAGTTTTTATCATTGATAATATTTTGCAGGCTTATTTTATACGTATGTTTTCTAAAATCATCAAAATTTGTACGCACTACATACGCTTCATCCAAATATGCATCTTCTTTTAAGCCTTGTGCTCTGGTGATTAAATCCCAAACTCTATCTCCTTCTCTCCACTCATATCTGCCGGGCAATAATACGGCACCAAAAACTTCTACGTAATTTTTTACTTTCTCCGGAATTGTGCGTACGCCGACAACATCTCCATTTTTCAATACTATTTTCCCTCCGGCTGCTTTTACGCTGTCCAAATTATAATCAATCAAAATTGTTTTATTTTCATCAAATCTTCTAATTTGGATTATTTTGGTAAATGCATCCGGCTTAAAATTCCCACAATATTTCAATAAGTCTTCAAAGGTTTCACCGAGCTTCATTTCGTATTTTCCTTCTCTATTTACGGCTCCTTCAATTCTTACAATATTTTTTTGAGCGGGCACATAGATATAATCATTATTATCTAAGAAAATATCATCTTGTTTTTCCGGTGTAAATAAAAATTTATACAAGTCAAATGTTCTGATAATTTTTCCGTCCCTTTTTATTTGGATATCGCGGATAGAACCGGATTTTGATGGACCACCTACATACGCAAGAATATTATATGCTGTATTAATAGCCGGGAAGGTATAGGAGCCCGGATTTTCTACATCACCCACTACGTTAATAGTGATAACGCGTGAATAGTTTATCGATACATCAAAGTCTGATTTATCAATCATATAGGCATTGGCAAATCGGGTGCGAAGCAAGCCCTTTGCTTGTTCTAAAGTCAACCCTTTTAAATATACTCTACCTATATTTTCTTGTTGGATATACCCATCCTTATCGATATAAAATAAACGATTATAGTCGGCATAGCCCCAAATAGAAACAACAATTTGATCACCAACACCTAAGATATAATTGCTAGGTGGTTTAATATCTACTGCATTATTAAAAATTTTAACATCTTTTTGTCGGAAATAGGTAAAGCCATAAATATCTACCGTATCTAATTTTTCACGTAGTTCGCGGGTGGCTGTTGCTGTAATTTTTTCTACGGTTTCTGATGCTTTTTGCGCTTCTTTCAATAATTTATCGGGAGTATTTATGTTTCCTTTTACTTCTCCCGCATTGGTTGCATTACCGATAGCCCCTTGCTGTTCGTCGGCATCTTTAGGGCGTGGTGCCAGTTGTTTGGCAATATCTTGTGATTTTTTTGTTTCTTCTGCCTTCAAATTTCCTTGTTTAATTTGAAGTGTATCTTCTATTTTTTTAAAGATTTCTTTTACTGTCGGGTCCGGTGCAGCATACTGTTGTTGAAATACTTGTTGTTGGCTTTGTTGTTGTTGCATCATTTGTTGATACTGCATTATCTGTGCGGGTGTCAATTCTTGTTGCAAGAGTTGTGTAGGCACTGTTGGTAAAACAAACTGTGCTTGTACCGTTATCGCAACAAAAAACAATAAAATGCTGACTACTATTTTGATTGAATATTTCATACTAACTTAATTCGTATTGATGTTTGTAATAATTAAGGTATTCTCCAGAAGTAACATGGTTTAGCCATTCCGAATTATGTAAATACCAATCTACGGTTTTTTCCAAACCTTCTTCAAATTGCAAAGATGGCTTCCAGCCTAATTCTCTATTTAGTTTAGTAGCATCTATGGCATATCGTTTATCGTGTCCGGGTCTATCTTTTACATACGTAATTAATTGCTCCGATGTACCGGGCGCACGATTTAATTTTTTATCCATTATGGTACACAATAGACGAATTAAATCTATATTCTGCCATTCATTAAAACCTCCGATATTGTAAGTTTCGCCTAATTTTCCATTATGATAAATTACATCTATTGCAGCAGCATGGTCTTCTACAAACAGCCAATCTCTAGTGTAATCACCTTTGCCATAAACCGGCAATGGTTTATTATTTTTTATGTTATTAATAAACAAAGGAATTAATTTTTCCGGGAATTGATAAGCACCATAATTATTAGAACAATTGGAGAGCACTATCGGAAGGTGGTAGGTATTTTCATAAGCACGAACAAAGTGGTCTGAGCTTGCTTTTGAGGCGGAGTAAGGAGATCGTGGGTCGTATGCTGTTTCTTCTGTAAACAAGCCGGTATCGCCTAAGCTGCCATATACTTCATCTGTTGAAACGTGGTAAAATAATTTACTTTCAAAATTATTTTTCCATTTCTCTTTTGCTGCATTTAATAAATTTACGGTACCTACAACGTTGGTCATAATAAACTCTAACGGGTTTGTTATAGATCTATCTACATGAGATTCTGCAGCAAGGTGTATTACGCCATCAAAATTATATTTATCAAACAATTTATTGATAGCATTTGCATCTACAATATCAATTTTCTCAAAAATATAATTCGGCTTTTGTTCTATATCTTTTAGATTTTCCAAATTTCCGGCATAGGTCAATTTATCTAAATTTACGATGGTATAATCGGGGTATTTATTCACAAATAACCGTACCACATGTGAACCGATAAAACCTGCGCCTCCTGTAATTAGAATTGTTTTCATCTGTTTAAATTTATTGTTTTTAGTTGTGCAGATGGAATTCGCATCTTAAACATTTCGTTTGGTGTACAAATTTACTCATGCTCATTTCATACTATTATAATGTCCAATATTCTAAATTTGAAATTTTTGATTTATACATATTTTTGATATCCACTAACACGGCTTCCGCTGTAGCTAAGTTAATGAAATATTGTTCATCAAGTTGCTTATAGGCATCATGCGATACGGCCACTACGATTACATCGTATTTTCCGCTTGGCGCAGGGCTTAACGTTACATTATATTCCTCTTCTACTTCGTGAGCATCTGCCATTGCATCTACCATTTCTACGGCTACATGGAAATTTTTTAATTCTTTGTAGAGGTTGAATACTTTTGAGTTTCGGATGTCAGTCACATTTTCTTTAAATGTAGCTCCCATTATCAATGCTCTGCATTGCGATGGGTTTTTGCCTTTGCCTAATAAATATTGTACTATTTTTTTGGCAATGTAATTAGGCATTCCATCGTTAATATTTCTACCACTTAAAATAATTTGAGGTTTATATCCTAATTCATTGGATTTATACGTCAAATAATAAGGATCCACACCTATGCAATGCCCGCCGACTAAGCCGGGCTGGAATTTCAAAAAATTCCACTTTGTCCCTGCCGCTTCTAATACGTCATACGTGTTAATGTTCATCAAACTGAATATTTGTGAGAGTTCGTTCATCAGCGCAATATTCAAATCACGTTGCGTATTTTCTATCACTTTTGCGGCCTCTGCCACTTTTATAGATGCTGCTTTATACACACCGGGTTCGATAATTGACCCATAAACAGCGGCAATATTTTCTAATGCTTCTTCATCGCAGCCCGAAACGATTTTAGTAATTTTGGTTAAAGTGTGTAAAGTATCTCCCGGATTTATTCGTTCAGGAGAATACCCAACTTTAAAGTCTTCTCTAAACTTCAAACCGGATTTTTCTTCAATAATTGGCACACAGTCCTCTTCTGTACAACCTGGATATACGGTAGATTCAAACACTACGTAGTCGCCTTTTTTCACCACTTTGGAAATGGTAGTTGACGCACCTATTAATGGTTTTAAATCCGGTACATTATGCTCGTCAACAGGAGTGGGTACTGCTACAATAAAGAAGGTTGCTTTTTTCAACACTTCGGTATCTGCTGTAAATTCTATATCTGCACCGGCAAAAGCACTTGATGGTAATTCATTGCTTGGGTCAATATGATTTCGCATCATATCCACTCTTTTTTGATTAATATCAAATCCTATTACTTTGAATTTTTTGGCTAATTCTAAGGCTATTGGCAGCCCTACATATCCAAGTCCGATTACGCCGATACTTTTTACTTTTGAATTAAAATCGGCTAAAAATTGTTGCGTGTTACTCATTTCTACTTTAGGAATTGGCGAAGATACAAAAAAAAGGAAAAATATTTAGTATAAACCACTAACAAATAATAAGTTTGCTATGGATTTGCCCTATAAAAATTGTTAAAAAACACATGCAGTATTTATACCATTTATTTATTTCTCTTTATGGATTTTTAATTCGTATCGTTGCTGTGTTTAATATTAAAGCCAGAAATAGAGAAATTGGCAGTAAACAATGGGAAAGGCAGCTACAGAAAATGGATATATCAAAACATTCTTTTGTATGGATTCATTGTGCATCTGCCGGTGAATTTGAACAAGCAATTCCGATTATTCAATTATTAAAACAGAAATTTCCAAATTATTCTATAGCCGTAAGTTTTTTTTCACCTTCGGGATATGAACTCTATCGAAAATCAACACTTGGTGATGTTTTCTTTTATTTCCCATTGGATACTATAAAAAATGCACGAAAAGTCATTCAATTATTACAACCCAAAAAAGTGCTATTTATTCGCAATGAAATATGGTGGAATATTTTATTAGAATTACGCAAACAACAGATTCCGGTATTCCTCCTCAATCGCTCATTATCCAATAAGAACGCTTTTTTTTATCGGATTTATTTAAAAAAAACATTGCCATTATTCACAAAAATTTTCTATACTCAAGAATATGGAAACACCAAGATTGAGCGGGTGATAGAAAATAAAAATGAACGCTTTCAGGATAATACATTAGCTGATTTTTGCAGGCAAAATTTTGTGCTTATTGCTGGCAGCAGTTGGGACACCGAATTACAGTATATTTTTGAATTTTACAAAAAGCATAGCACTCGTTTTCCCTCTTTAAAAATAATTATAGCGCCACATGAGTTTGATGAAAACCTACTACGTAAAATTTGCAAGAAATATTCCGTAAGTGAAAACGAAATTCAACTCTATTCAGGTTATGATTTATCAAATAAAGCTTCTATTTTATTATTAGATAAAAAAGGCATTTTAAAATATGTGTATCGCTATGCCGATGTTGCCTTTATTGGCGGTGGTTTTGACAAAACAGTTCATAATATCAGCGAGGCAATTGTATATGGGATACCTACATTATTCGGTCCTAAGTATTCACAATTTGAAGAAGTAGAAGATTTTATTAAGAATGGAATTGCTTTTCCAATAAGCAATTATAATGAGTTTGAAAAAAATGTTCTTTCTATTTTACTGCATCCAAAAATAAAGGAGGAAGTAAAAATAAAAAGTGAATTATTTTTTAGCCATTGGCAATCCGCTTCCGATAAAATAATAGATGAGATAATGAAATAAAAAATCCCGCATACAAATATGCGGGACAGGCGTGTTTAAGATTCCGACTTTAATTAAATCGCTTCTGCAAAACCGTCATAAAACGTTCTACAGAAGATGTTCTGTCATTCCAATTAAATTTGGTACGAAATTTTTCATTACAATAACTTTCTGCTTGCTCGAAAGAATTTAGTATTTCTAATTGTTTTAATCCATTTTCGTATTCGCTGAATTGGTTTCCAAAAAGTTCTCGTACAAAAATAAATTTATCATTCAACGCAATTGACTCGCTCAATGTTTTACCCATCTTTGAATTTAACGATTCTGTATTTACTTTAGGTTTAAAAATTTCATTTAAAGAAGAAGGCGTCAATTCATCCACTACAACTTTTGTTTCTTTTTGCTCTGCCACCAATACTGTTTCATGGCTTTCAAACACAGATGATACTACATGCTGTTGCTCTGATTCTAGCGTTACTACAGGCTCAAACGCATTGTTACTACTGAATGTTTCATGCAATTCATCTTTTCCGTCATCAAAAGATTCAAAAAGTTGTTGTTGTGCTAAAGTATGTTGCTGCTGACCAAAAATATCTGCTAAAGAAAGACTTTCCTTTTGGGCTAAAGATTCCGCTAAAGAAACGGGTTTGTGTTCTTCTAATTTATTCAAAAAGGGCTCAGGAATAGTGGTTGCTACCAGGGTTTCCGATTTTACGGCTTCTTCCTTAGCTGAAACCGGAGCTGTTTCTATTTTATTTAAGGTATTATCTTCTGTGCTGCTATTAATAGGTGCTTCTGCTTGTTTTTCAGTAAACATAGGCGTCACTTCATTGGTCTCATTTACCAAAGTAGCAATAGGCATATTTACATTATCTACAAAGCGGTTGTTCAAAGAATAATCTTCTGTAATGATACTTTCTGCAAAAGTTTTTGTTGGTGCGATTGGTTCTACTTTCGTGTGCTGCACTTCTTTTACTTCTTCTGTATTATATTCCACTGCTTGATTTAAAGTATAATCTTCTGTAATAATACTTTCTATTACCACTGGATTTTCAATGGCGTTTTCATTTTTTTCTTCAGTAACATCGGAAGGCTTAGCGATAGGCATTTCCATTTCTAATGGTGCATTTGCTTCATTAGCAATTTCTGTTTTTTCTGCAATTATTTCAGCGGCTTTAGGTTGCTCTATGGATGAAAAATCATTATTTAACGCAGCTTCTATTTGTTCGGTATGCTGTGTTGCTTCTACTTCAACAATTTCTTTTTCTTTTGTCGGGATAAAAACACTTTCTGTTTTTGTAGAGGGTACGAACGAATCTTCTTCTACATTTCCAATTATTAAAGAACGTTCAATATCTTCTATACGGTCTATACTGGTATAAAGATACTTTTTCATCAAAAGCAATTCATCTCTTGACATGGTTCCTTCTGATAAAATTGTTTTATTCAGATTGGAAACTACAGTAAGGTAGTTTTCTATTTTTTGCAAAGCATTTCTTATTTCCATCTGTTTTTGTATTTTGATGTCGAATTTATAGGGTAATCTACAAATTTTATACATGTTTTTAGAACCAAATGTTAATAAGTCTAAATCCGGCTGGATTGAAGTAGTGTGCGGCTCCATGTTTTCGGGCAAAACTGAAGAGTTAATCCGACGCTTAAAACGCGCTAAAATAGCCAATTTAAAAGTCGAAATCTTCAAACCACAAATAGATACGCGCTATCACGAAACTGAAGTAGTTTCGCATGATTCCAATTCCATAATGAGCACGCCGGTATCAAGTTCGCAAAATATTTTGCTCTTAACCAATGAAGTGGAAGTGGTAGGAATTGATGAAGCCCAATTTTTTGATGAAGGCTTGCCCGATGTATGTGAGCAGCTTGCCAATAAAGGTATTCGTGTAATTATTGCCGGATTAGACATGGATTTTATGGGCAGACCATTCGGTCCAATGCCGGCATTACTTGCAAAAGCAGAGTATATAACGAAAGTGCATGCCATTTGTGTAAGATGTGGAGCGCTGGCCAATCATTCTTACCGATTAGTGGAAGGGGATGCTAAAGTTCTATTGGGTGAAATGGAAAGCTATGAACCCCGATGTAGAGATTGTTTC
Source organism: Chitinophagales bacterium (assembly GCA_046329805.1). Classification (GTDB taxonomy): domain Bacteria; phylum Bacteroidota; class Bacteroidia; order Chitinophagales; family JADIYW01; genus JADJSS01. Next base: position 388,961 of record JAXLUA010000002.1, read on the forward strand.
AACCAAGGTATCCATTTGAAATAAAGAAAAAATAATTGAAATTTTAACACAAAATAAGTAACTTACTTTTTATTATAATTATTAGTTCTTTTTTATGAAAATATCAGGTATCGAATTAGCTTCTAAAATAAATCTCAATGGCATAGACTTATTTTTAAACGGTGCAGCAGTAAGAACAAAATTTTTCATTCAGACGTATATTGTTTCTTTATATGCAGCAAAACCAATACATGATGAAAAAGAGGGTATAGAGGGCAATACAGAACGTAGCCTCCGCATGCAAATCATTACCCCTTTAGCAACGGCAAAAACGGTCAGTGATAATATTTTACAAGGCATGAAAACCGGATTAGGCCCATTATATGAAAAACAAAAAGATTTAGTGGAAGAATTGAGAAATGTAATTGAAAGCTCTGGCGTGCAATACAAAGACACTATAGACATTTACGCTACAAAAGACAAGGCATTGCAGCTTTATAAAAATGGAGAGAAAATATATACTTATAAGAATGGGAAACTTTTTTCTGAAACCATATTTGGCATTTATTTAGGAAATCCGCCGAAAGACAAAAAGATAAAAGAAGCTTTACTTAAAGGTTTTTAAAATAAAAAAAGGCATGTTTAAAAAAATCATTTTATACCTCATTTTAGGAGTAATTATCCTTTTGGGGTACATTGGCATAAAAACAATTACAGCACCCAACTTACAACGAAAAATAAAGTATGTGCCGGCACCGGAATTAACAGAAAATGCGGTGCAACACTTCCGGCAAGCGATACAAATTAAAACAGTTTCCTACGACAATCCAACACAATGGGATTCACTGCCTTTTATGCAATTCAGGCAATTTTTAGAAAAAACATATCCATTAGTACATCAACATTTAGATCGCGAAATAATTAATGGATACAGCTATTTATATCAATGGAAAGGTAAAAATCCCGCATTAGCGCCTTATATTTTAATGGCACATCAAGATGTAGTACCTATTGAAGAAAAAACACGCAACTTGTGGACTTGCGAGCCTTTTGGTGGTACAATAAAAGACGGATATATTTGGGGACGCGGTACTACTGACGATAAAATAAACCTCATTTCTATATTAGAAAGTGCGGAAAAATTATTGCAACAAGGATTTCAACCACAAAGAACTATTTATTTTTCATTTGGGCACGATGAAGAAATAAGCGGAAAAAATGGAGCCAAAGAGATTGCAAAATTATTAGCTTCCAGAAATGTAAAAGCCGAACTTATTTTAGATGAAGGCGGATTTATTACGCAGGAGAAAGTACCCGGCTTAAAAAAACCGGTAGCTTTAATTGGTACGGCAGAAAAAGGGTATATGTCTATTGATTTGACAGTCACTAAAAAAGGCGGGCATTCTTCTATGCCGGAAAAGGAAACAGCAATTGATATACTAATTAAAGCAATAAGCCAATTGCGAGCAAATCCATTCGAAGCAAAATTTGCAGCTGCAACACAAGATTTCATGCATTACATCGGCCCCGAAATGAAATTCCCTAACAACATGGCGATGGCAAATCCCGTATTATTTAAAAAGCTAATTTGCAAGAATTATGAAAAATCAGGAAGTGGAAATGCAATGATTAGAACGACCTCCGTTCCTACAATTATCAATAGTGGCTTGAAAGAAAACGTAATTCCGACAATGGCGACTGCCACCATAAATTTCAGGCTTCTACCGGGAGATTTCTCCAAAGATATTTTAAAAGCTGTAAAGGAAATCATCCATGACGATAGGGTAAAAATAACGATTAGAGACAACAATATTAACGAAGGTACTACTACTACTTCCGCAACCGGCAATGCTTTTATTTTAGTGGACAGCATTGCAAAAAGCAGTTATGACAAAATTTTAGGTACTCCATTTTTACTTATTGGAGCAACAGATTCCCGCTATTTCACAAAGGTTTCAAGCAATATTATCAAATTCAGTCCCATGTTCGATCCCATAGGTTTTCATGGCATTGACGAACGCGTAAGCTTACACAGTTTCCAACATGCACTATGGTTTTATGAGCAATTAATACATAGCAGTAAGTAAATAATATTTTTACTTCTTCGTTACTTTTATGGTGTAAAAACCGGTATTTGTTTTATCAAACACGGTTTCGTAAATAGACACATAAATTGTTCCTTCGGTATTTGCAGTACCTTCAAATTTTGAGCCTGCAGTAATCGCATCACCAAATTGACCGATGCGATAAACGACAGCACCATACTTTGGTGACATATCATCAGTGTACGCATTATCCTTAGTACCACTCACAAATCCATCCGGACTAAACACACCGCCGGAAAGGCTTTTCAGTACAATTTTTCCGGTAGCTGTGATATTGAATTTATCGCCCGGCTTTACTTTTACTCCGGTATTCAACCAACCTTTATTATCCGTATTTCCCGAAATATGATAATTGGCTTTAAGTTTATAACTACCATCTGTACTTAGTGCTGTTTCATCAGAAGGAGAAATATCCATACTTTCTATTTTCTCGCGTTTGAAAGTTAGGCTACCATATTCCGTTTGCATTTGAATGTCGGTAAATGCAACAGAACCTTCTATATAATTGTTATTATCAAAACTAACAGCATCGTTGATGGTTTTATCCGCAGTGAGATTTGCTTTTGCAGATAATTCGTCAATCAATTGTTCTATAGTATAATTTTCTCTATCCGACATTTTATAAAACGGATTTTGCGTATAAGTAATAACGGTAGAAAGAATAGGTGAACCATAAGCCAACAAACGTTCGTAAACGGTTTTAGCATCTGCAATATTTGTTAAAGTTTGTAATTTTGACAAATCAGGAAGCACTGCACCATCTTTAGTATGATCGGAAAAAATCCCGAATTTAATAGTAGAAATTTGTGCCGTCGGAATACTCAATGCCCCATAAGGTGTATTAACAGCTACTTTCGCCAAAGTAGATTTCCCCGTTATCACATCTCCATTTTTGAGATGTACCGTAACGTCAATGTTTCCGGCAATAGCAGACAATAGTGCCAAGTAACAGAATGTAGTAATAAATAGAAAAATGTTTTTCATAAGCTATGTGTTTTTGAGTATAAAATGTACAAATTATGCTAAGCTAAATTTACCTAATTATAACTACAAAATTGCAAAAATATTGTTTCAGGGAAAATAAAAATTACGTTTCGTCTGTCGGCTCGCAAGAAGCCAAATCCATATATGGCGGAATATCTGCAACAGATAAATGCTTGTATTCTTTAACTATTTCACCTTTATAAATTAAAAAAATACCGGGCATTTGGAAAACATCCACATCACCGGGAGAGGATAAAAATGCTCCTTTGGACAACCAAAGATAAATTCCACGCCACCATACTTTAAATCCGAAAACTTGAGACAGTGTTCCCCGTCTTAGATGAAAGCCTTTGTATAGCATAGATTCCGGATCGGCAATCCTATCCAAATCTTCTAAATGGTATTTTTTAAATTCATCTACTGCCTCTGCTTCGGTATGTAAATGTACCAATACAATTTTAGTTCCTTTTGCTTCAATTTTGCTTCGTAATTTTTCTAAAATCCATAGCGTTTCTTTGCAAAAAGTACAACCAAAATAACGTAAAAAAACGACCATTATCGGCTGTTTAAAAGACAATTCTTTTAAACTCTCGTGATGATTAGTTTCATAAAAATCTAACAATTCCTCGGTCTTTAAATTATTCAAATGAATAATCTCATTATCTAATAAATATTGATGACGATAAGCATTGTATAAAATAACCCCAAACGGTATCAGCCAAATAATATGATTGGATAATATCATATTAAAGATTACGGCAGGTTCTTCTCCTTTTAAGTAATAATAAACAAACCCTATAATGATGCATAATTTAGTGAAAAATGCCATGAATACTACTCGCCAGTGGCGCAAGGGATTTGAAGAAACAATAAGAAATCCGACACCAAAAATCAGCTCATACAACCCAACTACTTGCCAAATTTGTAAATAATTGGGATGTGATAAAGCACATAAATCAAACCAAAAACAAGGAAAGAAAATCACTGAAATACCCCAGAGAACATGATAGATACCAGCAATTACCAAAATGGACTTAAACCAAGTTGTATGTCGTGCGAATGTAATACTCATTTTTGTTTGACAGTTCTTTAACCCCAAATGAGTAATGATTGTTCACTAATTTTTAAAAAAGGAAATTAATTCTTGTAAGGACAATTGCTGCTGCACTCCTTTCTGCATATCTTTTAAAGTAATCACTTGTTGTGCTAGCTCTTCCTCACCAATAATACATACAAATGGAATATTTTTCTTATCGCAGTAAGAGAATTGCTTTTTCATTTTTGCGGGCTCCGGATAAAATTCCGTATTGATGTTATTCGCTCTCAAGGTAGCTGCCAACTGCAATGAGGCTTCTAATGTTGATGCGCCAAAATTTCCTACTAAAACTTTGGTAGAGGTTTTTATTTCTTCCAGCAAATGCAATTGCTGCATAGCTGTAAAAATTCTATCCAAGCCTAATGAAGTGCCTACTGCCGGCAAATCTTTTCCGCCAAAAGAAGCTATTAATCCATTGTATCTGCCTCCTCCATTTAATGAGCCAATATGAGGAAAATCGGGTAGTTTGGTTTCAAAAATTGGTCCGGTGTAGTAATCTAAACCACGAGCTAAAGAAAGATCAAAAGAAAAATATTCGTTGGCTACACCTAACAAGGATAAATACGTAAAAATCTCCTCTATTTCTGCTATTCCTTGTTGCGCAATTTCAACATTTTCTAACTCCACTTTTAGCTGTTGTAATGTTAATTTTTTGGAGAGCAATAGTTGTAATTTATCAATGGACGTATTTGGAATGTTTTTTTGTGTTAATTCTTTTTCCACTTCGCTCCAAGCCACTTTATCCAATTTATCTATGGAGGAACATACCTCTCCTACAAATGAGGTATTCAAGCCTACATATTGTGTAATACCATTCAGTATTTTTCTGTTATTTACTTTTATTAAAAACTTAGGAATTTGCAATGCCGACAATACTTCATACGTAATAGCTATCAATTCTGCTTCTATCAACATTGACTCTGACCCTACGCAATCTACATCGCATTGGTAAAATTCCCGAAAACGTCCTTGATGAGGTTGTGGTCGGTCAGCACGCCAAACCGGCTGCATTTGGTAACGTTTAAAGGGAATCGGCAAATCGTTATTCATTGCCACCATTCTCGAAAACGGTACTGTTAAATCATAGTGCAATGCTGCTTCATCTTTAGTGCTTGTTTTATAATTTAATTTATAGATTAATCTATCTGCTTCATCGCCATATTTACCGGTCAATATATCTAAATATTCTATCGCCGGAGTTTCAATTGGCGCATAACCATATTTTTTAAACGTTTGTCGCATGATGGCAAGAATGCGCTCGCGGTGCAACATTTGTTCCGGTAAAAAATCTCTGGCGCCTTTGAAAATTCTTGGTTGTATCATGAAAATTTTAGTTTTAATTATATTATTTATGAGGTAAAAATTTTACGTCTATTTCCGAATTAAAATCTTGCATAAAAACAGCACTTTGCTTTGCTGTAATTTTAAAAGATTGATGCGGAATATATTGAATAAATTGTTGGTTTGAAAATAAAAAAGAGCCTATTTTTTTCTCAATTTCTACCAAAACTACAGCATCAGAAGCAGATGCATACTGAACTTTCATACTGCGAATTGGCAGCTTAGGAGATTGTGTTGTATATAGATATTCTTTTTTATCCGGAGTAGTTTGAACTTGGTATTTTCCCTCCCAATTCGGTTTATTGATATCGCTTTCAAAAATTGTTTTCAATTCTTTATTCCAATCTACTGTATCTAATTGTTTGGTTTCTTGCTTGCCATCGATGCGGATACTTTTTAGTTCTGAATATTGACGTTGGGTATTCGTATCGATATCTTGCTGTACCAATCCTTTTAAATCAAAATACTCTTTACCGGTCGAAGTATGATCCTGTACCGTTGCTGTTTGACAAGCAGTAATAAATATAATTATTATATAAATATATTTCATGTGTAATTTTTAAAACAAAGGCGTTCCGTCCATTTCTTTAGGAATTTCCAAGTTCATTACTTTCAATACCGACGGAGCAATATCTGCCAATTTTCCTGGCTGCAAATTACCTTTGAAAAAATTGCTAATAAAAAACAATGGCACTATATTTTTGGTATGCGCAGTATTAGGAGTGCCATCCGGGTTTACGATGTAATCGGCATTTCCATGGTCGGCAGTAAGAAAAATGGCGTAATCATTTTCTAAGGCTTTTGTAACTACGGCTTGCACGCAAGCATCTACCGTTTCTGCGGCTTTTACGGCTGCACTAAATACGCCGGTATGCCCTACCATATCCGTATTTGCAAAATTCAGGCAAATAAAATCCGGTGTTTTTTCCTCAATATATTCTATTACGGCATCGCGCACTTGGTAGGCGCTCATCTCCGGTTGTAAATCGTAGGTGGCTACTTTGGGCGATGGTATCATAATACGCTCTTCTCCTTTATAGGTTTCCTCTCTGCCACCGGAAAAGAAAAATGTAACATGCGGATATTTTTCAGTTTCTGCAATACGCAATTGTGTACAATCATTTTTAGCAATTACTTCTCCCAGCGAATTGGCGATATTATCTTTACCAAAGACAGTATTTATATTCGTATAGGTTGCATCGTAGATTGTCATAGTTACATAGTGCAAAGGCATAGTTTGCATTTCAAAATCAGGCATATCTTTTTGTGTAAGCACCGTTGTAATTTCTCTGCATCTATCCGTTCTAAAATTAAAACAAATAACTACATCATCGGGTTGTAGCACCGCAAGCGGTTGCCCTGCATCATTCGTTACTATAGCAGGTTGTATAAATTCATCGGTAATACCGTTATCATAAGATTGCTGTATCGCATCTAAAGCATTTTTACAAATAGCACCTTTACCCTTTTTCAATAAATCGTATGCCAGTTTTATGCGTTCCCAGCGTTTATCTCTGTCCATAGCATAATACCTGCCACACACAGAAGCAATTTTCGTAGGGGTGTTGGCGATATAATTTTCCAAATCCTCCACAAACCGATAGCCACTTTTAGGGTCTGTATCTCTGCCGTCGGTAATTACGTGTACAAAACTTTGTGTTACGTTATTGACTTTGGCACTTTTTATGATTGCTTTTAAGTGATTAATATGAGAATGAATGCCCCCATCAGAAACTAAGCCTAAAAAATGCACTTTCTTATTATTTGCCTTAGCATAGTCAAAAGCGTTTAGAAGTACTTCGTTATTTGCCAGCTCACCGGTCTGTATTTTTCTGTTGATGAGCATTAAATCTTGGTAAACGACGCGTCCTGCGCCTAAGTTCATGTGCCCTACTTCCGAATTTCCCATTTGCTCTTCAGGTAGTCCTACGTATTCGCCGTGGGTAAGCAGCCCTGTATTGGGGTAGTTCAAATACAAACTATCGGTAAATGGCGTATGTGCGGCCTCTATGGCACTGGTAGCCGGATTTCGATTAATTCCCCAGCCATCCATAATTATTAACATTGCCTTCTGTTGTGTCTTCACTTTGTTAATTTTTATTAAAAAAAATCTATCTTTACGGTTTGTTTGGCACAATATGTGTAATAGATTACACGAAAATACAATTTTATGAAGGTTTTAAGGTCAATAATGCTGTTTATATTTTGTTTACTTTTTATTGCATCTACAACAGCACAAGATGTTATTAGTAATATTCCATCTGCAATTGAGTCGGGGAATGCTTCTGCAATATCAAAAAACTTTGACAGACGAGTAGATATTACGATAAACGAAAATGCAGACAATTATAGCAGCGAGCAAGCAGAAATTATCTTAAAAGGCTTTTTAAATAAATTTGCTTCTCGAAGTTTTTCTGTAGTACACAAGGGCAATTCTCCGGATGGTGCGCAGTATATCATTGGAAGTTTAAAAACGAACTCGGGCAATTTCCGCACTTATATTTACATAAAAAATTCCGGAGGAGGTAATACTATCCAAGAAATCAGATTTGAGAAAGAGTAACCTCTCAAATTTGGTTTTTGCATTTTATCGCTCTACTTTTGCTACAAACAGATTTTCTTTATGATTCAGCAACAAGAATTGCAGGAATTTATCTCCGCAGCATTGCGCGAAGATGTTCGGGAAGGTGATCATTCTTCATTAGCTTCTATTGACAAAAATGCACAAGGGAAAGCCCGCCTTTTGGTAAAAGACAATGGTATTTTATGCGGGTTAAGTGTGGCAGAAGCCATTTTCCAAGCGGTGGATGCTGATTTACGCATGGAAACACATTTACAAGAAGGGGCTTCCATAAAATATGGCGATGTAGCATTTCATGTGTACGGCTCAGCTATTTCTATACTTACAGCCGAGCGTTTGGTGTTAAATTGTATGCAGCGCATGAGTGGCATAGCCACCAAAACGCACGAGTACGTGAAAGCCATTGAAGGCACAACCACCAAAGTAATAGACACCAGAAAGACAACGCCAAATTTACGATTTTTAGAAAAATATGCTGTTACCGTTGGCGGTGGTGCCAACCATAGATTTGGATTGTACGATATGATTATGCTCAAAGATAACCACATTGATTTTTGTGGTGGCATTACCAAAGCTATACAAAAAGTGCATGCCTACTTGCAAGCTAAACAATTAGATTTACGAATTGAAGTAGAAACCCGCAATTTGGATAATGTAAAGGAAGTGTTGGAATGTGGTGGTGTGCATCGTATTATGTTGGATAATTTTTCACCCGATAACGTGCGCAATGCCGTACTGCTGATTGATAAAAAATACGAAACCGAAGCCAGCGGTGGTATTACCTTAGAAACGATACGTTCTTATGCGGAAACAGGTGTTGATTTTATTTCCGTTGGCGCACTAACGCATTCCGTGAAAAGTTTGGATTTAAGCTTAAAAGCTGATATTCACTAAATTTATTGAAAAGGAAACGGGCCGTATTTTATTACACTCCAAACTACCCAAATAACAGATAGTACTGTTAACCGTTTTTGCAACTTTAAGGGTTCCACTTTTTTGTTATCTATTAAATTTTGCAATAGCAATGCAATCCACAATAATAAAATAGGGACACTGGTGTACGTTAATCTGAAATTATAATACCCCAACATCCAGAAAAAAACAAAAAACAACACAAACATCCACTGTAAAAAATGATAAAATAGCTCATTTTTCAATGCTACTTGCTGCTTATTTTTCTGTTTATACAAGATATAAATACCGATAACAAATGGCGTTAATGTAATTAAAACGGTGTGTAAATAGCTTAGAGAAAAGCTTGTCCATGTTGCAAGAAAATCCAATACTCCTTTGCTCAATGTATCTTTAATCCAGATAATTTCGCGAAACGTTTCAATTTCTCCATTAAAATAATGTCCGGAAAAATAATGGCAAATATACATCCAACTCAATGTTGGCAGTGCAAACAATACAGCTCCGGGCACTAAGATTGCAATCATTTTAATCGAAATTTTCAGTGATTTTTGTTTTACAAGAAATGCAATGCTTAAACACGGATAAAACAAAATAAAACTACCATAAGCCAAACACAATATTCCCATACCTAAAGTAATGAGCAGTAATTGTATATTCGACAGTTTATCGTTTAAATAAAGATAAACCAAAAAAGCAATGCTAATAGGCGTAAAAAAGGCAAACATTTGTTCATGTGCCGAGAAAAAAAACGCCTTCACGATTCCACTTGAGGCTATAAATAAAGACAGAAAATGGATGATATATTTTTCAATAGAAAGCCGTAGTAATAATTTTTCAAACAATACTAAAGAAGACAACAAAACCAGGAAGTTCATCATTATAAAAGCTATATAAAACGGCAGTAATTCAACGACTAAATTATGGTGTTTCGCTTGGTCTATTTTGTACATTTTTAGAAATGGACTCGATTCTAATTTCTGATTTATGCTTTCTTGGTAAAGGTATTTCTCGCCTCCTAATTTTTTAAAAAAGGAAGACTGTATAACTGCTGAAGTAATAAATTTAATTGGCAATCCAATGACATGAGCGGCGTAAATATATAGAGGTCTATTTTGGCGCACAGCAACAAAATTACTATCTAATAACAAAGAAGGATTGGCAGTAAGAAATACATATTGATACGAATCACAAAACAGTACAAAGCCCAGCTGCGAAACTTTTATGTACTCTCCGCAATACGTGCCGGCAGTAGTTCTCGGCTTGGGCGAAAAAAGAAATAAGAAAGTTAGGCAAACAATCAGCAAACTGTATTTGCACCAAACCTTATTGGTAATTCTTATAGCTAAATTTTTAAACATTGACACCTTACAATTATACGTCGAAATAGGTAAAAAAACACAAAAATAACATTTTACGCAGTACTAAAAATAAAAAACACTATACCAAATACATATTGCGATTATTATCTTATTTTTGATTTATACAATAGAATTTACTGCCTTTGAAAACATTATTAAGAGATAAACCACTGAGCATACTTATAATTTTAGGATTGGTCATGCGTTTACTATTTTTCTTTATTTACCAACCTTGGAATCCACAAGTAGAGCATGATTTGGTGCTTAATGGTGATGCTGTGCAATACCATTATTTGGCTATTTCAATTTTAAAATACCACAGTTTTGCGGATAATGTTTTCAGAACGCCGCTTTACCCCACATTTATAGCAATACTCTACGGCATTTTTGGTATAAAACCATACGTTGTGTTGCTCTTTCAAATTATACTTGGCAGTATCAGTATTTTTCTAATTTATCGTACCGCCAAAATACTAACCAACCGAACGGTTGGTTTAGTTGCAGCCGGCATTCTTGCTTTTGATCCACATCAAATCACCTTTGCCAGTTGGCTTTTCTCCGATTCTCTTTTTACGTTTTTGTTTATTCTGTCTATCTATTATTTTGTAAAAGGCATAGTCCATAAAAATAGTAACGCTATAATTTTCAGTGCCGTTGTACTCGGACTTAATATATTAAACAAACCTGTGGTACAATTTTTTCCGATTGCAATGGTTTTGCTATGCTTAATTTGGAAGTCAACTACATTGAAAGACAAACTAAAATATGCTGTAGTTTATCTCACAATTCCGTTTATGTTCGCATTGCCATGGCTGCTGCGCAATCAAGTAAAATATGGGCATTTTGCAATTTCCTCTATCGTTGGCTTTAATAAATTAATCTATAATGTTCCTCTTACAGAACACGTACTTACCCATAAAGATAATGGTGTAATCATCGACAGTTTTCTTACAAAAATCAGGCTGGAAAACCCACAACTAAAAGACATTCCATTAAGCAGCAAAAATATTTGGCATAGTTTATCTTTTGAAACAACAACGGTATATGGGAAATATGCAGATGATTATTTAAGCAAGCATCGGGCAACTTATCTCAAACTCCATTTTATGGGAATGATAAAATTAATGCTAAACGTAGGTACTCAAAATATGCTGGACAAACTGCATGTTAAAAATCCTAATAAATGGAGCGACGAGGAACGCTACACTACCGGATTTTTCCTGCTTGTCAAAAAGTTTTTATTTACAAAATCGGCAACAGAAGTTGCACTTGGATTATTCATTATTCTATTTATGCTGGTCTGTTACTTCTATGGATTTGCAGGCATATATTTCTCTATTCGAGATAAGCAGTACGAATTGCTATGCTTATGCGGTGGTTCTATTTTGTATTTTTTATTGATATATGGCGAGCTGCCGATTGTCCGTTTCAAACTTCCTATTACAGCAATGTATAGCATACTGACCGGCTATGGTTTTTACAGATTACATAAAAAACAGCACAACTAAATACTTAATTGGTGCTTATAAAATAAATACCAAAATACACCAAAGAATCAAGGCAGCTGATAGTCGTTTATAATAGTAATTAGTTCGTAAAGGTTTATTTTCAAGCAGTAATTGAAATTGCGCAGCAATACCAATTAACACAAGTACTGAACTACTGAAACTTAACCTATAGGCATAATATCCTAAAAGTGCAAAAAATGCGTTAAATACTATAAAGCAGCTAATTAATACCGTAAACAGCGTTGCATATTTTCCTGAATTTTCAAACGGCCTGTTTATGTTCCACAAAATAAAATAAACGAGTAAAAACGGGAATACTGCTTTTAGAAAAATAAGTAAGAAGTGCAGTAAATTAAAAATAAATGTCTTTATAAATTCTACTACTCCGATTTTTAATGCATCTATCATCCACACTAGTTCTCTGAAATTGACTACTTCATGATTATAATATTGTCCTGAAATTTGTTTACAAGCAACAATCCAAGCTATAGTAGGCAATAAAAACAGAAATGCATGTATCACATAAATCATTCGGTTAGCATATATGGTTTTAATTGTCTTATCTTGATAAAATAACAGCAACCACAAAGCAGGCAAGTATAAAACAAAACTACCATACGTTAAACAACCTAATCCGAATAAAAAAGTAAGCCCATATATTTTTCTATTTTGTTTTTTATACAAGTAATGATGTAATACATACACAATTGAAATAGGCGTTAAAAATAAAAACATTTGCTCGTGAGCTGAGTATATAGCGTCCTTTACAATTGTATTGGCAATTAGCACAATGCTCAGCAGATGAATTATCTTTTGTTGGATTTGAAACTGTTCCAGCATAACTTCAAACAAGTAAACACTCAAAAGGAGCACTAAAAAATTCAGCAACAAATACGCAACATAAAATGCAATCATCTGCAAAATTAAAGTGGAATTATTTGCGGCAGTAGTATATTTATCTTGTTTCTCAAACGAGCTTAACTCTAATCGTTTTAATAGTTTAGTGCTATTTAATAGTTTATCTAATTTTAGATGTACATTTTCATTACCATTATACACTGCAAACAATACATATTCTATAGGCTTTCCAATGACGTAAGTTAAGGCGATATATAACGGACGATTTTGACGACGTGCAACACTATCTTTACTAAGCAGCTTGGAAGGATGCATGGACAATAAAATATATTGATGAGAATCGCAGTTAATTAAAAAGCCCATCATCTTATTAATTCTAAAATAGGTGCCGCAATATTGATTTCCAGCCGGCTTAGGGGCAAATAAAAATAGAATTGTGGTAAGTAAAATTAATAGTGAAATCCGGAGGCTTCTTTTCATATTTGATGAGAATATACGGTAAAGATAACGAATACCGATTAGTAATTTACAGCACATCCATTTTTATGGCTTAATAAATTGTGCATCAGCACTATATCTATACCCTTTCGCAGAAGCATTTTTCATTAAGAGCATAGCAATACTAAAATATCGATATTATTTTGAATAATTACTTTGCAGAGAAACTGCTATTAAAACAACAGCTAAATAATTGCTAATTATACTTTCAAAAAAGCACTTAATATTTTGGACATTTGTTCATTTTCAATCAAAAATCCATCATGTCCATATTCGGAATTTATTTCCACAAACATACTATGCGGTATCAATGAAGCGAGCAACTGCTGCTCTTCTAATGGATACAAATAATCCGAAGTAATGCCCAACACCAACACATTGCATTTAATAGCGGAAAGAACATCTTTGGCATCTCCTCTTTTTCGGGTAATGTTGTGATTATCCATTGCCTTTGAAAGAATATGATAGGAATACGCATTAAATCGTTTGGCTAATTTTTCTCCTTGGTAGCGTTGGTAAGAACAAGCACGAAAATCTTCTAACTTATCATTATCCGGTTCCTTTTGTGTTTGATTATAGGCTTTGTAATTTCTATAAGAAATCAAACCAATGCTTCGAGCAGCTTTCATTCCGTTTATTCCGGCATCATCCTTCGGCTCACCAAAAGTACTATCTGCCTCAATAGCCATACGTTGCGATTCATTAAAGGCAATACCCCATGGGGAATGTTGAATGTTTGTTGCCCCCAATAAAATATTTTCAAACACATCGGGTTCTTGAATTACAAACTCCAATAATTGCTGACCGCCCATTGAAAATCCGCAGGCAAAAAATATTTTCTCGATGCCTAAATGTTTGCGCAATATGGTCAATGTTTGCACCATATCGCGTACTGTTACCACCGGAAAATCTTTGTAATATTTATTTCCTGTTTCAGGGTTTTCTGATAATGGCCCGGTAGTACCATAGCACGAGCCGAGCATATTTGCACATACAATAAAATACTTATCCGGATCCAGAAACAAGCCTTTACCTACCATTCCCGGCCACCACTCTGTAGGGTCTGAATTTGCAGAAAATGCATGGCATATCCATACCACATTCGATTTGCTATCATTCATTTTTCCAAAAGTAGAATAAGCAATATCTACTTTTGGCAGAGTAGTACCACATTCTAATGTAACCGGATGGTGATGGGTAAGTATTTTTGCAGACATATTATTCAGTACAAATTTAAAAAACTAAAATAACGTTGGAAAAGGTTTATCCTTTCCCAACGTTGCTAAAGTATTATGATTATGCATTTAATGCTTGGTCAAAATCGGCTTTAATATCGTCGATATGCTCGATACCTACTGATATACGGATACCACCTTTGGTAACGCCGGCAGAAATTTGTTCTGCATCCGTCAACTGTTCATGTGTAGTAGATGCAGGATGAATAGCTAAAGTCTTAGCATCACCCACATTGGCTAAATGCGAAGTTAACTTCAATGCATTAATCACTTTTACGGCGGCATCATATCCACCTTTTACGTCAAAAGTAAACACAGAACCAAACCCGTTTTTTAGATATTTTTTTGCTAAAGCGTGATAAGGTGACTCCGGCAATCCGGTAAAAGTTACGCTTTCCACTTTAGGATGTTGTTGCAACCATTTTGCTAATTCTAACGCATTGGAATTATGTCTATCTATTCGCAAGGAAAGTGTTTCTAATCCTTGTGTAAACATAAATGAATTGAATGGCGAAGAAGCAGCTCCCCAGTCTCTCAAGCCTACGGTTCTGGCGCGGATAGCAAATGCTATATTTCCGAATGGACCGAGCGAACCAAATACATTCCAAAAATTCAATCCATGATAATCAGGGCTTGGCTCGGAAAATTGTGGGAATTTTCCATTACCCCAATTATAATTTCCACCATCCACAATTACGCCACCGATGCTTGTACCGTGCCCGCCTATCCATTTTGTAGCAGCAGCCACTACTACGTGCGCGCCATGTTTTAAAGGCTGAAACATATACCCTGCAGCACAAAATGTATTATCTACGATTAATGGTAAATCATATTTTTCCGATAAGGCTTTAAATTTTTCCCAATCCGGCACGTTGCCTCTTGGGTTTCCTAAAGACTCTAAATAAATGGCTTTGGTTTTATCGTCGATTAATTTTTCAAAACTCTCCGGATTGTCACCATCTGCGAAGCGAGCTTCTACACCTAAGCGTTTAAAGGAATGTCTAAATTGATTATGTGTACCGCCATATAAGAATGAAGTAGTAACAAAATTTTCTCCTGCATTTAAAATATTATTTAATGCTAAAAACTGTGCAGACATACCGGAAGAAGTGGCTAATGCAGCAACTCCACCCTCCAAAGCAGCAATTCGCTTTTCAAAAACATCCGTTGTCGGGTTCATAATTCTGGTGTATATATTCCCAAACTCTTTTAAGCCAAATAAATTTGCGGCATGAGTGGTATCTTTAAATTGAAAAGAGGTTGTTTGATAAATAGGTACTGCGCGCGATCCGGTAGTAGGATCTATCTCTTGTCCGGCATGTACTTGTAAGGTTTCAAATTTTTGATTGCTCATATTATTTATATTTAAGTTAGGTGATGAATTTAATGTATAAAAAAACCTTCCGATATAAGGAAGGCTCAATTCTATATTTTAGTATTATCCATTTTAATAAAGATAAAGCCTACCTATTCTGTTTGACAACAGCAACACATTTTGTTGTTTTTTATAGTGTAATACTTCATTGAAACAAACTTATAAAAAGGAATGATAACTTCCAAATATTTTAAGAAAATAATCTATAGAAATTATAGACTGTTTCATTTTTATGTATGCAATTCCATTGTAATGGATTTTATGTTGCTTGCGCACATTTGTGTTTAAACACATTTTTGCACGTTAGATGACTATATCAACAATATTGAGCTTTCCGGCATTGCATAAACAATCATGCATAATTTCAATACTGCTCAACGGTGGCAGCTACCGGTAAATCTCTGATAAACCCACCTATCTCGTCTATTGCTTTATTTGCTTCGGGTACAATCCCTGCTAAAAATTGCCATACATGCATCATGTTGTTATAAATTTCCAATTGAACTTTCACACCTTCTTTGTGCATTTTTTGTGCCAATCGAGTGGAATCATCCAATAAAACCTCATTAGTACCCACCTGTATCAAAGTGGGCGGAAAGCCGGAAAAGTCGGCAAATAATGGAGAGATTAAAGGGTTTGTTGGATCTGCGTTGGCAACGTATCTTTTGGTAAATATTTCGAGCAAGTACGGCGTAATTAATGGATCTGCGTTTTTTTTAGTTTTAATACTATCGCCACTTGCTGTTAAATCTGTCCACGGTGATAAAAGTACGCTGCCAACTGCCGGTGTAAGCTGCAGCTCACGTATCTTTTGCAGTAATGCCAAGGTTAGTCCGCCTCCAGCAGAATCTCCCATTATTACTATATTCTCGTAGCCATCTGCCAGCATTTGTCGGTACACGGCTACCGCATCTTCTATTGCCGCAGGATACGGATGCTCCGGTGCTTTTCGATAATTTATGGCCAACACTTTATATCGACTGGCGCGGGCTATTCGAGCAATCAAAGAGCGATGCGTGTGATAGGAACCTACGACATAGCCACCACCGGGTAAATAAAGTAACGTTTTATTTTTTTGATAACCATCGGGGATAAACCACGCTGCATCTAAGCCTGCATATTGTACAATTTCTTTTTTTACAAATCTGGGAAATTTAGTGATGTTGGAAATTCGTTCGAATGCTACTCTAATTGTATTGGATTCCGTTTTATGTACCAACAACATATCTCTTACTAATCGGATAAATGTTTTTACCGTTAAACTTTGTACACTTTGCATAATTCTTGGGTTTAGTTTTTAATGCGCTGTATAAAACTAACCAATCTTCAATAAAATTGTTGGAATCGGGAAAAATATTTAATTAACAAACATCAAATAAATACAGTAATCGCTCTAGTTTTTCATGGTAGCAATGCTTCATATAAAACTTCTACCGGATGTAAAGCATGGCGTTGTGTTCCATCTTTTATTTGATGTCGGCAGCTAGTACCCGGTGCAGCAATGATAGTTTCATTCTCACTCTTGCGAACTGCCGGAAACAACACCAGCTCTCCTACTTGCATGGACACTTCAAAGTGTTCTTTTTCATATCCAAAACTACCCGCCATTCCGCAGCAGCCGCTCGGAATATTCTCTACCATATAATTTTCCGGCAAACTCATTAAACGTATAGAGTGTTCTATAGAAGACAAAGATTTCTGATGACAGTGGCCTTGTAGTTTAATATGTTTTTGAGCCTTTGTAAATTGTGCTGAAGTGATATTTCCTTTTTCTATTTCCTTGGAAATAAATTCATCGATGATTAAACAATTTTGTGCAAGTTTTTTTGCTTTTTCCACATCTTGTTTTTCTACTAATCTTGGGTATTCATCTCTGAAAGATAGAATAGCAGAAGGCTCTATGCCGATTAATGGAATATCCTTACTTACCCAAGTACTAAATATTTTCACGTTCTCCCGTGCTAATTTTTGTGCCGGCTCCAATAATCCTTTAGACATATGTGCCCTACCACTATCCACATGCTCTACGTAATCAATTTCGTACCCTAATTTTGCAAGTAGCTTCAATGCTTTGATACCAATTTCCACATCGTTATAATTGGTAAACTCATCAAAGAAGAAATACACTTTTCCTTTTTGCTCGGTTTTTATTTCTAATTCTTTTTGATGCTTCTTATACCAACTTAATAGTGTTTCTTTATAGTATAATGGCATTGAGCGATTGGGAGCAATGCTCAGCATCTTTTTCAATATTCTTGAAGTAACCTTATTGGATAATCCGAAATTACTCAATGCCGGAAAAAGCATTGCCAATTTACTCAATCTACCAATGTTTGCTATGGCTTTAGTGCGCAAAGGAATTCCATTATCTTTATAATATTGATGTAAAAATTCTGCCTTTAATACGGTAATATCTACATTAGACGGGCACTCGGATGCACATCCTTTACAACTCAAGCATAATTCCATTGTTTCATAAATTTCTTTATGGTTGAATTTATTTACTTGAGTCGAATTGGTCAGAAAATCTCGTAATACATTGGCACGTGCGCGCGTGGTATCCTTCTCGTTGCGTGTAGCCATATAAGATGGGCACATCGTACCGCCACTTCCCGGAAGTTTTCGGCATTCTCCGCAACCGTTGCATCGCTCGGCAGCTCTCAATATTCCTTGATCTTTATCGAAATTATAAAGTGTATCAAATTGTCGTGTTTCTTGATTTTCTTCATATCTCAACGAAGTGTCCATTGGTGGAGTATCTACAATTTTCCCGGGATTAAAAATATTTTCGGGATCGAAAGTATATTTTAATCGGCGCAACAATTGATAGTTATCTTCTCCAATCATCATCGGAATAAATTCTCCACGCACACGGCCATCGCCATGTTCACCGCTTATGGAGCCATTATATTTTTTTACTAATTCCGCCGTTTCGGTGGCAATAGTTCTAAATAAGATTCTATCTTCTTTTTTCTTTAAATCTAAAATAGGGCGCAAGTGCAACTCTCCTGCTCCGGCATGTGCGTAATACACGCTTTTTTGTTTGTGTTCCTCCATCATCGCAGAAAAATCAGCAATGTAATTAGGCAAATCTTCTACGCGCACGGCAGTGTCTTCAATTACAGCTACTGCTTTCGGATCGCCGGGTATATTTGCCAGCAATCCTAAGCCTGCTTTGCGCAAACTCCATACTTTATTAATGTCATTTCCGTAAATAAATGGAAAATGATAACCAATATTTTCTCGCTCAAATGCTGCTTTTAACGCTTTTGCTTTTTGCTCAATTTCTTCTTTTGTCTCCGCATGAAATTCTACGCATAAAATAGCTTCGGGATCGTCTTTTACAAAAAACCTGTTTTTTCTATGTTCTATATTTTCTTTAGTGCAATCTAAAATTATTTTATCCATCAACTCGCATGCTGTAGGCTGGTGCTGCATAGCAATTACGGTAGCGCGTAAACTTTCTTCCAACGTTTTAAAATGAACGGCTACAACTACTTTCTCTTTTGGCGGTAATGGTACTAAATTCAATTTTATAGCCGTAATAAACACCAATGTACCTTCGCTTCCGCAAATCAATTCGCATAAATTAAATGGCTTTCCATTTTCAGCAAATGGAAGTTGCTTCAATAACTCATCTACGGCATATCCGGTATTTCTACGGTGTATATCTTCATGAGGGAACTTACTTTTTATTTCGTGCTGTACATCGGGATTGGAAAGTTCTTTCTGTAAAAATCGATAAATATTTCCTTCCAGGTTTTCTTGTTGTGTTTTGGAGTCAAATTCATTTTTAGAAATGGGATTAAAAACTACATCTGAGCCATCACTCAATATGCCTTTAATTTCCAATACATGGTCGCGCGTACTACCGTAAACGATAGAGTTAGCACCGCAAGAATTGTTCCCAACCATACCTCCAATCATCGCACGATTGGCAGTGGAAGTTTCGGGTGCAAAAAACAGTCCGGTGTTTTTTAATTGTCGGTTTAGTTCATCACGTACTACAGCTGGTTGCACTATACAGTATTGCTGTTCTTTATTAATTTCAAGGATTGAATTAAAATAATTGGAAACATCTACAATAATTCCATTTCCGACCACCTGACCACCAAGCGAAGTACCGGCGGCACGTGGAATTAGTGCAATTTTATGGGTATGTGCAAATTGTATTAATGTTTTTAAATCTTTTTCATTTTTAGGATAGCAAACAGCCGTAGGATATTCTTTATAAACAGATGCGTCTGTAGAATAAAGCGTACGTATTTTTTCATCATAATAAAGTTCGCCATCAATTGTTGTAGCTAACTGAGCTAAAATTGTAGTGTCAAAAGTTTGTTGCATGCTAAAAAATAGAATTTAAACCACTTAGGAATATGCTAAATTTACGAAATACCTCCGCTACCTATTTCTATTTTAGTTAGAATTAATAATTTAAAAATAGAAAGCCGCCCTAAGGCGGCTTTAACATGAATTACATAGTAATGGTTTTTGGTTTTTATTTTTTTACTTCTACTATCTGATTATCAATATTTTCAAAGTTTGAAAACAAGAATGAATAGTCGATAGCATTTTCTTTACCGTATTCATTAAGAATTAATTTCCCGTCTTTTTCAGACCATTTTCCATCTACGGAATAGTTTCTTACTCTAAAATAATCTTGAGGGGTAAGTGGCACTACTTGAACAAATTGGTGATATGTTCCATCAGAACTTAAAGATAGATAGTATATTTTCTTTAAAATTCCATCCTCCGGTGAGAACTTTGTCGTATTTTGCTCGTATTTCCAAATACTTTTTACAATTGATTTAGATTTAGCAATAACGTCTAAGTCATTTGCAAACGATGGAACTATATAGAATAAGGCTAAAATCAGCACTATGATTTTAACAGAAATAGCGTTGTAAACAGTTGGCATAGTTGTTTGGTTTTGGTTCTTTAATAATATGTATTTATTCGTTCTCATATTCGTACTTAGTTATCTTATATATGGTTCAACATTTATTTTATCGAATAAGTTTCCTTCTATAAATAGAAGTGAAACTTAATTTGTAGGGAGGTTTCTAAATACTTTAGGGTCTTATTAAAAGCCGTAAACAACAGATTTAAGAGAGAGAGAAAACGTAAACAAATCTGTTTGTTGATACAATATTAGCATATCTTATTAAGCAAAATTCCCATATTTGGTAAATGGGGCAAAAAACGCAATAATTGGCTGAAATGGATTTATAAGTGGCAAAATAGCGCAAAATTCTTGATGTCAGTCAATAAAAATACCACTAACCATATATAATTACCAAGTGTGTTATTTTAATAAAAAACAAGGAAAAGAATACAAAAAACCAATTAACTACTAAAAAGTATTAAACAGTAGTATTATCAAAAAATGGAATAACTTATGTAAAATTTATCATTTTGAGATATTATCTATCTGCAAACACTTTTTTGGTTAATCACAATTGAATTATGCTTATCTTAACTTACTCAAAATAGCTATGCAAAGATTATTATTTTCAGCCTTTTTATGTTTTTGCAGCATATTTACGCATGCTATAAACATCAATACAAAAAACATACAAATTATCCGAGATAAATGGGGAGTGCCACACATATACGGTAAAACGGACGAAGAAGTGGCTTATGGATTAGCATGGGCTACCGCTGAAGATGATTTTAAATCGATGCAAGAAAATTTCCTGACCTCTCGTTGCCGATTAGCAGAAGTGAAAGGAAAAGACGGTGCCATTATGGATTTTTTATGTGCTGTATTAGGAGCCAGAGCAACTGTAAATAAACTATACGACCAGAGTTTCTCCCCAAAATTCAAAACCCTGTTGAGTGCTTATGTAAGCGCCGTAAATAAATATGCACAGCTACATCCCGATAAAGTATGGATTAAAGACGCATTTCCGGTGACAGAAAAAGATGTTATTGTAGGCTATACCGTTGGTTTAGCATTGATGACGAATGTTCCATTTGCAATAATGAAAATCACTGACGGAACTATTGAACATCCTTCTATCAGCACCCCACACGGCAGCAACGGATTTGCTGTAAACGGTAATAAAACTAAAGACGGAAATACCTATTTGGGCATCAATTCTCATCAACCATTAGAAGGGCCATACTCTTGGTACGAAGCGCATTTGCACTCCGATGAAGGGTGGAATATTTTAGGGGCTACATTTCCCGGAGGAGTTACTATTTTCCATGGAGCAAACAAAAATTTAGGTTGGGCGCATACCATCAGTTTTGCCGACCATGATGATATATATAAACTCACTA
The DNA here is from genome assembly GCA_046329805.1 of Chitinophagales bacterium. Lineage (GTDB taxonomy): Bacteria > Bacteroidota > Bacteroidia > Chitinophagales > JADIYW01 > JADJSS01. Next base: position 411,079 of record JAXLUA010000002.1, read on the forward strand.
TGCATCCAACACAAAAACTGACGTATCAATTTGATGGCAAATGGCTGAAGTTAAAACAACATAAAATCAGGATGTGGGTGAAATTATTTTGGATTATAAAAATTCCCGTTACCAAAAGTTACTACGAAAGTGTATATGGCCCTGTTTTAGAAAAAAACGGAACATTCTATGCTTTGCGTTTCCAGTCAGCGTTCGATATTCGAGGGGCAGAGCAATGGTATCACATGAATAAGGCTACAAATTTCACAACGTTTCAGAATGCACTTAAAGAAATGGCATTGCCCGGTTTAAACATTATTTATGCGGATAAGGACAATAACATTATGTACATCGACAATGGTCAATTTCCAAAAAAAAACAAGCAATTCGATTGGTGGCATGTAGTGCCCGGCAATACCTCTGCAACACTTTGGAAAGCTAATGATTATTACCCTTATGACAGTTTGGCAAAAGTGATAAATCCTAAATGCGGCTATGTATTTAACAACAACAACACGCCATTTAATTGTACCTCAAAAGAAGACAATATTGATAGAAATACACATCCTTTAAAGAATTTCTATTTTGCTTACAATGATAACAGAGCTTTGCGTACCGGTTATTTATTTGGACAGAGCAATAAAATTTCTTACGATGAATTTAAAGCCATAAAATACGATCAAACTTTTATGAAACCCGCTTATAATTATGCAATGGAAAACATTGAAGATGTATTACATTTAGACACGATTAAATATCCACAAATTAAAGAAGGAATAAAAGTATTGAAAAAATGGAATCGGAATGCCGATGTAAATAATAAGCAAGCGGCGATGGTAGCACTTATTACCCATTATGTAATTGCGAAATTGGTAGAAGAAGGAAATTTCCCTGCGGCAAGGGTAAAAATTAAAGAATGGTTTTTAGTAAAATGTGTAGAAGATGCCCAACAACATTTATTGAAACATTTCGGAAAATTAGAAATACCTTTAGGCGATTTACAACACTTGGTGCGGGGCAAAAAGGAAATTCCAATAGGTGGAGTGCCTGACGTAAATGCTACCATGTGGATTAAAAAACACAAAAACGGTTTATATAAAGCCGAAGCCGGTGAAACGTATATAGAATTAGTACAGTTTACCAAAGATGGTCCGATAATAGAAAGTATTTCACCGTATGGCACCAGCAATGTAGAAGGCAGTAAACATTTTGACGACCAAATGGATTTATTTGCTCAAAAAAAATGTAAAAAAATGAGCATGGATTACGACGAGATTTTAAAAGAAAAAGAACATATTTATCATCCAAATTAATGATAAAACCAAATGACAGCAGAAAAAATAAAAGTAAAATTGGGCAGAGTACAAGAAACACTCTTATTGCCTTTAATTTCAAGAGCTAAGGAAACGGAATATGAAAGGCCATTACTCAATGATACCAAAGCCGTAGAGTTATTTAATCGATTGGACGTAAACCGAAAAAAATTATTAAAAAATATCACAGAAATAGGTGTGCATGGTTTGTGTTATCGGGCTTACCGGATGGATAAAGAGATAAAGAAATTTCTGAAAAAGCATCCTAAGGGAAAAATTTTAGAAATCGGAATTGGGTTAGATACTACTTACTACCGCTGCGACAATGGTACAGCACAATGGTATGGATTGGATTTACCCGACTCCATTGCATTGCGCACCCAACTATTGCCCACGCCCAATAAGCGAGTGAAATATATAGCAAAATCGCTATTAGATTATACATGGATAGAGGATATCGGCGATATCAAAGACGGCTTATTTATTATTATCCCGGGAGTTTTGCCGTATTTTAAAAAAGAAGATGTAAAAGCGTTCTTAACTACGATTGCTCCGAGACTTCAAGGAGCAGAAATAATGTTTGATGTAATTTCAGAATTTGGAAAATTCTTTGTAGATGTACGTATAAAAAGTGCCGGCATGAAAGAAGCACATCTGGAATGGGCAGTATTAAACCCAAAAGATGTAACAAAATGGAGCAAACACATACAATTGATTGAAGCCATAAAGTTCTTTGAAGAAGGACCATTATCCAACAAAAATATTATCACCCGATACGGAATATTTTTCAATAAATTATTCGACATCACGCAACTCTTTCATTTGCGCTTTGTATAGAAAGGAAACTATTATCGGTGTTTTTTAGCTGCTTTTGCTTCGCGCTTCGGCATTACTTTTGATCCTCGTTTTTTATCCCAATGGTCTAAAAAATTCATTCTCACTCCTGCGTTAAAATACAAAGTAGAAGCATTGTATTTCACCATAGGCTCTTCCATTGGTTTATTCATGTCAATTTCTTTCAAGGATAAACCGGAAGAATAGCGCATGGTATTTGAGTTTTCCGTAATTTCTTTTACATAAATAAATTTCTTTAAATATACCGGTGCTTCAGCGGCATTAGCTACGTTTAATGGCAGCGGCGTTAACATAGAAATCACCGGCAAAAACGGAGAAGTTGTAGTTAATGAAAACTCCGTGAAGTCGGTTTCTTTAGGAGCTATTGTGAATGCTTGTACACGCATTTCCGCAAATGCCCATACGTTTTTAAATAATCTTATGTCAAAGCCGATAGATGCACTAACGCCAATAGTCGGTCTTAATTTTGATTTTGCAGTTGCATTATATTCCGAAGAAAAATCTGTCAATACCGTAAGAGGTATTACGGGCAAGCCTGCCAACGTTTCTAATAGTCTTCCTGAATGATCTATTATTTTTGCTCTAGTAACGGGAGTGCCGCCCAACGGCATGCATAAGCCTGCTTTTCCCGTAATTCCAAAACGTTTGCCATTATCCCAATGCATTACCAAATGCGGGTTTATATATATTGCGGGCATAATTTTGGTATGCTGCTCTGCAAAATAGGAAGCCATTTTCCCACCACCTAAATCAACAGTTGTATTTATGCGTGCATCTAATTGCTCGGGATGAAAGGATAATGTATGTAAAATATCTATCCCTATATATTTATTAAACATGTGTCCCCAACCCACACTTGCTTGCCAGCCACCGCCTAAAGTACCATAAACGGGTTTTACTTTTAAAACACCCGGTTCTTGAAACCAATCTTTATTTCCAATTTCTTTGAACGGAGAAAATTTATTAGTGCTTAAAAAAGGAATTCCATACCCGGCTGTACCATAAATAAACCACCCTTTGCCCTCCGGGCGTGTAACATTGCTTCTTATTTTCAATTTGCTTTCAACAGGTGATGTTGCAGCTACGGTGGAAGCTTTTTTAGACTTTTTCTGTGCAAAAGCTGTCGTTGCAATAATAACGGCAGAGATAATAAGGATTAGTTTCTTCATAGTACGGGTATTGATAGATATTATTTTACTTCCATTTTGCTATCCGGATCGTCTAACATTGTTTTAGACCCTTTTGATTTTTTGGGTTTTGACGTCCCTGCTGCTTTAGCAGGTTTGTTACTTTTCTTTGAAGTGTAGCTCACTGTTTTTGCCTCTAAACGAGATTCGCGTTTTTTGATTAAATCAAAGTCAATTCTCAATCCTGCGTTAAAGTACAAAGTAGAAGCGTTAAATTTTTGTCCCGGCTCGTCCATCGGTTTATTTTTATCAATTGTAGGCAGCCCTGCTTGTCCCGTTAAAGATCTTACTATTCCTCCTAAACCATCTTCTGCAAATAAACTTCTTGTGCCATATCTTGCGGTATTAGATTGTTCGTTTATTTCTTTACGATACACATAGTGTTTTAAAAATTCCGGAGCTTCACTTACGTTAGCCACATTGGATGGAATGGCTAATAATCCTTCAGGTGCAGGAATTTTTATCCCTAACAAATTTACTTTTGATGTTTGTTTGAACTCATCAAAAATAGTTTCTCTCAAGGTGATAGTATATGCTTGAACACGTACTTCAGAGTAGAAAGTTACTTTCGGGCTTATTTTTACATCAAACCCAATAGAGGCACTTACCCCTACCGTAGGTTTATATTCTGTATGCGCTCTACCGATGATTTCAATTTCTAAGCCTAATAATCCCGGAAGGTTTAATGGAAGAATTAGTAATCCTGCCAAGGTTTCAATTATTCTGCCTTGCTTATCTAAAATATACGCACGGGTAGATGTTTTACCGAATATAGGCAATACTAAACCGGCTTTTCCGGTAATACCGAAACGTTTTCCATTATCCCAACGGGTAATAAGATGTGGTGAAATATACACCCCAAACGTTCCTGTTTTTTGGCTGGCATAATAGGTATCTAAATCAATACGAGCATCTAATTTTTCAGGGTGCCAAGCAATAGTATGTAGTACATCTATACCGATATTTTTATTAAACATGTGTCCCCAGCCAAAGTTAAACGCAAATCCACCACCGTTTGTCCCGATTAATGGTTTCACGCTCAATTCTTTTCCGTGCTGAAACCAATCTTTATCACCGATTTGTTTTAATGGAGACCGTTTATTTGTGGACATAAAAGGCATACCATAACCTGCGCTTAAAGAGATGTACCAATCTTTTCCTAATGGGCGTAATACATTCTTTCTAATCTTCAAATGAAGCGGTTCTTTCTCTGTTGAGCCGGTTGTTTCTTGTTGTGCAAAGATACTAAGAGTAGTAAGCGCTAATAATCCTGTAATGAAAATTTTCTTCATAATTTATATTTTAATTTCTTTGCTTTTGCTGTCTATAATCTCATCTTGTCCTCCTTTAAAAAGAGAATGATGTGTTATAAATTGTTAATTTGACGCAATATTACGAAATTCTTACTTAAATAAGAAACTATCTTAAAAAATAACTGTTTTTGGTGATTTTAAGCACCAATCATGCTTCCACCACATGCACGAATGCACTGTCCGTTTATTCCGTTTGACAATGGCGAGGCTAAAAACCCGATTAATTCCGCAATATCTTCCGGAATACCTCCTTGTTTTAAAGTAGATAATCTTCTGCCACCTTCTTTAATAAAGAAGGGTAAATTTTCTGTCATTTTAGTTTCGATAAATCCGGGGGCAACTGCATTGGCAAATATTTTTTTATCGGAGGCTGCTACAGCTTGTGTAAAGCCGATAACACCGGATTTTGTCAAAGAATAATTGGTTTGTCCAACATTGCCTGCAATACCTGAAATAGAAGACAAACTTACCACTTTAGCATTTTCATTAAATCCCTTTTGAATAAAGGTTTCTGTAAGCTGTACTACGGCTTTAAGGTTTACATTTAATACAGCACGCCATTGATCGATGCTCATTTTTGCAATCGTTTTATCGCGGGTAATTCCGGCATTATTCACTAAAATATCTAATCCTTTATAGTTGTCAATTACATATTTTTGAATATCGGATGTTGCTTTTTCATTTGTAATATCTTCTAAAAGCACATCACCATCTATTTCAGCTGCTAATTGTTCAGCATCTTCTTTAGAAGAGGGAACGTCAACGATAATTACTTTAGCTCCTTCGCGGTGGAGCGTTCTTGCAGCAGCAGCTCCAATTCCTCTTGCTCCTCCCGTTACAATAGCCACTTTTCCTTTTAGTAATTGCTCCGGGGATGAGAATGAAACCCCTGAATTGTTATTCATTTCCACCACTTGCCCTGTAATAAAAGAAGATTTATCGCTTAAAAAGAAAGTAGCAGCATTTACAACATTTTCAACAGTTACGGCATCCGCAGTAATTTTTAATTGATTTACGGTGACCCCTTTTTTTCCTCCAATTTCTTTAGATAATGCCCGCGTAAATGCATCTATAGAGCGCTGTACCGTAAAGGATAGTACACTGCTGTTATCTATCTTAGATACGATTACGATTCTGCCGTTTGCGGCAATTTTGGTAACCGTATTTTTTACAGATGTATATAAATCTTCTAACCCATCGATGTCTTTAATACCCACACAGCTAACCACTAATCCGTCAATGGCTGCATCATAAATTGTTGCCGCAGCTGTTTTACCATGCAAGGTATGTTGTATTTGGTGTAAAAAATCGCTCTCACTTCCGGCTACTGCTACTTTTTTAGCTTGTAATTCTGCTTCAGAAAAAGCGTTTAAATTTCTTTTCAAAATTGGTGGTACAGGCACCGGAATGTTTAAGGTTTTTAATAAATTGCGCACTGTGGCATTTTGTAAGTAATCATTCATGACTAAAAAATTATGTTTTTTAAAATAGTTTATGTTTTCTCTGATTTAATAAATGCATAAATAACTTTGGGAAATAAATTAAATAAATTACTCCTAATGCTATTATAGCTATTTTCACACCTAACACATCATTATATCTAAACACAGTAAATAAAATAAAAAATTCGCATACTACCCCTACCGGATAGCAAATGATAAACAAAGTATAACGTAGCCACGTAATTATCGTATTTTTATACTTAAATAATTGGGAGATATAAAATACATAACGGGTGGTTTCTGCAATGCACCATACCGTTAGCATTACCAACACCGTAGGCATTAGCCATTGTATGGGTTTAAAAATGGAAATAAATAGCAAAAGGTAGCTAAAAAATAGGATTAACAAACGAGCAGTAGATTGAATAAAGCAATAGAACGGAGTGGAATTACTCCATTTTTTCCAAGCATAAAATACTTCCGACAGTGCTAAAGTTTGCGCAGCAATTATCAGATAAAAGGAAACCATTGGATTAAATGGTAAAAACAATAAAGCAGTAAACCAACTTAAAGCTTCGGCTGTATTGTAAACTTTTAAATAATTTTCAATGCTTGCATTCATTTTTTTACGTATGCAAGATACTAAATGGAAGTTTATTTTTTACTTTTAGCGTATGGATTTATTTGAACAAACCGCCAATCAAATGGTGCTGTATCACTTGCGTACAAGCTGGCTAAATATTGCAAAAGCCTTCAACGATAAGGCACATTTGTATAATGGCACTATTTCAATGGCATTTGTATTGATGGCAATGTATGAAGAAGAAGGCGTACCGGTGACAAAAATTGCGCCACGCATAGGTATGGAACCGAACAGTTTATCGCGCACCCTAAACAGCTTAGAAGAAAATGGGGCTATATTGCGAAGACCGGCGGAAAGTGACCAACGGAAAGTATTGGTATTTTTAACACCGGAAGGAAAAAAACTGCGAAAAATAGCGCTAAAAACAGTGTTTGATTTGGAGAAAAAAATTACGGAAAAGCTAAACCCCAAGCAACTCAAAGCATTTACAGAAGTGATAGAGCAAGTAACGCTGGCAATTGATGATTTCGGAAAAGAGTTGGAGAAATAGGGAAAATATTTTAGTTGCCTATAGAATAGTTACCGTGCAATTTTAAAATTTAATTTTAAAATTGCACGGTTAGCTTTTAAATAAGAACATATCTAATGAACATACTTTTATCCCTTTTTCAAGCAAGTAAAAAATGTTATTCCCGGGTATTACAATGCTTGCATTTTTAATACCTAAATCTTGCATACTATTATGTAAACTCTTAGTAATAGCTGGACTATTGTTCATTTTTACTTCTACAATATGTGTTGGCTTATTATAATGTGCAATTACCAAATCTGCTTCTGTGCCACCTTGTGTTCTATAGTAATAAAAACTTTTTTCATCGCCATAATGATGAATGATTTGTTCGATTACATAAGCTTCCCATGAAAAACCTGCTTTAGGATTTGCCAATAAATTTTTCAATTGATTTACACTTAACAAATGGTGCAACATACCACTATCGCGAATATATACTTTCGGCGATTTTAGCACTCGTTTTTTCGCATTCGTAAAATACGGTGGCAAAAATCGAATTAGATAAGCGTAAGAAAGATAATCTAAAATATTACTGACGGTAGGCACTGAAATACCTAAGGCAGAAGCATATTCGCTTTTATTAAGGACTTGACCTTGATTATAAGCAAGCATTTGCAGCAAGCGGGTAATGGTAAGCGCTGGCGATGACAAACCGAGCATCGGCAAATCTTTTTCGATATAAGTTCGTAAAAAAGAAGCGTGCCAAGTATTCCATAAAGAAGCATTTTTTTGTTTTAATGCTTCTGGATAGCCTCCCCGAAGCCAATGCTTGTCATAGGTTATTGTTGGATATACTTCTTCAAAAAGTAATGGCGAAAGTTCTTTAAATACAATTCTCCCAGCCAATGTTTCGGAGCTTTTTTGCAGCAAATCAGGGCTTGCCGATCCTAATAATAAAAACCTGCCGGCTTTTCTGTTGGCATCTATCTCGGCTCTGAGTGCTGGAAATAATTCCGGCATTCTTTGCACTTCATCAATAACTACTAGCGCATTGCGATAATTTTCAAAAAAAAATTTTGGATTTTGTATGGCATTAAAATCATCACGATCTTCTAAATCTAAATAAACCGTATTTTTAAACTTGTGCATTATATTTTTAGCAAGTGTAGTTTTACCTACTTGTCTTGGTCCTAACAAAGCTACCGATGGAAACGCTTTGATGAGCTTTGCTACTTCTTTTTCTATTTGTCTTGTAAACATTACCGTGCAAATTTAAAATAAAATTTTAAATTTGCACGGTAGAAATTATTGAAAGTCGCAATAATGAAAAAAATCATGAAAATATGCTACTGAAAACAATAGTCGAAAAAATACTGTATTTTCTAAGCACTTAAGAAAAGAGTAGCGGTAAATAGCTTTAAAAATGGTATTTGCTTAGGGGAAAATTAATAGAAAGACTATCGACCAAACAACTCAAAGCATGTATCAGAGTAATAGAAAAAGTAACAAAACCATTTTTGATTACGTGAAACAGATGAAAGGAAGGGGTAGAATTGTGTTTTTACGTAAAAAAACTATCTTATAATAAAAAAATTATAATCTCTTTTTTGACTTTTAAAATATTCCTTTGCGACTTCTTTAGCAGCACTTAAATATGCCATCTCTTTTTGGGTTTGCAATTTATTTTCTTCCTGAATTCGTTTGTATTCTTCAACTTCTGCTTTCGAAATCTTGTCCTCAATTTTAGAAATAGCAAGTTTAGCGTCATTGTAACATTTTGAATTTGGTGCAATATTTCCTAAAATATAAAATGCATTTGAATAATCTTTATCTGCTGATGCAGCAGTTGACTTTATCATCATTTGTTGACACTCATTATCTAATAAAGCCTGATAAAATATTTTTATTTTTTCTTGGACTTTTAAATAACAATCTTTTGCATCACTGGGAACAGCATTTAAAATATAGATTGCTTTTTCAATATTCTTTTTATCAAATTCAGTTTGTGCTGTAGTAAGTATAATATCGCAATTATCTATATAGTGCTGTATTATTTTTCCTCTCGTGTTTTTTACAAAATCAACTAAGGCTGGAGAAGAAGAATTAATAGAAGTAAGACAATTCCTAATTGCTTCGTTATTATATTTTCCAACACCTTTTACTTTTATAGTCGCAGTCCCAAATACTTTATTTTCTGGTATTTGTTTAATAACAAAAGTTATTTCAGCTGTAATCATTTTTTGCGGTTCTGAACCTGCATCTAATTGAACATCATTTTCAATATCCATTTTAGGATAAATCATAAAACTTGCAGAAGTCTGGTCGTCTGCTCCAAATCCACTTTTAGTTAAAAACTGAATCATTTTAGATTTCAATTTTTCATTATTTGATTCATCTAACAATTTTGACTGTGGAACAAATACTGCTATATTTAAGCTATTTACAGGAATACTTGATTGAGCACCTACCATCAGTGAATAGCAAATTAATATAAATATTAAAACTATATTTTTCATTATAAATTATTTTAAGGAAGAATTATTCGGATAATACCATTTGCAACTTTAGGCGTTTCGACTTTGGGTTTCACTCCGTCTTTTTGAGAGCAAATTGTAGCCACAGCTTTTCTTACTTCTCTAGCAAAAGTATTTATGTCATAATTGTTGCCTGTTTCATCTTTAATAGGAATCCTAACTTCATCAAAGTACAATTCTTTAGCCGTTTGAGTTTTAATCTTATAGTAGTTCTTATATGCATTCTTTTTCACCCAGTCTATAAAAAGATCAGACAAGTAATCACCGTTAGTATTTTCATCTTCTAAATTATAGGTTGAATTTGCATTTTGCACTATACTAATTTGTATGCTTCTGCCATTCAATACCACTTTTTGTAATTCACCAGAAAGACCGGTTAAAAAGGTGCCAATAGCATCATCTTGATTTAGTAAACGTTGAACTATGTATGCATAATCGGTTGTTTTAAACGAAGGTGAGGATAATAATGGCGAGGTAAATAATACTTTTCCTGTCGCTTTATCAATTGCTTTCATTAAAATTCCAACTGAATTATTCTCATTATTAACATTTATTTCTGCTTTTACAACAATGTCAGCAGAAGTATTATCTAAGATTTCTTGAATAGGATTCGTCTCAACATCATCTAATTTCTTGATGGCACTATTCTCTTTTATCTTTGCAATTACTTCTTGTAAGTCTTGTGGTGAAAAACCTCTCTTGTTTATAGCGTTTGATATTTCATTTACGATTGTACGATATTCAAATTTTTGTTCATATAGCGACAATGCGCTTTCACCAGTTGAAGTGAATGGCACAACCAACACAGTAGGTTGTACTGTAGACACATCAGTCGCCACTGTTTGTGCAATTAGCGATAAGCTAGACAGCATACTTAAAAAAGATAACAATATTTTTTTCATTCTTTATAATTAATTAGAAGCCGTAATCTGATAACACCTTATTACTCACTAAATCTTGCCTTAGCGACCTTGTGTTAATACTAATTTCTATACTTACTTTCTTTTCTTTAGTATTATAGACAGATGCAATAATGGAAGAAGTAACAAATGACAAGTATCTTTTTTGATTAAATAATTCATCAAAATAAGTTTTATTCTTTTCTAATTCATTTGATTCATTTACTGAAATCATTGGTGCAGAATAGGTAGAACCCGGCACACCTCTAAAAAATAGAATTTTAAAACCATTAATCTGAGCATCACGAATTGCATCATCTTTATTTGAGCCAATTCCTTCACATCTAAAAGTAAGCACTTCATTTTTCATATTAATATAACTTACTGTTCCTGTCATAATTGCTCTTTTATTAGAGCAAGAAACACTTAACAGGATTATACTAATTGAAATAAAAAGAGAAAGATAACGCATTAATGTTACTTTAGTAGTTTACAATATACTTTTACAGATGTTCCAACAGTAGCCTGAATTTTATCCCCGCCGTTACTTACTTTACAAAGACTATAGTTTTCATCAACATCGGATTCAAACTTAATCGTACCAATCGGAATAGTTAATGGCTTTGCTAGAGATTTATCAATTGTATAAACCTGAAATTCTGAACCTTTCTTTAACTTTAATTGAGATCCAGCATCTATTAAAACAGTTTTGGCTTCGTTATTTTTTGTATCTTGTACTCTAACAACTAAAGTTTTTAAAGGAAAATTTTGTTCAAAATAACTTTCCAAATCATCTTCTATTGTATTCATAGCTTCTAATAATGAGCCTTCCGGTGTTAATGACATTTTAGATTCTGCTGATTGAAATTGTTTGGTACTAATTATTTTACCAGTTTCTGTTTGGATTAATTTTAAAACAAAACCTATTGAAACTTTATAGCCACTTGGTTGTCCGTTAAAGTGAATGAATTTTAAAGTAGAAATATCCGCAGCAACCGTATATTCTGCATTAATAGCTTTATTAGCATCTATCCAATTATCTGCCCTATAGTTCTCCTTACCTCTTTCTAAAACTTCTTTTCGTGCGTCTTCGCTCGTTAAATCAATAACAGTAAATCTATTCGAGTTTTTTAAAATATCTAATACTCTTTCAGTTATTGCACTAGAATATTTTTCTGCTTGTGGATTTGATTCAGATTTAAATTTAGTGACACCAACAATCAATTTCCCATCATTCTGAGCAACGGATAAAAAATAAACGTTAAAAATTAAAATGTATGTTATAATAAACTTCATAACTATTGAGATTTAATCATTTTTAGATTTTTTAAAGAAGTATTTATATTGGTCATTAAAGCTGCAGAATTTTGACCTGTGCTGCCTAATGATTTACCAATATCAACTAAACCTGTAATACCTTTTACGGCTTTTACAGCTTTCATTGGATTAGACTGCATTGATGTTAATTCTGATTGAATTTGTGGAATTGTTGCAACCAATGGTGCAACTGATTTTGTTATCTCTCCTAATGAACTTAGAATGCTTTCAAATTTTCTCATTGTTTCTTCTTTATTTAATCCTTGACAAGAAATAATATTACCAGAACCATCTTTGCATACAATATCTGTAACTGTTCCTAAAGCAGGGTCTTGTTTCTCCACCTGAGTAATTTGCAAAAAATTAGCTTCTTTTTGTAACGAATCGGTCGCCCGTGCTAATCTGTAAGAATTATTACCTAAATTATCTAAAGATGTAATGCCAATTGATTTATACGGTTCTACTGATATTTTAGATTTTGAAGCATCATTATTTTGTTCTATGATAGATTCTTCTTTAAGTCCATCATCTTTTTTGTCTTTTTTGCCAATTGGCGGTAATGCAGATAAATTAGAAAAAACAAGCACTGAAATACCAAATAATAAGAATACTTTTTTCATGATTTTAATTTTAATAGTTATTTAAAAATGATTAATGCTCTCAAATCTAAAATAAAAATTGTCAAAATGCAAATTTTATTGTCAATATGTCAATAAAATATTCATTCACTTTGGGAATGAAAAAGTCTGGTGCTGAACACCTTGGAAAAAAGATAAAAAAAATCCGTGCTTTTAATGGAATGACGCAGGAAGAACTGGCTTTGGCAATTAATAAAACACGCTCCATGGTGTCGCATATTGAACGTACAGGCGAAGCTAATTATTATACGCTAAAAGAAATAGCAAGGGTACTAAATTTACCCTTAGAGAAATTACAAGACAATGAAGACACCAATGAATTGATACTAAATAAAGTGTCCGCTCCTCAAAAAAACTTGATTACAGATACAGAATTAATTCAGCAATTAAAACAAGAAATAAAATTCCTAAAAGATACGATTGTACAGCAACAGAAATTAATTTTTCAGTTAACTAAAAAAAGAGTTTAAAGACTCTTTTTGAAATGATTTAAAGGCTTTAGAATGTTTTGAGTTGTCAAATAAACACACTCATCGTGGTACGATGAAAATAATTGACAATTTATTATTTTATACGTACCTTTACAAAAAACACACGTGTAATGACAACAAAACTTACCTTAACCGTTGAAAAAGAGATTATAGAAAAGGCAAAAATATATGCTAAAAACACAGACAGAAGTCTTTCTAAAATAGTGGAATCTTATTTGGATAATTTAATTAAAGACAGTGAAAGCAATACAATCAAATCTGCTAAACTTACTAAATTAGTGGGTAGCATTAAAGTACCTAAAAATTTTGACGAAAAAATTGCTCTTTCTGAATATTTTAACAGCAAACACAAATGAAATTACTATGAAAACGGTAATCCATTTAGGCTATAATGAGATTCATTTTCAAGAGATGACAGCATTACATTCATACATAACGAATATTTAAAAAACATTTATGAAACATTTTTTTGTTGACACTAATATAATTATTGATTTGCTGGCTGACAGAAAACCACATAGTAAATTTGCAACGTATATTTTTGCTTCTGCAGAAAATAAAAAAATACAACTTTATACTTCATCGCACGCTATTGCAACTGTACATTATATGCTGAAGAAATATACCGAAGAAAAAATAGTACGAAATATATTGTTGAGTCTTTTAGATTTTATAGCTGTAATTCCGATTGATGGATACATTATAAAAAATGGATTAAGTTCCACCCATAAAGATTTTGAAGATGCAATACAAATATTAGCCGCCAGTAGCGTAAAACAGATAGACGGTATCATCACAAGAAATATAAAAGATTTTAAAACCTCACCGATTCCTGTATATTTACCGGATAAATTAATGGAACAACTGTACCTTAAAAATCATTAAAACTTTCCACTCCATTTATTCTCTATTCAAATCGCATTTTTTCTATCAAATCCATAAAATAGTCCGTACTCCAAATTTCTAATGTTTTATCATTTTTAATAAAAGGAAATAGATCTTCTTTTACATTTTCTAATGAAACAGTATTGATTTTATCCTTTAGCAATTGTAAAATCTGTTTCTCTGTTATCGTTTTTTTATTCCAATCTCCCGTATCTATTGCTCGCTGCAAGAAATGTTTCCTATCCAACGGAATGCCCTTTTTTATATACCATTCCAAATCATACCAGTCGCGCCCCTTTACTCTGTTTTTCCATTTTCTAAACAACAAGGCGTGCATTTTCCCGGCAAATAAATTAGAACGCGTAAAGCATTTTACATAAAAAGAAAAAGGGCGAAGCAATAATTTTTCTTCGGTTTTAAAACCCAATGGTGGCGCACAATCCACTTCAATTTTTATTTTAATTGATTTATTTGAGTTGATACCTGCTTGCTGCACAATATCTTCCAACACCAATTCCTTCCATATCGTTTCGGATTTCAAAAAAGCAGATTCAATGGCTGTTTTAATACGTTTATCCTTCTCCCGGATACTAACTTTTATTCCTACAGCTTCAAACTCGGTAATGATTGTTGTAAAATAAGGCTCTAAGGAAAAGCCCGGATTTACTTCCAGTAAAGAGAAATCCAAATCTTCAGAAAACCTGTCCAGTCCATAAAAGATACGAAGTGCTGTACCACCATAAAATGCTGCTTTCTCAAAAAAATCAGTACGTGATAATCCTGCCAATGCTATTTCCTGCATAATTTCACGCAAGGCTGATAAGGTTTCTTCTTCGTTTGTTGGATTATACTCCGCTATCCATTCTTTTATCATAATTGTTCCAATGTTTTAACGAGCATTTCCAAACTATTTTTCTTCGGCGCATCTGTTATCCACGAATGAATGGTAGAAACATGTAAAGAACGTAATGTCGTTTCATCTATACGCATATCGTCCAATAAAAAATCTTGCGTTTGGCGAATACTTCTAAGCAGCACTCCAGCCGTAAGAATTATTTTATCGCAAATTGCTTTCTCCCGTGAGGCGATTAAAGCCATTTGCTGCGGTGCAAGTTGTACGCTTTCTATTCCAAAAGAATAATAAGGGGCTGCCAAATGCAAAAACCGAAACCTACCTAATGGGGTAGTGTATTTCTTAGAAGTTTTTAAGGTAACGGAGCTAATTTCATGCACGCGTTCCGGTATCATACCCCAATAATACATGGCCGACTCCAAAGAAACATAACTTGGCCCTCTTAGGTGATTGGCTATCAAAAATGTATTCGGAACGGGCAAATCGGATTCAGGGCCAGGCACAAACAATCCTCTCCGTACAGAGAGCAGTTCTCCTGCCCTAACCAACTCACTAATCTTATCATTCGGGCGATTGTACTCGGGGAGCATTTCCGCTACAATATGATGCGATATGGGCGCTGCTGTATATTCCTTTACCTTTCTTGAAAATGACATATTGTAAATTTACAATACAAAAATCGGAAAAAAAACGATTATGTAGCTATATTTTTACAATTTTATGTAAAATTAAAATACAATAATCGGAATAAATCCGATTTACTATACATAATTTTACATAATAGAATTGTAGTTGAGGGATAATTGGAGCGTTTTGATGCAATATTACTCCAGCACAATACATCGAAACCGCTAAAAAAATAAAGCCCTAATCAATTTATCAGGGCTTTAAAGTAAAGGATTTGAGTTTCAAGAAGATAATGCATATCAAAGATTATCTCTGCCTCAACCGTAAAGATTACTCATCAGAATGGATACTGATTTGCAGCAATTACCGCATCGGCAATAGCTCGGCGGGTATCTTTAGGATTGATATCGTAGCTTTTCAATAATGAATTTACCACTCGTTTCATCGTAAATTTTTCTACGCCTGAAGCATAACTGTCGATAGCATTTTCTGCTGCTTTACGAGCGATTTCTAAAGCTTCATACACATACAATTGTGTCATTTTCACTTTTACTTTCAATTGTTCTTTATCTGTATCTTTATTGAGTTTTAATTTCTTTACTCTCAATATGGCAGATTCTGCCATAAATGCCACGCCCATAATATCGGCTAAATTCATTACAATTTCTTGCTCATCTACCAATTTCGTTTTCAACTTACGTCCTGCCGCACCGGTGATAATCATAAATACAGATTTTAAGTTGGAAACGATTTCCGTTTCATCTGCCATAAATCCGGTATTAAAAGGGTTAAAATTTTGAGCAATGCTTAATGGAATAGACTTAGCCGCATCATTCAATTTTAGTTCTTTTGTTTGGAAAGCGCGTTTGTAAAATTCTGCCAGAGCCAACATTCTATTAATTTCGTTAGTCCCTTCATAAATTTTAGTAATACGAGCATCTCTGTACGCCATCTCCACTCCGGTTTCCATAGAATATCCCATACCGCCGTGAATTTGGATAGCTTCATCTGCCGCCCAGCATACCGCTTCAGAGCCTTGTACTTTTAAGATTGCGCACTCAATAGCGTATTCGCGCATAGAGTTTATTTTTGCATCATTTTCAGAAGCTCCATTGGCTAAAAATTCTTTATATTTTTTGTCCACCTCTGCTCCTACTCTGTACACTGCAGATTCGTTAACGAAAGCCAGCATAGCCATTTGTCCAATTTTGTATTTCATAGCACCAAATTGCGCTATCGGTTGATTAAATTGAATACGTTGGTTAGCATATTCCACAGATTTTGTTACCCCAAATTTGATTCCGCCTACACCGCCGGCGCAAATTTTAATACGACCGTTATTTAAAATATTTAATGCCATATTAAATCCTTTACCACGTTCTCCCAATAAATTTTCTTTGGGAATTGGAACGTTGTTAAAGAACAACTGAACCGTAGAAGAGGCTTTTATACCCATCTTTTTTTCTTCTTTACCAATTTCTATTCCGCCGAAATCTTTTTCTACAATAAATGCAGATAAACGCTCATCATCTTCTATTTTAGCAAACACAATAAAGATATCTGCAAATCCGCCATTGGTAATCCACATTTTTTGTCCATTCAATAAATAATGAGAACCATCCGGACTTAACGTTACTTTTGTCTTTCCGGAGTTAGCATCTGATCCGGCTCCCGGCTCCGTTAAAGCATAAGAACAGGCATACTCCCCACTTGCTATTTTTGGTAAATATTTTTCTTTTTGCTCGTGTGTACCATAAAACACTATTGGCAATGAGCCTATGGACACTTGTGCGCCAACTGTAGTAGCAAAAGACAAACCTAATGCCAATGCTTCGGTAAATAATAAGCCGGTATTAAAATCCAAACCCATGCCGCCATATTCTTCAGGAATTGAAACACCGAATAAGCCTAAATCACCTGCTTTTTTAAATAATTCTAAAACAAGCTCTTTATCTTTTTCAGCATCCATTAACGCTACACGCTCTATACCTAAGCCATGTATTTCTTTCATACAAAAATCATACACAGTTTGCCATATCATTTTTTGTTCTTCGGTAAACGATTCCGGTATGAATACTTCTTTTGGATCTGTTTCTGCAAACAGAAAATTTCCGCCGATTAATTTGCTGGATGTTTTTGCCATTGTATTAAATTTTATGAACTAAAGTTAGGATAAAATTCCAATGCATGCATTGGATTAATGATTATTTAACGAGAAATTTCAATAAATTAATCCTTATTAAGTAAAAGACGACACAAATGACAAACATAGAGGTCTATTGGCAATTACATATTAATTATTGCAATATAATTAATACAATACCATAAAAGATTGTATATTTACTTTATGAGAAAAATAGTAGCAATAATCGTCTGTATATTTTCAATTTTTACCGCCTACAGCCTAGATTCTTTAAATATAAATCAAACGATATTAACTACGGCATATCCAAATAAATTTACCGGCGTTAGCAGTATAAGTATGTATGAGCATATTAGTAGTAACTATGACAGTACAACGCATGCTTACAATACACACATTTACGACACCATCTATTCTCTTATAAAGCCACTAAACTTAAAGGTATTCCGCTTTCCGGGAGGTACAATTGGAAATTATTACCATTTCTACGGAAAAGGTTACGGTATAGATACCTCCGAGACCGTATGCGCGCCGAGCCGTGTGGGTACTTTTAATTTTGCCAATATGTTTCTATCATTTGACAATAAAGTAGATAAAAACATCATTTCCTATCTCTCTGAAGAAATTGATACCTTGAAAAAATATACCGATGGTATTGGGATATGCTTTAAAGTAAATTCCCATACCCATTTTTACAAAGGTGATTTGAAAAAATATACGGATACCGTTCAGCAACTAATTAATAAATATTTCATTGCCGACACCGCATTTCTTCGCACCAATGGCAATAACCTGGATAGCAATAAAATAAATTATTTCGTCGGCAAACTATTGCAACTACAAAACGATGCTGCCTATAAAAGGATTAAAAATAATTTGATGCACGATACCGGATTTATCCGAAGATTTAACGAAAACATGGACGCAGTAGCCTATTTGCGCTCTAAAAACATTCCGATATTAGGAGCTGAGATTGGCAATGAAACGTATGCTGAATACGTGGTATTTGACGACAATCTAAGCTATTTAGGATTTGACTGCACGCAAGCGCCGGATAGTTTTCATTTCGATTTAATGGATTTGCCGATGCGCTATGTATTGCAAGGTATGCTAAAAAACAACCTATTGGTGTCGCTATATTCCGATTCCTTGAAAGCGAAATTCAATATTGTTTCAGCAGTACCCGCCAATATCGGCTTTAACTATCTTACATTAAACGTCCAATATCATCCTGAACATATTAAACGGTATGATATCACCGTAAAAAAAAGTGATTTGTGGAATAAATACTATGCATCACAGCAGAATGTATTTGCCATTATCCCCCATCTGTATAGCCAGGAATTTTTAACCTGCGCTAATTACATGAACTCCGATTCGCTATATGGTATCAGCAAAAAAAGAATAGATAAAATTGCAGAGGAATTTTATAAATACTATATCGACACTTTAATTACTTATAATTTACAACGGTTACATTTTTACGGAAACAATAAACCTCTTTGGATTACTGAATGGAATTTTTCGGGCGAAAGCTATGCCAATAATACATTTTTACATGCATATTATAATTATTATTTTATAAAAAAGATGCTTGAAATACACGAGTACGATCCGAATTACATTCAAATTCTTATATACCATCATTTATCCGGAGCAAGTAATATTTGGCCATTAATCAGAACCACCTCTCCATTCTATCCATTTAAAGCCGAAAAGCAAATTATCTACGCTCCATTTTATATTTGGAGTAATACGATGAACAAACAAGTAAAAAAAGTAAAAACTTCTCTTTGGAAAAACATCAACAGCACTTTAGTAGATGCATTTATCGATGAGACGAAGCGAGAATTCATTATCCAATTTGTTAATACAGATTCTGTAAACCATTATATTCCTCTTTCTGATGTACAAATAAAAGACAATACCACTTTATTGGATATTGACAGCATAAGCTATTACGTGTTAGATGCCGCAAGTTTTACCTCTACTAACTATACTTCTTGTTCTTTTTTCAACAATCCTGCTTTTGACAACAGCTATCAAACTATGGAAGGCAAATTGGCACAAAAGGATACGTTATGGATGCCTGCTATTTCAATGGGAAAATTTACCATTCAATTAAAAGAAAAAATAACAACGGATATCAATAATAATAAAACAAATACGCTATTTCAAATTTACCCCAATCCGGCCACACACACCCTCCATATATATACCAATCATTCATCTACTTATACATTTACCGTTTTTGATGCTAATGGAAAATCAATTTTTTCGGGTAAATTAATAGGGCAAGACAATAGCATTTACATAGGAAATTTAGCCAAAGGGTTGTATCATATTCAGCTCACTAATGAAACACAAAGCACTTATAATCACTCATTTATAAAAATGTAAAATCTTTTTAACAAGTTTTTAACCTGCAACTAAGTTGCAAATACTTGGCTCACTATTATTTGGTATGTATCTTAGCGATATGAAAAAAATCATCGCTACATTTTTGCTTTTGGCTATGCTGTTCAACCAGCATAACAGCTATGCCGCAGGTGGTTTCTGTACCATGTTAGATAAAATCTGCCAACAAAAACATGTTGATGCCGACGCACTTACCGACTTTTTCCAAAAAGTTGGTGTAAATGTTTACAAAGCGGCGGATATTAGCATATATGCCAATGTATTTAAGTGGCTATATACGCCTTACCGATTAGGCGGAAAATCTGAAAGAGGAATCGATTGCTCTAATTATGTTTTTAAATTGATGAATGATTGCTCCGATTCTTATGCTACTTCCAAACAATTAGCAGACATGACGGAGTACGTGGACAGAGAGGAATTAAAAGAAGGCGACTTATTATTCTTTAATGTAAATGGCGGGGGAATTTCGCATGTTGGAGTATATCTGCAAAACGGAAAATTCACGCATTCTTCCTCTTCTAAAGGTGTTACTATCAGTTCATTAGAAGAACCCTATTGGAATACAAGATATTGCAGAGCAGGAAGAATTACCGTAAATAAGTAAACTAAACATCACATAATGGGCCTCTCTTCGGAGAGGTTTTTTTATTCTATGATAGTATTGTTGCAATTATCGTACGCTGTCCGCCATGATTTCGAAATTCACAAAGATAAATCCCCTGCCAAGTCCCTAAATTTAGCTTTGCTCCGGTAATGGGAATAGAAATACTGCATCCCACAAGTGTTGATTTAATATGAGCCGGCATATCATCTGCGCCTTCCATAGTATGCAAATAAAAAGGTTCATTTTCTTTTACCGATTTATCAAACCAATTTCCCATATCTCTGCGTACGTCTATATCGGCATTCTCGTTTATTGATAGTGCTGCAGAAGTATGCTGAATAAACAACTGCAAAATTCCCGTATATGGAAGTGCTGGAAGCTTGTCTAAAATGGAAGAGGTAATAAGATGAAAGCCTCTTGTAAATGGAGGCAATACGATTTCAGTCTGCTGTACCATAATTAATTTGGAAAAAATAGCTTGAATAATGTGCAATTCGTGCATTATCTAAACTAAACATAATATCTAAATATCTGATAAAAAATTGACAATCTATAATTTTGTATAAATAATATCAAACGTATGTTACCTACTTCTGACACCCTCAACAGAATATCTGAATCAGCCACCATTAAAATGGCGCAGTTGAGTAGAGAGTTAGCCGCTAAAGGCGTTCATGTAATTTCGCTATCCTTAGGCGAGCCGGATTTTAACACTCCTAAACATATTAAGGAAGCAGCAAAGCAAGCTATCGACAGCGGAAAATATGATTCTTATTCTCCAATTTCCGGTTATTTAGATTTGAAACAAGCTATTTGCGAAAAATTAAAACGGGATAATAATCTTGAATATAAACCTGAAAATATTGTAGTTTCTACAGGAGCAAAACAATCTTTGGCCAATGTGTTTATTTCCTTTTTAAATGAAGGGGATGAAGTTGTTATTCCTGCGCCATATTGGGTTTCATATCCGGAGCAAGTAAAACTATGTAATGCAACCCCCGTGTATATTTCTACCAATGTAGATGCCGAATTTAAAATGACGGCGGAGCAATTGGAAAATGCGATTACACCAAAAACAAAATTCTTAGTGTACTCCTCTCCGAGCAATCCTACCGGATCGGTATATACGCGTGAAGAGTTGGCTTCTTTTGTAAAAGTATTGGAAAAACACCCACACGTTTACATTATTTCAGATGAAATTTATGAGCATATCAACTACGACGGAAAACATGTATCTATAGCAGAGTTCCCAACGATGAAAGACCGGACAATTGTAGTAAACGGACAAGCAAAAGGCTATGCCATGACGGGTTGGAGAATTGGGTATATTGCTGCACCGGCTTTTATTGCAAAAGCATGTGACAAATTACAAGGTCAAATAACATCAGGCACCAACTCCGTAGCGCAACATGCAACAATAACAGCACTTACGGGCGATCAGCAACCCACCTATACTATGCGTGAAGCATTTCGCAAAAGAAGAGATTTAGTATTAGGTATGCTTAAAGAAATACCAAATGTAAAATGCAATGTTCCGGCAGGTGCATTTTATGTATTCCCCGATATGAGCGCATATTTCGGAAAAGATTTCAACGGCTCTCCAATTAAAGATGCAGACGATTTAGCCTTGTATTTACTGCACGAAGGACATGTAGCCGCAGTAAGTGGGTCTGGATTTGGCGCACCGGAGTGTATTCGTTTCTCCTATGCTGCATCCGAAGAAAATTTAAAGGAAGCATTTACTCGCGTAAAAAATGCATTGGCAAAATTAGTATAACAACCTCCTTAATTTCAATTCCAATTTGGTAATTTGGGAATAAACAATACTTAAAAAGGCATCGTAGTATTCGATGCCTTTTCTTATTAATTTCTTATTTTTACCCAATGGCAGCTCCTATTGATTTAACCAAATTTAAAAACAAACGTGTATTGATAATTGGTGATATCATATTGGATGAATTTGTATATACTACTTCCGAGCGTAACTCTCCGGAATACTTCAATGTGCCTATCTTAAACGTAGAAAACAAAAAAACATATTTAGGTGGTGCGGCTAACGTAGCATTAAATATTAAAAAACTGAATGCTATTCCTTATTTAGTGGGAAGCATTGGAAATGATAATGCTGCACAAACAATTTATTCGTTAATCCAACAAGAGGGCATTAGTAATCAATATATTCACGATAACCCTCGACAGAAAACAACTGTAAAAACAAGGGTTTTCAAAGATGGGAATCCCATTTTCAGAATGGACGAAGAAGAAAATTATACCGCCAATGAATTGACGAATCATTTTATTTTAAAACATATTTCCGATGCCATCAACAACCAAAAACCACATGTCATCATCTTGCAAGATTACAACAAAGGAGTATTGAATGAAACTACTATTACAGAGATTATTGCTTTGGCACAGCAACACCAAATCCCAATTTGTGTAGATCCAAAATATAAAAATTGGATGTTGTATAAAAATGTAGATTTATTCAAACCCAATAAGAAAGAATTAAAAGTGATGAGTGATGAGTTAAAAATTAACTTTGAAAATTTAGAAACAAATGCAGTTGCACTTCAACAAAAAATCAACTTTAAAAATTTATTAGTGACGCTTGGCAGCAGCGGGAATTTTATTTTTGATGGAGATAAATCTAAAATTTCGCCTTTAAAAACTCATCTCCTAACCCCTGATGTGTGCGGAGCTGGTGATACCGTTATTGCGGTGGCTTCTCTTGGATTAGCCAGTGGTTTTACTTTAGCACAAATTGCCGAATTAGCGAATAAAGCAGGATTTATTGTATGCCAAAAAGAAAACGTACAGCCTATTACATTTGAAGAATTAGAATATTAATTCTCAGTTGTACGTAAAAAATACGCCCTACTTACTCCTAATCGCCTCCACCGGATCCATGGTAGCAGCAAGATATGCCGGAATAATGCCTGCTAAAATTCCCAAAATAAAAGATATAGTAAATGCGATGGCCACATTAACGGTGCTTAATTTGAAATCCATACCGGAAGCTTCTGTAGCAAAATGGCAAAGTATATATACTAACACCAAACCAACAACAGCTCCCATCATGCATAGAAATATAGCTTCCAACAAAAACTCTAACAACACATCTGAACGTGTAGCTCCTAAAGCCTTTTTAATTCCGATAATAGATTTTCGTTCTGATACACTTACAAACATTATATTGGCAATACCAAATCCACCTACAATTAAAGAAAATAAACCGATTACCCATTTCACTATACCTAATGATTCAAAAACGCCATTAAATCCCTTTGCAATTACATCTAACTGATTTATTGAAAAATTATCTACTTGCGTAGGTCGCAACTTGCGAGCAGAACGCATTACCCCTATAAGTTCATTGCGCATTTCAGCCAATGTATATCCGGGGCGTGTTCGTGCTTCTATTGTCCTATCGGTTGCATTATCATCTGTCGAAAAATACTTGGTATAATAACTATAAGGAACAATTACGGATTTATCATAATTGAATCCTAATAAATCTTGACCTTTTTTAGCAATTATCCCTACCACAGTAACAGGTTTTCCTGCAATTTGTATTTCTATCCCTACAGGATTGTTTATGGTTTTAAATAATTTATCAGCGATATCGCCACCAATTACACAAACACTCAATCCATTGTTTATTTCCATAGAAGATAAAAATCTACCTTGTGCAATATCTAACTGAAACACTTGACCATAATGATCAACCACAGCGGATAATTGTGCTTTGTGTGTTTTTTTATCTTTATAAGAAACCTCCGGGTTTACGTGAGGGTTAAGTTCAAAAGTTACATACTCGGCAGATTTTAATTTATTCTGCACATACTTATAATTTTCAAATTTCACGCCGGGACGTTGGAAGTATTTCCACCAAGGATAATCACTTGGGCCGTCAAATGTCCAAGCCCACTTATTTACAAAAAGTATATTATCACCGAGGCTGT
This sequence comes from Chitinophagales bacterium, assembly GCA_046329805.1. Taxonomy (GTDB): domain Bacteria; phylum Bacteroidota; class Bacteroidia; order Chitinophagales; family JADIYW01; genus JADJSS01. The sequence continues at coordinate 435,636 of JAXLUA010000002.1, forward strand.
TTATAGATTGATTGATATTATTTTTCAACGCATCGACAGCCGTAAGAATAGCGATAATGCTAAAAATACCAACTGTAATGCCAAATAAAGACAAAAATGTACGCAACTTATTTAACCATAATTGCTGGAAAGTCAATTTTAACGTTTCACTTAATACCCTAAATAGCTTACGCATACAACAAACCTACAAAATTTAATCAAATAAAAATATTTGTCGGGTGCAATCCCATATTCTTACATTATCTTTGCAGCAATTTTGAACAATTTATTTATTATACCGTAAGATAATAAAACTACAATATGAAACTTTCTCAATTCGACTTCGAACTTCCTAAAGAAAAGATTGCTTTGTATCCTTCGAAAGAACGCGACCAGTGCAAGCTAATGGTAGTACACCGTAAAACCGGCAAAATTGAACATAAAATCTTCAAAAACGTCTTAGATTATTTTGACGATGGAGATGTAATGGTAATTAACAACACCAAAGTTTTTCCGGCGCGTATGTATGGCACAAAAGAAAAAACAGGGGCTAAAATTGAAGTTTTCTTACTTCGAGAACTAAACCACGATTTAAGATTGTGGGATGTATTAGTTGACCCTGCCCGAAAAATACGTGTAGGCAATAAATTATATTTCGGAGAGGATGATTTAGTGGCAGAAGTAGTGGACAATACCACATCACGCGGCAGAACTATCCGATTTTTATTTGACGGAACTGATGATGATTTCAGAGCTATTTTGGATAAATTAGGGAATACCCCATTACCCAAATATATAAAAAGAGACCCGGAAGAATCAGATAAAGAAAACTACCAAACTGTATTTGCGAGCAAAGAAGGCGCTGTAGCTGCCCCTACTGCCGGTTTACATTTTAGCAAAGAACTCATGAAGCGACTTGAAATAAAAGGAGTGGATTTTGCGGAACTTACACTACATATCGGATTAGGTACTTTTCGTTCTATTGATGTAGAAGATTTATCCAAACACAAAATGGATGCAGAATACTTTAAAATAGATGAAAAATGCGCCAAAACGGTAAACCGCGCTTTACAACGCAATAAAAATATATGCGCCGTTGGGACTACTTCTATGCGTTCTTTGGAAACCGCTGTTTCTGCCGAACATTTACTAAAACCAATGGAAGGCTGGACAAACTTATTTATTCATCCGCCGTATGATTTTAGCATTGCCAATAGTATGATTACCAATTTTCATACACCAAAATCGAGCTTGGTGATTATGGTATCTGCATTTGCCGGCTATGATTTAACCATGGAAGCCTACCAAAAAGCAATGGAGAAAAAATACAATTTCTTCTCTTACGGTGATGCCATGTTGATTATCGATTAAAGCAAATTGCACATTTTATATAAAAAAAATCCCTGACCTTTCAGGGATTTTTTATTCCATTCGGCAGCGCACCGATTATAAATCAAATCCGATATCTCGTCGGAAATATTTATTTTCAAATTGTATGCGTTCCGCATTTATATTAGATAATCGTAATGCTTCTTTCCAGTTAGCGTGCAATGCAGTAACCGCAAATACTCGTCCGCCGTTTGTCCGTAGCTTTCCGGCTGCATCCAGCTTAGTGCCACAATGCAACACGACAGCCTCCTTTACATTTTCAATACCGGAAACCAATTTATCCTTTTCAAAAGTTTCAGGATATCCTCCACTTGCCAAAATAATGGTGGTCGCAGCACGTTCATCAATTTCAAGTTGCACCGTTGCTAATTTCCCTCGCATTGTTGATAGTATCATTTCAACTAAATCGCTTTTGATGCGCGGGAAAACAGCTTCTGTTTCAGGGTCTCCCATTCTGCAATTATATTCTACCACTTTCAACTCGCCTGTTTTTAGGTACATCAATCCAATATACACAATACCTTTATATATGATTTTATCCTTGTGCAACCCTGCAATAGTAGGTTTTATTATTGTTTCTTCTGTAATCCTCATTAAGTTTTCCGTAACAAATGCCGGCGGCGACACCGCCCCCATACCTCCGGTATTCAATCCCGTATCGCCTTCACCGATACGTTTGTAATCTTTGGCGGTCGGCAATATTTTATATTCAAATCCATCTGTTAAAACGAATACAGAAAATTCGATGCCATCCATAAATTCTTCTACCACTACTTTCGCACTTGCGTCTCCAAATTTCCCGCCTAACATTTCTTTAAATTCAGTTTGTGCTTCTTCCGCCGTAGAACATATCAACACTCCCTTACCGGCTGCCAATCCATCTGCTTTTAAAACAACAGGGGTGGTATGTTTTGCAATATATGCTAATCCATCTTGTATATTTACTGCTGTAAATTCGGCATACGATGCAGTGGGAATAGAATGGCGCAACATAAACGCTTTAGAAAATGCTTTACTTCCTTCCAATTGTGCGCCCATTTTTGAAGGGCCAAACACCGGAATTTGCTTTAATGCTTCATCATTCACAAAATAATCATATATACCTTCTACTAAGGGAATTTCTGGCCCCACCACTACAAGTTCAATCTTATTTTGTAAAACAAATTCTTTAATTGCCGCAAAATCCGTAACGGCAATGGCTACATTAGTACCCAATGCTGCAGTCCCCGGATTGCCGGGAGCTATAAATAGATGCGTACAATGCTTGCTTTCTGCTAATTTATAGGCAAAAGCATGTTCTCTTCCGCCCGAACCTAATAATAAAATTTGCATGGGAATTTTTGATGCAAAATAAGCAAATTTATAGCATTTGGCGACGTTTACACATTGACATTAAGAAAGATTTAATGGCTTTCAAATGTAAATGCAGTATTCACCATTTTAGTAAATAGATGAAGTACAAATTTCAGACAATTTGTCTAAATTTTAAATTTTGCACAATATTTGTCTTTTCACATTTATTATCCTTATTAATAAAGGCAAAATGTTAACTTTGCAAACTATTTAGATATTTTACTATGTTAAACTTCTTACAAAAAGGTCTTTCTAAAATCTTCGGAAGCAAATCCAACCGTGACATAAAATCATTAGAGCCAATTGTGGCACAAATCAATGAACACTTTTTGTCATATCAAAACTATACACACGATGAATTGCGTCAAAAAACGCAAGACTTCAAATATCGAATCCAACAATATTTGTCAGAGATAGACAAAGAGGTTTCCGAATTATCAGAAAAAGCAGAAAAGGAAGAATTGGAATTAGAAGAGAAAGAAACAATTTTCTCTAAAGTGGACAAGCTGAAAAAGGAACGTGATGAGGCGATAGAAGAGATATTAAATGAACTATTGCCGGAAGCATTTGCCGTAGTAAAAGAAGCCTCTCGTCGTTTTTCTACCAACGAATATATACGTGTAAAGGCGACGGACTTAGACCGTGACTTAGCCGTAAAAAATCCGTTTATAAAAATTGAGGGAGAAGATGCTATTTACCCCAATAAATGGGAAGCAGCAGGAGGTGAAATATCTTGGAACATGGTACACTACGATGTACAGTTGATTGGTGGTATTGTACTACATCAAGGAAAGATTTCTGAGATGGCGACAGGTGAAGGAAAAACTTTAGTTTCTACTTTACCGGCTTACCTCAATGCCTTAGCCGGATGTGGGGTGCATTTGGTTACCGTGAATGATTATCTCGCCCGTCGGGACTCTGAATGGAATGGAATGCTGTTCAACTTTTTGGGGTTGACGGTTGACTGTATCGATAAACATGACCCACATACAGATGCTCGAAAAAATGCCTATTTAGCCGATATCACTTATGGTACAAACAATGAATTTGGTTTTGACTATTTACGTGATAATATGGTACGCGCTGCTGACGAGCAAGTACAACGCAAACTACATTTTGCCATGGTGGATGAGGTGGACTCGGTGCTGATAGATGATGCCAGAACGCCTTTAATTATTTCAGGTCCGGTACCGAAAGGAGAAGATCAAATGTTTCAGGAGCTCAAACCACGTATCGAACGCTTGGTATCCGTTCAGAAAAAGGCAGTGCAGCAATTCATGCTCGATGCTAAAAAATTAATTAGCGAAGGTAATGCCGGTGCTAAAGAGGGTGAAGGCGGCTTAGCCTTATTAAGAGCACACAGAGGATTGCCTAAAAACACGGCACTCATAAAATTTTTGAGTGAGCCCGGCAATAAGCAAGTTTTAATGAAAACAGAAAACTATTACTTGCAAGACCAACAAAAGGAAATGCCGAAGTGCGATGCCGAATTGTATTTCGTAATAGATGAAAAAAACAACCAGATTGACTTAACCGATAAAGGGATTGAATTTATTACCACCTCGGGAGAAGAAAAAGATTTTTTTGTAATGCCGGATGTAGGTGCATTAATTGCCGAAGTAGAACATGAGGCATTATCACATGAAGAAAAATTAAAACGCAAGGATGAGATATTGCTTGATTTCAGTATTAAATCAGAGCGCTTACATACAGTTAACCAATTATTGAAAGCCTATTGTTTATTTGACAAAGATGTGGAATATGTAATCATCGATGGAAAAGTAAAAATTGTAGATGAACAAACAGGGCGTATAATGGAAGGTCGTCGCTACAGCGATGGGCTACATCAGGCCATTGAAGCCAAAGAAAATGTTGCTATCGAAGCTGCAACGCAAACTTTTGCTACAATTACTTTACAAAATTTCTTCCGTATGTATCATAAATTATGCGGTATGACGGGAACTGCCGAAACAGAAGCATCGGAATTTTGGGAAATTTATAAATTGGATACGGTAGTTATTCCAACCAATAGGACAACAAAACGCGAAGACAGAGAAGATTTAATTTATAAAACAAAACGAGAGAAATACAACGCCATCATTGATGAAATTTCCAAATTGCGAGAAGAAGGCCGCCCGGTGTTGGTCGGCACAACCAATGTAGAAGTTTCTGAGTTACTAAGTCGTATGTTGAATATGCGAAAAATACCACACAACGTATTGAATGCAAAACAACATCAACGTGAAGCAGAAATTGTAGCGCAAGCCGGACAAAGCGGACAAATTACCATAGCAACCAATATGGCCGGTCGTGGTACCGACATCAAGCTTGGGCAAGGGGTACGTGATTTGGGAGGATTAGCTATCATAGGTTCGGAAAGGCATGACTCTCGCCGGGTGGACAGACAGCTGCGTGGGCGTGCCGGTCGTCAAGGAGATACCGGTTCTTCTCAATTTTATTCTTCTTTAGAAGATAACTTAATGCGTCTATTCGGCTCTGAACGAATTGCCGGAATGATGGACAAAATGGGCTATAAAGAAGGAGAAGTAATTCAACATTCTTTAGTTACTAAATCCATTGAAAGAGCGCAGAAAAAGGTAGAAGAAAATCACTTCGGCACTCGTAAGCGTTTATTGGAATATGATGATGTTATGAATGCACAGCGCGAGGTGATTTACAAACGCAGACAACATGCTTTGATTGGAGAGCGCATTACTTTTGACCTCATCAATATGTTTTATGATTTAAGTTTTGAGATCTGTAATGACGGAAAATTATCGCAAGATATTGAAGCATTCAAATTAGATGCTATCCGTTTTCTATCTGTTGACACAGCAATTACAGAAGAGGATTTAAAAGCTAAGAAGCCGGAACTTTTAGCCGATCAATTATACCATGAAGTGTATCAAAAATACAACAGAAAATCAGAGGCTGTAATGCAAGAAGCCTACCAGATTGTACGTAATATTTTTGAACAAAAAGGAAACCAATTCCTAAATATTGTTATACCATTTACTGATGGCACACGCAATATTAATATTATTGCCAACTTAGAAAAAGCCTATAATAGCAAAGGGCGTGAGCTAATAAAAGTATTTGAACAAAATATTATTCTATCCTTCATAGACCATCATTGGAAGGATCATTTGCGACAAATGGATGAATTGAAACACTCGGTACAAATGGCCGTTCATGAACAAAAAGATCCATTGCTTATTTTTAAATTTGAGGCTTTTGAGTTATTCAAACAAATGCTCTCTTCTATCAACAAAGATGTAACAACTTTCTTGATGAAAGGCAGCTTACCGGTACAAGATGCCGGGCAAATACAGCAACATCGGCAAATGAAACGTGTAGCAGAGAGAACCACGGAAAGCAGAGGTGGCGAAACTTCAGAAGAAGAATACCACGAAGCAAGTGCAAGCGACACGAGAGAGAAGCAACAGCCGGTACGTGCAGAAGTAAAAATTGGCAGAAATGACCCTTGCCCTTGTGGAAGTGGCAAGAAATACAAACAGTGTCATGGAAAAGAAATGGCATGATGCTTGCTAAGTTTTATTCAAAATTTGTACCTATCAAATTTGATTATGATATCGAAATTGAATTACTTTACAACGCTATTTCTGCTACTCATTTCTGTAGCAATGCTTCGGGCTGCCGATAATGATAGTATTCCTGAAAACAGAGATAATATATTATTTTTTAAAGACCCACGCGTAGATGTATTGCAAAAAATGTATATGCGCAAATCCACATCAAAGAAACAAGCGATAAGAGTACAGATTTTTCAAGCATCCGCCCGCGACCAGATATTTGATGCCAAAGCACAATTTTCTGCGCGCTTTCCGGGTATCGCTACTTATGTAACATACGCCTCGCCCAACTTCCGTTTGCGAGTAGGTGAATTTGAATCACAAAATGAAGCTTTCAAATTTATGCAGCAAGTGAAACACTACTTTCCTGCAAGTTTTGTTATCGAAGAAAAGGGCAAAGAAAATGAAGACAAGCCGAAGAAATAATAAAAAGTATTGGTGTAAAATAAACAAAAAACTCAAAAAACAACTATAGTATCTTTCGGTACAATATCTCTAATAATGGATTGTTTAATTAATCCTTTTGATTGTATAGTATTACCTCCTTACCATTTTTCCATTTTTCAGTTCGTATATTGAATCATATTGTTTTACTGAAGTGACGCGATGAGTAATCATCAATACGGATAGATGTTTTTCTTTAGCAATACGATATAGTGTGTCAATAATTTCTTGCTCCGTAGCTTTGTCTAATGCGCTGGTGGCTTCGTCCAGAATTAATAAATCACAGTTTTTATACAAGGCTCTGGCGATGGCAATGCGTTGTCTTTGTCCGCCGGACAATCGTGTCCCCATTTCTCCAATATTTTGTGCTATACCTTGCGGCAAATTTGCAACCAGTTCTTCTAAGTTCACGAGTTTTATTAATTGTTGAACTTTGGCAATGTCTATACCAGAGGTGTTTTCTCCTATTGCAATATTTTCCATCAAAGATTTATCAAACAAAAATAAATCTTGAGATACATATCCCAACCAATTGCGTATTTGGGTGCTATGCTGTACTTCTACACCGTCTATTAAATATTTTCCCGATGCTGGCTTCAGAAATCCAATTAGCAGTTTTGCAATGGTAGATTTTCCAATACCCGAATCACCGGTAAGTACCACGAAGTCTCTTTTATTTATTGACAAATTTGCGTCTTGCAGTATCTTTCGTTCGTGCTCAATGTAGCTGAAATTGATATTGGATAATTCTATTTTATGGGAAAATGCAAGCGGAGGCAAGTGCTTAATTTCTTCGGTATTTGATTTTACAAAATTCAGTAAGTCGAGTACATAGGCAGAAGTCTTAACTAACACTGTATTTGTCAAGATTTCATTAAGCGAGGGCAGCAATCGATATGCAGCAGTTGAGAATGCTAATAAGATTAGTATAATTTGTTTTTGATCCGCATGTACTGCAAAAGTAGCAATTCCATATAGTGCAAAAATAGTTATTATCACCAACACTTCAATTATTCTACGAGGAGTCAACACATATATACTTCTCCATGCCAATACCTTATAATATTTATCAAAAACAGAAAGTATAGATTTTTTAAATTGTTGCTCTTTGCCAAATAATATTATATCTGTATAACCATTTATACCTTCTACCGCAGCAATGTAGGCTTCTTTTTCTCTTATTGTTTTTTCATCAGAATTTTCTTGTAATTTTTTTTTAGATAAATACATCATCAAGATGCCTAAAGGTGCTATTGTGAAAATCAAAAACACTACAACTAAAGGCTTATAAATCAACAGAGCCAATAGTATAAAAATGGCTATTAACGTTTCATTTAAAATAAATATGACCGGCATCATCAGTAAATCAGCAAAGCTCGGTGGAGCTTCTAAAATATATCGGATATATTCTGCCGAATTCCGTTGCTTTATTGTTGTATATTCCGCATGATAAAAAGTATCTAAATGATTTTTTAAAATATCTGTAGCTGTGGAAAACACGAATTTCCGTTGAGTATATACGCTAAACATCAGAAAAATATTCTTCAATAAAAACAACACCACTAAACCCAACAATAAACAAACAATAAACTGAATAGAAGAGGTGAAGCTGAATTGTGTATAGATAAAATTCAATATTTTTGATTGTGCTATTGCTGCCGGATCGTTAATTATGTAAACAACCGGAATTATTAAAGAAAAACTCAATACTTCTACTATACTACCCAAGAATATAATTAGCATTAAAAAATAAAATGCTCTTTTTTTATTTTCATAAAATACACTAAGCGTCTCTTTGATTAGATAGAAAAGGGAATGATTGGTATTGACAAGCGTTGGCTGTTTCATTAATAACGCAAATGGTGTGGTAAAAAAATATACTCAAATATACTTATTCAACTACACAATGCCAACTAACTTTTTTACACTTCAATCTAATAAAATTTTAAGACATGCAGTAAATACATAAACTAATGTTATTTTTGGATACAACACGACAACGAGAGATAAAAATGAATATCCGGTTACAGCATATATTAATTAATTTAAAAAAGCAACTCAAGTACATTCGGTATTATAGATCATTACATAAAAAAATTGACACTCAAAAATATCTACCTATCTCTCAAGAGGCCGTAATTGCTTATAACATGAATCGGTACAACGGTCCTGAAAAGTATGTTTGCTTTGCGCCATTTACCAATCTATTTTTTGATATAAGAGGAAAGGTTGTTGTATGTAATCAAAATAGAATGTATGTTTTAGGAGATATACACCAACAAAAAATTATTGATATTTGGAACGGAGAAGCTATAAATAAAATTAGAGCACACTTGGCAAATAATGATTTTAGTCTTGGATGCATGAAATGTGCCGATGCCATTTTATCTAAAAATTATCATGGTTTGCCTGCATTATCTTATGATTCTACAGCTAAGACGGAAGCTATTTATCCGGTGCGCATGGAGTTTGAAATGGGAAACACCTGCAACTTAGCTTGCAAGATGTGTAATAGTTATTTTTCTTCCACGTACAAGCGACATTTTCAGGATGATGCCATTGAGCCACAACCCTATCCCGAAGATTTTGCAGAGCAATTAAAGCCATTTATACCTCATTTAAAATACACAAAATTCACCGGTGGAGAACCCTTTTTAATTGACATATATTATAAAATTTGGGAGCAGTTAATAGCAGAAAATCCTACTTGCGGCATACACGTACAAACCAATGGGTTGGTGCTAAACAATAAGGTAAAAACGATTTTAGAAAAAGGGAAATTTTACATTGGCGTGTCGGCGGATGGTGTTTCAAAAGAGGCTTACGAGCAAATACGCATCAAAGGGAATTTTGAACGATTGCAAGAGAACTTAGCCTATTTTAAAGCGTATTGCGAACGCAAAGGAACAATTTTAAATATTCCGTTCACCCCTACACGAGAAACACTTTATGAAGTGCAGAAATTTCCGGCATTTGCCAACAAATACAATGCTTATGCGTTTTTTAATGTCATTTGGGAACCCCATTCATTGGCTATATGGACACTGGATAGCAATGAATTAAAAAGAGCTTATCAATTTCATAGTTCACAAGAAATTTTAGCGAACAATTACTTGGAAGAACACAACAAACGGCAATTTTTATTTTTTATAAAACAATTGGAGCAGTGGATTATTAATGCAACAGCACGAGAGCAGCAGTATGCTGCATTTGAAATTTACAACAATGACGAATTAATAAATATGCTCATCACCCGGTTATTGAAATACGAAGATGATGAGCCCAAAATATGGATAAACGGCGCAACAATCTCTAACCCAAAACAATATTATAGAGAAAAATTGGAAAGAAAATTAAACGAGAAACCAGAAGAAGTAAGAAAAATAATGATAAAACTATGCACTTATGATGACGAAAGATTATACATGGAAATAAGTAGTTTTACGCATTTATGGTAATACTAAAATTCAATATACTGCTCTAATCCATACCCTTTTAATACTTGTTCGACTTCCTTAATTTCATTAACCGTTAAACTCTTTTTCCAATTCGTTAAATATGCTTCTGAGGAGCTGAATTTATTTACAGCCGTAGCACTCGGCACGTGATAATTATCGGTGCCTTTTATTTTTTCTATTCCAAAGATATGATATAGCTTATTTAATTCTTCTTTCGTATGTAACACTAAATCTTTATAGCTAAGCAGCAGCCAATTGCATTTATCCTCAGAATTATTTTTGCTTAATACTTCAACATGTTGTATTGCCCACCAATTTGCCAACATAGAAATTTGAGAATTTATAGATGAAATAAGATGTGCATATTTTGCAAATAAATCATTGTATTTAGAATTGTTTAGCTTAAATAAATCAATCTTAGTTCCAATATCTCTATAGCCTTTATGATTCAACTGAGAGGCGACCACGCTCATAGGATTTCTGACCAGCACAATAGGCTGAATATCAAAATTTCTACACAACCATGGAATCAATGGGGTGATATTACAACACTTAATTATTGTTCTATTTTTAGCAAATGGGTTAGAAAGCAGTAAAGGATGTGCATCTTTAAATATTTGCTGAGGTATGCCTCCTTCTAACAATTTTTGAAAATAAATATACGCTTCTTCCCAATCCGCATGCTCGGGAATATACGGGATAGTTCCTAACGCCTCTGTAAATTTTTTATTGTACAAAGAGAGCGTTTCATATTTGGTAGGCTCCCAAATTACTTGCATATTTTGCCGATACAGCATTTCCATCAGCCAAGTAGTGCCTCCTCTTGTTGTGCCGGAAATCAGCAATGGCTTTTGGGAATTTAATGAATTAGAGGCAAAAGCAGAATATGCAACATATACAGCACGCCATCCTTTTATTTTTAACGAAAACAAATTCATCTATGCATAAAAATACCAAATAAACGCTTTATTTCATCAAAATCTTCTTACTTTTAGCATATACAGAATTTACTATGATTTTTAATAACCTAAAAGACAATGAACAGTTTGAAGCAAGTGGGTATATTAAAAGTTGTTTTTTAAATACACACGAATTAGAAACTCTAAAAAAAGCCTATTCTGCATACATCAGCATGGATGGCGGGGTTATTGATTTTGCAAAAAACTTAGGTTATTACATAAGCGTATTTGACTCTAATATTGAAAAGCGGAAATTCATAAATACTATTTTAAAAGAGCTATTTACCCCTAAGATAGAGCAATTACTTAATGGATACAAAATTCTTTATGGTAATTTTATGTACAAAGAAGCAGGAGGGAAAGAGATAGAAGTTCATCAAGATTTTTCTTTTGTAGATGAAAAAAAATATACTGCTTTTAATTTATGGGTACCGCTTCAAGACACTACCGTTTTCAATGGCGGATTTCAGCTTATAGAACGATCCAATAAATTATTTAACTCGTATCGAAGTGCAACCATACCACATAATCTTACGCACTACAATGAGCAATTTAAAAAATTAATGCAACCAATTGATGTAGCGGCAGGAGACGGCTTATTATTTGACCATCGTTTGTTTCATTATTCCGGCCCTAACCATGCTAATACTACCCGTGTTGCCGTGCAAATGGTAATAATACCTAAGGCTGCTGTACCTGTAATGTATCACTACGACCCGCAAAAAGACAAGACCAAATTGAGTATTTATGAAATCACTGAAGATTTTTTACTCACTCATAATTTATGGTCTAACCCAACTGAATATTTAAACAAAATAGGAGAAACTGCCTACGAAGAAATACCGAATGCAAAAGACATTCTAAAACAAATTCAACCCGGCAACACATCTACCTTTTTACAAACCATAAAAAAATATTTTGGATATGTATAATATTTTCAACAATCCCGAACAACAAGAAAAATTTGAGCAAGAAGGATTTACCACGTTGCCTGCATTATTGAATGAAACAGAAATTGATGAACTGAAAGCTATCTACTTACAATACACGCAGGGGAATGTAAAAAATTCAATTTACGGAATGTACGTAAGTATTGATGAAGCTGACGAGCGAAAGAAACTGGAAATGATGAAATCCATTCAACAATTCTTAAAACCTAAACTCAGCAAATATTTACACAACATAAAATGCCACTTAGGAGCTTTTTTAGTAAAAGTACCCAACCCAAATTCTTACACCTACCCACATCAAGACTGGCTGTTTGTGGACAATAACGCACCAGAACTTTTTTCTGCTACGATATGGGTTTCGTTAGAGGATATAGACATCCAAACCGGTTCATTAGGCTTTATAAAGGGAAGCCATAATTTCCTGAACAATATCGTAGGCTCGCCTTCGCCTGAAATTACAACGGCTACTATGGGGCACGAAGCATTGTTATTATCTTATCTTACTTTTCCACCGGTGAAAAAAGGCGATGCGCTTATCTTCAATAATAAAACCGTACATGCCGCATTCCCCAATACAACACAAAAGCAAAGAATAGCAGTAGGCATAGGGGTAACGCCGGAGCCGGCAACCTTGTATCATTATCATCTAAATCCTAAAAACAGTAAAAAAATATACAAACTCACTGTTGACGAAGCTTTCTTTTATACGTATGGAAATGATAGTTTGAGAAAATGCTATTATCAAAAAGAACTCCCCAAGCATACGCAGTTAGTAGATGAATTAGACTACAATCCTGTTTTGTTCTCAAAAGATGAAATAGAAAATAAGATTATAGAAAATGGAAATACTAAAAATAATTTACCGATAGAAAACCTTTTTGGAAATATTTCCTTAAAAGATAAACTGAAATTTGCTTTTGGATATTATCTAAGGAAATTAAAGAATTAGCATGGAGAAAATTTTCACAAAAGAAGAAATCGTTTCAGACCTTGAACTATTGGGTTATCACACATTACCACTATTAACAGCTAAAGAAGTAAGTAAACTTCTTGATTTATTTCAACACACTAACACTGGAAATACACAAGTAGGAAAACCTTTTTATCTTAGCGTAAGAGAATGTGCTACCGAAAAGAGTATAGAAATTAGTGAATTTGTAAAACAACTTTTAGAACCTAAAATAGCCAATATAGCAAATAATTATACACTTTACGGAGGTGCATTTATAAAAAAAGCTGGAAACAACACCAAAAATGAATTCCCGCTACATCAAGATTTTACGCTTACCCAACCACCCCATAGTATGTATGCTATTTGGATAGCCTTACAAGATACTACTATAGAAAATGGAGCCATGTTCGTTGCTCCTAAAAGTCACAGATTGTTTAACAATCTGCTTTCTTCTACTTATAATAATTCTACAATTCACCGGAAAGATATTTCTGAAATTTTCATAAAGCCTATCGAATTAAAAACCGGAGAAGCTATTATTTTTTCAGATAAATTATTTCATGGATCATATTGTAATTCTACGAATAACGATAGAATTGCTATTACTGCTCGCATAACCAGCAAAGATGCGCCTTTTGTATTTTATCATAAAAAGGATGACAAACATGCATCCGTATATCCAATTGCTCCTTTAGATTTAATTCAATATTTCAATGATTTTCATCAAGGTACATTACCGAAACATCTGACTATTGAAGCAGACATTCCATATCAGCACACTGCAATAAACAGTAACTTATTGGAACAAGAATTGCGGAAAGCAAATAATATGCCTCCATTGCGTTTTATGGAAAAAATAAAGCAAAAATTATTCAGCTAAAATATTTTTTGAGTCTTTGAATAAGCGGCTCTTTTGTGTAATTCCGAAATTTATTCAACTCTTGCAAATGCCATTTTTCTTGCTCGCAGATTAGTGCTCCAAATTTTTCTTCATTTGCCTTATTAAAATAATTTTCATTTTCAATTAATAACGATTGTAATGTGCTCCAATCCTTTTTTTGAGGAGTTAAAGTGATACGATCTATTTCTACTAAATCCGTTAACAGTTGCTTATTTTTAAAAAACTGATGAAATTTAGGATTATTGTATCTATCAAAAAAATCATCTTCCACTTTATACTTTATCAGCTCATATTTATCTTTTACTGTAGGATTTAGATAATAAGCTATAAAATCAGCAGAAGCCTGCGTTAATGTAATACTTATTCCATGTCGAGTTTTGTCGGAAGTGTTCGGAAAAGAGCCATGTATTGTTTTATTATCAAAAACTAAAACATCACCGGGTTCAGTTTCTATTACATTCAGATAAGGCATTAGTTTATATCTATATTCCTCTACAGGCTCTGGCACTAAAGGACATGGGAAACCACGAACTTGATCAAAAAATCTGTGGCTACCCTTTAAAAATGCCATAGCCCCATTGGTGATATCTGCTTTATCTAAAGATATCCAACACATCAAAGATTGAAATTTTTCTTCTTCTACAAAAGTCCAATCCTGATGAGCGGCAACTGTACCGGTAGGATAAGGTTCTTTTATCATAAATGAACCCGTAAAAAATTTAGGATGAAAAAGAAATTGCTCAAAGCGTGGAAATACTTGTTCTTTAAAAAATGTATTCAATTGCATTCTCACTACATCATCCATTTGATCGATACTAACACTAAATCCATACTTTACCTCATCATGAATAGATAGGGAATTATAAAACGCTTTAAACGTGTTTACTTCTTCCTCTGTAAACATTTTCACTTTTACATATCCATGTTTATCAAATTGATTTTGGAATTTTAAATCCTTAAAAAAATCATCCATCTGTATTACAATTACGACTTTAAAAATAATAAAATAACAGCAGTTAATACGCTATACTTTTAAAAAAAGGATACCCTCCTACCTGATTTCTAAAATTTATATTCACGAATAGTTGTAAGTATTCTTATTAATTCGGATGTTTATAATGCCAAACTGATTGTATTTAACTTTCTAAAAATTCAATGCCATACACTTTAGCTCATCCCGGATTCACACTCCCATTAAAAAAAAGGTATGCTGCCTTTTTTTCTACTACAGGATTGGTGTTTGGCAGCATTGCTCCCGATTTTGATATTATCCTTCGTTTTAGCAATCAACGTATGCATATTTTCCAATATGGATTGCGCGAAATTATATTTTTGATTTTGCCTATTGCCATAGCCTCGTCTATCTATTTTCATTTAGTAATAAAAAATATCCTTATCGACTACGCACCGGCAGCGCTTCGAGAAAATTTGGTTATCTACAAAAATAAAAACATTTTAAAAAACACAACTACAGATTGGATGCGGCTTATTCTATCCGCTTTATTTGCTATTTTCATTCACTTAGGCTTAGACTTGCTTTCGCATTATGATGCTTTTACATTTCAATTAAATGCAATGTTGTATTATCAATCCTTAATTATAGGATATATCGTTTATTATTTTGCCATGTATTTCCCTCCTTTGTTTTTTACCGGTGCAGGCTTTTACTTGCTATATTACTCTATTAAAAAGGAAAACATACGCATTCCTAACGCACAACAATGGGTACATGCTGCTGCTACGCGATTATTTTTAACGGTGTTTATAATGGTCGCTCTTTTATTTGCTGTTATAAAAATGGGCATAAGCGGTATTGAAAAAAAATTTATGATAGATAGTATTGTGATAAGCATGACGAATGGATTTTTAATTTCTTTTTTCGTAACACCAAGTATATTTGCTATCTTAAACCGCATACCCAAACCACGTGGATAACACCAACCCAATACACACCTTATGGATAGGCGATTGTTTGAGCGCAATGGAATTATTGACGCTGCAATCATTTCTGGATACAGGATTCAATGTTATATTGTGGACGTATGCAACCGCCATAAATGCACCAAGTAATGTAGAAATAAAAGATGCCAACGAGATAATTCCGAAAGCGCAAATTTTCAATTACACACAAGCCAATAAATTTGGGCATGGCAAAGGTAGCTTCTCCGGCTTTTCCGATATTTTCCGATATAAATTATTATTCGACAAAGGTGGGATTTGGGTTGATATGGACATCACATGCTTACAATCATTTTCAATAAAAGCGCCGTATTTTTTTCGGTTTCATCATCACATTGGATTAGTAGGAAATGTTTTAAAAGCGCCTAAAGGGTCTCCATTAATGGAATGGTGTTTCAAAAAAGCTATCGAGGTAGTACATGCCGATAGCACCAACTGGCTGCTTCCGATAGAAATCTTAAAAGCAGGAGTGGAACAGTTTCAGCTTACACAATACATACAAGACATTTCTAATCCTGATAGTTTCCCGCTGGTTCGTGAACTTTATATTCATCATAAAACCAATACTGCAAATTGGAAAGTAATTCATTGGATGAATGAAGAATTTAGACGAATGCAACTTGATAAAAATATTGCTATCAAGGACTCACATTATCAGATTTTATTAGAAAAACATCGCATCCCATACCGAACAGCAAACAAGGAAGAAGCACAGAAAATAATATGGGAAACCTCAAAATTCAGCTATGCTGTTTTAAATTTAAAAGCAAGATATTTTTGGTATAAAAGAAAGCTAATTCAATATTTCAAAAAATAGCTTTTCATATTGTCGAGCAATTTTATTCCATGAAAATAAATCCTCCATTCGCTCTATATAATCTTCAGGATAAATATACTGTTTTAAGAGTTTATCGGTATAAAATGCCTTTATTCTATCTACAATTTGTAGCGGATTATTTACTTCTACCAAATTCCCGTTTACTCCTTCCACTATCATATTATTATTACCACTTACATTAGTGGCAATTACATACACTCCCGCCGAAATTGCTTCTAAAATAGCCATCGACATACCTTCACTCTCCGAAGTAGAAATCAGTAAATTAGACTCGCTCATCGCTTTCAATACTTCAGCATGGCCTACTTTTCCTCTAAAAGCTATCGTGTGCAATTTGTTAGCTTCGGCATATTCTTCCATCTTTGATTTCAATGCTCCATCACCGAAAATAGACACTTCGTAAGGTAAGTTTTCTTTTTGTAGTTCTTTTATAACTTTCATAAATAACAAAGGCGACTTTTGTGCTACTAATCTTCCTACAAATACAATTTTAAGTTTATCGCCTGTTATTGATTTTTTAAAACTTTCGGTGTATAGTCCGTTATAGAAAATTTTATTTTTGAAAGCATATTTTTCTCCCATAAATCTATCTGCCATACGCTTTATCTCTTCTGATAATAATATTACAGCGGCAGATTGCTTACATATTTCCTTTATTCTCTTATAAAATACTAAATGCCAAATAAACATAATTTTGGGGTATGCCCACGGAATATCATGCCCATGTGACAAGATGATATATGGAATATTGAATTTTTGTTTTAGATATTTAGCCACTGTACCACCGGGCATAGTAAAATTTGCCAAACAAATATCATACGACAAGGTATGTAGGTTTTTAAAATACTTCATTGCCGCTTGTTGCCATGAAAACATTTCATACGGGTTGGATTGAAACGTATTTTTCCGTTTGGATTTTAATCGGACGATAGTGATGTTTTCATCTACAAAAAATTCCGGTTCGCCCGCATACCATGTTGTCAATACCGTTACGGTGTGTCCCATTTTTGCAAACTCTTCCGTCAGGTGTTTTGATACAATACCTGCACCTCCGCCTAATGGGGGGTATTCGTAATTTAATATCAGAATGCGTAAGTTACTCAAATGGTCTTGGTGTATTCAAATCCATAAAAATACATATTTCTATCCAAAGATATTTACGTATTTAGTAAAATAGTCACATTGGAAAGGTTAGTACCTCAAAAAATAAATAGAAAAAGCAAGGTAATTTTATTACTTTCAAGCAATGAAACTGTTTTCGATTTTTAATTTCAAAAAACAAAGAAAAGTAGAATATACCGCTGCGCATGTAGGTGATTTTTACAATACCAACCACGATGCATTTATAAAGGTATATGGAGAGGTAATACAGGCTTTTCGGACTAATAATTTAGCTACTATTTTACAATATCAAGCAGAACAAATTGGCATAAAGAGCGAGCACCGAGTATTAGATGCGGGTTGTGGAATATGTGGTCCGGCGCGTTATTTTGCAAAAAATATTGGATGTACAATAGATGCCGTAACCATCTCTAAGGCGCAAGCGGAACATGCCAATCAATTGATTCAGCAAGAAAAATTATCGGACAAAATAAATGTGCATGTTGGCGATTATCATACGGTGGACAAAATTTTTCCAAAAGCTACTTTTGACAAAATATATTTCTTAGAATCTTTCGGACATTCCTACGATAAAGAAAAATTATTGAAAGCAATATGGAAAGTGCTAAAACCGGGAGGAGAAGTGTATATCAAAGATTTATTTCGAAGAATATCCAATAACTGGTTGGTGCAGCGAAAAATTGACAGCGAAATTATAAAGATTAACAAAGCTTATTATTACGACGTAAGTGATTTGAATACGTTTGTAGATTTAGTGCGTTCTATTGGGTTTGTAATTGTATTTATAAAAACGATAGATATACCTTTAGATGATTTTGAAAATCTGTCTATCTCCAATGAATTTCAGGAATTAACGGGCATTGCAAAAATTGACAATTGGGAGAAATACATTTTCCCTATCGATTTTTTTGAAATAAAATTATACAAACCGGAGTATGATATCGAGAAAGGGAAACACCGTTATTTTTTACAAAATATTTATCAATTACAAATGAATCACATCAATAAAGATGAGTTATAAGTAGATGTCCACTTTTACAAATATCCGAGATAGGCTTTGGGGAAATGCTCAATACAAATTCAGCATTATTTTTTGCAGTTTATATACGGTAATTTTTTATGGAAAAACATTCAACAGTTCTATTTTATGGTATATTCTTATTTCAATTTTACTATCTATCGGAATTGCAGGTATTGGGTATGCTCTGAATGATTTATACGACTACAAAGATGACATAATAAATAAAAAACAAAATATTTTTTTGTACTTCAATACATTTCAAAGTATTTTATTGGTTACGGTATTTGCGATTTTATCAATTTTTCCGTGGTTCATTTTGCCTTTCAACAGGTATTCGTTTATTCTTTTAATGATTGAATTTTTATTGTTCCTACTGTATGCGCTGCCACCAATACGCCTGAAAGAACACGGTTTTATTGGAGTACTCACAGATGCATTATATGCACAAGTAGTGCCGTGTTTATTAGCAGTTTACACGTATTCTATGATTGTAAATGGAGTAACATTACATCTATTTATTTTAATTCCATTTTTATTATGGCTGATACTTTCGGGCTGTAGAAATATTATTCACCATCAAATAGAAGATTTTGTAAATGACAAAAACACGAACACCCATACTTTTGCAACATGCTATGGTATATCAACCGCACAAAAAATAGTTTTATATATTATTGCTCCTATAGAAATAATTGCATTTATTGTACTATTGTATCATCTGCCACATTTCCGGTTTGTTCTCTGTGCAATTTACTTTTTATTTGTAATAATATACATGATCGTATTTTATCTAAAAAGTAATCACACTTTATTCTACAACCAAAAGGAGTTATATCAATTCTTAAATCAAAAAATACTAAATGAGTTTTACGAAATACATTTACCGGTATTGTTATTAGCATTTTTCAGCTTTTACAATCCTTTTTTTATCTGGATACTTTTGCTTAATCTTTTACTATTTGTACCTATATATTATTCCTACACCATTGGATTTTTCAAGAAATATTTCTGAAATAAAAAGTGTATTAATGTTTATTTGCAATTTCATCTAAAGTTATTTTTTCATGCAAATGCGACAAATCATTTTCTTTCAATAATCTACATTTTTTATTTTCCATCTCTACATGATATAAACATGTATTATCGTGTACAAATTCGTCCATTTTATGTATTGGTTTATTTAACAACAAACACAATAAAACACGCAAGGTTCTGCCATGTGTGCAAATTAAAATTGTTTGTGTGTTTGTATGAATTAATTCTTCTACAAACGGCTGCACTCTATTGGCTAAATCTTGTGCACTTTCGCCACCTGAAATTTTTATAGTTAGGTTGCCTTGTTTCCATTGATCAATGATATCGTAATATTCTTTTTGCAAACTGGGGTGGTGTTCTACCCCTTCGAATATACCCCAATCAATTTCATCAATTTCCTGACGAATATAATGTGGAATCTTTTTAGAAATAAAAGAATCTACGGTCTGCCATGTACGTTTCAGAGTTGAAGTATATACTGCATCAAACTCAATTTCTTTGTGTGCTTCAAAAAATAGTTTTGCTTGTTGTATTCCTTTATCATTTAAATTGGAATTAATACCGCGGCCTTGCACTACTTGCCTGACGTTAAAATCCGTCTGACCGTGTCGAATTATGTATATATTTTTCACCATTGGAGTTCGACAAAGTTAGCGAAAAAAGTGTTTACTTAAACAAAGAGATTAAAGGGTAAAAGGAAGAAGCGTGATTTTTGACACGTCGCTCACTTTCTCACCATTTACTTACTATCTCCAGCCGCCGCCCAATCCTTTATAAATATTAACTACTGCGTTTAATTGTTGTTTTTTGGTTTCTATCAATTCTATTTTCGTATCTAAAGCATCGCGTTGCGTCATTAATACTTCAAAATAATCCGCACGAGCAGAGGCAAATAAATCGTTTGCTGTTTGAATGGAAATCGTCAGAGCATCCATTTGCTTGGATTTTAAATCGTATATTTTTTCATAATTATTTATTGCAGATAACTGTGTAGCCACTTCTAAATATCCGGTTAAGATAGATCGTTCAAATCCAAAAATAGCTTGTTTTTGTCGCGCATTAGCAGATAAATAGTCTGCGGTTATCGCATTTCTGTTAAACAATGGCCCTAATAAACCTGCCGCTATAGAGCCAAAAACAGACTCAGGAAGTTTAATCCAAAAATCGGGACGAAAGGCATCGATACCGATATCTGCTGATAATTTAAAAGATGGATAAAACTCTGCTTTGGCTACTTTCACGTCTAATTTAGAAGCATCTAATTCCAGCTCTGCTTTTCTGATATCGGGTCGATTTTGCAATAATTGGGCAGGAATACCAGCATGTATAATTGGTGGCACTAACTGTGCAAAATTAGATTTATCTCTCGGTATATCTTTTGGAAAACGTCCCATCAATAAACTCAAGTCGTATTCTGTTTCTTTTATTTGTTGTAAAATTTCAAATTCTCTGCTTTGCGTACCTAATACTTCGGCTTCAAATTTCTTTACAGCTAACTCGGTAGCGCGTGCAGCCTCTTTTTGTACTTTCACAACTTCTAATGCTTTTTGTTGCGTTACTATAGTTTGGCGAACAATATCTAATTCATTATCCAAAGCCACTAGCTCATAATAGTTGTTAGCAATTTCAGCAATTAAATTAGTCAGCACAAAATTCTTACCTTCTATCGAAGACAAATAACGTTTTACAGCCGCTTTTTTTGCATTTCTCAATTTTTTCCAAATATCAGCTTCCCATTCAATGGTAGCACCAAATCGGAAATCTGACAAAAACTCCGGCACTCTTTTTCCCGGTGTCATATCCGCCGAAGCATCTCCGGCACCTTGGCTGGTGTAGCGTCCTACTTTTTCACCCGACACGCCAACATTTCCTGTTACCATAGGCAACAATGCACCTTTTTTTGCACGGATATCGTTTTTGGCAATTTCAATTTCTTGTAGTGTTATCATCAACTCTTGGTTATTGGCCAATGCCGTATCAATGATATGCACTAAGTTCGAATCCGTAAAAAAGGTACGCCAGCCTATTGTTGCCGTGTTTACGGTATCTGCCGAAGCATTAGTATAGGCTTCCGGGGTATTTCTATTTGCATCGCGCTGAACTACTTTTGGAATTTTACACCCATAAAATAAAAGGGAAGCACTAAAGCATACCGACAAAAGTTTTATTTTTTTATTATACATGTGGTTCTATTTCTTCTGTTAATGGATTTTCTTCTTCGTCTTGAATAATTTGATGACGAGCAGAAATACTTCCGAAAATAAAATACAATCCGGGAATGATGAACACACCAAACACTGTACCGATAAGCATGCCTCCGGCTGCGGCTGTACCGATAGTTCTATTGCCTAATTTTCCGGGTCCCGAGGCAAACATCAACGGAATCAATCCGGCGATGAAAGCGAAAGAAGTCATTAAAATTGGACGGAAACGAATTCTTGCTCCTTCCAACGTTGCTTTATATATGGATATTCCTTCGCTATGTCGCTGCGATGCAAACTCTACTATCAACACGGCATTTTTTCCCAATAACCCAATCAGCATTACCATGGCAATTTGCGCATAAATATTATTTTCTAAACCAAATAGTTTTAAAAAGAAAAATGCGCCAAAAATACCCGCCGGCAAACATAAAATTACAGATAACGGTAAGATGAAACTTTCGTATTGTGCTGCTAAAATCAAATACACAAATCCAAGGCAAATTAAAAATATGTATATTGCTTGATTGCCTTGTGCTACTTCATCGGCAGAGATACCTGCCCAATCTATTCCATAGCCACGAGGTAGTTTTTCTTCTGCGATTTTTTTTATCAGCTCAATGGCTTCCCCACTACTATACCCCGGAGCTGCCGAGCCGCTAATTTCAGAAGATGTGTACATATTGTGGCGTGTATTTTCTGACAAACCATATACTTTTTCCATCGTTACAAAATCAGAAAACGGCACCATTTGGTCGCGATTATTTTTCACATACAGTTTCAAAATATCCTCAGGAAGTGCACGATATTGCGGTGCTGCTTGTACAATCACTTTATACATCCTACCATATTTTATAAAACTAATTTCATAATTACTACCTATTAAAGTAGAAAGCGTATTCATGGCATTGTCAATGGTAACTCCTTTTTGTTGAGCGATATCATTATTTACACGCAGTAAGTATTGAGGGAAGCTGGCGCTATAAAAGCTAAAAACCGAAGTTAGCTCTTTATGTTTATTTAGCTCTGCAACAAATTCTTTGTTTACAGTTTCCATTTTTTTATAATCTCCGGTACCCGATTTATCGAGTAAGCGCAGCTCAAAACCACCGGCTGCACCATATCCCGGCACGGCAGGAGGTTGGAAAAATTCAATAGATGCACCGGCAATATCTTTAGTTTTTTCTTCTAACTCTTCAATGATTTGTTGCACACTGTGCTTGCGTTCGCTCCAATCTTTTAGATTAATCAAACAGGTACCTGTGTTAGAGCTGGTACCTTCGGATAGTATTTCATAACCTGCTAATGCGGATACCGATTTTACGCCTTCTACTTTTTCTGCTACTTTTTGTAATCGTTCAGAAATATCAAAAGTACGCTCTAAAGAAGAGCCGGGTGGGGTTTGGATAATAGCATAGAACATCCCTTGATCTTCACTCGGTATAAATCCGGAGGGTACTGTTTTATTAATAAAATAGGTAGCTACGCAAAACAACACTAATAGCGCAAAAGTTACGGTACGTCTATTTACAATTTTGGATAACACCTGAGTATATCTGTTGGAGGTGCGTTCAAAAGTTCTATTAAATGCATCTATAAAAACATTTATTGGTGTTTTCTTCTTTACTTTTCCATGTTCATTTTTTAAAATTACGGCACAAAGTGCGGGCGTCAATGTTAAAGCTACAACACCGGATAAAATAATGGACGTAGCCATTGTGATTGAAAACTGCCGGTAAAACATGCCCACGGGACCCGACATAAATGCGACCGGAACAAATACGGCTGCCATTAAAAAAGTGATGGCAATAATTGCACCCGATATTTCCCTCATTGCGGCCATCGTTGCCTCTCTCGGCTTCAGGTGTTCCGTTTCCATTTTGGCATGCACGGCTTCAATAACTACAATCGCATCATCTACAACTACACCAATAGCCAATACTAATGCAAATAGTGTGATTAGATTGAGTGTAATTCCTAAAAATTGCATAAACGTAAATGTGCCTATTAATGACACCGGAACGGCTAATGCCGGAATAAGCGTAGAGCGCCAATCGCCCAAGAATAAAAATACGACCAATCCTACAAGTATAAATGCTTCTACCAATGTGTGAATTACTTTCTCAATGGAAGCATCTAAAAAGGTAGAAACATCATAGCTGATTTCGTAGTCTGTTCCTTTCGGGAAATTCTTTTTTAATTCTGCTAATTTTGCTTTTACATCTTTAATTACTTGACTGGCATTACTTCCGTATGATTGCTTCAAAACAATTGCTGCGGAGGGTTTACCGTTTAAGCTGGAATAAATATCATACATAGAACTTCCAAACTCTACATCTGCAACATCTTTTAAATGAAGTAATTCTCCATCGGAGCTTGACCTTACTACTACATTTTCATATTGTTCTTTAGTGGTAAAACGTCCGGTATATTTTAATACATACTCAAATGTTTGAGAACGTTTTCCGGAGCTTTCACCTGTTTTTCCTGGCGATGCTTCTAAGCTTTGGCTTGACAAAGCATTCATTATTTCATCAGCAGAAATTTTATATGCCAACATTCTATCCGGCTTAAGCCAAATCCGCATAGCATATTCTCTATTACCCAAAATATCAGCAAAACCTACTCCATTCACCCGTTTCAGCTCCGGTAATAAATTTATATCCGCATAATTAAACAAAAACTTCTGATCGGCTTTTGGGTCTTTACTAAATAAATTTATATACAACAACATGTTGGATTCTTGGCGTGAAATTTTCACCCCTTCGCGAACGACTAACGGTGGTAATTTATTGATTACGGCGGCTACTCTGTTTTGAACGTTTAAAGCAGCAATATTTGGGTCTGTACCTAAATTAAATACTACTTGAATTTCTGCTTCACCATCATTCCCTGCATTAGATTCCATGTATTTCATGCCGGGAATTCCGTTTAATGCATATTCCAATGGCATCAATACGGATTTCACCATCAATTCGCCATTTGCTCCCGGATAATCGGCAACTACGTTTACCTTTGGTGGCGATATGGTGGGGAACTGTGTAACCGGCAGTTGTGTAATTGCCAGCACCCCTAAAAAAACGATTATCAACGATATTACTATAGATAATACCGGTCTTTGTATAAACCTATTAAACATAAATTTTCAGTTATTATTCTTATTCAGCTTTTAATCGTAAATGAGCGATAACATCTCTCGGATTTTGAAAGTTGTATTTTATTTTATCCTCGTCTTTTACTTTTTGTACCCCTTCCAATAAAATTTTATCCTTTACGTCCAATCCATCGGAAACGATATATAGGTCGGGCAGTTCTCCGGTAATTTCTATTTCTTTGGAATGAACAACATTTCTGTTGTCCACTACAAAAACAAATTTTTTATCTTGAATTTCATACGTAGCTTTTTGTGGAATAATAATTGCATTTTTTATGGGCATAGTCATTAATACCTCCCCTGTTTCTCCATGACGGAGTAGCTTGGAGGGATTTGGAAATTTCGCACGGAAAGCAATATTTCCGGTTTCATTATCAAATTCGCCTTCAATGGTTTCAACAATTCCATTCTGTGGCAAGATAGAATTATTTGCCAATTTTAAACTTACGATAGCTTTTTTATTTGTCGGCTGTAGCTTAAAATTTAGATATTCCGGCTCTGAAACATTATAATATGCGAACATAGAAGTGTTATCCGATAAAGTGGTAAGTAATTCTCCTTCATCTAACAAACTTCCCAATTTCTTAGGCAATCTATCAATGATACCGGCAAATGGTGCTCTAATTTCTGTAAACTGTAGATGTGTAGCGGCGAGTTTTGCATCTGCTTTTTCAGATTCTAATTTGGCTTGTGCCATTGCTAATTCATTTTTAGAAATGACATTTTTTTCAACTAATGTTTTAGCATTAGCGACTTCAATTTCAGCTTGTTTTACTTCGGCTTGTTGCTTTAATAATTCAGCTTCATAAATCTTTGGCATAATGCGGAACAGCAATTGATTTGCATTTACAAACTGTCCTTCATCAACATATACATCTTGCAAGAATCCTTTTTCTTGTGTTCTAATTTCTATATTTCTAACGGATCGGATTTGAGCTACATATTGTTTGGTAAATGAAGTGTCTGCCTGTATAGGCTGAGTTACTTCATAAGTAACGGCTTCTTCTTTTTTTTCATTATGAGAATGACAACCTACGGTAAGTATAGTTGTTGTAAAAAAAATGTACAAGGATATTTTATTCATATTTCAATTAATTTTTCAAAATAAATAGTGCTTTAATGAGCAGCCTATAAAAACAATTATCTCTAACTAAAGGGAAGTTAGAAACAAAAAAAGTGCACAACTTTTAAATTAGGAAAGTTTTAAAACGGATGTATTTCTTTGCCGTATATTGCTCCGCTGAGGAGACTATGTCTGTAACAATAGAAGGACTATTGTTTATTTTATCTTGCAATAGAAAGGGGTAATATATTTTTTCAAAAACAAAATCTACTACGTTGTCTTCTTCGTCATTACAAGACAACAAGTTATCCAATGTACAAGGAGTATTTAGCGTTTGTATTTTTGTAAGCGTATTTTTTTGCTTTGCCGACTTTTCAAAAATATTATATTTAGAATAAGTAGGGAGTGCAGAGTGAGCGCAACCAAAATGCTTATCAGCTTTGTGTATTAAGAACACGGCTAATAGTATAAATAATATGCTTGCTTTAAACTTCACTGCTGCCAAAGTTACTTAACAGAATAGCAAATGTTAATATTAAAATTCGTTAACAACTAAGATTTGACTTTATTTTAACAAACAAAATACGGGTGTATATACAACTTACGCTTTTTACACATAAAAAAACTATATTTAACACCAAATTTTCAAATATGATTATTGTAAGAAGTAACAACCTACCGGCTATATTTGGCACATTAAAAGTATTGATGAATAATACTGAAATTGCTACATTTGACAAAGAAGCAATAGGAAAAGAAATTGCATTATCCAAAGAACAAACATATTTACTAACATTCAAGCAGTCGTTTTTTACTACGCAAATGGAAGTCCATGGTGATGCTATTGTAGTAATTAGTGCACCACCATTTTTTACTACCTTTTACACACTTGCTATTGTATGTCTATTCATTCCATTTCTTATTCAAAAATATTTTTTAGTCATTTTCCCGATAGTATTCTTGGGCTACCTCTTTTATTATTCTACCATAGGGAAAGATAGATTCTTTAGTACTAAAATATGGGACAAATAAAGAAGAGAGGTAATTAATACAACGTCATTCTTATGAATTTACAAACAATGTAGTGTCTAAAACAAACTTCACAATGGATAACCGTACCAATAGTTATACTATCGGTTTTATGCTTGAATATTATTAATCCATCTCCGCTTTAGAAATTCTATAAAGTACAATACCTCTACGGAATTCTTCTAAAACTTCCGGTTATACTTCCATATCCCCCCCAAATCCCTAATGCACCCACTACATTTGATTTCACATATACGATAGAGCTAAACGGATTACCTTGGCTTTGGCGATTGGCTTCTAAAGTGCGCCAAAAATCATAATGTGGTTTATCTATCTGGCAGAGTTTTACAGTGCATACGGTGTCTTTATAACTCCAATAACCGGCAGTATTAAAATCGGTTTCAGGAGCAAAGCCCATCGGGTGGCCTTTGGGGATAAATATATTAAACTTCTTACCGTTAAAAAATGCGTCATCAAATACGGAGGTATTGCTAATTAAGAAAGGGCCGTCATCGGCTTTTGTAAAATAGCGGTAATAATTTCCGGATGCCGGCGGGTCTTGCAATCTTCCATAGAGTTGAAAAAACGAATCTGCTAACGCAGGATTAGGGTGTGGCAATGTCCACAACGAATCAAAAAATACGGGTGTAGGAATCGTTGTACTTGATGTAATTGTTTTACCATCAACTTCAATTCTCAGATCATATTTTTTGCCTACAACTCCCACAAAATTGGAATCTGCTGGCGCAACAGTGTAAATGGAAATAGATGGAAATTGTGCTACGCTGTCTATTTTTATTCCAAATTGTGCTGCTAAGGCAATAACCATTGAATCGGGTAATGTTTTTATAAAAGTGGTGTTGTATTCCATCAACCGAACCGAATCGTTATCGGTTTTCACTGTAATCGTTGCTCCACTAACAAAGTACGAGCCGATATCATTAACATTTATATCCCCGAAAAACGGTGAATTTTTAGTGAGCAATACATACGGTGACCGTCCGTTTTCTATATGCCCTTCTACTACTAAAGCATTTTTAGGTACAGGAACTTTTAAATTAATTTCTTTCTCGCATGCAATAAATAAAAAGCAAGACAAAAGCATTATGCAACAACCAATAAAACAGTTAGCGTTTCTCATTTTTTAAAATTTAAAATTCCATGTAAAAGATGGGATAACCGGAAATAATGAAACATTCGTAGGAGTAAATTTCAAATTACCGCTTACTAAACTTCCTTGTGTGTTATAGTAAATAAAATATGTATTTTTTCTATTATATACATTGTATATAGAAATATTATAGCTGGAACGCCATCTTCTGTTAGGGTTTCGTTTGGGGATAGGCGCATAAGTTAATGAAAAATCTAAGCGATGATAGGCCGGTACTCTAAACGTATTTCTGCCGCCATATCCGGTTACAAATCCAAACTCTATAAAGTATAATTCATTGGGTAATGTAAGTGCATTTCCGGTAGCATAAACCCAAGTAGCCCCTACGCTCCATTCCTTGCTTATATCGTAATTTAAGTTTATCGAAATATCGTGGGTGCGGTCGTATTTTGCTGGGAATACTTTTCCGTTGTTTAAGTCGGGGAACTTACGGTCACTTCTAGACAATGTATAGCCGATCCAGCCGTTTAATTTACCTAATTTCTTTTTCAAGAAAAATTCGGCGCCGTACGCTTTTCCTTTGCCAAATACATAGCCCAACTCCTGATCTACATTTAATTCGGAAACATAGTTTTCGTTATAGTCAATTTGATTCCATAGGTGTTTGAAATATACTTCTACCGATGCTTCAAACATATTGTCTTTAAAATTTCTGAAATATCCTAAAGAATATTGCAATGCCATTTGTGGTTTTACAACAGATGAGCTTTGCACCCAAATATCCGTAGGCAAAGTACTATTAGAGCTGGAGACTAAGTGAATGTATTGGTAATTCAAACCGGCAGCTACTTTTATAGAGTTGTCTTTACCAAAGGCATATCGCATACTAAAACGAGGTTCTGGGCCTACATAAGTTTTAATAGGTTTACCTCTTTTATAAAATGTAGTATCGTAGCCAACAAAATTATCACCTGATATTTTGCTGTAAGGGCCAATTTGCTGAAACATACTTAAACGAAATCCAAAATCGAATTTCAGGTGAGCATTTACATCATATTCATGGTCTATATACCAAGCAAATTCATTAGAATATCTCTTGTTTAGTGTAGATTGAAAATCGGTGCTGCCGCTATGTGCGCTGGCTTGTGTTGGCGTCATTCGGTGATGGGTGTAGTTCATCCCAAATTTCAATTTATGTTTGGTATTGATGTAATAATCAAAATCCATTTTAGCATTAAAATCTCTAACGCCGGAATTTGCTTTAAATCCAAAATCCAATTGCTCGCCACTAAAACTAAATTTATAATCATTGTAAATAAAAGACATGTTCATAAACAGCTTATCGCTAAACAAGTGATTATACCGAACTGTTGTTGTAACGTTGCCCCATGGTATTTTTACTTTAGTCGAATTTTTTTGAGAGTTATATACAAATACATCTCGTCCGAAATACGCACTTACATACAACCTGTCTTTATCGGAAAACTGATAATTTGCTTTTAGGTTTACATCGAAGAAATAATAGTTTGTACCGGCAAAGTCTGTCTTTTTCAACATGGGTTGTGCTATATCAAAAGCATAGGTTCTTCTTCCCGAAATTAAAAATGAACCTTTTGCGGGTTTTATGCTTTTGGGTTTTTTAAACGGGCCTTGCAACGTTAAACGAGAAGAAATCAATCCAATTCCGCCTTCCATTTCAAAACGTTTATTATTTCCTTCTTTCATTTGTATGTCAATGACAGACGACAAGCGCCCACCCAAGTTAGCAGGCGTACTACCTTTGTATAAGGTAGTATTCTTTACCGCATCCGGATTAAAAACAGAGAAGAAACCAAATAAATGTCCGGTGTTATATACTACTGCATCGTCCAACAATACTAAATTCTGATCCGGGCCGCCACCACGCACATAAATGCCGGAGTTTCCTTCACCGGCAGCTTGTACGCCGGGCATCAGTTGTATCGCTTTTATAATATCTACTTCCCCCATAAATGCCGGAATTGATTTTATGCGGTCTGTAGAAAGTTCTTCTTTGCCCATCACCGTGCTTTTTACATTTTCATCTTTGCGCTCATCCGTTATTACTACTTCTTGCAAAGACTTTGTATCATCGGAAAGTTCGACATTAAGACGAATGTCTTTATCCAATTTTACTTGTTGCGTGGTGGTGTTATATCCAATGTAAGAATACGCAATTTGATATGTACCTTGCGGCAGTGTAATAGAATAAAATCCATAAAGATTAGTAGTACCGCCTAATTCATTGTTGCCTTGAACAAACACATTTGCACCGATAAGCACTTCTCCATTCTTTGCATCTTTTAGAAAACCACTAAGGGTATATTTGGTATTCTGTGAAAACAGACTAAATGTACTGAGCACAAAAATTAAGAAGAGTATATTGGCTTTAAATCTCATTACTAAAAATTAAAATTCTAAAAATAAAGAGATAAAAGCAGTGTGCCAATTATTCTTTAATAATTTTTTTTATACATAACCCTTTATCCGTTTCTATTCGTAAAATATACATTCCGCTTTCAATATCCGTCAGTATAATCTGATTGTCTATAGGATTAACTTTAGCTGCCACCACTACCCCAAGGCTGTTTAACACGGATATATTTTTCACTATCTTGTTATTCTTTTGCTGTATATTTATTAGTGTTTGAAAAGGATTGGGGAAAATAGACAAATCATTATCTACTGATTTGTCTGATACATAAGTAGCCGTGGATAGTATTGTATAGGCTTTTTCAAAATCCGGAATGCCGTATCCAATTTTTTTATCGGGAGTAAGGTATTGCGAAGCACTTTGTTCTATAGCTGTTTTTATTTGCCAATTCGTTTTGTCCGGAAATGCCTGCCATAGGCAGGTAGCCATGCCGGCTAAGGATGGCGTGGCAAATGAAGTACCGTTTCCGGTAGCTACTATGCCGTTCGTGTTTATAAATTTTGCTCCTTGACCTACTGCCGCTACATTAGGTTTTACGCGGGTATCGGTGGCAAGCCCCCAACCGCTGGAGGCTGCAGGAGTGCCGTTCACATCTACCGAAGCTATAGTGAATGCACTATCTGCATTGGCAGGCGATGAAATATAATGCCACGGAGAAGTGCCTTCGTTTCCGGCAGCTACACAGACCAACAGTCCTTTTGAAGCTGCAATATTTACAGCTTTTGCCGCAGGGGTATCATTCTTCTTCATGTCCGAAGTATCGTGATTTTCGGAAGGCACATCAAAAGTAGTGTAGCCCAATGAGATACTTACTACCGATACCCCCAACTGACTGCACCGCTCTAATGCAGTTGCCAAATTAAATTCTTCTTGCAATCGCTCCGACGAATTATTTTCTGTTTGAAAAAGATAATACGCTGCTTTAGTGGCAGTGCCGATATATTGGTTAGGTTTTTCGGCGGCCATAAATGAAAAGCAAAATGCACCATGCGCACCGGCAGCATCTTCATATACTAATGAATCTCCGCTTACATAATCGTAAGTACCTAATATGCGTTTATCGGAAAATAAATTAGTGAACGCAGGATTGGTATTCGCATTATAAAATCCATTATCACAAATAGCTACAATCATATTTTCGCCGTGGTATCCCTTTTCGTGCAGATATTCACCATGCAATAAATTGAACTGTGGGAAAGAAGAAGTATATGTATCTTCAAAAGATTGAGTGGCTGTTATAGCAGTACATTCATTGTCTTTTTCATCAGATGCTATACCTTTTTTTTTGCTTTTTTCAATGGTAACAATTTGCTGTACTTCGGGTAATTGATAAATTTTATTCAATGATTTTTTATCGGCTTGTATCACTACGGCATTTAACCAATTCGATTTATTTATTATTTGTGCACCCAATGCATTTAGTTGTTGTAAATAGTTTTTATTAATGGCATAATCTCTTTCATCAAAAGGGATTTTATATTTTAATCTATTTTCTATTGCTTTAGGAGCAAAGCGTTGTTGTATGTTGTTTTCTATGGGTTTATCTTTAAAATAGACAATATATTTTCCGGTATTTGCAAAAACGGGCAATACAACAAAAAGTAAAACTATCCATATTATTTTATTCTTTTCCATAAGCTATTGCGTATTGTCTGACGATGAAACCTTTATCTGCACGTTGCTCCCAAGGTAATTGCAAGCGTATTTTTATGGAATCTTGTGTAGAGACCATCCACATTTCTTTGTATATCAATCCTACATTTCTGGCGTAGCGTTCTACGGAATATGTTTTAGTGATAGCAGAAGAATCTTGGATTTGAGTAATAAGTAAAGAGGAATCAAACGATTTTACGCCGTCATTAAAAAATTTATCTCTATTCTTAATAGTAAATTTCCAATCGTTTAGATAATAATTTGTCGTATCAATAACAAAAGGCGGAGGTATTGTAATGTATTTATTACCCAACCATTTTTTATTTACATCATTAGGAAACACCATTTTTATATAGCGCAGATTGTCTTCTACTCGCTCTGCTACAATTGATGTTTTCACAATATAGTTGGTATTATATTGTTCCCAAATGGTGGAAATCGTATCTATACTAATGGTGTCTGAATAAAAGCGCAACACTTTTTTTGCAGTGCGCCCCATATTATCCAAAAATCTATCTGTAATTTTTTCTTTGAGAAATATTGAAGTGTATTTTACAGAGCGATCGAAATCGTTATACAACACTGAATCTACTTTATAAATAACGAATCGGCCGGAATCATCCGGAAAATAGGTATATCCGTAATCGTAATTACTCGTATAAGTTTCTTCTTTTTTACACGATGTAATCCATAACAACATTAATAGTATTGATATGACAGCATAGTTCTTCACAAAATCAACGCATTATATAGGTTCATTACTCTTTTCCAAATCCAATGGCGTATTGTTTCATAATAAATCCATTGGTTGCAGAATCCACAAAATCATACGTATTTTTTAACTGGGCATCTAAGCGCCATAATTCTTTATATACTAATCCTATATTTTTTGCATATCGTTCTTCAGAATATACTTTATGCACTCTTGAGGAATCTGCTACTTGCAATACGATAAGCGTTGAATCTGAGTGTATGGTGCCATTGATGTAGCTTGTATTTATAGACGTAACAGTATAATTCCAGTCGAAGTTAGTTGTATTATATTTCAGATCTGTAAAGGGAAAATGTTTTAATTCATTGTATTTATTTCCCCGCCATGCGTTGTCTAATGTAATAGGAAAAGTAAGTTTGATATATCTGATGTTATCTTCTACTTGCTCTACATTTGTAGGATTTTTTATAAAATACCACATTCGGTCAAATACCCATGGATGAGTTAAATCATCTGTCGTAAATCGTTCTATCATTCGGGCATTTCTTCCTAAATTATCTGTAAATGTATCCGACACTACTTCTTTCAGATACATGGACGCATAACGTCTTAGGTGTAGTGGGTCAAAATCATTATAAATTATGGAGTCCACTTTATAAATCACGTACGTACCGGAATCGCTGGGGTAATAATTATAACCATAATCAAAATTCACGTTGTCTGTTTCTTTTTTACAAGCAACAACAAACACAACTATAGCCACTCCAAAGAGTAGTTTATGAATTACCTTTTTCATCAGAGATAAATATACAACAAAGATACGTTTGCAGCAAGATTAGGAGATGTTTTTCAGTATTTTATGCATTTTGTTTTAAAAATTAACATTTATAAAAAAAACAAATTGTTTATTGGGTGGCTGTAAAAAATGAGATCTGCTTTTACAACTTATCAATAATTTGTTTCTTTGTAAAAAAATAAGAATGCAAAATACAGTCGGAATGTATTTTAAAAAACTCCGTATCCTGCATATTGGAGTATGTGTTACGCTCGCAGTTGTATTATTTCTATTCCGCTATTTAGTAAGAAATAATATAGATGGCATACCGAATAAAAGTATTTTTGGAGAGGTATTGGGTATTGCAATAGGCTTTGTCGGAATTTTAGGTGCACGATTTATTTTCTTTTTTAAAACGCAAGCTGCTACCGGCGTAAAAATGCTGAAAGACAAATTAAAAATTTTCGAAGAAGCATTTATTTTTCAAATAGCAATATTATCTGCCGTTGCAACTATAAACGCTTGCCTTTACATTTTAACGTTGTATAATTTATATTTCTTTATCGCTTTAGGAGCATTACTTTTATTGGCATTTCGCCGTCCTACACGTGCTATGGCGGCGATGGTATTATTTACCAACGCAGAAAACCGGCAATCCATTTACGAAGATAGCACTCCGCTATAATTAATCAGACTAACGGAATATCACTCAGTAAAATTCCGTCTTCATCACAATACACAAAATCTCCGGGTTCGAAAAAGACATTAGCAAAGTTTACTTCTATCTGTTGTAGTCCCGGAAATTTTTTTACAGAACGCGTTGGATTAGTATTTAATGCTTTCACGCCAATTTGCATTTGATTTAGGGCTGCACTATCGCGCACACAACCATTAATGATTATACCTTCCCACTCATTTTTTATGGCAGCTTCCGCAAGCATATCTCCTAACAAAGCGCAGCGTAATGAACCTTCACCATCAACAACTAATACTTTACCACGTCCATTTATTTTCCGAAGCGTTTCTCCAACAGGTGTGTTGTCTTCAAAACATTTCACCGTGTAAATTTCGCCAAAAAATTGTTTTTTTAATCCAAAAGATTGAAAGATGGGCAATGCAACACTTACTTTACCTTCGTTTGCATCAAATAAATCGGCTGTGGAAATAGACATAATTTAAAAATTTGAGTTATAGTAATTTAGAAGTGAATTTACAATTTTAATTCAGATATTTATGAAATAAAAAAGCACTTGATATTTTGCTATGGAAAAACAATATACTTCACATTTGCTGATGGTTCGTCCTGCGTGTTTTCAGTTTAATAATGAAACAGCAATATCCAATGCATTTCAAAAAAACAGCTCCAATTTAAAAACAGAACAGATAAAAGAAATGGCTGTTGCTGAATTTGATAATTATGTAGCCACACTGCGCAACCATGCTATCGACGTCACCGTTATACAAGACTCTGAAATGCCACCAAAACCCGATGCCATTTTCCCAAACAACTGGATTAGCATGACGAAAGATGGCACTGTTTTTCTTTTTCCGATGCTTACCCCAAACAGAAGATGGGAAGTACGCCCCGATATTATTGAACTGCTTAAAGAAAAATTTAAAGTAAACGAGATAAAAGATTTTACTTTTTACGTAAACGAAAATAAGTTTTTAGAAGGTACCGGCAGCATGATCTTTGACCACCCGAACAAAACAGCCTATGCTTGTTTATCACCAAGAACAGATAAAAAATTATTTATAGAACACTGTAAGCGGATTGGGTACAAACCTTTATATTTTACTGCATCTGACCAACAGGGACATTTGGTTTATCATACCAATGTAATGCTGACCATCGGCGATAAATTTGCCGTGATTTGCTTAGAGAGTATAAAAAATAATGCAGAGCAAAATGCAATCGTGCAGCAATTAGAAAAAGATGGGCATGAAATTATAACTATTTCGTTCGAACAAATGGAAGCATTTGCAGGAAATATGTTGCAAGTAGAAAGCAGAGGTGGAAAAACATTTTTAGTAATGTCTAAAACAGCTTATGCTAGTTTAAAGTGTATGCAAATAGAACAAATTGAGCAATACACCTCCATATTGTCTGTTGCTATTCCGACCATAGAAATGATTGGAGGGGGCAGTGCCCGATGTATGCTGGCAGAAATTTATTTGCCTGAAAAATAATTAATATACAAATGTTCCGTTAGCACTTTTTATCGTCACTTGCCTATTAGCAGCACTTTCTACAAATCCTATTATTTGTGCATCAATAGCGAAGGATTTTGAAATAGCAATAATTTCGTTTGCAAATTTTTCATCGCAGTATATTTCCAAACGATGTCCGCAATTAAACACTTGATACATTTCTTTCCAGTCTGTTTTACTTTCTTGTTGGATGAGCTTAAACAAAGGTGGAACGGCAAATAAGTTGTCTTTTACAATGTGTAAGTTATCTATGTAATGTAGAATTTTTGTTTGCGCACCGCCGCTGCAATGTATAATTCCATTGATATTTTTCACGCCAATAGCATCTATTACTTTTTTCACTACCGGTGCATACGTGCGGGTTGGCGAAAGCA
The DNA here is from genome assembly GCA_046329805.1 of Chitinophagales bacterium. Taxonomy (GTDB): domain Bacteria; phylum Bacteroidota; class Bacteroidia; order Chitinophagales; family JADIYW01; genus JADJSS01. The sequence continues at coordinate 472,324 of JAXLUA010000002.1, forward strand.
CTAATTTCCCGGCATTTATCGGTGCGCCTTCAATAGTATCTGTGAGTAATTTAGTACCGGAATAAATATATTGATAATCGGTGTTGACATCATACGCTTCAGGATATTTCTCTGCATATATTTTTGAAAAAACATCATGACGAGCCGAAGTAAGACCGTTGCTGCCCATGCCGCCGTTGTATTCAGTTTCATAAGTTGCTTGCCCATAAGACGCCAAACCTACAATTACATTTCCGGGTTTAATATTTGCATTATCAATCACCTCCTCTTTTCGAAAGCGCGCCGTCATTACGGCATCTACTGAAATCGTGCGAATAACATCGCCCATGTCGGCAGTTTCGCCTCCCATAGCGTAGATATGAACTCCGTTTTCATGCATCATTTCCACCACTTCATTGGTGCCGTCAATCAGTGCTTTTATTACTTCTCCGGGTATCAGATGTTTATTTCTATTGATAATACTCGACAGTAGAAAATTGGAAGTTGCCCCTACACAAATCAAATCATCGGTATTCATTACAATAGCATCTTGTGCAATCCCTTTCCATACCGACAAATCGCTTGTTTCTTTCCAATATAAATAAGCTAAAACACTTTTGGTGCCTGCGCCATCAGCGTGAATGATAGAACAGTAATTCTCATCACCGGTTAAATGGTCAGGATATATTTTACAAAATGCATTTGGAAATAAACCTTTATCTACATTTTTTATCGCAGCGTGTACCTCCTCTTTTGTTGCAGAAACACCACGTTGGTCATATCTATTTAAATTGCTCATAGAAAATATACTCTTTAAACTCCGAATTGTTCTAAGTGATGATTCAAATGTATTGCCATTGCCTCTCCCCACATATCTTTGCTCATTACACCAAATACAGGATGACAGCCGTCCAATTTCTTAGCCTTGACAAACTCGTTGTAAACGGATAAAAATTCATTTTTAGCATTGTCAAAATCCGGATCATCATGTACTTTAAAGGCTTCAGCTGTTACCAAATTTTTCGGCCATCGCGTCACTGCTTTTATCATCAACCATCTTGTTATTGGATTAGCCGAAACATAGTATAAATACTCTTTGGGTAATTGCACTTTATTGATAGGAACAGAAAATGCAATTGTTAAATGTTTCAACATTTGAGACACCGTCATTTTACCCCATTTTCGCTGTGAAGACGGGGTTAATTTATTTATCCTTGCAAGCATTTCTGTCTGTGTCGATGTATCGAATAAAGAAGGCATAGTTTATTAATTTGCTCAAAATTACGATTTTTTTAACAGAATAAACATTCCATAGCACTTCAAACATCATTAAAACATTGCTATTTCTATTGTTTATTTTTTATCGTGTTAATATTAAATCCTAAGCCGGCAGAAAAGCGAAATTCTGACAAATCTTTATGCTCATTATACAGATGCTGACCAGCAATAAATCGGGTTTGTACAAAAAAATGAAAATATCGATGTACATAGTAATTATATCCAATCACTAATGACGCCAACGGGTTCACTCCTACTGTAGGTTTATTAACAATTTCAGGCGTTTCCATTAATTTACTAATAGAAATACCGGGCTGAAATCCAATATAAAAATCATTGTTTTTTTTCACCAAATGATAAGATGCACCAAAAAAAATATTGTGGTTAAAAGCAAAAGTCGGTTTTACCACAGAAGTATTTCCCAAACTAACATACGCTTCTCCGGCAATGGATATTTTTGGGGTAAAATATCCTTCTAAATTTCCATGTAAATAAAATAAAGACTGCTTGCTGCTAAACATTATTGCCGGAGCGAGGGTGGCTTGTGCTCTAAGCAATCCTTTGCGTATAATCACAGCATCTTCTGCATTACAAGGCTGTTGCAACATCAAGAATATGCCACATATTGTACCTATTATTTTTTCCATAAACGAACAATTTTATAATTTAAACTAACAGTGCACAGCAAATGCCCTTCTAATGCTGACGGTTTTTTGGTGCTAATTTCATAATTACCTTCATTTCCTTCTACTTCTAATTCTTTGGTGAGGTGTATCATATATTGCAACATTAGTGTTACATCAAAACGCTCAGATAAATAAAAATGTGAGCCTGCTCCCATTTGTACAGCAGCCCCCCAGCGCGATTTGCTGATGGACGGTTGTGCCATTATTGTTTTTTTATTATAATCAAAACAATGGCCTGCCAACAAAAATGGTTGCGCTTTATATGTTGGGTATTGCAGTTTTTTTATCGGATAGAATAATACCGACCAACCGATGTGTGCATATTCGCTTCGTGTGATATTATCTTTTTGAACAGCGATATAATCCGCAAACCAATCCGTATTTACACGGTTGCTCAATTGCACTCGGAATTGCCCGCCTGCCCCCACGCCAAAGCCGTCATCGCTGAAAACATTAGCCGTAGTACGCACCCCTAAGGAAAACCAACCTTTTCGGGTTTGGGTTTTTTGGGTGGCAATTGAATCGCTTTGCGCAAAAAAATTAAAGGAATGCACCACTAATGCAATTAGAAAAAACGACCTCATTGAAAAATTTGTTTACGTATTTGGGTAAACGTCCATAATAGAGTTTTAGTATAAAAAATAAATGCAGTCTTTGCATCGTTTGATTTAGAAAATTAAATAACATACAGAAATTATCCTTATCGCTACAATTAATCTGCTAAAAATTGAACGCGTTTGTATTGAAAATTATTCGCTCAATATTTTAAATGTAGTTCTGCGGTTGCGTTGATGTTGTTCTTCGGTGCATTGTGCACATTCGCATTGTGCAATCGGCATTGATTTTCCATAACCTTTTGCGGTTAGCCTGTCTGCAGCTATTCCTTTTGAAATAAGATACTGCACCACACTTTCGGCGCGTTTTTGCGATAAAATCTCGTTATAACGTTCTTTACCTCTACAGTCTGTATGCGAAGACAATTGTATTTTAATTGTAGGATTTTTTTTCAATATACCTACTAAAGTATCCAAGCTTTGTGCGGCATCTGTGCGGATATTCCATTTATCATAATCGTAGTAAATATTGTTCAATGTAATTTCTACATTTTTATAAATCTTATCGAGAATAACTACTTTTTCTATAACCACCGTATCGCCATCATTGCCCAAAGTATCAACATTAACGGGTACTTCATTCGTCAAAAAACCTACCTTTGAAACTTTTAAATCAAATTTACTATTCCGAGGTACTACGGTTTGGATTGTACCTTTATTATCGGTGTGCAAGAATTGAGCACTTCCGTTTTTGCTGCTAAAATCCGGTAGTTCTATCGTTGCACCTTCAATGGGTTGCACTCCCAAAAATGTAGAGTTTGGGTTATTTTCATCTTTATACTTTTTAGCTTGTACAAAAACGTTCAGTACATATACTGCAGGTGGTAATGGTTCTTTAGGTTTTTTGCGTTGTTCAAAATAATAGATATCATCTGCGCCTTTTCCGCCCGGCCGATTAGAAGTAAGGTAACCACTTAATAGCACTGAGTCATCGGAAGATGTAGTAAGGGAGATGCTAAAATCATCGCCTCCACTATTTACGCCGCGTCCTAAATTCTGCACATTGGAAAAAATTTTTCCTTCTTTTGTAGCACTGTAAATATCCAATCCACCATAGCCGATTTTTCCGTTAGAAGAAAAATAAAGTTTATTGTCGGCAGTAAGTACAGGAAACATTTCATCACCCGGAGTATTTACTTTAGAACCAGCATTTACAGGGTATTCAAACGTTCCGGCATTATTTTTTTTAGCAAAATAAATATCACGTCCGCCGTATCCTTCTTTGCTGTCAGAAACAAAATATAGTTCTTTTTCATCCGGAGACAGAAATGGTTGTCCTTCATTTATAGTATCTGCAAATAATTTCAGGCGTTCCGGTTTGCTCCAAGTATCGTCTATGTTTTTTGTTGATTTATAAATATGGCAATAATCATTTGTATTTTTGCTATCGCTGCCACAGCGAGTAAAATAAGCACTTTTGCCGTCTTTGCTTAGAATAAACTCTGCATTGTGATAGTTATTGTTTATTGATTTGTCCAATAATTCAGGTGTTGCGAATGCAGTAGTTCCATTTTTTTGTACACTATAAATTTTAGAATATCCTTCGCCGGTCCACTCATCTTTATTTCCTTTTCCTCCTCCTCGAGTAGAGGAAAAATACAAAGTATTTTCACTAATAAACGGAGCAAAGTCTAAACTTGGTGTGTTAATAGATAAATTGAAAACGGTAGTTGGATTAGGCTTTTTCGTAGGATTTACAATATCATTTAAAAAATCTACTTCTTTTTGCAACCTGAATTTTTCACTTTTATTTGCTTTTAAATAATCTTCGAGGTAAGTATAGGCTTCTTTATATTTTTCATTTCGTTTTAGTGCATTGAGGTATAATACTACGGCATCTTCCAACACACGGGCATCTGCTATTTTTTTATACCATGGTAATGCTGCAGCAAAATTTAATTGCTTATCGTAACTGTCTGCAATTTTCAATGCTATTTTCGATTGCAAAGTAATATCTTTTGCTTTCGCATAATTTTTCTGAAGCAGCTCAGCAGATAATGTATATTTTTTCAAGAGGTAAGCGGTTTCGCCATCTTGTATTTTTGTAGTGGAATTACATGAAGTAAACAATACTGCAGCAATGCTTATAATGAAAATGAGTTTTTTACTATACATACTTAATTCTTCAGCGATAAATATAGCAAATTTAGACAGTTGAATATAATTAAAAAACGTAAACAATTCTTGATACCTATACCCTAATTCTCGTATCTATTGGCTATTTACACAAAATATTTTTCAATAGCTGTATCATACAGTTCTTTATACTCACCAATAGTTCCAAAATCTTCTCCATCAATTAGTATTGATTTACCTTTTACTGTTCCCAATTGTGTGTTAGGAATATTTTTTTCTTGTACGAATTTTGTAAATGCTTCTAATTTATCTTTTTGTACAGATACAATTATTCGGCTCTGTCCTTCGCCGAATAAACAAGCATCTTTGCGCACGCTTGGGCAAGTAGTGATTTCAAACCCAAAATCTCCGGGCATGGCGCATTCCAAAACAGCAATAAACATTCCGCCTTCGCTGATATCATGCGCCGATTGGATATATTCCTGTCCTATCAATTCCGAAATTGCATTTTGTATAAAGGCTTCTTCTTTCAAATCGAAATGAGGTGCCGGTGACAGTTCTACTTTATGCTCGTGTACTAAATATTCGGAGCTTGCCAAATCGTTAGTACAATTTCCGATTAAGAAAATAGTATCTCCTTCTTGTTTAAAATTGAGTGTCATTGCTTTACTTACATCATCTATCAAACCCAACATGCCTATCGTAGGAGTGGGATTTACGGCACGTGTAGGCGATTGGTTATAAAAAGACACATTTCCGCCCGTTACCGGCGTTTCAAATTGAATACACGCATCGCCCATACCTTGCAATGCATGCACAAAATTCCAATAAACTTCTTCGTCGTACGGATTTCCAAAATTTAAGCAATTGGTAATAGCTACCGGTTTTGCACCTGTACATACAATGTTTCTTGCTGCTTCCGATACAGCGATAGCACCGCCTTTATAGGCATCTGCATGAACGTAGCGAGAATTGCAATCGACAGTAACGACCAATCCTTTTTTTGAATCTTTTAAGCGTATAACGGTTGCATCGCTCGGGTGGTTGGTGGTGGCATTGTTTATCCCCACCATAGAGTCGTATTGTTTATATATAAATCGCTTAGAAGCAATATTTGGATTTTGAACTAAACGCTTTGCTGCTACAACATAGTCAAACGGAAATGGCACTTTATCTTCGTTGTACAAATCTCGTTTTGCATGATAAGCAGGTTGCTTATAGGAACGATCATACACCGGAGCGCCACCGCCCAATACCAAAGTATCTGCGGGCACTTCGCCTACCAATTCGTCATTCATATAATATTGCACTAAGTTGCCTTCGGTAACTTCACCGATGATGGCGCAGTGCAAATCCCATTTTTCAAATACTGCTTCTACGTCTTTTTCTCTTCCTTTTTTTACTACAATCAACATGCGTTCTTGAGATTCTGACAATAAAATCTCGAAGGGTTGCATATTTTTTTGACGAGTAGGCACCTTATCTAACCAAATTTTCATGCCGTGTTTACCTTTGGCACTCATTTCGTTGGTAGAGCAGGTAATGCCTGCAGCCCCCATATCTTGCATACCCACAACGGCACCGGTTTTTATTACTTCTAAAGTAGCTTCCAATAATAATTTTTCGGTAAATGGATCGCCTACTTGTACCGATGGAATTTTATCTTCGGCATCCTCGCCTAAATCTTCAGAGGCAAAAGTAGCCCCATGGATACCGTCTTTTCCGGTAGATGCGCCAACGATATATATAGGATTTCCAACACCTTCGGAGGTTGCAGAAATAGTTTCGCCCACTTTTACAATCCCAACACTCATTGCATTTACCAGCGGGTTTACCTGATAGCAATCATCAAAATAAACCTCTCCGGCAACGGTGGGTACGCCAAAACAGTTTCCATAATGCGATATCCCTTTTACTACACCTTTTAATAAATGTTGCGTGCGTTTGTTATCAATATTTCCAAATCGGAGCGAATTTAAAGAAGCAATCGGGCGCGCACCCATCGTAAAAATATCACGGGAAATACCGCCGACCCCTGTTGCTGCTCCTTGAAACGGTTCCACAGCACTTGGATGGTTATGCGATTCTATTTTGAATGCACAAGCCCAACCGTCGCCAATATCTACCAAACCGGCATTTTCCTCTCCGGCTTCTACTAATAAGGCTTTCCCTTTACGCGGTAATTTTTTTAAATATTTAATAGAATTTTTATAACTACAATGCTCACTCCACATAACGGCATATACACTCAATTCGGTAAAAGTGGGTACTCTGCCTAATATTTCTTGTATTTTTTTATATTCTTCCGGTAATAATCCCAAAGTAGCTGCTAATTCTTGGGAAACAAGGGGTTGTTGAACGTGCGTTGACATAGATTATTAATTCTGTTCAAAATTAGTTAATTATATGCATCTTAAAATGAATTTTTGTTATCATTTGGTCAAATTGTTTATTTTTATGGCTGCCGAGTTATGTTGTTACAATTATTAATACCTACTATTTACTATATATTTTTCTTATTTATTATAAGTAATAAGCACTTTTTCAAATCTGCTTCTATTTCAAAAAACATACTGATTTTAGGTTTTTCGTTAAAAGCATTTAGCGCATTAATTTTCGGGTATTTATTTAAAAGCGGTATTCTTACGGGCAATGATACGTTAATGTATTTTAACGATGGCAATATTATTTACAGCTCTCTAAGGGAAAACCCATTAAACTATTTACAATTAGTATTTGGCAGAAACAATTTTTATCCAATACCTGCTAAGCTATTGCCTTATATTAATGATATGGGTTTTTGGTTTGACAATAGCAATTACTTTTTAGTCCGTATCAATGCATTTATACGGCTGTTTTCTTTTGGTGTATATAATGCCCATGCCGTCGTATTTTCATTTTTATCTTTTGTAGGGATTTATAATATTTATTTATTTTTTGAAAACAAAGTCATCAACAAAAAAATACTACAACTTATATTGTTTGGCATTCCATCTGTTGTTTTCTGGACTTCCGGCGTGCATAAAGAAGCAATTGTATTTTTCACTTTAGGAATTTCCCTTTATAATATAGATGCTGTTTTAGAATTAAAATACAATAATAAAAATATATTATTTTCAGCCATAGGGCTGATATCTTTAGGTTATATCCGAATTTATTTACTCTTATTTTTAATACCTCTTTTAATAGCTATTTATATCTTTAATACCTCCGGAAAGAAGCATCCCTCTATAACCATTTTTTTAATAACTATAATAATATTTATTTTTATCGCATTTATAATAGATTTATCGACACCTAAATTCAGCCTAACGAATGAATTACTTGTAAGAAGAAGATATTTTACCAACTCTCAAGGAAATTTTTCGTTCCCATTAGCCGGTCGGCCACACGATATACAAGGCATATTAATGGTATTATGGGATACCATAACCAATCCATTCATTCGTCCACTTCCTACAGATAGCGGTATTGCCTTACTATATTTAGCCTCATTAGAAGCTTTTGTTATACTATTTATTATAATTAAATTGGTCTTTACCGTTCAGCTTAAAGCACTATTACACAATCCGTATGCGTTATTTTCTATACTTTTTGGATGCAGCACCTTGTTTTTGGTAGGTTTAATAGTAAACAACTCCGGCGCTATAGTTCGATATCGCTCTATCGCCATTCCGTTTATTTTAATTGGATTTTATCTAAAAAACAAGGAAAATAACAACAGCACATTAAAAAGTTGCTAAATATTTGTAAAAAAACATAAAATCCTTAGTTTTCTTGAAATATTTTCTCAAATTCACACAACAAAACAAGAAAATATGTCAAAAACAAGATTTAACGCAATTTCTGCGTTTTCCTCCCGACCAAAGGTAAATGTAGAGCTACCTTCTGAAAAAATATCAGATTTTTTTGCTTCCGCTGTATTTGACGATAAGCAGATGAAAGAATACTTACCCTCAGATGCATACAAGCGACTTGCTGCTTGCATAAGAGACGGGAAAAAAGTAGATAGAGATATTGCTGACCAAGTAGCATCTGCCATGAAAGCATGGGCAATGAAACAAGGCGCAACGCATTATACACATTGGTTTCAGCCTTTAACAGGAACTACTGCCGAAAAACACGACTCTTTCTTTATGCCTAAAGGCACAGGCGGGGTAGAAGAATTTAATGCAGACTCCTTAGTACAACAAGAACCCGATGCTTCTTCATTTCCGTCCGGAGGTATTCGCGTTACTTTCGAAGCCCGTGGATATACCGCTTGGGATGTCACTTCCCCTGCATTTATTATGACAGTTGGGAACGGAAAAACATTATGTATCCCAACAATTTTCATCTCCTACACCGGAGAAACTTTAGACTATAAAGCTCCTTTGTTAAAATCTATAAATGTATTAGACCAAGCAGCAACAGAAGTAGCTCATTATTTCGATAGAGATGTGAAACACGTATTTACTACATTAGGCTGGGAACAAGAGTATTTCCTTGTAGATTCTGCAATGTACTATGCTCGCCCTGACTTAGTAATGAGCGGAAGAACACTATTAGGCAGACGCTCCCCTAAAGGACAACAATTAGAAGATCATTATTTTGGTGCAATTCCGGAGCGTGTATATGCTTACATGCGTGATTTTGAAATCGAATGTTTAAAATTAGGTATTCCGGTAAGAACGCGCCATAACGAAGTTGCGCCATCGCAGTTTGAATGTGCGCCTATGTTCGAAGAAGCTAACTTAGCCGTTGACCACAATAGCTTGTTAATGGACGTAATGGATCGTGTATCTTCCAAACACAAACTAAAAGTATTATTTCATGAAAAACCTTTTGCAGGTGTAAATGGAAGTGGAAAGCATAACAACTGGAGTATTAGCACGGATACCGGTGTAAATTTATTATCGCCGGGAAAAACTCCGCGTACCAATTTACAATTCTTGACTTTCTTTGTAAACACTATTGCAGCCGTTAACCGACACGAAGAATTATTGCGAGCATCCGTAGCCACTCATGGAAATGAACACCGATTAGGCGCAAACGAAGCCCCTCCGGCAATTATATCCGTTTTCAGCGGCTCTTACTTAAAAGAAGTATTGGATATGATTGAATCAAGAGTGGATGAGAAGAAATTTGACGAGCAAGACAACATCAACTTACGCTTAGACATACACAACCGTATTCCAGATATTATGCTGGATAACACAGATAGAAACAGAACATCTCCTTTTGCATTCACCGGAAATAAATTTGAATTTCGTGCCGTAGGCTCTTCCGCAAATTGCGCTTTGCCAATCACCGTATTAAACGCTATCGTTGCAGAGCAATTAAAAATATTCAAATCCGAAGTAGATGGATATATTAAAGGCGGCGACTACAAAGATGTAGCAATATTAAAAGTATTGCGCAAAACAATTAAAGAAATCAAACGCATCATGTTTGAAGGCGACAACTACTCGCAAGAATGGCATAAAGAAGCTAAAAAACGCGGCTTAAGCAACAATATAACTGCACCATCTGCATTAGGCGCATTTGCCTCCAAAAAATCTGTGAAATTATTTGAAGAATTAGGCATTTACACCCATAGAGAATCTGAAGCTCGCTACGAAATAGCATTAGAAAATTATGTAAAAGCTATTCAAATTGAATCTCGTACATTAGGTGAAATGGTGATTAATCAAATTATCCCTGCTTGTATTGAATATCAAAATAAATTGATTACTAACGTAAAAGGATTGAAAGAAATTGGCTTAGAAAATAAATTTTATGAAGCGCAAACAACCATTCTGAAAGGAATTTCTGAAAGCATCGATAAATTAATCGCTTTGGAAAAAGAAATGCATGATCTTCGCGTGAAAGCAAACAATACTTCTGAAATGCTAAAGCAAGCAAACTTATATTCTGAAAAAGTACGTCCGGTAATGGGTGAAATAAGAGATATTGCAGACCATTTGGAAACTATTGTAGATGATGAATTATGGCCATTGCCAAAATACCGAGAAATGCTATTTAGCAAATAAAACAAGATAACGAAAAAAAAGCTGCTCTTATGAGCAGCTTTTTTTTGCTATAAATCAAAAAAAATGCCCTTTATATAGTTGCGCGGACAATACCTATAAACACCTAAAAGCATATTATCCACAAGCACAATTTGTTAAAATAAAATCGACAAGAACAATCGTATATTTGCGCCATTCTAAAACAAAAAAAATCTGTCATGCAAAACGAATTTCAATCGCGTCATATCGGGCCAAGAACATCGGATATAGAAACTATGTTGCACACAATTGGGGTAAGCACTTTAGAACAGCTGATAGACGAAACTGTACCGAAAAATATACGATTGAAACAACCTTTAAATATAGGCGCTCCAATCAGCGAGTATCAATATTTGCAATTCATTAAAGATAAAGCCGCAAAAAACAAGGTACTCAAAAATTATATTGGCTTAGGATATTACAACACCATTACCCCGGGAGTAATACAACGAAATATATTTGAAAACCCGGGTTGGTACACTCAATATACCCCTTACCAAGCAGAAATTTCGCAAGGCAGATTGGAAGCTCTTTTGAATTTCCAGACGATGATAAGCGACTTAACCGGACTTCCGATTGCGAACGCCTCATTATTGGATGAAGGCACTGCGGTTGCTGAAGCCATGCACGTATTTTTTGAAGTAAGAAATAAAATAAAAAACAAACCACAAGCCACTAAAATTTTTATCGATAAGGCAACTTTTCCTCAAACCATAGAAGTTGTTAAAGGGCGTGCGCTACCATTGAATATCGAGCTCGTTATCGGCGATTACAAAACGTTTACCCCTACCGAGGAGTACTTTGCCATCGTATTACAATATCCAAATACAAACGGCTCCATTGAAGATTACCAAAAAATAATTGCGGCCTCTAAAGCACAAGAAATATTCAGTGTTTTAGCTTGCGACATATTATCCTTAGCCCTTCTTACTCCTCCGGGCGAATTAGGTGCAGACATAGCCGTAGGAAACTCGCAACGGTTTGGTGTGCCGATGGGCTTTGGTGGGCCGCATGCTGCATTTTTTGCTTGTAAAGAAGATTTTGTACGACTTATGCCCGGCCGACTGATTGGCGTTTCAATTGACAAACACGGCAACAAAGCCCTACGGATGGCATTGCAAACTCGAGAGCAACACATCAAGCGAGAGAAAGCAACGTCTAATATTTGCACTGCACAAGCGTTGTTAGCAATTATGGCAAGTATGTATGCCGTTTATCATGGAAAAAATGGTATTAAAAAAATTGCATTAGACGTACACCATAAAGCTGTTGCTTTAGCCAATGAATTAAAAAAACTAAGTTTTACCAATCAAAACACCTACTTCTACGACACTGTAAAAGTGGACAGTCGCGGAAAATCTTCCGAAATAAAAACACTAGCAGAAAAAAGAGGCTACAATTTTCTATATCAAGGTACAGATAGCATACAAATTACATTAGACGAAACAACATCTCCAAAAGACATTGGAAAAATAGCTGCAATTTTTGCGGAAGTAATCGGCGCAAATTATGTATCTTCCTATATTACACAACCAGCATTGCAAATACCGGAAGCCTTACAACGAACTTCGGATTACCTCACCCATGCCGTTTTTAATACACATCATTCAGAAACAGAAATGCTTCGTTATATCAAACGCTTAGAAGCAAAAGATTTATCGTTATGCTTTTCAATGATACCATTAGGAAGTTGTACCATGAAATTAAATGCAACCACCGAATTAGCACCACTTAGTATGCCGGAGTTTGCACATATTCACCCATTCCAACCTTCGGAACAAGTACAAGGTTATTTGGAAATAATACAAGAATTGGAAAAACAGTTAGCAAATATCACAGGATTTGCTGCTACTTCATTACAACCCAACTCAGGCGCGCAAGGCGAATACGCCGGATTAATGGTAATCCGAGCCTATCATTTATCAAAAGGAGATACGCATAGAAATGTAGCCTTAATACCGATGTCGGCACATGGCACCAACCCTGCAAGTGCTGCAATGGCAGGCATGGATATTGTTTTAGTTAAAACAACACCGGAAGGAAATATTGACGTAGAAGACTTGAAAGCAAAAGCAGCGCAACATGCAGAAAACTTATCTTGCCTAATGGTAACCTATCCCTCTACGCACGGCGTATTTGAAGAAACGATTATAGAAATTTGCGACACTATACACCAATATGGCGGCAAAGTATATATGGATGGTGCCAACATGAATGCGCAAGTTGGTCTAACATCGCCTGCAGCAATTGGCGCGGATGTAAATCATATTAACTTACATAAAACATTTGCCATCCCACATGGCGGCGGCGGTCCGGGTATGGGCCCTATATGTTGTACTGCTGAATTAGCACCGTTTCTGCCTTCCAATCCGGTAGTGAAAACCGGTGGAGAGCAAGGCATTCCGGCTATTTCCGCTGCACCTTTTGGCAGCGCAGCAATCCTTTTAATTTCTTATGCCTATAACAAAATGTTGGGCAGTGAAGGCCTTACCAATGCTACTAAATTTGCTATCCTTAATGCTAATTATTTAAAAGCAAAATTAGCACCGCATTACCCAATTTTATATAGCGGAAAAAACGGTCGCGTTGCACATGAATTTATCATGGATATTCGACCATTTAAAAAAGATACAGGTATAGATGCTGCAGATATTGCAAAACGATTAATGGACTACGGATACCACGCTCCTACTGTTGCATTTCCCGTACCGGGCACCTTAATGATAGAGCCGACAGAGAGTGAAAGTAAAGAAGAACTAGATAAATTTTGTGAGGCATTAATTTCCATCAAAAAAGAATTAGACGATATAGCCAATGGCATAACTACCGTGCAGGATAATCCTATTATAAATGCACCGCATATTATGAATGAAGTAATAACAGAGGAATGGAAACATATTTATTCCAGAAAAACAGCTGCATTCCCATTAGAATATGTACGAAATAACAAATTTTGGCCTACCGTAGCAAAAATAGATAATACCTATGGAGACCGGAATCTGATTTGCACTTGCTTACCCATTGAGGCTTACGCATAGTATTTATTTTATTGAGCGATAACGGTTTGCGTATGGCAAAGGCAGACCTCTGTAGCATCCCATAAATTATGTTGGAAATTAATTATCCGCATTATCTAAAAAATAATAGATATTGGGAAAATTAAATTGGGCAATAAGGTATTCTTTTGCTTATACAATACTTATACGATTAATAGATTTCCCTTATACTAAGCAATATAGATCAAGGTAACACAACACTTAGTCACTCATTAAACAAAACAAAAAGTATAACTTATTGATTAAAAATGAATTACATGTAATTAAAATCATTTAATTATGTCACGTAAAAAATTTTTATGATAATATCCTTGACAAATAAAGTTACATCTTTGTATTGGATAAGAAGTAAGAACACTTATCCGACTGAACTAAACTAAACTTTTTGACACATTTAAAAAACTAACTATTTTCTAAACTAGAAAATTGCATTTATTATTTATTATCGGCTCGAAAGACCAGTATGAAGTATAGACCTAAAAAAAATCGGGTTTTGCATTGCACAAAACCCGAAAGACCCTAAAGTCTAGAAACATAAAAACCCTACGACAAAGTTAAACAACTTTTTGTATTTTGCAACTAGTTGTTTAACTTTTTTTTGTTTTTTTCTCACATTTTATTTTGTAAATTTGTAATGTATTGAAAAACAAATACTTATTCTAACATACCTCATGAAAAAAAAATTCCTCTATTCCTTACTTATTTTATTTGTAATTGCCTTTTTGGGGTTTCTTTTTACCTATAAATTACTTTTTGCCGATAATATCAATAACAATCCGGAGGGCAAACAATATATTTTGTATATCCATACCGGCGCAACCTATCAAGATGTATTGGACTCGCTAAAGCAACAGCACATTATTAAAGATTTTACCACTTTTAAATTAGTCAGCCGAAGAGTACACTACGAGAGCAGCGTAAAGCCGGGGCGGTATATAATTCCCAATAATATGGGCAATTTAATGTTGATACGCAAACTTAGAAGTGGCGCACAAGATGCCGTAAAAATCACTTTTAACAACATAAAAAACAAAGAGCAGTTAGCCACACAAATTTCGGGGCAATTAGAAGCGACTAAAAAAGATTTATTGGCTGAGTTTAACAATCCTAAGCTCCTGGATTCGCTGCAACTTACTGAAGATAATTTTCCTACTATATTTTTAGCAAATACTTACGAATTTTATTGGAATACCTCTGCCCGGCAATTTATTGAGCGCATGCTGAAGGAGTATAACAAATTTTGGAATTCCAAACGACTAACAAAGGCGCAAGCCATTGGGCTAACCCCCACAGAGGTAACCATTCTTGCTTCAATTGTACAAAAGGAATCTAACCAATTTGAAGATTATCCGATAATTGCCGGCGTATATTTGAATAGGATGAAAATAGGTATGCCATTACAAGCCGATCCTACGGTGCTTTTTGCGTTGAATAAATTAGGAATAAGCCGTAGAGTAACAAGTGGAGATTTACGGATTAATTCCCCTTATAATACGTATTTAAACAAAGGCTTACCGCCGGGACCGATTTGTTTGCCGGAATTAAAAAGTATTGATAAAACATTGGATGCAGATGAACATAATTATCTGTATTTTTGTGCACGGGAAGATTTTTCTGGATATTCCAATTTTGCAGCTACTTGGGAGCAACATATTATAAACGCAAGAAGGTACCAGAAAGCACTGAATGATAGAAATATTCATTAATTATGTTTGAAGAAACCATACAATTACGCGTACGCTACCACGACTGTGATCCGATGGGCATTGTATATCATGGACACTATGCAAAATTCTTTGAACTGGGACGAACGGAAGCCATGCGCAAGCATAATTTTTCATACAAAAAATTAGAGGAACTGGGTTTTGCTATGCCGGTGGTAGAAATGAAAATCAATTATTACCGACCTGCACGCTATGATGAGTTAATGGATATTAAAACGATCATTAAAGAATGGCCGGACAAAAAAATTGTATTTACAGGAGAGATATACAACCAGCAAGGAAAATTGCTTACAACCAGTGAAACTACATTTGTATTTGTAAAAAGAGATTCCCTTCGCCGCTGCCACATCCCCGAAGTTGTGTTAGCGCATTTAAAGCCATTTTTTATACCTAAATAAAAACAAGATAGCAGCTTGCCATCCGCCAAAAATCAAATTTGATTTAGCAGTTTCATATCGATTTCCTGTTCATTATCTTAGCAAGGCAATGTCAATACAGAAGAAGACAGAAAAATACAAAAGATTGGTGCGTTCTGAACGGTTTCAGGATAGGATAAAACGCATCACCTTACCCGGATTTGAAGGTATTCCGGTGTACGATGTTGCTATACGTTTTAGAGAAGAAATACGCAACGATGATCTTTCCGTTCGAGCCTCTTCTATCTCATTTTATTTTATTTTAGCGGTGCTGCCTACTATCATTTTTTTCTTCTCACTTATTCCTTATGTGCCTATAAAAAATTTCGACCATATTATTTTGAATGGATTGCAAGTAGTGCTGCCTCATGGAGTTTTTATTATTTTAGAAAATACCATCCGTGATATTGTGAGCATACAACATGGCGGCATGCTTTCAATTAATTTTATTTTAGCCATGTTTGTAGCCTCCAATGGGGTAAACTCGATGATGAAAACATTCGACAAAATGAATCAAACATTTAAAGAACGGACGTGGTGGCAGAAGCGGTTAGCGAGCATCCGAATTTTATTTTTAGTAAGTATTCAAATCATTGCAGCCGTGTTATTTATTATAAAAGGAAAAGAATTTATGCTGCTGATGTTTAAATTGCTGCATGCCGAAAGTGCCTTTACTTTTTTTATTTTACGGTTTATAAAAATCATTTTAATAATTTTTAGTTTCTTTAATACCATTGCTCTTATTTATTATTTTGGGCCATCGGTGAAAAAGAAATATCGTTATTTTTCTGTTGGTGCTACATTTGCCACTTTATTTTCCATTTTAATGACCTTTGGTTTTCGAATATATACAGGCTACTTAAATGATTTCAACCGTCTTTTTGGGTCGCTGGGAATTGTAATTGTAATTATGATGTTGATTTACTTAAATGCCTTAGTGTTATTATTCGGATTTGAATTAAACAACAGCATTGCCGTAAATAAAGCACTAAAAGAAACCAATGCGGCTGCAGACAATGAAATGGGCTATTAAAATACTTTTTTCTATTTTCTTTGCTAGTGCAATTGGTGTACATGTATTTGCAATTTTTCAAAAAGATACACAACCATTTTGGTGGCATTTTATTTATTTTGTAACTTATGGAAGTTGCTGGGCAATGTTCTTTTTAGGAGTAATGGACAAAAATGATGCTATTTTTTAGACGATGTGCTGTAATGGACATTTTTGATGCTGTTTTTTTCCACATAATTTGTTGTTACAGTCTGGCTTTCTCAATTTTGAGTATCTGTACAAACGGAAGCAAGCTCTGCTGGAGAGCAACTTGAATAGGGATACTACAGATGCTCGACAAAAATGTCAATTCAAAGGGCTGCAATTTCTGTAGTCCTTTGATATTTTTAGAGAGCTTTTATGCCTTTAAAAACTCATCAATAAATTTCATTTTTCTTTTCAAGTTTAATCCGTTGTGATTCCTTAATTTATTTTTCAAATCAGCAAAATGACCATCAATAGCATTGGTTGTATTGGGAATATTGAGTTCTATAAATTCATACCAAGTAAACAACCAAGGCAAATTATTTTTCAAACTTCGATAGGCACTTCTAAGTCTTTTGTGGGTGTAAAATGACTTTTTTGTTTCCGGATTTATAGTGCGTTCATTTAGAAAATCCTTCCATTTTTCAAACCATAAATCCAAAGCTCCTTCAAAAGATTCTTTATCGGTTTGTTTCATTAAATCAACAACAAACAGCAGTTCCTGCGCGGCTCTCAGCTTAGGCTTCTTTGTCAAATATCTGCGGATAATACTTGCTTGATGGAATTGACACATTTGCACAGGCGTGTTACCAAAAGATTGAATCAACCCTTTTCTGCCATCGCAAACAATGGCATTAATAACAAAACCTTGTTGTTTTAAAACCTCAATACCTTCCATGTATTTTGCATTTGTTTCCGTCTTGACATAAAACTTTAGCAGGTTTTCTTTCGTAATGGAATCTTTGAAAAGCATCACGCCAAAGTTTCTTCCCCAATAGGTCGTATCCATCAAAACAATTACTTCTCTTGGGAGTTTTTCTTGCTGAGTAATTTTTATCTTATCAAGTTTTCGTTGAATCGTTTTTACGGAACATTTATACCGGTTTGCCAATTGCAAATAAGTCTGTTTGCCTTGAGTGTATTCTATCCATAAATCAGTTTCAGAAAGCCTGGTGCCACCTAAAAATTGCTTCCCGCAGGCAGCACATTTATAACGTTGAATACCGTTTATTACACCATTTCTCTTTGTAATTGAACCATTACAGTAAAAGCACTTTTTTTATTCATAACCTTTGATTGGCTTCAAAGCTAATACAGATAAGGGTTATAGCGTTTTTGAGCATCATTTTTGTCCATTAAGCCTATTTTTAAAGCATAAAAATCGGCTTTTTATGTATAGTATCATGGGTGTATTTCCGTTTATTACACATTTATATTACGGCTACCAACATATAGCTACTTTGGATAGTCTATTTTGGGTTTGTGTGCTAACATGTACGCTATTATTTGCTGGTATTTTTGGAATAAAATATACTAACGAAAACCTATTTTAAACAAAATTGCATTTAACACTTAAATTCCATGCTAATCTTCAAATCTCAAATGCTTAATAGTGGAAGTTCTATCCATTAATTGTTTTAACGAATCGATTCCGATTTGTAAATGCAAGTCAACAAAATTGGTGGTTACTTTCTTGTCACTTTCTTCTGTTTTCACGCCTTCGGGTATCATCGGTTGGTCGGATACTAAAAGCAAAGCGCCGACGGGTATTTCATTGGCAAATGCCACAGTAAATATCGTTGCCGTTTCCATATCTATTGCCATGGCACGTATGGTACGCAGGTATTCTTTAAATACATCGTCATGCTCCCAAACGCGGCGGTTAGTAGTATAAACTGTACCCGTCCAATAATCTTGCTTATGCTCTCGGATAGTAGTAGAAATGGCTTTTTGCAAAGCAAATGAAGGTAGTGCCGGCACTTCGGCAGGGAAATAATCATTGGAAGTTCCGTCGCCTCTGATTGCGGCTATCGGCAATATAAAATCGCCGATTTCATTTTTCTTTTTTAAGCCTCCACATTTGCCTAAAAACAAAGCGGCTTTGGGTTTTATGGCGGATAATAAATCCATCATCGTGGCTGCCAGCGGGCTGCCCATTCCAAAATTGATAATAGTTATATTTTTTGCAGTAGCGTTGGGCATGGGCTTATCCAATCCATTTACTTCTACGCCATTCCATTCAGCAAATTGATGGACATATTTATTAAAATTGGTTAGTAAAATATATTCTCCAAAGTCTTCAATATTTGTTCCGGTGTATCGTGGCAACCAATTTTGTACAATTTCTTCTTTTGACTTCATTTTGTATCTTATTTAAACAGTATATCTTTTCTCGACAAATCGAATACGATGGGTAACACGACCATTTCTTTTTTGTTCACCCCATTCTCTGTTGCCGGTATCCATTTCGGCATCATTTTCACAATGCGTAAAGCTTCATTATCCAAAACAATAAAAGAAGACGATTTTAAGGCACGTACATTTGCCAAAGTTCCATCTTCATTTACCGTAAAGGCAATTAAAGCTTTTCCTTCCCAGCGTTGCTTTTGTGCTTCATCGGGGTACCGCATGGTATTATTTATAAAATCTACCAGTGCTTTATCTCCGCCGGTAAATTGAGGCTTCGTGTTTGGTGGTGTTTGTGCAAAAATGGATAAACTCATCCATCCAATTATTGCAATGGTTAAGATTGTTTTCATGTGTTTATTTTTAATTATAGAACAGTACACACAAATTGTCTTTTGCTCAAAAAACTACTCCACACAGACAATTTGAATTTACCTAATTAGCAATGTAAATGTAAATCCAAGCGAAGCAAATCTATGTAGGTAAATATCAATAATAGTGGATAACTACTTTGATTATTAAGGGAAAACGCCCATTTTTTGGTAGGTTACTCCAATTTTATTCAAGGCATCAACATACGCTGCGGTGCGCAAGCTATGCATCTTTTTATGTTGTTTTAATATTTCCCGTATATTTTCATAAGAATGAATCATGGTGTCTTCCAAGCCGGAGCGTACAATATCTAACTCGTCAGCCCCTTTCAAAATATTTCTTTCGTAGGTAGATATTTTTTTTCCGGTATTCCCTTCTATCAAATCTATAATTTTATTAAACGAATTATCTTGATAGCGATGGTCTAAGCGTCCGAAACTTACGTGCGATAAATTTTTCAACCACTCAAAATAGGAAACGGTCACACCGCCGGCATTCAAATACATATCGGGAACTATCAGCGCCCCATTTTTCATTAATATACTTTCTGCTTGGGGAGTAATTGGGCCGTTTGCGCCCTCTCCTATTATTTTTGCTTTTATGCGGGGGGCATTTTCTTTCGTAATTTGATTTTCCAATGCAGCCGGAATTAAAATATCACATTCATGTTCCATCAATTCATTGGAATTTTTAATAAACTTGGCTTTCGGATAATTTCGAATAGTTTTATTTTCGATTTGGAATTTTTTCAAATCATCGACATCAATTCCTTTGGCATTAAATAACCCACCTTCAAACTCTGCAACACCTACAATTACTGCGCCATTTTCTTGCATTACTTTTGCTGTATGAAATCCCACATTTCCGAACCCTTGAACAATCACTTTCTTGCCTTCAATACCTACTGGCAAGCCCAATTTTTTCATATCATCTGTAAAAGAGCATACATGTTTTAATCCGTAGAATACGCCTCTGCCGGTGGCTTCGGTGCGTCCGTGCACCCCTCCCTGCCCGATAGGTTTTCCTGTAACGCAAGCCGCTGCGTTCAACTCTTGTTGATTAAATTGGGTGTAGGTATCTACAATCCAGCTCATCTCGCGCTCTCCGGTACCGTAGTCCGGTGCAGGAACATCTAATGAAGGACCTATAAAGCCTTTTTTGATTAACTCGAAAGCATAACGGCGGGTAATACGCTCTAACTCTTCTTCCGTAAATTCTTTGGGATTGATTTTTATGCCGCCTTTTGCACCGCCAAACGGCACGTTTACCACCGCACATTTATAGGTCATCAAAGCGGCTAATGCCATTACCTCGTCTTGGTTGACCATGTCACTGTAGCGGATACCGCCTTTTGTTGGCAGTTTGTGGTGGGAATGCTGCACACGGTACGCTTCGATAACCCGAATTTCGTTTTTAATTTTTACGGGAAAGTTGATTTGATAAACCGCATTACATACTTTGATTTGTTCAATAAGACCTTTGGATAATCCGGTGAATCCTGCTGCCTGATCTACATAAAATTGAACGTTTTGGAAGAATTTTGTTTGTTCGCTCATAATTTAATCTTTAGCTTCTTGCTCAAGCTTCTTTACTCTTCTCTCAATAAAGAAAAGAAATAGAAAAATGCCGAGCAGTATGATGCTTGCAACCACAATAACGGTGTTGATTTTTCCATCTTGCGATAGTTTATTGGTTACATCCACTGTTTGAGCATTTAACATTTTAGAAACACTTACAAAAAGTAAAGTTAAAATTGCATATTTTTTAGACATCTTGTACACTATTTTTTATTAAAAAATTTCAAATCATAGATTTTGTGCAATTCAATTTGAATCCTTGAACAATCTCTGGAATTAATTTGTTTGGGAATTTTACGCATTCAAATCCAATTTATGTATTTTTCGATATACCTTTTCTATACGGATGAGTAATGTTGCAATCCAAACGGATAGCAATATCCAACCGATTACTGCAGGATAAAACACCCGTCTTAAATCACTGTCTAAATCATAGCTGTTAAAGCCGGGATTTCCGCCGTTTCCGGGATGTAAGGATGAGTTGCTTATGCGTGGAATTACATTGATAAATACCATAAACATTACAAAGGCAAATACAGAATATACGGCAGAGAAGCGTGCTTTTTTTTCTTCATCCTCAAAAGAACCGCGAAGGATAAAGTATGCCGCATAAACTAATAATGCTGCACCTGCTCCATTGAGTTTTACTTCTTCGAAAACCCACCAAGCCCCCCAAGTAGCCCGTGCCCACACCGATCCGGTGATAATACCTAACATTCCGAATACAAAGCCTACCTTTGCAAATGCGGCCGCAATGATATCATCTTGAATTTTTTGTTGGCTCAAGTATCGAATGCTGAATACTAAAGACACAAACATCAACGTCATCATAGAAAACCACATGGGTACATGGAAATATAAATTACGAATAGATTGCTCTAAAATATTTAGCTCCGGTATAGGCCCTGAAAAGCCGAATATTACCGTATAAAACAACAATATTATGCTTAAATATTTCCACCAATTATTTTTCATACATAAGATTTAATCACGCCAAATATACGGAAACAATACTACTGAAAGTATGAGTGTTATCACATCTAACAGTGCTATTGCCCCTAAATGCATATAAATATCTTTTTGCTGGATAGCAAAATTTGCCAAATCGCTCATTTTAACGATTAGTAGCAGTAACGGCAAAATAATAGGAAAGCCTAATATTGCTAACAAAGCAAAGTTTTGTGTGCGTGCCGTAATTGCTGACAATAAAGTAAACAAGTTAGAAAAACCGATAGCTCCTAATAAAACCGTGAGTAAGAACAATGGTTTATTCGCTATGTTTTCATTAAAAAACAGTATCATTACCAAATAAATTACAATAGATAAAACAACAATCAGCAATGCATTATAGATAATTTTTGCAAAAATAATTTCTAATGGTGTGACGACAGAACGCAGATAGTAGAATTGTTCATTTGCGTCTTTTATAAATGATTTAGAAGCAGCATTAACCGTAGTAAATAAGGCAATTACCCAAAATAAGGCTACCCAAACCGGAATAGTTATATTTCCTTGAAATACTAAATAAATTAAAAAGGTAGTACCTAATACATAAATAAAAATAGTGCCTAATGCTGTTTTTTGCCGCCACTCTAATTGTATTTCTTTGTGTATTAATCTGTAAATATTGCTCAACATAATTATTCCGTGCTATTACAATAAATTAAAGTAGTATTTTCTATTGAAATCTGAAACAAAAATAAACTATTTTAGTCGCAACACTATACTCAACAAGATAATATCTTTATATGAACATCCATTTTCCGAAACCGTTACGCATTGTGCTAATTAGCGCACTTCTATTATTTTTTACGGCGTGCTCTACAACCAAAAAAATTTCATCTTCGGGCAATGCGCACAGCTCCCTTCCGAAACAAGAATCGAACAGCAGTAAAATAAATGTAGATGGTTTATTGTGGTATGCTAAAAAGCAATTGGGAACCCCCTACAAGTATGGCTCTGCGGATCCGAAAAACGGAGGATTTGACTGTTCGGGATTTATGTATTACGTTTATACGCATTTTAATATAAAAGTACCTCGCTCCTCTTATGATTATATGTCGTATGGGAAAGAAGTAAGCAGACAACAAGCGCAAAAGGGGGATGTTGTCATATTTACCGGTTCAGATGCCAACGCTCAAAAGGCAGGGCATGTAGGAATAATTACAGAAAATAAGGGTGGTGATATTTCATTTATACATGCATCTACTTCCAAAGGAGTTGTTCTAAATAAATTAAGTGATAGTTATTATGCCAAGCGATTTTTAAGAATTGTACATATCTTACCTTAGATAAGTAACCGCTTTCCTAACTTTCATTTAATTTAATTACTTTTGTGGGCATAAGTAGAGTATCTATTTTTGTGTTTATAGATAAATAGATTAAAACTTATCGAACTACAACGTTAAGAAAAATGAAAAAAGTATTAGTAGCCAATCGTGGGGAGATAGCTTTGCGTGTGATGCGGACGTGCAAGAATATGGGAATATCCACCGTAGCCATATATTCTGAGGCAGACAGAAATTCGCCACATGTACGCTTTGCCGATGAAGCCGTGTTAGTAGGTCCGGCAGCGTCTAAAGAATCTTATTTAAAAATTGATACCATTATTGACGTTTGCAAACAATTACAAGTGGATGGGGTACACCCCGGTTATGGTTTTTTGAGTGAGAATGCCGCATTTGCAAAAGCCTGTAAAGACAACGGAATTATTTTTATTGGACCAAGTGTAGAAGCTATAGAAATAATGGGAAGCAAATTAGCGGCAAAGCAAGCCGTTTCTAAGTTTGATGTACCCTTAGTACCGGGCACCGACCAACCGATTTCCGACATTGAAAAGGCAAAAAAATTAGCCGCTGAAATTGGATTTCCGATTTTAATAAAAGCAAGTGCAGGCGGTGGCGGAAAAGGTATGCGTATCGTAAATAATGTAGAGGAATTTGAAGAGCAAATGAAGCTGGCTGTTTCTGAAGCAACCTCTGCATTTGGGGATGGCAGTGTTTTTATTGAAAAATTTGTCACTTCTCCAAGGCATATCGAAATACAAGTATTAGGTGATTCACATGGTAATATTGTCTATTTATTTGAACGAGATTGTTCGGTACAGCGTCGCCACCAAAAAGTAGTAGAAGAAGCCCCTAGTGCAGTACTCACGCCTGCACTACGCAAACAAATGGGCGAAGCAGCTGTGCAAGTGGCCAAGTCTGTAAATTATTTGGGCGCAGGAACAGTGGAGTTTATTGTAAACGCCAATTTGGATTTTTATTTCTTAGAAATGAATACGCGTTTGCAGGTAGAGCATCCTGTAACGGAAATGATAACCGGAATTGATTTAGTAAAAGAACAAATTAATATTGCGAGAGGTGAACAAATTTCATTTTCGCAAGAAGATTTAAAAATAAACGGACACGCAGTTGAGTTGCGCGTATATGCAGAAGATCCGGAAAATAATTTTTTACCCGATATCGGCAAATTAGAAATTTATCAAATTCCTAATGGCGAAGGCATACGCGTTGATGATGGTTTTGACGAAGGTATGGATATTCCAATTTATTATGACCCGATGATTGCCAAACTTATTGCGCACGGCACTAACCGACAAGATGCAATAGAAAAATTGAAAAAAGCAATTCAAAATTATACGATTGAAGGCGTAAAAACAACGCTTCCATTCGGTACATTTGTGCTAAATCATCCGGCATTTACCACCGGAAATTTTGATACAAAATTTGTAGATAACTATTTCCACCCTACGGATGTAAAAACAGACGAATTAAAACTTGCGGCACTTATTGCAGCTAAATTAGCTAAAGAAAAACGTGCAACATTTACCGTTACCGATAATGACACCAATCCCTCTGAAAGTAAATGGCGGCAAAATAGAATGAAATAAACTGTATTTTATCGAATAATTTGTGTAAATTGTCTGATAAATAAGTTCTTATGGAAGAGAAAATCCAATCATTTCTCGACTTAAACGTTTGGAAAAAGTCTCATCAACTCTCGCTGAATATCTATAAGCTAACAGCTACTTTTCCGGCAAATGAGCAAACAACCATAGTAGATCAGCTAAAACGAACAGTGACCGGCATTGCTACTTATATAGCCGAAGGATTTCAGAAGCGCAATAAGCAAGAGAAAATAAAATTATACAACGATGCACAAGCGTCCTTAAATGCGTTGCACTACTTATTACTGTTATCCAAAGACTTGCATTTTGCCGATACCACCGAGCTATTAGAAAACACCCATGAAGTACAAAAGATGATGAGCGGTTTGGTGCGTTCTATTCTTGGCGTACATAAACCTAATGGGCACAACAAGAGCTATGAGCCCCATACCACCAGCGAAGAGCGGGATTTGCTGTAATACGGAGTTGATACACAATGATATTTCGCGAAAATAAAGAGGAAAGACGGCATAAAAACAAAAAAACTACTTTACAAAAATACTAAAGAATTTTTGTGATTGCAGTACCTTAGAATTTAATGCACACATCTACAACGAAGACAAGCGAGACCCCGCCCTTGACAGGTGTTTAGCATAGCATAGCTTTAGCGTAGCACGTCACCTGTCAACTACGAAGTGGATATTACGACGAAAAGATATACGGTATGGTGGTTGACAGGTGACGTTTGCTTCGCTTTGGCTCACAAACTAAACACCTGTCAAGGGCAAGTAAATCATTCCCGACTTGTAACAGATAAATTTAGTGCGGTTGTAAACTATTATTTATAAATTAAATACTATTTTTTTTATTAGTACATTTACCGCACTAAGCGTATTTTTTATGAAAATCAAAGCCGTAAAAGCAACTTCCAAAGCTAGTGCGGTTTAAGTGGTGCGTTATCAAAACAGACAGAAAAAATGGGCTGCGAGCCACAGATGCGGTTAGGGTTGACTTCAGAATGGCATACCGCATGAGCCTACATTGCAGAAGTGTGAATTGTGTTTCAGCTATAAAATAGAAACACTTTACCCATTGAGAAGATTTATCTTTCTGAAATAAGATAACAAATATGTCTTTTTTGAAGCATCATTTAAAAACGAGTGCTCTATTAATGTTTCTACCATTGGTTGTTTTTCTAAAAAAGGCTGTATTATCTTTTCAACTCTATTCTCCATTACTCCTATTCGTTTTGCAAATTCTATAAAATCTGCTTTGGCAGGATACGCATTCTTTTTATATGAACTACTTCTAAAATCATCAGAAAATAATCCTTGCTCTAATGCAAAACCTGTATCATTTACATGAAGAGAGGTATTAACTAAATCATAAGCCGGACTCAGAATATAATCACCTTTAGTTGTTTCCAATAATGAAAAATTCTTCAAATGTGCATCACCATTTGAAAAAACATAATTAAAAAGCACCAATGCAAAATATTTTTCAATTTCCACTCTCCATGCCGGAACGAATTTCCGAATTAATTCACCTATTTCCTGATAACTATATTTATACTTGAAATCAGAGCCTGCATTGTCTTTTGTTTTACCTGCCAATGATGCAAAATCTTCTTTTCCCCACTTCGTATTATCATCCTTTACATCAAATCGCTTTGTTATATAAGCCGGAATACCATTATTAAAAAAAATCATAGCATTTTCAGCAGTATTAATATTATATACCTGCTTTGCAATTTGCATGGTTAAGTGTTCGTTTGCAGGTACCTGTCCAACATTCTTTAAATCTCGTGGTATGGGCTTTAATATATAAGTACCTTGTTCTCCGGGATTAGTTAGCCTTAAATTACTTTTATCTAAGAGTATACTTAATTTTTCCTGAACACCTGATATGGAAATACGTTTTCGATTTTCGAGAAATTGTTCAGATTCTTCATCATCCTTCTGATACGCATAAGGTAAAATGTGATGTACCTTCTTGCCATTAAATACTGCACGTAAGCATACCGGGCTATAGGTACTAAAACCCTCTGCCAAGGTACCGGGACAATATTTTAAATCATCTATATTCATTCGTTTGCGCTTGCTTTTACCGTTATTGCTCCAATTGTATCATACTGAGCAGTAGCTATGAGAAACCCGAAACTATCCTCTTCATCAATTTTCAATTGTATGCTTTGTAACTTTTTATTCACCCCTTCACTCAACATATTATAGAAGAATGGAAATAAATATTCAGAATTGTATTGCTGTTGTG
The DNA here is from genome assembly GCA_046329805.1 of Chitinophagales bacterium. Taxonomy (GTDB): domain Bacteria; phylum Bacteroidota; class Bacteroidia; order Chitinophagales; family JADIYW01; genus JADJSS01. The sequence goes on from JAXLUA010000002.1 coordinate 499,733, forward strand.
ATTTAGGAAGTGTTAAACTTATAGCCGGACAATTCGGATCATAAAAATAGTTGTCATCATATCTAAACAGATAGGAAGTTCTACTTTCTTCAGTTAGCGTACCTGCCAATATCTCATTGCGATATACCTCTGCTTTTCGCATTTATTAGGTTATTTTTATTACATCTACATTTAATTCCAATCCTAACACATTCAATAGTTTATTTAATACAGAAAAGGATGGATTTCCTTCTCCTTTCTCATATCTTATTACTGTGCCTTTAGTTACATTGGCTATTTCAGCTAAATCCGTTTGGGTAATACCCAATTCGTTCCTTCTGTTTTTTAATACCATGCCTATTTCTGTAAGGTTCATTATATCGAACTTTTGAAGTAAATTTATATTTTATTTACCATTTGTGCAACTAAAAGTTCCATATATCGAACTTTTAACACAAATAAAGGTAAAATATGCTGTAATAAAAGGTGAAAGTACTATATAGTGTACTTTTAATAGTATTGTTCGGGATAAGACTGCGCCCATCATTTACATAATCAACAATTAGTTTAATTTAAAACTTATATTTTATAAAAATCTTACTAACATAACAGTTTATTAATCAACTATTTGTTAACTATAAGGTGACTAAAATGACCTTAAAAAAGGTCACCGAACGGGTCACCTACAGAATAGAATTTATGGATATTTTGTGATTTGGGTTTAACTAAAAAATCCTGTAATCATTAGATTTACAGGACTTTAGTCAGTTTTGAGTAAAAAGTGCAGAGAGAGAGGGATTCGAACCCCCGGACCTGTTACAGTCAACGGTTTTCAAGACCGCCGCATTCGACCGCTCTGCCATCTCTCTGTGTTTTGGAATTATTGTTAATTGTATTCCAATTTTTCGTAACGGACTGCAAATATACAATAGAATTTTGAATTATGAATTATCAAATTGTATTTTTCCAAAAAAAATAGCCGTTATTGCTAACGACTATCTTCACTTTTTAGATTATTGCATTTATTTCAGGCTAAATGCTTTTTTAACTTTATCTACATAGTCTAATTTTTCCCATGTAAATAATTCTACTTGTACTTTTTTCTCGTTTTCGCGTCCTTTGTTAAATACTTTCGTTACCACTTCATTCTTGCGTCCCATGTGTCCGTAAGCTGCAGTTTCACTATAAATAGGATTGCGCAATTTAAAACGTTGCTCGATAGCATAAGGGCGCATATCGAATATTTTTTCTGCAATTTTAGCGATTTCCCCATCGGTCATATTTACTTTAGAAGTACCGTTGGTATCCACAAACAAACCGCATGGTTTTGCTACACCAATGGCGTAAGAAACTTGCACCAATACTTCGTCGGCAACGCCTGCTGCTACCAAATTTTTAGCAATGTGTCGGGTAGCATACGCTGCGCTTCTATCTACTTTACTTGGGTCTTTTCCTGAAAATGCACCTCCACCGTGTGCGCCTTTTCCGCCATACGTATCTACTATAATTTTTCTGCCTGTTAATCCCGTGTCGCCGTGTGGACCACCAATTACAAACTTCCCTGTAGGATTAATGTGAAATTTAATTTTATCGGTAAATAGCTTTTGGATAGCCGGTTTCAATTGTTTCTTTACGCGTGGGATAATAATTTCAATAATATCTTTTTTAATTTTTGCCAACATTTTTGCGTCCGTATCAAAATCATCGTGTTGGGTAGAAACTACGATAGTATCTATTCTTACCGGTTTGTTGTCGTCGCTATATTCGATAGTTACTTGGCTTTTTGCATCGGGGCGCAAATATTTAAGTTCTTTGCCTGCTCTTCTTGTTTTTGATAATTCTTGCAAAATTTTATGTGCAATATCCAATGCCAAAGGCATATAGTTATCGGTTTCTTTAGTTGCATAACCAAACATCATACCTTGGTCGCCGGCACCTTGTGCGTTTGCCTTAGTTTCAAAATCTTCTTTTTTAGATTTTCTGTCAACGCCTTGGTTGATATCTGATGATTGTTCATGTATTGCTGAAAATACGCCACAAGAATTGGCTTCAAACATATATTCAGATTTTGTATATCCAATTTTCTTAATAACGTCTCGTGCTATTTCCTGAACATCTAAATATGCTTTTGATTTTACTTCTCCGGCTAATACCACTTGACCGGTGGTTACTAGGGTTTCGCATGCAACTTTTGAATCCGGGTCATACGCCAAAAAATTATCGATTAAAGCATCGGATATTTGGTCTGCTACTTTATCGGGATGTCCTTCTGATACCGATTCTGAGGTGAATAAATAAGGCATTGTTATTGTTTATTTTTAATGATTGATAGTTGTTTAAATTTTTAGTGTTTCAAAATTAGTTAAACTTAAAATGAAAACAAAATTTTGAACACATAATAATCTATAAAAACGATAGACTATTTTATCTCACAAGTTACTAAAACATTATCTCCAACTAATCCTTCTAGCGTATCGCCTATTTGTACCGGTCCTACGCCTTGTGGCGTACCGGTATAAATTAAATCGCCTTGTTGTAAAGTGAAAAATTTAGATATATAACTTATAATTTCATCGAATGAGAAAATTAACATAGAAGTATCTCCTTGCTGTACTATTTCCTTATTCTTTTTTATGGAAAAGGAAATTACGTCGTTTTGTTTTAGGGGAATAAAGTCACCAATAAATGCGGCACCATCGAAGCCTTTTGCAATTTCCCAAGGCCAGCCTTTTTTCTTTTGTTCTGCCTGAATATCGCGAGCCGTAAAATCGAATCCTAAAGTAAAGGCATCGTAGTATTTATGGGCAAATTTCTTGTCAATCTTTTTTCCATTTTTACAAATGCGCAACACAATTTCACCTTCATAATGTACTTCATTCGAAAAATCGGGATAGAAAAAAGGTTGACCATTTTTCAGCAAAGCAGTTGGCGGTTTCATAAAAATCACAGGCTGTTCAGGATAATCGAAATGCTTCATTTCCTTGATGTGTTCGTTGTAATTTAAGCCGACGCAGAATATTTTCATTTTAGTGGTGGTTAGTAGTTAGTGAATACTTATTGGTCATTGGTAAATAGTCATTGAAAATTAGTTATCATACACTTATCTTTTGCCTATTGCCTTTTATCTATTATCTATTCCCTTTTATCTATTATCTATTGCCTTTTGCCTTTTATCTATTGCCTATTGCCTAAACTTCCAATTTCATTTATTATTGTACGTATTCATTGTATTGTTTAATCCATTTGCACAAAAAGATTTTACAATTTCAATAGCAATTTGTATTCTTTCTTTTAAAATAATTTCTTGTTCGTTTGTCCATTTACCCAACACAAACGCTACTTGTTTTCCTTTAGCAAAGTCATTTCCGATACCAAACTTTAATCGAGGGTAATTTTGTGTCATTAATTCTTCTTGAATCGATTTCAATCCATTGTGTCCGGCATCGCTTCCTTTGCCTCTAACCCGTAATTGCCCTAATGGCAATGCCAAATCATCTACTATTACAAATACATTTTCAATAGGGATATTCAACTCATTCATCCAATATTTTATAGCCTTTCCACTTAAATTCATGTAAGTGGTCGGTTTTATAAGATGTAGATGTTTGCCTTTAAAAGATGCTTTAGCATATAAGGCTAATCTGCTTAATTCAAAAGTGGCTTGTAATTCATTTGATAATACATCAACTACGTCAAAACCTATATTATGACGGGTATGCTCATACTCTTTACCAATATTACCTAATCCGACAATGAGATATTTTGACATATTGAATAGACTTAAATAAGAGTCAAAACTAAATATTTTAGTTGTAGTTTTTACTATTAGGGTAAATAAAAATCGGTTGAAGTAAAATACCTCAACCGATTAAATGTATAAGCTAAACTTATTTCTTTTTAGTAGATGCTGTTGCTTTTGCAGCTTCTGTAGCCGCAGATTTCAATGCTCTGGTTATTTCAACAGATACCAATGGTATAGCCGGAGAATTTAAAATTTCGAAGCCTTTTTCGTTGATGTCTCTTACTTTAAAAGATTGACCTAATTTTAAATTACTGATATCGATATCAATAGTATCTTTTAGGTTTTCAGGGGTAGATTTCACTTTCACCTTACGTACTTTCACTAGTAATTTTCCCCCTTCTTTTACGCCCGGTGACTGTCCTACTACTCGGATCGGAATTTCAACGATTACCGGTATGCCTTGTAGTAACTTATGGAAATCTATATGTAAGATTTCTTCTGTTACCGGATGTACTTGTACGTCTTTCAATAATGCTTCATGAGTAGTTCCGTCGATGTTGATGATGGCTTTGAAGAACTTAGGCGTGTACAAAATCCCTCTCAACTCGGATATAGTTGATGTGAAGTGTACCACCTCGTTTCCCGCATACATCACGCATGGAATATTGCCTGCAGTTCTGTCTGCTTTTGTGGCTACTTTCCCTACGTTTGTTCTAGCTTTTCCGCTAATGGTAATGGTTTGCATAATAATTACTTTTTTTGAATGAATAATGAATTAATAGATTTAAACTCGTGTGCATTTCGGATGGCTCTTGCAAATAGAGGGGCAACCGAAAGTACTTTTATTTTATCGCATTGCTGACGAAGTGGGATGGTATCGCATACCACTAACTCCGTTAATGCTGACGCTTCAATTTTCTCATACGCTTTTCCGGATAAAACAGGATGGGTAATCAATGCTCGAACACTCTTTGCACCTTTTTCCATTAATAAATTGGCGGCAGCCGTAAGCGTTCCTCCTGTGTCTATCAAGTCATCTACCAGCACTATATTTTTCCCGGTTACGTCACCTATTAAGCGCATGGATTCTATTTCATTGGCCTTAGCGCGATGTTTATCACAAATTACTAATTCTGCATTGAAATAACGGGCATAGCTTCTTGCTCTTTTTATACCGCCTACATCGGGAGATGCAAACACTAAATCTTCTAATTGCAATTCTTTTAAGTAAGGCATAAAGATGGCATCTGCCTCTAAGTGATCTACCGGAATATCGAAAAACCCTTGAATTTGCTGTGAATGCAAGTCCATCGTCATCACTCTGTCTGCACCGGCTGCCACTAACATATTGGCGACTAATTTGGCACCGATAGCTACGCGTGGTTTATCTTTTCTATCTTGGCGTGCTAATCCGAAATAGGGCATTACAGCTACAACATACCCTGCTGAAGCTCTTTTTACGGCATCCAGCAACAATAGTAATTCCATTAGATTATCTGCAGGAGCAAAAGTGCTTTGCATACAAAACACAAATGAGCCTCGTACACTTTCTGTTATTACAGGTTCAAACTCACCATCACTAAACTGCATGACTTCCACCGGTGTCAGTTCTTGTCCATAGCTTTCAGCTATTTTCGTAGAAAGATACTGCGTGCATCTGCCGGAAAGGAGTTTTAAATCAGGAATTACCACCTTTTGAATTGATTTTGAGGTGCAAAGATAGCAATTTATCGAGGAAATGCAGCTTTTTATCCTTAAAAATTTAGAATTTCATAATTTCGGAGACAGTAGTAAAAGGCTAAAATAAAAATCGTTATTTCGTAACTATATCTATAACGGCATCTACCCATTTATCCGTTGAATTCAGGCTTTCTACAAGGGTTATTTTTTCCCCTCCTGCATGTTCAAATAGTTCTTGGTATTCTACTTGAATTTCATATATCGTTTCTAAACAATCCGCCACAAAAGCCGGGGAGAAAACTAATATATTCTTAATACCTTGTTGGGGTAACGCCGTCAAAACGGAGGTAGTGTACGGCTGAAGCCAAACTTCTTTTCCCAATCTAGATTGAAAAGTCACGGTATATTTATCCGGTGACAGGTTTAATTTTTCGGCAATTAGGCGAGTGGTTGCATAGCATTGTGCCCGGTAGCAATGTTGGTTTATTTCCGAAATTTTAGAACAACAATCCTCTTGTTGCAGGCAATGTTGTTGGGTAATATCACCATTTTTCAGATGGCGTGCCGGCAATCCATGATAGGAAAAAACGATAAGGTCAAATGCTTCCAAATTATGTTTTTTCCCTTGGGCAGCAAAAGCCTCAATAAATTTTTCATTATCATAAAAATGATGGATGAATTTTAAATCTGGAATGGTAAGCCATTTGGAAGTTATTTCTTGCACTTTCTGAATAACGGAACCATTACAAGCGGAAGAATATTGTGGGAATAATGGCAATACCACAATTTCATTTACTTGCTCTTGTCGAAATTTTTCTAACGCAGCAACAATAGAAGGATTTTGGTATCTCATAGCAAAAGCCACGCTATACCGTTCACGGTCTAATTGATTGCGTACTTTATCCGCCAATTCTTTTGTATGAAATAAAAGTGGTGAACCTTTCTCTTTATCCCAAACAGCACGGTACGTTTTAGCCGAATTTTTATACCGAGTAGGAACGATAATTCCACGCACTAAGAGTTGGCGTGCCAACCACGAATAATCGATAACACGTTTATCGGTTAAAAATTCTATCAAATACCTATATACATCACTATCCTTCGGGCTATCGGGAGTGCCGAGGTTTACCAATAATATGCCTGTTTTTTTTATCATGTGTAAAACTTATTTCTAAATTTAAAAAGCACACAAAGGTATTGAAAAAAGAGAACATCTGTAAGTAAGTCCGTTTACTTTCAAATAAAGTCTAAGTAAACTATTTATTTAAATCATTTTTTTTGTTTTAAAATAGTATTCTTGTTTTTTTCCTTGCCGTTGTTGGAGTTCTTCTCCAACAAACCACCATACCGTAAATATACGTTTTAAAAGTACATTAGTTGTTGGTGACGTTTACTTCGCTTTGGCTTCGTAAACTAATACCAACAACGGCAAGGGGTTTAATTATTCGCTGACTTTATTTTAATATTGTGTTAGCGCCAATTGGAATTAAGCACAAATTACCATACCTTTTTATATATTGTGTCTGAAATAGAGATTACCATGAATAAAAAAGGACAAGAAGAATATAAAAAAATGGTGTTATCGCCATTTTTTAGAGCCGGATTAGTAAAAGTAATGCCGATGGGAGCAATTGCAGATTTAAAAATTACAGAACTTAATGAAGCACAATGCAAAGTAACTGTACCGTACAAATATGTAAACAAAAACCCGTTTAATACTACTTATTGGGCGGTGTTGGGCATGGCTGCAGAGATGGCGAGTGGCGCAATGGTGCAAATGTACACCCATAAAGTAAAACCATCTGTGTCTATGTTTGTAACGGGCTGTAAGGGAAATTTTATGAAAAGAGCTGTAGGTATTACTACATTTATTTGCAATGATGGACTGCGCATTGCGGAAGCCGTGCAAGAAACTATAGCTACGGGCGAAGGGCGCACTGTTATATGCTCTTCACAAGGATTTAACAACAAAGGTGAGTTATTATTAGAGTTTGACTTTGAATGGAGTATAAAAGCACGAAAAAAATAAAGGGTTTCAGCATTTCGCCAAAACCCTTATTTACTGTGACCGCGGCACGAATCGAACGTGCGACCGACTGCTTAGAAGGCAGTTGCTCTATCCCCTGAGCTACGCGGCCAATATTTCAAATCCAACTTTCTCGATTAAACGAGAATTCTAGTTTTTAGAGCGTTGTAACTCTCTTTTTGAGTGCGAACGTCCCGTTTTTTAAACGGGATGCTCTATCCCCTGAGCTACGCGGCAATTCATAAAATTAAATTATAAAAAATAATTTTCTTCAATTGGAGTGCAAAGATATTTTTAAATTAGCTAATTTCCCAACGAATTACTTTAAAAAATTATGTCCATATCAAATATACAAATAGAAGAAGGCTGGAAACAAGCCTTAAGTGATGAATTTGAGAAATCTTATTTTATCTCATTACAACAATTTTTACATGATGAAAAAATGGCACATAAGGTTATTTACCCTCACAACTCACTTGTTTTCAATGCTTTTAACTCTACTCCATTTAGAAATGTTCGAGTAGTTATTATAGGGCAAGATCCATATCATGGAGCAGGACAAGCTCACGGTTTGTGTTTTTCTGTACAATATGGAGTAAAACCGCCACCAAGTTTAGTAAATATTTATAAAGAAATAAAAGCGGATATTGGCGTTAACATTCCCAATCATGGGAATTTGCAAAAATGGACAGAACAGGGCGTTTTTTTACTTAATGCAATCTTGACCGTAGAAGCCAACAAGCCTGCTTCTCATCAAAAAAAAGGTTGGGAAGAATTTACCAATGCTGTTATACAAAAACTATCCAAAGAGAAAGAGGGTTTAATATTTTTACTTTGGGGAAATTTTGCACAACAGAAAGCAACATTAATCGAAACACCGAAACATATAATACTAAAAGCTCCACACCCCTCTCCTTTCTCGGCACATAGCGGATTTTTGGGCTGCAAGCATTTCTCACAAATCAACGATATACTCCGCTCTAAAGGGGAAACCCAGATAGATTGGCAAGTATAAAAGAAATTGCAATTTTTCCATTTCGTGTTTATTGGGTAACTTTGTGCAAAGATTTCTATGCAAAAGACATTCGGTACCATTGCAGCAGTATATGGAGCATTAGCTGTTACACTGGGCGCCTTCGGCGCCCACGCACTCAAAGACAAATTAGATGCTTACCAACACGCCATTTATGAAAAAGCAGTAAGCTATCAATTCTATCATGCAGCGGCACTATTAGCGGTAGCCTTTTTGGCAGAAAAAACACACGCTAATACCCTAAACTACGCCGGATGGTTATTTACCGTAGGTATTTTATTTTTCTCCGGTTCATTGTATTTACTTGCAACAAAAAGTCTATTAGGAATTGAAGCTGCCACGCCGGTTTTAGGTCCAATTACGCCTATTGGTGGTTTGTGCATGATAGCCGGTTGGGTATTTCTTCTATTATCTTTCCGTCAGTTGTAATATTTTGTCTCTCGTACTAACTTATGTCAAGGAACTTAAAAGCTCCAGCTTTTGTTTCAATTATCTATTTATAACATCTATTTTTAGTTTATGCGTTCATTTTTAATTGCTCTACTTAGTATTTCCTATTTTATTGCTATCGCACAACCTCCTGCAAATTTTGCTGCAGGCGGCAGGGTTTCAGGAAAAATTGTTGATGCTGCAAAAAACACCCCGCTTGCGTACTCTTCTGTTACATTAAAAAGTTTAAAAGACTCCTCTTTACTTTTAGGCTCATTGGTAGATGAGAAAGGATTTTTTGAAGTACTCCATATTCCGTTTGGAGCTTATGAGATAACTGTGTCTTACATCGGATATAAAGATTATACCCAAAAACCAATAGTAGTAGCTCCACCCGATAAAATAGAGCTTAACCTTGGAACAATAAAAATGGAAGAAGACACTAAAGTATTAGAAGAAGTACAGATTACCGCAGAAAAAAACTACATGCAGATAAATGCAGAAAAGAAAGTTTTTAATATGGATAAAAATGTGCTTTCCAGTGGAGGCTCGGCAATTGATGCGCTGAAACAAGTATCCGTGGTAGATGTTGACCAAGATGGGAACCTATCTATGCGTGGTTCCGGAAATCTTAAAGTTTATATCAATGGTAAACCATCGGGAATTACGGCTACCAATACCAAAGCAATATTAGATGCAATCCCATCATCACAAATAGAAAGTATAGAAGTAATCAATAATCCGTCAGCGAAATATGATGCAGAAGGAGACGTGGGCATCATCAATATCGTATTAAAGAAAAATACAAAAAGTGGATGGAATGGAAATTTCACCATCGGGTATGGCACTAAATATGATGGCAATACCGGAATAACCCTTAGTTATCGAAAAAACAAAATCAGCTTTTCTACGTCCTATAATTTCCGATTTACAGAAAGCTACTACAAAGGTACGGGAGAAAGATATAATTTCTTTCCGGGCAAAGCACCTTTTTATTTAAACTCTACGGACAGAACAGCATATTACAATTTTGCGAATACCTTAAGCAGTAATTTAGATTGGGATTTTAAGCCGAAGAACACGCTTTCTTTCAGTGTGCTTTTAAGTGAATCTAATGGCAAAAGTAAAGGTGTGGTACATTCCATTTTTTTAGATTCTATTATGGATTATCTAAATGCGTACAACCGATATACTACTGCCAATACTTTAAACTGGAACGCTGAGGCCAACGCCTCTTACCGACGAGTATTTAAAGATAATAACAACGACTTGGTTATTGCTGGAAATTATGCCTATTCCAACAGAGATAATATGCCTATTTACACACAAAAACCGGTGGCAGCAACCTATTTGGAAGTAAATACGGTTTCCTTATTACAACGAAATAAATTCAGTAACATTGCACATACCGGTTTTGTACAAGCAGATTTTGCACAGCCTTTTAAAAAATCAAAATCGAAATTAGAATTAGGGTATAAATATTCTATACGAAATTTATTAGGAGATTTATATGCCGATTCTTTGTGGAGTGCAACCCAACAATATGTGTACGACAGTTCCACTTCCAACAAATATAAATACTACGAACAAATACATGCTGCTTACCTGATTTTTGGTGGCGCAGTAAAAAAAATATTTACCTATAAAGCCGGTATGAGGGTAGAAAATACGGCAATAAATATCCATCAATATGTTGGGAATTTGAGTTATAAACAAAACTATTTTAATTACTTTCCTTCAGCTTCTTTTTCTTTTAATTTAAAGAAAGGACATTCTTTGAGCGTGACATATAGCAAGCGTATCAACCGCCCTAGTGCGGAGCAATTAAATCCATTTGGAAACTATAGCGACCCTTATAATATTTTAACGGGAAATCCAAGAATGAAACCGGCATACACGCATGCCGTTGAACTCACACATGTAAAAAATATCGACCTAAAGCCTTGGAAAAAAGACTCTACTTTTCATCGCAGTTTATTTTTCAGCACTACGGTATATTACCGTTATGCCTACAATGTATTTACCCGATTCAATATTGTAGATAGCTTAGGGCATTCAATAGTAAATTTTGACAATCTGAATTCGGGACAAAATGTAGGCGTAGAATTTACCAATAGAACCAACTTATTCAGATGGTGGAATTTTGTTTTATCGGCTAATTTATTTTATAATCAATTAAAAGGAAGTGTGCCAAATGGCGAATCTGATGCCAGCACAAACAGCTTTCAATACAACCTACGCATGATGAATACGTTTAACGTAACACCAAAAGCATCCATACAATTTATGGTGTTTTATAGAAGTAAAATTAAATTTTTGCAAGGTGAAATTACGCCGATGGTATTTGCAAATATTGGGTTTAAATATGACTTCTTAAAAAACAACAAAGCAAGTATTGCTGTTAATGTCAGCGATATTTTTCACACACAATATTTTGGAGCAAACACCTCCGGCAGTAATTATCGAAGTTCCATAAAACGGTATTGGGAATCCACTATTGGCAATATTGTATTCACGTATAGATTTGGAAAATCGGAAAACAAAGGACAATATTCCAAGCAAAAGAAATCTAATTTTGAAGATGCGGGAAATGGCGTAGAAGGCGGTGGGCAATAGTTTATCGTCTGCCGAATTTCAACTCTTGCACGAGTTCAATAAACTCTTTATCTTTTTCCCAACCGATAAAATATTTATCTTTTGCCAACGTATTAAAATATCGAGTATCTACAAATAATCCGTATTTTTTAGCATCTCGTAAGTATGCAAATGCATTTTGCTTATCGCCTTCTGCGGCATAGGTACGTGCTAACTGATAGGCTGCTACCCCTTTAAAATCGCCGGATTGAAAAGATTTATAAAAATCGGAGCGCGCTGATTTAGTATCGTCCATGTCCAATTTACAAATGCCTCTATCTAATAAAAATTTCGGACTACTGTAAAGACTAATGGCATTATCATAAAACTGTAATGACAATGGGTAATTCTTTTGTTTGTAAAAAACTTTCCCTATGTAATAATAAGCATTTTCATCCTTAGGGTCTAACTGTATAGCACGCAGCAAATCATCGTAAGCCACGTTTAAATTATCCAAGTAATAGCGAACGATGCCTCTATTGCGCAATGCCAACTCAAAGTCAGGCTTTAGTTCAAGCGCCTTATTAAATAATTCTTCCGCCGATTTTAAATCTATTACACTCGCATCTGCAATATTCTGATTATTGTAAGTGGCAGATCCTAAATTATTATATGCTTTGTAATTTGTAGGGTCTAATTTAATTACTTGTTTAAAGTCTTTTATGGCTAATTCAAATTTTTCATTATAATAATAACACATTCCGCGACTATTGACAATACTGGCGTCTATTCCATTTATAGAAAGTGCTGTATTGTAATAAGGAAGTGCGTCTTTATATTTTTTCTGCAAGATGTACATATTTGCCATATCTACATTTCCTGCAAAATTTCGTGGGCTTATTTTTAACAAGGTTCGATAATTATCTTCTGCTGCTATAAAATTCTTTAGCTTATAAAAGCAATGTGCTTTCCAATAAAGTGCAGAGGTGTCATTTTTATTATACGACAAATAAGAATCTAAAGTGGAGATTGCGGCATAATAAGCCTCTTGTGCTACTTGCTGTTTGGCAAATTCCAACATAGGATCTACCTCTTTTTGGGCATGTGTAAAAGAGTACGACAGTAGAAATAATGACAGAGTTATTATTCGTCCAAAGTGGGTTAATTTGGATAAAATAAAATTGACATGTTTTTCTTTCAAAACTTGCATGATGTTTTTTTTGTTAGGGTTTATCTTTTTCAATTTCAATAATAGAGAAATCTTTTTTTTCAATTCGTTTAAAGTTTCCACTATTGTTTATACTCACGACTTCATAATCAGTCGGCACTTTTAAATACAGTGCTACTTCATTTAAAACACCTTCCGTCCATTCCAGTTCAACTTTATTGCCGCTCACATAAATATTTTCAATTTCTGTGCCAGAAAAGAAATGTCCTTTGCTTCCGGCAATGGCAAATGGCGTATAGCCAACAATGAGCAGACATTTTGAAGTATGTTTTGGAACTTCAATTACTCTATTGCCTTTTAGCAAATCTTCTTTTACGTTATCGTAAAATAAATCATTCGGCAATTTGTACATCTTTGGCAATTCGCTCACATTTATAAGTGCTAAAAAATTACGGTCTTTTACGCTAAAATATATGGTGTAAAAACCATCGTGCCAGCTTACTTGCACATCCTTTATCGGCATCATCGGAAAAATGGATTTATACCACCAGCGTTGTTTGGCATCATACTCCGATATATTATCAGAAGTGAATAGTAAATGGCCGAACAATAAATTCGTTAACAACAAGGAATATTTTTCCTCGAAGGAGAGCCCATTTTTATTATTGCGCAACATAAACACATCCGGGTCGTTCCAGAACCATTTTCCTGAAAGTTGATGGCGCGAAATGGTATTATGAATAGCATTCAGCACAGACGGTCTTTCCCGCGCACGTGCCCATTTCAACAAACTGAAATCCCATTTTAAATGTATGTCTGGTCCAATTCGGCAATAATCGGTGGTGCCAATGGCAGCACTTAACGGAACTCCACAACCTAAAATCATTTTATCGCCAACACATGCTCGCAAAAACTGCATAGCATCATACATAATTTGTCCTTTTGATTTTCCATTTCTTTCTATTAGTGCGGTGCCGTATAAAAAATCTAATTTTACTAAATCAAATTTCCATTCTTGTAAAATTGTATGAAATACTTTTTTTAAATACGCTTGTACTTCTTCGTTGTACACATCTAATGCATAAAACCAAAAACTCCACAGTGGATTAAATCCAATTTTCAACATTTTTCCATTTTCATCTTTTAATATCCAATCAGGCTTTTCTTTTACAATAAAAGAATTATGCTCACATGCCAATGGAGCCAACCACAAACCGGCTTTAATATTATGTTGATGAATTTTATCTACGATATTTGTTAGACCACTTGGAAATTTGTTATTAAAATTTAACCAATCGCCCACTGATTTTTGCCAACCGTCATCAATTTGAAAAATCTGAATTGGAACATCATTTTGGACAAATGCATTTAAATTATCTTCTATAATTTTTTCTGAAATATTGGTGTAATAATAATACCAACTTGTCCAACCTATAGCAGGTTTAGCTTGTATTGGTTTTAATTGCTGCGCTTCAAAATAATTTTGAAAACAAATCCATTCGTAAGAATGTGTCGAGAATATATCCATCAGTATGCATTCGGAGGAAATATCCAATCCTTTACAATCTTTGATGAGCCGCAATTTATTTTCCAGTCCGTAATGCTCGAAGATGGTATATCCGATGGCGTCGTTCAGGGAGCCGAGAAAAGACACTTTGCGTTTGGGTTGTTTGATATACGTATAGGTCCAGCTGTGTACGATGCCTTTTTTATTTTTGTATTCATATAACATGCCGTCGCCATACGCCTCTCCTATTACTTTTACGCCACGGCGTTGTCTTTTTATTTTTTCATCAATATCAAAAAGTCGGGTTTCTGTCCAAGATTGGAAGCCATTGCAAAAAATCCCTTTGGAGCTGCTGTAATCCAAATGCGTGTCGATATAAAAATCCAGCAGTTGAATATCCGTCTTAGCTGTAAGATGCACTTTATATCGTTTATTGTCGTGTATATCTTCCAGTAAAAACTCGATTTTAAGATGTTCATTTTCATGCATTGAGAAATCCGAAGATTTAATTTCAAATTTCTGTTCTTGATAAATGTATTTTAAAAAAAAATGTTGGAATCTCATAAATCTAATTTCTTAAAAATGATATCTTGCAGACAAATTTACTAAAATGAGCATTAGCGTTTGCATCAATTCTAAAAATGATTAACTGCAAATTCTTCCGAAGTTCCGAATATTCGGAATGGAATGCTCCATTAAAAACAATAAAAACACAGATAAAATGTCTATCAAAAACATTACCGTTATCGGTTCAGGTACTATGGGAAACGGCATTGCCCATGTTTTCGCACAGTTCGGCTATCAGGTTTCTCTGGTAGATATTGCTCAAACGGCTTTAGATAAAGCCCTACAAACCATTACCAAAAACTTAGACAGACAAGTACAAAAGGCAGCAATAACGGAAGAAGTTAAACAACAAACATTACAAAACATCAAAACTTTTACCTCTTTAAAGGAGGGCGCAGCTACTAGTGATTTAGTCATTGAGGCGGCATCTGAAAATTTTGTTATAAAAGAGAAAATATTTCGCGAACTCGATGAGCTTTGTGCTTCGCATTGCATTTTGGCAAGTAATACTTCTTCTATTTCTATTACAAGAATTGCTGCTTGTACAAAACGCCCGGATAAAGTGATTGGTATGCACTTTATGAATCCGGTGCCGGTGATGAAACTGGTGGAAGTCATTCGCGGCTATGCTACGAGTGACGAGACCAACAACTTAGTTTTTGACGTTTCTAAAACGCTTCAAAAGATTCCGGTAGAAGTAAACGATTATCCGGGTTTTGTGGCGAACCGCATTCTGATGCCGATGATTAATGAAGCGATTTATTCGCTGTATGAAGGCGTGGCGGGCGTGTATGAAATTGACACGGTGATGAAATTGGGCATGGCGCATCCAATGGGACCGTTGCAATTAGCTGACTTTATCGGGTTAGATGTATGTTTGGCTATTTTGCGCGTACTGCACGATGGTTTTGGCAATCCGAAATATGCACCTTGCCCATTATTAGTAAATATGGTAACGGCAGGATACTTAGGCGCAAAAAGCGGGGAAGGTTTTTACAAATATGAAGTCGGTAGTAAAGAATTGAAAATCAGCGCAAATTTTAACAAATAATTTTTTATTTTTTTTTGAAAAGTTGTTTTTGAGTGTTAATTTAGTATTACGTAAACCAAAAATAACATTCAAAACGAATCCAATGAAAAAACTAATTATCGTAAGTTCTGCGGTGGCACTCTTGTTTGCTGCCTGTCAGAAAAACAACTTCACGGCAGACAACACCGCAAATCCAACAAATTCGGTAAACTTAAAAAGACAGTGTGCCTCTATGGAGGTACTGGCAGAGCAACTTAAAGCCGATCCGACGTTAGGCGCCAGAATGCAAGCTATTGAGGATTTCACTACTGACTTTGTAGCGAATAAAGCAACAAACAGCAACTTTAGATTGGTAAATGGTGTGATTGAAATTCCGGTGGTGGTGAATGTGCTTTACCGAACTGCTGCCGAAAATATTTCGCAAGCACAAATCCAATCACAAATAGATGTATTAAACGAAGACTATAATGCTGCGAATGCAGATATTTCTAAAGTTCCATCTACATTTTCTGCTTTGAAAGCAAACTATGGTATTCGATTTGTTTTAGACCAAGTTATCAGAAAATCTACTACCAAAAAAAGTTGGTCCACTAATGATGCCATGAAAAAATCTACCTCCGGCGGTATAAATGCCACTTCTCCTACCACCAAATTAAATCTTTGGTCTTGTACGTTAGGCGGCGGTATTTTAGGCTATGCGCAGTTTCCGGGAGGTGCCGCTGCTACTGATGGCGTAGTAATATTAAACAGTGCATTTGGACGTACAGGTACAGTTGCTGCACCTTACAACAAAGGTAGAACAGCAACACATGAAGTAGGGCACTGGCTAAATCTTCGACATATTTGGGGTGATGCCACCTGCGGTAACGATTTAGTGAGCGACACTCCGACAGCACAAACAGCAAATTATGGATGTCCGTCCTTCCCGCATTATGGTTCTTGCTCTACAACAAATCCTGAAATGACTATGAATTATATGGATTATGTAGATGATGCTTGTATGTATATGTTCACAAACGGGCAAAAAGCCAGATCATTAGCATTATTTGCAACGGGTGGCGCTAGAGCGGCATTTGCAAAGTAAATTATCAACTATTAACTATTTTGACGGCTATCCAAAAGGGTAGCCGTTTTTACTTATTCCCTAAAAATTTTTCTCTCAGCAATTCCAACATGGGCGCTGCAACATATTTATTACTTGCCATAATTTCCTGACTTGTCCCCTTTAAATTTAGTGCGGTTATAAGTTACTGTATGTCAGGTGATTAAGATTTTATTTTAGTATTTTCACCGCACTAAGGGTTTTTTTATGAAAATTAGGACAGTAAAGACAGCTTCGCAAGCCAATGCGATTCAAGTGGTTCAGTATCAAAATGGCAAGCGGATTATCATGCAACACATCGGTTCAGCACACAATGATGCAGAGCTTGAGGAGTTGATGGCTATAGCACAAGAATGGATAAAAGATTACACTAAACAACTGTCTGTTTTTCCTGATGAAAGTCCTAATAAACTATTACACCTCAATCATTGTACCTTTATTGGTGTTCAATACCGTTATTTCTATGAACAGATTACTTTAATTCAAGAGCGATTTGGATTTGACCAGCTCCCATCTTTATTGAATGACTTGGTATGTATGAGGATATTTGAACCGGCTTCCAAACTTCGTTCATTAGAATTATTGGAACAATTTTTTGGTATCAAACACAATCGAAAGAGTTATTACAAGATAGCTCCTGAATGTATTGAGCTAAAAGAGACCGTAGAGAGCAAAGTAGTAACATTTGCTCAAGAATATTATTCGTTCAACTTCGATATTGTATTTTATGATGTAACCACACTGTACTTTGAGACATTTGAAGAAGATGATTTACGGAAGAATGGTTTTTCTAAAGATAATAAATCCCAACAACCACAAATATTGATAGCCTTGATGGTTAGCAAAGAAGGTTTCCCTATAGGTTATGAAATATTTAGTGGCAACACTTTTGAAGGACATACAATTATTCCGGTTGTCAAATCATTTATTGAAAGAAACAAGGTAAAAGAATTTACAGTAGTTGCCGATGCAGCAATGATTAGTTCGGAAAACATTACCCAACTAACTCAAAACAATATCAACTATATTGTAGGGGCAAGATTGGGCAATATATCGACAGATTTGCTCAAAATCATAGATAAAAAAATGGATAGACAAGATGGAAAAAGTATTAGAATAAAAACAGAATTAGGTTATCTGATATGTAGTTATTCTGCTGTTCGGTATCGCAAAGATTTGTATGAGATGAATAAGCAAATCGAAAAAGCAAAACAAGTAATAGCTACACCTTCCAAAGTAAAGAAAACAAAGTTTACCCAGAACAATAAACAACAAATAGAACTAAATGAAGCCCTTATCGAAAAAACAAAAAAACTACTCGGAATTAAAGGTTATTACACCAATTTGGAAGAAAAGACTGTAAACAATAAAACAATCATAGAGCGTTATCACGAACTTTATAGAATAGAACAGGCTTTCAGAGTATCAAAAAACGATTTACAGGCCAGACCTATTTTTCACTTCAAGGAACAACCTATTAAATTACACATTCTAATTTGTTTTATGGCACTGGTCATATCAAAGCACATTGAAATTAAAGCAAATGTGTCCATACGAAAGTTCTTGTATGAAGCAAAAAAAATAGTGGACGGACAAATCCTCAATCTTATGACCAACAAAACCGTTTCAATCAAAGCTGAGTCAAGCGAAAAAATGAAGGAAATAGAGGGAAAATTATTTCCACCGCACTAAAAGGGACAAGTCAGGGGTAGCCGTTTTTACTTATTCCCTAAAAATTTTTCTCTCAGCAATTCCAACATGGGCGCTGCAACATATTTATTACTTGCCATAATTTGTCTGCCCGTAAGCCAATTGTCTCCGCCTTTAAAATCTGCTACTACGCCGCCTGCTTCTTGCACAATAAGTGCGCCGGCAGCTACATCCCATGGCGATAAGGAATATTCAAAAAAAGCATCAAATCTACCACAGGCCACATAACATAAATCTATTGCGGCAGCCCCTAAACGGCGAATCCCTCGAGTGTTGGTCATCAAATGTGCTAAGGTTTGCAAATACGCTTGCATCGAATCGAAATCATAATAAGGAAATCCTGTTGCAATGAGGCTATCCGATAGCTTTGCAGTAGCCGTTACCTGTATTGAAGTGCCGTTCAGAAAAGCACCTTGGTTTTTTGTTGCATAAAACAATTCATTTCTATTTACTTCTTTTACTACGCCTACCACCATTTGTTCATTATGTTGTAATCCTACAGAGATTCCAAAAGATGGGATTTGATGAATAAAGTTGGTAGTACCGTCTAACGGATCAATAATCCATTTCCATTCGCCTTGCGATGGGGCAACCGTATGCTCTTCGGTAAGAAACGATGCATTCGGCATAATTTTTTGCAATTCCGTTACCAATATTTTTTCTGATTCTTTATCGACATACGTTACCAAACTATTCAATGATTTTGTTTCGATATCTGCTTGCCCGATTTTCCCTAACTCTCGCTGTACAAAAATAGCAGCCTGCTCAACGGCGTATATAGATTGTGTTTGTATATCTTTTAAATTAACCATAGTATTTACTCGTCTTGTATTCCGTATTTTTCTTTATTCGTTTTAGCTTTTTGCTGCTCTTTTAATTTTCCTTCTGCAATAACTACAAATTCTCCTTTAGGTTCTTTTTGGGTAAAATGATTTAGTGCTTCATTTACCGTACCACGAAATGTTTCTTCAAATTTTTTTGTCAATTCTCTGCTAATGGACAATTGTCTTTGCTCGCCAAAATATTCCTTTAATTCTGACAATAGTTTGAGTATGCGATACGGTGATTCGTAAAAGACAATTGTTCGTGTTTCGTCTGCCAGTGCCTGCAAGCGTTTTTGACGCCCCTTTTGATGTGGTAGAAATCCTTCAAACACAAATCTATCTAATGGGAATCCGGAATTAACCAGAGCCGGAACAAATGCTGTAGCGCCGGGAAGACATTCCACCTCAATATCATTCTTTAAACATTCGCGCACCAATAAAAACCCGGGATCAGAAATACCGGGGGTACCTGCATCTGAAACGAGCGCCATAGTGACTCCTGATTTTATACGTAACACTACATTTTCTACCGCTTTATGCTCATTCTCTTTATGGTAAGCTTGTAACGGAGTATCTATTCTAAAATGCTGACATAAAAAACGAGATGTGCGGGTATCTTCCGCCAAAATCAGTTGGACAGATTTTAATACTTCAACGGCACGAAAAGTCATATCCTGCAAATTGCCAATAGGCGTAGGTACGATGTATAATTTTGACACGCGTTAAATTTACGAAATTACTTTTATCAACAAGTCATCAATGTAAGAAATAAGGTGAAAAGGCTTGTATTTTCGCCAGTCAATATTAGCATAGCGTTCATTAATATTAATAAAATGATGGATATTAGATTGTAGCATTTCCTCTACTATATGCGCTCGAAAATTAATGGCAATAATCCAACCATCTTCTTCTTTTATGTCTTCATGCCACTCTTCGTAATAGTCATTTGTATCACCAAAAAATTGTAAAATATTTTCTCCAATCAATACAAATTTATTTATGCCATTTTGTATTAATACATCAATAAAATCTCGCTTCAGAAACATAATATCATTCTGAACGCAATCGTTCCATTCGCCAATGAACTCTATTATTGCAGCTCCTTGTTTATAATCTACGTACAATAATTTCAGGTAAAGTGTATCCGAACCAAAATAATCCCATTGCGGGTGGATATAGTAATTATAAATCCGTTCAGAAAATTCAAATTCACTATACTCCCGACCGTAGAAAGGAGAAAGCTCATCTTCTTCTGCCGTGTAATAATCTCGCCATTTCCAAAAAGGCTCTAATGTATGCATATACAATTTTACAAAATGAAATTAAAATTTAAACAGCACTATCACAACATAATTTTTATTAAAAAACTATTGCTATAAATTTCTATTTTCTATAAAATAATTTGCAATATCATCTATCGGATTTAGTACGAACTTACCCAACGTACATTCGAAATCGTCTGCTACTTTTTTTATTTCTTCTTGAAAAACGTTAGCAATCGAGCCTACAAAACCGATAGGTAAATCTTGATAATGTTCGAAACAAGAAACGTGAAAATCAAAAAATTCGGTAAAGCCTTGTTGTAACACTACCTGTGCATAATCGGTATGCCTGAATTTTGAAAGAACCGGCGCAAAACTTGCCAAGTATCTATTGGGTGATGCTTCTTTATAGACCAATTGGAAGATAGTATTTTTCTCTAGTTGGTAATCATTCCGTAAATGTTGTTCTATTTCGTCGGGCAGAAGATGATATAAAAAATCGCGTAAAATAATTTTTCCGAAGTAAGCTCCGCTGGCTTCGTCGCCCAAAACATATCCAATACCTGCATACGATTCTACTAAATGTTCCCCGTCAAATAAGATAGAATTGGAACCGGTGCCCAAAATACATGCAATGCCTGGTTCGTTAGCACAAACAGCGTATGCCGCAGCTTTCATATCATGGTCAATTTCGATATTTGCGTTTGTAAATATCGATTTTAATGCTGCTTCCGCCAATCGGTTGCGTTCGTGGCTGGAGCACCCTGCGCCAAAAAATTTAACTTCTGTTATTTGCGGTGCAAGTGTTGTTAATTCATTATTAGAAAAAATTTTTTGATAAATTTCTTCATGACGATGAATGATGGGATTAATCCCTAAGGTTTCAAAATATTGTTTTGATTTGGTATGCGGATTGTATAACAACCAAGCCGTTTTGGTAGAACCACTGTCTGCGAATAATATCATTGAATAAAATTTACGACTTTAAAAATACAACTAAATTTATATTCCATACAGCACAAAAATAAGACGGATAAAATTTATTACTTTTACAATAATTTCTAAATATGAAAACAGCATTAGTCGTTGGAGCAACAGGTTTAGTAGGTGGATTTGTATTAGCTCAATTATTGAAAGAGGAGCAGTACAACAAAATAATTGTACTAACACGGAAACCTCTATCAATACATCATTCAAAAATAAAAGAAGTGCTTGTTGATTTTGATAAATTGCAACAATCCGCAGAGCACCTAAAAGCAGATGTAGTTTTTTGCTGTTTAGGTACAACCATAAAAGCTGCCGGCTCTCAAGCAGCATTTAAAAAAGTAGATTTCGAATATCCGTTACAAATTGCTAAAATTGCCAAACAAAATGGAGCAACTTCTTTCCTTATCATCACGGCTATGGGTGCTTCAAAAGATTCTTTTATTTTTTACAACAAAGTAAAAGGTGAAATAGAGCAAGCACTTCAGAAATTAAATTTTGAGGTTTTGCATATTATACAACCAAGTTTAATTATCGGCGAACGAAACGAACACCGATTGGGCGAAAGCATAGCACAAAAATTATCGCCGATTTATAATTCTATTATGCGGGGACCATTGAAAAAATATAAAGCCATTGAAGCTGCTCAGATTGCAAAAGCAATGATTTACTTCTCTAAGGAAAATGCTAAAGGAGTGCAGTACCATACCAATGACAAACTACTGGAAGTGCAGTAAATGCGGATATTTAGCTCACAACACGAACTACTTGCTCGATAGATTGTCTAATAATATCTACAGCTTCATTTACTTGTGTTGCATTTATTACTAACGGTGGAGCAAAGCGAATAATATTTCCATGTGTAGGTTTAGCCAGCAAGCCGTTATCGCGCATTTTCAGACATAAATTCCATGCTAATTCACCATCTGTATTCCAAAAGTGTTCTGTTTCTTCGTTTGTTTTAATTACAATTGCATTTAGTAATCCTTTGCCTCGCACTAATTCTATTGCAGGATGTTTTAAATCCGTCAAACCACTCCGAAACAGCTCGCCCATATTTGCAGCATTTTCTGCAAGATTTTCGTCTATCACTACTTTCATACTTTCTATTGCCACCACGCAAGCTAAAGGATTGCCGCCAAAGGTAGAACCATGCTCGCCGGGTTTTATACATAGCATTATCTCGTCGTTAGCCAAAACAGCACTTATAGGCATAGTACCTCCACTTAAAGCTTTACCTAACACTAAAATATCCGGTTTAATATCTTCATGATCGCAGGCCATTAATTTTCCGGTACGCGCTATTCCGGTTTGCACTTCATCCGCAATAAATAGCACATTATATTTTGAGCATAATGAACGAACTTGCTGCAAATAACCTTCGTCCGGCACTACTACTCCTGCTTCTCCTTGTATGGGTTCTACCATAAACCCGGCAACATTTTTGTCTTGCAAAATAGTTTCTAATGCTGCAACATCATTGTAAGGTATCTTTGAAATACCGGGCACAAAAGGACCATATCCTGCATACGAAGAGGGATCGGTAGAAGAAGAAACTGCAGCAATAGAGCGTCCCCAAAAATTATTTTCACAAACTACTATTATTGCTTTATTTTTCTCAATTCCTTTTACATCATATCCCCAACGGCGCGCCAATTTAAATGCAGTTTCGCCTGCTTCTACACCGGTATTCATCGGTAATACTTTATCATATCCCAGCAGCGTGGTAATATATTCGGCATATACACCCAACCAATTATTATAAAATGCCCTTGAAGTAAGTGTAAGTACTTCCGCTTGTTGCTGCATCGCTTTTACAATACGCGGATGGCAGTGCCCTTGATTTACGGCAGAGTAAGACGACAAAAAATCGAGGTATTGCTTACCTTCAACATCCCATACGTGCACGCCTTTTCCTTTTGCCAATACTACAGGTAACGGGTGGTAATTATGTGCTCCGTATTTATTTTCTAAGTCGATTAATTGATGGGATAATAAATGATGAGACATAGCTTTCTTTTTACAGTACAAATATATAGCAAATTGAAGACATCTGCTTGAAAGTAAAACACAGCAATTTGTTTTATGTTGCTGATAAGGTATGTAAAAAAGCTACACAGAGGATTAATGCTCGATATTTATATCGTCGGCAGTCATGCCTGCGAAATTTCCGGAACTCATTAATAATACAACGCAGTTATCCGTTAGTTCTATATTGATTTTATCTTTTAATTCTTTTGCATCTTTATATACTTCAATAGTATCATCAGCAAATTGTGTTTTCAACCATTGTTCTTCTAAATCTTGTTTGTTCTTTATTTTCAATGCTTCTTCATCCAAAAATAAAATTTTCACATCAGCAGCGTCTAATGAATGGGCATAATGTTCAATAAAATTCTCTTGTAAAGAACTAAACGTATGCAGCTCAAAAGCAGCAATTATTTTCCGTAAGGGATAGCGCTCTCTGACCGCTTTTACGGTAGCTTTCAGTTTGCTTGGAGCATGTGCAAAGTCTCTAAACAACGTAATCCGATGCTGTTTATTTTCTTTCACCATTTCCAACCGTTTAGCAGCACCGCGAAAAGAGGAAAAACTTTGTAAGATATCCTGCTCATTAATTCCCAATATTTTCCCAACTTCAAATGCCGATTTTAAATTTGCAAAATTATGAGAGCCAAACACATTCAAAGGATAAGCTTCATTGTTGTACAATAAAAAATTTTCATCACCATCTACTTTAAAATCGAATGGTTGGTAGGGTATCAAATGTAGGTTGGGTTTTAATTCCTCTACCATCTTCACTAACTCTTTATCTTCATTATTATAAATTAAATACCCATTGATTTCGATACTTTTTATAAATTTTCTAAATGTTTCCAAATATTCATCAAACGTAGGGAATACATTTATATGATCCCAAGCAATACCGGAAATAATGGCTATATGCGGATGATAGTGTAAAAATTTGCTTCTCAAATCCAGCGGAGAAGTTAGGTATTCGTCGGCTTCTATTACCATTAATGGGGCTGTATCAGAGGTTTTTACCATAAAATCAAAACCGTCTAACGTTGCCCCTACCAAATAATCAAATGCTTTATTGTTTTCTCTTAGCAAATGCATTATCATAGAGGTAATGGATGTTTTTCCATGGCTGCCTGCTACGGCAATCCGTGTTTTATTTTTGCATTGTTCGAATACAAACTCGGGGAACGAATAAATTTTAACGCCTAATTCTTGTGCTTTTAGCAATTCGGGGTTATCTGCCTTTGCATGCATTCCTAAAATTACAGCGTCTAAATTTTTTGTAATCTTTTCAGGAAACCAGCCTATGCGCTCGGGTAATAATCCCAGTTTTTCTAAATTAGATTTTGCAGGTTCAAAAATAGCATCATCAGAACCGGTAACGATATTTCCCTGATTTTTTAAATGCGATGCCAATTGATGCATTACAGCACCACCGATAGCGATAAAATGAAAACGTTGCATTGTGCTAATATAAACCCCTACCTGCATCTTATTACTTGATACTTATGCACAACCTGCGTATTGTTATGATTGTCTGAGAAAAATATCTACAAATGATAGTTTTATTGTTAATAAATGTAAACGTAACTAAATGTACTACAATAATTCACTTATTTTCGCATTTCAATTAAACGTAAACAATTTTAATTAATAACCGTACGCTTATTGAGATTCAATTATTGTATGATTATTTACTATCGACAAACAAAACACGTATGAAAACAACTAAAAAAGCAGTAGTAGTGATGCTTTGTGCATCTTTTATGTTCGCAATGACAGCATGTACGCGAAAAAGCGCTACCGGATGTCCGGCATGGAGTAAAGTAAACCATGAACAAAAAACACAAAAAAGTGTTTAACTACTATGACTTGGGAAACACTAAACACAGAACAACAATTTTTAGACTTACTGGCGCAAACTCCTTTATTTGCTGTATTTAAGCACAGTACGCGTTGCTCCATAAGTGCGATGGCAAAAAGCAGAGTAGAAAGAGAATGGGAGTACAATTTCCCTATCTACTATTTAGATTTATTAAATTACAGACCCATTTCCAATCTTATTGCGGTACAATCAGGCATAGAACATGCCTCCCCGCAGCTTATCGTTTTTAAGAATGGAAAACCGGTTTATAATGCCAGCCATAGCGCAATTAACGTAAAAGAAATTGCTGCCGAATTAACTAAATAAAATCAATTTCAACTACTTGTTTTATTTCCGGATGCAAACTTCTGGCAGCAGGGCAGGTATGAGCAATATTGACAAGTAGTTGCTTTTCATTTTCAGAGAAGTTAGCATTCACAATCTGCAATTTCACATGTATTTCGCCGATACGTCTGGGTTCGGCGTACATTATTTTTGTCACTTCGGCTGTAGAACCTTTTATATCTTTACCGGTGCTTTGTAATTTTATTCCCATAGTGGTAACAATGCAAGTAGCCAAACCCACAGCAAGTAAATCGGTTGGCGAAAACGCCTCCCCCTTTCCTTGATTATCCGCCGGCGCATCGGTGATTATCGTATTATTACTTCGCACATGAGTGGCTTGCGTGCGCAACGCTCCTAAATATTCAATTTTTGATGTAATCATACTGAAAATTATTTTTACTTTTAAACTAAATTAGTCAATTTAGCGTCTTAATACAAGTGAAAAAAAATACCTCTATATTATTCTTGCTTTTGTGCTTGTTTTCATACACTGAAATTAAGGCTCAATATCGTCGGCAAGATTCTAACCTTAACCGTGATTCTGTATTGTACAATAAAAGTTGGGCGGTAGGCCTACGCTTGCGCAGCGATGGCTTTAGCGTGGGTACGGAAATTACCACCAGTAAACACTTCAAAAGAAGTATGCTGTATCAAGTACAGTTTTCCTATTTTATTCATCCCAAACAAACCAAGCAAAGCTCACCATTTGGCGGCGGCGGCTTTTGGGGGGGCGATGGATTAAAACCATTTATTTACGGCAAGCAAAATACACTATTTACGCTATATGGCGGTGTAGGACAGAAGTTTTTGGTAGCAGAAAAAGGCAAACGCCATGGGGTACAATTATTTTTAAAATATGCCGGTGGTATATCCATCGGAATTTTGAAACCGTATTTACTAAATATTGCGTCTATTGACACCAGCTCCGGGTTTTATACAATTACGGGAGTAAATGTACAATACGATCCCAAAAACTTAGCTAATGGCTTTTTAAATGCTTATCCATTTCCAACGGTTAATAATGGGAAAATCATTGCAGGTGCATCCGGATTCTCTAAAGGCTGGAACTTAACATTTTTGCCTGCCTTACACCTCGAAGTAGGAATGGATTTTGATTTTGGGAAAAATGAAAGCTTCATTAAAACCTTAGAAATAGGAATTATCTCAGATTTTTATTACAAGAAAGTACCGGTAATGGTAGATAAAAATAAATTCTTTTACCCAAGCGTATATGTAGGATTTATGATGGGAAAACGAAAAGAGAAATAATGTAGTAATGAAGTAATGAAGTAATGAAGTAATGAAGTAATGTGATAAATTAAAAAAATAAAAATGGCTGATTCAACTACAAATATTAGCACCTCCACCATACGCAAACCGTCTTGGCTGAGAGCAAGAATACCAATTGGTGAGAATTATAAAAAAGTACGCAACATTGTAGATACCCATAAATTACATACCATTTGCGAAAGTGGCAATTGTCCAAACATGGGGGAATGCTGGGGAGCCGGTACCGCCACATTTATGATATTAGGAAATGTATGTACACGTTCTTGTTCGTTTTGTGCAGTAGCCACAGGACGCCCATTATTTGTAGATAATGATGAGCCGCGCAGAGTAGCAGAAGCTATACAACTAATGCAAGTAAAACATGCAGTTATCACCTCCGTAAACAGAGATGAGCTACCCGATAAAGGAGCAAGAATATGGCACGAAACTGTTGTCGCCATAAAAAATCTATCTCCTCAAACTACTATTGAAACACTAATACCCGATACTAAAAGCGATTGGGAGGCTTTAGAAACCATAATTAGTGCCGGCCAAGAAGTAGTTTCTCATAATATGGAAACGATAAAACGCCTATATCGGAAAGTGCGACCGCAAGCAAAGTACGAACGCAGCTTGGAACAAATACAACGCACCAAAGTTTATGGTAAGCGTACCAAAAGCGGAATTATGTTGGGCTTGGGCGAAACAGAGGAGGAAGTATATGAAATTCTACACGACTTAAAAAATAACGGGTGCGATGTGGTAACGCTTGGGCAATATTTACAACCTACCAAAATGCATTTAGAGGTAGTAGAATTTGTGCACCCCG
This sequence comes from Chitinophagales bacterium, assembly GCA_046329805.1. GTDB lineage: Bacteria > Bacteroidota > Bacteroidia > Chitinophagales > JADIYW01 > JADJSS01. Next base: position 527,679 of record JAXLUA010000002.1, read on the forward strand.
ACAAATTTCGGCAATACAAAGAATACGGTTTGTCTATAGGCTTACCGTATATAGAGAGCGGACCGATGGTGCGTTCTTCCTACCATGCGGAGCGACATATCTAATTTCCCTGTCATACTTACACTTAGCACGTTTTTTTTGATTTCGAGGTTAAAACACCGTTCGAAGTATAAAATTATGATGACATAAATCATGCATTATAATGACAAATATCATTATAAGTAAAACGTAAATGCTTTAACTTTACATAAAATTATTTTCCTTGATTTATTTAATTGGATTTTTTGAGAAATCCTTAAAAATCAGAAACAATATTATTTACTAACTAAAACAACAAAAATTATGAAAACGACAAACTTACTTTTGCAAACTAGTGCTCTATTTCTTTTGGCACTTTTAATGACAACTGGCTGTAAAAAAAATGAAACCGCAGATCCTGATCCTAACATTGTTTCTAAGACGTATAATGTGTCATTGACAAACAATACGACAACAGGTACACCGCAAAAAACTGCCGATTTGGATATAGATGGCGATGGTCACGCAGATTTTCAATTATGTGCAAGACTTGATAATGTTGGTGGAGATACCACGGTTACCCAATTGTACTTGAAAAATGGAGGATCCGACAACAATGTATTGACTACTGCTTATTCATTTCCTAATGGTATGACAGATAAAATTCTAAAAGTGTTGAATAATGATGATAAAATTAATAGTTCAGCTACGGAATATAGTGGTCATGGGTTTGCTGTCTTACAAGCATATAAAGGAGCAACTCTTTTGAGTAGCTTCGGATTTACAGACGGAGCAGATAAATTGATCGGATTTAATTTTAAAATTAGTTCAGGTATCCACTATGGTTGGTTGAAAATTAATGTTTCTTCTGATTTGAAAACATTAACGGTAAAAGAGGGTGCTTACTGTAAATTAATTAATACCGAAATAGCTGCCGGCGACAAATAATAAGTTTCCATTTAATTAAAATTAATAGCAGAAAGGTGTCTTATGGCATCTTTCTTATTTTCTTTTACGCTTCTTATTGCTTTTCTCAAATTGCTCTACCTCTTTTAATAAGGATTTTAAATCTTCTTTTTCCATCGTATCATTAGCAAATTCGATCGTTTCCATGTAATCGCTTTTTTCGATATCAATAACATGCACCGGTTTGTGCAGGAAAGTTTCAATAATTTTCAACGTTGGTTTCTCCTCTTCACTACAAAAACTAATCGCTTGCCCTTTTTTGTCGCCTCGGCCGGTACGGCCCACGCGATGTACATAATTTTCCGGCTCATCCGGCAAATCGTAATTCACCACATAATCAACATTAGGAATATCTATACCTCGTGCATTGATATCCGTTGCAATCAGTACTTTTATTTTTCCTTGTTTAAATGCCTCCATTACACGTAATCGTTCTTTATGTTCTTTATCACTATGCATGGTCAGCGTTTTTATTTCCGCACGTTCCATTGCCGCCGCCACACGCTCCGCACGAACTTTCGTTCGCACAAATACCAATATTTTTTTATCGTGGTGTTCATTAATAATTCGTTCTAAGAAAAAGCGTTTATCGTCCATATTAATAAACGCGACGGCATGTTGTACATTTTTAGACACCGGATCTTTAGGGGAAATTTGGATACGAATGGCGTTACTTACCAATGAATACGCTAGTTTCTTAATTTTCTCATTTATAGTAGCCGAAAAAAATAAAGTTTGTCGCTTTTTAGGTAAAAAACGTTGCATATCTTGGATATCTTTAATAAAACCTAAATCCAACATGTGGTCGGCTTCATCTAACACTAAAATATCAATTTTAGATAAATCTAACACCCCTTGATGCTGTAAATCGAACATTCTTCCCGGCGTTGCTATTACAATATCTACGCCTTTATACAGCGTTTGAATTTGTGCCTCCTGTTCTACGCCACCAAAAATACACATTGTTTTCACCCGTGTTTTATTAGCAATTTGGTTAAATACTTCTTGTATTTGCAATGCCAATTCGTGCGTAGGCACCATTACGATACATTGAATAAAATCTGTCCGTTTAGAAGCTTTGCGCTGGTGAATAAGATGAATGATAGGAATGGCAAATGCGGCGGTTTTTCCTGTACCGGTTTGCGCAATAGCCAACACATCTTCCCCTCTCAAAATAGGCGGAATAGATTTGAATTGGATGTCTGTCGGTTTTTTAAAACCTAATGCATCTAAATTGCGTTTTACATCTTCATTTATAGAATAATCCGAAAATTTCATACTGCAAAGGTAGCGGTTGAAAATGACAAATAAGTAATACTAAAAAGGAATTGTATTTTGCCGTCAAACAGCATATATCGTCGGAAAGTGAAAATATTCCTCCGTTATTCCAAAAACAAAGCTTACGGCTGCTTTTAAGACACTCCCATTCATTAAAAAACATTAACAAATGCCTTAATCAATTAACAATTAAAATCTTTTAGTGTATTTTTGCTGAATTGATGAGGGACTGTATTGTAATCATACCAACGTACAACGAGAAGGAAAATATTGCCCATATTATCACCTATACCCTGCAACTTTCTAATAGGCTACACATTTTAATCATCGAAGATGGTTCGCCGGATGGTACAGCAGCTATTGTAAAATCATTGATGCAACAATATCCTGAGCGTTTGTATATGATAGAACGTACCGGAAAATTAGGCTTAGGTACTGCTTACATCACCGGATTCAAATGGGCATTGGAAAATAATTATCAATATATTTTTGAGATGGATGCCGATTTCTCACATCCTCCCGAGAAATTAGTAGAACTACTGGATGCTTGCGAGAACAAAGGCGCATATTTATCTGTTGGTTCGCGATATGTAAAAGGAGGAGGTGTAGTAAATTGGCCTTTCAATCGCTTGTTTTTATCGTGGTTTGCCTCCAAGTATGTACGCTTAGTAACAGGTATGCGCATTAAAGATACCACCGCAGGTTTTGTATGTTACCGCAAAGAAACCCTCCAAAATATCGACTTCAACAAGATAAAATTTGTGGGCTATGCCTTCCAAATAGAAATGAAATACGCGGTGTGGCTGACGGAGAAAAAAGTAATAGAGATTCCTATTATTTTTAAAGACCGAGAGGCAGGCACCTCCAAGATGAGCGGTAGTATTATAAAAGAAGCAGTATTAGGGGTTTTGCAAATGAAACTACTGGCACATAAAAATAAATACCGATATTTACCCAATAGCAATACGTAGTAGCTTTTTATTTACGATTTTCGAAAAGCACATTTATCATTCTGCTGTTTTTATTGCATTTGCTTCAATTAAAAAAACTCTGTTTTTGAACACATTAACCTCAATTTTTCTATTTCGCACTTGCCAATTTCCCGTCAAGTTTATTGAGAATTTCAACAGACTGTGTTTGATAATAACTATCCTCTTTTGCAAGCGCAGTAAAAATAATTTGTGCTTGTTGTAAATCTTTATTTTTTAAATACGCCAATGCTAAATACCATTCTATATCTGCATGATACTCCTCTGATGCTGTAAATTTTGATAAAACCTCTATCGCTTTTTTAGGCTGATTGGTTGCCAATAAAGAAACCCCTAAGAATAAATTATTTTTCACATTTACGGGGTTATTACTCACTAATTTTTCATAATATTTTATTGCAGCAAAATAGTCTTCACTTTCATACGCCTGAATTGCCGCTGCTTCGTCAGTTTGGGATTGTGCTCCGCGAATTATACCATCGGGATGGGTAAGTGGATGAAAATATGCCGCATAAACAGCTTGCTCATCAATGGCTTTGGGGGCAAGAAAAAGCCGCCAGCTAACCAATGCGAGTATCCCGATTATACTAGCAGCGGCGGCATATCTAAAAAAAGGCATTGCCACTATTTTGCCTGTTTCTTTCTTGTTGAGTTGTGCATTTATATCCGAATATAATGCTGATTCTTTTTGGTTCAATTCCGGCATCGTCCATGACGAGTTGGACATGGTAAGCCCTTCTATTGCTTCCATCAAAAATGGATCGTTTTCCATTTCTTGCTCAAAAGCATTACGTTCAGGCGGTGATAATTCATTTGCCAAGTATTTTTTAATTTGCTCGTTATCCATTGGTTCGATTGTTTTCTTCCATAAATTTCTTTAAATTTCTTTTTCCATTCTGAATTGCGCTTTTTACTTTATTCAGATCATAGCCGGTCATGGAAGCAACTTCTTGGTAAGGTTTCAGCTGGTAATAAAACAAATCAATACAGGTACGTTGCTCTTCGTTTAAGTTACTTATCGCTCGTTGAAGGAGTTCACTCTCTTCTTCTTGCCTATTGAGATACAAATCTGTATCATTTTCCATAAATTTTTCCGAAATATTTTCTATTGAATTGATTTCCAGTTTATTATTTTTCTCTATACTGCGCAATAGATAGTTTTTTGCCAGAATAAACAGCCACGATTTAAAAAAACTGACCTCGTGCGTTTTAAGTTTAAATATTACTGCTTCAAATATTTCGGTAACGGCATCTTGTGCTGCAATTTCATCTTTCAGGTATTTATAACTCAACCCATATACCAATAAAGAATAGCGTTTATACAATTCTCCAATGTATAATGTGTTAAAATCCTTTTTATACAATTCTACTAAATCAATATCGGAAAGGTGGGCTAAGTTTCTACTCATACGAGTAAAAATAATAAAAAATCATATAAAAGCAAACAAATCCTAAAATATTTTTTATATAAAGTAGGAGGAATTTTAAAGTATATTCAGCACTTGCTCTTTTATTTTTTCTAACTCGTCTTTCATCTGTACTACTATCTTTTGCATTTCACCATCGTTAGATTTAGATCCGATAGTATTAATTTCTCTTCCAATTTCTTGGGCTATGAATCCGAGTTTTTTTCCTTTTTCTATTTGCTTCTCCTCTATGGTTTCCAAAAAATAATTGCAATGAGATTCCAACCGAACTTTCTCTTCATTGATATCCATTTTTTCCAAATAATAAATCAGCTCTTCTTCAAATCTGTGTTTGTCAACTGCTTCAGAAGGCACATAATTATTTAACTCTTGTTGTAGTTTCTCTTTCACTTTTTTCACCCGAGCTTCTTCGAAAGGGAGTAATGATACTTTGTGTTGTTGAATACTATTGATTCGCTCTCGTAAGTCTTTTTCTAATTGTCCACCTTCATCTTGCCTAAATTTATTTACACTATTTAGCGCCATTTCAATAGCATTAAACAAAGCAGTAAAATCTGTCTCGTTGAGCTCGGCAAGTTCGGCTTTATTTACATCTTGAAAGCGCAAAATTGCAGGCAGCAGCTCGCCCGAAGATATATTTTTCTCCTTGGCAAATCGAGTAAGTTGTTGGTAATAATTTTCTATCAGATTAAAATTCAGATTGGCAGAGAGTCCTGTAGATTTATCTTCTTGAAAATATAAATCTACTTTTCCACGTATCAAATATGCCGCTATGAGTTTACGCAGTTCAATTTCTTTGCTACGCAAATCAGACACCACTTTAAAGTTTAAATCCAGTGATTTGCTGTTTAGTGTTTTTATCTCGATAACATAGGATTTATCGCCCAATTGAATGGCAGATTTCCCATAACCGGTCATTGAATATAACATAGTATTGTATTAGAAATTAAAAGTCTTTGCTTAATGAGAAATGCCAAATTGGTTTTTTGTTGAATTGCAAGCCATCATACCCAAAACCTGTGTCTAATCGTATAAAGTAGCCCAAAACGTTGGTTCTAAAACCTGCACCTGTACCGAATACAAATGGGTTTCTATAATAATTTACCGTTACTACAATCGGATTGTTGTTGGGTTGTGGCGTTACAACTTCTGTGCTTAGTGCATTTTTTGCATCAAATGGGTTGGTGTAATTATAAGCAATACCGGCATCGAAGAAACCGACCAACTGAAAATCCCTCAAGAAGGCTGATTTTAAAGGCTTTTTAGCAAAAAAAGAAAATACAGGAAAGCGTAATTCTGAATTCCACAACAAGTAATTATTTCCATTTCTGATATTTTGCGGCAAGCCACGCATATTGGTAACAGGTGCCTGCAGGCCATAATTTTGATTGCTGGCAATTGGAATATCACTGGCGTATTTTGGATTCAGCCATGTATCTACTCCTCCTAAGAAATATAATATTTTTTCATGCCCGAAGGAAGAGGCTCCTGCAAAACGATTTGCCCAAATGATATTTCGATATACTTTTTGGTAATGTCTGATATCAAACCCTATATTAAAAATATCTGATTTTTTTTGATTGGCATTGTAGAAAAATTCTGCAAATAATTTATAGCGGAACCCATTGTAAATATTAAACTGAATTTCTTTTGAATTATCATGTACAAATTCTAATCTTGCAGAAAGCCAATTCTCTTTTACGTCTTTTAGTTGTCGGCTTAATTCATCTGTATATGCAATATCTAAATGTTCATTTCTGTAAGAAAAAGACCAGCGCAGACTTTTAGTAATATCAAACGGGTAGCTAAATGCAGTTTCGAAAAAATTAGTGCGTGTCTTTCCGGTATATACAAATGGCAACGTATTTCCACTGCTATCTGAAACATTAAAATTAATTTTATCGGAGCGGCGATAATACAAAATCGATTTATCGATTCTTTTTTTCAGGTTTATATATTTTACATACGTTTCAAAGCCTTTAAAGTCGAATGGAATTCGGAAGCCTCCTATTATTTTATGGTCTTCCATTAAATCACTGGTGCCGAAATTTATCATTCCGCCTAAACTTGGAAAATTATAACTTCCCAAATTCTGTTTTACACTTTGGTAGTTCTGTGTCAGAATACTGTTATCCAATTGTGTAACGACATAATCAGAAGTAAAGCGGGCACGGTAAGGTAAAATTCTAATTTTCTTTCCGGAGATTTTATCTACATTATCTTTACTTGCTACCGGCACCGGTGTATTTTGTAAAAATGGAGGTGGTTCTTCCTCCGCCGTGGTATTCTTTGAGCTATCTGTAACTAAAGCCGTATTCAATGTATCTTTAGGAGTATTCGTCGTCGTTGTGTATTGTGGTTCGATTACCGTATTATAATCTGTTTCAAAAATATAGCGTGTAGGCTGTAAAAACAGGCTATCTAAGGAAATCGTATTACTAATATTTGTGGGTATATTTTTCTTTAGCTTGGCGGTTGTTTTATTTTCGGGCATATCCGTTATTACAGCCGGTGTTCCGGTAGTTTCTGAATAAAATTTTCTAAACCCTGTTTCCTGCAAATCATTTGATTGTTTATCTTTCAACGCTTCCTCTTGCAAATTATGCTTAGCGTAAAAATAAGATTTGCGCCTATTCGTTCCAAAAAATAAATAGCTATTTTGTCGCGCGACGCTCAACTGCTGTGCGCCTCTTGAAAAATTAGTTAACGGAAAGGTAGTGCTTTTTAATTTATACACCTCCACTTCATGTCTTACCGTTTTAGCAGAATCTGTGTATTCATTTAAGGTCACTTCTACGGTATCTTTTCCTGCATATACACTATCTAAAGTACCTGCGTATTGGTTGGCAATTCCATTTTCGTCACTCAAAAAGGAGTAGTAGGAATTATTGTAATTTCCGGCGGCAATTTCATTAGCAAATGGTGTTTCGGTAATGCGAGTTAATTCTGTTCCTCGTTTGTTTAAATCATAATAAAACAAATCGAGCGTATGGGTGGGCGAAATGGAATCTATATTTTCTAAAAGAAATTTATTTTCTGTTCTGTTAGAAGAAAAAATTACGCCGTCGTTTCCATTCCAATTTACATACACCGGATTCAAATCATCGTAGCTATCATTATTTAATTGTGTAGTAGTGGCATTGGAGGTATTGTATAAATACAAATCGGTTTGTCCTTTATTTTGACCTGAAAGAATTAATACATTGGGGTTATTCGTAAAATCGGCGCCGTATATTTTTTGGAATTTGATGATATTTTTTTTGGTGGTTGTTTTATTATCCAAATCTACTTGGCGCAAGCGTATTATATCTTTTTTTTCAGAAATTACTGCCAGCTGATGCCCTGATTTTGACCATGCAAGAATTGGATATGATTTATCAAATGGATACTGATCGGAATGGAATCCGCCTTTTGCAATTTTCTTTATTTTCTTCGTTTGTAAATCTTGTAAAAAAACCTTGTAAAAGCCTCCATCAAAAGCGGCGTATGCAGCATATTTTCCATCGTATGAAACCTTCAATTCTCCGACGTCATTTTTATTTCGTTTCTTAATTTTATACGCTGTCCAACCAGCAAGGCTATCTCTATTTTTATTATCCGATTCGTACCGGCTTAAAAAAAATTCTTTCCATGAGCGCATCAGTTCATCTGTCGTCACGTTTACAGAATAGGTAAATCCTTTGTTTACATTATGATTTATTCGGGTAACGTATAAAATATTGGGAATTGCATCTTTGCCATACAATGCACTTATCATATACCAGAAAGAATGTCCGGCAAATTCCGGATCAATAGCCGTCAATCTATTAAAATCTGCTTTTTTTGTCGTCAATAAATATTGTTTTAGTTTTGCATCTAAATCGGTATTCCATGCTTCGCCCATGTAAGCAGAAAGCCCATCTTTGTACCATTTGGGCAACACTAAGAATAAGGCATTTTGTATTTTCTGTCCAAAGCTGCCGCCCGACATCATCTGTCGGATATATAATTCCGAAAGTCCTTTCATTAAATCTCGCTGCAAATGCCGGTGGTTTCCATCGTAATACAAAAACATTTTATTGTCGTGCAAAATGGTAGTTCCGCCAATGTTGTAATCCTCTTGTCCCAATCCAATATTGGTTTGAGCTAAATCAGAAATATCATTATACACTAAAATATCTATTTGAGATCGGAAATGAAAATCCATTTGCTTGTCTAATTCTTTGAGTTTTTCTTCTGCGGTATTCCATACAAATTTTCCTATCTCTTGTCCGCCCGGATAAAAGTAAATAGTAAAGTTATCGGTATTATAAAACTGCCAATCAAAAGGATGGTATTGCACCCGGTTTTGTCCAAATTGCACTTGGGTAGTTTGGGAAAACAACAAAGAGTAATTAATGGCAAGAAGTAAGAAAAACAATAGTGATTTCAGTAAATGCTGAAATTTATTACAAAAAGAAATATAAAATCGGAAGTGTATTTTTTTCATATTTTATCTCAGAGCTATATTCTACTTACTACCTATTATTTTACTACTTTTACAAAGTAAATAAATCTTATGGATAACGCAAAGATAAAGACAGTTATTGCTACATTTTGTTTTAACCCTTTTCAGGAAAACACTTATATCATTTCGCATAGCAACAAAGACTGCTGGATTATAGATCCGGGCTGTTATACTTTGCAAGAACAAAAAAGATTGACACAATACATTGAGCAAAATGAATTGCAGCCGGTGAAATTAATAAACACGCACTGTCATTTAGACCATATTTATGGCAATAAGTTTGTTGCTACTGAATATAATTTAGAATTAGGGATTCATAAAAAGGAATTAGATACCCTACACCATGCCGAGATAGGTGCACGCATGTTTGGGGCAAAAATACCGGAGCGACAAGAGCCCGGTTATTTTATTGAAGAGAATGAAATTTTGCAATTAGCAGATGTGCCATTCCATGTTCTTTTTACGCCCGGACATTCTCCGGGAAGTATTTGCTTTCATAATATTATGGAACGGTATGTAATAGTGGGCGATGTACTGTTTATGGGTAGCATAGGCAGAACAGACTTACCGGGCGGCGATTACGACACTTTAATAAAATCAATAAAAACGAAATTATTAGTTTTAGATACCTCTACTGAGGTCTATAACGGACATGGGCCAAGTACAACAATTGGAGAAGAAGCAAGAAACAATCCCTTTTTAAGATAGTTTTTTCACTATACTATTTTTTTTCTTTCAATCGTTTTCTTGTAGATTTATCTACTTTGTCTGTTTTGTCGTTAATGTCAACGCCTTCATCGTTGGTTTTATTTCCTCCTAATTTTGCAAAATCAAATTTCAGCGTAAAACGGAAGGTATTATCTAATGGATTGCGCGTACCGCCTGTAGGAATTAAATAAGAGAAATCTAATCCGAAGACACTATATTTCACCCCAACACCCATAGATACAAAACGGCGGTTTCCTTTATCTTTTGCTTCTAAGAAATAGCCTGCACGAGCGGCAAAAATATGATCGTACCAATACTCTGTACCGATGCCCATTGTCCATTCGCGCATTTCTTCTTTAAACCCTCCGGGTGCATCACCTAAAGAAGTGAACATAGACTTAAAGGAATTTTGTTCTTTATAATAAGGCACTCCGGTAGTTGTGTCAATTCCAGGACGAGGGGTAGGCACCAATAGTTTATTGAAGTCTGCATATATCCCCCATTCGTGGTATTTATTGGGCTGTAATCGGAACCCAATGCCCAAGCCAAAATTAGAAGGAATATAATCTTTTTCTCGGGAGTTGCGCACGTACGAAATTTTAGTTCCCATGTTGGTTACTGCAAATCCGGTCATGAAATTGGCTTTCATTTTTTTCTTTCCCACGGTCATATCTAAATTATATGTACCCGACAAATCTGCACCGAATGCATGGCCGGCTCTTATGGGTTCGCTACCAATGTTTTGCCCGGAAGCCAAGTTTGAATAGATGTAACGAAATGCAACGCCTAAGGCGAAATGTTTTCCAAATTTTCGAGAATACCCTAAATCGTACGATAATTCTCTTGGGTGTCCGCTTCCAATCGGATTGCCCGCAGCATCGGTAAAGTCGATATCGCCTAAACTAAAAAATTTTAATGAAGTATGTATAACGTCGTTTCTGGAAATTTTATAAAATGCTGTAAAATGTGTCATATAAATATCGGTAATGCCTAATGCACGCAACCAAGGAGCATACGATAAAGACAAGCCCAATTTTTTAGGAGAGAACGCCAATTTAGAGGCATTATAAAAAGAAGCATTGGGATCTACGGAAGTGGCAATACCTACATCGCCCATTGCTCCACCTCGAGCATCAGGAATAATACGCAAGAAGGGTACGGCACTATTTACCGTATTAATGCCACCTTTATTAAACCCTTGAGCAAGTGAAACAGAATATGTACTTGCTAAAATGAATGCAGCAAACAGGAAATTAGTTCTCAAAATATATCTCATGCAATACAGATTAGTAATTAAATTTAGTGTAAAATACGTTCATATTGTTAGCAGTATCCGGTAAATAATTATTTTCCTCAAAAAAATAAAACGTTAAAATGGTAAAATTATTTGAAATATTCTAATTAAGTAGCACTAATTTTTGATACTGGCTTATTTTTTTTCCACTTTCCTCTTTTAATGTTACTCTGTAAATATACACTCCTTTCCCGATTTTATCTCCATAATCGTCTAAGCCATCCCAAGTTATATCATCTACGCGATAGCCTATAGTGTTAATATTTTTCAAAATTGTTTTTACTATTTTGCCTGATACGGAAAATATCTCGATTTTCACATCTAATGCTACACCGGGTTTATTATGCTCAAACATAAACCGAGTGCTGGTTGTGAATGGGTTGGGATAATTTAGCACGTGATACAAGGCAATATTTGCTCTTTCTTCTACTAAAAATTCGGTATATCCTGCGCCCGAATTATTCAATACGTCCCATGCCTTTACCTCTAAAGTATGTCGGCCTTTGGCTAATTTGGATAATGGATAAAGCACGGTACCATGGGTAATGTCATTCACCGAAGTTTCATAAAAATCATTCAGATTATACACTTTTCTAGTATCATTATCTAAAATAGCTGTAATGTCGTGTCCAACCCCATTTCCGGAGGTATTGATTCCGTTTTTAGCATAGAGTTTACAATATATTTTTGGTGATTCATCTGTAATACCTCCAAATGCAAACTTATCGTCGTTCATAAACAAATTAACATCCGGTCCTTTGGTATCGGTAATCAACGTATCTTTTGCACCGCCAATTACAATATCAGTGGTATAGCCTGCTGCATCTGTTGTATCGCTATTGGCATATAAACTCAGTTTCCCATTTCCAAGGTTGTAATCTATATCTTTAGGTACTAAAAAACTGACTTTAAACTTTCCATTATTCACCAGTACTTTACCTCTATAAATGGTATTTTTCTGCAAGGTAAATGCAAAGGGTGCACTACCATTCGGGTTATTCGAAGACGTCGGGTCATTTACTAAAGTATAAACCTGTTTTGCTTTATCATAAATTATTACGGAAGCAATACCGTTAAAAGATGGCATCAGCACATTGCTATTGTCGCGTACTTCCCCTTCTATTGTTATAGAAGACAACGCTTTTAAAGTATCGTGTGGAGATGAAAACAGTTTATTATTTATAGTAGTAGCTACCACATTATATTTTGGGAATGCTAATCGGATTGCCGGATCGCCGAGCAGCGTAAATTTTCTATTCCCATCGCCGGTATTGGTTACATTTTTTGCAACTCTGACGATATCGCCTAACTTCATATTTTCAATAGCATAAGCATCTGCCATTGACTGCATAAAATTCAAGTTCATCAATTTATTTCTATTGGAATAAACTAAACGAGTAGTAGCTACTAATGCGATACCGCCACCGCCATCTTTAAATAAAACACGTTCACCTGCTGAATTCTCATCCGGATGATCATAGGGTGCAAACTCGCAAGTAGCCGTAATAAATAAAGGCAATTTATCGGCATTAGTCCATTGGTTAATATCGTCGAAGGTAAGTACTCTTTCCTTTGCCCACCCCATCGGACCGCCATGTCCTACATAATTTAAAAATAATGTACCTGTAAAAAGTTTTCTATTTATTGCATCATTAACTGCCGGATAAGTAGCGCCATTAATTCCGGGTTGCTGCTGATATGCATCTAAATAAATTTTATCGATATTTGATTTTTTTTGTGCGTTTATATATCTATTGGCTACGGTATCAGCATCTATCTCATGAATATTATTATCCTCATCATCGGCAATAAATGCTCCTTGATTTCGCCAATCTCCAAAAGCGGAATTAGCAGAATAAGATTTTATTTTCGCAACGGCAATTTGTGCTTTTTGTACATCATCAGCCGATATTCTACCTACAGCCACATCCATTAATTCCGTAGCGGTATTAGTGATATCTGCACCTTCATTATCATCTAAAATTCCAAAATAATCATCTGATACGTACGTCTCTAACGTTTCATACGTTTTATAGCTTTCATAAGTAGGTAATAAATAGTCTCCCAAATTTTTATTATCATAAGACCCATCCCCCAACAGCAATAAATATTTAGGCATTATATTCGTGTTTCCACCGGCTCTGTCATAAAACATTTTCACAAAATCACGCACTGCCGTAATATCGTTATTCCCCGAAGAAAATTCGTTGAAAATTTGATTTACATCTACTACTGCTACGCTCATATTATCTTTATTTTGATGAAATTGAGCGATTTCTTGCGCTTGGGATAAATAGGCATTTCTCGTAACAATCAATAGGTCTTTTTGTGGCATTGCATGTAAATTTTGATTCGCAATACTACCGAATGGAATTGGAATATTAGACGAATTTTCTACTGCAATAAATTGTTTAAGTGTATCCGTAGCAATAGTGAAAGAAGCCGTATTTCCGGATAGCGAATAGTTTATTTTCTGAATAGCAAATGGGTTGGTTACATCCCATATTTCTACATTGGGATTTACGTTTTGCAGTACAAATTTTGAAACTGCACCGCTACCTACGGAAGCTATATTTCTAAAGGCTAACGGCTGGTTATTGTATTGCAAATTTGAAACAACATTGACTTGTAAAAAATCCAACCATCCTTTTGTATTATAGTCCCCATTTCTATTAAAATTAAGGCTCAAATTAAAATTGGAATTCAAGCTATTCAATGGTATTTGTCTTTCTACCCGAACGGCAGCATCTTCAATACCGGCGTTTACGGGAACTGTAGAAATAAAAATAGAATTGCTGTTTGCTCCGTTATCTGTACTTACCGTAAAAGTAGAACCAAATGTATTCGATTTCCCGACGACTGCTATATTTAATTTTGCGGGCTGCGTGCTTAACATATTCGGAAAATTAAAAGAATACGTTCTATTCGTAATACCTCCAAAATCATCGCCAACAAATTGTCTGCCGGATTGTGCTATATTGGTTTTATCCTCTTCAATAAATGCATAATCATTATACGTAGTAATTGTTTTAGTTTCAGGCAGTGGCGATGAATTAACAGAAGGTATTCTTGCGCCGGTTCCGGCATCGGTAGTAATAAAGAAATTTTTAGTATCACTGTATAAATGCTTTTGAGCTACAAACAGCTGCTTAGCCGAATTATACGTCCATTTTTCAGGCCCCGGTAAAAATGCTAATACGTAATCATTAACGCCAAAAGTATTTCCGGTAGCGGATATTACTTTTATAGGAATTTCTCGAATATCATCCTCTCTATCAGCTCCTGCCAGTTCGGGTAACATACCGGCACGTTGCCCGAAAATACGGATATTCGCAGGGTTTATGGCATCTACCGATAGTCCTAATTTTTTTAAAAAGACGTAATCTAATTTATACACTCCCTCTTGCGGAACACCGAATTTAAACCATTTTCCTGCACTTAATAACGAGTTGGAAGCATACATTCGGGCATTGCCATTGGATTGCCGTTCGGAGAAAGAAGAGGAAATGGGAATGATGCTCCAATCAAAAGAGGTCACCAATTGCAATTGGCCATTAATATTTACAATCGGCAACATAGAAATCGTGATTTTATTACTTTTTCTATCAATTCCTGTTTGCTGCTCTATCAAGGGTTGGTTGCGGATTAATTTTAATTGTTCTTTGGAAAGTGGCTGTCCTTGATAAGGTTGATAAGACACTTTTAGTAATTGAACTTCAGCGGAAGTATTTTGATTGGCATTGAAAACATAAGAATAAACCGGAAGCCCTAAAAAAGCCGTCGGAAATACGGCTTTATCAAAATCGAGCTGTTGATTAGAAGTATTCCATTGTAAATGAACAGAAGTCGATACCTCCCCCACATTACCAGCAACTACTACTGCTGAATAAAAAAATAAAATAGCCAGCGAAATCGCCTTCAACCTTACAATCATCCTTGTTATCAAAGTTAATTTATTGTTAGTTTCCCCAAATCAGAAACGTATTTAATCGCAATTTAGGCAATTATAAAGTAAAAAGATAATAAATAGTCCCATTTTACGTTGATAAAGTTAGTCGAAATATTTTGCAGATTGATTAAAATGCGCTATCTTTGAAATAATTTTTTAAAAAGCCGAAATAATGACGTATAAAAGAATGAGAAATGTCTTATACCTGACAATAGCCGTAGGTATGTTAGCCGTTAGTTGTAAAGGTGGAAAAGGCGGTGGTGCTTCTTCTACAACGGGCTGGAATTACAATGATAAAAAATGGGGTGGATTTGAAAAATCTCCCAACACACAGCAAATCACCGGACCTAACTTAGTTTTAGTTGAAGGGGGTACATTTGCAATGGGTGCAACAGAAGATGACTTATTGTATGAAAACAATAACATACAACGTCGTGTAACAGTATCTTCTTTTTACATGGATGAAACGGAAGTAACCAACTTAGATTACAATGAGTATGTATATTGGTTAGACCGTGTATTTGGTACAGACCATCCTGAATTTGTAAAAAATGCAAAACCAGACTCTATGTGCTGGAGAAGAAATTTAGCTTTCAACGAGCCTTATGTTAAATATTACTTTACTCACCCTGCATACAATACCTATCCTGTAGTTGGTGTAAATTGGTTGCAAGCATCAGAATATTGCAAATGGCGTACTGACCGTGTAAATGAAATGATTTTGGTAAAAGAAGGCTATTTAGACTTAAACACTAACCAAAAGAATGAAGACAACTTCAATACAGAAGCGTATGCTGTAGAATTGTACCAAGGTGCTACTAAAAAACAAAAAGAAGATTTAAATCCTAACGGTTCCGGAAAAAGAAATGTAAACCTAAAAGACGGTATCTTATTACCAGACTATAGACTTCCGACAGAAGCGGAATGGGAATATGCCGCTTTAGGATTGAGAGGAAATATGCCAATGCCGGGCGAAGAAGTTGTTACAGACAGACGTATTTACCCTTGGGATGGTGCTACTTTCCGTTACCAAAGACACAATAAAAACCAAGGAGATTTCATGGCTAACTTCATGAGAGGACGTGGTGACTATATGGGGGTTGCCGGAGCATTGAACGACAATGCTGAAATCACCTCTGACGTACACGCTAACTTCCCGAATGACTTTGGCTTGTTCAATATGGCCGGAAACGTAAATGAGTGGACACAAGACGTTTACCGCCCGATGACGGAAGCGGATGCTGATGACTTAAACTCTTACCGTGGTAATGTATTTATGAAACCTGATTTTGATGGCGGATTAGACAGCATGGGTAGAGTAAAATATGTACGTGAAGACGATGGCGACTTGAGCAACAGAAGAAATTACAGAAAATCTTATGCTATTGATTATAATGATGGTGACTCTTCCTCTCAAGTGGAATATCAATACGGAGTTTCTACATTAATAAACAATAAAGCAAGAGTATATAAAGGTGGTTCTTGGAGAGATAGAGGATATTATTTATCTCCGGGCACAAGAAGATTCTTAAATGAAGACCAATCTTCTGACGATATCGGATTCCGTTGTGCAATGGTTCGTGTAGGTTCTCCGGATGGAAACAGATTTGGCGGAAAAGGATTTGGTGAAATGAACAAAACCATCTCTAAAAACCAAAAAGCACGAAAATACAAATAACAGATAACAACTGTATATAAAAAGTCCTGAGATAAAACTCAGGACTTTTTTATTTTTAGGCAATGGAAATAACGGAACTATACGCATTGTTTTTATCCTCTCATGGAATAACGACTGATACCAGAAAAATTGCACCTAATCAAATTTATTTTGCATTAAAAGGCGATAACTTTAACGGTAATAAATTTGCCCATTCGGCAATAGAACAAGGCGCAGCATTTGCAGTTATAGATGAAGCAGAATACCTACAAGGTCAACAGTATATTTTAGTAGATAACGTATTGCAAACACTGCAAACACTGGCGCATTATCACATTAAAAAAATTAACCCCAAAGCAATTATTGCAATTACGGGATCAAACGGAAAAACGACCACCAAAGAATTAGTACACGCCGTATTAGCAAGTACGTATAAAACTCATTATACCAAAGGAAACCTAAACAACCATATCGGAATCCCTATTACACTATTAGAAATGGAAAAAGGCACTGAAATAGCTGTAATAGAAATGGGTGCTAATCATCAAAAAGAAATTGAAAGCTACTGCAAATACGTAGAGCCTACGCATGGTATTATTACCAATTGTGGCAAAGCCCATTTAGAAGGATTTGGCGGCACGCAAGGTATTAGAAAAGGGAAAGGAGAACTCTATGATTACCTGAAACAACACCAAGGTACTGTATTTGTAAATGGAGATGATACCATTTTATTAGATATGGTAAAGGAAAGAAATATTACTGCATCCGTATCGTATGGAAAAAATAAGTTGTGTACGTACAGTAGCAAGATACTTGTAGAAAATCCGTTTTTAAAGATATTGTTTGACGGCATAGAAATTAGCTCCAATTTATTTGGAAGTTATAATTTCAGTAATATTATGTGTGCTATAGCGGTTGGAAAATATTTCGGTGTAACGTCAGCTGCAATAAAAAGTGCTATCGAAGCCTACAACCCTACTAATGCACGTTCGCAGATGATTGATAAAAATGGATATCATCTAATTTTAGATGCCTACAATGCTAATCCGACCAGCATGCAACATGCATTGGAAAGTTTTGCAAAATCCGAAGCAGAGAGAAAAATTGTACTTCTTGGGGATATGTTTGAATTGGGTGATGAAACCACTAAAGAACATCAATTTATTGCTGATTTATGCACTCAATTAAATTTTGAAACTATCGTATTAGTAGGTAAAGCTTTTTTGCAAACAACAACTCCACCTGCTATTTTAAAATTTGCCGACAATATAGCTGCCAAAGAATGGTTTCAACAGCAAAATTTCAATGGCGCAACCCTATTATTAAAAGGCTCCCGAGGGATGAAAATGGAGTTGATTCTATCCTAAATTACATTCCCGGCGGTGGTGGCATATTATGGCGCATCATTGACGGTGGCGGCGACATAAAATCTTTAGGCGTATCGCCAACAGATGTATTCCCATTGGCAGCAACTTTTTTAAAGGTATAGGTAATTGTTCCCATAAAATATCGACGCAATGCCGTTGAGCGGATGTCTTCCGTATAGATTTCTGTTACGTTTCTTACAATATTTTTATTTTGATTTAAAATATCATTTGCACTAAATTTCACTTCTAAACTTTGGTCTTTTAAGAATTTATACGCCAATGATGCATTCAGCAGCCAATAGCTGGTGTTATACGTTTTTGTACCGCCCGTATTCAAGGTATTGCTTACAGACGTATTAAAAACAAATCCCTTCCAAAACTGATAATTGAATTTTGCAAATGCGGTGTGGCTAAAGTAATTAGAATTATTTTGCCGTTGCAATGAATTTCGCACCAACGAATAGCTTGCATTATACGAAAGCGTAAAATCTATTTTTTGGCTAATGTTGCTACTCAAGGTAATGCCGGCATTAAATGAATATGCATTAGCATTATTTCGAATATTGTTTATCCATGCCGGAGTTCTGGTGTACACCATTCCGCCATTTACATTCATATTGCTTTTTAATTTACTCACCGGAAATCCGAAGGTAATAAAGGTACGTACATTCCAATAGCCATTTAAGTTTACCGGCTGAATATACTGCGTACCTGAAGCAGCAAAAATTCCATTTACAGTTGTATCTCTGCTAAATATTGTAGTAGAATTTGCAATATAATCCAACGTGTTTACTGCGTTTGCAAACAAAAATAAATTGGTCGCCTTACTATTATTGGCTCTATTATATCGCAAACCAATGGAATGTGAATTGCTTTGCGATAAAGACGGGTTTCCTGCTGACAAAATCAGTGAATTGCTATTGTCTATTACATTTTGTAATTGCGAAATCGTCGGGGAGTTGGTAGAGGTGCGATAAAAGAAATTCAAACTTTCTGTTTTAGAAATTTTATATTTTAAATCGACATACGGTAAAATAGAGATAAAATTCTTCTGCACAAACACCGTTTTGGGGGTCAGCTGATTGCTTTGCAATAAGGCATCTTGTCCATTAACGCCCACACTCCAATTTAATTTCTGATTATTAAATCGATACGCAAATCCAATTTTATTGGTCAAATAAAAATTATCAAATCCATTCGTTAAAGCAGTATCGGGCACGGTGTACAAACCGGTAAGTGCATCGAGATTGTTTGTATTTTTTGACGAATTTGTTTTTGTAAACGAAGGAGCATAAGAGATGGAAATTTGTCCATACTTTTTAATGGGTTCTGTATAAACAATATTACTTCCTATAGTATAGCCAACTGTTCTTATTTTCGATTGTTGATGTATAGAGTCATTTACCTGTAGCGTATCTATAGTATAAGAATTAAAAGTTTGTAGAATGGAGGAAGCATTTTTTGTATTTGCTGCTGTTGTAAAATCGATAGAAATTGTTCTTCCTTTTTTATAAAATTTATGTTGGAATAAAACGTCATTTGAAAAATTTATTCCAAATTGATTAGCAGATTGATTATTTTTTGTTGAACTTTCCAGCCGTTCGCCAAAACGTGTATTCGTAGCTTCTAAATTGGAATTGGAAATATAATTTTGCGTACTAAAACTTGGTGTAAATATCAACGTATTATTAGAGTCGATGGCATATTCAATTCTAAAATTAAATCGGTTGTTAATGTTCGTATTCTTCACGTCGCTCTGTTGGTTATATACCAAACCACTATCATTTGAAGCGATATAATTTCTGACACTAGTGCTGGTATTTACATTTTTAGTTCCATTAAAAAAATAAGACCCCGAAACGGTTACGTTTTTCTTTTTCCCCCATTTATCCGCATAATTCAAGCCTAATGCTGTTGTTGTAGCAATACCATTTTGTTGTCCTATCAAAAAATTAGATATGCTACGCATCATACCGCCACGACCACCAGCGCCCGGGCTTCCGACCGTAGTACCCTGCCCTGTCGCACCCAATAAATCTTGGATATTAAAATTTTGTTGGTTGACATTATTACTCATGGCCAAAAGGGTAACGCGCCTATCTCCTTTAAATGTACTGAAATTCACTCCTGCATTATAACGATTATTCGGGCCACCATAGCCGATATATGCTTTCCCGAATTTTGCATTATTCATTCCTTTCTTGGTAACAATATTTATTGTTTTTTGACTGTTTCCATCATCAAAGCCGGTAAAAGCAGATTGGTCGCTCAATTTATCAAAAACTTGAACTTTATCAATTACATCCGCCGGAAGATTTTGAACGGTGGTTCTCGGATCATCGCCAAAAAATGGTTTTCCATCTACTAACACTTTTTGCACTTGTTCTCCATTTACTTTCAATGTGCCATTATCGGAAGTAACGCCGGGCATTTTAGTTAATAAATCTTCTGTAGTTGCATCTTTATTTGTTTTAAATGCGGAAGCGTTAAATTGTGATGTATCGCCAAGTTGCTGCACTCTTATTTGCTTATCTTGAATAACGACTTCTTTCAATAACTTGCTTTCCTCTGTCAGCGTAATATCTTTCAACTGGATATTTTCATTTACAGAAATCATTTTCAATATTGTTTTATAACTGATATAGCTTACATCCAAAACATACTTTCCCGAATCTACGGGTGTGATAGTGAATTTGCCATCAATATCTGTTGAAACACCAATGCTTTTGGTAGAATCTTTTATATTGGTTAATAAAATATTTACGCCAATAAGCGGCGAATTATCTTTGGCATCAATAACTCTCCCTGTAACGGAAAATTGATGCGCCATTATATTAAAAGACAAAAAGAACAATCCTAAGAATCCGATATATTTAACCATGCATGTCTATTATTCTGAAAATAAATGTAAAACTACGACTTCCATTCATAAAAATTAACTTAGTTAACTACTCTTAACGTATAAGACAGTATATTGTTTTAAAGCAGGTAAAATATATCAACTATTCCAACAAGCAGTGTATCATTCGAGCGGCGGTTGACGCTATGGTAGATGTAAATACTAACATAAAGAAAAATGCGATTAATAAATATTAACTCAAGGCGAAAAAAGTGCAACCACGAAGCACAATTTATAGAATCTTTAAAAAGAGAAAAACGGAACTCCTTTAATTGCTGAATTATGTATCTTTGCTCAGCACTGAGTAGTTCGAATGCTCAACTCATGGCAACTTAAAATTTTCAGATCAAATATAAGTGTTATGGGCAATTCTATGAGAATAAGCGGTCAGATAGAGACTACCAAGACTATTTATTTACCAGGGCTTAATGGACTGAGGGCTATTGCAGCAATAGCAGTTGTTATTTCACATATCACATTAGGACTTGGAAGTTTTGGGCTTAATAATAAAATTTTCGGAACAGACTTAGACGGAAAAGCAAGTGGACTAAAACTTGCAGGCTATGGAGTAACAATTTTTTTTACGTTGAGTGGTTTTTTAATAACATTCTTATTGCTCAACGAAAAAGAAAAAACAAAACTCAATATCAAAAATTTCTACATTAGAAGAATTCTTAGAATTTGGCCGCTTTATTATTTATACTTTGCAATCTGCTTAACAACATTGCTGGTATTTGGAATTCCATATAATTCTTCTTCCGTACCTTTTTATATTTTTCTTTCAGCTAATATTCCATTCATTTTTAATAATACTTTACCTTTTCTTGCACACTATTGGTCGCTTGGAGTTGAAGAACAGTTTTATCTATTTTTTCCGCAAATGGCAAAGTTGCCAAACAATCAACTTTTTAAAATATCGGTAGGGGTAGTTTTTGTTTTTCTATTCTTAAAATTTATCTTTTGGATATTAGACAGAAAATACGGCATACACCTTCCACTCTTATTTATTGAAGTAACACGTTTTCATACAATGCTTATTGGTGTTATTGGAGCAATTTTGTACTACCAAAAAAATCTGAACTTTTTAGCAATTTGTACACATAAAATAACACAAATCATTTCGTGGATAGTGATTCTGTTAATCGCTTTAAATAAGTTTCATATTGCTTCCATTATTGATGGAGAATTAGTTTCAGTTATTACTGTCTTTTTAATTGTGGGGCAAATAACGAAAACAAATAATTTGATAAACTTAGAAAATAGGTTGTGTGACTTTATTGGAAAAATTTCATTTGGCATTTATGTTATTCACCCAATTTTAATTTTTTATTTTTCTAAAATCATTGGACGCTTTGAAAGTAAAACGATAATAAATTATCTCTTTATTTACACGCTTATTACTTTAACAACAATTTTATTTGCATATTTATCATACGAATTTTATGAAAAAAGATTTTTAAAACTAAAGTCAAAATACGCAACAATAAAAAGTGAAGACACAAAGAACAGCCCATAACAAGGTATTAATAAAAGCGAGCCTTAACAGCTTCGTTCCACAGCTACCAAAAGGGCATTTGTACAAGATTCAACATTTGTTCTTTGATTGAGTTTTTATGCTAAAAATTCTCGACTTCGACAATACCCAAACCGACGTATGCCACCCACACCCGATAATTTTTGTTGCATTTATTACTTGAACTTACAATACTATTACACTAATCGCATCCACTCTCTCATCCAACGTTCGGGAATTTCGTTATTCAATGCCGTCAGATAATCTTTATACGTACATGGTATTAATTTATGTTTTTGTAAATCGTTCTTATCATACATAATTTTCATCCACCAACGATCACTTTTTCTGCTTTTCATAAATATAAAATCATTTTCCGCTTCATCAATTTGCACCATGTAGATATTAAAATCGTTTTCATTTACAATCGGATAATCATGTCTTCTCAAACTGACGCCTTCTATAAAATACCAAACCATTTGCGCTACTTGTTTGGCCGTTACTTCGCTCTTATCTAATGTCGGATTAAAATCATAAATTCCTATACTCATCAATTGGTCGCTCATTCCGGAGTAGCGAGCTAATGCACAAGCTTCATCACCGAATAACCCATTGGGCGAAGGCTCGGGCTGGCCGGGTGCATCAGAAAAGCGAATTGCATTTATATCGTACATTACCATAGCAGCTTCTCTCAAATAGGGTTCTGCTTCAAAAACATGCTCTCTAATTTTTCCAACGCGCAAAACATCATGATCTTTACTGCTCAAAAATGACAGTTGTTTCTCTTGCAAAAAATAGGATTGATATGCCACTAACGTATATTTCTTCAAAAAGTCACTTAGAAAAAAATCTTTAAGATACGTTTTATGAATGTCCATTTCGCTATTTTCCCAAACTACCTTTGATGCAATGTGCGCTACTGAAATTGGATTTTCAAAAATCTCATACGCTTTAAATTGTGCAGATGCCAGCGCTGCATCTCCGCCAATTATTATTGTAATAATATTGTGCTTAAACAGTACATGTAAGGTTTCTACTAAAGCCACCAATGTATCTACGTACGTTTCCCCGGCTTTTATATTTCCCAAATCCAACAACTGCATACCGTTCGTAAAAGCACCAAACTGATATAAATGCTTACGCACTTCATCGGCAGCATTTTCTGTTCCTTTATTTAAAATATATCCCCTATAATCTTCTACACCCAATATTGCCACTTGATATCCTTCTAAAGTGTTTACATCTTGATGTAAATGGATATAGTCTTTAGCATATTTATTGGTTAAATAGTAATCTGCTAAAAACCGGCTATTTATGGGTTGCAAGAAATCGCTCAACATATCTATTCTTTTGAACAAAAATACAATACCGGAGGTTAGAGGATTACAGCATTTACTCAACGTATGTTAATTAAACCATAAAAAACTGAGGCTGTTCGGTTGATGAACAGCCCCAGCGAACTAAACATGCAAAGCACATAATAAGACTACAGAGAAGCTGCAGTCTTTTTTTAATGTTGACTTTAAATTTTCTAAGTCAACATTCTATATTTTATCCTATTTAGAATTTCAAACCAACACGTATTTTGTATTTATGTTAGATTTAATTTTCATCATAATTTTATGGGTCTATTTTTAATTGCGATTGATACTACTGCTACAACTATCATGCAGCCCAACTCTCCCTATCCAAACTTCTAAACTGAATAGCCTCTGCCAAATGTTCGGTTTTTATACTTTCACTCTTTTCTAAATCTGCAATGGTGCGTGCTACTCTGATGATGCGTTCATACGCTCGAGCCGATAATCCTAAACGTTTCATTGCGGTATTTAAAAGTTGTTGTGATGCAATATCTAACTGACAAGATTCTCTTGTTTGCTTGGTTGTCATTTGTGCATTACAATAGATATCTTGCGCTTGAAATCTGTTTTTCTGTACGTTACGAGCTTCTATTACTCTTTTTCTAATTTCACTACTTTTTTCGGACAATTGTTTGGAGGATAAATCTTCTAACTTTACGGGCGTAACTTCTACGTGCAAGTCAATTCTATCTAGCAAAGGGCCCGAAATTTTATTCAGATATTTATGCACCACT
The DNA here is from genome assembly GCA_046329805.1 of Chitinophagales bacterium. Classification (GTDB taxonomy): domain Bacteria; phylum Bacteroidota; class Bacteroidia; order Chitinophagales; family JADIYW01; genus JADJSS01. Next base: position 552,325 of record JAXLUA010000002.1, read on the forward strand.
CCCGGGCCACATACACAATCTTTTTCGGGATGATTGTAATATCCACACGGACATGGATTCATGCTTGCCACCAGCATAAAATTGGCAGGATAGTCAATAGAAAAACGAGTTCTGGAAATATTTACTTTTCGTTCTTCCATCGGCTGGCGCATTACTTCTAATACATCTCTTTTAAATTCAGGCAATTCGTCTAAAAATAATACCCCGTTATGGGCTAAAGATATTTCGCCGGGCTGTGGGTTGCTGCCTCCGCCTACTAATGCCGCATTCGAAACCGTATGATGTGGAGAGCGGAATGGACGTTGATACAATAGTGATGCGTTTCGTCTTAATTTACCTGCCACGGAATGTATTTTTGTTGTTTCCAACGCTTCTTCTAAAGATAACGGCGGAAGTATCGTCGGCATTCTTTTGGCTAACATCGTTTTTCCTGCTCCGGGAGGGCCTATCAAAATAACATTATGCCCGCCTGCTGCTGCAATTTCTAAAGCTCTTTTTATATTTTCTTGCCCTTTTACATCTGAGAAATCGAAGATAGAATTTTCGGGATAAGCGGAAAACTCTTCACTTGCATTTATTTTTGTCGGCTCTAATACTCTTGTACCGGACAAAAATTCTACCACTTCATCAATATGCTCCACTCCGTAAATTTTCACTCCTTCAACGATGGCGGCTTCTTGCGCATTTTGCTTGGGTAATATAAAGCCTTCAAAACCATCTTTCTGCGCTTGAATAGCAATAGGCAATGCTCCTTTAATCGGTTGTAAATTTCCATCTAAAGAAAGTTCTCCCATAATAATATATTTCTCTAACAAAGAGGCTGAAATTTGCTCAGAGGCCGCCAAAATTCCTATGGCAATTGGCAAATCATAAGCAGAGCCTTCTTTCCTGATGTCAGCCGGGGCAAGGTTGACAATAATACGAGTTCGAGGCATGTGGTATTTATTCACTCGCAAGGCACTTTCCACTCTGCTCCAGCTTTCTTTTACTGCATTATCCGGTAAGCCTACCATAAAATAATGCTGTCCTTGACAAATATTTACTTCTACCGTAATTGTAGCAGCATCTACTCCATAAACAGCACTTCCAAAAGTCTTAACCAGCATAAATGTTACTTTTTACTATTGAGATACAGAAAGCACTCCAATTCCATAAAAAAAATAAAATTTATTTTTAAAAAGCTGTCCTCTGACACAAAATCACCTTTGTAAACGGATATTTCCTTATTTATTTTTACTTTTATGAATACTAAAACCTACTACATCAATATTGCTAAACCAACAACATGAGCAAATCTATACCCGCCACCGGATTAAATACAGAAGAGATACACCTACTGTGGGAGACCTATTCTCAAAACGACATGAACTGGAAAGAAGGAAAATTCTTTGGCTATGTTTATTATCCGGGAGATGAATATTATGCTACCATAAAAGAGGCGTATGCTAAATTTTCTGCTACCAATGCACTGAATCCGGCTGTTTTTCCGAGCTTAAAAAACATGGAGAATGAAGTGATACAAATGGCTGCAACTTTACTGCACGGAGACGAGCAAGTAACCGGCACCATGACCTCAGGAGGCACAGAAAGTATATATATGGCGGTGCGGGCAGCGAAAGAATGGGCAAAAAAAAATAAGCAAACTAAAAACCCATTACTTTTATTAGCAGAAACGGCACATCCTGCATTTTGTAAGGCAGCAGATGCCATTGAATTTAATTACAAACTCCTCAAAGTAGATAGTGATTTTAAATTAGATGTCGAAGATTTAAAAAAACAACTCAGTAGTGATGTTGTCCTTATCGTAGGTTCAGCGCCTTCCTATCCACAAGGGGCAATAGACCCCATAGAAAAATTAGCTGTTATAGCGAAACAACATAAATGTCTGCTGCATGTAGATGCTTGCGTGGGTGGTTTTATTTTACCGTTTTTAAAAATGGAAGGATATGATTTACCCAAATTTGATTTTGAAATCGATGGCGTAACATCCATATCGGCAGATATACACAAATACGGATATGCGGCGAAGGGAGCTTCGGTAGTTTTATATAAAAATACGGAATTGCGCAAAGGTCAGTTTTACGTAAAAACAGATTGGAGTGGCGGTATTTATGGTTCTCCTTCATTTATGGGCACACGAGGGGGTGGCCCAATTGCCGCAGCATGGACGGCATTACATCTGATTGGAGAAGAAGGCTACCGTCGCATGGCGCGTGAGGTGATGGAAGAGACGCATTTTATCAAACATAAAATTAAAGAGGAAATCCCCGAATTAAAAATATTGGGAAATCCACAAGCTACCTTATTTGCTTTTTCTTCAGATACTATTGACGTGTATGAAGTAGCCGATGAATTAGCGGAATTAGGATGGACGATTAACAGACAGCAACTTCCGGCAAGCTTGCATGTTTTGTTAAATTATATTCATGTAGGTAAAGGAGAATTATTTATTAATGACTTAAAAATAGCGGTACAGAAAGCGAAGCGTTTTACATTATCTCATTTAAAAAATAATCTGCAAGTATCTGCGGTAAAGCAACTAAAAAAAATGCTGAATGAACAACAGTTCAAATCACTTACACAACGATTTGCAGGGAATGAAAATCCGGAGAGCAAACGCAGTGCTGCCATGTACGGCATGATGAGCGAGTTATCCGGTAGCGGCTCTCTAAAAGACATGGTAATTGATTTTTTAGACAAGCTATATAAACCCGACAAAAAGAATTAGCTTTGCCGAGTATTTAATATGAGAAAGCATATTCCAAATTCACTAACGCTACTGAATTTATTCTCCGGATGCTGCGGCTTAGTTGCATGCATGCAAGGCAGTTTTACTTTAGTTCCTATTTTTATTCTTATCTCACTAATAGCAGACTTCTTAGATGGCTTTGTGGCTCGGGCACTTAATGTAAAATCTGATTTGGGTGGACAGTTAGATTCTCTCGCAGACATGGTAACATTCGGCGTTTTGCCGGGAGTGATGCTGTACAATATTTTACAATTCAAAGCAAATTTTATTACAGTAATAGCCTCCAATACAACGGTATCAATAACAGACAACCCAATTTCATTATTGGGATTTGTCTATACCTTGTTTGCGTGCTTGCGTTTGGCAAAATTTAATTTAGACACCCGTCAGACGGTTAATTTTATAGGGTTAAACACGCCTGCATGTACAATTTTCGTATTAGGGTTTTACATGCAATTTTTTACAAAATGGCAATTCGAAAATAATTGGAATTTTATAATTTACAGCAAAATTGCAGCCCTACTTATTTCCTTTATTTTAGCATTCTTAGCTATTGCAGAAATAGAAATTTTTAGTATGAAAGGCAATCCCTTCAATTGGAAAGAAAACAAAATGCGTGTACTATTTTTAATTAGTGTGCTACCTCAGCTACTTATTTTTAAATGGTTGGGACTAAGTACAATCATTATCAGTTATGTTGTATTTGCTATTTTGCACAATAAAATCAGTACGCAAGCGGCTAATAATTAATTTATACCATCCGTTAAATCATCTATAGATTTATCTAAATCATCAGCATCATTTTCCAAATAATATAATGCCAATTCTTTATCGTCTTCATTAACCATAAGCTCAAAATTTGCAATTCCGAATTGCAATTGCGCAAGGTGCTCATTTTTTATAAAACAATAGATTTGATGATTTTCTAATTTTATTTTAGCTAATTCTGCTTCAAATAGATTGTAAAATGTGGCTATACGTATCACAGTAATATTGGTTTAAATTAAAACAAGGAACCTGTTTGTGCAGGCGGTATTTTACCAATATGGGTATAAGCTTTTGCCGTTGCTTCTCTACCCCTCGGTGTTCGTTTTAAATAACCTTCTTGAATTAAAAATGGTTCATATACCTCTTCAATAGTTCCCGGCTCTTCTCCAACAGACGTAGCAATTGTGGTGATTCCCACCGGACCGCCGCCAAATTTTTCGATAATGGAAAATAGAATTTTATTATCCATTTCATCCAATCCGTGCTCATCTACATTGAGTTGCGATAAAGCATATTTTGCAATTTCCAAATCAATTTTTCCATTGCCTTTTATCTGTGCAAAATCTCGAACTCTGCGCAATAATGCATTTGCAATTCGTGGTGTTCCTCGGCTTCTATTGGCTATTTCCGCTGCTCCTTTTTCGTCTATTTCCGTATTTAAAATAGCAGAGGAACGTTTGATGATTTTTTTCAAAACTTCTGTCGTATAATATTCTAAGCGGAAGGTAATGCCGAATCTTGCACGCAACGGTGCAGTTAGCAAACCGGAACGTGTAGTAGCACCAATTAACGTAAAAGGATTTAAGTTAATTTGAATACTTCGCGCACTTGGTCCGCTATCAATCATTATATCGATACGATAGTCTTCCATTGCCGAATACAAATACTCTTCTACGGTTGTATTTAACCTATGAATTTCATCTATAAACAAAACATCGTTGGGTTGTAAATTAGTGAGCAGACCTGCTAAATCGCCGGGTTTTTCCAATACAGGTCCCGATGTTGTTTTTAATTCAACCCCCAATTCGTTTGCGATGATATTGGACAAAGTAGTTTTCCCCAATCCCGGAGGGCCATGCAGTAAAACATGATCTAAGGCTTCATCACGCTGCTTTGCCGCTTGAATAAAAACAGTTAAATTTTCTATTATCTGCGGTTGTCCGGAAAATTGCTCAAATGCTTGGGGGCGCAAAACTTTCTCCAATTCTTTTTCTGTTTTGGAAAGAAACTCGCCAGTAGCATCTAAGTTTGGATTTTGCATGGGATAAAGATAACAAGAAATTACTTCAATTCGATAGTTGAAATTACGGGATAATGGTCGGAAAAGGAATTGAATTTATATTTGCAAATCGAGCATCCGCAGGAGGGTTTTAGTATTTCCGTAGATTTTATAACCGCCTTAGTATGTTTAGAATTGCGCAGCAAAATATAATCTAAAGTTTCTTGCGTATGTTCTGAAAATTTATAGGCCAAATCATTTTCCATTCCATTCCAACTAAAATGTTCTCCGGAATAGGCAACAGGCAATGCATCTAATTTATTTATCAGTACATTATATTCAGATGTGTCATAATAATTACAATTCAAATCGCCAACTACAAATTGAGGGATGGTGTCTTGATAATATTTATCTAAAAGTTGTTTTTTCAATTGTGTAAATTGCTTAATGCGTGCAGCACTATATTTTACAAGGCTTTGAGTATGAGTAGCCACTAACTGTATTCGTTGATTATTCACTGTTAATTCTACATATCTTGCTCCTTTTTTTGCAAATCTATCAGATCCTCTTTTGTTTTTATATCTTATAAAATCTTGTTTTAAAATCGGGAATTTACTAAACACTAAAACACCGCTATTCAACTTCAAAGCTCCTCTGGGTGTAACAGCTGTTTGATATGGATAAGTTGTCGTTAATTTATCTTTCAATATTGCTGTACAATTTTTCAGAAAAGATTCATTGAATACCATAATATCGGGATTCATCTTCTTAACATAATCACTAATATATACAGCCCTATCTGCTTGGCACGATTTAAAAATAACGGGAGGAATCATAAAAATATTCCATGTCATAATTTTTATTTCTTGTGCATGTATATTATTTAATATAAATGAAAAGATAATTAGGTTAAAGATTTTTTTCATTTTAGAACAGTTCTCAATTATAAGCGTTAAAATACGGTAGATTATTTAGAAACAATCTTACTTGAAATTAAAATGTGTTAATTACACAGAATATTCATTGTAAATTTTATGTTAAAGCATCAAATAATATTTATATTTGCACCATAAAGTGAATACCTATCTCAACACTACAGTATTGAGATGCTATCAAACCTAAAACATTAAAATACAAGTTATGTCAGCAGAAAAAATCTCAATGAAATACGGGCACTTAGAAGTGCCGGACGAGCCTATTATCCCTTTTATTGAAGGCGATGGAACCGGGTCAGATATTTGGAAAGCATCGGTACGTGTATTAGATGCTGCCGTAGAAAAAGCATATAATGGAAAGCGAAAGATACATTGGAAAGAAGTATTAGCCGGAGAGAAAGCGTATAAGCAAACCGGCTCTTGGCTACCGGATGAAACATTAAAAGTGATTGAAGAACATTTAATTGCTATAAAAGGACCGCTTACCACTCCTGTGGGTGGCGGTATCCGTTCTTTAAACGTAGCATTACGTCAGTTGTTAGATTTATATGCATGTGTCCGCCCAGTTCGTTATTTTAATGGTGTTCCTTCTAACTCAAAAGTGCCGGAACAAGTAGATATGATTATTTTCCGGGAAAACACAGAAGATATTTATGCCGGCATTGAATGGATGGAAGGAACAGAGGAATGTAAAAAACTATTACATTTTTTACTAACAGAAATGAATGTGGGTGCAAAAATACGCTTTCCTGAAACTTCTTCTTTAGGCATAAAACCGGTATCCTTGGAAGGCTCTGAGCGTTTAATTCGCTCTGCTGTAAAATATGCATTAGCACACAACAGAAAATCGGTTACTTTAGTGCACAAAGGCAACATCATGAAATTTACGGAAGGTAAATTTAAAGAATGGGGATACAAAATGATAGAATTGGAATTTAGCGATAAAACATTTACCTGGAATCAATACGATAGAATTTTAGCTGAAGAGGGTCAAGATGAAGCAAATGCTGCACTCAAAAAAGCAGAAGCTGAAGGTAAGTTGATTGTCAAGGATGCTATTGCCGACAATTTCTTACAGCAAATTATTTTACGCCCTTCAGAGTACGACGTGGTAGCCACTTTAAACCTCAATGGCGATTATATTTCAGATGCTTTAGCAGCATTAGTAGGCGGTATCGGTATTGCTCCGGGTGCAAATATTAACTACTTGACCGGAATGGCTATATTTGAAGCAACGCATGGCACGGCTCCTAAATATGCAAATCAAGATAAAGTAAATCCAAGCTCCGTTATTTTGTCGGGTGTAATGATGTTCGAATTTATGGGATGGACCGAAGCGGCTAACTTAATTATTAAAGGTATGGAAAAAGCAATTGAGCAAAAAACGGTTACTTACGATTTTCATCGTTTGATGGAAGGAGCTACTTTACTAAAATGCTCTGAATTTGGCGATGCCATCATCAAAAATTTCTAAAGCAATTCAAATAAAACAGTAAAAAGCTCGGCAATTTGCCGGGCTTTTTTAGTATCTTTATTAAAAAGCTATACTATGAATAAACTATGTTTTATATCTTTCATTTGTGCTACACTTTTGGGCAGTTGTAAGAAAAACGATACCGCACTTCCTACCGATTCTTGCACAGTGGAAATTACACATCGATTAATAAATCCATATCAACTTCCCATTGAAGCACAACTAAATAAAACAACAACTGCACAACGATATGTTCGATTTAAACTCTACCACATAGAACAATACCAAGCATTAGAACAGCAAGGTGTTTTTTTATTAGACCATCCATTTGATGCCGTTCCTGATAAACAATTAAACTACCAAACAGAGCATACCGCTGCGTATGGAGTGTATTATGGTGTTGTTCCGTCTTCTATTGATATTTCAGCTTATCAAACAGAAATTATCAGCAATGTAATGCAAGGAGAAACAAATACGACCTTGCGCAAAAATCAAAACAATAAAAAACAATTCAAAGGACAGGTAACTTTTTTTGACCCAATAGATAGTACTTCAAAACCATTAAAAGGGGTACAAGTTGTAATAAAAGATGTTACCAATATTACAACTGCAATGACCGATGAAAACGGCCAATTTAATGTTACTTCATCTGATATTATTAGCGATACGGTAGAAGTGCTTATAAAATTCGACAACAATTACTTAGAAATTCACACATTAGATGTAGCAAATTTATTAGGCATATTTGGCGTAAATACCTTTTCTATGGGATTTAAAAAATCTTGTGCATTCACAGATTTGAATATTAAAATTGGAAGAAGTTTTAACAATGCTGAATTGCACCATTCTTGTGCAACCTTATTAGCCTTTAATGCGTATAAAAAATTTGCTGCTGATTTTGGGTTTATGATGCCGGATAAAAAGTTTTTGTTTTGGTTGGGAAAAGAGGCACCCATCAGCACTGCTTATGCTACTCCTATGCTACGAAACATGACATTGCAAGGCATTGCGAATCCTACGGAATTAATTAGTAATTTATTTAACCTTCCGGCGATAGTAGCTCAACCTCTGGCAATAGCCATAAAAGACCAACTTCCCGATGTTTATGCGCCATTTTATATGCGATATTCCACTGCGGCAAGAGCCTCATTTATAGAAGTATTGTTTCATGAATTATCACATGCAGCACATTACGCAAAAGTTGGTCCTGCATTTTGGAAACCTTATGTTGAATACATTTACCAACATGGTGGTTATGGAGAAAAGTCATTTACCAATTCAGGTATTATTAGTTTATCGGAAGCCTGGGCAGAAGATGCATCTAATAGGTGTGCTTATTATATTTATAAGCAGCAAAAATATTTAGACCGAAATGAAAATCCAACATCCAATTGGATTCCTTATGGGTTGTATTACGATTTATATGACACCGGCAACAATGAGCCTTTTGATCAAGTTTCCGGAATTACGTTTACACAAATCTATGATTTATTCTCTTCGGATGTGCAGAGTTTAACCGCATTAAAAGCAAAACTCAAAATTGCATTCCCCGAACAACAAAATGCTATTGAAGTCTTATTTAATCACTATGGTTTCTGAGTAACTGAACTGGAAATACAAACATATTTTAACCAAAATTGGAACTTATTTGTTGTAAATTTGAGTAGATGAAGAAATTGACTTTTATATTTTTATTTTTTTTCACCATTGCAGCTAAAGCATCCTTTATATTAATCCCAATGGATGAGACACAAAGCAATCATCTAAAGGCGTATGGTATAGCCTATTGGGTGCTTACCAAAAATGTACCCATAGATTGGTTATTGAATTATAGAGGCGGCAGTTTTTCATTTCCATATAATAAAGAATTTGAAAAAGAATGTTTAATACGCAATGTAAAATGTGAAATCATACCGGATGCTGCAATGAGTAAAATACTACAAGACATTGCTAATCCTGAAGTAAACATGGATGCCGTACGTTTAGAAAAAGCTCCGAAAGTTGCCGTTTATTCACCAAAAACCAACCAACCTTGGGATGATGCCGTAACTTTAGTTTTAACCTATTCGGAAATTCCTTATACCATAATTTACGATGAAGAAATCCTAAACGACAATCTGCATCTATACGACTGGCTGCATTTGCACCATGAAGATTTTACCGGGCAATACGGTAAATTTTGGGCTGCCTATCAATACGCAGATTGGTACAAAAAACAAGTAGCAGATTATGAATCACGAGCTAAAGCATTAGGGTTTTCTAAGGTTTCGCAAGAAAAATTAGCCGTAGCCAAAAAAATACGCGACTTTGTAATGGGCGGCGGTTACATGTTTGCCATGTGCTCCGCCACTGATTCGTACGATATAGCATTGGCAGCCGAAGGAGTAGATATCTGCACCGAACAATTCGACCACGACCCTATTGATCCAAACGCACAAAGTAAATTGAATTTTTCAAAAGGATTTGCCTTTCAAAATTACCTCATCAGCACCAACCCCTACGAGTATGAATTTTCTACAATAGATGTGCCGGGTATTCGTCCTATACCCAAAGAAATGGACTATTTCAGCCTATTTGATTTTTCGGCAAAATGGGATCAAGTGCCGTCTATGTTAACGCAAAACCATGAAAAATTAGTAAAAGGATTTATGGGACAAACTACCGCATTCAAAAAATCGGTCATAAAACCCGATGTATTAATTATGGGCGAAAACAAAAGCTTAAATGAAGCTAAATATTTACACGGAACCTACGGAAAAGGCACTTGGACTTTTTACGGCGGACACGACCCGGAAGATTTCCAACACCGCGTCGGAGACCCTCCTACCGATTTAAACTTGCATCCCAATTCCCCGGGGTATCGTTTAATATTAAACAATATATTATTTCCCGCAGCAAAGAAAAAACCTCAAAAAACGTAGAAAAATAGACAACACCTTCCAATACAAATATTATCCAATATTTGTATCTTTCACTATTTTCTATTAAGAAAATAGTTGGGATATAATTTAACAAAAGAAAAAAGTTTATCCATCTATTTTCTGTATTTTCATTCCACAAAGTTATTATCTAAAATATGAAACAGACCGATAAAAAAACTAAGCCTGCCGGAAGTTTACCGTGGGCTGACTACTTCACGCTCTACAACCAATTATTGGACTCCAAATTGGGTAAACGACTAAATTTGAGAAAACTCTCCGAACAAGTTGTTTATTTAGGCGCAAAAAATGGTGTTCGTGCTGCAGGAGCCACCTCTCGAATTTTCAAAAGCATCCAGCCCGGAAATGCTCAGCGGCCGTCTTCTAAAAAAACATCCGATTTGTTCGACCTCAATTATGATGAAGAGCAAACTATGATTCAGGATACTTTATTAAAGTTTGCAACCAAAATGCGTGCCGCCGCAGAAAAAATTGATGCCGACAAAGCCATTTCGGAAGAAATACAAGCGGAATACAATGAAATGCAATTGGCATTTATGCAAACACCAGAATCCTTAGGGGGGATGACGCAAGAACGTTCTACTGTGACACAAATGATGATGGTTGAATCTTTAGCTTATGGCGACTTAGGGCAAGCCTTCGCATTATTTTCCGGAAACAGCGTTTTAAATGCAGTGATACAATGGGGTACAGAAAGCCAACAAGAAGAATTAGTCCCTTTATTTTTAAAAGAACAACCCGAAACTGCAGCTATTGCTATCAATGAGCCCTCTGCACTTTTTTCTCCTTTCGAATTAAATACCACTGCTACAACTGAAGGAGATGATTTTATTATTAACGGAGTAAAAAACATGGTGCCATTAGCAGAGCATGTTTCTTTCTTTTTAGTAGCAGCTACTACCGAGCATCATGGCATTCAGCTTTTTATTATCGACAAAGAAACTACAGGGGTAGAAATTACACGAGATAAATACATGGGCTTAAATGCTGCCCAAATGTGTGAAATAAAATTTGATGCCGTAAAAGTACATGCCTCTGCTATGCTTGGCGGCAGTGCCGGTATCCCGTATGACACATTTATTTCCTATTCTAAATTAGGCTGGTGTGCCTTATCTGTTGGCTGCTGCCAAGCTGTTCTGGATTATGTAATTACGTATGCGAACGACCGGTATGCTTTCGGCGAGCCAATCAGCAACAGACAAGCTGTAGCCTTTATGATTGCCGATATGAAAATTGAATTAGAAAGTATGCGTATCCTAACTCAGCGAGCAGCTGCAAAAGCAGAGCAAGGGCTTGACTTTAAGCGTGATGCCTATTTAGCGCATGTTTTATGCAGTGATAAATCTATGCAGATAGGAAGCAACGGCGTGCAACTATTAGGCGGACATGGCTACATCAAAGATTTCCCTGTGGAAAGATGGTACAGAGATTTACGTGCCGTGGCAATAACAGCAAATGGATTACATATTTAATAAAAAAGAAAAAACAAGCACAATGAATTTAGAAATTCCAAGCAAATATAAAGGTGTTTTGAACATGGCCACTATGGCAGCAAAAACCATTTTCAGACCGGTATCCAGAAAATACGATTTAGAAGAACACGCCTATCCTGTTGAGTTAGATTTATTAGCCGCGGGATTAAACGGACTAAACGAAGGTTCGGGGAACGCTATCGGAGGGGCCGCCACCTCAAAAGGAGATGCCGATAATTCTACAGTAAAAAACGGTGGAAATATCGCAAATTGCATCAACATACAAGCAATGTGTTATGGCGATGTTGGCTTGCTATTATCTATTCCCAACCAAGGATTGGGCAATGCAGCAATTAGCGCAGTAGCTAACCCGGAGCAAAAGCAACGCTTTGCAAAAGCATGGGCGGCAATGGCAATTACAGAACCCAACTGTGGCTCTGACTCTTCTGCTATTACAACTACTGCCCGCAAAGAAGGCGACCATTACGTACTAAACGGAGAAAAAATATTTGTAACTGCCGGCGAACGTTGCGACGCCGTTGTGGTATGGGCCACTTTGGACAAAGCCATAGGTAAAGCAGCCATAAAATCCTTTGTAGTAGAAAAAGGAACACCCGGTATGGAAGTAGCTCGATTAGAAAAAAAATTAGGCATCAAAGCCTCTGACACCGCTGCTATTGTTTTTACAGATTGTAAAGTTCCGGCTGAAAATCTATTAGGCACACCAGATATTGATGTAAAAAAAGGATTCGGAGGCGTAATGGAAACATTTGACAATACCCGTCCTTTTGTTGCCTCGATGGCCAATGGAGTAGCCGAAGCAACGCTTGAAAGAACAAAAGAAATTTTAGAAAATAAAATCCATTTAGATTACCAAACCCCAATAAACAATGTAAAAGCAGTAGAAGCCGAAATGTATAGAATGGAAGCCGACCATGAAGCAGCACGCTTACTAACTATAAAAGCGGCTTGGATGGCCGACAACCGTATGCCCAACTCTTTAGATGCTTCCATTTGCAAAGCAAAAGCAGCTCGCATCACCAATCAAATTACATTAAAATGTGTAGAGCTGGCAAGTTCGTTAGGATATTCTTACAAAGAGTTAATAGAAAAATGGGCTAGAGATTCAAAAATACTTGATATATTTGAAGGTACTCAACAAATCCAACAGCTTATAATTGCCAGAAGATTACTCAACAAATCTTCTTCCGAATTAAAATAGAAAAAATATCCATGGACGACTATCGAAAAAAAAATATTCATTTACCGGAATTATTATTTAAACTACCCGGAATTACAAAAGATTTACCGAAGATATTAACTGCATTATATTACAATTATACCGTTAATCCTGATACAGCAATTTCTATTGGAGAAATTTTTAACAAAACCGTTCGTAAATATCCCGATCGTCCATGTATATTTTATCATCGTACTACTTACACCTATCAAGATTTTAATGATTGGATAAATAGATTAGCCAATCATTTCCTTTCCTTAGGTATAAAAAAAGGAGATGTAATTGCTGTAATGTTAGAAAATCGCCCTGAACTATTGGCGGTGTCTATGGCAATGGCAAAAATAGGGAGTATTGCGGCATTAATAAATACCGCACAGCGCCAACAAACATTAGTACATAGTTTTAAATTGGTAAAACCTAAACTAATACTCATCGGAACGGAATTTTCAGAACCGTTTCTGCAAATAAAATCAGAATTAGAAATTTCCAATAAAAACATTGGATGGATAACGCATTCCGGCATTAAAACCCCTATAAAAACAGGTATTCAGACGTTTGATATTTTCAGCGATACTTTTTCGGAGGCAGAACCAAAAATAAATGAGCGCATACACTCTAAAGATGCATTTTTATACATCTACACCTCCGGTACTACCGGTTTACCTAAAGCCTCCATCATCTCACACGGCAGATGGATAAAAGGCTATAGCGCATTTGGGCTTACTTCATTTCGCCTAACTCCTGAAGATATTTTGTATGTCCCTCTTCCATTTTTTCATGCTACTGCAATGATAGTATGCTGGTCATCCGTAGTGGCCGGCGGAGCATCTTTAGTAATAAAAAATAAATTCAGTGTTTCGGAATTTTGGAAAGATATTGCATTTTACCAAGCAACTTCATTTGGATATGTAGGTGAGATGTGTAAGTATTTGCTCAATGCTCCGGAACAAGCCTTAGAGAAAAAAAGCACCTTAAAAAAAATGATTGGAAATGGGCTTCGTCCCGATATTTGGGTGAAATTTAAAGCAAGATTTGGAGTTGAACAAGTGTCTGAATTTTATGCTTCCAGCGAAGGAAATATTGCCTTTTTCAATGTATTTAATTTAGATGGCACTATGGGATTTTCTATCACCAATTATGCCATTGTGGAATACGACATGGAAAAAGGTGAACCGGTACGCGATAAACGAGGTTTTATGAAGGAAGTACAAGCAAAAGGCACCGGATTATTGCTCGGTGAAATCAGCGATAGGTATCCTTTTGACGGCTATACAGAAAAAACTAAAAGCGAAGGTTCTATTTTCAGAAACGTATTAAAAAAGGGTGATGCCTACTTTAACACCAACGATTTAGTCCGAGACATGGGCTTCGGACACACACAATTTGTAGATAGGCTTGGCGATACTTTTCGGTGGAAAGGCGAGAATGTATCTACCTTAGAAGTAGAAGGTATTATCAACCAATTTAAAGGAATTTCAGAGAGCGTAGTGTATGGTGTTTTAGTGCCCGAAAACAGTGGCAGAGCCGGTATGGCTTTATTGATACTAAACGATATTGCGCAACCATTAGATTTGGAAAAATTCTATGCTTTATTAAGTAAAGAATTACCTCCGTATGCCATACCGTTATTTTTAAGAATTGGAAAAGAAACGCAAACCACCAATACCTTTAAGCATCAAAAAAATACCTTAAAAACAGAAGGATACAATATTGCCAACAAGAAAGAAACAATATATGTGTTGCAGCATAAAAAATATATTCCACTTTCCGCAGAATTAAAAAAACAAATTGACGCCGGAAAGGTAAAATTTTAGTTCTGCTTGCAAATTCAAGTTTTTCCGCCTCCAACCGAAGATCTCTAAATAATAAAGAGGCTGTCTCATTTTTTGAAACAGCCTCTTTTGTTTTTATAGTTGTACTAAAAATTATATTTCCCTGCTTCTAATACTTTAGCAGCTACTCTTCTTCGTGCATCTTTTGTATTAAACGTTTCATATTTTGTAAAACGTTTTAACCCCATTAACATAATGCGCAATTCATCTCCATCTGCAAAGGATTGCAGACAATGTTTTCCGTGAAGGTTAACGCGCTCTAATGCATCTGAAATAAAAATTTTCGTCATGTCTATTTGTGCAGCGCAAGCAGCATCGCCATTTACAGCAATTAATTTTTGCGTACGCAATACGGCCGATTCCATCGTATATACTTCTGCCAACATATCTGCAACGTTCATTAAAATTTCTTGCTCATTTTTCAATTTCGTCATCAATTTCTGAACGGCTGCACCTGCAGCCATCAAAATTGCTTTTTTCGCATTTTTTACGGCTTTTACTTCTGCTGCCAGTGGCGTTGTATCTTCATCGCTGCTAAAATCAGGTACGCTCATCAATTCTTTTTGAACAGCCATTGCCGGCGTCATCATATCTATTTTACCGCCCATTGCGCGCTTTAACAACATATCTACGGACAGCAATCTGTTAATTTCATTTGTACCCTCAAAAATTCTGTTGATGCGTGCATCTCTATAAGCGGCAGCTGCGGCTAATTCTTCGGAATAGCCCATGCCTCCATGTATTTGCACATTTTCGTCCACACAATAGTCTAATACTTCAGAACCAATAAATTTCAACAAAGAACATTCTATGGCATATTCTTCTGCCGCTTGCATCACAGCTTCCTGGTATGCTTTACCTTGTGCCACTAATTCTTTCTCTTTATTGTCAATCATATCGCAAGCACGATAGCAAGCGCTTTGCAACGCATATATGCGTGTTGCCATTTCCGCAATCTTATATTGGATAGCACCAAATGATGCGATAGGCACTTTAAACTGTTGGCGTTCTACTGCATATTTTGCAGATTGTTCGATAACAGATTTAGAGCCACCTAAAACGCCTGCTGCTAATTTATACCTGCCGATATTTAAAATATTAAATGCAATTAAATGCCCTTTACCAATTTCACCCAATAAGTTTTCTTTCGGAACTTTCACATTTTCTAAAAATACTTGACGTGTAGAAGAGCCTTTGATGCCCATTTTCTTTTCTTCAGCACCGAGGGTTAATCCTTCCATGCCTTTTTCTAAAATTAAGCAAGAAAATTTATCTCCATCAATTTGGCAAAATACGATGAATACGTCAGCAAATCCGGAATTGGTAATCCACATTTTTTGTCCGTTTACTATATAATGAGTGCCTTCTGCGTTAAGTATCGCAGTTGTTTTTGCACCTAATGCGTCGGAGCCGGAGCTGGGTTCTGTTAAGCAATAACATGCTTTTAATTCACCGGAAGCTAATTTGGGTAAATAATGCGATTTTTGTTGTTCATTTCCAAAATATACAATCGGCAATGTTCCGATACCAATATGTGCTCCTACGGATAAGGAGAAAGAACGGGCTTTTGCCATATTTTCTACCAATAATGAATTGGTGTTAAAATCCTTTCCCATTCCGCCGTATTCCTCCGGAATAGCTAACCCTAACAAGCCTAATTCTCCAGCCTTCTCCAACAATGCTTCTGTCAAGCCGGGTTCTTGTTTTTCTATTTTATCATAAACAGGAATAATTTCTGAATCTACAAAAGAGACAACGGTGTCAACAATCATTTGTTGTTCTTCGCTCAAATCTTCAGGCGTATAGGTATCTAAATAATTAGATTCTTTTACCAAAAACTCACCTCCTTTTAGTAAGTTTTTAATCGCACTTGTTGTTTCGCTCATTCAAATAAAATTTTAGTGTTTTTTAAAAATTTGTCGTATTAATCTGTAGAATAAATTTACAATGCATGCATTGAAATACCAAACGTTTGGTCAAATAAGCTTGTTAAGTATTTGTTATCAAAAAAAGGCTGACGACAAAAAAACAGTACTTTAAAAAATGGCAGCCATCAAAAAAACAAGATACTATTACTTCTTTAATATTCTTTAACAAGCAAAAATAAGAGGTATAATTCCTTTTGAATTATTTTTAAACTTTCAATTGAAATTCGTGTCTATCAATAAAAAAGATAGGCATACAATTTGTCCTATCTTGTAAAAATTATTATACCAATGAAAAATAGCTTAGTATTCATTTTCTGTTTATTTATGGCATACACACAACACTGTTTAGCAGACGAACCTTGGACACTTGAAAAAAACAAAGATGGAATTACGATTTGGAATCGCAAGACGGCTAATTCGAATTTAAAAGAATTTAAAGTTTCAACGATTCTACAAACTACTCCGGAGAAAATGCTTTCCTTTTTAAAAAACACATCAAATTACGACAAGTGGATGTACAAAATTGATGAAGGCAGCGTAAAGGTTATAAAGCGAAACAACGACAACGATTATTATACCTACATGACGGTTTCAGCGCCATTTATCAAGACAAGAGAAGCCATTACACACATGATATTTAATCCGCAAAATAGCAAAGGAGAAATATTAATTACATTAGATGGCACACCGGATTTACTGCCAAAAAATGATAAATATGTACGCATCCCGATGATGAAAGCCTATTTTAAAATCATACCGCTAGGGGAAGGAAAAATAGAATTAGTACATCAAGCGTTAAGTGCTCCGGGAGGGGCTATTCCCGATGCGTTGGCTAATTTATCCTCTGTAGATTGTCCATATTCTATGTTCAGTAAAATTAAGAAGTTGCTGTAATTCTAAACCCTAAACGTTCGAGGTCTTTCCAAAACATTGGATAAGATTTAGATACCACTTCGGGCTCTTCAATACAGATTTTATCAACAATTAATGCCAAAGGAGCAAAGGACATCGCCATGCGATGGTCTTCGTACGTTGCAATACACACCACTTCGGATTTTGTACTTTTTTTAGTATGCAACCTCCAATTATTGCTATCCATTTCTTCTATTGCGGCCAAGTCTAATTTTTTCAATTCCGTATCTAAAGCGGCGATTCTATCCGTTTCTTTGATGCGCAACGTTTGCAATCCCGTGCAACGCATATTAATGTTACAAGCAGCACAAAACGCAATGACAGTTTGTGCTAAATCAGGGCATTCTAAAAAATCGTACTCCATCTGCTGAATGGAAATAGGTGCTGTTTTTTTTATGCGAATAGAGTTATCCCCATAAATTGTTTCGATGCCGAATTTTTCGGCAATAGTTGCAATTATGCTATCGCCTTGTATTTGTTGTTGAGTTAATCCTTTAAGTTCGATAGTTGCATTTTTTGCTAAAATAGCAATGGAATAAAAATAAGAAGCGGCGCTCCAATCTCCTTCTATAAAAAAAGGTTTGGGCTGGTAATTGCCCGCATAAACGTTGATGGTGTTACCTTCAAAAGTAGTTTGCACACCAAAATATTCCATCATTTTTAGTGTCATTTTTATGTATGGAACAGACACTATAGTTCCGGTTAACGCTAACTCCAACCCTTCTGATAGTGTTGGTGCGATCAATAGTAATGCAGTGATAAATTGCGAGGAGGTATCAGCGGGTAAAACGATTTTTCCGCCTTTTAATTTTTTTCCTTTTATGCGCAACGGAGGAAAACCATCTTTGTTAACATACGAAATATCTGCTCCTAATTTTAGTAATGCATCTACCAAAATTTTTATTGGGCGTTGCTGCATTCGTTCTGTGCCGGTGAGCACTACTTCCCTCCCTTCTTGTGTAGCCAAAAATGCTGTTAAAAAACGAAAGGTTGTTCCGCCGGCACCTGCATCTAATACCGCGGCATCAGATCGTAAAATATTGTATAAAAAAACAGTATCATCCGCATTGGATAAGTTATCCATTTGTATTTGATGTCCGCAGAGGGCATCTATAATCAGTGCGCGATTGCTAATACTTTTAGAACCATTTAATTGAATAGTACCCGAAATAGAATCTGAAATAGGGTTTTGAACAAGTAATTTGGAATGCATGAAAAAATAAATAAAAGGTTAGAATTACTCGTTTACGTGGAATTTGTTTTTATTTTTCAACCATAAAAAAATCAATACACTTCCTAAAACTATCGGAACTAAAAGCATGTATAAAATTCCGTTATTAATACTTTTGGCGTATTCAGATGTTTGAACAGTACCTTTGCACATAGCACATTGTGCGAAAGAAATTCTATTAACGCTAACAAGCAGCAGTAATAAAATGAAATAATAAAATTTTCTGATTTGCATGATTTAAAGGTACAGAATATTCTACTAAACTAAATGAATTTTGCATTAATAATACTGTGCCATAAAAACATAGACCAGTACCCCACTAATGGCAACATATAACCACAGTGGAAAAGTGAATTTTGCCCATTTTTTATGTTGAACAAAATTCCCTTGAAGTGCAAAAGCAAATGTTTTTAATACAAATGGAAGTACGATTGCCGACAATAATATATGTGAAATCAATATAAAAAAATAAACATATCGTATAAATCCTATGCCTCCATATTTACTATCTTCCATCTTTAGCGTATGATAGATTAGATAGGAAAGTAAAAAAAGTACAGAAAGAAAAAATGCGGTAAGCATTGATATTTTGTGTGCTTGTACATTTTTATGTTTTACAAAATAAAATCCTGACAGCAGGCAAATCGTTGTGCCGGAATTTATTAACGCATTTAATTTCGGGAAGAAATTCAAATCTACTCCTGCTGAAAGAGAAGGTGGTGTGATTTTCAGCAACGCTATTATCAGTGCAGGGATAATTACCGAAACAAAGGCAATTAGCAGATTAATAGATTTATTGGAATATTGTTGCAGCATAAAAATGGCTATCGTGTATTCTAATTAATGACCTTCCGCCATTTTCTTGATATATTTTGGGTCATCTTTTTTCAACGGCACAATATAGCTAACTAACAACATTTGAATATCCTTTATCAACTGATCTACTTCAGCTTTTTCAGTTCCGTCATAATAGCCGCGTATCCTACCGCTTTTATCTATCAAGATAAATTTTTGCTCATGGATAAAATCGGAAGGGCCACCATCTCCTTGTATTGCTGTAACAAAATATCCTTGTCGCGCTTGTTTGTATAATTCTTTCTTGTCACCGGTGAGCAACTTCCACATTTTAGGATTTACGTCATTATCGATAGCGTATTTAAAAAGTTGCTTTACAGAATCTGTTTCAGGGTCCACTGTATGAGACAGAATCAACACATCGTTATCTGTCAAAAATTTCTCTTGCACTTTGTGCAAATTAGAGACCATACTTATACAAACCGTTTTGCAGGTGGTAAAGAAAAAATCGACAACAGTCACTTTACCTTGCATTATTTTTTGTGTCACGGTATCACCATCTTGATCTATAAAAGAGAAATCAGGTACTTTGAAATACGCTGTATCAATTATATCTCTGCCTCTATAATTTTTGGTTTTAAAAGGCTCTTTAGGTCCATATATTGGCAAACACTTATCTGTTTCTAATGTAGGTCTATGCTTGCGTAAATTATCGAAAAACAAGAAAAATGCAACGGGAAAAACAATAACTACTATTAATGCAGCAATAAACCCGATTGTTTTTTTATTTTTCAAGATATATTATTTTGGATAGTTCAATGTATTCCAAAAGTGGCCTTCTACAACTAAAGCAATCATTGCCCATAATAAGAACAATAAAGGAACTATAAAGGTTAAAATAAACGCACGTTTTTCGTATTTTAAGTGCATAAATTCGCCAACGATAAAGAATGCTTTTGCTATACTGGCAATTGCGTAAAATGAGTTCAACAAGAATCGCGGCAAAAGATGTCCTAATGTAAGTGCTACAACTACTTCAACAACAGTGATAACGCTTAAAACAGCAGTAGCTCTCCATACTGCTTTTACGCCTGATTGGTATTGTTCTTCTGATATATGAGATGCCATAATTTATATTTTATATTATTTTTATTAAATTACATTAAATAGAATGCCATGAATACGAATACCCAAACTAAATCTACAAAGTGCCAGTACAAGCCTACTTTTTCTATCATTTCGTAATGTCCTCTTTTTTCAAAAACGCCATTAGCCGTTGCAAAATAAGCCCAAATATTAACGCATACCCCTGTAAATACGTGAAATCCGTGAAATCCGGTGATACCAAAGAATAATGCGCCAAAAGCAATTGGCCCCGGAGAAACTGCTGCATGTCCTTCTACCAATTGTGTTATTCCATTTGCTCCCTGTCCAAACGGGTTATAAAATGGGCGTAAGCCTTCATGAATCAAGTGTGACCATTCCCATGCTTGACAGCTTAAGAAGAAGATACCGCCGGCAATACCGCCTAACATCCAAAGCATTACCCCTTTTTTATTCATTCTATGCCCTTCTTGTACTGCTCTTACAACAGCTACAGAACTTAAAATCAACACAAAGGTCATTACACTCACAAATGCTAACGGAGCATACGTGTCGCCAAGACCGGGGAAAGCTTTGAATACTTTATTTGGATCCGGCCACCAAGGTTGTGCTAAGCGAATAGATGCATAAGCAATTAAGAATGCAGAGAAAGTAAACGCATCGGATAATAAGAAATACCACATCATGGTTTTGCCATAGCTCATTCCAAGTGCAGTTTTTTCGCCACCCTCACCATTATCCGGAGTAGGTACATGTTGGTGCGATACCGTTTGTTGTTCGTGTATGTCTAATACTTCTGCCATAGAGAAATTTTTATTTGCTTAAATTAAGAGTTAAAAATATATATAAGTATATCCAAAGCGCACCCATAAAATGCCAAAACAAAGTAAGCAAATCTGTGCGTATAGATAAAATACCATTATCTGTTGTTTCTAAATCTTCTAAAACGGTAGCACTGTCTGCCCCTTTTAATTGGTTTAATGATTGCACGAATGCTATTGCTAAAAAAACTAAAGCACCGATAACATGTAGTGCATGAACAAACGTTATTACCAGAAAATAAGGCCCTGCCGGATTGGGATTGAAAGATAAATACACCCCTTCATTATTCAGTTCTGACCAGCCCATAAATTGGAATATACAGAACAACAATCCTAAAACTAAAGTTAGAAATAGTCCCGCAGTTGTCATTAATTTATGATGCTTTTTATTGGCAATATGTGCCGATTGTAAAAACACACTGCTTAAGATTATCAGAAAGGTAGAAATATTGAAAACGGACGGAATATGGAAGGAAGACCATGCGCCACCTACACCTTTTCTTACTAAAAAAGCGCTGGTAAATCCTGCAAAGATCATAGAGGTTGTAATGATAAACAAATACATTGTAAAGCGCTGTGCGCCTTGTGTATTTACTTTATATTTTAGAGCACTCTCGTTCATGTATTTAAATTTTATCTGCCATATAGGCGATGAATACAATTGGAATATAAATAAAGGATGCAAACATCAATTTTTTGGCGCTTTTATCCGATAAATCTGTAGATAGTTGAATGCCGGTCATTAAGAAATATACTCCCGTTATTAATGCAATTACTAAGGAGGTAATTCCTGTTAGCCCGAAGATATAAGGAAGGGCACTTACACTGATTAAACAAAATAAATAGGGGATATTTTGCATCGCTGCTGCTCTATTTTTTTCGCCACCTTCAGTCGGCAAAAGATAATAACCTGCTTTTTTGTAATCATCGTTCAACAGCCAAGCAATAGCCCAAAAATGGGGTATTTGCCAAAAAAATTGAACGGTAAATAGAATAAATCCCCCTATACCGATTGTTCCTGTTGCTGCCGTCCAACCTATTAACAAAGGTAGAGAACCCGGTATTGCCCCAATAAATACAGCGGCAGGGCTGATACGTTTGAAAGGGGTATAGATAAAGGCATAAGAAATCAGAGATAATGCTCCCAACAGACCACTTATTGCATTAAAAAATATACTTAAAATTACCACACCACTTACGCCGAAAACTCCTGCTAATAAAGTAGCTTCTATTGGTTTCATTCTTCCGGTGGGAAGTGGGCGTGTTTTTGTTCTATCCATCAGTTTATCTATATCTTTTTCCAATAATTGGTTTAAAGTAATAGAAGATGCCGTAACTAAAAATCCGCCTAAACTTAGCAATGCAATTTTAGACCAATCTACTGCGGAGGTATTGCCCAATACATAAGCAGTTACTGCTGAAAATACTACTAGAGAAGATAAACGAAATTTTGTCAATTCCATAATATCTTTCAGCTTTAAAGACAGTGCCTTACCGAACGTAATTTTTTCTATATGTATAGTCTCTGTTTGCACAATTAAAATGCGTATCCAATATTAATGATGAAGTTTATCCGCTTTTTCTTTTTCTGACAATGGTACTGTTTGAGGGATGAAGTCAACATCGCTTTCAGGGTCTCTGCTATAATCATAAGGCCATCTGTGTACGGTTGGCAATTCGCCTTCCCAGTTTCCATGAACGCCTTCTATTGGAGATGTCCACTCTAAGGTATTGGCATGCCAAGGATTTTGGGTAGATTTTCTACCTTTAAACATACTCCAAAAGAAATTGATTAAGAAAATTACTTGAGCTAAGAAAACTACAATTGTAGCCGCACTAATGATTTTATTTGTAGTTGCATATTGAGAGAATGCTTCAATTTCGTTGAACGAATAATATCTTCTTGGAACTCCGGACAATCCGATAAAGTGCATTGGCCAAAAAATTAGGTATGCACCAATAAATGTGATTCCAAAGTGAATATATGCCAAGGTATCGTTCATCATTCTTCCGTACATGCGCGGAAACCAATGGTAAACACCGGCAAACATCCCAAAGAATGCAGCAACCCCCATTACTAAATGGAAGTGTGCAACTACAAAATAGGTATCATGTAATTGGATATCTAATGTAGAATTCCCTAACCAGATTCCTGTTAAACCTCCGGAGATGAAGATAGAAATAAAACCGATAGCAAACATTGTTGGAGGAGTAATTCTGATATTTCCTTTCCATAAAGTAGTCAACCAGTTGAATACTTTTATCGCAGATGGAATGGCAATTAACAACGTAAACAACGTAAAGATAGAGCCTAAGAATGGATTCATACCGGATAAGAACATGTGGTGTGCCCAAACTAAAAAGCTCAATACGGTAATACCTAAAATTGAAAATATCATTGCCTTATACCCAAATATTGGTTTGCGTGCATGTACTGCTAATACTTCAGATACGATACCCATTGCCGGTAAAATAATAATATACACTTCGGGGTGTCCTAAAAACCAAAATAAATGTTGGAATAAAATCGGCGAGCCACCTGCAAATGGTAATGCTTTACCACCTATTACAATATTGGATAAGTAAAAACTTGTACCTAAACTTCTGTCAAAAATCAATAATACTACACAGGATACTAACACAGGAAAAGATAAAATACCGATAATTGCTGTAAAGAATAACGCCCAAACGGTTAGTGGCATTCTGAACATTGTCATTCCTTTAGTTCGCATATTTAATATCGTAGAAACATAGTTCAACCCGCTCATTAATGTAGAGGCCACAAATAATACGATGGATATCAACCAAAATGTCATACCGTTACCGGAGCCCGGAGACACTTGAGGAAGCGCGCTTAACGGTGGGTAGATTGTCCATCCTGCTGAGGCTGCACCTGTAGGTAAAAATAAAGATGCAAACATGATTACACCTGCGATAAAGAATAACCAAAATGAAAGTGCATTCATTAAAGGAGATGCCATATCACGAGCACCAATTTGTAAAGGGATTAAAATATTAGCAAAAGTACCACTTAATCCTGCAGTTAATACAAAGAACACCATGATTGTTCCGTGCATAGTAATTAAAGAATAGTAGGCTTCCGGGTTTATTTTACCATCTGTAAACCAAGAGGAGAAAATTCGTTCTAAAATTGGGAAGGTTTCATCCGGCCATCCTAATTGGATACGAAATAGTACGGACATACCGCCACCGATAAAAGCCCAAATCATACCCATAATCAAGAATTGCTTCCCTATTGTTTTATGATCTAAGCTGAAAATATATTTAGAAATAAATGTTTCGGTATGGTGGTGAGCGCCATCATGTCCATGTGCATGTTGAATTGCTTGTTGCTCTGTTATTGTTGAAGTTTGCATATACTTTAATTTAGACGAACTATATTTTATTTTCTAATGCTATTAAATTTATGAATTAGCTTATTATGCTTAATGTACAGCTGTTAGGTAATAAGGTTTTTGGTCTCTTAACCAAGCTTTGTATTCTTCTTCCGTTACTACGCGTACTTTTTTTTGCATATTGTAGTGTCCGGAACCACAAAGTTTATTACATGCCAAAACATAATCAAAATTCGGATTATTCGTTTCTTTTCTCATTTCTTCCGTAGTTATTGTTGGGCGAAACCACAAATGCGTGGGAACTCCCGGCACTGCTGACATCATCAATCTGAAGTGAGGCAGCCAAAAATTATGGATTACATCTAATGCACCGATATTGATGGAAACGGCTTTATTTACGGGCAAAACTAACTCATCGGCAATAAAATCATCTTTACTTGCCGGATCGTTCCAATTAATCCCTAATTCATTATCCGAATTTACTAAACTAAAATCTCTTTTACCTAATTTTTGGTCTCTGCCGGAATAACGTAATGTCCATGCATATTGCTTACCTGTTGCTTCAATAACGATAGCATCCTTAGGGGCCGGTGAAAATATTTTAAACCATTTTTGAATAGCAAATCCGATTAAAATTGTCAATACGATAGATGGTACTATTGTCCAAGCAATTTCTAACTTGTTATTATCCGGAAAGAAATAGGCTTTCCTTTTCTTGGAGTATTGGTATTTGTAAACAAACGCAAATAATAAAATTTGAGTAATTACATAAACAACCCCTGTAAGAATAATCGTAATGGTTAATAAATTATCTATCCATACTCCTTGCTCCGATGCCGGTTTTGGTAATAAATGAGGCTTGTAATATACGCAAGTAACAAGCGTATAAATTAAAATTCCAAATCCTAATATGGTAACAAACAAAGCGCTATTGCTAAATGTTTCCTCTTGTTCATTACCCGAACGCAATGTCTTTATCAACTCAGAAGCCTTACTTATCTGAACGATAACAATAAATAATAACGCAAGCGTTAATAATCCTAAAACAAATGACATATTTAATTAGTTTTTAAAAGTGATACTGATAGCTTTTTTGTGATTAATGAAATTGCTTCTATTAATCAACATGCAAATAAATGCGCGATAAAAATACAATAAAAAGTTTAAAATCTAAAAAAAGGAAATGAAAAAATTAAAACAATTTTATAAACAAAAATAATTGAAGAATCAACAAAAAAGCGGTAGGCTATGTACTAAAAAAAAAGGCTGTCGTAACCGACAGCCTCCCGATATCATTTCTTAAACTATTAAATATGATGATGATAGCTTTCTTCTACAAATGGATGGGTAGAAGATGATAAATCTTTAATTTTAGATAAGAACATTAGTGTAAGATATACAAATACACTTCCTATCATAAATAATGCTCCAAAGCTGATTAACCCAAAGCCGCCTTTCGGTAATAATGCCGGGCAATTCATCAAGAAGAATGCCGCAAACTGACCTAAAATAATGATTACAGCTGAAATAATAGTAATTGTTTTACTTCTTTTTGAATTTCTGGTCATTAATATAAAGAACGGAAGTACGAAATTGAAAATAAATGCACCGTGGAATAATATACCATAGTTATCTAAATTTCTACGTAATCTAAAGTATTCTGTTTCTTCGGGTAAGTTTGCGTACCAAATCAACATATATTGTGCAAACCATGTATAGCACCAAAATACGCTGATGGCAAACATTAAGATACCTACTTCATGTTGGTGATTTTTATCTACTTTAGGTAAATAGCCTTTAGCTTTAAGATAATGCATAAATAGCATAATAATTGATAATGCTGTAACGCATGCACTTGCCATTGTGTTCCATGTAAACATGGTACTGAACCAATGCGGTTGGATAGACATAGACCATAACCAAGTAGCAAAAGTATTGATTACAAATGAGATTATTACAATTGTAACCGCTGCGATAACTCTACTGGTGGAGAATAATTTTCTGGTAGGATTTGTATCCATAGCCGTTAAAGTGTTCCACCATTTATAGGTCAATAATAAACAAGAGCCGGCAATGATAACGTAGAACACCCAAAAGGTAGTCATGTTTAAAAAGTCGTGTTTTGTATTTAATACTTCGTCAAAAGTTTTACTGCCTTTTATATAAAGTTCTTCGTGCGTCCAATGGAAAATATCATGATTAAACAATAAGAACATAACCAATAGTCCGGCTAAGAAAACCCCTATGGTTGCCGCCATTGCCAACGGTATTTTTTGGATTTGGATTTGCCATCCACCCCAAGCTATATTGGTAGCAGCCAAGAAAAACAAAGCAGCTAAAGCGACGTAAAATGCAAAGTATATAACGTTATATACATTTGCGATAACAGCCATTTTCACAGTAGGCGCAGCATGATGTCCTTCTTCTACTGCAGGGGCAGCTTTAGCTTCTATCTTTGTTGCTGTTTCGTGTTTATGGGAAGTTTCGCCATTGCTATAAAATAACACTCCTAAGATGAATAAAACAACTCCTATCCCAAAAGAGATAAAAATATTTTTCTTAGTACTCGAATCAAAAACGTATGTATTCATTGCGAAAGTCTGTTTAAAATTTATTATTTAGTTTTAGTAGAGTCTGTTTTTGTTGTTGGAGCAGGTGCTGCTGTTCCTTGTAATGTTCTAACATAGCTCAACACCAACCATCTTTCTCTATGGTTTAATTGACTAGCATAAGAACCCATTAACCCTTTTCCGTACATCAATGTATGGTATCGTTGTCCGTCCGGTTTAGATAATAATGGTTCCATTAGATAAGATGGTGGCGGAGGAAATTTATTTATCTGCGGTAAATGTCCTTGTCCATCGCCTTTATCTCCGTGGCAAATTGCACAATTTACAGTATAAAGATGCTTTCCTTCTCCTGAAATTTCATCTTTTGTAAATGTAAATGGATCTTTTATTAAGATAGCCGCTTTTGCATAGTCTGTATCTGACAGTGGGTAAATATATTTACCTCTTGCGATACTACCTTGCGGTGCCAATTGGTCTGTTTTTCCATCTTTAAAGATTGGATTGGGAGACCCTGCTTCGTAAGCAGCAGACTCTACCATATCGGGCATGTACTCTCTTCCCGGTTTCTTTGCGTCTCGGATACAAGATGTAAACCCAAGAGCTGCAACTATAAATATGATTTGATATTTCTTCAACATAATATTATACTTCTTTTTGATAAACTTCAATAGCACCTTCTTTTTTCAACAATTCAGTTACAGCACTTATATATCCTGCATCTTTTGTAGCATCTAACTCAAAGGTCATCGCAAACAAATGATCTGTTGTTCTTTCATCAATAATTTTAGGTTGTTTACCCGGCCATAGTTTACATAAATAGTAAAAAGAAACGGTCATTCCTATTGCTGCATATAATACGGTATGCTCAAAAGAGATAGGAACATAAGCCAACAAACCAAAGAAAGGTTTTCCCCCAAAGTTCGTTGGATAGTTAAAGATATTGATGAAGGCAATCATACTCAAGGCTACCGTTAATCCTGTTGCCCCAAAGAAGAACCCTGCGGTATGAAGTCGAGTAGGTTCTAATCCCATTGCATGTTCTAATCCGTGAACCGGAAATGGTGTAAATACATCCGTTATTTCATATCCCGATTTTCGTACATCTTTAACCGCATGTAACAACACATCGTCATCGTCGAACATACCTACTAAATATTTTTTTGTATCGCTCATATTCTTAAAATTATGAAGTATTTGCTAATCTTTTATATTATTAATCCCAAGCTCCTGCTCCAACTTTTGTTTCTTTATACACTTCTTGATCTTTTACTTGATCTAATTGTTTTGCTCGATATTGATCGCCTGATACTTTCAATATTGCTTTTACTTCTGCAATTGCAATTACAGGGAAGAAGCGGCAGAACAATAAGAATAGCGTCATAAATAAACCGATGGTTCCTACAAATATGCCTACTTCTACCCAAGTTGGTGAATAATATACCCAACTGGATGGTAGGAAATCACGGTGTAGAGAGATAACGATAATTACGAAACGCTCAAACCACATCCCTATATTGATTAATATCGTCATTACAAAAGTAACATAGATATTTCTTCTCAATTTTCTAAACCAAAATACCTGAGGAGAAACTAAGTTACAGAACATCATTGACCAATATGCCCACCAATAGGGTCCGAAAGCTCTATTGGCGAATGCATAACTCTCGAAAAGATTACCTGAGTACCAAGCTGTAAATAACTCCGTTAAATAAGCTATACCTACCATGGTACCGGTTAGCAACATGATTTTGTTCATCGATTCGATATGCGCTAATGTGATATATTCTTTCAAATCCATCACATGTCTTGCTACCAACATCAATGTCAATACCATTGCAAATCCGGAGAAAATCGCTCCTGCCACAAAGTATGGAGGCATGATAGTGGTATGCCAGCCCGGCACTACTGATGTAGCAAAGTCAAATGATACGATGGTATGTACGGATAATACTAATGGAGTGGATAAACCTGCTAAAATTAAAGACAATGATTCCCAACGTTCCCAATGTTTTGCACTACCTACCCAACCAAAACTTAAGAAATTATAGAATTTCCATCTTCCCGGTGTTTTAGATTGATCGCGAATCGTACCAAAATCAGGCACTAAACCTGTGTACCAAAACAATAGTGAAACAGTGAAATAAGTAGATATGGCAAACACGTCCCATAAAAGTGGTGAGTTAAAATTCAACCAAAGTGGCCCTCTTGTATTAGGGTAAGGGAAAATAAAGAAAGCATCCCATACGCGTCCCATGTGGAAGACAGGAAACTGACCGGCGCATATTACGGCAAATATTGTCATCGCTTCAGCAGCACGGTTCACACCGGTACGCCATTTTTGACGGAATAATAATAGGATAGCTGAAATTAATGTTCCGGCGTGGCCGATACCGATCCACCAAACGAAGTTGGTAATATCCCAAGCCCAACCTACTGTTTTATTTGCGCCCCAAGTACCAATGCCGAAGCAAACTTCCCAAGCAATACAGAAAACAAATAACCCTGCAACAGATGCCGATATCATCGTCCAAAACAACCATTTAGGTTGAATCTTACCCGTCGTTGGTCTAACGATGTCTTGGGTAATTTGTCTGTACGTTTTATTACCGAATATTAACGGTTCACGTAGTGGTGATTCAAAATGACTTGCCATTATATCTTACTTTACAACTTTTATTAATGATTATGCTTCTGGTTTAAAAATGAAATATTCTGCTGGTTCTTCATCTTTATTTCTAACTTTCACTTGGTATCCTACAGCCGGAATAAAATGTTGTTCTTCTAACACAAAGTAGTTTCTACCGTTCGTATTGAATGTTTTCGCAACCGCTCCTTCTTTATTATTTTGGTCTCCAAAAGTGATGGCATTTGTAGGGCACGCTGTTTGGCAAGCAGTTTTAATTTCGCCATCTTGTAAAGGGCGTCCTGCTTTTTTTGCATTTAATTTTCCTTCTTGGATACGTTGTACGCAGAAAGAACATTTTTCAATTACCCCGCGAGAGCGTACTACAACATCCGGGTTCAACACCATTCTTGTTAAATCTTCAAACATGTAAGACTGTGCTTCTGTATCGGTGAATGAGCGTTTGCCGTCATTAAATTTACCGAAGCTATCTACTCCTTGATAATCTAACCAGTTGAAGCGACGTACTTTATACGGACAGTTATTAGCACAATATCTTGTACCGATACATCTGTTGTATGCCATTTGGTTCAACCCTTCTGAACTGTGGTTCGTTGCATTTACCGGACACACGTTTTCACATGGTGCGTTGTTGCAATGTTGACACATCATCGGTTGGAAGGATACATCCGGATTATCCGGGTTGCCGTTATAGTAGCGGTCGATACGCATCCAATGCATTTCTTGAGAGCGGAATACTTGGCGTTTACCTACTACCGGAATATTGTTTTCTATATTACAAGATACGACACAAGCTCCACAACCGATACAAGCATTCAAATCGACAGTCATCCCCCAATGGTGGCCTTGTTTATAGTCGAATGGTTGATAACCATCATATAGAGAATGGCTAAATTCTTCTTTTATTTTTTCTCTATCTTCATTGCCTGCATGATCATTTTTTTGATATGCTGCTAATGTCGTTTCTTTAACGATTTCCCCTCTATAATGCTTTTTACGGTTTGGAAGGTTGTTGTCTTCCATTAACGTATGATAGGTTTGGTTTAATCCTAATTCATAAACTTTGCCTGTCATCTCGATGGTTGCACCGTCAAGCGTATAAGAAGTAGCACCATTAATATTTTTCAGGAATGGGAATACATTTTTACCCACCATGTCGCCGGCTTTTCCGGCTTTCTCACGACCATAGCCTAAAGCTATTGCCAATGTATTTGCCGGCTGACCAAATTGAACGACCACCGGTAATTCAATTGATTTTCCATTTATAGTAACTTTTGCAATTGGTACTCTTTTTTCAGAAGGTTGCGGGTCAATACCTTTAGCTTTTGCATAAGAATATGGAATACATACATAGTTATCCCAAGTTACTTTTGCGATTGGATCCGGCATTTCTTGTAAAAAAGGATTATTTGCATAACGACCATCGCCTAAACCTACTTTTTCATAAAAGAGAACTTCTAATCCTTTTGGAGCAGCAACGTCTGTTTTTACTGCGGCAATTGCAGAAGCGGCATTTGCGGATGCACCGCTACCGGTTGCCACAGTTCCGAAATAACCTAATTGAACGGCATCTTGATAATTACCGCCAACGATAGTAGAAATTTCATTTTGTACAAACTGTCCGATTGGTGTGGTATCTCCTGCCCAAGTTAATAAAGAAGCTTGAGTTTGACGCGTGTCGAATAATGGATTAATTGTTGGTTGTACAAAGCCATAGAAACCCGGTTTTGGGTTAATGATATCCCAAGACTCTAAGTAGTGTGCGTTTGGACAAACATATTTGCAAAACTGCGCTGATTCATCTGCTCTATCTGCTGTAGAAATAGAAACTTCTGCGGCTTTAATAGCGTCTTTAAAAATATCCGCATATTGAGTATCATACACAGGATTTGTACCTAACAAGATAATTCCTTTGTATGCGCCGGATTTTAAGTCATTTGCTAATGTAGCTAATGCTTCATCATTACCCGATTTTAAATTATAGGCATTAGCAGTATCTATTACAGCACCATAGTTTCCTAATGTACTGTTTATCGCATTCACTAATAATTGTATTTCTACGTCATTTGTTCCTGAAACAACAACAGATTTCCCTTTAGCAGCAGTTAGTTCTTTTGCTACTTTTGCAATACCCTCATTAGCATCTTTTCCGGCAAGGCTTTTGGAGTCACTTATCGTACCGCCTATGGCTGCTAATAAATTGATTAATGCTTGTTTTTCCTCTGATGGGTTAATTGGATATCTGTAATCTGCGCTTGCACCTGTAATCGTCATTGTAGATTGGAATTGGTGGTGGCGAGACATTTTAGGATTCTCTTTGGTAGGAACTCTGTTAGCGATATATTTTTTTGTGTTCTCGATAGAAGAAATTCCGGTACCCAAGAAATCTGCATTAAAACCAACAATTACATCTGCTTTATCATAATTGATAGATGGGATAATTGCTGCTCCTAAACTGATTTGATTGGCTTTTCTGGTAGCATAATTAGAGATAGCATCATACGCAACTACTGTTGTAGAAGGATATTTTGCTACAAATTTCTCTATTGCTTTTTTGGTAATAGGCGATGCAACTGTACCGGTTACTAAAGCAATTTTACCTCCGCCTTTTACTATTGTGTCTAATTTTTGAGTAATTTCAGCATCTACTGTTTTCCAATCTGTTTTTTTATTGTTGGCAGTAGGGGTTGCTAAGCGAGTAGTATCGTATAACCCTAATACTGAAGCTTGCGCTCTTGCACTTGTTCCTCCTTTTGTTAACGGAGAATCATTATTTCCTTCAATTTTAATAGGGCGGCCTTCACGTGTTTTTACTAAGATATTAATGCAGTCATTACCGTCATAGAATGTAGAAGCAAAATAATCTGCTACTCCGGGCACTACTTCCGGTACTGCTTTTCTAGTGTCAATAGTGTAAGGGATTGCCTTATGGGTTGGAATTTTACAAGCAGATGCCAATGCAGCAACAGAAACACTAAATCCCATTGCTTTTAAGAAATCGCGACGGCTGGTGCCATTGTTGTCGTCCGTTTCTGTAGTATCTACTTCAAAATTAAATTCTTTCGCTGCTTGTTCTTTGTATCGAGGAGTTTCGTGCAGCTCATCTAAGCTCGTCCAATATTTTTTGTTACTCATTTATATAAAGGTTAATTGAGTTCTCGAATATTAATAATGACATTTTTGACATTCAGTACCACCGATATCTTCTACGGTTACTTTCGCTTTAGTACCTTTTTTCAATTCGTCTTGATATTTTTGGAATACAGAATAATATTTATTTTCTGCAAATTTCACTTCCGTTTGTCGGTGGCAGTTGATACACCATCCCATTGACAAAGGTGCAAATTGTTTCATTACTTCGTACTCTTCTACTTTACCGTGGCAAGTTTGGCATTTGATACCTCCTACTTTTACGTGTTGAGAGTGGTTGAAATAAACATGATCCGGTAAATTGTGGATTTTTACCCATTCGATATTTTTTGGTGCTCTTACGAACTTTGTTTGATTGGGATCCCAACCGGAATATTCGTAGATTTTGGCAATTTCTGTTTTTCCGTATTTCGGACCTTCTTGTACATACTTATGACAGTTCATACAAATTTGTGTTCCCGGGATACTTGCATGGCGGCTTTTCTCTACTCCTGTATGGCAGTATTGGCACTCGATTTGATTTTGCCCTACGTGTAATGCGTGAGAGAATCGGATAGGTTGGTCAGGAGCGTATCCTTGAGAGCGACCTAAATCAATTGCACCATTGAAGATATTAAATACTAAAAGTATAGAACCTATCAACAAAAGTACTTTTAATGTTTTTTTGCTGAATATTTTTTGTCCAAGGCTTTCCTCTTCTACTACTTCGCCAGCTTTTTCTCTTATTACTTTATTTAATTTGGAAGTGATATTCCACAATAAAACAGATAACACCAATAAGAACCCTACTAAAGCCCAAATATACCAAACAGAAGCACCTTGATTTGCACTTCCTCCGGCAGTTGTGCCGGCAGCGCCACCTGCTGCTGCTGCCGGTTTTGCCGGCTCAGTTGAATTTGGATTTTTCAAGTACAACAAGATGTCTTTAATTTGATCCGGCGTTAATTGCGGATAACCCGGCATCGGTACTTTATTGTTATCGTTAAATACCTTATTGGCATACGCATCACCGCTAGCGATTAACTTGGAGGAGTTGTGCACCCACTCTATAATTTTATCTTCGCTATCCCATCTGTCCCAAACACCTCCTAAAGCGGGACCAACTACTTTTCTGTCTATAGCATGACAAGCTGTACAGTTTGCTTTAAATAAAGTCATACCGTCTTTTGCTTTCGCTACTGCTGCTGCATCTGATGGATTAACATCTGGTACTGCTACCGATGCCACAGATGTACCGGACAGGGAAAGAAATAAAGTAAAAACTATTAAAGCGAGGATTTTTTGGATTGACTTACAAGAATACATTATGTGTCTAATTTTTCTCGATTGCAAATATAGTATTCAGCCATTAATTAGCCTAAAGTGTTGATAAATATCTATTTGGAATCAGTATAAATAAGCTGTATATTATTGGTTATCAATTAAATTATTAAGGAGCAAATTGTAAAAAAAATTAAATTTTAATGCACGCTTAACATTTATTCACGATTTTTGTGAACATTCAGGAACTTTTACGGAGATTTTTATCTTTGTGGCTTAAATTTTATCCCTTAAAGACATCAATTAGATTCATATACTCACTACTAAAATGGAATTAATCGAACACTATTTTCCCAATTTATCTGAACGTCAAAAACAACAAATCGATCAATTGTTGCCTTTATACACCACATGGAATGAAAAGATAAATGTGATTTCAAGAAAAGATATTGACAATTTTTATGAGCGACATGTATTGCATTCTTTAGCTATTGCTAAAGTAATTTCGTTTGAAGCAGGCGATACTGTTTTAGATATTGGCACCGGCGGCGGATTTCCGGGTATTCCATTAGCCATATTATTTCCACAAACGCAATTTATATTAGTAGATTCTATAGGAAAGAAAATTACGGTTGTAGCAGAAATAGCTAAAGCATTGGAGCTTAAAAATGTGCATGCCAAAGTGGATAGAGCAGAGCATATACAACAGCCGGTAGATTATATAGTAACTCGTGCGGTAGCGAAGATGGAGGATCTATTGCGTTGGAGTAAAAACAAGCATCCTAAAAAAATTATTGCCCTTAAAGGCGGAGATCTAAAGGAAGAATTATCGGACATTAAACGCAATATCCGCCTAGTAGCGATTAGTGATTTTTTTAAAGGAGATTTTTTTGAAACTAAGAAATTGGTGATCTGTCAATAAACCTTACTATTTATTCATTTCCGTAACGTAAGAAATAATGAACTGCTTCTTTTAGTTGGTTTTGTGCGATGTTTAAATCATCATTTATTATTGTCAAATCAAACTTATCGGATTCATGCATTTCTACTGTTGCTTTT
The DNA here is from genome assembly GCA_046329805.1 of Chitinophagales bacterium. GTDB lineage: Bacteria > Bacteroidota > Bacteroidia > Chitinophagales > JADIYW01 > JADJSS01. The sequence continues at coordinate 587,783 of JAXLUA010000002.1, forward strand.
TCCAATCGTTTTAAAATTTTTTCTTCGGAATCGGTGCCGCGTGCTCTTAATCGAGCTTCTAAAATTTCAATACTTGGTGCTTGAATAAAAATGGAGAGCGGCTTAAATTTAAGGTTATTCATCACATTTATTGCACCAAAAACATCTACTACCAATAAAGGAAATTTATTCAATTGATTGATACGATCTAATTCAGATTTTAGCGTACCGTAGTACATATCTTTATATACTTCTTGCCACTCCAACAATTCATGTTCTTCTATTTTATGCTTAAAATCTGTGGTGCTTAAAAAGTAATAATCAACTCCGTTTTGTTCGCCGCTACGGATGGTGCGTGTAGTTGCCGATACGGAATAGGAAAGTTCCGGGAATTGCCGCAATAAAAAATCACCTAATGTATTTTTTCCTACTCCCGATGGCCCTGAAAGTATTATTACTTTTTGCATGTGCGAAAATAGTATTTTTTTTTAAGAGTAAACCGTAGATTTTAGAGGTGAGTAGTGAGTAGTGAGTAGTGAGTAGTGAGAGATGAGATTTCATTATTTCATTACTTCATTACTTCATTATTTCATTATTTCATTCCGGCTGTTTACGTCATTCCGATGTATCGGAACAGTGTATCGGAACGATGTATCGTATCGGAAGAGGAATCTCATCAGTGTTTGCACTTTCCGACCACCAACCCGTCATTCCGAACGGAGAGAGGAATCTCGTCAATGCTTGCACCTTCTGACCACCAACCCGTCATTCCGAACGGAGAGAGGAATCTCATCGGTGCATCGCTCCATACTTGTAGGGATTCCTCCTATCGTCGTTCCGAAGTTTCGGAATGACGGATACAAGTTCGGAATGACGGTGGTACGAGCGGGATTTCTCCCTTCGGTCGTTCCGAAGTTTCGGAATGACGATGACGCTGTCGGAATGACGATAACGCTGGCGGAATGACGGAAGCACGAACGAAATGACGGAAGTACGAACGGAAGAATGTGCCAGAGAGAAGGAGAATACACCAGAGAGAAAAAAAACGCCTCGCATTCAGCGAGGCGTTTAAAGAATGATTGAAATAACCCATTAGTCTTTTACAAACTTGGTAGTATGTAATTTACCATCCGCATCTGCAAATTGTATAATATATGTTCCTTGCGCCAACTGACTAAAATCAAATTGCATGGTGTTTAATCCTTTGCTTAGCGTAATTGGTTTTTCAAATACTTTCTTACCCAATACATCATGTACCGTTAGTTTAGTATCGTATAACCCAACGGATTGGATGTCCACGTTTAATTCGCCGCCTGTTGGATTGGGATAAACCCCTGCAAAACCATTGGTAATTGCTTCGCTGATAGGAATATTGATGGTATTGGAATATTTAAACGTTCCATCTATGTCTATCATTTTAAGTCGGTAATAATTATCGCCAACTACCGGATTATTATCTGTAAAGTTGTAAGTTAGTTTGATGTTTGAATTACCTGCGGCTCTTACATCGCCAATGGTATTCCAAACGCCGGAAACTGTACTTTTCTCTATTTCAAATTTATCAGAATTCAATTCAGAAGCAGTAATCCATTGTAATTTATTAACGCTGCCTTGGTTCCAGCCGGTGAAAGATACTAACTCTAACGGAAGGGGCTCGCCAATTCCACCATTGGTGTGCCAACGAAATGTTGTCGGACCAGCCGTAATTATATTTGGGCTTGCACCGTTAATAAGGCGCATATTTGCTGGCGATAGTGCCAATTCGTATTCTACACTATTGGCTGGAGTTACTGCGAATCCATTTAAATTGGTTGTTGAAACGGCAAACGTTGATACATCGTTCGTTTCATTTCTCGAAAGTCTTAGATCGCCGACACTTGCCGTACTACCATAACATGCTGTATAGGGAGCACTGGACGCTATTACAGCATCCACCATTGTCGTGTAATTACTATAATCTGCTGGTGTGAAGAAAAACTTTAAATTGGTTGTCGCTGTTGGCGTATTTGCCGTTGTTACTGTGTACCATCTGCGCACTGACAATTCATTGGTTCCATTACACATCGCTGCATGGCCCATACCGCCATTTGGATGAACATTAGGATTTGCATCCACATTCACTTTTAGCGTTACATTACCCAGTGTTTGACCATTACCATTAATAGCGGCAATCAACTCGCCATCGCTATTTCTGAAATAATGCCAAGCAGCATCATTAACTGCACACGTGAATGAACTCGTCGTTGTAGCAAGTGTACCGCTTGGTGTAGTTTCGCCAGATACATACACAACATGACAATTACCAGCCCAGTTATCATAGCAAGTGGTTGCTCCTACTTTTGAAGTAACACGCAAGGCGAAGGTAGTGGTGCTGGCTAAATTATCCACCTGAACACCTGTAAGCGTGGTAGAAGTTGCACTGCTTACGGCTATCCATCCTGTACCATTAAATCCTCCGCTCGGGCAAGATATTACACCTGCTTGTTTATACCATTGATAGGTCAGTGTTTGTCCGCTAACTGCAGTACCGCCGGGTACAGTACTATAGCTGATATTTGCCGGCTGTGTATTATTACAGATGGTTTGACTTGTACTGGCTAATGTTCCTGAACTAAAGTCCGGAGTGATATATATGGTAGCAGTCTTTAATGGACATCCATTAACATTATAGGAAATTGTTACTGTACCACCTGTAGTACCTGTTTTTGCTGTAACCAATCCATTGGCATCTACAGTAGCTAATGCAGTATTATCAGATGACCAAGTACCAATATTGGTAGTTGGCACACGGACAATTACCACACCTCTTCCGCCTCTCATACCAGAAGAACTTCCTCCATCACAAGATCTCACACCGCCGCCACCGCCGCCAAGTCCGTCTGTTCCTGCTGTTGCGTTGGTTGCATTACCTCTGTCCCCACCTTTTCCACCACCACCTGCGCCACCCGCGCCACCAATACCCGCATTTCCTCCGGTATTGCCACAAGTATTTGCCGCCCTGCTTCCGCCACCGCCACCGCCGCCATAAGTAACTGCAGCACCGGAGATATTGTAAACGGCACCGATTCCGCCTGCACCTCCATCATTTCCTGAAGCTGTACCACCTGCACCACCTGCACCACCGCCACCGCCTGCGTTACCATTTGCATTGTTCGGTCCGTTACCGCCATTATATCCCTGACCGGATGAAGTGGTTGTACCAATGTTGATAGTGCCAGTGTTTCTTCCACCGCCTCCACCGCCGGAGCCTATAATACCGCTTGATACTAAACCACCTTCATAGGTTTTACCACCGCCACCGCCATAAGCAGTAATTATTGTAGAACTGAGACTATTTGTAAGTGTTGAATTTTCACCGTTTTGACCACTTCCTGTAGCTCCGTTATATGATATTGAAGCTTCATAATTTCCTCCTGCACCTCCATTCCCAACGTAAATATTTTGTTGTCCATAAATAAGGAGCGATGTTGTATATACTACACCACCACCACCACCACCACCACCATGACGATCGCCGCCGCCGCCGCCGCCGCCTACCAATAAGGCATCTACGACAACAGGCGCAGAAACAGTAAGTGTGCCTGAACCATTTGTAAACGAAAACACATCATAATTTGCAATAGAAGTTTTTGTAACAGTACCTGTAGTAGTAATCGCCGGAACAGGATTGGATAATGACACTGTGCCACCTGGACATAAAGTAGTAGTTGCAGGTGAAATTGATGATAATGGATCAAAAGAAGTAAAACGCAAATAATGATTGGAACCTCCAATACCTTCTGCATGCCTTATCTCTACTATGTCATTAGCACCTAAAACACCAGCCCAAACATTTTGGTGATTGTCACAACAACCTCCTAAATGCGCCCATACTTTTGTATTATTTATATACAACTCAACGTCATCATCATGTCCGTCTGTACCGCCAGCAGCACCAATGCTTAAATAGTAATAAGAACAAGGAAAACCTTTGCGTATAGAACTTACAGTATGATAATCCTGCCCTACACATGTTCCAGTATAACCCGAAGCATCAGAAGGAGAGCCGTTCGTATTCCAAGATGATTGTGTATTTACATCTAATCCGCTTGTAGTGTAAAATCCTGCGTAATTAATACCCGTAAGTTTAATAGTACCACCACTTACATTCGTATTGTTGTATGCATAATTATACCATTCACCAGTAGTAGGTGTAGTTTGTGTTGTACCCGAAGATGAAGTAGTACCCGTTGTATAGGTAAATACAATACCTCCATTAGCACCATTTCCGCCATTTTGAGTAGTTCCACAAAGATGACAATCATCCGCATTTCCACTACCACCACCGCCCAGAGCTGTTCCATGGTTTCCTGTGTTAGACCCTCTGTTTGTTTGACCATTACCACCTGCTCCTGCAAGGCCTCCACCGCCAGCTCCGCCAGTACCGCCATCATTGCCACCATTGCCACCATTTGTTGTAGGACCTGCACCTCCCCCTCCGGCACCTCCATTATCTGGTCCTGCCTGACCACCATTACCACCATTACGGGTAGTGGTTCCTACATTAGCACTACCTCCGCCACCTACAGAACCACAACAACAGAACGTAGTTGTGCAACAGCCACCAGCACCACCACCACCAGCACCTTTTACAAGAGGACTTGAACCATCAGAATTAGGCCCAAACCATGTATCCCCCCCTGCACTACCAGCACCGCCATCGTTACCACCACCACCGGCGGCTCCATATCTGAAATAATATGTTTTTCCAGGTGTAACACTTACCGTTGCTGCGCCATAACCGCCGCCGCCACCGCCAGGCCCTGCATCAAAATAGCTTCCACCGCCACCACCGCCGCCAGCACCATAACACTCTATTGTTATAGAACAGACACCCGCAGGAATAACTACAGAATACACAGTACCCGCTGTTCCACTATGTTGAGATCCTGAAACTGGTAAAGTAGTTGAAGTTTGTGCATTCGCCTGCATAAAACAAACGAGCAACAAAAGTGTCACAACCCATTTCGGATTGGTAAGTTTTCTCGTCGGATATGTACCCAACGGATCATAGTGTAATTGCATACACGCATTGCGTGTGCTGTTCTGTGGTAGCCAGTAACTAATAAATTTGACTGTAGTCTTTTTAAATGAATCTACATTCCATAAACAATGAAATGTAGAGAAAAGTATTACAAATAAATCAGAAATACATTTTACAGTATTTTTAAGATACATCAGAACTTTCCGAATTGGCTGCGCAAAAAATTCTCTCAGAGAGTGTTTTTGTAAATTTTTTTTCATAAGATAAATTTATTTTTTTTATTAGTTGTGTCATAGAATTTAATAAATACCATTGAATGGTAAATTAAAGTTAAATAAAAGAAATTAAATAAACAAGTATTTTGCAAAAAAAAGTTATTTTTTTATTTTTTTATTTATTTGTATAATTGTCTGAACCTTGATTTATAGGATTAAATGATGGACAGGATTTATTTTAGTGGTTAGTTTTTAGTGATTAGTGTAATAATGAAGTAATTTAGTAATGTAATAATGAAGTAATTAACTTCTCAATACTTTATACTCAATACTTTCTACTCATCTTACTACTTAATACTTTCTACTTATTACATTTTTAACCACTAAGGGCACTAAGTTTTTTGCACGGAGTTCACAAAGATTAATGAAGTAATGTAGTAATGTAGTAATGTAGTAATTTCTCACTACTTAATACTTTCTACTCAATACTCAATTAATTGTCTGAACCTTGATTTATAGGATTAAATGATGGACAGGATTTATTTTAGTGGTTAGTTTTTAGTTTAGAAAACCAACAACAGCGGAGAATGTGCCAAAAAACAAAAAACGCCTCGCATTCAGCGAGGCGTTTAAAAAATGATTGATATTACCTATTAGTCTTTTACAAACTTGGTAGTATGTAATTTACCATCCGCATCTGCAAATTGTATAATATAAGTTCCATTTGCCAACTGACTAAAATCAAATTGCATGGTGTTTAATCCTTTGCTTAGCGTAATTGGTTTTTCAAACACTTCCTCTCCCAATATATTATGCACTATTATCCTTGAATCGTACAATGCTACAGATTGTATTTCCACATTCAAATTCCCTCCCGTAGGGTTAGGATAGATGCGTGTAAAATTATTAACCACCGCTTCGCTAATCGGAATATCTATTACATTGCTGTATTTGAATGTACCGTCTTTGTCCACCATTTTCAAACGATAATAATTATCTCCTATCACCGGGTTATTATCCGTAAAATCGTAGGTAAGCTGTGCATTAGAATTACCGGCGGCCATTTTTTGACCAATAGCCTCCCACACCCCTGAAACCACACTGCGTTGTATTTCGTAATAGGCTGTATTTAATTCAGAAGCCGTAACCCATTTCAATTTATTCACATTACCCTGATTCCAGCCGGTGAAGGATACTAACTCTACCGGCAACGGAGATGCATTGATACCTCCTGGGGTATGGAATCTGAATGTAGAGAACGAAGGAACAGATATATCATACTGATTACTACTGCCCGGTCCGGAATTTAAGCCCACAGAAGTAGGCACTAAATCATAAGTTTCATCTTTCGATACTAATAAATCTGCTGCCGAATTTGTAGCACCATAACAGAAATTATAATTAGTAGCAATATACGACGTCCAATTTGTAATATCTGTTTTATAATTTAAATAATCAGCGTCTGTAAAGAACAACCTAACAGATGTTGGAGTTGCGGGGGTTTTATTGGTAGGTGTAATCGTGTACCATCTTCGCATAGAAAGCTCCGGTTGTCCCAAACATACTTTTGCATTTCCTATACCTCCATTTCCATGCTTTGGCGATAAGAATGATCCATCATGTGGTACTGTTTCAATAGTTACCGTCATCGTTACATTTCCTAAGTTTTCGCCATTACTATTTATTGCCGCAATTATTTCCCCCGAGGTATTTCTAAAATAATGCCATAGATTATCATTTACTACGCAAGTTTTTGTACTGGTTGCTGTAGCAATTACGCCCAATGAGTTTTGGTCTGCTGAGATATATGCTGTAACACTAAGTGCAGAAGAAACGCCACAAGCATTTTTACCTCGCACATAATAGGTAGTCGTTTGTGTAGGCGTTACCCCAAATGACGGCGATACACTCGTACTTGTTTGTATTGGAGTAGGTGTACCAAAAGTAGGATCTACATCGTATAGTTCCCAGCTATCGTAACCGGAAAAGGCAAATGAACTACCCGGTATTGTTATGGTAAATGACTTTGCCAAACCATCATAACAGTAAGGTCCTCCTACTATATTGATAGCTGCCGGCGCATTCGGTACATCTATAACATCAAATGATGTGAATACCGGACGTGACCAACCGCAACAATTATGACGTTCGCGATAGCGTACCCAATATTTTCCGGTAAAATTAAAATTTGGTGTAGTATAACTTGCTGCAGAAGAATTATACGACCCACCAGAATATGGAGTAGCAGCGGTAGAACCATTTGCAAATACCACATATTCTGTTTGCATAATATTACTCAAATCATAGTTATTTGTTGAGGAAATAGTCAAATTACTACCCTTACAAATATAAGAGCTACTCAAATTAATACTTGGCAAATTACGATTATCAGTCGCTACATATAAAAATTTAGTTAATAACGTACCATTGTTAATATCATAAAATGTGTTCGTATTATTAGTAGTTACCTTTATAGATGGGCTTGCTGTCGTAAATGAAGTTGAGACATTTGTATAATCATTTACAAAAGATAACCCAGCCGGTAATACCCACGTACCTGAAGTTTTAGTCAATTCTATTTCAGAATTATTACACATTTTTCCCGACAGATTACTACGTTGGCTGAAATTATCTATAGTAACCGTAGAAAAATAATTTATGGCTGTACTTGGGGCAGAAGCAACTCCATCAATAATGACTTTAGCTGCTGGCCCGTTTGCGCCATCTCTGCCTCGTCCACCGGCACCTCCTGTACCACCGCTTCCACCTGAGCCCGAGCAACGCTTATTTACACATCCATTACATGTGCCACTTGCACCACCGTCACCAGCTGCACCTGGTCTTCCGGCTGCACCATTACCACCTGCACCACCTACACCAAGTATAATATTTACGTCCTGTACATTTGCACTGGAATTAGAATTATTACGCCAGATTGCAAAACTTCCGCCACCGCCATAGCCGCCAGCACCACCGGCGCCGCCAGCACCACCGGTACCGCCACCTCCTCCAGTGAAACCATCACAATTTATACATGCCACCTTTCCACCTCGGGAGCCACTACCACCACCACCACCGCCGCCACCGCCGCCATTCCCACCGTTTTCTGCATTTGCAGATGGTGTGTAATACGGACTACTAATTATACCTGCTGCAGCCGGACGGTTATTCACCGCCCAAGAGCCACCTATACCTCCGGTACCACCACTACTCCCATCATTTCCATTTGTATTTGCACAACTAACTACACAGCTACCGTCATCTGTACCATACCCAGCTCCACCGCCGCCGGCTGTACCTTGTGCTCCGGTATTTGTAGTATTAATAGCAGCAGCAGCTCCGGTACCACCGCCACCGGCCGTACCTGCAGCAACATTATTAGATGTACTACAAGTTCCTGAATTTCCGTTAGAGCCACCGCCGCCACCGGAACCACCTGCACCACCACCAGGACTACTGTTCGTTGCACCATTATTACCTGCTCCACCATTACCCGTAGTTATATTACAACGTACTATATTGTAATTAGAAGAGTTGTTGATGATTAAAATACCATAATTACTCATTCCCCTTCCATCATTTGCATAAACTCCGGCAGGAGGATTTGCTGTAACAATATCTAAATCTTTTATTGTCCAATTCTTTTTTGCGTCAGATTTAAATGCAGCAATATGGCGTAATGCATTATTACCTCCAGGGGCATTTTCTTGTCCACTAAAAGTAATAATGGTTTTGTCTGTAGCTGCTGAAGACTTAGTCCAAAGTTCACCAAAGGTACCGCTTCGCACATATCCTCCTTCTACAACAACTCCATCCAATAATTGTACTACATTAACATCAGTACAACCGCTAGCGCATTTTGCAACTCTAACATATTTTGAGCCAGATGCTACTGCAGTTGAAATATATTTTAGTGGATTTGCAGGTGTACCTGTTGCTCCTGTTTCTGAAACAATAGTTGGATCTACGTATGCTATATCACAGGAAATGGCAGAACAAAAAGCATCAGAAGCATTATGTATTAATACTTGTACCGTATTGGAATAGGTAGTTAATCCAGCAGAAAAAATATTTGAACAATCAGAACTTAATGCAGCTCTATAATAGGTAGTACCTGGAGTAGCAGCAGTAAACCCTTAAAAGAACGAAGTAGCTGTATTAACAGTGGCATTTAGAGTACCGGGAATATCTGTCCATGGACCTCCGGGTGCTGGTGCTGATTGCCATTTTACCCAACGAGCCAATGTCCAATTACCAGTACCAAACTTATTATTTTGCACGTTGAAATTAACAGAAACACCGGGGCACACTTCTCTCAAGGCACCGCCTTGTGCAGGAGCATCAGGCTGAACTGTTACTGTAGGTGCAGATGCAAAATTCCAATTAATTATAAATTTATCAATTCCGTAGCCTGCTCCTCCATTATCTGAGCAACGTCCGGTCATAGATAAGAAACTCCCCGAAGTGAATTGACCGGTATAAGTATTGTCTTGACAAGGTGCTAGTGCTGTAAAATCTATATCACCGATACGTAGCCGCCCGCAACGGGTATCATCTGCATTATAAAAACAAGCATCAAAAGGATTGCCTGAAGGTCCGTTTGATACGCAATTACTACCGCATCCGTCAGATTCCCAACTTTGCATATCTACATTTACAGAAGTAGCAGGCACATTGGCAAAAGAGGCGCCGGATATAACACCGGGATTCCAAGTGCTGCACGGTACATTATCCGCTCCATACGTATTGGAACATCCTGAATATAGTCCGGGTGTTGCTGTATAATTTACAAAACTGCTTCCATTATATCCCACCCATACAATATAACGAGGATCGGGATAATTTGAGAAGACACAGCCTACTGCGGCACCATCGTTACAGCAATCCCAATTGTGCCGAAAGCCATCTACTTTGGTCGTAATGTTTACGTTTTGCGCCAATGTTTGAAAAAATAACATTGCGAAAAAAAAGAATAATTGTACATGTTTTTTCATAGTTGTAACTATTAATTATTAACAATATTGGTTATACGTTATATAAACAAATGAATAAAATCCTGAATAGTAGAGGTACGCAAAAAAGTGAAGTGTAAATTTTAATCATAGTTTATTTTGATTGCAATTTAATATTTTAATTACAATAATGCAACCACAATTTAATCTTATTTATACCCTTTAGGCTATTTAACATTTATCAGTTGTACTTTGGAAAAATAATACTGTATGTGATTAGAATATTAATTTATATTATTTAATAGCGTAATAATATGTGTAAAAAATAAAAAATTAGTTCAGGTGATAAATTCAAGAAGCATTTAATTATTTCCAGAGTCTCTGCGTTTGCCAATAAGTTGCCTTATTATATAATTGCACGTCATTTGGAAATCTTTTTTGTAGTATTTGCAATACACTATCAACAGCATTTATTCTTTGCTTTAACAATAACATCTGTATATAATTATTAGCAGGGTACGAGAATAATTGATCTTTGTTCATTGCAATTCCGAAATAATATAATGCTGTATCTACCTGAGATACGTTTCTGTATGCAATTCCTAAATAATTAATTGGTCCTACTGCATTTGAATCAGCTAACATTGCACTTTTCAAATAAGGTATTGCATGTCTATCATCAGAAAAATGTATCCTACATATACCTTTTGATTCTAAAGCGAACTTATTTTTGATATTTATTTGCAATGCTTTATCAATAAATTCTTCTCCCAATTTCATATTATGATCTTTATCTTGAGTAGTTAAATTATCAAAAAGAGCAGAATTGATATATATACCACCTATCATTGCTTGTGCTTGTGCAGAATTTTTAAGCGCAGGAATATCTGTATGAAATAGCGTACTTACATCTTTCCAAGCTGCTGTTCTATGTATTGTAAAAAATATTAAAATAACATACAAAGGCGTTAATTTCCAATCATAAACAATACGCCAGCTTTGGTTTGTTGAAATATTTATTATTAGAGCAGATACGCCTAATAAAAAGCCAAAAGATGCGATAAAGCTATATCTATCCATTACAATGCCGGAGACTATAACGAAAAGGTTGGCAGCATAGGCAATTGATAGCAAATAAAACAAAATTGAAAATAAATATATCTTATCTTTTTTATACCACTTAAGAGCAAGTATGAATAATGAAAAATAAACAACAAAAGATAAAATATTAAGTGGATTCCATAGGACAGTAAGCGGTATTTGATTATAACCGAAATAAAAATAGTACCCATAGGGAATTACCATAAATTTTAAATAATATAGTAATGTAGTAAGGGAGAATGACAGTCTATTTATTAATGTATCGTGACTTACCAGAGGAGAGTCATTATAATACATTATTAATTCATTCGGTTTTGATGCAAATATTCCTTTAATTACATCTGCAAAAAAAACAGATATTAATGAACCTATAAACAGTCCTAATAGTAATTTTAATTGTTTTTTATCGAAATTATTTTTTAAATTTTCTATTTTCATTACGTATATAGCGTAATACAGCCAAGGGAAAAGTAGAAAGGAATAGGCATCTCTTTTAGACAGTAATGCTATACCTGCAAATAAAATAGCAAACGACAATCTCCACCATTGTTTATCCTTAAAAAAATATAAGAATTGTATTGTTGCTGTAATACCGAACAGCATACTCAATAAATTATCCCTACTTTTTATATTGGCTACCACACTTACATGGGATGGATGAATAATAAATAAAAGTGTAGTTAACAATGCCAGAGCAGTTAATTTATTTTTGTTCTCATAAAAATTTGCAAGAAGAATAAACCTAAAGATTTGAATTGACAAAAATCCGTATATAAAAGCATTTACAAGATGACTGGTATTGGGGTTAAGTCCATTAAATATTTTGCTTTCTATCCAAAATGATATAAAGACTACCGGTCTGTAATCGTAATAACCAAATCTTTCATTAAGCAATGTACTTATTCCATGCCAATTATTCTCTATTTTTTGCATTGGATTAACTATATATGGGACATCATCTAATCCCCAACCAAACTTAGCTGTCCATCCATACAATACTACAGCACAAATCCCTAAAATAATAGCTGATATTGTATTTACAATTCTAAGTTCCTCCTTCCCTGTGTTTGGTTTTATGCTCAATCTATGTCCTTGCTGTATTTTAGTGGATGCAGTATGGAACTTTCTATTTTTTGCCATATAATTACAATACGTGGTTATTTAAATTCTTAGTGTTTTATATTTCAAATATTGATAAGGAGGTAGAATATCTTATTTAATTATTGTGTTTAATCTCTGAGTATATATTAGTTACGAAAATAGTAAATTCAGATATACCATAACCCTATTTTTTGCTCATAGATAATTTAAGCCAATACTCGCACAAAGCCCACATACCGTAAAAAGATGCTGTCAAATCTTTGTCTCTATAGTTGAATATTTTAGACATTGCCCAACTTCCATCTGTCTGCTGTGCATCCAACAGGTACATCAAATTTTCAGAATAACTCTCAAGATTTATATCATTTCCATATAATGCATACGCTAATAATCTATTGGGATTAAAATGATGTTTAAAATACGTAATATTCGAATAATATTCACTATCGTTTTGTACTAGTGTTTTTTTATTTAATGTCTGTGCCTCTTTATAAAAATCCGCCAAATTATTATGTTTATACAATGAATCGAACATAAATTTTTGATATTTTAATGAAACGTTTATGGTATCCATGCTATTCCTATTTATTTCAGAAAACAGCCAATAAGTGTGTAATTTATCATCTATTTCCTGAAGTTTAAATTCGTTATAAATTGAATCATAAATATCATTATCAATCGATATTTTGTTGCAAAATCCTGCTATTGTTAGTTGTGTATAATTATTTCGAATTTTATTTCGAATTGAATCCGTTATATTTATTTTATGGTTAATTGCATTTTTTATTATTTTACCAATTTTCGCAGAATCTTTACCATAGAATTTACCATACAGATGGTAAAAATTAAGAAAGGAGCTTCGTTTTGGCATTTGGTGAAGTGGAATATTTAACCCAAAGTGCTCAGCAACTAACTTTATTTCAATCGGCAATAGATCGTCACTTAAATCATAAGTATATATGTTGATAAAACTTTCTGCCAAATGGATTCTATTCACTATTAATCTTTTAAGTGAATCTGTTGTATAATTTTTTATAAAGATGCTAACCGTATCTTTAGGGAATAGTCTTTGTAAATTTTCTACATTTGAATTATTATTATCACTATTATAAATTAAATTAGCTGCTTCTGAAGATATTACACTATAATATGTAAAGCAAAAGATAAAAACACAAAATACAGATCTCATTAATATTGATTAATATTTTGAAATTACTGAATTTTCAAAATAGTTTTTGGATTTTTCATACAAAACAAATAGTGAAGATTACAATTATATACTACATAACAGGTAAATCAGGTCAATAATTTATAATTTATTTTTAAAAACAATCGGAATACTACGTAAATACTTTTGAAAAAAATAAAATGCTATATTTAAGACTATACTATGAATAGCGAAACTTACGGAATTAATGGCTTATCAGATGCTGAAGTACTTTCTTCTCGAATAAAAAATGGAACTAATCATTATCGTTACGAAAAGGAAAATGGATTTCTGCATTCTTTAAAAAATATTTTAAAAGAGCCAATGGTTATTTTACTATTTATAGCCTCTTCCATTTATTTTATCACAGGAAATTACAGCGATGGAATATTTCTTGCTATTTCCATTCTATTGGTCGCTGCAATTTCGCTATTTCAAGAAGCGAGAAGCAAAAATGCACTAACTAAACTAAAAGAATACATTAAACCCACTTGTAAGGTAATTCGGAACGGGCTAATGATTTCCATAAACAGTAACGACATCGTACTCGGCGATTGTATTCTTGTAGAAGAAGGCGATTTAATTCCGGCTGATGCTACGATTTTAACATCGAACGACTTTTCTGTCAATGAATCTGTGCTAACCGGAGAATCCTTTGCTGTATCCAAAGATAGTACCTCCGAAGCGTCACATTTATTTAGCGGTACACTTGTCGTTAGTGGTCGTGCCATTGCCAGCGTTACTGCCATTGGCAATCAAACCCAACTTGGAAAAATAGGCACGAGCATAGAAACGATACAAGAGGAAGCAACACCACTTGAAAAACAAATAAACGGATTTGTACGCATAATGGCTATTACCGGCATCATCGTATTTTGTATTGTTTGGGTATTCAACTTTATGCACACGCATTCATTTTTAGAAAGTTTGACCAATTCGCTTACGTTAGCTATGAGCATTTTACCCGAAGAAATACCGGTTGCGTTTACCACTTTTATGGCATTGGGCGCTTGGCGTTTAATGAAAATGGGAATCGTAGTAAAACAGATGAAAACCGTAGAAGCACTGGGCAGTGCTACAATTATTTGCACCGATAAAACCGGAACTATCACGCAAAATAAAATGAACATTGCTAAAATTTACACCCCTGCCTCCAATCGCATTTCAATATTATCCGACAGTACCGTTAACCATGAAGCAATCGATCTAATTTCAATGGCAATGTGGGCAAGTGAACCTATTCCGTTTGACCCAATGGAAATTGCCATTCACCATAGCTATTCACATTATTTTACTACAGACGAAAGAAATTTATTTACGATGTTTCATGAATATCCATTGAGTGGAAAACCACCCATGATGACGCATCTATACAAAAACAAAGACGGAAAACGGATAATTGCAGCAAAAGGGGCACCGGAAGCATTATTAGAAGTTTCAGAAATA